>JANQPA010000012.1 GCA_028285545.1 Saprospiraceae bacterium | reverse complement strand
GTCCTATCTTACTCATGAGCAGATTTTGTTAACTAAGTTTTGTCGTTATTACTAAGCTAACTCTTTCTGCTCATTTATTTTTCCTTTTTACACAACCCCTTACATTTTTAAAAAATTGTTTAAAATCGATTCTCCTATTTTTCCTGATTTTTCTGGATGAAATTGAGTGGCAAAAAAATTATCTTTTTGAACAGCAGCACTGAAAGGAAGAATATAATTTGAGGTAGCGGTTGTAAAAGGCCCGTTTTCTACATAATAACTATGTACAAAATAAACAAACTCTTTCTCCAAGTCAGTGGAAAATAGACCATTACTTAAATTAGTGATGCTATTCCAACCCATGTGCGGAACCTTTTCTCCATGCTTGGGCCTAAATTTTACCACTTTCTGAGGAATGACTCCCAGACATGGAGTGTCATTTTCCTCACTATATTCACAAAGTAGTTGCATGCCCAAACATATGCCTAAAACTGGCTGCCGAAGACTACGAATTAGTTGATCTAATCGATGTTCTCTTAAATAAGCCATTGTAGTACTGGCCTCCCCAACACCGGGAAATATTACTTTATCTGCTGATTGAATTTGTTCTGGATCACGGCTTAATTTAGCATTGATGCCTAATCGCTCCATGGCAAATAAAACTGAGCGTACATTTCCGGCATTATAATCTATGATTGTAACTTTCATAATCTTTTATGTTAGCAAGTGTTCAAGTTAGCAAGTGTTCAAGTTTGCAAGTTTGCAAGTTAACTTGCAAACTTGAACACTTTATAAAACTCCCTTCGTAGAGGGTAAACTATTATTTTCAGGGTCAATTCTTTTAGCTTGACGAATAGCTTTTGCGAATGCTTTGAAAGCTATTTCTATCATATGATGAGCATTTTCTCCCTCTATTTTTATATTAATATTACACAAAGCAGCATCACTAAAAGACTTAAAAAAGTGGGAGACCATTTCAGTCGGGAAATCGCCTACTTTTTCTCTCTTAAAAGCAGCATTCCAAACTAACCATGGGCGACCGCTGAAATCAATGGCAACCTGCGCAAGTGATTCATCCATAGGTAAGATAGCGTAGCCATATCTTTCAATTCCCATCTTATTGCCCAAAGCATTTTTAAAAGCCTGGCCCAGGGCCAGGGCGGTATCTTCAATGGTATGATGTTCATCTATATGCAAATCTCCCTTTACTTCGATACTCAAATCACAGCCGGAGTGTTTTGCCAATTGGTCGAGCATATGGTCAAAAAAACCAATGCCTGTTTGGTTGTCATATTTTCCCTGACCATCCAAATCAAGACTTACGCTAATATCCGTTTCTTTAGTGACCCTTTTAACATGGGCGGCACGGCCTTGTTGATTTTTTAGGAAATGATAAATATCTTCCCATTGAGTGCTTGTTAAGGCAATAACTTCTTCCAGGTTTTGCTGAGAACCTTCTATTTCAGAGGCCCCTAAATCTGGTTCATTATTTAGCCAGATTCCTCGTGCTCCCAAATTTTGGGCCAATTGGATATCGGTTAGGCGATCACCAATTACAAAAGAATCCTTTAAATTATAATTGCCAGATAAATAGTGTTTGAGAAGACCCGTTTGAGGTTTCCGAGTAGGCGCATTTTCATGCGCAAATGTTTTATCAATGATTACCTCTTTAAAAGTAATCCCTTCATTTTCAAAGGCCTCCATAATTTTAGTATGAGTAGGCCAAAAAGTATTTTCAGGGAAGGAGTCGGTACCCAAACCATCCTGATTGGTGATCATGACCAATTCATAATCCAATTCCTGAACAATTTTTGATAAATACTGGAATACCTTGGGATAATAACTAAGCTTTTCCAAGGCATCTACTTGATAATCTTCTGGTTCTATGATTAAAGTGCCGTCTCGGTCGAGGAAGAGTATTTTTTGCATATGATCTTATAATTTCAATTCATTTTTTATAAAGGATATTAGGGTATTAGGGTATTGGGAATGGTTGTTTTTTATGTAAAACATTCTAACTTAATTTGACTTAATACACACTACACACTACCCAAAGTATAATCTAGCATGGCTGCAAACAATTTCTCATTTTCTGTTGCGGTACCGATCGAAATTCTAAGGCAGCCATCACAAAGTAAAACAGTAGAACGGTTCCTAACAATGATTTTGTGCTGTACCAAATGACGATAGAGATCATTAGGATCTTTAACTTTCACTAAAATGAAGTTGGCATCAGAGGGATAGATGCGTTCAACATAATCTAATCCTGCTAAAAACTGTTGGATTACTGCTCTTTGACCAAGAATTTTCTGTACCCAATCTTTTTGGTTTTTCAAATTATCTAAAGCCTTCAACCCGGCCTGTTGAGTAAGCTGGTTAACATTATAGGGCGGCTTCACCTTATTAAGCAAATTAATGATCGCTGGTGAGGCAAATGCCATGCCTAGGCGAATACCTGCCAAACCCCAGGCCTTGGAAAAAGTTTGCAGAACCACCAAATTATTATACTTCTCAACATGATGAATGAAACTGTCCTCAGCCGAAAAATCAATATAGGCCTCATCAATAATTACGATTCCTTTAAATTGGCTTATTATTTCTTCAATTAACCGTTTGTCAATGCTGTTTCCTGTGGGATTGTTAGGACTGCAAATAAATAAAAGCTTTCCATGAGGGGAATCTCCCAGCTTTAGAAGAGCTTCTACCTGGGGTTGGAAGCGGGCATTTAGAGGAACTTCTTTTAAGGCTACATTCGCTATATCCGCTGACACTTTATACATGCCATATGTAGGAGGCAGAGTGATGATGAAATCTTCCTTGGGCTCACAAAATATTCTGATTAACAAATCGATGGCCTCATCACTTCCATTTCCTATAAAAATATGATCTGTACCAATATTTTTTAGCTGGCCAATTTTAGTCTTTAATTGATGCTGTAGAGGGTCAGGATATCTATTGTATCCCGTATCAAAAGGATTTTCATTGGCATCCAAAAAGACATCTGCGGAACCTTTAAATTCAGACCGGGCAGAAGAATAGGCTTTTAAAGCCAAAATATTAGGGCGTACTAATTGTTCAAGATTCATTGCTTAGAGGAATTTTTGTCATTTAATGCAGCCAATCGTAGGCTGACAGCGTTCTTGTGGGCTATTAATTCTTCTGCTACCGCCATTTCTTCAACAGCAGGGCCCAAATTCTTTAATCCTTCTTTTGTAAGCTTTTGAAAGGTGATTTTTTTTACAAATGAATCTAAAGAAACACCACTATAAACTTTTGCAAAGCCATTAGTGGGCAAGGTGTGATTAGTTCCTGAAGCATAATCTCCTACCGACTCGGGAGTAAAATGGCCTAAAAAGACGGAGCCTGCATTGATAATATGATCACAAAGCTCTTCTGGATTTTCCATAGAAAGAATAAGATGCTCTGGGGCGTAGGCATTAATAATCTGGATGGCTTGTTGATGATCCTTTACTACAATTGCTATGCTCTTTTGAAGAGCTTCTCGAGCAATTTCAGCCCTTGGCAAATCCTTTAATTGCTCCTCTATTTGGATTTTTACTTTTTGTATAAAATCTTGGTTGAAAGTTAGCATGACGACCTGGCTGTCCACTCCATGTTCTGCCTGAGACAAGAGGTCAGCAGCTACGAAGCCCGGGTCAGCGGAATTGTCTGCATAAACCAGTACTTCAGATGGGCCTGCTGGCATATCTATGGCTGTTCCTTGTTGGCTAACAACCTGTTTGGCAGCAGTAACATATTGATTGCCGGGGCCAAAAATTTTGTAAACTTTTGGAACACTTTCTGTTCCATATGCCATCGCTCCTATGGCTTGGACTCCTCCAATTTTGAAAATTTTCTGGATGCCGACTAAACTCGCCGCGTAAACAATCGCCGGATGTAAATCACCTTGTTTATTTGGTGGTGAACATAAAACTATTTCTTGGCACTTTGCCAGTTGAGCTGGAACTCCAAGCATCAGGACAGTTGAAAATAGAGGGGCTGTACCTCCAGGGATATATAATCCAACCTTTTCAATAGGGCGACTCTGCCTCCAGCATTTGACTCCAGGCATGGTTTCAATGACCTCCATATTGACCTTCTGACTTTGATGAAACCGACTGATATTATCCTTGGCTGTTTGTATGGCCTGCTTTAAACTTGTACTTAATTGACCTTCAGCTTGGGCAATTTCTTCACTACCTAGCTGAAAACCACTGATTTTTACCTGATCAAAACGCTCTGTATAAGCACGAACTGCCTCATCTCCTTTTTTCCTAACTTCATTAAGCACGGTGGTGACCGTCTCTTTAAGTTCACTTAAATCAATGGTAGGGCGTTTGAGAATTACATCCCAATCTTTATTGGAGGGATTGATATAAATATTCATTTTAAAGTATTTTAAACAAATCAATAACAAAATGACACAAAGGTTTTTTACAGGATCATTTTTTCGATAGGAATGACTAAAATTCCCTGAGCTCCATTGTCTTTAAGTTGGTCGATGATTTCCCAAAAGCGATCTTCCTGAATCACAGTATGAATGGAACTCCAACCTTCGGAGGCCAGTGGCATAACAGTAGGGCTTTTCATTCCTGGAAGTATATTAATAATTTGATCAATACTATTATTGGGAGCATTCATGAGTAGGTATTTGTTGTTTTGGGCTGTCAATACCGATTTTAGGCGAAAAACCAGTTTCTCAAAAATGGGGCGTACTTCTTCAGGCATGTTTTTATTGGCAAATAGGGAGGCTTGGGATTTTAAAATAATTTCTTTTTCCTCCAGGCCATTTTTGAATAATGTACTACCTGTACTGACAAGATCACAAATGGCATCTGCCAGGCCAATATTGGGGGCAATTTCTACAGAACCTGATATTTCATGAATGTCGGCAGTCATATTGTTTTTCTTCAACCATGCCCTTAAGGTATTGGGGTAGGAAGTAGCTATTTTTTTCCCTTCAAAAAAAGAAAGTCCAGTGTATGGGATTCCTTTAGGTATGGCCAGAGATAATTTGCATTTTGAAAAATTCAGAGCTAGTATTTTTTCTAAAGGTTTTTCCTTTTCAACGATGGTATTTTCACCAATGATCGTAATGTCTGCTACCCCATCATGTACATATTGTGGAATGTCAGAGTTTCTGAGGTAATACAATTCAATAGGAAAATTATTGGCTTGGACTTTTAGCTGGTCCTTCCCTTTATCAAATCGGATACCACATTCTCTAAGTAGTTTTAATGATCCTTCCAGCAGCCTCCCTGATTTTTGGACAGCAATTTTTAAATTAGTTGACATATGTTTAAGGTTGGTTTAAAAAAAAAGAGGTTTACCAGTAAATGGTAAACCTCTTTCGAATTTTGGTAAATAAACCAATATCGTCACCATTCACTTGTCTGAACGACAAAAGTATAATGAGAATGGCAATGATGTTGGTGTATAAAAATCATACTCAATTTTGTTATAGCCATCGCAAATATACATAAGAAATATGCGTAAATGCAAGCCATCATAGAGGAATAAAAAAAAAGCAAGATCCAGTATCAAGGATCTTGCTTTTTTGTGGTGCGGGGCAGAATCGAACTGCCGACACCAGGATTTTCAGTCCTGTGCTCTACCAACTGAGCTACCGCACCAGCCTGCCAAAAGTAGGGAATAAATAACCTTCCCTTGAAGGCGGGACAAATATATGCCTAATTTTTTTTTCAAACAACCCTTTATAGAAAGTTTTTAAACTAAAAAATTCTATGCCAACATTTTTAATCTTAACTTGATGGTTTTCATTAGAGTTGGGAAGATTCTAAAAATAAAAATGTGACTTTTCTAATTTTTTGCCTTAAGTATTAGAAAAAGAATATCCTATATCATATGTTTTCAAAAATTTTGTATACCCCTTTCATTTTTGGTGGGCTTCTTTTTTTATATCTGGCATGGGAAGTGGATGACAAATATGCCCTTTATCTTATTCCCTGCGTAATCAGCCTGGCTTTGCTGTTTGTTTTCAGTCCACAAATTGATTGGTGGTGGTACAAAAAGAGGCCGCCTACCTTGGACCCACGTTTAAGGATGTTACTGGTAAAATATCATCCCTTCTATCAGACAATACCTCCTGCAGAGAAAGAACTATTTAGAGATCGTATGGGATTATTTATGATGGCTAATGATTTTAAATCACAAGGAGCAGATGCAGTACCTGAAGATGTAAAGGCTGTCATAGCTGCCAATGCCGTTCATCTGACTTTTGGGAGGGAGCAATTTTTGTTTCCAAAATTTGAAACTATTGTTGTTTATGCCCATCCTTTTCCCTCTCCCAAATATCCACAGCAAGAACATGTTTCAGAAATATATGAAGAAGACGGGGTAATATTATTTTCTGCAGAACAACTCATGTTTGGCTTTTCAAACCCCAGAAAGTATTATAACATAGGCCTTCACGAATATGCACATGCCTTTGTTTTGAGTCACCCCGAATACTCCTGGCCTAAGCTGGAGGAAAAAACATGGATGGCTTTAGAACGTTTAAGTGGCTTTTCAAAAGCCTATATTGATAAGTGGATCAATCGGCCAGATGTGGAATTGCTTCCTGCTGCTATTGTTCATTATTTTACCTTTCCAGAATCATTTGCCGCCGTTCTCCCAAAGGAGAAGGACATGTTGGATGACATATTCCTGTCAAAAGCGAGAATTAATCCAAACAATTAGATAGAAATGATTATTTTTAGAGCAGTGAGTGCAAAAAACAAAGCTCCATGAAAAATTGGTTCGTCATTTCTATTATCATGCTCCTTTTGTCAGGATCATGCCCGCCCTTGTTGGCTCAAACCTTTTCTATAGATGCCTATAAAAAGTCGGATCCTTTTTTGCGAATGATGATAAAACAAGCACCTGCAAGTTTTTTTCAAGAAAAAGGAGGATCCCAATCAGAAGAAAAAATAAGGCTGGTGGTAGAAGTAAAAAACGCTAAAAGCCTGGAATATATTCACTCCATAGGAGCACAAATTCATACCTCGGTAGGAAATTATCATACCGTTCAATTAGAAAAATCTAAAATTGGAAGTCTTGCTAATATCGCTGGCTTAGAAAGAATGTTTTTAGGCCAACCCATGAGTCCAGCTAATGAGGATGCCATTAAACATGTGAATGCACATTTAGTGCACCAGGGAGCAGAAGGTTTACCGAGAGCATATACAGGAAAAGGAGTAGTCCTGGGTGTGATCGATACTGGCCTTGATTTTTTGCATGAAGATTTTAGAGACCCTGATGATCCCCTAAAATCAAGAATTTCGTATATCTGGGATCAGAGAACCAATGAGGGGGAGGGGCAGTCTCCCAAAAAATTTCAATACGGCCGGGAATGGACGCAGGAAGACATAGAATTAGAATTATCTCAAAACCCAGCACAAATTGTCAGCCATCTTGATACCCATCAAATCTGGGGAGGACATGGTACTCATGTTATGGGTACGGCCGGAGGGAACCGAGGACTGGCTCCAGATGCTGATTTGATTATGGTGGCTTCGGATCTGGGAACAGGAGATATCATTGATGGCGTTCGCTACATTATGGACAAGGCTGAAGAACTGGGAAAACCTTGCGTTATCAATATGAGTTTTGGAGGAGTTTTGAACCCTCATGATGGTACAGATATACTGGGTTTTATTTTGGATAACATGTTAGAGGGAACCCAGGGATTTGTTATTTGTTCTTCAGCAGGAAATGAAGGCAATGACCTCTCTCATTGGGGCGGCTTTGAGCTTAGTGATGAGCCTTCAGTTATGTATGGTACCGGGATAACCAACCTGGGTATGTTTTTCAGAATTCCTAAAGACTACGTAAATGACATCCAAATTGCCATAGGTGTGGACAGTGCTGATTTTGATCCGATCCGAGGAAATCTTTTGGTTGCTCACAAATCCCTTGGCCAAACGGAGTGGATGACGATCAAGGAATTAGAAGAACGTAAATCAGGAGACCCTCTGGAAGTTTTTGAACATTCAAATGGTGAACAAGCTGGTTCCATCTTTATCAGCACCACCGAGGAAATAGATCATTATGCGGTCCTACTGCGCATTGAAGATGGAATTAAATCCATCTACAGCTGGGAAGATCACCTCGAAAAAGTAGATTTGTATCGCATTATGGTAAAGGGTGAAGGAACCTTTGATTCCTGGATTTCTTCATTTTTCCCCATCATTTTGGCTGAGCCTGATAAAAATGGGTTTTCATTAGACTATTTTCAAAAACCCGATAACCAGTATGGAATCACTTCGCCAGCCGATGCTTTTAATGTGATTTCTGTTGGGGCATACACGAATCGCTCCAATTGGGTAAATATTGAAAATAAACTCTTTGGTGCAGATCAGCCTGTAGGCAGTTTGGCTAACTTTTCAAGCCTGGGACCCACCTTTGATCAAAGAATTAAACCAGACATCACTGCTCCGGGTAAAATAATGATCTCCTCTGTAGCTTCTCAAGGATCATATCCAGAGTACCAATTGGTTGATGATAGCCCCAGAGCAGTATTATCAGGTACAAGTATGTCCTCACCAGTAGTTGCAGGCTCCGTTGCTTTATTATTGGAACACAATCCTTTGCTTTCTTTTGAGGAAATTAAAGAACTGATAAAAAGTACTGCGATTGTAGATAATGATGTCTTAAGTCATGGCCCTGAACCTAATAATGGTTTTGGATCTGGAAAATTAAATGTATATGAGGCTTTATGGGCGACCATAGAATTAACCAATACAAGAGAATTAGAAACTTCTGAAGATCTATTTCAGCTTTCTGTTTTTCCTAATCCTGTTTCTGAAACCCTTAACCTGGATTATACGATACCCAACTCTGGCCTTTTCCAGATTCAAATAAATAATGCAATTGGACAATCTTTGTTGGTACAAGAAGCCTATTATACCAAAGGAAAACATACTGTCCAAATGGATTTAAGCGATTGGAGCAGCGGCTGGTATATGGCACGTATCACTGATGGTCGAAATATCACTACCAAGACTTTTGTTAGGAAGTAGCAAATAAAATTTTCATTTCTATAGACAAGTTCTTAATTTTCACCCTTCCATTATTATGGCTGAGCCTGCCTGCATAATATTATTTCAGGCATTCTCTAAAAAGGATTAATATGAAATATACGCTTACCTCTCTGTTTACTTTGTTTATCATTTTTTCAAATGCTCAAACCATCGATTGGTGGAATTCATTCGGGGCCAGCTCTGATGAGCAGGTTATGAAAGTAGAGCAGGATTCCAAAGGAAATATTATTGTGATGGGAACCTACGATCAAATTTTTGATATCGATGATGAGACCTTGGTTATTGAAGGAGGGCAGGAGTTCTTTTTAGCTAAATTTGACAAAACGGGAAAGACACTATGGGCCCGCTCTTTTACTGGAGTCGGACCAGATATGGGAGCTGATTTTTTCGTCGATACAGATGATGTAATTTATCTGGCTGCTATTTTTGATAGTAAAGTACGAATAAATAATGAGGCTATTTTTGCAGAAGGTGGTATTGATGGCTTAGTCATGCAAATCACTCCCGCGGGATTTAATGGCTGGATAAAAAATATGGGAGGAGATGGTATCCAAACGGCTCGAAGTATTTGGGTAGATGCTACAGATGTTTATGTAGTTGGAGATTTTAGTGGAACGGGTACCTTTGATAATTTTATCGTTGAGAGTGCCGGAGGAACAGATATGTGGATTACAAGAATTGAGAAGACAGAGGCGGTTACTCAATGGGTTATAACTTTTGGTGGAACCGGGGATGATAGTTTTCATGCTCTGGTAAAAGACTTTCGAAATGACTTATATGTTGTAGGTTCCTTTTCAGGTTCTTTTTCTTTTGGAAACCAGGCCATAAGCGCTACTTCCGGGAAAGATGTGTTTATAGGTAAGCTTTCTACTTTGGGAGTTCCTATATGGGTAAAAACAGCAGTTGGTAATTATGATGGTAATGAAGCTTTAAATTTAGATGTAGATATTGAAGCCAATATTTATTTGAGCGGTGTATTCGGTAATACATTAACTGTTGATAATGATACTATCCTAAACGCAGGAACAGATTCAGATGGATTTTTACTTTCCTATAATGCCAATGGTGGCTTTAGATGGGGCCAAAGTATTGCTACGTCAGCAGCAGGCCGTATCAATGGACTGAAGCAATGGAACAATAATATTTATGTTGCCGGAACTACCCAAAATGGTACCCTATTCGGAACTGAAGTCGTTAATGATGCTAAAGGGAGCATGGCTTTCCTGGCCGGTTTTGATCTTAACGGTAAATTACTGCGGCTCGGCCGCTTTGATAGTAATGGGGATGATGAAGGAGTTGATCTTACAGGCATAAATGAATCCATCACCATGGTAGGGACTTTTGAACAAAGCCTCGATTTTGACGGTGAAACGGCTACCTCTACTGGTGGGAAAGATATCTTTGTAGCCCGTATTGATGCAACGACACTGGTTACGGATACAGATGAACCTTTTGAAAATACCAAACTTGATTTCCAAATCGATCAATACAACAAATCTTTAAGAGTGTTTTTACCCGAAATTTTATTAAAAAATAAGGGTGCCATCCAGGTTTTTAATGCAGAAGGCAAACTAATAAGGGAAAGAGAAGCTCTTTTTGAAACACAGCTGGATTTAAGCACTGTAACTAGTGGGGTTTATTTTTTGCAATGGACAGATGGAAGGCATAGGGTTTCGAGTTCTTTTGTGTTGTTCTGATTAAATAAGCTTATTTTTTTAGGTGAAATAAAGCTAGTGGCCTTAAATAAAATTCTAGCGCAATGAGCTTTTTAAATATGCTATTTTGAAAGGCCCCTTTTTCAAGGTGAAATTGAAAAAACCTTGCAAGAGGGGAAAATTTGACATCCATAGATCCTTTCATCTCAGCATATTCTAAAATCAATGAATCTTGAGACCGGGAAAGGCATTCCATTAATTTTCCACGGTAGTTAAATTGTAACTCATTCAGGAGTTCCTCTGATTTGCCAGGTTCCTGGAAATAGATAGAATCTCCCATATTTAAGGACCAGTCGAATATTTGTAGGATGGTATAATTACTTAGAATAGCTTTATCAATTTCTTCATTTGAAAAAAATCCATAATCGATTTTTCTGAATTAGGGCTATTCCAGCTACTGAGATATTCTTTATAACTTTCTTCTAAAGATTTATTTTTTGAAGCATAATTTTTTAAAACAAGAGAATCTAATAATTTTTCAGCCTGGTTTAAAAGATCGTTAAGTTCAATTCCCAGGCATTCTTCAATTGGAGAGCGTGTTGGTGTTTTTCTCTCGCAGGAGCAAAGAACTAAAGGAACTATAAAATAAAGGAACCATTTCATATACTTGGGGTATTTTTAAATGGTAATCCAAAGTAGATCATTAATTTAAACTTACTCTCTTATAAGCTTCCTTTAGTTGAAATTCTATCCCAAGAGAATGCACCTTTACAATATCTTCTAAATCATAGTATCGATTGATTTTCCAAAGATCTTCTTCTTTTTTTACCAGGAAAAAGATTTCAACAAAGGGTCGATCCTGGGCAATTAGAATATATTCCTGAAAAGAATCAATAGAGGCATATTTTTCAAATTTATCTCCTCGATCGTAGGCCTGGGTAGACTCAGACAGGACCTCTATTAGTACATTTGGGTTGGTAAGGACATCTCTTCTGTCTTGAAAAAATTCAGGCTCTCCACATAAGATGGATAAATCAGGATACAAGACGCTATTATGGGAGGGGATATGGATCTTCATATCGTTTGAAAGGATTTTGCAATCCGTTTCTGATAATTTATTCCATATGACTGCCGAAAGATTAGCTGCAACAAGATTATGTTCATACTTAGCACCTGGCATCTCCACAATCATACCTCTTCGATATTCATGTTTAACCTGGGAAAGCTCTTCCTGCTGAAGATATTCTTCAACGGGTATGTATTTTTTTGAAGTTTTATATTGACTAGGCATTTGATCCAACTAAGTTTTTTTTTAAGATACATGCTTTTAAAACAAATGCCAAGAAACTCTAATAATGTTGGAGTGAAAAGAAATTTAATTCCATTTCAACTGATTTCTTTCTTCCCAATAGGCTGCTGTTTCCATTTTTAAGTTGGAAAGGGTTTGTAGTTCATCGGCCTCTAATTGTATTGAAGCTGCACTTAAATTGGATCTCAAATGATTCTCTACTGCAGCACCGCTCAGGACTACATGGGCCCAAGGCTTGGAAAGTATAAATGCAATGGCGATGGCATCGATTCCTGCTTCATATTTTTGAGCGATGGCATCTAAAGTCTCTTTTGATTTTTGAAAATCTGGCTGCTCATTTCGGTTGGTTAGCCGACCGTTTGCGAGCGCTTCCTTGATGATGATTCCCATGCCACTATCAGCAGCAGCGGCAAGAATTGTTCCCATTGTTTGATCTAAAATATTATAGGTTGCCTGTACTGAATCAAAGAGGTGAATACCATCCACTCTGATCATCATAGCTTCTTCTAAAATACGGGCTTGTTCCTGACCACTTACCGAAAGACCAATTTTGATTCCCTCTTGTTTTATTTTTGACAAATAAGAAAGTACCTCTTTATTATCCAAAACGCCACTTTCGAAAGTAGCCGAGTGAATTTGATATACTTTTAGATGAGGCAATAAGACTTTAGACTCTTCCCACTGTTTTTCCAAAACAGGCAATGAATGCTCTTTGATTTCATGAAAATCAGCTTCTACTTTCCAGTCAGCGGTATAGGTATACCCCCATTTTGAACCTACACATAATTCCGAAGGATCATACTGTCCATTATCTAACCACGATTGAAGGAAAGATTCTGCCCTGCCATAAGAACGGGCTACGTCAAAGTAGCGAACACCTAATTCGTAGGCAGCATCTAGTAATCTGTGAGTACGTCTTTCCATTGCTTCTACTACGTAATCGTAGGCCAGATCTTCAGCATGACCAATGTTTATATATCCAGGTCGACCAAGAGCAGCTAAACCCAGGCCAATTCTAGGTAAATTCATTTGGGTATTTCCAAAATCCGAGTGAGGTAAGTTCATTTTTTCATTTGATTTTAAAAATTGTGACAAAATACTAAAAGAAATACCTATCTCTGATTTTTTAAGTATTGACCTTTTATCGGAAGGGAAAAACAGAAAAAAAGAAGATATTTATTGACATACCTTGAAGTTCTATGTATATTGCATACATAGAACTTCAAGGTATATGAAAAAACCATCCAAAGAATTAACTGCAGCTATTTCTGTGCCCATGGTTTTGTCCATTCTTTCACAGGGAGAGAGTTATGGTTATGATATAATACAAAAGGTACAGACTTTTTCAGATGGTCGCTTGGAATGGACAGATGGAATGTTGTATCCGGTATTGCACAAACTGGAAAAAAAAGGGCTCATCTATTCAGAGTGGCGAACTGCTGAAAACGGCCGGAAAAGAAAATATTACAGAATCAATGAAAAAGGCCTGGCTCATTTACAAGAAGAGCAGGCCAACTGGAATTTTGTCAATGGCCTGTTTGGAAAACTATGGCCCAAAATTAGTGGATAAAAATTTACTCTAATGGAAGAACAATACCCTGCTTTTCGGACTCCTATTGATCAGCATTTATTGGATTTACAGAATACTGGTGCATTTTCCAATGAGGATTTGTGGGAATTGGAAGATCACCTAAGAGAAGAGGCTTCTTATCAGGAGGATAAAGAGAAAGATGCTCTTTCCGCAGAACAAAGGGCCGTACATCTTTTAGGGCCTAAGAAAATGATGATTAGCCAGTATAGAAGAAAAAATCGGCGCCTGGTTTTTGAAGAACAGTTTTTGACTATGATTTCAGGGATGTTTTTCTTCACCATGCTGATGCCTGTTTGGATATTTAGTACCTACACGTTTTACAATTTTTTCTACCAAATGGGCTGGGCTGAAAATAGCGTGAAATTAATGGCCATTGGCTTCATCATTCTGGTGAATTCATTAATGTTCTTCAGTCAGTTTAGCCTTTTTGATTATTTAGGCAAAAATATGCAGACCTTTTTTGGCTTTCTTTCCAAGCATTTTAAAGTAATTGGCCCTATATCCTTTGTTATGCCTATTTTATTGGATCTGGCCTATTTTTTATTTCGAAAGGGACCTAAACTAGGAGAATTTATTATGGCCATAGACTCTTGGATGGGTGTCTATTTCCTAAGCGTTTTCTCTATGGGGATTATAGCTTTGGTAAACTTTTTCATGGATTTAAAAAAAGGAGAAGGCTTAAAACCTCATGCTTTAGGAAGATTTAGCTTTTTTGTTGGTGGGCAATTGATCTGGTTGGCCTTTTCTTTTACCTTTTCAAAACTCACCTTAATGCTTAGCCTACATCTCAATCTCCCATCTTATTTCTTTATCCTGATTTATACCTGTGGTATTATTCCAGTGATACTACTATGGTGGTATATGTTTGATCGGAAGGTAAGGAAAGGAAAAGTAATGGTGTGTTGAATAAAAAAGCCATCAGATCAAGCGGGGAGCTTGATCTGATGGCTTTTTTATTATTTTACGTCCTTGACGAAAACAGCGTCATTTAGAGCATAAATAAGCCTATTGATATCTGTAGCATTGAGTTCGAGTTTACCCTGAATGGTGACAGCCTCTGCCGTATATTCGATCGGTTCTTTAGCATATACCTCCATAACCGTTTCTGGACCCGCGCCTCCACAGAAGAAACACATGTTATAGGGATAGGCAGAAAAGATAAACTCTTTGTGACTTTTATAGCCTTCTACAGGGATGATGTATCCCTTAATGGTAATTATTTTTCCTTCCATCTTTTTCACGTCCTCATGAAACACAGGTACATCTACCTTGAATCCCATCATTTCGTCATATTCCTTTTTAAAAGTAATTTTGGAAAGTGACTTCCAGACATTAACTGTCTTATCCTGGGCCTTCAAAGAGCCAGCTCCAAATAAAAAGGCACTCAATATCATCAAAGCAAAAATCTTTTTCATTTTATAGTTCTTTTATAATTAGTAGAATATAACTACCTCCGGTAGTCAAGAAAGGTAGAAAGTAGAAGGATGAATTACCATTATTTAGGATCAGATGTTTTAAGCAGTTTGTGCATTCTTCTATTTTACCTTTTTTCTCTCAAAAATAATTTGAAAGATTAAAAAAGCCTGTTTTTTATTTTTTAACACTAAAAAACGACTTTTGGCTGAAAGTTTTATTTAAAAAGTTGTTAATTAAGATCTTCTCCCCCAATAAATTAACGGAAATAAAGGAAATTCTGTTCTTGAAACAAAAAAAATCGATTATTTACTTTTTCCCTCCGGCTTTTAAAATACGCTTTAAATCGGCTTCATTTACTGTTAGCAAACCATTTTTGGTGAGCCTGGGTGTTAACTCCAACCAATTTTTACCTTTCTTAAAAACTTGCTTGAACAATGGAAGTGCTTCATTAACTTTCCCAATATTCGCTAAGGTAACAGCATGCCAGAATTTCATTTCAAGGTTATCTGGAAACATAGCTTCGGCAGCACTGTATTCTTCCATTGCTTTTTGAATCTGTCCTTTTTCTACAGCGACATCTCCTGCATTCATGTGTTCATAAGCACGATGAACATTTAGTAATCTTCTTAATTCTTTAAGTGGTTCTTTATGGTCATCTACTCGCAGGTCTACTTTTCGGTCTACCCAGGATTGCCCACTATTTTCGGCAGCTACAACCAAAAGAGCGGCAGATTGCTTCCCACGAATATCTCCTCCTGCTTCCTGAGCGACCTCCATTGCGATAAGCAGACGCTCGGCCAGAGGTTTTCCTTTAGAGGCTTCAAAAGCCTTGGCCATAGCTGGCCAAACTCGCTCATTATCCATCAAATTAGCCTGAACGGAATAACCCTTGCCAGTGCGATGGCCAGCTGCAATAATGCATTTTTCACCAGTATGAGCTGCCACTTCGCCTTTAGCATTTAAAAGAGCTAATTGACGGACATCTCGACCTTCATCCGCGCCAATCATTTTGTCTAATGCTTCTTTAGGACTTAAGCCTTCTTTCATTAAAGCCAGCCCTTCAGGCCCAAATGCAGGGTTGACAAAAGATTGTGTGGCTACAACTCCAACCCCAGCTTCTCCCCAAATGACAATGGTGCCGGTCGAAAACCAATGAGACTGGACAGCTACTCCCATTTCTCCTGTCTCTTCATCTATGGCAACGATGGAGTAGGTATGAGCTAAAGGCTGTTTTTTATTGTAAAATCCCTGTCCCCACATCGGAGTAGTAAGAATTACCAAGGATAAAATAAGGTTAAATACTTTGTTCATATCTAATCAAACGTTTAAAATCAAGAAATCAAAGGTTACCGACTACACCCTACCCACAACTCAATACCCTACTTTACCCTTCAGTTAAGGTGGTAGAAATATCAGTTTTAGAGGCTTGAATGGCTGGAATCACTGCTGCAATAAAACCAATAGCCAATGCTCCACCCAGTAAAATTAATTCTTCCTTAAGGAATAAAGAACCAGAGAAAGTGTATCGATAGGATTCTTCCATCACCCTTGCCAAAATTTCCATTCCAATATGACTGAGGGCAATACCTATGAGATAACCCATTACGGCCAGCAGGAGCCCTTCTAATATGATCAGAAGAAAAAGAGTAGTTCTGGAAGCACCCATGGTACGCATTAAAGCCAATTCATACTTCCTTTCTTTTAAAGAAGAGAACAAAGAAATAAAAATACTAAGACCAGAAACTACTACAATTACCAGGGCTAATACTCTTAGTGCATCTATCCCAACTCCCATATTATCATATAATTTATTGATCTCGATGGGTGGGGAGGCTGCCATGAGGTCGGTATTTTCATTAATGCCTCGAAGCATATTTAATGCCTGATAATTAGTTCGGGAATTGAATTTTACCAAAATCGAGGTGATGTCCTTGTCGGCATAACTAATCAAAGGCTTTGGCTCCTCATAATGTCCATGGTCATTTTCTGCCTGTGTAGAATCCGATTCTTCAACTTCTTCTTCCGCTCCTCCATGTTCATGAACGGCCCAAACACTTTCAGGGCTTGTCAGTATTAACTGATCCAAAACGGCTCCGGAGGGACTTAAGATACCTACCACTTCAAAAGCACCTGCATCATCATGCACCAGGTCTTCATTAATATCAAAACCATGAGAACTATTAAAAGTGTCTCCAATTTTCAACTTCAAATCATTGGCAACAGCAGCACCTACGGTAACCTCCATGGTTTTTTCCCATAATTTGCCTTCAGCCAGTTCAGCTTCATACAATCCGGTGATTTTGTGATCTGTACCAACAAGACGGTATCCTTCATGGCTATCTCCTAAAGATAGGGGGATGGCCGTTTCAATAAGGGGATGTCCTTCTCTAAGAAAAGGCGTAGCTTCTTTTATAGAAATATTGCCTGTTGGGCTATCTACATGATACATACTACCTAAAATCAGCTGCAAGGGACTCCCTTTGGCACCTATGACCAGATCAATTCCTGCCAGATTCTTATCAAATTTTTCTTGAACCTGTGTACTTAAAAGAAACAATATGGAAATTAATCCAACTCCCAAAGCAAAAAGGATCAGGCTAAGGGCAGTAGATAGTGGTTTGTGAAATATATTTTTAAGACTTAATCCAAAAAGATTCATTGGGTTCTGTTTTAGATTAAAGATTAATCTGATTGGGAAATTGGCTACTTAAACGGGCATCATGGGTGACAACCAGCAAGGTGGCCTTTACTTCATTAGCTACTTCTTCAATTAATTGAATGACTTGATTGCAATTAATATCGTCCAAGGCAGAAGTTGGTTCATCCGCCAGGATAATTTTGGGTTTGTTAACCAGGGCTCTGGCAATGGCCACTCTTTGTTGTTCTCCAGTACTAAGTTTACTGGTAGGTGATTTAAGCTTATGCCCTACATTAAGCCTGTCGAGTAAATGTTTGATATGAGACTTATCAATTTTCACACGTGCTAACCTTTGGGCCAGCATTAAGTTCTCTTCTACATTTAAGGAGCGGATAAAATGGGATTTCTGGAAAATGATACCAATATTTTTTCCTCTAAAACGGTCCTTTTCCTGTTCACTTAGTTTGGTTAAATCTGTGTCCCCTACTGTAACTCTTCCGCCACTTACGGATAAAAGGCCTCCTAATAAGTGCAATAAGGTGGTTTTTCCACTACCAGATTGTCCAAGTAAAAGCCATTGATCGCCTTGCTTACAATTGATGTTTTGAAATTGAAAAGTATTTTTTCCGTCATAGGAAAAAGTCAGATCCTCCGTTTGAAGCATAGATTAGTCTGGTTTAGTAGGTAAAAAAAGCTAGAGGTAAAAGGTTTGTGCTAAAGTAGGAATTTTTTCGAAAAATAAGAGAAAGTAGAAGAGGGAAAGCGGAAAGCGGAAGGTGGAAACTGAAAGTGGAAATTATAGGCTGTAACATCCACCTGTGGTGAATGTTACAGTATGACATTTATAGTTTTTATTAAGCCATTACCAGTCCGGACAAGGTATTTCTTTGATCAATGACATTTTCGGATCTAAGATACTCTTTAAAAGAAATCAAACTATCGATGATTCCATTTGGTGTGAGTTCGATGATTCGGTTGGCAACAGTATTTGTCAGTTTATGATCATGTGAAGTGAAAATCATATTTCCCTTGAAATTCTCCATAGCCTCGTTGAGTGCAGTAATGGATTCAAGATCCAAATGATTGGTAGGCTCATCAAGCATGACAAAATTTGGATGACTTAACATGGTCTTGGCCATCATGCAGCGTACTTTTTCACCTCCAGACAAAACGCTTGATTTTTTATATACCTCTTCTCCAGAGAAGAGCATTCTTCCCAGAAAACCGCGGATAAACTGTTCGTCTTTATTCTCAGAATATTGACGCAGCCATTCCATTAGATCAAGGTCCTGATCTTCGGTAAAATAACGGTGATTTTCATTTGGGGCATAAGCAGCTGTAATGGTTTGCCCAAATTCAAAACTTCCACTATCAGGTTCTAATTCTCCGGCCAGAATTTCATAAAAAGCAGTCACAGCTGCGCTGTCCAGACCCAATAGGGCAATCTTATCCTTGTGGTTGACAACAAATGAAACATTTCTAAATAAGAAATTGCCATGTTCATCTTTTTTACTCAGGTTATCAACTCGCAAAATTTGATCTCCTGCTTGCCGCTCCGGTTCAAAATGAATGAATGGATACTTTCTACTGGAAGGTTTGATTTCTTCCAAATTCAGTTTATCCAGGGCTTTCTTACGTGCGGTAGCTTGTTTGGATTTGGAAGCATTGGCAGAAAAGCGCTGTATAAATTCCAGCATTTCCTTTCGTTTAGCCTCTGTTTTTTTGTTTTTGTTGGCTATTTGGGCAGCCTTCAATTTGCTACTTTCATACCAGAAGGTATAATTCCCGGTATAAATATTTATTTTTTGGAAGTCAATATCGACGATATGGGTACAAACCATATCCAGAAAGTACCGATCGTGCGAGACTACTATCACTGTATTTTTAAAATCGGCCAGGAAATCCGATAACCAGGTGATGGCATTTGGATCAAGATCATTAGTAGGCTCATCCAGGATAAGGATATCCGGATTGCCAAATAGTGCTTGTGCTAATAGGACCTTCACCTTTTGAGCTCCGCTCAAATCTGCCATTTTCATATAGTGAAGGTCTTCTTTAATACCCATGTTACTCAGTAGTTCAGCGGCATCACTCTCAGCATTCCAACCTCCCATTTCACCGAACTGATTCTCCAATTCAGCCGCACGCATTCCTTCCTCTTCGGTGGCATCCGGGTTCATGTAAATAGCATCCTTTTCCTGAATAATACTATACATTTCTTTATGCCCCATAATGACGGTATTGATGACTTGTTCTTCTTCAAAAGCAAAGTGATCCTGAGAAAGGACGGCCATCCGATTACCTGGGCTTACAGAAATTTCACCGCTATTGGGGGTAATTTCTCCAGATAGAATTTTCAGAAAGGTAGATTTGCCAGCACCATTAGCACCGATAACCCCATAGCAGTTGCCTTGGTTGAACTTGAGGTTGACTTCATTGAATAGGACACGCTTACCATATTGTAGCGCCAAATTATTTACTGTTATCATCTAATTGGATTAGCTTTATTAGGATGATCTATTTTTTGAAGGCGCAAAGGTAAGCTTTTTTATGTTAAGTTAACAGGGGTGGGCAGCCTTAGCCGCCCACCCCTGTTAACTTAAATTTATCCACGTACTTACTTACCAAATTTGGGACATTTATTTTTTGCCTTTTTCTTCATTTTCGAATAGCCAAAATCATAAATGAAATTATAAGAAAGATATAGCCCTGTGAAAATATACCAATCCAGGTCTTTTGGGTCTCCTCTTTGAGCACCGGGCAAAGGAGGGGATGCATCTGGCAAAATTTCGTTGGTCCGCCAGGAGAGTTTTCGAGCCAATTCTCCTTTTTTCCGTGCCAACTCATCTAAATCTGGATAAAATCCACTGGTGTCATCAAGGTAGTCGGTAAATGTTATTCTCATTCCATATTCAAATCCAATATTTATGTTTGAGGAAAGCGCATATTTAATCCCAAATCCGATTGGTATGGAAATTTGAGTAAGAGAATATTTATCTGGATAATTGTCCAGGCCTTGGCCTTCAGTACCAAGTGTTTGTAGATCATGCCATTTTTCCTGGTAAAAACCTTGAGGATTATGTTTGAAAATACCAAGCCCCAGAAAGCCATAGGGGGTCAATCTTTTTTGTAAATTCCGAGGCTGATAACGAAATAAACTTATCTGGACTCCTAGTTCAAGTTCGATTAGATTACTCCTGAAGCTTAAATTCCGCATAAATCTAGCCCTGTCCAGATTGATGGCCTTTGCATCATTAGCACCAATAAGTCCAAAATTTAATCCTGACCGGAGGGCTACCCTATCATTGAGGTGATAACGCCCAAAAATACCACTGTAAATATCTGTTTCTCCGACACTAGTCCAGAACTTGCTTGGGGTGAGGTCACCTAAATAGTTGGAACCACCTAAAATTCCGCCAAGCTCAAAGTATTGTCCAGGCAGATTATGAGCAAAAAAACAAGAAAAAAGAAGTATAATGCCAATACACTTCATCATTTATAAACCAGGTCGTTTTGAACTATTAATATTAGCAGTATTTACAGACATATGCTAATAAAACAGGTATTCAAAATTTCTCCCTACCAAAAATTAAATATTTTTAACCTAGGTTTAACCCAAGCCCTTTCAATGAAAAACCTACTTTTTCTTCTTTTATTTATTTCAGCCAGCCAAAGAAAATCGGAAGATGAGTTTGTTTATATTCAGAATTAGACCCCAAACCATAGTTGTTCCCTTGGTCAACAAGTGAACTAAATTGTAAAGAAAAGAGTTCATTATTAAAAACGAACTAGCTTTCAAACAGCTAATCAAAAGGAACAAAATTTAACTGATAAGTAATAATATTCGTAAATTTAATATGGAAAAAGTTGTGAGAATAATAGGTTTGCGAGAAGAGCAATCAGACTTGGCATTCTGGCAAAGTAAATCTCACCAAGAACGTCTTGCTGCCATAGAAATACTTCGTCAACAGTATGTCAGACTTAAACGTATTGAGCCCAGACTTCAAAGAGTTTGTAGAATTATTAATACAACATAAAGTCAAATACCTGGTAACAGGAGGATATGCCGTTGGAGTTTATGGCCATCCGCGTTATACAGGAGATATAGACTTTTGGGTAGAAGCTAGCCTCGAAAATGGCAAAAAGCTTGTGGCGGTATTTGGCGACTTTGGCCTTTCTTCCTTTGGTGTAACTGCCCAGAATTTTATGAAACCAGAGCAGATAATTCAGATAGGTTATCCACCATATCGTATTGACATCCTTACAAGTATTGATGGTGTTGATTTTGCTGAAGCTTACTTAGCTCGTAATAACATTGAGATAGATGGCCTTTTAATAAGTTTTATAAGCTTGGAGGATTTAAAGAAAAATAAGAATGCGACAGGAAGAGGAATTGATTTAGATGACCTTAAAAACTTATAAGTAGACCGAAGCTTTGATTTAGAAAACCTGAAATGATACTTAACCTTTTCTCTTGCATCCTTTAATTATTCCCCTTATTTTTGCAAACATGAGACATCAAAGAGTAAACATAATTATTAGCATTATTATTAACAGATTTGCGTGAAGCAAGCTGTGAAATGCTAATTTTTTGCTCCAAAAAAGCTCTGGCAGATTACAGTTTGCCAGAGCTTTTTTGTTTGCTATCTTTGCACCTCCTAAACTAAGACAAGTATTAAATTTCAAGATATGTATAAGGAATATAAAGGCTTGAATCTGCCTGAGATCGATAAGGAAATATTGGAATTTTGGGAAAATACGGGCGTTTTTGAAAAGAGTGTTGAACAGCGTGACGCCAATAAGGCCTATGTCTTTTATGAAGGCCCCCCTTCCGCGAATGGAAAGCCGGGTATTCATCACGTGATGGCCCGTACCATAAAGGATATCTTTTGTCGTTTCCATTCGATGAAAGGTAAGAGAGTAGAAAGAAAAGGAGGCTGGGATACTCATGGCCTTCCCATTGAATTAAAAGTAGAAAGTGAATTAGGGATCACCAAAGAAGATATTGGCACCAAAATTAGTGTAGACGATTACAATAAGGCTTGCCGGGAAACGGTAATGCGCTTTAAAGATCAATGGGACGATATCACCCGAAAAATGGGTTACTGGGTAGATCTGGACAATCCTTATATCACCTATGAAAATAATTATATAGAATCTGTTTGGTGGTTGTTAAAGCAATTATACGACAAGAACATGCTGTATAAAGGCTATACCATTCAACCTTTTTCACCTGCCGCAGGTACAGGTTTAAGTTCTCATGAATTGAATATGCCAGGGGCTTATAAAGACATTAAAGATGTGTCTGCCATCGCTCAATTTAAAATAAAAGGTACCGAAAATGAATATTTTTTAGCCTGGACAACAACCCCTTGGACTTTACCCTCCAATACAGCATTAACTGTAGGTAAAAACATTACCTATGTTAAAGTAGATGGATATAATCGATATACCGGAGAACGTACTCAGGTAATACTGGCTAAGGATCGGATGGCTGCCTATTTTACCGAAGCCAACCCTGATTTAAAACCAGAAGAGGTAAAAGCAGGGAATAAGCCAATTCCTTATTTATCGGTAGCGGCTGAACTAAAAGGTAGTGAATTGGAAGGTTTAGAGTACGAACAACTATTGCCTTATGTAGTCCCTGATAAACCTGCCTTTAGAGTATTAATTGGTGATTTTGTTACTACAGAAGATGGTACTGGTATTGTCCATACTGCTCCTACCTTTGGTGCAGACGACTTTAGGGTAGCCCAAAAATATGATATCCCTCCTTTAATGATCGAAGATGAAAATGGAAATCCTGGCCCGCTGGTAGACAAACAGGGTAGATTTGTAAAAGAGGTTACCGATTTTGCTGGCCGTTATGTAAAGGATTATGGGCAGGAGGAAGAGCGTTCAGTTGATGAGGATATCGTAATCAAGTTAAAGCAGGAGAACAAATTATTTCACTCTGAAAAATACATACACTCCTATCCTCATTGCTGGAGAACGGATCGTCCGGTATTGTACTATCCTTTGGACAGTTGGTTTATCAAAGCCTCTTCTGTTAAGGATCGAATGTTTGAATTGAATAAAACCATAAATTGGAAACCAGCATCTACTGGTGAAGGACGTTTCGGTAAATGGCTAGAGAATCTGCAGGACTGGAATTTGTCTCGGTCCAGATATTGGGGTATCCCACTACCCATCTGGCGTACGGAGGATGGAAAGGAGGAAAAATGCATTGGTTCGATAGAAGAGCTATCTGCAGCAATCGCTAGGGCCAATACCGAATTGGGCTTGAATCAACAAGTGCCAGAAGACATACACCGGCCATTTATTGACGAAGTCGTTTTGGTCTCAGATTCCGGGGCTGCGATGAAAAGAGAACTGGATCTAATTGATGTATGGTTTGATAGCGGATCTATGCCCTATGCGCAATGGCATTATCCCTTTGAGAATAAGGAAAAATTCGAGCAGTCATTCCCAGCTGATTTTATTGCAGAAGGAGTAGATCAAACTCGAGGCTGGTTTTATACATTACATGCCATTGCAACTATGGTATTTGATAGTGTGGCTTTTAAAAACGTAGTTTCCAATGGTTTGGTATTGGATAAGGATGGACGAAAAATGTCGAAGCGCCTGGGTAATGCTGTAAATCCCTTTGAAACATTAGCCACCTACGGAGCGGATGCTACCCGTTGGTATATGATTTCAAATGCTCAGCCCTGGGATAATCTCAAATTTGACCTAGATGGTGTAGACGAGGTGCGTCGTAAGTTTTTTGGTACGCTCTATAACACCTATTCTTTCTTTGCACTTTATGCCAACATTGATAAATTTAACTACCAAGAAGGTGAAATTTCAATGGATCAGCGTCCAGAAATCGATCGATGGGTTATTTCACTGTTAAATACATTGGTTAAAGAAGTAGAAGCCGAATACGCCAATTATGAACCTACTAATGCTACTCGTAAGGTCATGAACTTTGTAGATGCCCATTTGAGTAACTGGTATGTGCGATTGTGCCGTCGGCGATTCTGGAAAGGAGATTATAGCGAAGATAAAATTGCTGCATACCAAACCCTTTATACCTGTTTGTCAACTATAGCCAAATTAATGGCTCCGGTTGCTCCTTTCTTTTCGGATTGGTTGTTCTGTAATTTAAATCAAGCTACTCAGAAAGAGCAGTTAGAGTCAGTTCATCTTACTGATTTTCCAAAGGCTAATCCTCAGCTCATCGATAAGGCTTTGGAGCAAAGAATGGACTACGCTCAGCGTATTTCCTCCTTGGTGCTTTCATTGAGGAAAAAGGAAAAGATGCGTGTTCGTCAGCCTTTACAAAAGATTTTGCTGCCGGTGCTGGATGAAGCCTTTCAAGAACAGGTTGAAGGAATTAAAGATCTTGTTTTGGCCGAGGTAAATATAAAGGAGATTGAATACATCACGGATACAACAGGCATCTTAAAAAAGCGGATTAAGCCAAATTTCAAAACATTAGGCCGAAGACTAGGCAAAAATATGAAGGCTGCAGCCCAGGTAATCGGACAGATGGACCAGAATGATATTGCCGAGATCGAGAAAAAGAACAATTATGTGCTTAGCATTAATAGTGATACTTATGAACTAAGCCTTGAGGATTTCGAAATCACTACCGATGATATTCCGGGATGGCAGGTAGCCAATGATGGTCCTTTAACTGTGGCCTTGGATGTTACCATAACAGATGAGTTGTTGGCGGAAGGAATGGCCAGGGAGCTGGTTAATCGAATACAAAATATCCGGAAGAATAAAGATTTTAATGTCACTGACAACATTAATATTCAATTGGAAAGGCATGAGCAGGTCATCCCTTCAGTTGAGAAATTTGGTGACTATATCAAGGCCGAAACCTTGGCAAGCGATCTGGAATTAGTAGATAATTTGTCTGGAGGGGAAGCAATTGAATTGCCGGAAGAAATAAAGATTTCCATTTTGGTAGAACAGGCCTAAAAAGAATTTAGTCCAGTACCAATTTGTATTCTAATAAATCTTCAAAACTTATATATTGTAAGGCTGATTCATGAGTGGCTTCAAGAATAACTAAAGGAGCACAGCCAGCATCCAGAGCTTCTTTCCATCTTGAGGCGCAAAGACACCATTGGTCTCCAGGCTTTAATCCTGGAAATTGATATTGAGGAACAGGTGTACTTAGGTCATTACCTCTGGATTTAGAAAAAGAAAGAAATTCGGCGGTCATAATGGCACAAATTACATGCTTGCCTCTGTCTTGCGGTCCAGTTTGACAAAAGCCATTTCGATAAAAACCTGTCATTGGATTTGTACAACAAGGTTTTAGTTCTGTTTTTAAGACATTTCTTTCTTTTTCCATAATATGTTTAAGGTAAATTATGAGGTGGCCTGGCCACCTCATAATATCTAAAGTTTTAATCGTCCTTTTTTTAAGGCTTCATTTACTTTTTTAATCCCTTCCTCTGTAACATGATATTGTTTTTTGGCTTGGGGGCTGGAACCTTCTTTTTTGTTTTGAATCATTAAGGCCGGAGTTTTCTTTGTTAACGAAGAAATTGCAGCTGTAATGTTTTTTACGCCTTGATTCATTCGTTTCAATTCAGTATTGATTCTACGACCGCCCAATTCCTGTAAATCGAGTTTTTCTTGTAGATATGCTGCAACGACGAGCACCTTTTCTGGTTCAGTTTTGGTAGCTATTTGATTGTAGAGGCCTTCAGCCGTATCAAAACCTGTAAGGTCCTCGGGTAGAATGATATCAGACCTCTGGTCTCCTGATAGCTTGCCTGAAGTAGCTTTCCCATAAGGGCCTCCCCCAATAGCCAGAACATCGCCAGAGAGGTCAAATTTATTGACCAACCAAGTGATTACCCTTCGTTTAGAGGCGCTATCCAGGTCTTTGATTACCTCGTAAGATTTTACGATTGCTTCAATTTCCGGATCAATTAACATAATTTTGCTTTGTATTATTCAATGTGTCAGAACGTAATTAATGTACCAACCAGGGCTGATATTTCTTATATCGGGGTTGCATTTAAGCAAATCAATTAATATGGAAAAATACATTTGGCTCCGGGGGCAAGTTAAAAGATTGTATTATCCAAGTAATACAAAAAATCAGGAATAAAATTATTATTGGAAGCGTTCAATTATGTTGAAACAACAAGAAATTAGCGTAGATCTTTATGTGATTCTTTATTTAATCAAAAATAGAATTTATTTTTTAAAGTTCATAAGGGATTAATAAATAATTCTCATTCACCCTCTTAAGCTTATTACCTTAAGAATTACTGCAAAGAGATAAGAGCTAATGAAACTTTAAATTCAATACCAGTTTTTTAGGTTACTTTTCCCCTTGAAGAAAATAACTTATGTTTAAAATTCTGATAATTGGCCATTCATGACAAATTACAATGAATCAAAACCCATACAGCTATCTGAAGATGTATTCCGCCTTTATCAGTATGCCTGCCTGCCTTCCCATGGAAGCCAACTTAATACTGGTCTCATGGTAGAAGATGGTTGTTTTGATTTTTTTTTCATTAAGGAACAGAATGTGGAACTGGAAATTCAAGGCACTAAAAGATACCACCTACCTCCTTGTTTTTGCATCTATAAACCTCCTCTTCCTTATAAATTTATTATTCCGGAAAAATTAAACCTCTTTAGTATAAAAATTCAGCCTTGGATTTCTTCATTTTTTAGTGCAAATGAAGATTGTTACGTCAAAAATTTAAATGAACTCATAAAAAATGTAGATCAACTGCATTCTGATATTTTTTGCTCTAATTCTTTTGAGGAAATGGTAAGTTGTGTAGAAAATTTTTTCCGGCCACTATTGCCAGCTAGTATAGAAGATTACAGTCTTTCGAAAGCCATTTGTGAACAGATCTATAAAACACAGGGAGATATAAAAATTAAAGATTTGATGGACCAGTTTCCTGAATATCGGCAAAAAATAAATCAAATCTTTCAACACCAAACACATAACACCATTAAAGAGTTTGCTACCTATGTAAGAGTTCGGTCAGCATTAAATTACAAAATTCAAAACCCGAAAGAATCCCTGACCCAGGTAGGATTGATATTCGGATATTTCGATCAGTCTCATTTTATAAAAGATATAAAAAAAACTACCGGGGTTACCCCATCTAATTTTTTTAAAACTTACAACCTATACTCCAGTCAGCTAAAATAAAGGCTTTTACATTTTTTACAATTTTTTATTCGGCCTGCCTTTTAATTTGCTCCTGTTTAAAATTTATCAGAATGCTAAAATAAAGGCTATGCGAATATTACTGCTGGTATTTTTACCCCTATTCTTAAATGGTCAGATGAAACTCACGAAAAAAGAATGGCAGGAAGATCTCAATTTTCTACAAGAGAAATTAGAAAAAAGACACGCCAATCTATACCATTCTATTTCCAAATTGGAATTTCACAACAAATTGGAAGAGATAAAAAATTTGGCGGGTGAAATAGAAGATAAAGAGTTAATTGTTAGGATCAGCGAGTTGATTGCCCGAGTAAAAGATGCACATACCTGGCTTCACATCGGATACCAGGAAAATTGGAATTTTAAACTATTACCCTTGCAGCTAAAATATTTCGATGATGGCTTATTCATTATTGGTGCTGATCGGGAATACAAGCATTTAATTGGCAGCCAAATTTTAAATTTTAATGGACACGATATTAAGGAAGTAATCTCCAAAGTAAAGCAGGTGGGGTATAACGAAAACGATTTTACTCAATTAATATCCATCGAAAGATTTATGGTCTATTATCAGGTTTTGAAACGTTTTGGATTCGCAGAAGATCCTGAAAAAATCCTGGTAAGACTTAAACAAGATAAATCAAAAGAGCAGGTTTATGAAATATCTCCTGTCTTAAGAAATGAAATTAATTGGATCAAATTTGAAGAACTCCAAACAGACTTGCCCTTGATTTATAAGGATAATGATAAAAAATTCTGGACCAGCTATTCCAGTGGAGAACAACTATTTTATATTCAAATGAATAGTTGTACTGAAAATGATAGCTTAAAGTTCGATGATCTCCAACAAACCATTATTGCAGAAACCAGAAAAAGTAAACTTCAAAAATTGGTGATCGACCTTCGAAGGAATGTAGGAGGGAATAGTCGATTAACTTATCCGCTAATTTATGCATTGATGGATTATGAAAATCAGGTTGAAAATGGACAAATTTTTATCATTACAGGACGGTGGACTTTATCTGCCTCTATCGTTTTTATAGACGAAATCAAAAAATTCTGTAATCCTATCATAATTGGAGAACCTACAGGCGCAGGTCCCAATTTATTTGGCGAGAATAGTTATAATCTTAAGCTTCCCCATTCAGGTTTAAGCGTTTCCTACTCTTCGGAGTGGTTTCAGGCGGCTGGCCCTTTTGTAAATGCTCCTTGGATCGCCCCTGATATTTACACACCCATTAAGTCCTGGGATTATTTCAACCTTAGACAACCTATTTTGAACGAGATAATCGATTATAAAAGACCAAAAAATACTATTGTTGAGCAATTAAGAGATTTGGCTCTGCAAGATAAAATCGAAGAAGCTGTTCAACTTTATCATAATTATAAAAAAGAGCCAAAGAATAAATTTGTCGATATTAAAAATGAAATTCGAAGAATGGCTAATCGCCTTGGTGATCGCGGGAAAGAAGACTATGCACTCATTTTTCATCAAATGAACGCCAAAGATAATCCCAACAGTCTTTTAGTTATGGTCAATCTGGCCCAATTTTACGAAGGTTTAGGCAGAACGGAAGAGGCAGGCAATACCTATTCGAAAACAAAATCCCTCTTAAATAAAGATTTAGAGATCAATGAGTATTTAAGGCACTATATTGAAGACTTTGTTGAAGAGAAACTACTGCCTGGTAATCGGAATTAGTTATTGGTTATTCGTTAATGGTTATATCCCTAACATGTAAATAATCATTAACGAATAACGATTAACCGATAACCAGCCTCCAAATCCTCTAAGCCGCCTCCTCATAATTTTCTTCATATTCCAATAAATCAAGATTCATTTTTAATTGCTCAAGATAAGTTCCGAAGGCTTTCTTGTTCATCCATTTAGATACAAAGCCAATAATAGGCACTACAATAATGATGGTAATTAAGAGGGCAACCGTTTGTCTGGGATCACTAAATACTGTTAGAAAAGTTTCTCCATCATCAATTCTGGCATAAAGGTATCCAATAACAACAGATAGGGGTAAGAAAAAGGCTCCCAGGGTTTCTTCAAAACGAAGAGCATCTTTTAGAGTATAATAATATTTGTGGAGTAAGGTGTGAAGATTTTCAATTTGATCACTGCTTGATTTGAGTTTTTTAAGTTGTATTCTTAAAACTATCCATCCTGTTATCATATAAAGACCAAAAACACCCAGTAAAATTAACTTGCTGGAGTTATTCCAGTTCAAAACCATAAGTACCATTATGGCAATGGTGAAAAAAATGATGTATCTGATTTTATAGCTTAGCCCTTTTTTAACCCCTTCCAAGGGGGTCTTCGAATTTTGATGTATTGCTTCCATTATATTGTTTTGGGTAATACTTTGTTGCTTAAATTTTTCCAGATTAATTTTTTGCCATTCCTTATAAATGTCCATCGTTATTTTTTTGATGCCTAAACTTGACTTCGGCAAAATTTTGTAAAAGCTTAGCTTATGACCTACTCATAGGTGTTTAGATTTGCTTCTCTAATTTTCTAACAAATGCTTCCAAATCTTTTTTGATGCGGTGTAATTTCACAGCTAAATGATTCTTGCGAATTCCTATAATTTCGGCAACTTCTTCATTACTATATCCTTCAAGATGAAGCGTGATAATAATTCGATCAACCTCATTCAATTGTTTGATACTCATCCACAATAATGCAGATTGATCTGAAAAGGACTGTTCTGGTACCCTTGTGTCGAATAAATCAGGAAAACTTACCTCCCTTCTCTTATTTTGAGACCGTAAATAGGTTAAAGCAGTATTTATAGACACTTTATACAACCAGGTTGAAAAGGAAGACTGTCTTTTAAAACGCTTGAAAGACTTCCAGGCCTGGAGTATAATTTCCTGCCGAAGGTCTTTTTGATCTTCTTCATGATCTGCATATAGGTAGACTATTTTTTGTATAATCCCGAAGTGCTTTTGCACTTCATGCATAAAATCATCTTGCTGTGACATCCGAATAAGTGATTTTCAGAAGATTAGTAACAAGGAAGAAGATTAAATTACAGCAAAGGTGTTTTTTTTAAAAAATTATGCCATTTAAAGACTAAAGCCTGGTTTTTGCGGGTTTTTTTGGAAAATGTTACCAGAATAACCCATAAATCAGTCAAACAATGGTAATATTGTAAGTAATAAGTGCCTGGAACATTAGATGGTGGCGGCCGCCACCATCTAATGTTATCTTTCTTTATATTAATTATTTAAAAGATATGTTGTCAAATATATTAATGGCCATCCGTTGGAATGTTTCTCCTGAAATTGTAAATATTGGGCCACTTACACTTAGATGGTATGGTTTGCTGTTTGCCTTAGGTTTTTTGTTGGGACTCTTTATGGTACGCCGGATGTTTCGTGCTGAAAAAGCCCCCGAAGAATGGTTAGATAAGGCATTTGTGTATGTAGTAGTAGGGGCTGTAGTAGGAGCGCGACTGGGGCATGTGTTTTTTTATGATTGGGATTATTATTCTGAGCATTTAATAGATATTCCACAGATTTGGAAGGGAGGGCTGGCCAGCCATGGAGGCGCTATAGGAATTATCCTTGCACTTTGGATTTATTCTCGTCGGGTGAGCAAAAAGTCTATCCTTTGGATTCTTGACAAAGTAGTTGTACCTACTGCTCTAGCAGGTTGCTTCATCCGCTTAGGCAATCTTATGAATTCCGAAATTTATGGAAAACCTGCTCCCGAAGGATTTCCCCTCGCTTTTATTTTTGAAAAAGTGGATCAGATACCAAGACATCCGGTACAATTATATGAATCGATTAGTTATTTGATCATTTTTATTATTTTATACTTAATTTATTGGAAAACAGATAAGAGGAATAAGCCTGGTTATATATTTGGAATGTTTCTGGTTTTGGTAATGGGTGCTCGGTTTTTCCTTGAATACTACAAACATGAGCAAGGTGGGTTTGAAGAAGCGATTAATAATGTATTGAGCACAGGACAACTCCTTAGTATTCCTTTTGTGCTAATTGGATTGTTTTTTGTATTTCGTCCGACTCCGAACAAGAAATAATTTATTTAAGTTGCATCGCAACTTGCATCAATTATTAGAAAAGGGCGTTTCTAGGAGGCAAAACGCTTTAGAATAACGAAAATTGAAAATAAAGTCATTTGCAATGAAAACGTTATCTACAGTTACAGGATTCTTCCTAATGACATTATTATGCTGGCAATCATGTCAGGGACAAAGCGGTCAAGACAATGCCAATACTGCATTTGTTTGGGCTTATGATATGGATGAACCCATCGCCATATTTGAAATGAAAAACATATTGAGGGAGATTTCAGGACTTAGCGTTGTGCCTGGAAAGAATTTATTGGCGGTTGTCCAGGATGAAGAAGGAGATATTTTTCTCTTAGATAAAAATACAGGGGAAATAGTTGGGCAGCATGATTTTGATAAAGATGGAGATTACGAAGGTGTAGAAGCTGTTAAGGATTGCATTTTTGTAGTTAAAAGCTCTGGGACCCTATTTGAAGTACAGCGGGTTGGCAAAAAAAATCAGAAAACTATAAAATTCAATGATTTTCTGAATAGTGACTATGATGTGGAGGGACTGGCTTTTGACGAAAAAAACCATCGGCTTTTACTAGCCTGTAAAGCTAAGGCGGGAGAAGGAGCAGAATTTGATTTTAAGAAAGCCATTTATGCATTTGATTTAAATACCAATAAAATGGAACCGGTACCAGCTGTGGTCATTGGAATTGAGGATATTCAGGATTATTTAGATACCTCACCCGGTATCCGGAAATTGGAAAAGATAATGGAATATTTTAGTCCCAACCAATCCAAATTTATCTTTAGTCCATCAGGAATAGCCGTACACCCACAAACGGGAAACTATTATATCTTATCTACTGCGGGGAAAATTCTGGTAATTGTGAATCCGCAAGGGAAAATCTTACATATTCAAAAGCTTAAAAAGAAAACCCACAGACAACCTGAAGGAATCTGTTTTGACCTGGATGGAACCTTATATATATCCAATGAAGGAGATGGAGGAAAGGGCCGTATTTACAAGTATTCCCCTATCCGGCAATAATACCCGCTGAATTTCGATATTTATTTCATAAATCCTAGCACTTTAGTGTGTTTGGAACTGTTATATTATATACTTTTGCCTGAGATTAAAAAGACAGCCAAAATTGTCTTTTTAATCTCAGGCAAAAGTATATAATCAAAATTAAATATATCTTCTGTGGCGGCGTTAGCCGCCACAGAAGATATATTTAATAATAGTTCTACCTTGTATGAGGGAATTATTATCAAATATTTTTATTAAGCAAAAAATACTTAACCACTACAGGACCAATAATATGAGTATCGTTGAAATGAAGGTTCCCACAATCGGAGAATCGATAACAGAGGTAACCTTATCCCAATGGCTGAAAGAAGATGGCGAATATGTATCCCTAGATGAGCCCATCTGTGAATTTGAATCTGATAAAGCTACCCTCGAATTTCCTGCTGAAGCTTCCGGAAAGCTTATTTACGTTGCTGCGGAAGGTGATGATCTGGAAATTGGAGCTTTAGTAGCTAAAATAGATACCAGTGTGGCCAAAGACAATGGAGCGACCCCTGCTAAGGCTGCACCCGCTGAGGAAAAACCTAAAGAAGAACAAAAAGAGGAAGCTCCTGCTCCTCCTGCCAAAACTGATTCTTACGCGAGTGGTCATCCTTCTCCTGCGGCTGCTAAAATCCTAAAAGAAAATGATATTGCTCCTGACACCGTTCAGGGGACAGGTCGGGATGGAAGAATTACCAAGGAAGATGCGCTTAAGGCGGCTTCTGCTAAGAAAGCTGCTCCGGCAGTTAAAAAGGAAACAAAGGCCCCTGCTGCTCAACCCGCAGCCACTAGTACAAAGGATTTTAGTCGTGAGACAAGCCGAAAGAAAATGTCTCGTATGCGCCGTACCATTGCGAAAAGGTTGGTAAGTGCCAAAAATGAGACAGCCATGTTGACTACTTTTAATGAAGTAGATCTTTCAGAGGTGATGGCACTAAGGAAAAAATATCAAGAGAAATTTGTTGAAAAATATGGCATCAAACTTGGTTTTATGTCTCTTTTCGCCAAAGCATGTGCAAAGGTATTAATGGAAATGCCAGATGTTAATGCTCAATTGGATACAGAAACCAATGAATTGATCTATCATGATTATGCAGATATCTCAATTGCCATTTCTACTCCTACAGGATTGGTAGTGCCTCCGGTCCCTAATGTAGAATCATTAAGCTTTGCAGAAGTAGAATATAAAATCAAAGAATTAGCGGGTAAAGCAAGGGAAGGGACTTTAACACTGGATGAGATGAGTGGTGGTACCTTTACAATCACTAATGGAGGAGTATTTGGATCCTTGATCAGTACTCCCATTCTAAATGAGCCACAGTCTGCGATCTTGGGGATGCATGGTATTAAAAATCGACCTGTTGCCATTGACGGAAAGATGGAGATCAGGCCTATGATGTACCTTGCTTTGTCTTATGATCACCGTGTAATTGACGGAAGCTCTTCAGTAACTTATCTGGTAAAAGTTAAAGAATTGTTAGAGGATCCGGTTGCTATGTTACTAAATGTATAAACTGACGTTATCATAAATAGTAGCGCGGCATTAAGAAAGTGTTAGAAGGATTGTTAAAAAGTAAGAATTCACTACCACTTGTCGACTTTGAAGGCTCTTTAGTAGAGAATTGAAAAAAAATTCTTGCAAGAAGCATCTTTTTATAACATCTTACGTCTATTAAGAAAAAGGAATATGTAGACGTTGGAATTTGAAAAAATTCAAGTTTTTAATGACGCTACAAGAGTTATTTGAATATTTTTCTGATCGTCCTAGGCTAGTCTTGGGTTATTTCATTTTAGTCCCTCTTTTAGCTTTGGCCGCGGGTGCTCTCGATAAAGATCGAGGCCATTATTTACCCTGGAATTACATTTATGCAGTTTTGATTTATTTGGTCTGTATCCCTGGAATTTTTGCTTTTACTTTAAACATATATCTGTTTTTATTCGAAAAGCGAAATATAATGGCTACAGACTTGTATACGCAAGTGTTACCAATCGTTTCTATGGTAATTACCTTATGGATCATTAGAAAAAATGTTTATCTGGATTATATTCCCGGATTTGATAGATTATCAGGCTTGATTATGCTTATTACAGCAGCTTTGGCCATTATGTGGCTGGTAGACAGGTTTAGAGTGATAGCCTTTACCCAAATCCGATTTCAATATGTTATTCTTTTTTTGCTTGGCTTGATTTTTGTGATGCGTTATGGAGTGAAAAGTATATTGGGAAGTCCGAATCGAAGCCAAAAATAAAAAAGAGCTATCTATTTGTATAGATAGCCCTTAAATAGGAACCAATGAGAGTTTTTTCATACTAATCCAATTTCGATGTCGTGTGATTGCGTTCACACGACATCTTTTTCGTTAATCAAATGTAAACAAATCTTCTCTTTTAAAAAAGGAAATTTTAAATAAATTTTAACATAGCTTAAAAAAATGGAGCGCTTAAGCGCTCCATTTTTTATTTTTTTTCCAAGTAAATTACCATCCTTGTATTAAATTAAGACCAAATCCAGGCTGTGCACCTTCTAATAATGGAATGGCATAATAAGGCTCCACAATTAGTGACCCAAACAAATTAATTCGTAAGGAAGCTCCTGTACTGAATAATGGTGAAACCCCTGGGAAGCGCTCCGGAGTGCTTCCCAATTGATCGAAATCAAACCAGGCCAATCCTCCATCAAAAAATAGGTTCAGATCTGAAAACAAGAACGAAGACTTAATCATCGCCAATTGACGAGGACCTGTAAACGGGAGTCTTATCTCAAAGTTTGCTACCGCCATTTTACTTCCCAATAAAGAAAATAACACCTCATCCGAAACTGGGATGGAACCTCCAAAACCGGTGCCCGGCAGAACAAAATTGCCACCGATTGCATTCGAACTATTTTGTAAAAATTGTTGGGTTGCATCTGTATTATAACCTCTAACCAACCAAGGTGAGCCCACAAACAAAGGAGATATCTGCTCACTATTCCCTCCGTAACGTCCGTAATGGTATGCTCTTAAAGCTACACTGAAAGGACGTATCATCTTATAAAGCCGAAGATCTACCGTCGGAGAGGTGAAGGTGAATTCACCAAAATACTGGTCAATACCTATTCTAAAGCGATGTCCTCTGAGAGGGGCAGTCAATCCAAAATGAGAATTATCCCCGACCAATGCCGTCCCTGTGCGCCAAAGACTAAAACCAGGCTGTGTTTCTAGTTTTTGACGGTCCAAGAAAAAGATGCTAAATCCGTCACTGAGATAGAAATTTCGATCCAATCTTGTAGAATATCTCGAGAAGGAAGCACTAGCCTCCCAACGTAGCGATTGAGAAAATGCATATTGAGACAGAGCTCCAATCTCATCGATAAACAAGCGGAATTGATCAATGACATAATTTGTCGGAAACTCTTGTCCGTCTATTTCAATGGTCTCATTTACTACATTGCCAAACTGATCTCTGAAAAATCCTCCCGAAATGTATCTTACAGGAATGTGTGATCCATAAAAACCCCAATTCAGAGGTTTTTTGCGATTCAGGTACATGATGCTGCCTCCAAAGTCCTGGATTTCTCCATTCAAAGAAGCAGAAACAAATAGATTTTGATTACCTACAATATCACTGAACAACATATCTATAGCTCCAGCTAGTCGATTATTTCCTCCCATGAGGAAATTAGTGTTGGTAACCCCTACACCAGCACCTCCTCCAATATAATCTAACTGGAACTGCGCTTTGTAATCTCGCTCTTTAAAAGTCCCTGTAATATCCTGATTTTGCTGATCAATTTGATCCAATTGGGCTAATTGAGGATCTACCATTCTTGGTGCCTGCTTATTTACACGAGGTAAAGTCGCAGCGGTAAAATCCACCACCTGAGGATCAACCTCTTCCTCTAAAAACTCATCATAATCTCCTTTATACACGGAATACTGATTGTTGTTATAATAAGTATATAGGATCCGTTCTTGTCTTCTGGACAAGCTGATAGCGGGTGCATATTGAGTAATCCCACTAATACCGGTCATGAAATCGGTCATTTTAAATACCTTCCCGGTACTTGGATCGTATTTGTACATATTCCTGAAGCCATCGCGGTTAGAAAGAAATACGATATTACCATTAATGTCTTCCAATGGATTCAGATTATCCGCTCCCGGAAAAATATTCAGATGCTCTGAATATCCACTAACCATATCGTAAATAGCTAGGTTAAAGGTCCATTTTCCATTGGTACGGCCATTGTCTATGCTCAGTTTGTCGGAAGAAAATATGATGCGCTGGCCATCAGCTGACCAGGAAGCATGTAACTCTGAGTATTCATCATTGGTTAGCTGTGTCGTTTTTTCGGTCTTCAAATTATAAGCAAAAAGATCCGTTTGACCCTGGACCAAACCGGACACTACTATCACATCCCCATTTGGGGACCAGGCAGGATTACTAAAAGCGGGCACACCAGGTATTTTGATTTCCTGTACTGTTTTTCCTGTTAAAGCCTCATTGATGATGAGGACATTTTGTCCTTTTTTGAATCCTACAAAAGCAAATTCTTTACTATTGGGAGACCAGGTACCTGCTGACTCTATATAAGCGAAATCATCAATGTGCGAGCTTTTAGAAGTGCTGGCTACTTCCCGGATAATCTCTTTTTTGCTTACATCAGCCAAAAACAAGTCTATACTGAAAAGATTCCTCTCAGAAAGAAAAATAGCATATCGCCCATTGGGACTGATAACAGGTGCAATGTTTATCCTTCCTTTCCTTTTTTCTTTACCTAATAATTGACGACCTATAAATTCTTCCTTTTTATCCTTTGTCACGTAATCACCGTAATACTGCTTTAATGAGCTTACCCAAAGTTCAGAAAGGTTTTCACGACTCATTCCAATAACACCTCTACAAGCCTCATCAAAACCATATTTAGCTGTGGCCTCATAGAAAGGACGAATGATACCATCTCCTTTCAAACCGGTAAGAAATACCCAAAAGGCTTGACCATAGCGATAAGGGAAATATTTTGGATTATTCAAATCCTTGATGGTTGGAACATCATCATTTAAGACGGCACTGCGCATCCACATAGCTGTATGCGCATCCACACTCCCTATCGACATATATTCAGCAAGACCCTCTACCAACCATAAGGGCAAATTGGCAATGTTTTGCAGAGAAGTGGAATCACCATTAATAACAATATCATACTGAAAGGCATGTACCAGCTCGTGGCCTAAAACATGGAAGGTTTGCTGGTTTGTCATCGCGAAAGGCATGATGACTCTATTTTTGAAAGCCTCGGTGACCCCTCCGGTTCCTACTCCCACGCCTCCTCTAATGGCATTAGTCTGTTGAAAATCAGCATGATCATTATAAATAATCATTGGGTTTTTACTGGCAAAAGTATCTCTGAGAATATTTTGATGAAGTAAATACCATTGTTCTGAAAACTCGGCGAACCGATCCAAAACTCTTTCATTTTTCAGGTAATGATAGATTTCAAATGTTGGAGTTTGATAGACATTAAAATCGAAAGATTCATAATGGGGCTTATTTCTTCCAAAGTACTGAGCATTAACCTGCCCAATAAAAAAACTAAGCCCGACCCCTATCAATACAAGTTTTTTCCATTTCATAGTTGAAGCAATTTTATGTTAGCGGGGATTTTTTGCAATCCATTATATTAACAATTGTTAAAAGCGAATGGTGCAATCAAAATTATCGGTGTCCAGTTAAATTTGTCTTAAAGCCCGGAATTAGGTAATCCTAATGACAAAATTTCTTCGATAATTAATCCCTTTTTATATCTAAAATACCTAGACAGTGCTTTGTGTTTTAATGGTTGGGAAAAATATTTCCACTCTGGTTTTGCGATGTATTATATTTACTCTTATTCAGAAGAGTGAAAAAACACTCTTAAACATGATTCATCCCATAAATTTCAACATTAGTAACGATTTCATTCTTAATCACCAAAAAATGGGAGATAATTGGAGACAAAACAACTGCCTTCGGCAGTCAGAGAAATAAGTAGAGATGTATAGTTTTTTTTTAATGAAATTCCAAAACTGGACAAACTATACCCTAATTTTCCAAATAGTACATGGATAAAACAATTTATCTCCATATATCTCAATTTGTCTCTATTTGCCTCTGTTATGAGACCACTTTTTGTGATTACATTAAAAAATTGGGATGACTCAATTTGATGAAACAAAAATTTTTCTCTCAGAAAATTAAAGAATAAAATCAATATTACGATGTATCCTCTTCCTAAATCACTTTATGATGTCTTGTATGTACTATTTGGCATTCCTATCTTTTGGCAAATATTCTAGATTATTCAATCCTATATACGGTAATTAGTCGTAAAGTGGATTTTTAGAATCAGCTTTAGTTTTTGGTGCACTGTTATCAGCCATTTTAAGTAGGACCTCTGGTACTATGTTGGCTCCGGCTACCTTAATTGGTGAAAACCTGGTCAAACCTTATATTAAATATTTATCTGATAAAAGACTGCTTCTCATTATGAAATTAGGCCTAGTATTTGTAGCTATTTGTTCAGCAGGGCTGGCCGTATATGAAGGTAATATCTATGAATTGGTTGGACAATCTTCGGCTCTTTGTTTAGTTTCACTTTTTGTACCTTTGACAGCAGGTTTATATTGGAAAAGAGCTTCAAATGCCGGAGCATTAAGTTCTGTCCTGCTGGGAATGGCCGTCTGGATTTACTTTGAGTTTATCGGTTCTTCTGATATCCCTAGTCTTATTTTAGGGGGACTGGCTAGCCTTTTATCTATGATTGTTGTAAGTTGGATGTTTCCAGATGAAACATATGAACAATTTTTAGCGCCCAAATAACTAATTCAAGTTACAGCTTAACTTGGGTGTTGAAAGTAGAAAGATATTTTACTTTTTGTCCTTCTACATTTAACTTTTTACCTTATAGCCCAAGTTGTAGTGCAACTTGGATAAATAACTTTTAAATAAATACTTTAATAAATATATTTCCTGAAAAATAATTGTCAATGACTTACGATAATTTTACCATAAAAGCTCAGGAATCTATACTTAAAGCACAGCAAATTGCTGCAGGTATGGATCAACAGCAGGTAGATACCCCCCACTTGATCAAAGGAATCATGGAGACGGATGATAATGTCACCAATTTTTTGTTCCAAAAAATTGGGGTTAGCACCATTGCTCTCCAAAGCAGATTAGACTCAGCCGTAAAAGGATACCCCAAAGTACAGGGTTCCGAAAAGCAATTTCTTACCAAAGAAGCCAACCAGTCTTTGAGTCGAGCAAAAAAAATGCTTAAAGATTATGGTGATGAGTACATCTCTATAGAATTAATCCTTGTTGGGATCCTGCAGGGTAATGATAGTGGAGGCCAAATGCTTAAAGAACTTGGTGCAACGGAAGAAAATTTGAAAAATGCCATCGAAGAATTGCGCAAGGGTAAAAAAGTAACCGATCAAAGTGCAGAAGAGACTTATAATTCATTAGGCAAATATGCCATCAATCTGAATGAAAGAGCAGAATCCGGAAAACTTGATCCCATTATCGGACGAGATGAAGAAATCCGCAGAGTTCTTCACATTCTTTCTCGAAGGAAAAAGAACAACCCTATTCTGGTAGGGGAAGCTGGTGTCGGTAAAACGGCCATCGTAGAAGGGATCGCCTGGAGGATCGTCAAACAGGATGTGCCCGAAAACCTCAAATCCAAAAAAATCTTCGTTCTGGATATTGCCGCTCTTATTGCTGGAGCAAAATATAAAGGAGAATTTGAAGAACGATTAAAAGGAGTAATTAAAGAGGTGACGGAGGCCAATGGACAGATTATTCTCTTTGTAGATGAAATTCATACTCTCATTGGAGCTGGTGGTGGTGGCGGAGCCATGGATGCCGCCAATATTTTAAAGCCAGCACTGGCCAGAGGCGAATTGCGTACCATAGGAGCTACTACTCTGGATGAATACCAAAAATATTTTGAAAAAGACAAAGCCCTCGTTCGCCGCTTCCAGACGGTTTATATCCTGGAGCCAAGCGTAGAAGATACCATTTCCATTCTGCGTGGACTGCAAGAGCGATATGAGGTGTACCACAAGATTGAAATCCTGGATGAAGCCTTGATTGCTGCTGCCGAATTATCCAGTCGCTATATTACCGACAGGCATCTTCCTGATAAAGCCATCGACCTAATTGATGAATCTGCCGCTCGCTTACGCCTTGAGTTAGATTCTGTACCCGAAGAAATTGACGAATGGGATCGGAAGGTGCGTCAGTTAGAAATTGAAAGGGAAGCCATCAAACGAGAAAATGATAAGAAAAAGATGAAGGTGATTGATGGACAAATTGCCAATGCCAAACAAGAAAGAGATTCACTGCGAGCTGCATGGAAAGGTGAAAAAGAAATTGTTGATACCATTCAAGGGATTAAAAAGAGAGTAGAAGAGCTGGAAATGGAGGCAGAGAAGGCAGAAAGAAACAGCGATTATGAAACGGTGGCCAAAATTCGCTATGGCGAATTAGAAAAAGAAAATGCCATGCTCAAGGCTGCTGAAGAAAAACTCGATAAATATCCAGAGGAAAAACGCTTCACCAATGATGAAGTTACCGCAAATGATATTGCCGAGGTAGTAGCTCGCTGGACTGGAATACCTGTAGCAAAAATGATGCAGAGTGAAAAAGATAAGTTGCTAAAACTTGAAGATGAGATCGGCAAACGCCTTATTGGACAAAAAGAAGCGGTAGTAGCTGTATCCGATGCCATCAGACGAGCACGGGCAGGCCTGCAGGATGAAAACCGACCTATTGGGTCCTTTATATTCCTTGGACCTACTGGTGTTGGTAAAACCGAGCTGGCCAAAACTTTGGCAGATGTCCTCTTTGACGATGAGAAAGCCATCACCCGTATCGATATGAGTGAATATCAGGAAAGACATTCTGTGTCTCGCCTGGTTGGAGCTCCTCCCGGATATGTTGGCTATGATGAAGGTGGACAGTTGACTGAGGCAGTAAGAAGAAAGCCCTACTCCATCGTTCTGTTAGATGAGATTGAAAAAGCACATCCGGATACCTTCAACATCCTCTTACAAGTATTGGATGATGGCCGGTTGACCGATAATAAAGGGCGGGTGGCCAATTTTCGGAATACCATTATTATTATGACTTCAAATATGGGATCCGATGTCATCCTGGAAAACTTTGAAGATCTGGAAGCTGTAGGCGAACAGCATCGAGGGGAAATCATTGAGACTACAAAAGGAGAGGTTTTTGACCTATTAAAAGATAATCTGCGTCCTGAGTTTATCAACAGGATTGATGAGCAAATCATGTTTTTGCCACTTAACAGAGAAGAGATTCATCAAATTCTTGAACTCTTATTGAAAAAGACAAGAAAAATGCTCGACAAGCAGGGAATCGTATTGAGGATAAGTGAAAAGGCTAAGGACATACTATCAGATATGGGATATGATCCTCAATTTGGTGCTCGTCCATTAAAAAGAGTGTTACAGAAGGAGGTGATCAATGAGATGTCAAAATTGGTTTTGTCAGGAAAGTTTTCTACTGGCGATACCATATATATTGATGCAGATGGTAATGATCTAACTTTTGGTAAAGAGCCTTTTAAAGGGGCTGAACCTGTAGCTTCTCAAGTAACAGAAGACAAGACAAACTCTGATGAAGAAACAGATGAATCATAAAAATGAAGGACTAAAATTCCAACTGGAATTTTAGTCCTTCATTTTTATTTGTACCCAATCTCCTTCTCTCATTTCTTCCAACTTGCCTTTTGGCAGAGCAATAGTAATCATCCTACCTTCACTAAATACCCGTAATTCGTATATGTGATCCTGAACACTTGATTTGACCACTGTCCCATTAATGATGGGAGGACAATTTTTAATCGAATTCTGTAAAATCGATTCCGGAGCTCCTTCACTGGTGATTTTGCCATTGATAAGATGGACGACTCGGTCCGCCATTTTGGCGATTTCATCATAATTATGACTGACCAGAAGAGTTGTCAGTTTATAATGTCGATGAACTTTGAGGATGTAATCCTGAAGCTTGGTACGCATTTGTGGATCCAGGGCAGAAAGGGGTTCATCAAGGAGTAATAATTTTGGCCGCCGGACTAAGGCCCTGGCTAAGGCAACTCTTTGTTGCTGGCCGCCGGACAAAGATTTGGGGTACCTGTTTTGAAGTTCCCGAATCTCCATGATTTCTATTAGTTCATCAATAATCTGTTCTTCTGAATTTTTGTCTAGAGCGAATTCCAGGTTTTTTCGGACGGTCATGTTGGGAAAAAGAGCGTAATCCTGAAATACAAAACCAATACTTCTATTTTGGGTGGGCAAGCCATGGTTGGTGGAGGTATCCAGCCATATGGTCTCTTGAAATTTGATGAAGCCAGTTTGGGCAGTCTCCAATCCCGCCAGTAATCGTAGCAGGGTAGTTTTTCCACTTCCGGAAGGTCCGGTAATAGCAATAAATTCTCCCTCCTTGACCTTTAGCTCTACCTCAAGATCCATAGATCCTTTGGCGGCCAGGAGTGTTTTGCTCAATTCGAATGTAATCACAATTCAGTAGCTTTTCTTCTTCGGCGATTGACCCAATAAACAAAGCACAATATAATAAAACTAAAGATTAACAATGTAAGCGCATATATATTTGCCACTTCATAATTTAAGCCCTCCACTTCATCATAAATGGCTATGCTGGCTACCCTTGTTTTTCCTGGTATATTACCACCAATCATCAGGACAACACCAAATTCTCCAACAGTATGTGCAAAGGATAAAACAGTACCACTTAGCAAGGAGGGTTTTATATTAGGTAGCAAAACTTTAAAGAGGGTTTGGAATTCGGATTTGCCCAAAGTATAGGAAGCTTCTGCTAAGTGAGGTGATAAATTCTCTAGTCCAGATTGTATGGGTTGAACCATAAAAGGAAGGCTGTATATGACCGAGCCCAAAACAAGCCCTCCAAAAGTAAATACCAGGCGAATATCCAGATTTTCCAGGAGCCAGGCACCAAGCCCACTTTCTGGACTAAAGGCCAATAAAAGGTAAAATCCAATTACTGTTGGGGGCAAAACCAGTGGTAGGCTAACAGCAGCCTCTATTATAGGTTTGAGTTTCCACTTACGAGTCGCTAGCAGATAAGCCAATGGGATACCTATAATAAGCAGAAGCAAAGTAGTTACAGCTGCTAATTTTAAGGTTAATGCAAATGTTTGCCCAAAGGCAGCGTCCATGTTTTTGGATTATTAGTTTCCAATAAATCCTAAACCCTTATAAGTCTAGTAAGGGACAATATATCCATATTTCTCCAAAATTGCTTTGGCCTGGGCAGAGAAAAGAAAATCTACAAAAGCTTTGGATTGTTCGGGATGTTTTTCCTGACCGAAGTGGGTGATAACCAAACCTTGTTCAATGGGTTTATAGGATTCAGTAGGGACCTCAGTCCAAGAACCTTTGTCTTTAATGGGAGGAGAAAGAACTACAGATTTCGCAGTAATTCCTAACTCACAAGCTCCGGAAAGGATATATTGATTGGTCTGAGAAATACTCTCTCCATAGACTAATTTATTTTTCAAATTGGAATAAAGATCATAGTAATTGAAAAACTGGATGGCTTGCTCTCCATAAGGAGCCATTTCTGGATTGGCAATCGCTATTTTGGCCACCTGGTTGAAATGGTCTCGCCAATTTTGATTATCTAGCAAGAGTTTGGATGACCAGATAACCAATCCTCCCTGTGCATATACCTTAGGAGTACTACTGGCTAGATTTTCCCGAAATAGATAATCGGGATATTTCATATTGGCAGAGAGAAAAACATCATAAGGAGCACCTTGTTGTATCTGGGCAGTCAGCTTGCCGGAGGAACTGACTACAATTTCTAGCTTGATACTATCCTGAAGGGATTCATATACTTCTTCAATTTCTTTTAATGCAAACTGGGCATTGGCAGCTGTTGCTATATTTAATGTAATCTTGGCATTTTTTATAACTCCTGACTCATTGGAATTACAAGACAAAATCAAGGCCATTAGGATTCCAAATATCAATACACGGCCACAGATCTTCAAAGACGAGAACTGACAACAATTTTTGATATTAAAAGAATCCGTTCTTTTTTTCCAATTTTTCATAAAAGTTATACTCAATATATTCTCGAAAAGCAGAAGGTAGGTATTGTTGGATTTGCCAGTTAATAGAATCTATTATTTCCTTGTTCATTACAAAAGCTGCTTTAGCTGATCAAAGGTATCAAATTGAAGGAGATTCTTATTTTTCATAAAATTCAGAGCAGTAATTTCCTGAATCATCCAAGGCTCAGGGATATAGGCATTGGCAGCTTCCACACTTTGAAACTCTATCTCCGCAACGATTAAACCATTCAGGGGTTGATCATAAATATCAATTTCAATGAGTGAATTTTCCTGACTTAGAAAATAACGCCTTTTTATAATCTTTTGTTTGCCGACAGCCGGCCACAGAACTTCAAACTGGTTTTTGCTAAGCTCTGTTTCAAACTCCTGACGCTCAAGAGTGCCTTGGCTCTTAATGGTCAGGAAGTAGGAATCGTCTTTTTGTCTAAGACGGATTTCTTTTCCATTTGGATCAATAGAAAGGTAACCTTGAACAATGGTGGAACTAGGTAGCTCAAAAATAAATTTTGGTGCTTCCTTCACCCAAAATTTTCGTTCAACTTCTTTTGACAAAACACTAAGTTTTATTTTACTCTTTCAAAATCATCAATGACCTGGCCTTGTAAATTATAAGTGATAACCCTAACTTTTTCATTCTGCATAAAAAACCTCGAGTAATGATGTTCTTTAATAACTTTATCCATTACAGGAGATGAAGAGGAAGCCTCTTCTTCCAATTCTGCTCCCGCCCCTCCAAGGACTAAAAAGGTCGTTTCCTGATCTCCATAGGTTTTGGTCAAGCGCTCAAAATTATTGGTATACCCTGATAAGACAAAATCGATTTTAGTAGGGCCAGCCATATTGTCTATCAAGTCCTTTAAGGTTTTATCACCACTGTAAGACTCCCGCCCTTGAGAATAAGGAGGCTCATGTACAATTAAGAATCGCCATTGTGCTGACTGCCAGTCCCGGGAAGCTAATTGTTGTTCCAACCACCTTCCCTGTTCCAGATCAATGCCTGCCGGGAAATTTCTGTTTAAGTCCAAAACGATAAAAGCAGCATAGGTTGAACGCCAAGAATGAAAAGGAAGGTAATTATTACTATTTCTAAAGTATCGTACAATGGGAGGTGAATAGAGGTCATTATAATATCCTTTATAATCACTTTCTCCGGGCGCCACATAAATAGGAGTACGAGCATTTATTGGTTCCAAACAATTAAAAAAATTGACCCAATCCTGCTTCTGTGAACTTTCTTTGACCAAATTACCAAGACCGATGGTAAAGGCGTCCTGAGCTCCACTCATGAGCTTAACCAATTGGCTAAAGGTCTCCCAGTTTCCTTTTGAATCCCCCCAGGCGGTAAAGGTGTAGTTTAATTTATTTTCCGGAGCAAGCATTTCTCGGGAAAGTACTGAACGATTGTCAGAAATATCTACTTTATAGGGCACCCCTGGCTCAAATAAATCGCTATTAGTTTCGCACATAAGCGTATTACGCCCTCCACATAAAAAGCGGTTGGGGGTTTGACTTTGTAAATTCCTCCAATCCAGCTGAGTAGAGGTCATGGTGGACCGTTCATAGAGGATGGTATAAGTATTTAGATCTGGTTTTTGTAAATAGGGTTTTACCAGAAGTGGAGGAAAATAGCGTTCGGCGTTTTTAATCGTACTTAAATTCCCAGATTTGATGGCTGTTACTATTTCATTTGACATGCTTTCACTAAGCCTGTTGGATTCAATGGCCTGCCGGGTTAATTTCTTAATGAAAATATCATTTAACTCATTGGTTCGTATCTGTGAAAATTGTTCAGCCGAATAAGTGCCTACACTTTTTAAGCCTCCCAAATGTTGATTATTGAGCACCCGAATCGCTATTTTTGATTCTTTTTTTGCTGCCAGGGCGTAAATATTCATAACCTCGGGAGTCAGCCGCTGACCATCCTGAAAAACCTGGGCATCATCATCCGCATCTACCGCTATAAAAGTAGGGAAATCCAGGTCTATCGTTTTGCTATACCACATAGCCGATTTGGGCAATATTTTTAAATGGGGCAGATCCACATTCGCCCCTTGCTGTGGTTGAACCTCGATACCCGCTTCCACCCCTTGAGCTGGGTTTTCTAAAGCAAATTGCCAAGCTTCATTTAATGGATTGGACTCAGGATAGACAGGCCGGTTAGCCAGATAAGCTCTTACCACATTTAGTTTAAAAGTATTGAGCAAACTATCCTTTGTAATAAAATAAGGAGTCTCCATGTTGGCTATTTCCGGAGGGAGTTCAATCTTTGGAGGCTCAGTATCGATCGTATTATTCTGACAGGAATAAAGTAAGGATAAAATAAAGATAAAAAGGAAGGTTTGCACCGACTTGCGCATGTCAATAAATTTTTCAAAAAACTAAATCAAATAAAATATTGGCAAAAGTAAATAAGTAAGTGGATATATATAAGGATAGGACAAAACTTTATAATAATGATAAAATCAGGTGATGAGCAAATCAATCATATTATACTTTTATTTTTAGAATAGGATAATTAGTTTTTGATAATTTTTTTACTACTAATCCCCTGAGCAAGTTTAAATACTAGGACATAGAAGCCCTTGCTTAACTGGTGGGTGTCTATTTGACCTGACAATTTATTTGTTTTATTAGTAAAAATTCTATGTCCGAATGCATCAATTAATTGGATTTCCAGAAGATCAATTCCTTTTTTTGAGGCTTGTATTTCATAATGTAAAAGTGAGAAAGCAGGGTTGGGGAAAATATTTACTTTGAAATCTTTGAGAAATTGTTTTTTTGCTGAACTCAAAATTAAGGGTGGCGGGCATTCATTGATAAGAGTATCACTATTGGTATAAAGCATTTCCCCATTTATGGAAAAACAAAGCAAACGTTGGCTGCAAGTAGGCCCCAATTTTTCCAGATCTGAGAAATAACAAAAGTCGTCTTCTATTAAAGATTGCTGACTTCCAATCCCCGCAATCCAATCTACTTCATAATTAACAGGTTCAAAATAATTGCTGATTACCAGCATTTTTTGTCGTTTTCTAGGGAGGCCATCCTCAAGTGTTAAGGTGTCAACATTTAGTACTACTAACGATTTACAGGCAAATCGACCACATTCTAAAGTGATGGTATCTCCAATGCTCATGCCAAAATCATAAATTAGGCGATCTTTAAAAAATGCAGGCCTGTAAAAAACTTGAGTACCTTCTTCCCTTATTCCTCCCAGATAAAGGGTATCCCGAAATAATTTTTTGTAGAGGGTATCTGAAATAATGGTATCTCCAAGAAAATGATAGTTTGAAACATTCAAATATTCAAAGCCATTCCCATCCCCCCCTTCTTCTCGAATACCCCAGGTGGCGTCCTCGCTAATAAGGGAAATATAATCTTGTGAATAAGCCAAAAAAGAAAAAGTAAAAAAGAAAAATAAAAAGAGGAGTGTCTTAATAATGGCCATATTTTGGAGTTGCAATCTAAATTTAAATTAGCACATCAACTGAAACACTTCAATATTTTAAACACAAAAATTTGTCTGTGTCTATCCTTTACTTTAAAAAAAGATTGTCCCAATAGTTCAATGACTTTTTGAGACAATCTTAAACTTCAATTTTCTCTTGTGATGAGGTTTAAAGAAGGTATTTTTTGGGGTGTTTTTTCTTTTCACCTCAAGATAAATACTCTTCAAAAAGCTCATCGTTACATTTGAAATGTATATTTCTTATTTTTGATTCACCACAAGACCTTCATTTCCCTTCCAATCTTCGTATTCCATATAACGAGCTGTAGCCTGTGCTCGTTCTTTTCCTTTTAATCTTTGGACGAGGTGAAGTGCACCATGAATACCAGAAGAAACTCCTGCAGCAGTGACAATTTTTCCGTTGTCTACGTATTTGACATTTCTTTTAATGACTGCTTTTGGAGCCAGTTTTTGGAGACTTGAAATAGATTCATGAAAGGTAGTGGCTACCTGGCCGTCCAGTAATCCTGCTTTGGCCAGGAAAAAAGCTCCGGTACATACAGAAAAGACGATGTCAGTTTCCTCTGCTCGTTTTTTAAGCCAGCTAATAACTTTAGGATTATTGGATGCAGCATTTGCATTTCCTCCAAAAAAAGCAATGATATCGGTTTTAGGGCAATTTTCAATTGAATACATTGGCTCAATTTTAAATACTCCCTGGCTGGTGATTGGTTTGCCATCTACGGAGGCCGTTATTACATCAAACCCTGAAACCGTGAAAGCTTCAGCAGGGCCTGCCCAATCCAATATTTCAATTCCTTCATGTAGATAAAAAAGAATAGTAGTTCGTCCTTCAGCTCGTTTTTGAATAGCAGCCATCTGTTCGTTTTTGGTTCTTTTCACTAATTGCATCGGGCATTGATTGCAAGTACCTGGTTCTTCAAATTCAACCAGATCACAAACCAAACCGCAAGGAGGACAATAATAAGCCTCCTGGGCTACCAGGCAAAGGTTGAATAAACATAAGAAAAATAAAGTTTGGATGATTTTCATATTTTATTTTTCTACAAAGATTAGGGAAATATGCCATGACCAAAAGGACAATTGAGGACCAAAAAGGGACAATTGAGATGAACAAATTAAGTTAACAATGGAGGGTGGCCAAGGCCGCCCTCCATTGTTAACTTAATGAGGCTGTTTTATTATTGCTGAACTTGACAAGAAGGCTCATGTAATACCTCAAAGTTGACTGAATTGGCAATAAAGCACATTTTATTGGCCTGATGATGTAGGGATTGAGCCGTTTCTATCATACTAGCTTCAGTAATGATGACTTTTGGATACAAGGTTACAGATTTAAAAAATCCACTTCCATCTTTATTTTCTTCCATAATTCCTTTGGCCTCATCTTTATAATCCATTACGATGATTTTGTTAACAGAGCACAAGTGTAGAAACCAAAGCATATGGCAGCCAGAAAGAGAGGCGACCAATAGTTCTTCAGGATTATATCTGCTGGTATCACCACGGAAGGAAGGGTCTGAGGAACCTAATAAATCTGGCTTTCCCTCCACTTTAATAAGGTGATTGCGGTCATAAGCTCGATAATTTAAGGTGCCTTTTCCTTTATTACCGGTCCATTCTAAGAGTGTTTGATAGTGATGTTGTTTTGACATAATACTTTAAGGGTTGATTTCTGAAGGAAGTTTATTGAGATGTTTTTTTAATAGTCTTCTTAATTGTCTGGCATCTCCCAGGCCACATTCTACCGCAATAAAATCAACTTTGTGGTTTTGTCGCAATAATTGAATGGCTTTTTCTATTCTAAGTTCTTCAATATACTGCCCCAAAGTAATGCCTGTTGAATCTTTAAACAAGCGGGTGAGATGCCTGGGACTTACATATATCAGTTTGGCAAGAATGTCGACATTAAAGTTTTCTTTTAAATGTTGAATTATCCAGCTTTGGACCTTGTGTATCCGGTCTTCCAGGTGATTGCGATATTGCAGGAATACGCTCAGCTGAGGATCTTCTTTTCCTCTACGCATATAAACTACGGACATGAGCATGGTATCCAGGGCCAGCTTAGGGCCAAACTGCTTTTCAACAATGTTTAAGGCCAGGTCAATGCCGGAGGTAACACCTGCACTACTATATATTCTTTGATCTTCTACGAATAAGCGATTTTTTTGGACCCTTGCACTAGGATATTGCTTTTGAAGCAGATCACAATATTTCCAGTGTGTTGTACATGTTTTTTCATTTAAAATGCCTGCCTGACCCAGAATAAAGGTGCCTGTGCAGACAGAACAAACGGTAGCTCCCTGACCATATTTTGATGCCAGCCACTCATTGAAGGCAGAGGCCTTGTATTTAAATTCATCAGAATGGAGAATAGACTGTGGGAGCCCAGGTATAAAAATGAAATCCCCTGCTTTTAAACCAATTTCTTGGAAAGAAGGAAGGTTGCTAAAAAATAAGCCATTACTACTTTGAACTGATGGTTCTTCGGAAATTGAAAAATGTAGCAATTCAATCTCTGCCCCTAGTTCCCGAGCTTCATAAAAAACATGGGAAGGGCCAATTAAGTCAAGTGAATGGACTTGAGTAGGAATGGCAAAAGCAAACCTCATACTTTATTTTTGATCCTCATAATATTTATCAAAAGCAGCATCTATTGGTTCCCAAAGTTCAATTTTATTTCCTTCTGGATCCATAATATGGACAAATTTTCCGTAATCATAGGAAGAAATATCATCCAAAACGGTGATCCCCTCTGCTTTTAATTCTTCTATAAGAGCTTCAATATTTTCTACTCTGTAGTTGATCATAAAGTCTTTAGTAGATGGAGAAAAATAATCGGTATCTGCAGAAAATGGACTCCACTGAAGATAACCTGTTTTATCGGGCTGATTTTCAAGACGGAATTTAAACATGGTTCCATATTTGTCTACATCCAGCTGAAAGTGTTTGGCATACCATTCTTTTTGGGCATTAGGATTTTTGCATTTAAAAAAAATGCCTCCGATACCGGTGATTTTTCCTTTTTTTGACGACATAATGCAGATATGATTTTTTGATGAAATAATGGAATTTAGATTTAGGTAGCCAAGAGGCTACCTATAAATAATAATGGCTTTTTAGATTGACTTCAATAAACTCATTGAGACGCAAGTACTTTTGCAAATACAGGTAAATGATCAGAAGGTAGCCTTCCACTCCAGGAATCTGAGAGGATGGCATGTTTTAAGACTCTTATTTTATCATTTACGAAAATGAAATCAATTCTTTGACCTGGGGCACCTGGAAACTGAAAACTATTGGTCCAGGTCGACATCGGGCCATGATGTGGTGTTTCGGTTTGGTTGATGGCGTCTTTCAAATTGGCATCTTTTTGAACTAGAATCTGATAGGGTAAATCCTCTGGTTTGCAATTGAAGTCGCCAGTAAGAATAGTTGGATTATTGCGGGCAATTTCCTTGATTTTTTTTATGATTATGGAAGCACTTTTTTCTCTGGCTATTTTGCCTCTGTGATCAAAATGAGTATTAAAATGAAACCATTTTTTCTTGGTTTTTTTATCTAAAAGATGGGCCCAGGTGACTATTCTTGGCAAGGCGGCATCCCATGATTTTGAACCAGGCTTAGATGTAGTTTCTGAGAGCCAAAAGGTTTCAGCCTTGAGTATTTCAAATCGATCTTTACGATAAATGATGGCAGAAAATTCATTATCTGGCTCGGGCTTTATTGAGCCATCTGTTCTACATACTCCCAGCCAGTTAAATTCAGGTAATAATTTCATTAAATCATCCAGTTGACTTCTAAAAGCCTCTTGGACTCCTATAATATCTGCATCATTGAAGCGGATCATACTGGCTACCATTTCTTTTCGATTGGGCCAATAATTAAAACCATCCTGAGGGTTAGGGTACCTTATATTGAAGGACATCACATTAATGCTTCGTGGAGCTTGACCAAAAAGACCTGATGGAACAAAGAATGATAAGCTAATTACAAAAAAAATAAGCGAAAAATATTTGTCCTTGTAGCATTTCATTAGCCAGGTTTTTGTTGGTTTAAAAATAAGAATAAATGCTTGGAGATTTTTCTTATCAAATTATGGATGATTTTAAAGGCTATGGCTATTTTTTAAACCTGCTTTCGGTTGAAAAAACTCCTTAAAGTTGATCCTTAAACTTGGTTATATCTCTTTTGCTGCCTTAATTAAAACAAAAATGAGCGGTAACAAATTCTAAAAATCAAATTTTAACTGCATCTAAGAATTTCTTTTATATATATTTGCACATCACTTTGTCCTCCCTCGGCAAAAATTGCATGCAGAAATAAATCTAATAACCTATCAATCTCGAGCTAAACACCGAAAAAAGAATAAATGCAAGGTTTATTGCTGAACTAATTCATTGATAATAAATAGATAATCCAATTAATTATATTTTATTTAATCAAATCTAATATATTAGCATCCCTATTTCGTAACCTATAAAAGCATATACATGAAATCATTTTTACCCCTAAGTTGCATATTGTTTGCTGTAGTAGTGGGAACAAGCCCTCTTTTTTCACAGGAAATGAAACTCACTTACCAGTCTACATATTCAACCAATATCTTTAAGAATGGAGCAGCAGAAATTGCAGCTTTTGATAAGGCTACTGCACGTCTCTTTTTTACAAATGCAGATGCCAACACGATAACCATTGTAGATATTAGTGATCCTAAAAACCCCGTATTTTTTAAGGACCTGGCTCTGAGTACCTTTGGTGGTAGTGTAAACAGTGTAGCGGTATCCGATGGCATTGTAGCTGTGGCACTTGAAGCTGATCCAAAGCAAAATCCAGGTGCAGTAGTTTTCTTTGATACGGATGGTAATTATTTAAATGATGTAGCCGTTGGAGCTCTTCCTGATATGGTGGTTTTTACCAATGACGGATCAAAAGTACTTACGGCAAATGAAGGAGAACCCGATGATGATTATCTGGTTGATCCGGAAGGTTCAGTTAGTATAATTGATATTAGTGAAGGAGTTGCCAGTGCAAGTGTGACTAATGTGACCTTTACTAATTATAACGATAAAAAGGCCTCTCTACAAAACAAAGGGATCCGAATCTTTGGACCCAATGCCACAGTAGCACAGGATTTAGAACCTGAGTATATTACGGTTACCCCTGATGATTCCAGGGCCTATGTATCTCTGCAGGAAAATAATGGTTTGGCAGTAATTGATCTCAATTCAAATGAATTGGTGGACATTCTTCCTTTAGGGGTTAAAGACCATATGAGTGGTAGCCCGAGTTTGCGTGAATTCCATTTGAATGAGCTTGTAGATCTTCCAGCTTTGGGAGTTCCCGTTATTGATACTGTAGCACAGGATACAGTGTTTCTAAGTGGTTTTTCAGGATTGTATTTTGATGCGAAAGAATCAACGGAGTCAAAATATGTTTTTTATGCCATTCCTGATCGCGGACCAAATGAAGCAGCAGTCAATAAATCAAATGTACTTGCTCCTGCCGCTCCAGATCTAGGCGCCTTAACTGATTTACGTCCGTTTACACTTCCCAATTATCAAGCTCGAATCGCAAAATTTGAGGTAGACATTGCCAATGGAACGGTAAGTTTGGCTGATCAAATCTTTCTGAATCGGGTAGAAGGACAAAATATGAGGCCGATTTCGGGTAAGGGGAATGTTATTGGTTTTGATGAAACTCCGGTTCGCATTGCGAAGGTATTTGATGATACCACTACTAACTTTTTTGGAGTAGATTATGTGGATACTACAACATTTATAGGCTATAGAGAGCTAATCTTAGATCCATATGGTGGAGATTTTGAAGGAATTTTAAGAGATGAAAGTGGCAACTTTTGGATGTGTGATGAATACCGCCCAGCCATTTACCAGTTTGCTTCAGATGGGATGTTGATTAATCGCTTTGTGCCGGAAGGAACAGCGGATCTAACCATCCCTGTGTTAGGATTTAGTTTTGGTGCTGGTTTTTATGGGCAAGAAGTACTTCCATCTGTTTATAATAGCAGGAGAGCCAACCGTGGATTTGAAGCTATTGCCTATGACGAAGATGCTAAGATCATTTATGCATTTATACAATCTCCTGTTGAAACGCCTGGAAGTGCTGAGGTAAGAAATAATTCGGATGTAATTCGAATTCTTGGTATGAGTACCGTAGATAATTCTGTTGTAGCAGAGTATGTATACCTCCTTGAAAGAAATAGAGATGGGGGAATTGGTAATCGGGTGGATAAAATTGGAGATGCTACCTATATTGGCAATGGAAAGTTTCTCATAATTGAGAGAGACTCAAGCCAACCCGGAGAGGATACCGGACAAAAATATGTGTTTGAAATCGACATTACCAATGCTACTAATTTAAGACAAGATGCAAATCTTACTACTTTAGCTAATAAGTCTTCTAGCACAGGGGTTGATGATAAAACGCTGGAAATGATGACAGCAGATGATTTAGCTGCTGCAGGCCTGCGTCCTGCTTTCAAGCGTAAAATTGTAAATTTACCCACTCTTGGATACCAGCCTTCCGATAAAGCAGAAGGAATTGCCTTACTTCCTGATGGAAGCATTGCGGTATTAAATGATAACGATTTTGGTTTGGCTGGCGCAGGAGTAAGCGATGTCAGTTCCTTAGGAATTATTTCCTTTGGCACAAACTATTCATTAGATGCTTCTAATACTGATGAAGCAGTGAATATTAATAACCATCCAGTTTTGGGGATGTATCAACCAGATGCCATAACCAGTTATAATATTGGAGGGCAGAACTATATTTTTTCAGCAAATGAAGGGGATTCCAGAGATTATGACGGATTTTCTGAAGAAGAAAGGATTAAGGATTTTTCTTTAGATGCTGGGCAATTCGCAAGTCCAACAAGTTTACTTGAAGATAATGCACTAGGTCGTTTGAAAACCACTTCCGCAAATGGAGATCTCGATGGGGACAAAGATTTTGATCGGCTATTTTCTTATGGTGCTCGATCCTTTTCCATCTGGGATGAAGTAGGGAACTTAGTGTATGACTCAGGTAATGATTTTGAAACCATTACCTCTCAATATGAAGGAGGTAAATACTTTAACAGTAATAATGATGATAATGACTCTTTTGATAGTCGAAGTGATGACAAAGGCCCGGAACCAGAAGCTATTGAATTGGGAAGAATTGGTGAGGATATTTATGCCTTCATAGGTTTGGAGAGAATGGGAGGAATCATGGTCTATAATGTAAACGATCCTAAAAAGCCTCAATATGTAAGTTATATTAATAATCGCGATTTTAGTTTTGAGGCAAATACTGCTGAGGCTGGCGATTTAGGAGTGGAAGATATTGTTTTTATCAATTTGGATGATAGTCCTGTTACAGTCCCTTTGGTGGTTACGGCAAACGAAGTCAGTGGAACCATTTCTATTTTTTCCATAGGGGACTTCACCGATATTGAGGATATAGATAGAGAAAGAGCTGAGGAGCTGAGAGTATTCCCTAATCCTGTGAGTAATAGATTATTCACCAACCAGATTTCTGACTTCCAGGTTGTTTCTACCTTGGGTCAAATTGTATTAACAGCACAAAACACGAATCAAATTGAGTTGAATAATTTGCCTGCCGGAACTTATTTCCTTCGGGATGTTCGTCACAATCAATCCAAGATGTTTGTGAAACAATAGATTAGTAGCAAGTAAAAAGTAGAAAGACTAAATCTTTCTACTTTTTACATTTTACTTTCTACCGCTTCAGAGACATTGGCCATTTCTTTTAGTAATCCAGCTAGTCTTTCTTCAGAATAGGGAGCCAGGGGTAATCGAACCTCTCGACTACACAATCCCATATGTTCCATTGCCGCTTTAACACCAGCAGGGTTTCCTTCCACATAAAGCCAGGGATGAATGTCTAATAAGTTCGAATTAATGGCGGCAGCTTTAGCAAAATCATTTTGCAAGGCAGCTCTGACCATTTCAGACCATTGTGTAGGATAAGCGTTTGCTATTACTGAAATGACTCCATCTCCACCACAACTGATCATAGGAACGGTAAGGGGATCATCACCGCAGAGAACCAAAAAATTATCGGGGCGACTTTTGAGGATACTCATCGCTTGTCCAATATTTCCGGAGGCCTCTTTTACTGCGATAAATTTATCACTTGACTCGGCCAGGCGAATGATGGTCTCAGGTAAGATGTTGGAACTAGTCCTTCCAGGCACATTATAAATAATGATGGGAAGAGGAGATGCTTTTGCTACCTCCATATAGTGGCGATAAATCCCTTCTTGAGGGGGTTTATTATAGGCTGGACTACTGGACATGATGGCATCAAAGCCCTCCAGGTCATAGACTTTGAGGGCATTCACCAATTTCTGAGTAAAGTTGCTTCCAAACAATCCGGCAACAAGAGGAATTCTGCCATTGACAGTTTTTACTGTAAAATTAAAAACCTCTTTACATTCTTCAGCAGTAAGGGTGATGGCTTCACCAGTAGTACCTAGTGAGACAATATAATCAACGCCCCCCTCAATAACATATTCAATGATATTTTCAAGAGTGGAAAAGTCGATTTTATAGTTTTTGAAAGGGGTAACCAGGGCAACTCCGGTTCCTCTAAACTTTTGTGGGTTCATGCTCTGTATTGGTCTTTTGTAGAAGAAGTTCTACCTGATTGATAAAATCGCTGAGATTTTGATTTTTAGCAGGGTCGATCATAAGATCGTAGCAATGTACATTTTCTGTAACGGGCCCAATTTTTAGACAGGCATCAGAAATGGCAGCGATGGATTCAGAATGCAGATTGGTTTCAAGGTTGAGGTGAATGAGTAAATCCAGTCGAAGTTCCAGAAAATCCTTGATTTTCTGCCCGACCGGTACTCCTTTCCAATTGATATCTTTTTTTACATAAAAGGGGAAGGTAAAATTATCTTCTTGAGGAGCTTGCTCAAAAAAGCCTAAAAGTTGCACTTTCTTATTCTTCTTTTTTAATTTTTCAGCATAAGAAAGCACCGTATTCCGCTCAGACAGGTTAGTGGCATCAAATAGAAGGCCAATAGATTTTGCTTTGAGCATATTCATTTCCCCTGTCTTTCTTTCCTTATTGGAAAGTTGTTTTTTCAGCGTTCTTTGCTGGATGCCCTTTTTGATATCATTTAAAAAGCTCATTTGTCATTATTGTCATTAACAATTTCCGTTCCCATCTGCTCATATACTCCCATATTGGAGTACTTTTCAATTCTTGCGTTAATTCTTTCCTCTGCGCTCATTTCTGAAAGTTCTGCGACGGCCTTTTTTATATGTCGCTTTAGTATTTTGGCCATTTCTTCAGGATTGGAATGAGCTCCACCCATCGGTTCTTTAATGATGCCATCGATTAAGCCAAAATTGAACATATGTTCTGCTGTCAATTTTAGGGCTTCGGCAGCCTGTTCTTTATAATCCCAACTTCTCCACAAAATGGAGGAGCAAGATTCAGGGGAGATCACGGAATACCAAGTATTTTCTAGCATAAACACTTTGTCTCCTAAACCGATGCCAATGGCACCTCCTGAGGCACCCTCACCAATCACCACACAAATGATGGGTACAGTAAGTTGAGCCATTTCAAAAAGGTTTCTGGCGATGGCTTCAGCCTGCCCTCGTTCTTCTGCCTCAAGTCCTGGATAAGCTCCGGGAGTATCGATTAGGGTAACGACGGGAAATCCAAATCGCTCTGCCAGTTTCATAAGGCGTAAGGCTTTGCGATAGCCTTCTGGATTGGCCATACCGAAATTGCGGTATTGGCGCATTTTGGTATTGACGCCTTTCTGTTGGCCCAGGATAACGACGGTTTGCCCATCCAAAGTTCCGATACCACCTACAATGGCTTTATCATCACTGTAATAGCGATCTCCATGTAGTTCTACGAATTTTCTACACATTTGTTTGATGTAGTAGAGGGTATAGGGGCGTTCCGGATGTCGTGACAACTGTACCTTTTGCCAGCCGCTAAGGTTACTATATATTTCCTTTCTTTTGGCCTTGATCTTGTTTTCCAGCATTTTGGTCATTTCGGTGACGTCGATTTCGCCTTCATTACCCACTTGCTGAAGTTTTTCCAACTGTTCGTATAATACTTCTAAAGGTTTCTCAAATTCAAGGAATACCATACTCCAATTTTTTTTCTTTCCTTACAGGATTAGGTTGTAATGAGTAGAATGTAGAAGGACAAAGGTAGAAGGATACTAGAAATTAAGGTTATTATAATTGAAAAGTCTTTTTACTTTCTACCTTCTCTGACTGCCTAGGGCAGTTACATTCTACCATTAAATGCAATATAGCTTAAGTTCAAATTTCTTACTGATGTTTTCATTGATTTTGGGAAATGGGGTGTTTCTTCCAATTAACTGGTGCAAAATTAGCAATTCGCTTGCAGGAAAAAATTTTATCTGATTTTTTTTAATTTTTTTTACGATGATGTTGCGTATTATAAAGTCAAAACTTATCTTTGCACTCGCGTCATTGAAAAGACAGGGTCAAAGTTAATAAAAAGACTGAAAGCAGTAATAAAAATTAACAAATGACCATCAATGATTTGGGAAAGAAAAAGGTTCGGTAGTTCAGCTGGTTAGAATATCACGCTTATGGCGTGAGGGTCGCTAGGGAACTTCGAACAAAAGAGTAAAAAGATACTCCTAGTATAAAAATATGGTTCGGTAGTTCAGCTGGTTAGAATACCTGCCTGTCACGCAGGGGGTCGCGGGTTCGAGTCCCGTCCGGACCGCAACAACATTAAGCCAATGCATTGTTAATCAGTGTGTTGGCTTTTTTTGTTTTTAGATTGAGGTTGAATTTTGAATCAATAATTTCAAAATAAAAAACCTAAAATAACTGTTCAGTATTTATTAAGTTTTTCTGATATTAATAAGGTGGTTCAGAGCAATTGGACAACCGAGATCCCCCTTTTTAAACAATATTAAACTAAATCCAAAACAATTCATATGAAACCCCTAACCATTTTTTGTCTGTTATTTTCTTTGGCCCGCATACTTTCAGGACAATCCATCGATTCCGATTTTGCTCCTCAATTTACCAGACCTGGTGAAACCTACGATGTTGAAGTCCAAAACGATCAGAAATACCTGGTGGCTGGTAATTTTACATTTTATGGATCTAAACTGGTCAACAGCTTTGTTCGTTTGCACCCTGATGGACAATTAGACTCAAGCTTTCAATATGATCCCCGGATCATTTCCAGGCCAGCAGATTTTAAAATCCAAGACGATGGTAAAATCATCATTTCCGGATACTTTCTTAACCGTTCGAGAGAGTATTTGGGCAACCTCCTCAGGTTATTGCCTAATGGCCAGCTAGATCCCACTTTTCAGGTAGTTAAAGATTCCTCCCGTTTCTATTTTAAAGTAGAAATTCTTCCAAATAAAAAACTTTTTGTGGCCTATTCTCAGAGGACTTATTTTGAAAACAGTAATTATTCTTATGGCCTTAGGTTGTTTGATGAGGACGGACTGGAAGATCCATTTTTTAGAAAAATTGACTTCGAACCTGATCTGTCAGGGGAACAATATCGAACGCTTGCCGATATCGGGTTTCGATCTTCTAATGAGCTGATTGCAATGGGGTCGGGTCTAACCATAGATACTTTTAATCAAATTGGATTAAGGTTTGATTCTATGGGTGTAGTAGATGCTGATTTTAACCCGGTTTTCGAAATAAAAGGTGGAAATAAGGTCAATGATTTTGATGTTTTTCCTAATGGAAACATCGGAGTGATTTCAGGGAATTTAAATGATCATTTTTTATTTGACAGCTTAGGGAATTTTCTAAGCAGTATTTATACCTCTACTGATTATAATTTAATAAAAGGGACAGAAGACGGGAATATTCTGCTTCTAGGAGGGAGTTTTTCTTTTTTTGGTCTAGATGGCAGGAACGATTGGTATTTGATTAATGGTCTGCCTGGGGTTGGCCCCTCAGACTTTGCTTTTGATTCAACGGGAGTGATCATTGTGGGAAGATTCGATGAATATCAGGGAACTCCTACTACAGGCATAATTCGATTAGATATGCAAGGGGCGAACTTAAGTTTTGATGACAATTTTCAAACCAACCTATTTTCTCCTGCTACTGTGCAAAGTTTAGTCCAGCAAGATGATGGGAAAATCATTGCTGCGGGCTTTTTTGACTATGTAAATGGCCAGCCCATCCCTCACCTGGTACGATTGTTTCCTGATGGTTCTATAGACTCAACTTTTGATTTAAGTAATACCAATTCCTTGTCTAGGATAAATGAAATACGATCATTAAGCGACGGCAGATTAGTAGTGGGAGGCAGTCTACTTGGGCAGTATACAGATGTTAATATTGTTGGCCTGGACATTTTGGATAAGGATGGGAAATATTTAATGGATCTTCCTTTTGACTTTCAGGGGAAAGTAGGAGGAGTTGGCTTGCTTGAGGTTGACAGCAAAGATTATATCTATGCCGCAGAAGGGATCACAATTAGATCTAATGATGGAGCTAAGCAATCCATATTTCGTTATAAGATCAACTCAAACAATGAAATTGAGGTGATTGATTACGATGATCTTTTTTTTGATGACATGAGAACTGTAAATGGATTTCATATTCAAAAAGATGATAAAGTCCTATTTAGAGGAACTGATATCCAATACAATGGAGGTGCACCTACAGTTGTTGTAAGAGCAGAACCAAACGGGGAAAGAGATCCAGGTTTTCAGAATGATATTTTGAAGGATTTGTTTCCAACTGCCATGCTTTCTGTTGATACAAATACCACTTTTATTGCATTAGCCAGTGGTAATTTTTATAGATTATTTCCAGACGGGACTACCGACCTGGATTTTTCAAATGATTTTTCACGAACTAGATATTCGAATTATAAAATTGATTTGTTAAAGGAACTTCCCAATGGGCATATTTTTGTAGAAGGTAATTTTGATATGCATAAAAATATCTCAGTTCCTTCAGGGCGAATCATAATGGATAAAAACGGGAATTTCATTCAAGAGCTATTACCTGAACTCAGGTCACTTTTTATTACTGATCTTTTAGTAAAAGATTCCACTACTATCTATTTGTCAGGAGGATTTTTAATGCCAAATGGTGCTGCCAGTCTGGTGAGAGTTAATCTTGAGCAAATCATTTCTTCAACTAATAAAATTTCAAAAACTGAATTGAAACTATATCCCAATCCTGCAAGATCAGATCAAATATTTTTGGAATTGGAACCACTAGATTTCAGTCGAACACTTAACTATTCTATCTATAAGGTGGGGAGTGGAGTATCAATAAAAAATGGTATCCTTCAAGCTGATTCGAGGATGAAAATCCCCGTATCTGAGCTTTCAAATGGGATTTACCTCTTACATCTGTACAACAATAAATGGAACCGAGTGACGAAATTTGTTAGGATTCGAAATTAAACAACTTCTTGTTCTTTAAATGACTACTATAACCTCAAAACGAAGATCCAGATGCTGTTGCCGCTCCAAGGTATCCTCCTGCCCGTTGTCGAACTCTCGATAAAGAACGCCATGAAGGATCATAAAGAAGGGTGTTTACGATGTTCCAGAGTTGCGTTTCGAGTTGTTTTTTCTGAAAGCTCTTGACGAAAAAACACTATCACCCATTCTCATTTTTCCCTCCCTTCACCTCACTTGGCAACATCCCAAATTTGTTCTTAAAACTTTTAGTAAAATGGGAAAGGTGAGAATATCCAACCGAAAAAGCCACCTCAGAAACAGATCCTTTATTTTGTTTGAGCAGGCGATAAGCTTCATTTAATCGAACTTCTACTATCAATTGGTTGGCCGATTTATCCAATAAGGCCTTTAGTTTTCTATGCAATTGAGATCGACTAAATCCCAGGGCACGCATCAGATCTTCAACCCCAAATTGCTCATTATCCAAATTATCTTTAATAGTCTTAAATACATCCTGCAAAAAGCGATTATCAACAGAGGTTATTTCCAGATCATCTGCGAGAAACATGTCCAGCGTTTTGAAATGTTCCCAAAGTTTCTCCTTGGCCTGGACCAGGTTTTTCATTCGAATGAGCAATTCCTGCTCCTTAAATGGTTTGGTAAGATAGGTATCTGCACCCTGAATCAAACCCTCCATCTTATTTTCTTGCCCCGCCTTAGCGGTTAGCATAATTATAGGAATATGACTGGTCTTTGGATTGTTTTTAAGGGAATGGCACAGTTGATACCCATCTTTTTTAGGCATCATCACATCGCTAATTACAATATCCGGGATATGCTCAAAAGCCATACGTTCACCCTGCCAACCATCTTCCGCTAATAAAACCTGATATTGGTGTTTTATAATGTCGGAAATGAAGAATCGAAGATCCTTGTTATCCTCTACAATAAGTACGATGGGTAGATCTTTTGTTTGCGGAACTTGGATCGTTTTAGCTTCTTCAGAAGCAGCCAAATTAGCCGATGGGATAGGCTCCATGTCCAAAAAACTCTGATGATGGGAAAGCTCAGTAACAGAGATCGCTTCGGGAAGCCCTTTTAAAGTAACTGGTATTCTAATTTTAAAAGTTGTTCCCTTTCCTTTTACACTATCAACTATGATATGTCCATTATGAAAATCAATCAATTCTTTGGTTAAGGCCAGCCCTATTCCTGAGCCCTTTTTCTCTGAGCCTTCCACCCGGTAAAAGCGTTCGAATATATGTTTGACCTCTTCTTTGTCGATACCTTTGCCAGTGTCAGTAATTTCAATATTTAAATACTCTTGTCCAAGATCAACTACAGTAGTGACCATACCGCCTTCAGGTGTGTATTTGAAGGCGTTGGAGAGTAAATTGGTTAATATTTTTTCAAGCTTGTCTTTATCATAAAAAGCCTGGTGGTTCTCATTTGAAAAATTAGTGTTAAAACTAATGTTTCCCCGTTCAGCCATGCTTTCAAAAGAATATAAAATGGAACGGAGAAATGACATTAGACCTCCTTGCTTAAGAGAAAGATGGAGATGGCCACTTTCTATTTTGGATAGTTCCAGCAATTGATCAATCAGATTTTGCAATCTCTCAGTATTATTTTTGATAATATGGTAAGCCTTTTTATCTAATCTTATGGTATTATCATTCCTTATTTGTCTGGATTTTTGCTGTGCGTGCTCCAAAGGCCCGGCAATCAGAGCTAAAGGAGTACGGAATTCATGACTGATATTTGCAAAGAAGCGTGTCTTGATCTCATCCAAATCTTTCATCCGTTGCATTTCGGCATACGTTTGCTGGGCTTCTAACTTTTCAGCCTGTGCTTGTTGTGCCAGTACCTGCTGCCGGTAGGCAATGCCAAAGGAGTAGATAATAATCTGCAAAAACATACTGGTTGCATAAGGGTCAAAAGGTGGAATTAAAATACCCATACTCCAAAGGCTCCCTATCATCAGGGCGGCAGAACCAATTAATGCTCCAACTCCAAAATAGCGGGCAAAGGAATCCTTTTTCAGAAGGAGGACGATCGATAAAATGAAGCTCCCTATTGTATAAATATTGAGAAATTGATAGTGAAGTCCAACACCAGTAATAAAGACTTGTGGTTTAGCCACAATCACATAAACAACCGTAATTAAAATTTCAGCAAGGACAAAGAAGGCCAAAGCCAATATACTTTTATCTAGTTTGGGGAATTTCTTTTTTGAATTGATGAACTCTCTTCCAAAAAACCAGAAAGAGTAATAGACACTACTCGCTACAAATAACCAAAAGGGGTAGCGGAATTCAGTAAAATTGCCAATGACCAGACCTGTCGCCATGGCCATAGTGAATGTACAAAACATCAACCACACCGAAAACCAGAAAAAGACCCTTTGCCTCAAATAAAGGAACTGCAAGAGGTGATATAGTAATATGATGAAGGTGACTCCAAACATGAAAATGTTGAAGCTGTTATCGAATTGATAGATTTGATGATAATTCTTTTGAGCAGGACTCCGAGCACTAAGATTAAAGTAGGAGGGGTAACCGATACTGTTGCCCTGAACTTTCATAATTAGGGTCAGGGGAACGTTCAGAGGAAGCTCGTCCAACGATACCTGGTTAAGCACCCAATTTGCGGACTTATCCCGTTCGTGCCGAGGATATTCTACCCCGGTTTTTTTATGAAAAATCAGTTTATCTTCTTGATAGGCAAATACATCGACCTTTCCATTGCTTTTAGACCAGGCTGGAAGGCCGATTAGCCTGTCTTCAAAATGGAGGGACCAATCATTCAAAGAATCTTTTACAAGGAGACTTATTTTTCCCCAATAGATTTTCCCAACTTCCAAATGTTTAGGCAAGTTTCTGCCAGAGATAAAAACCAGAGACGAATCATGCAATATTTGCTGTGGAGTCAATGTGTTTTGAGGATCTGAAATCACAGATAAATACTTCTGCAGTTCATGAACAGGATATTTTGAATCCAAAACATATTGCTGTTGTGCCTTAACTAAGTTGTTAGTCAGTAAAAGCAAAAGATATATTAATGTAATACGCATCCTCTAAATTTTGTGTAGTACCCTTTGGAAGATAGTGAATTTGATCCATTAATTACTCCAAGTTTCATCGCAACTTGGAGTATAAAGAAAAAAGTATAAAGTAGAAGGACGAATACCTTTACTCTTGATAATTGGTTTATATTTTTTGATAAAAAGTAAAAAATCTTTCTACTTTCTACCTTTCTTGACTGCCGACTAAGGCAGTTACTTTCGTCACTCATTTGCATCTCAACTTGAGTTAATTAGACATGGATCTAATTGCATGATAAAGTTCTATAATCCTCCCGGATAGTACTAGCACTTTTGTCTCATCCATTAGCGCTGATATTGCAAGTGGCTGGAATTCAATTCGTTTTGGGACATTTTTGCTAAAATTTGCAAAGTTTATTTCAACATTGGGTTTGACTAGTCCTTAGTTTTGAGGTATCAATTTGAGTTCATAGAATGAGGTAGTCAGGTTAATTCTGTGCACTTTTTTTAAAACAAAAAATTAAAAATCAAATGACTATGAAAAAATTATTGTTCTTATTTGGCTTTATCTTCTTGTTTTCGAATGTACAGGCCCAAGACTTGGCGTTTGCCGAAACCAAATCTTCTTTGCCTATGCTTTCCCAGGTAGAATTTGAAATTACAGGTATTTATAAGGATTCACTCTTTTTTGCAATAGAAATTGATGGTTTATGGAATGGCAAAGCTTCTTCCACAACTAATCAGAAAACATCAAACTATAGAAAAGGAAGTAAAGGGGCGGGCTATCTTAAAGTGACAGGCAGAAAAACTGGACAATTAAAAATTACAGAGTTGAATGGGCGGAAATTATCCAGATCTCGAAGCCATGACCTAAAATTCTCGGGCCGAGCCCCGAATTTAAGATGATTAGGGCATAGGGTCATATAATCCTAATGTCTTCAAAAACTATAATAAGGTGAGAATACTCAATATTTGATCTGGGTGGAAATACAATTTCTATCCAGATTTTTTTGTATTCAATCATTCAATTTAATCATCTTAAAAAGATATATTGTATTGGATCATGATTTACAAAATGTATTAAGGCCTTTCATTCTTGTATCCTTTTAAAGCAGAACCCTAATATCTCTCGATCTAATGCCCAATTTCCTCTCAATTTTCCCTATCTTCCTATCAACAAATATCCACCAAAAATCCTTTTATGAAAAAGCGCGTAACTACTCCACAATTTTTTCTCCTTTCTACTATTTTACTCTTTTTCCTTACCATCGGCATTACTTTCCAACATAATAAATCAACAAGCAACTCTCCAGGTAACGATACCTCCGAAAAAGAAAGCGAACCCCTGGCTCTCGAATATTTCAAAAAAGTATATGCCAATCCTCAAACCGGAGAAATAGGGAATCCCTCCCCTAAAATTCAAGACCATTGGTTGAATATGATCAAAGCACAAAAACTGGAGAAAAGCGGTGTCGGTGAAGAAATTGAATGGATAGAAGTAGGGCCGACTAACGTAGGTGGACGAACCCGAGCCATTGCCATTGATAGCCAAGACCCCAACAGATTGATAGCAGGAGGTGTCCGAGGTGGGTTTTGGATTTCTGATAATAATGGAGAACGTTGGAATCATGTAAAAGGAATTACCGAAAATGAAAGCATCACCTATCTGGTGCAGCATCCTAATCAGCCTAACAATTGGTACGCGACGACTGGTGAATTTGTGGGAAGTGGTGCCAATTTCTTCGGTGGTGGTTTATTATATTCCAATGACAATGGAAATAATTGGGATATCCAACATTATGAATACCAGTTTGACGACATCTATAATGATTATATCTATAAAGCAATTTCGGATATTTCCATTTCTTCAGCTCCCTCCTGGACTGGCAGAGAAGGCTATCCTTTCCAATATTCTTCCAATATCAGGGTTCATCCTGATTCCAACTCCATATTTGTAGCTACCCACGGCTGGGGTATTTTAAAATCTACCGATGGGATTCAATCATTTGCTCATAATTTACCTCCAAACCCTGGAAGATTTGGGCGACAATTATTGCCGGTAGATGAATCAACCACCCTTTTGCTCCGATTTGAAGATAATTTGAATGGAGAACAAGGCGAAATGCCTATTACTGCAACCGAAATTGATTTTCAGGAAGGCGTTTTTGGGAAAGGGGCCTATATGGATACCATAGACATCCTTCAATATGCCAGTACCGAAAACATTAAGGCATCATCTGGTACCGTAGAGTTTTGGATTCAACCCGTTTGGAATGGAAATAATGGACAGGAGCATGCTATTCTAGATTTTGGAGAATATCCATTTTTCATTTCCCTTAGACGAATCTCTGAATGGGTAGAAATATTAGTGGGTACTGGCGAAGATGGAAATTTATGGTATGGAGCAGGTTCAAATATTAACGAATGGAAAGCCGGTGATTGGCATCATCTGGCTTTCACTTGGAATGCATCTGCTGTGGCTACTTATTTTGATGGTGTTCAGGTAGGTAAAGTGACTCCTACCGTTCCACTGCCTGAAATTAGTAAGGATTTTTTCCAACTGGGCGTACCCTGGGGAGATGGCATTGGAGGTGTAATTGATGAATTACGAATCAGCGATCGTGCCCGCACACCAGAGGAAATTAATCAAAGTTTTCAATTTGGAACGATGGAAATGGCATCGGTTGCTTTTCCTGCCTTCCGTCCTGATTTTAGTGATGTTTCTATTAGTGCTAATGGTGATTTATTGGCTTATTTATCAGGAAATAGATCTGATGGAAGTGGCGTCTATCAATCAAAAGATAATGGAGCCAGCTGGGAAAATATTACACCAGATGACTGGCCGGAATTTGTTCAACGCGGGATCATAAAATATGCACCCTCCAACCCGGATGTGGCTTATTTGCTGTTATTAAGACCAGGTGAACAAATGACTTTTTACAAATTTGATCTACAAAATGAGACTTATGAAAATAGAACCCAAAACCTTCCTGGCGGAGATCTTTTCCCAGGAAATTATTATCTGGTGATGGACGTAAAGCCTGACGATGAGAACTTCATTGTCATTGGCGGGGTCAATCTGGCCAGAACTTTTGATGGATTTTCCAGGCCTCAGAATAAACCTACTGATACCTATATTCAAAACTTTATGCATGTGGATAACCACCTGGTCTATTATGATCCGAATAATCCGGATGCAGCCTGGGCGGTAAATGATGGCGGGATCTATTATACGGATGATATAACCCGGACTTCTCAGAATTTTGACAACGTTAGATGGCAGGATAAGGATAATAATTATAATGTCACCCAATTTTACACAGTTGGCCAATCGAGTGATCCCAATGATCATCGAGTAGTTGGGGGCGCTCAGGACAATGGCTATTTGCAAGTATTTCCTCCCAATCCCAAAGAACCCTGGCGGGCATTTGGTGATGATTTTGGAAGCGATGGGGCTTATGTTTATGTGACCCCGAATTATACTTACATGTCTTTCCAAATTGGGGAAACTTATCGACTCAATCGGGGCCCCAATGGAGATGCAGATTGGGCATACGGTTGGATTGGGATTTCTCCTGCAGGAGCACCTGGCCGAGATTTTATACATCAATGGGCAGTAGATCCAGTTGATGAAAATACCATGTACTATCCCATAAACAAAAAGGTATATCGAGTAGATAATATTGATCAAACCCCCATCAATTCCTTTTATGGCGAAGAAAATTTTGATTTGATTTCGGATGGAGATCAAAACGCTCATGGTCGGATTACCGCTTTGGCAGTTACAACCAAACCTGCCCATACCCTCCTTTTTGCCGGAGGCGGAGAAAAGCCCATCATCAAGCGAGTAAAAAATGCCAATACTGATAATTTTATTGTGGAGGATGTTTCGATCAAAAACGCAGTGGCGGATTGGACCTACACCCGCTGTATTGCTCCTAACCCTGCGGATGGAGACGAATGGTTGGTGGTACTCACCAATTATGATGTTCCTAGCCTGTATCACACCAAGGATGGCGGTCAAAATTATGAATTAGTAGAAGGTAACCTGGCTGGAACTGAAGGAATACCTGGTCCCAGTATGGAATGGGCAGAAATCCTGAACTTTGAAGGGCAGAAATATTATTTCTTAGCTACCCATATTGGCATCTTTATGACCCATGAGCTAGATGGAGCTAATACCATTTGGACTCATGCTGGTACAGATGTAATAGGTTATGCGCTGGCATTAATGGTACAAGCACGCGAATCAGATGGTAAAATCGTAGTGGGCACCCATGGCCGAGGCTTTTTCGCTGGTTATCTAAGTGAACCACTGACCACCAGCACTAATGAAAACAAGCTTGCCAGAATTGATATGCAAGTGGCTCCTAATCCAGTACGAAATAGAATCCACCTTTCCTTTGCTTTGGAAGAAGCAGATGATTTAGCGATTGAAGTTTTTAACACGGAAGGAAAAATGGTTTTTCAAAGGCCCATTAATCAATTTATGGCTGGAGAGCATTCTGTTTTCTTGTCCATGGAAAATATGACTGCGGGTTTATATATGGTAAGGCTTAAAGGAAATAGATTTATGGGTATGAAAAAGGTGGTGAAGTATTAATTTTGTTTTTCTTTCTACTATGAACGTACAGGGAATGGTTGCGAAATGCCATCAGCCAAGGTTTAGGATTGGCGTAGGGCCCACCTAAAACCAGCGTAAAAAACCATTCCCATACGGACTCATCTCTATTCAAATACTAAAAACTCCACTCTCCGATTCTGTTGTCTGCCATACTCCGTACCGTTATCAGCAATGGGCTTCAGTTCTCCAAATCCAAAATACGACATTCGGGTGGGATCAATACTACGTGCCACCAGGTAATCATAACAGGCTCTGGCTCGCTGTTCCGACAAGGCTTCATTATCTTCACTGCTGCCGATGCTGTCTGTATGGCCGTTGATGTATAATTTGTAAGCAGGGTAACGCTCCAGGATCGTTCTGATCTGTTCGAGGTAGACAAAGGAGACAGATTGAAAATTAGCATTATTGGCCTCAAACTGGATGCCCGATTGCAGGTGACTAATATCCATCTGAATGCTGGCCCGATTGGGACAACCACCGTCTATTGGTGTTCCCGGCATTTCCGGACAGGTGTCCTGATTATCAGGCAATCCGTCCTGGTCGGTATCCGGACAACCTTGATGATTCGCTGAGCCTGCCAAATCTGGGCAATGGTCAATGGCATCGGCCAGGCCATCTTGATCAGAATCAGGACAGCCTGCTTGCTCCGGCAGGCCAGGGATATCAGGACATAAATCCAACTCGTCCGCAACACCATCCAAATCCATATCGGCAAAGACTGGAGCCACCTCAGAAGATGCATTTTTGCCAATCCGTACAGAGATTCCCGAGCGAACAAGGGCTTGTTGTCCCCATTGTTCAATACCGATCCGGTATTGGAGCCCGGCCACAAAAGAGGCTCTTTCATGAAACTGATAGCCTATCTCCCCACCTACTACTCCGGATAAAACTGCCCGGCCAGTGGTTTCATATATGAATCCTGGTCCCGTAAATAACTTGGGCTGGATTTTTCTTCTTGGGGGGGAAAACTGAAAGCGGACAAGGGCATCCAGGGTAAGCATCTCAGAATCGGATTCCTGTCCCAAGTGATCCGTCACCGGATAAGAACGGGCAATAGTAAAGGGTAAGGAAAATTCGAGGAAGCCCGGTTGATCAAATAAATATTCTACCTGTAACCCGTTTTTTAAAGGAACATCGAAACTATTAACCATCGATTTGGCATAGCCTACATAAATCCCTTGTGGAAGCTCTACGGGCTGGGCAAAAATAGTCGTCAATTGGCATATGCAGATGGTAATTATTGTAGTACAGATTAACTTTTTCATATCATTGCATTATTGTTTTAAAGAAGGCTAACAACATTTAATTGCAGGAATTGGAAAAAGGTAAACTGCCTGGAGGGAGATTATCGAAATTATTGTTGCCAAATACTAGAACGAAGGCATTCAGGATCTTCTGGAAATTATGTTTTTTATAAAACGTATATTGGAATAGAATACTTAATGCTAGTTGTTAGTTGAATGTAAAAGTCCTTACATGAAAAACATTATCGCTACGCTACTCCTGGTTGCTTTCTTTGTTCTTTCTTTGCCAGCCCAGGATCAAAAAGCCCAGATAGAGCTTGTGGATTCCATTAATTTCCATACCAATTCAGTTGGAGGAGGGGTACAATTCATTCCCGATCTGCCCCAATTGTTGGGACTAGCTGGTGCTCCGGCCCCTTTCTACGAATACTTTTGGATATTTGGAGATGGAAGTTTTAGCCAGGAAGAGTCTCCCATCCATTATTATCGTGATGCGGGGACTTATGATGCTTACCTACTGGCCACCGGTAATTATGATAAGGGTAAAAAGCCCAAGAAAAAAGGGAAAAAAGTAACCCTGGTGGCTTCAAATTCTTCAGAAAAAGAAATATATCCCAATGTTATCAAAGAAAAAACTAAGAACATTGGTATTGCAGCTGCCCGAAACCCCTCCCCTGAAGAAGAATCGATTATCGTCATCAGCTACCGAAACAATACGGCAGATTATCAATACGGAAAACTGCACCTTTTTTTTAATGAAAAACGTTTTCCGGATGCCCACTTTGCCTATGAGGAAGCACTCACTTATTTCGGAGAGGAAAAAGATCAGAAAGCCGTCAGTTCAATCCTGTTTTATCCTTATGATAAAAAAACAGCATTGGCTTCCCTGGTTGATGTTTTTCCTGAAAAATTTACTGAAGTTAAGCCTCCCAGGCTCCATGAAATTGAGCTGAATGAAATATTAGAAGAGGCTAAGAACGAATTCCATGAACAGCATTCGTGGTCTTATTATAATCTGGCACCTGGAGAAACACGCAATCTTTTTATCAGCCTTGGAGCTACGCCTGAAATGGTGAAAGATACCTCTGTGACCATCTTCTTGCAGACGGTTCTTGAGAGCAATGATGGTCAATTACTCGACCAAGAACGGCTTGAAATAGAGATTGTGGCAGCCCATGACCCCAATATTATGTCTGTTTCAGATCGAAAGGTCGGCTTTCGAGGTATTCGAAAAAAACAACTCACTTATAAGGTTCAATTCCAAAACACAGGAGAAGGCCCTGCTGGAACAATTGAAATAACGGCCCAAATCCCGAAAGGTCTGAATGTTGAAAAATTAGAAGTCTTAGATAATTACCCTGAGTGCCCGATCTGTCCAGATAATGAAGTCGATTGGAGCTGTATGGATACAATCATTAGGAAAAATGAGCTGGAATTTGTTTTCAGGAATGTTTATTTGCCGGGTACCCGGCAGGAGGGCGTCAAAGACAGAGACTCCACGAAGGGTTTTGTAGCTTATCGTATCCTGCCGGATAAGAAAATGACAAAACGCTCCTTTAGAAGTCAGGCGGCCATCGTATTCGATAAGGAGGAGCCGGTTATAACGAATTGGGCACCTACCCGGTATAAATTTGAACCATCTCTAGGAGTCCAGTTCGGTTATCGTTATTTTCCAGATGATCCCAATGGGGTAGCTGGGGAAGCAGATGATCGACCCAATTATTATTATTTCGGACTTTCATTATCTGATTATAAAGCCTTCAAAATTTACTTGCAGCCGGAAATTAGAACGGGAATTTCTGAGAAATGGGAAAATTCCATCAGGCGCCCAGATCTAGTGAAATCAGATACTATGACTTTTCCTGGTGCTGCAAGATTTTCGGTCTTTGATACCATAAGTAGTTTTTCCGGAACCTCTACCAATCAGAGGATTACCCTGGAATTGGTACCGCTACAGTTCCGAAAGAACATATCAGATTTCTTTGGGGTAGGTTTTGGAGCCAACTATCGATTGACTTTTGAAAATGCTGACGAAAACCTGAAAACGGATGCTAAATATTTCGTGCGAACGTATGAGTCTGTGATTCGGGCCGATGGGACAGTCGATACTAAATTAATTGGCGAAGAAGCTACTGGAGAAACAACTGGCAATTCCTCGCAAAACAGTAGAGCAACGATCGGCAGGGTTGGTGTGTTTTTCGATGTTGCTTTTGGAATGGTCAGGGCAGGGCCTTCGTTTGGCTTGCGAAATCATTTTCGTTTTGGGGATAGTGCGCGATATGCTGCGGAGGCTTATCTGACTTGGAAATTTTAGTGGAAGGCTTAAGGGGGCGCCATTAGGTATAATTTTTTATTTTTTGTTCTGTGCATAATAGTTTATTTATAATCCAATTTCCACCATGCTCCATGATACGTTTCGTTCTATGCTTTTTTTGTTGGTATTGGGTATTTTATCCTTATCCTATGAGATTGTCATTGGACAAACATCAGGTGTATATAGTCAGAAGGATTCTATTCAACTGGTGGAATTGCTCAACCATATTGAACAACTAAGCGAAAACGATCCGGCAGATAGCATTGGATATTATTACCAAAAGAAAGTGGACCTGCATCGTCAAAAGGACGACCTAACAGAATGGTTGAATACCTATTGGGAATGGCAATACTATTTTGACGAGCCGGAACTTTCTTTGGAGCTTATTGATGATTGTTTATCAAAAATGTGGCGGCGGGCCAATATTTATTCAGAATGGGAATCACTGCTCTGGACCTATGCGAGTAAAGGATATCTTCATTTTGAATTGGGAGAGGTCATGGCAAGCGTCAGAGCATTACAACAGGCAGAGAGTATTTTTTCCACAAAAAAAATCACTGACTTTAATATAGTTGAATATGTTTATCAGCTAATGGGAACCTGCCTGACTATGATCGGTGATAACGAAAAGGCCCGATATATTTATGAAAAAGCTTTGCGGCATACAGATTCCTATGATATAAAAGGTGGATTATATAATAACATTGGCCTGACCTTCTGGAATGAAGGGAATAACAAACAAGCTATTCTTGAATACCAAAAGGGCTTGTCAATTGATTCCCTTCCCCTGATTAGGAGAGGACAATTGATGTCTAATTTAGCTAAAAGTATGCAGGAAACCGGCCTGAACGAGGAGGCCCTGAGAACTGCGCAGTCTGCTGTTTCTAGCCTGACTAGTATTAAAGAATCCGCTCATTCAGATTACGAAGAATGGCTCTCGGGGGCTTATTATATTTTGGGTTTCATCTATGCCAATCAGGAAAATTTTGGAGAAGCGCAGCTGGCATTTGAACAAGCCTTACAGCATGCCATTATTGCTTATGGATCAAAAAACCACCGTACCTCAGCAAAAATCTTCATTGCTCTTGGAGACCTGGCTGTACAAAAAGGATTTTATAAAATGGGCATAAATAGATATCATGAAGCCCTAAGCTGTGTTATTCCCTCTTTTCTTCCAAAAAACCTGATGGATAGACCCTCTTCTGGTCTTTTTTATGAAGAAAATACCATTGCAGAAGCATTAGAGGGAAAGGCGGAAGCCCTTTATCTACTTTTTGAAAAAGAAGCCGATCTGACCTATCTGAAAGAAGCCCTGACTTGTCATGAATTGGCTTTTAAGGCAGAAAATCTGCTTCGACAGGTAATGGAAAATGAATCCGCTAAATTATTGCTCCAACTTTATCGTCGAAATCGAACAGAGAAAGTACTCCATATTGCCCACCAATTATTTATGGAGTCCGGAGAGGAAGAATACCTTCAAAAGGCTTTTATCATTGCGGAAAGGAGTAAGGCTAGCTTGTTATTGGATAATATTAGAGAAAACCTGGCCAAATCAGCCATTCAACTTCAGGATAGTTTGTTTATTGAAGAAAGGCAGTTACTGCGATATTATTCCTTTTATGAAAAAGAATATCTGTTGTCAAGGGGAGAGGCGGCCAAAAATCGCTTCTTGTTTGAAAAAAATAAAGTAGGAGAACAATTGGAGAACCTGAGAGGAGAAATAAGGAAAAAGTACCCTAGTATAGGAGCTGTGTCTGAACAGGAACTGAGTTTCAAACAGGTTGAACAATGGTTGGAAAATTCAGATACAGAAGGTTTGGTGGAATATTTTGTTGGAGAAAAACATCTGTATATTTTTTCTTTAAAAAAAGGAGGAAAGATAGAACTGAGGGTGCTAGAGCAAAATCCAGAACTTCAGTCTATAGCACAAACCTTTATTCAACGCTTTGGTTCCAGAGAACGGATTAGCAATGAAAGGGAGGAGTATTTAAAAGAAGCTTATTACCTTTTTTCAATATTGCTAGGCAAATTAGATCTTTTGAATGGGACCTCTTTTACCATTATTCCTGATGCCTGGCTCAATTTTCTTCCTTTTGAGGCTTTAATATCGGTGCCTTATTCGGGCAATTGGTCGAAGGCTCCTTTTCTGATTAAAAAGTGGACGATAGGCTATGGATATTCACTGGCCACTCTTTTTTATCAAAAAAATCTGCCTTCCGAAGCGGAGAAAAATTTGCTAGCGGTAGCCCCAGGGTTTGACAAACAGCCTCGGAATTTGCCTCCCCTTGGTTTTAGCCGGGAAGAATTAAAGGCCATACGGATACCTCAGGATAAAAAGCTGGTAGATCAGGCTGCCCTTTTAGAATCTTTTCGCCTGGAAAGCTCCAACTACCTGATCCTGCATTTGTCAACTCATGCTCAGGGAACTGGCACGGATGTTCCACCACATATTGAATTTATAGATAGTACTTTATACCTACCTGAGATTTATGCACTTCGACTAAAAGCAGATCTAGTCACGCTTAGTGCTTGTGAAACAGGAATGGGCCAATTGGAAGAAGGAGAAGGTGTCATGAGTCTTTCCAGAGGCTTTGCTTTTGCAGGTGCAGCAAGTCTTATTGCCAGTCTCTGGACGGTAAATGAGGCTTCTACCGCCGAGCTATTTGCGCAATTCTATAAGGATATAGCAGGAGGTCTTCCTAAAATGGAAGCCTTGCGCCAAACTAAATTGAAATATTTGGAAGCCCCCAACATCCCCTCCTTTCAAAAATCACCTTACTATTGGGCAGGATTTGTTTATTATGGGAATGAAGGGACAATTTCTCTCAAGAGAAGCAGGAATGTTAGTTGGGAACGTATTCTTTTATATGGATTGCTACCGGGTATTCTGGTCGGCTTATTTATGTTTTTTAGAAAAAAGAGAAAAACACATTAGAGTTATGTAAGGTAATTTCATATCACGCGTACGCGTGATATGAAATTACCTTACATAAACTCTATTCTAATTTAAAAAATTAAGTAATTGTTGTGCCTGGGTATACTTTTCTGAATTTGTAGAAATGTTTTCCAACTCCTGGCGTGCCCGATCAAAGTCTTTTTCTTTAACAAATGATAAAGCCAAATACCATTCTCCCAGCGACTGGAAATCAGATGTTCCTGATTTGATTTGGCTAAAGATCTCCCTAGCCTGGGTATAATCATCTAACTCCAGTTGGCAAATTCCTTGAAAGAGTAATGCCAATGTGTCTGTTGGGTTTTCACTTAAATAGGAAGATAATTCTGAAAGAGTGATATCATAATTTCCTTGTTTAAAGGCTGCTTCAGCCCTCGAAAGATCATAAACTTGCGAAGAGGACATCTCCGTTACCGAAAAAGAAGGATGTTGATTGTATCTGCCATATAAAGATTGGCTGCTGATTGAAAGATAAATGAAGTAGGATGCCACCACAACCAAGGCAAAGCTGGCAGCGAGAGCCAAAGGCTTTCGGAAGATCGAAATCAGCCGGACCTTTTTGTTTTCCTCCTTGGGGCTTTCCTGATCAGGCAGTTGCTGTGCTTGGCCTTTTTTCCTTAGTTCTTGAATTCGTTGGTGCAAATGGAAGGACTTCAAGCCTTCAACGGCTAGTTCGCCTGCCTTTACCTCCCTTGCAAATGCCGGATCGGATGCCAGTACTTTATCAAATGCCGATTGCTCCTCAGTGGTCAGTTGTCCTCTGAGAAATTGCTCATGCAAATATTCTTTATCGAAGTTTGGCATAATGCTTTATTTTAAATAGTAATCTAAAGAGAAACCATCAACTAGGGAAATCTGGGTCTTCCATAATCAACTTAGTTAATTGTTTTCTGCATTTATAAGCTGCACTTTTGGCAGCATTACCTCCGGAATAGTCAAGTGCTTTTGCGATCTGATTCATAGATTCATTGTCGACATAAAAAAGGGTCAACAAATCCACACATTTTTGATTCAGCATCCTAATCTTATCCCAAAGCCATTCGTGTTTTTCTTTTTCCATCATATGGCCGCTAATATCTATATCAGCAGGAATTTCCTGATGGTCTTTCTCCAAAGGATTATTTTTATCGTCTTTTCGTCTTCTACGCCGTAATTCTTCCAGCCATTTATATTTACAAATGCTGTAAAAATAGGTTTTAATGGTGCTGCTCAAAGTGAATACTTCCTGTTTTACATTATTCCAAAAGACCTCCAGGCTTACCCAGAAAATGTCTTCTGCATCTTCTGGCGAACCACTATTTTCCAATACATGGTTTTTGATTAAACCGAAATAAGTATGATACATTTCCATCAAAGCCCGGTCTTCCTCTAGTTTCCTATTTGAACAAAGACCTGCCAGAATCTCATCATCCCTAAGGGGTGTTTTTTTTTCCATGAAGGAATATTTACTCTTTAATTGCCGAATGACAGTAAAAGTAATGATTTTGGAAAAAAAAGTTTTTGAAGCTTTGCTTCACTTACTGATTAGTGAGACTCTTTATAACTGAGCCTAGTACTCGAAACCGTTCTGAGTTCTGAATTCAGTGTTCCATTACGCCTTCGGTAGATAAATGTCCAATAGTTTGATTTACCTATCTGTAAGCAGGCACTTTATAATGTCTTTGTTTTTTGTGGCCTTTGTGGTGAGTTTTCTATGCTGATGAATACCTCTATAGCTGGCGATAATAGCCGTTCCGTTTGAATAAGCACATTTTTTCGAAAAAAATATTAGTGATAAGGTATTGATTGTCAGTTGATTGAATTGTTGTTGTGAAGAAAAAAATAAAAAAATGCGCTTTTGGGGTTTACCTTTTTCTCTAGCGGGCCATTAAGTATCAAATGCGGATCGATACAGATCTGTAAAACTTCAAAAAAGCAATTTTTAAACTAAATTTAAATCAATTAACGATGAACAATCCAAAATCTTTTTTCACCCGCACTGCTATCCTGATGTCCTTTTTAGTACTGGCAACTGCCTCTCATTATTCAGTGAACGCACAGACCCGCTTATCGAAAAGTACTCCAATCATGAAAGCACAAACTCAAAACAGTGGAACCTGGTACTTCGAAGGTTTAAAAATGAGCGCTGCTGATGAAAAAACTTTCCTTTCTCTGTTGAAAAGCGTTGACCCAAGAGCTTACAGTATACAAGAAGTTAATCGTGGGAGAGCAGTCAGAACTTACGGAAAGTCTTCTCCTGCTCAGGTGCAATTGGTTAAAAAAACCATCGCACAGCAAGGCGCTACAAAAGGTAAAGGAGGCATCTTTAGACATAAGGTTCATACAGATGATAAGTTTTCGGAAAGCACCTTTATTTGGCTGAAGACTCCTAGCATTAATGCAGCATTAGTCGGTAAGATTGATAAGCTGATGGCTAAATACCAAGGACCAAACGTAGTCAAGATGAAGCCTGTTAGAGCTAGCAGCAGAACTATCCGTCAGAAATAGTGAATCATTATAATCCCATGAACAGTTTTAATCCCATGAATTACACATGAACCTAACAAAAGGTTCACGGGCTTAAGAGGCTGGCGAATATTATTTCTTTGAGGGGTGATTTTTAAAATTCACCCCTCAAAAAGAAAATTATTTGATTATCAATCTTCCATTGTGATGAAAACTAAAAAGATATTATTACTGACCTTCCTTTTTTTTCATGTCTTTTGCATTTTGCTGACCAATCTGCTTGGGGTATATCCTTTCAGAGAAAAACTTGAACTCCGAAAAGCTTCAGAAAATACCCTTGCTGTCCTTGAAAAAGTGACCGATTGTTTTAGCACTGAGGTGAAAGGATTAAGCCAATGGTATGCGTCTTTAGTTGGAATTACAGGATATGGATTTTTCTCTCCCGATCCTCCTTATTCTTATACCATCTACTTTAAACTTGAAAATGAAGAGCAAGGGGTGAGTATACAGGACCCTCCGATCTTTTCTAAAGAAGGAAAATCCAGAATGACTTCGGCCTTCAATCAGTTCAAAGAGGTAGAAAATGAAGATGTTAAGAACCTCATGGCTCAATCAATGGTAACCAGAATGCACGAGGTGAATCCCAGCTACTCCAAAATTGATCTGATGACCATGTTTTACATCGTGCCTTCCATGCAAGAATATCGGCAAGGTGAACGTCCTTATTTCGCTCCAAGAGAAACTTATGAATTTATCATAGACCCAAATCCTTAATAGTCATGAAAACTTCCTTTTTTAAAAGCGTAGACCAGTTTTTCTTCAAAGTAGATAATAACCTTAATCTGGCTTTTTTCAGAATAGGAACCGCCCTGATTGCCATGTTTATCCTGATTTCCCAATATCCTGATCTGTTGGAAATTTATGGCCAGTACGGATACCTCCGGGCTGATATTGTGGAGTTACCACTCTTGTCTTTCCAGCCAAGGTTATCCTGGATGACTGATTTTTTAGCCGGGCACGGCTTCTCAGAATTCATGTCACTTAAAGTAGTATTTGGCCTCTATCTGAGTTTTTTGTTTTTGCTGGGAATTGGGATATTTCCCACACTGACTGCTTTGCTTTGTTTGTTCCTTCAGATCTCTTTTATGAACTCGGGACAGTATTATATCTATGGAGTAGATTATTTCATTTTAGCAGGCTTGTTCTACTGCATTCTTTTCCCAGTTGGAAGGCAATTAAGCCTAAATATTCTTGGAAAAGCACGTAAAAAAGAATCTATGATCTTTTTTACACGGGTACTGCAAATACATCTATGTCTGGTTTATTTCATCTCGGGTTTTGATAAAGGATTAGGATATGACTGGTGGAATGGTGAAGCAATCTGGACTACCATGATGGGCTTGAATTTCAAATCGGTGGATGTAAGTTTTTTGGCTGACTATCCTTTTATCCCAAAAGCAATCGGCTGGTCAGTCTTACTCATTGAGATCGGATATCCATTCTTCATCTTTTGGAAAAAAACGAAGTACGTTTGGCTGAGTATAACCATCCTGATGCATGTGGGGATTGGTATTTTTCTGGGCTTGTATTATTTTGCCGCTATGATGATTGTTTTTAATATGGCAGCTTTTGGGGGAGAGTTGTTGAAGCGGAGCTTTGGAAAAGGAAAAACCCTGAACTTGATCAAAAGTATCGGTATAAAATTCTTTATTAGAAGGACCGAATCCGATAAAAATGCCTCCATCTGGATCTGAGGAGGTATTTTTTATTTTAATATCCCCCATTAAATAGTGAATTTACGCTCTAATGTTTCTGAAAATTCTGCTTAGGTATCTCAATCTCTTGACTCTTCGGTTTATTTTAACTACATTTAAGGTAAAAATAAAGCTATGAGTAAGCATCACCTGGGAGAATTTGAAGAAATAGTCATCCTGACAGTAGCCATTTTGCACGGCAAAGCCTACGGAATAGCCATCATTGAGGAAATAGAAAAACGGCTGAATCGAAGAGTAAGCATTGGCTCTTTACAAACCGTTTTGAAACGCCTGGAAACTAAGGGTTATCTCTCTTCAGAACTTGGTGAAGCCACTAAGGTGAGGGGAGGTAAAAGAAAACGATTTTTCACCGTTACGGCTTATGGCTTAAAGATATTGGAAGAAACCAAAAATCAACGCCTTAAGCTTTGGGAATCCATACCCAATACAGTCTTCGAACGCTAACATCAGTTTGTTACTCCCTTTTGTCCAACCTTTATCTTAATTCTTACTCAAATGCAGCATAAAAAAAATTGCAATCCACCACGCTGGTTAATTCTTTTCTTTTCCTGGTTTTGTCATCCTGACCATCTCGAAGATTTGGAAGGAGACCTCAGAGAAAGGTATGATCAAAGGCATAGAGATGTGGGAAAACGGAAGGCGGACTGGCTCTTTTTCTTAGATGTTTTTTCTCTATTTCGTCCGGCATTTATTCGACCTATCAAATCAAATCACCCTATAAATATTTTCGATATGTGGAAACATAACCTGATCATGACCCTAAGAAATTTCAAGCGGTCAAAAACCTCTTTTTTGATCAATTTGTTAAGCTTATCCAGTGGCCTGGCCTGTGCCATTCTTATTTATTTATGGGTAGTTGATGAACTAAAAGTAGATAGTTTCCATGAAAAAGGAGATCGCCTTTACCAGGTGATGGAATTATGGGAATATCCGGATAGAACGGATATGATTACTGCTACTCAAGGACCTTTGGCTAAAGCCTTATCTGACAACATACCTGAAATTGAGCACGCCTTGGCTATCGTGGATTGGATAGAGGACTATCAATTGACCGTTGAGGATAAGAATACTCAAGCTAAAGGCTTTTACGTTGGACCAGAATTCTTTGATGTTCTAAGTTATGATTTATTAAAAGGCTCAAAGGATAATGTTTTTGAGGATGTTAATAATGTAGTACTCAGCAAAAAAACGGCTGAGCAATTATTTGGGTCTATTGAAAATGCTGTAGGTCAATCAGTGGAAGTTAATCATCAAGCCCTTTTTAGAGTTGGAGGGATAGTTGAAAATCCACCTTCCAATTCTACTTACCAGTTCGACTTTCTCATTCACTTTGAAAAATTTAGGGAATATTTTTCATGGGTTAATAGTTGGACTAATCATGGACCTGCTACTTTGGTCACTTTAAATGAAGGGGCCGATCATAAGGTGGTGACTGAAAAAATTAATAATTTCTACAAGACTACCATTGACAAACAAAAAGTCAAATACAAGCTACTCTCCTTCCCTGATCAATATCTTTATAGCCGCTACGAAAATGGAGAAATTGTGGGAGGAAGAATTGAATATGTGAGGTTGTTTTCCTTTATCGGTCTATTAATTATCGTTATTGCTTGTATTAACTTTATGAATATGGCTACCGCCAGGGCAAGCCGTCATGCCAAATCTATTGGGGTAAAAAAGACCATCGGCGCTCGAAGAAGGGTTATAATTAGTCAATATCTAACAGAATCTCTGCTTCTAACTGCTTTATCGACTACTCTTGCCATCTTTTTTGTAAGGTGGGTCTTACCTCAATTTAATTTGCTCATTGGTAAAGAAATTAGTTTTCAACTTTCGCTTTCTTTTATCCTGGTCTTGTTAGGTATTACTTTGGCTACGGGATTATTAGCAGGCAGCTATCCTGCCTTGTACCTTTCTTCCTTTAAACCAGTTGACGTATTAAAAGGGGATATAAAAGCAAGTTGGCGTGAATTTTTTGTTCGTCGAGGTCTGGTCATTTTCCAGTTTACTATGACCATCGTTTTAATGATTGGGGTTTTAACGATTTATCGGCAAATTCAATTTGTTCAGTCCAAAAATTTAGGCTATGATAAAAACCAGGTCATTCATTTTAACCTGAATGGTGAACTTCCAAAACAGTATAATACTCTTTTGACAGAAGCGGAACGAAACCCTGAGATAAAGGCTGTTTCCAGAGGACAACAACTAATTAACCACGGTTCCAGCACCATAGAAGTAGCTTGGGATGGGCATAATCCGGAAGAGATGATAGCTTTCCATAATTTCAATGTGGATTATGGTTTTTTGCAAACACTCGGCATCAAACTACTAGAGGGGCGACATTTTTCCAAAAAATTCGGAACGGAACAAGGCAAAGTGATTTTTAATGAAAAGGCTATTGAAATTATGGGGATGGAAGATCCAATTGGTAAGCAAGTAACCATCTGGAAAGATTTTCAATTTGAAATAGTAGGAATAGCAGAAGATTTTCACTTTCGATCCTTACATACTGCTATTGAACCCGTATTTTTTATTATTTATCCGGAAAATGCACAGGAGGTATTTGTAAAATTAGAAAAAGGAAAAGAACAAGAAGCTATTCAAAAACTAGAATCTTTGACAGAACGCTTAGATCCAAATTATATCTTCGACTTTAATTATTTGGATGAAGAATATGCTCAACTTTATGCAGCAGAGCAACGTGTTGAGAGTCTTGCCAGATATTTTGCTGGCTTTGCTTTGTTCATCTCCTGTCTTGGTTTATTTGGCTTAGTAATATTTACTGCTGATCGCAGAAAAAAAGAAATTGGTATCCGCAAAATATTGGGTGCTACCTCTATGAGTATTGTCTATCTTTTTAGCAAAGAATTTACCAGGTTAGTGTTGATATCCATTGTTATTGGCAGCCCTATTGCGTATTTTCTTTCAAAGAATTGGTTGGAAAAATTCACTTATAAAATTGATCTGAGCCTGTGGTATTTCCTGGGTGTGGGATTAGTCGTTTTACTCATCGCACTCCTTACCATTAGTAGCCAGGCCTTGAAGTCAGCTTATGTAAATCCGAAGGATTACCTCAGAGAAGAATAAACCTACGTCCAGAATATCTTTCTATTTGAAAGATTCCTTCTCGATCCGCTCATTTTTTATTCCCCTCAAACCCTTGCCATATGAAGGGTTTGAGGGCTTAAAGACAAAAGTGCAAATTTTCTACTTTGTTGACTTAAATCATATATTTTGCTATTCAAATGGACTGAAATGTTAAAAAATTAGCACCATCCCCTCATTTATCACTTCAATATAGTTGCTTTGAATGTTTAAATTTCTAGACACTCATGAACATTTCATTGAATGAAATAATCAAGGAAATGGTGCTTTTCAGTTGAAGAAAATTATGCTAAGATTCCATTATTAGTGAGGTACAAACCAGCATTGTATGGTATCCCAACAATTACTAATGGTATTCCAGCAAAAATTATTTTTCTTTTCATTTGCACCTAATAAGTTTTGCGCTTGAGTAATATTGATTTTTCGTGATTTAGATTCCTTTTTAATGTTCATGATTTTGAATTTTTTTATGAAAAAATTGATACTGTGAAAGCATATTTTATTTAAAAAAATACCTGCCAGATATTATTATGGTAAAGTGCATAAGCTTGCATGGTTATTCGTTCATCTCCAGGTCGAATTTTTGGTGATCGTATGATTCCATGCACGATACCTCCAGGATGAGAAATTAAATTGCCTTGTTTATAATAATAAGACCTGGGATTCTCTTTTTGGATTAATATACTCGTGGCTTTTTCAATACTGATTCCTTTTTTTTGAGCCAATTCTATGGTATCCATTGCTGTAATATTTTCCCAAACCCAGATACCACTCCCATCTTTGGGTAATCGAATAGGAATCGTAAAACTCATTGATTGTTCAGGATCAATAGATGAGGGAAGTGACGGAGACCAATCAAGTGATAAAAAATCCCAATCCCAATGTGGGCCTCCTGAAACTTTATGATAGTTGGGATCTTGATCCATTAACTGGATTAGAAATCCAGGCCTCGAAAATTTTTCAACTTTTTTAACAGGACTCTCTAACAGAACTTCTAGCAAAGCAAGAAATTTATCATGTACCCACCCAAAGGTATTATCGAGTATTTGATTCATTTTTCTTACTTGACCATAATAATTATCCATTCCTAGATGATTGACTAGATAAGAGGGGTATCCTAAAGTAAATACTTTTCGTTCGGGACTTATGGCCCTCCAATTATTTCTTAGTGAAAAAATCTCATTTCTTAATCTAATGCATTCCGAGTCATCTAAAAAATTCGTCGAAAGGAATTCTTTGGTGGCAACAGAAAACGCACCATCTTTCATCAAATTATTTGACTTTGTTCTATGAGTCATAATGTTTTGCTTATTTTTTCTAGTCAGAGTATCCTTGCTATGGTACTGTAAAGATGGAGAGTATTTAAAATCAAAATTTGGAGTATTGTTCCATTTATATGGAATATTGTTTTAAATTTCAGCTACAGGATCATTTTTGCCGTAAAATGTTAACTAAGGGAGGGAATTTCAAGGTATATAGGCATTAAGGTCCAATTGAGCCGCATTGATTTGCCAGATGCAACCATAGGGATAATTTGTGATATTACCTCACTTTTTTGAGACAACTAATACTATAACTCCAAACCCTTGATCATTTCCAAAAAATATTTCTTATAAGTATTGCCAATCGGGAGATATTCACCATTTAACTTAACCTTGTTATTTGCAACTGCTTCTATATGGTCAATAGAAATGATATAAGAATTATGGATGCGAACAAATTGGCCGACAGGTAATTTATTCATCATCACTTTCATAGTTTGCAAAACTATATGTTGTTGACTTTTGGTAACGATACGAAGATAGTCCTTCAGCCCTTTTATGTATAAAACTTCATCAAACTGTAATTTAATGAGTTGATGACCTTCTTTGATAAAAATATAGGGCTTGTTTGGTTTTTCTGCTGGTACTTCTGGATTTTTAGAAGCCCTGACTTTTTCTACAGATTTGAGAAAACGACTAAAATCAAAAGGTTTTAGTAAGTAGTCCACTATATCTAACTCATAACCTTCCAGGGCAAATTCCTTATGAGCTGTTGTAAAAATGACAAAAGGTTTGGTTCTCAAAACCTTTAAAAAATCAATTCCACTAATATCTGGCATCTGGATATCTAAAAAAATAAGATCAATTTTAATCTGGTTAAAAACGGAAAGAGCATCTAAACCACTTGAATAATCCCCCAGAAGATTCAAAAAAGGTACTTTTTCGATGTACTCGATTAAAAGTTTCCGTGCGAAAGGTTCGTCGTCAATTATTACACAGTTAATCATATCTTATCAATTATTAGATGTATCCAAAAACTATCATCTGTTTCTTCTATGTTCAGGGTATGTAGATTTGGGTAGTGTAATTCCAGTCTTTTTTTTAGGTTTTTTAGGCCAAAACCAGAAGGACTGGCCGGTTGCATTTTGAGGACTTTTGAGTTGCTTACTTTATAGACCAGTTTCTTTCCCTCTAAAGCTAAGCTTACCTTTATCCAGCAGTTGCCTTGCTTGTCACTTACTCCATGTTTGAAAGCATTTTCAAGGCAGGTAAAAAGCAATAAGGGGGCGATATTTACTTCTTCTACCTCTTTTGATACCTGAAAATCTATACGAAATGGTTTGTTTAAACGTATTCTTTCCAACTCTATATAGTCTTTCATATATTGAATTTCCTTACTAATGGGCACTGATTCTTTATTCACCTCATAGATCATGTACCGCATGATATTGGATAATTTAATGATAACACTGCTGGTAGCATCATCCTTACTCAATGCCAAATAATTGAGGTTATGTAAGGTGTTAAATAAAAAATGTGGGTTGATTTGGGATTTTAGGTAATTTAATTCAGCAGTGAGTTTCTCATTTTCCAATTGCTTGCGTTTGCTTTCCAGATCAAACCAGTTAACAGCCAGCTTGATCATCGCTGTAATAACTATGAAGGATAGAAAACCCCATAATACACTTAAAATACGGGCAAAATGAAAGGAAGCATAATATTCCTGATCACGAGAAACCGGTGCTAGGAAATAAGCATCAGCCTGGAAACGCAATAGCATGAATACACCAAGACTTAGTACCAAAAAGACCAAATATTTTAGAAGATTCTTTTTTTCAAATAAATAGGGAAGAATCAAAAAGTAGTGTAAATAACTAATCAAAATATTGAAGGCAGTTGGCATACCGAAATACATCAGCGCTCGTTCCAGAGACAAGAATCTGGTCATATCAAACAAGCGATATGAAATAAGCAATATCCAAAAGATAAGATGAAAAAAAAGCAGCTTATGTTTAAAAAAAAATGCTTTCATAAAACCCATTAAAATAGTATTGAGTAGTGGGTAATAGGTATTGGGATTAATTTGTCCCAAATTTATGATTGAGCTTATTGAATTGTCTCAGTACTCAATACCCACTACTCAATACCAAAAACGCTATAACTTGCATTAATTAATTTAAAAATCTGCTTTTCTACCTGCTCAATATACCGATTGCAAAGTTTTATCCACCGATAAGGGATTCCTATCCACCGATTGGTTGATCGATTCAAAGATCAAATCAAGCAATTTCTAGTAACAACAGATATAATAATTTTTACATTTCGAACCTGGAATTGGATACTCGTATAAAAATTGAATATGAAAATTACGACTCTTAGTCTAGGCTTATTGATCATTTCATTTCCTCTTTTTGCCCAAAAATTAGATACCCTCCATGCTGGAAAACCTTTGAAAGATTTCGATAAATTGAATTATGAGCAGTTTGATTTTGAGGTTTATTCAGAGCGCGATGGTAAAAGAAGTAAATCGATCTTAATGACTTCAACTACTAGCAAGGAGCAGATAAATGGTCACGAGTGCGTTATGATTTCTCATGTCTGGTCAAGCCCTAATTTTAATGGAAATTTTCGGGCAATTGTAGAGTCGGAAACATTCAAACCCATCATACAAATCCGGAATGCCAATAAAGGAAAAGAAGCTTATCGATTTTCGGATTCACAGGTGGCTGGCTTAGATACGGCCTTAAATAATACTGCTGCCGACTATTCTTTAGATTTACCCTTTCCTGTATTCAATTTCGAAATTGATATTGAAACCTTTTCCATTCTGCCTCTTGCTGCTAATAAAGAATTTATGATTCCCTTCTTTCATGCAGGCAGTGCCCAGAGCCCACCTGCCTATTATAAATTAATCGTAGAGAAATCTGATAAAATAGATATTCCTGGTCAAGGAAAAGTAGCCTGCTGGGTACTTTATATGGATTACCATGGTAAGCAGGTCAGCAGATTTTGGTATACTAAAAAGGATCGGAAATTTGTGAAAATGGAAGGGGAGTATGGTCCGGTTAAGATTTATAAGTTACGCAAGTTTTAGATTTTACCTTATAATTAATCCCAGTGGGCGAAAAAGGATCAGTTCTGATCTTAATTCGCCCTTCCTGTTTTTTTAGAATTCATCTAGCTCATGATTCACATGAGTTCTCTCAGAATTTTCTTATGTTTCTGCCGTCAGACTAGCTCAGTTTTTTTGTTTTTCTTTCTTTTTTTGCGCTTGTGTAATTTTTTTCCACTGAGCGCCTTTTGAAATGAATTTTTCGGTAATTGTCCTAGCTGTTCAAATAGGTTTAAAAAATCAAAAAAGTTATCAGCATTGATAATTACCCCATCTCCCATTTTTGCAAAGCAGGATCCTGTAAATTCAATTTCTTTATTGGACTTATTTCTCTTTTTCGCTTTGAAAGTACAGGTAAATGCTACTTTATCTCCATTTTCAAAAAAATCATCAATGGTAACTTGAATATCACCTATTAATTTCAAAATTTCTGTATGAAACGCAGCAAATTGCTCAGGGCCAAAGAGTGATTCCCCCATGCCACCCGCTTTTCCTTCGGGTACAAATAATTCGTAAATGGATTTCGTGTCCTCTTCCATCCATACCTTTTGAAACCAGTTGTTAATTGTTGATAAATGTTTACTCATAGCTGTTAATTTTGTCAAGTGAAAAAAATTATTGTAAAATTATTACTGCTTGATAATATCCAATTCCGTGATAATGGATTTTAGGAGCTACGAGATTTGACTTGATTATTAGAGAGTAGTAATGGTATTTTTCATAATCAAATAGGATGGAAGATCGAAAACCTTCAAACTATAGATTTGATGTTGTTTTCATCTAATGAGGGTGGAGCCTATCGGCGGCGAAGGTACAGATTTTTTGTTATAAAACAATACAATGTCTGGAATTTTGTCATTTTATAAAAACTAAGTATCAAATAGTTGAAATGAACATAATATAAATTTTGATTTTTATGAAAAATGCAAGTTTATATATAATTCTTTTTGCCCTCCTCATCGGAATGGCTTACATCATTTTTAATCTGGTATCCCAGGAGCCTGCTGGCTGGGAATTGGTTTACCGTAATGACCCAGAAGGAAATGCCGTTTACGGCGATAAATCGAGGCTCATCCATGCTGTCCGTGAAGGGCTTCCCATCCGTATTGGCTGGGGAGGCAGAAGAGGCAGCGATACTACCCAAAGTGTTGAACATACAGCTGATGCTCAGTTTTTGACCATTGCCAATGGGACAGAAGTTTTTGCCCAGATCAGCCCTATTTTTGGGCAGGCCCCTTTTTTAGAACATAATGATTCGATCAAGATCCGATTTAGGGAGAAAAATAATTGGGTAAAAATGGCAGGGACCAATGGCTATTCTACCGCCTTGATGATAGATTACCAGCAGGACACACTGGTTAATCCAGGACGGGATAGAAAATCCAGCACCTCCTGGTTTGTGAAATATCCTTCCAATACCAAATTTAAATCTAATCCTTTACCGCTATGGTAGGTGGAAAGTCTTTATAGGAAGAAAAACAACTTCTTAATAAAAATGAGCTTTGAGTTAAGGAACATTAAAATAGAGTGACTGTTGAAAATATGCATTAGATCAAATATCGTTAATGTATTGACCTCAATTCAGTTCATTCACTTAATTTTTCTAGTATGAAAAAGATCCTCGTTTTTTTTGCTATCATAAGCTTTATGAGCTTAACGGCTTTCACTCATTTTTCTTTAAAAAACTGGAGCATTTCCGATAATTATGAAGTAAAATTTCAAGGCAAAAGCGCTAAAGGAATCTTTAGTCAATTAAATGGCTCTATCATCTTTGATGAAAATAATTTATCTAATTCTCAAATGGATGTGTATTTACTTGCCAACACCATTGATACTGGCAATAAAACCAAAAACAAGCATGCCAAAGGTAAAAATTGGCTGCATGCTGAGAAGTTTCCCCGGATAAATTTCCAATCTTCTTCTTTTCAAAAAACCGATTCTGGATACCTGGTGAAGGGACAACTCGAACTGCATGGCATCAAAAAGGAGGTAAGTATCCCATTTACTTTTAAAAATGAAAATGAAAGGGGATTGTTTGAAGGAAGTTTCAGTGTGAAGAGAAAAGACTATGGAATCAAAGGCCCCTTGGCAGGATTTACTGTAGGAAATACCATAAGCGTTAGTTTGAAAGTACCTGTGGAATAATACTAAATAGGAGATAATCTAACCGGACTAATACGGATCAGAGCACAAAAGCTTCAGAGAAGCGCAATATCCTTAGAATTTAGGTGAATTTTTTAGAAAGCTCCAGCGGAGCGTAATGTAAGACAGTAGTTTTACTACGTTGCGCTCCGCTGTAACTAATATATTTATTTCGATTCATTCCCTAAAATTAAACACCTACTGTTTAAAAAATAAACACTTTTTTCTATTGAAATTGTTATAAAATATTGATAGTCAGTTAATAATGACTAGTGGCATGGTTTTTGGCTAATTATTAATAGCAAAAACTGGATAACCATGTTACGTAACTATATTCGAATCGCTCTCAGAAACCTTAACAAACACAAGAGTTTTAGCTTTATCAATATTTTTGGCTTATGCCTGGGTACTGCTTGTTGTTTGTATATTCTCCTTTTTGTAAAAGACCAATACAGCTATGACCAGCATCATGAGGATGGGCATCAAGTTTATCGCATTACCACGGAAGTTGGAAAGCCAGGTGATCTGCTAAAAATGGCCACCTGTTCGCCTCCTATTCCTGGTGCATTAAAAAGGGATTTTCCGGAAATAGTAGAGGCCGCCCGTCATGTGAGTATGTTTGCGGATAATCAAAAAGTTTTTCGAATAGATGGGCAGGTGCAATATGAATCCCATGGAATATATGCGGACTCTTCCTTCTTTAGCCTTTTTACTTATGATTTTATTTATGGTAGTCCGCATAAGGCATTAGCAGCACCTTATAATGTAGTTTTGTCTGAAGCAACTGCGCTTAAATTTTTCGGAGATGTCAACCCGGTTGGCAGAACCTTTGAAATGGATACAGGAGAGGGACGTCAAAACCTGACCGTTACAGGGGTAGTAAGTAACAAACTTGGTAAAAGCCATATCCAGGCCAACTATATTCTTTCCATGGATAGCGGTGGTCCAGGGTCCTATGCGATGGTAGCTGATGATTGGGTTGGTAATAATTTTACCCATGCTTATGTTAAGCTGGGACCAAATGTAGATGCAGCAAACGTAGAAGCCAAAATTCCTGGATTTTTGGATAGATACATTGGTGAGGACCTGAAAAATTTGGAGCGAGTAAAAATCCTCAGCCTTCAACCAGTCGCAGAAATACATACCAGCACTGGTTTTGAAGCTGAAGCTAGTAATACTGCTTCTCCCACTTTATTATTTGTTTTAATGGCCATTGCGGGATTGATTCAACTGATAGCCTGCATTAATTTTATGAATTTGTCGACTGCCCGTGCTACTAAGCGTGCTCGTGAGATTGGTATCCGGAAAGTAGTAGGAGCCCAAAGGCAATCGATCATATGGCAGTTTTTGAGCGAATCAGTTATTATCGCTTTTTTTGCTCTTATCATGGCCGTGCCCTTAGTGAGTGCTCTCCTACCATTTTTGAATCAAATGACAGGAGTAGAGTTATCCTCCAATTTTTTGATGGATCCGGTAGTATGGATTAGTATCTTAGGGTTTGGCTTGGTGACCGGCTTATTAGCAGGTAGTTATCCTGCATTTTATTTGTCAAATTTCCGGCCGCTGCAAGTTTTAAAAAGCAAGGTGCCCAATTTGGGAGGGCATGTTAACCTTCGACAAAGCCTGGTAGTGTTCCAATTCATTTTAGCCATAGCCCTCATATCCAGTGTTATCATCATCAATCAACAATTAAAGTACATTCAAAATAAAGAGCTAGGCTATGATCCTGATCAAAAAATTGTAGTTCCTTTCCGAACCAATGATGCATTACGGCAAGCTAATAGCTATAGAGATGCCATCCAAAATATTCCTGGTGTTCAACTAGTTTCCAGAGCCAATAATTATCCTAGTAAGTTTGTCTTTAACGATTTTAGTTTATTTAAGAGAGGGACTAGTGCAAAAGAAGCTAAAATGGTAAAATTCATGCGGGTAGATGAATATTTTGTTCGTTCCTTGGGTATAGAAATTAAAGAAGGAAGAGATTTTAAACCCGTTGATACACTGGGTAGGGTATTGGCAAATGAGGCCTTGTTAAGTGCACTTGAAATTCAGGAATCGGATGCTATTGGACAAATCGTTTCCTTTCCTTCTGATGGCGGAGCTGAAGATTTGGAAATCATTGGCATAATCAAAGATTTTAATTTTAACTCCCTTTACAGTGAGGTTACCCCATTTATGCTTTTATATGATAACAACCAAGCTCACCCCCAGATGATTATCGATACAGAAACTGCAAACCTTCCACAACTTCTTGCTCAATTAGAAGATACCTGGGAATCACAAATCCCCTTCGTTCCTTTTGAATACACCTTCATCGATGAAGCAGTGCAAAAGCAATATGTAGAGGATCGTCGCCTTTCTAGTATTCTCAATAGCTTTACTTTTTTAACCATTTTAATATCCTGCCTGGGGCTACTAGGTCTGGCTACTTTTACTGCAGAACGCCGAACCAAGGAAATTGGAATTCGAAAGGTATTGGGGGCTACGGTTTTTGGAATCACTACAATGATTTCCAAAGAATTTATTAAGCTGGTTTTAATAGCTATAGTGTTATCCGTTCCTTTGGCCTGGTGGGCCATGAATGGATGGCTTGAAAATTTTGCTTATCGTGTTAATATTCAATGGTGGATGTTTGTATTGGCGGGCATAATGGCCATTGGTGTTGCGCTAATCACGGTCAGTTTTCAGAGTGTTAAGGCTGCCTTAGCTAACCCTGTACATGCCTTGAGAAACGAGTAATGGTTTGATGAGGAGATTTACAAATTTGCAGATTTGCAAATTAATTACTTACTTATGTTTCAAGACATTTAGTGTTTGTTGTTCTTTGTTTGCTGTCGGTAAGCAGAAGGTGTTATTTGATAGTTTTTTCGAAAAACTCTTGAAAAATATACGGGGTCGGTAAATCCTGTTTCAAAGGCTACCTCGGCAATGGTTTTGTCAGTATGTACCAATTCTTCTTTGGCTTTTGATAAACGGATAAAGCGAATAAATTGATTAGCAGAATAACCGGTTAAGGCTTTTATTTTTCGATGAAAATGAGAGTGACTGATAGCCATATGCTGACATAGATCAGCGACGGTGAAATTACTATTCTCAAGGTGTGCTTCAATAATTGATCTGACTTTTTGTACATATTGGTCATCTGCTTTTGAGGCAGAAGCAAATTGACTTTCAGTCACTTTTCCTGCGGCAAGGGAAAGGTAATGCTTTTGAAGTTGATTCCTAAGATCTAATAAATTTTTGAGCCGAACCAGAAGCTCTTTTTTGTGGAAAGGTTTTGGTAAATAAGCATCAGCACCAGTTTCCAGCCCTTCTAATTTTGACCCTAAATCTGCCTTGGCAGTTAATAGGATAATGGGGATATGATTGGTGTATTCATATGATTTTAGCGTCTTGCATACCTCAAAACCATCTTTATTAGGCATCATGACATCGCTGATGATAATATCGGGAATGATTTCCCTTGCCTTCTCGATTCCAGAAGCTCCATCAAAAGCAACGGATAAACGATAATCTCCTACCAGGCAATTTTTTAAATATTGAACCACATCTCGATTATCCTCGATGATTAAAACCAGGGGTAAATTAGACCGAGCTGCAAAATTTTGACCATCATCCTCTCCACTTATTCCGGATCCGGAATTGCTAAGAATTGCCTGCGGCGATTTCAGGAATGGGTTTAGAGAATTATCTTTTGCCGCTTTTGAACTTACTGGTAATGAAATAGAAAAAATAGTACCTTCCCCAAGTACACTACTTACCGAAATCTTCCCATTCATTAAATTCACCATCTCTTTAGTTAAAGCTAGTCCAATTCCTGTGCCTTCATTTCTTCTGGTGGAACTGCTCTCTACCTGATAAAAAGGATCAAAGATATGGGGAAGTTCTTCCTCCGAAATCCCTAATCCCTCATCTTTTATAGTTATATCTAAAGCACCACCGGAAGGACTCATTATTTCCACTAATACTTCACTGTCCTTTTGTGAAAACTTGATGGCATTAGAGAGTAAATTAGAAATCACACTCAAAATTTTATCACTGTCAAAATCCATAAAAAAATGATCCAATTCTGTATCAAGTTTTAAGAAGACATCTTTGGATGCTGCATAAGATTGAAAGGATTCAATTATGTATTTCAAAAAGATGATAATATCCCCATTGATCAAATTCAATTTCATGTGATTTGATTCAATTTTGCTCAAATCAAGCATTTGATTTACCAATTTCAGGAGTTGATCACTATTGCGTTTGATCATTTGAGCATTGAACAAATTTTTATCCTGCGCTATTTCCCCCTTTTGTTCAATCTCTTGTTCAGCAGTACCACTAATAACTGTCAAAGGAGTACGGAATTCGTGTGTGATGTTGGTATACAATCTGGTCTTGGCCTCATCTAGTTCTTTGAGCCTTTTGGTTTCATTAAGTGCAATTTGCCTATTTAACTGATATTGATAGATGAAATAGATAAAAAGGCCTACAAAAAAAAGATAGATAATCCATGCCCATTTATTCCAATACCAGGGTGGTAAAATGATGATTTGGAGAGAATGTCCTACTTCATTCCAGACACCATCATTGTTAGAACCCATAATATGCAGGACATAATTGCCAGGGTCAAGGTTCGTAAAAGTGATGTTGTGATTGGTTCCCAAATCAATCCATTGATTGCTAAAACCTTCTAATTTGTATTTGTATTTATTTCGATAGGGCTGTTTAAAGTTTAAAGCAGCAAAATCAAACTCAATGATATTGTCAAGATGACTCAATTGGATGACCTTTTTGCTTGAAATCCAATAGTCTAAGATGGGTTCAGCCTTGGGGTCATTTGCTTTAAAACGCTTTATACTATTTAATACTATGGGCGGAACATATTGATTATTTTGAATGTTTTCAGGGATAAATGTAACAAAGCCGTTAACTCCGCCTAAGGATATCTTTCCTGTGCTTGTACTTTGGAAGATCGCATTAGGGTTAAACTCGCTAATAGGTAATCCATCTGATCGGTCAAAGTTTCGAAAGAAATTATTCTGAGGATTAAAACGCGATAAACCTCGGTCTGTTGCTACCCAAAGTCGGCCAATTTTATCCTCTAAGACACCGTAAACAAAGTCATTGGGAAGACCATCTTTTTCGCGAAAATGTTCAAACTCTCCCGTTTGAACATTCAGTTTATTGAGTCCTCCTCCATAAGTACTGACCCAGATATTACCTTTTTTATCCTGATAGATATCCAATACAAAATTATTACTTAAGCTTTTTGGCTTATTTGGATCATGTTGGAAACGGGTAATATGACCGGATTTGGGATCTAACAAATTGAGTCCTGCATTGCGGGTACCTACCCAGATACGCCCCTCCCTATCTTCATATAAAGATTTTATGCTGTTTTCGGATAAGCTATTTACATCATCTTTTTTATGGAAAAAATGACTAAACGTTTCTTTTTTGGGATAGAATAAATTGAGCCCTGAATTAGTCGCAAACCAAATGTTATCTTGCCTATCTTGAATGATATCTTTTACGGTGTTATTACTCAAGCCATCTGGAGATTGGGGAGAGGAATGATAAACCTTTCCGGTTTTTTCGTCTTGATTCAGGCTAATTAATTTATCAGAAGCTAACCAAATATTGTTTTTGTTGTCCTTAAATAGGGTGTTGACCTCGGAATTTAATTCTAGTCCTAATTCATTCGAAAATATCTTTTTGAATTTTACTTCCCCTAAGCTTTGGTCTAATTTAACCAATCCGGAAGCTGTTCCTATTAACAAGCTGCCGTTTTTATTTTCTGTAATTGCCCAAACCAAATTACTAGGAAGGCTTGTTGGTTTTTCAGGATCATGAATAAAATGCCTGAAATGAGCAATTTGATCATCTAGCCTGTTTAAACCATCGTTGGTTCCTATCCAAAGATCCCCTGCCTGATCCCAATAAAATGAACTTATCAGATTATGTGAAAGGCTTTTTTTATTATTAGGATCTTTTTGAAATGTATTTATTCTTCCTGTCTTGGTATTCATTTGGATCAGACCGTGACCATAGGTGCCAGCCCAAATATTTCCTGAGCGATCTCCTGTAATTGCATTAATCCAAGTTTTTGAAGGAAGTTTATTACTTTTTAACTGGAAAAGAGTTAAGCTTTCAGTTTCCCTGTCCAGGTAAAAAAGTCCTGATTGTTTACCAGCCCAGATCCTGCCAGTATAATCCTCGAATAAACTATAAACTGGTTTGCTTTGGGAGGCTAAGCTGTTATTTGCTTTTTCTTGAATATTATCGAATTGCCCTAGCGTTTCGTTCATCTTATCCAAACCCCCATTAGAAGCTATCCATAATATTCCTTTGGTATCGCGAAATATGGCATTAATGTAATTATCGCTTAAACTTGAGGATGCATTCGGATCATGCTTAAAAGATTGAATGCGTCTTGTTTTCGAATTCAATTTATAAAGCCCGGCATTGGTTGTTCCAATCCAGATAATGTCAGAATGGTCAATCCAAAGAGCAGAAATTTGTTGGTTTAATAAATTGGGTTGCAATTTGTTATCGTGCAGAATGCGCTCTATTTTTCCACTAGCAGGATCTAATTTATTCAGGCCATTTCTGGTGCCTACCCATAAATAGCCTAAAGAGTCTTCAGCTATGCATTTAATATAACTGCTGGATAGAGTAGTAGAATCTTCAGGGTCATGTTTTAAAATATTGAATTGATATCCATTAAATCGATTTAAGCCATTTTGTGTTCCTACCCAAAGAAAACCAAATCGATCTGCCTGGATACAACCAACAGTATTTTGACTTAAACCTGCTTCCAATGAATATCGATCAAAGCCCGCCAGACTTTGATTGTAGATTGGGGAAATACTTAGAAAAACTGAAAAAATGATTGAAATGAAACCAGGAAAAAATCGACTAGTAAACGCAGATACACTATTGTAATGCCTTATTAAGGAGTAGTTCGGTGGCTTTGTGAGGGTGTAAATCATTGAGGTGTCATTTCTCTTTTTTAAAATTAATGATTAAACAGCTAATATTCAAAAAACCTTGATATAGCTTTTTTTTGCAAATGCAATGTTTGTACCAGAATTTGGGAGAAATGTACTATACATTAAATGGTCAAAATCTTCATATTTAAAAATGAAATAAACTCCAGGAAATCCTATCTAAATTGAATAATAAAAATGAAAACACCTCAAACCCTAATCATAGTTCTTCAACCGGGAAGACCTCCCGGTTTGAAGAACGCCCCAACCTTTCCATTTCCATACCCTAATCAGAAGGACCGGACCACAATCCGGGAAAAACATCTTTTATTTTACGAATCAGCCTAGGCTTAAAATTGGAAGGAAGAAAATATTAATCATTCATTTGACTAGTTAAAAATTAATAAGATTCTAAATAATCCCTATGCCCCTATTCAACTACCTAAAAACCAAAATCCTGGCCTTACTTGCCAATACATCCAATCCCAGTAAAGGAGATGCTCTAATAGGATTTCAACAAACTGTTTCCGTGCCAGTATCCAGGACCGTCCATGACAAGCTAACAGAACTGATAAGTGTTAAAGATTTCGGAGCAAGAGGAGATGGTCAAGGTGATGATTACCAGGCTATTCAGGATGCTGTCAACAGTTTTAATGAAAAAGGAGGGACTCTTTTCTTTCCGGCGGGTAATTATGTCATCAGGAGGGGGATTCTCATCAGTGATTTACGCATCACCCTCCAGGGAGCAGGTCGGCATGCTACTATGATCACCTTTTTACCCGATCAGGATAATCAAACTTTGTTTCGGTTTGACAGAGGTGCCCAAGGCCTTTCATGGCAATGTGCTATCCGTGACATGGCTTTAGTCAGTAGTGCTGATACAGGCTTAACCAAAACTGCCATCGGACTTAAAGATACCAGCAACATGATTGTCAAAGATCTTATTATTGGCCCCTGGACGGGTAATGGTGACAGTATTGGATTGGAGGTAAGAGGCCGGGAAGCAGGCCTAATCCAAAATCTCCACATCCATGCCGATCGTCCTTTGGTCATTGGAAAAAATGATTCCAATCCTAATAATGATCTCGACCATTTTCATTTCACTGACCTTTATCTCCTGGTTTCAGAATCCGTCCAAGAGCCCTGCATTTATATTCAGGATGGAGTGGATATGCAGAATATCATTTTTGATGGCTTCCAGGCCTGGGTACTAGGCAGCTATGGTTTATATTGGAAAGATACGATGACCAATAGTGTCAGCCTGGCTATTGCGATTAAAAATGTACGAACAGAGCAAGGAACAGATCCCGATGGGTATACTTTACATATTGAACGTAATCATCCTATTCAGGACCTATTGGTCGAAAATGTGGTGGCAGATAATACCCAGAGAGGTTTTTATTTTCGAAACATTAATCGCCTGACCTTGCGTCATGTGCTTCACAATGGCTCTGATATTGCTCTTGATGTTGATGGAGTGGAAGAATTATCCCTGGATCAAGTATTGATGGGGACTAACTCAGAAGTATGTATGTCTAATATGCAGGAAAAATTTGCCCTGAATCGTTTGCAAACTAATTCTCCCGTTCCAGATACCGCCTTTTTCATAAAAAAAGAGGCCCCAGTCTCCTCTTTGCCTCTTCATTTCTTTGGTAGTACCAAGGTTTGGACTTATAGTGGTGATTTAAAAAATGAGGAACTCCTGGTCATCCCGGCAGGAAATAATGAAGGAAGAAAAACTGGAATTATCTTCGTATCAGCTATCAGTACAGATCAACTAATTTCTGCCGGGGGCCAGGTCATTGACAATTCTAAGGAGGCTATCTTGTTAAGTGGAACGGCAAATTTTGATGTGGGAAATATCAATGGTAAACTGACTGTTTTGCACACAAATGCTACCAATATTTATAACCGGCTTGGTAAGGACATCAAACTCCTTGTACAGGCCACCTGGTATTGATCCAAGATATCTAGCAGCCTATTTAAGATTCAGGAAATTTTATTAAACTTATTTCATGCCCCATCAATTCAAAAAAACGCTCCACCCCTAACTTTGGAATAACCAAAGTAGCTGTATTAACTAAAGGATGGCACAACAAAGCATCAGCTTTCCATAAATCCTCATCGATAAAAAGCTCAACATGATGTTCTTTATCATTAAATAGAGCCAACAAGGATACAGATCCGGGGGTAATACCTAAATATTTCAGTAAGCGCTCAGGAGAAGCGAAGCTTACGTTTTTGGCATCCAGCAGGCCAGATAATTCCTTCATATTTATCTGCTTATTTCCGGGGATAACCACCAGGAAGTGACGCCTGCCTTTTCGATCTCTCAAAAAGAGGTTTTTTGTCTTGGCACCTGGCAGTTGAGGAACCAAACGATTCGCTTCTTCAACAGTAAAGACTGCGGGGTGGTCACAGCGTTGAAATTCAATATTATTTGCGGATAAAAATTGCAGTAAACTTTCCATAATGACGACTACTTTTTCAAATAATCATCCGTTCCTTCAATCCAGTCCTTGCGAGGAGGGTTGAAAATATCAATTTCTTCAACATCACCAATCATAAGAGCAGCATGGGGGAGGTTGCCTGGGATAATCACAGAATCACCGGCATGGAGGTCCATTGTTTCTTCCTTATTGGCCCCAAACCAAAAGCGGATGGTTCCGGAAATCACTTCGGTTATTTGCTCATTTTCATGATGATGAAGGGGCACCATAAAACCATCTTTAAATTTCATCTTGGCAATCATTACATTGTCACCATAGATCATTTTGCGCTTCATAGATGGGTTGACCTGTTCTTCAGGTACTTCGTCCCAGTTAATTTTTGTAGGCATAGTGTTTTTTTTATTCTTCAAATTCCTTACAATCTACTCGTAAATCTTGTTGTCTCAAGGGAAGCTTGAGCAAGTTGCAATATCCTCCATCCTGATTAGGTTGAAAAAAACGACATTTCAGGCAACTTCGCTGAATATTAATAAATCCCAGCTGCTGTAAATTGGAAATAATTTGTAATAATTCGGAATAAAACCGGCTTTTTCTATCGATGCTCCACTGTGAAAATGAAGGTTGTAAGTCATTGGCAAAAGAAGCTACTTTATTAGCCAATTTTTGACCAGAGGCCTTGAGATGGATGGAATAACTTCGGGTATCTAGAGGGTCAGTCTCTTTATAGATGAGTTCTTTTTTCAACAAAGTCCGAACGGCTTCGCTAATAGTAGGTTTGGATAAATTAAACTCTTGGGCCAGATAGGATACTTTACATTTCTCTTCACTATGAAAATGTAGAAATATCAATATTTGGATTTGTAAAGGACTCAAACCATGATCTTTGCCCACATTCCAAAGGGAGGTTCTGAAAACCTCTGCAATACGTTCCATTGCTACCACTATTTTGGCATCAATATTGCCAATTTGGGCCTCAGGGTTAAATATTGATTTATCACTTGAATCCATATGTCAAAGATAAATATTGTTGGGGTATATTTAGGTTTTTTAATGGTACGACACAGATTCACACGGATTTTACGGCCTAAGCCGTGCATACCTGTGTAAATCCGTGTCAAAAAAATCTAATTCTTATAAATGTTCAAATGAATACTACCTTTTGACCTCATATGGCAATGACAAATTCCCCGATGCTACACTATATACAGAATATACGCCCAGCATGGGATAGTCCTTATTTTCAGTATTTACCTCCATGTAGGCCGCCACTCCGTCATAGTTAAATTCTATTTGCCTATTCATGCGATAAGTGGGAACAATTACGCTGATGCGATCTCCTTTTGTGATAACCTGGAAACCAGGAGAATCCATGTACATAGGCATGCCAGGGTTAGTAGGAGGCAAGGTGATCTTATCTTGCTCTGGGTTAAACTGTTTAACAGACAAGCCTCCCGGAACTCTTTTATCGGGATTTAGTACTACCCAATGAGCATGCCAAATACGGCCATCATTGGCATAATTCTTATCCATGTTTTCATCCCAAAGTGGAGTATCATCAAAATCGGGATGTGATGTCAGGGCCAGCGCCACAATTCCTTCCGTTTCTGAAAATCCGACATCTGTAGATTTAAGACTGGTAGGGAAAACATAACCCAAAACAGGTGCTCCATTGAGTTGACCATTGGCTTCAGGGTGGCTAACTCCTGCTTTTCCTTTTACCCAGCAATGAAAGACCAGAATTTCCAGGTCATCAACATATTGGACTTTTACTTTTTTGATTTGAAAATCTAGAGAATTCTTGAATGCCTTAGACTCATTTTTCCCTTGTCCAAAAGAAAAATTATGGAAGGCAAATGCTAAAATGACTACCCAAATAATATTTTTCATAATTGTGATTTTAGTTAGTATTTCTAACTTTATTGATTAAAAAAATTGACTGATTATTATTATTTAATTTTAGGAATATCCTCCATTTCCAGAATATAATATCCTTGCTTATTAATACTATCCAGGACTTCTTGGGAAACCTTTTCGATGTGGCAAAATTTACACCTGTCACTTGTAAGCGCCTGTGCATCTTCTTTTAAGCCCTTTAGATATTCACGGCCAAAATCAAGTATTTCTTCCTGGCTGTATGTATTTTCTGGAACAAGGATGTCAAAATGAGCAATATTGCCATTGGACTTTTTAGCGTAAGAATCGAAAACTGCTACTTTCATAATTAATTTTTTGATTAGTAATTCTAACTATTTTTCAAATAGTGATTCTTTTAAAAACATAATGACGCAAATATAGTTAGTATTTCTAACTAAATCAACTCCTCTAATTTATTTTATTTTTTTCCAAGTAAACCAAAAAGAAATTAGCTGGGAGTTAAATCCAATCAAAGATTTGACGGCTGGCTTTAAATTGATCAGGATATCTGTTAATAACATCTTCCTTCAAAGCAGGTGAAAATTCTTTTTGATACCTTATAAAATCCTCTTGGGAGTTAAAATGATAATTAAAATAATAGGTTCTTGCTTCTCCATCCTGAGGTTTCAGAATCTGGAATGAACGAATCAGACCAGTAGCTATGACATCGGGAACATGAACGGTTTTCATCCATTGCAACCAATCGGCTTGTATGTCTTGATTAACGGTAATTTTTACTTGATAGGTAATCATGTGTGAACATTATATTTTTGAACAAGTTAATTGAGTGCAGCTTGGTCAAAACTACTTAATTTCTTCCAGCCATAACATTACCGTCTGTATCCCAAATGGCACCAATTTCCGGGCTGGCTTTTTCTGATATTAAAATTTTCTATTTTTAAGTAAAACTTTATGCCTTGGAAAAGAAGTTCCTCCTAATCTTTATCATGTTATTTTTTCTCTCCTTATTAACAGCTCAGACAAAGGAGTTTTTTTCCGAAGGTTATTTTATTGAAAAATATACCGCACAAGATGGACTACCTGGAAATAGTGTAAAAGATATCATTCTGGGCCAGAACGGTTTTTTATGGATGGCTACCCATAATGGACTGGTCCGTTATGATGGATATGATTTTGAAGTTTTTTTGATGGATACTACTCAGATAAATGAAAGCTACAACAATTTCATTTATGCTTTACATCAGGATTCATCAGGGCTAATCTGGGCTGGAACCCTTAATGAGGGCTTGTATCTTTTTGATCCCCAAAATGAAAAGGTTCTTAAGCATTTTTTTTATGAAAAAAATAATCCTCGCAGCCTAGCCAGTAATTGGGTACGATACATTAACGAAGATGTCAATAATAATATATGGGTATCAAGCCTTTCGGGCATTAGTATGGTACAACAAACCGATTCGATTATACATTTTTTTAAGAAGGACAGTAGCGTTGCCTATGAACCAGCACATCATGTTGATAAAAATAATTATGTATTAAGCACACTTGGAGGAACTCCACTAAACTTCCAAAATGCTTCAAATCTGTGGTTTTATGACCCTGACGGTATAGATGTAATTGAAAATTTAAACTCTAAGCCTAAATTTAGCAGCTCCAATTTACCTCAAGATATAGGCAATGGGTTCAAGTTTTCAAGGATTGATTGTCTTTTAGAAAGAGGGGATGGACAATTATGGGTTGCAGCTCAATATTTCAATCAAAACCGGGATGTCCAAAACATCATCGGCATTTGGAATCCAGGTGATAATGAATTTTTGAGTGTTCATCAAGACATACCTTCCGATAGTCGAATCAGCCAGCTGTATGAGGATGATTGGGGAAATTTATGGATAGGGACCTGGGGCAGGGGGCTTTTTGTATTAAAAAATGCGGCTTCAAATGATCATTGGAGCGGATTGAATGCTCATTTAGACTACATTTTTCTTGATTCAAAAGAGGCTCTTGAAACTGGTAATATCTGGAAACTGCTTCCTGATCAATATGGAAATTTATGGGTGGGTACCTGGAGAGGGCATTTATACAAAATTAACCTCTCTTCATACAAGGAGGCTTATCTTCAAATTAAAAAGGACGATAAGAGTTTTTTTCAACCTGGATATATGGTTGAAGGCGAAAATGGAAACCTTTGGTTTACAACAAATGAAAACAGATTGTATCAACAAGCTGCATCTTCGGGTAAAATCACACAGATAGAAATACCCATTCCTAACACAAGTCGCACGATAGATACTCCACTACCTTTGATAAAGGGAGTTGGTGATGAACTGTGGATAGGGACTTATCATGGAATCATTCAATACATTATCGGTCAAAATACCTATCGGATTTTTCCACTAGAAAGAGCAGACAAAACTTTGGGAAAGGATTGGGTAAATGTTTTAACCTATTCCCAAGAGAAAGGCCTATTCTGTGGAACTTCTAAAGGAAGTATTTACTGGTTTGACCTTAGTAAGCAATCTTTTGAGGCTTTACATGAGGAATATACCAATTTGGGAGTCATCAATGATCTTTTATTAAGCTCAGATAATTTTTTAATTGCATCCACCAATCGAGGGCTGCACAAAATTGATATTGGACAGCCAGAACGAAAATCTTTTGTAGAAATAAATGGAGGTGCTCTTGATGTATTTGAATCTACTGACCGAAACCTTTGGTTGACTTCCTATTTGGGGGGGATTAGTATTTTGGATAGGAACTTAGCGGTATTGAAAAACTTCAGGTCATACGAGGATATTAACCTGGAATGGACAACAGGAGTTCTGGAAGATCGGCAAAAAAATATTTGGTTCATTAGTCCTGAAGGGATGATCCGATATACTCCTGATAAAGAAACCTTTAAAACATTTACTCAATTGAATCTTTTTCCTATGTTAAAGATTGGTTCTTTAACAGGCTTCTTCACTAGCAAAAGAGGGCTATTTTATATTGCAGGTGAGGAAGGAATTTTTCGATTTAATCCACAAAAAATTACCGCAAGTAAAAATGTTCCTATCCCGGTAATAAAAAATATTTTGATTCATAATAAAGCTATTGACCAACATTCTGCTTATCAGGATTATCTCTCAGCCAGTTATTTAGAATCCCTTAGGCTTTTCTATCGTGATAATGATCTTACTATTGAATATGCGGGCATACAATATGATTACCCTGACCTGGTAAAATACAGATATAAACTCGAAGGGCTTCATGAAGACTGGGTAGAGGTAGGAGTTGAACGGACTGCTCGATTTCCCAATTTAAGCCCTGGCAGTTATACCTTTAAGCTACAGGCTAAAAATGGAGATGGAGTTTGGAATGAAAAAAAAGCATATTTAGCGATCGCGGTCCTGCCTCCTTGGTGGCGAACTTCAATTGCCTATGGGTTTTATGTCTTTACAATACTCTTTTTAACCTATTTAATGTATCAATATCAACTGAATCGACGATTAGCTTTAGCTGAAGCACAGCGTTTAAGAGAAATAGATGAACTTAAGTCTAGGCTATATACCAATATTACACATGAATTCAGGACTCCTTTAACAGTAATTCAGGGAATGGCGGAAAAAGCAAGAGCTTTTTTTCGGGAAAAATCAGCAAAAAAATTTGAAAATGCTATTAATTCTATTCAACGCAACAGTAAGCAATTACTTCAGTTGATTAATCAATTACTCGACCTATCAAAATTAGAATCAGGTGCCTTAAAATTAAATTTGATTCAGGGAGATGTAATTAATTATCTAAATTATTTAGCTGAATCTTTTGAATCGTATGCCCAGTTTAAAGAAATAAAGATGATCTCCTATAATGAAGAAAATTCATTAGTCATGGATTTTGATCCTGACAAATTAAGAGACGTAGTAAGTAATTTATTGTCGAATGCCATCAAGTTTACACCAAATGGAGGGAAGATAATTTTTCATGTAAAAAAGGAGCAAAGAGGTCAGGATAACCTATTAATTTTGCAAATAAAGGATACTGGAATAGGCATCTCATCGGACAAGTTGCCCTATATTTTCGATCGATTTTACCAGGTAGATAACACAGGCACACGGGAAGGAGAAGGTACTGGAATTGGACTGGCTCATACGCAGGAATTGATCAATTTAATGCAAGGTAAAATAGAAGTAGAAAGTCAAATAAATGAAGGTTCTACATTTAAAATTTTTCTGCCCATAAGTCAAACTGCTGAAATTACAAACTTTGAATTCCCAAAGCTGGAGGTGAATACTTTACAAATTGAAGAAAATGAAAGTTCTAAACTTATTTCACTTATAAAGGAAGACTTATCTACTATTCTAATCGTTGAAGATAATTTGGATGTTCAAAATTATTTAGAAAATTGTTTAGAGGGTCGGTACCAACTATTTTTGTCTAATAATGGAGAAGAGGGGATTCAAAAAGCCCTGGATCTTATTCCGGATCTGATCATAAGCGATGTAATGATGCCTAAAAAAAATGGTTTTGAATTATGCCGAACCCTCAAAAAAAATGAGCGGACCAGCCATATTCCCATTATTTTATTGACTGCCAAAGCAGATGATGAATCCCGCATTGGGGGCTTTGAAATGGGAGCCGATGCTTATCTCATAAAACCATTTAATGAAAAAGAATTATTTGTAAGGCTTCAACAATTGATAAAATTAAGGAAGCGACTTCAGGATCGTTACCAAAATGTTCAACCAATCAGCTTAATTAAAGGTAATTTGGAGTATGCTGAAGATAAATTCATTAGTAAAATTCAAGTAGTACTGGAATCCAATTTGGGAAATGAAGATTTCGGTGTTAGCCGTCTGGCTGATGAAGTGGGCATGAGTCGCTCACAATTATTTAAAAAAATTAAGGCGCTTACGGGAAAATCTGTGGCGCAATATATTCGTTCTTATCGTCTCATCAGGGCTAAGCAGATACTAGAAAATTCTGCCCTTTCTATTTCAGAGGTAGCTTACACGGTTGGTTTTAAAGACCCCGCTTATTTTTCAAGGGTATATTCAGATGAGTTTGGGTATGCTCCAAGCGAAACACGCAAATACCTGTAAGTCTGTTCTTTAGTAATATATTGGAAACATTTGTCCAAGTATTTTTAAAGATTAGATTCATATTTCCAAGTCTAAAAACGATACTTGCAAGCTGTTTTTTCTGAACATTCTGACCTTGGGTTTAAGAAATTTAAAACCCAAAGTAGATGAAAAAAGAAAACTTACTCTTGATTTTATTATTTGGGCTAAGCCCCAATTTATTTAGCCAAAAGGTTGTTTTTTCTGAAGATTTTGACGGAGGAATTCCAAGTTCCTGGACTGCTTCGCCTGTCAGTTCTAATGACCCTTTAGAGACCAAAAATGTCCTTTGGAACTGGGTAACCAATGAAGGAAACCCCAATAATAACTTTTGGATAGATTTTTACCACCTTCGATCACCTACTGCAGATAATGGCTTTGCCATCTTTGACGGAGCCTATTTGGATGCAGGCCCTAATAGTTATTTAGGAAGAAGAGGGATTGCCTCTGGTCCTTTTGTTTCTGACCTTATTTCACCAGTGATTGATTGTTCTGAACTGGAAACGGTGGCCATAAGTTTTCACCAGGAATTATACAGCAATTCAGTTACCTGCTATATTGGTGTGAGTAAAGATGGAGGGCGAACCTGGGAATTTTTACCCATCAATGAATCACTAAGTTCTGGATTTTCCAGAGGTACTAAGGATTACAATGCAGTTCAGACGATAAATTTGACTGAATACGCTGCCGGGGAGCCTGATTTTAGATTCTGTTTTCGCTATGATGGCAGTTATTTTTATTGGCTTATCGATGATGTAGTGCTGAGTGAAATACCTGAATATGATTTGGCTATTTCAGACGTAAGATATCCTTTGACCAGCTATGCTCAGCCTGCCTCTCAATTTAATGGGGATACCCTCAGATTTGGAATGTCTCTTTCAAACTTGGGTCTTGACGATCAGAAAGATGTAATTCTGAAATATAGCATTTTGGATACCTCCGGGCAGGTCTATTTTGCTGATAGTACCATAAAATCCTCTATCCTAAGTGATTTAAAGAATATTCCTTTTGAATTTTCCTCTTATTTTATTCCTCAGAATTTTACTCCGGGACATTATTTGGTCAAATATGAGGCATACGTAGAGGGGCAGGAAGATTTTACACCTACTAGCAATGTTGCCGAAATGGCTTTCGAAGTGACGGAAAGTTTATTTGCCAAAAGTTATGGCAGTTATTTTGGAGCGGTGGATTGGGGAGCAGGAGATGGTTCTTTTAAAATGGGCAACCTTTATCACACCTCTAAAAATGCTGATATAGAATTGAAAGCTACCAAAGCAATTACAGCTATTGACAGGGGAAATAGTAATTCATTTTCAAACAATCTGCCTGTTAAACTATATGAAATAAAACCAGAAGTAGGACCAGATTGGAGTGGTTTTGATCTCAATTCTGATAATAGTTTAATTCTGAGAGGTATCGGAGAGCATACCTTTATTAATGAAACCATAGCAGATAAAGTAGAGATTACACTACTAGATATTGAGACTCTTGAAGAAGGGGTAGCACTAAATCCAGGAAGCAGATATATTTTACTATTAGAGTTTTTAGGGGAAAATTCAGGATTGGCGATGCAGTTGAATAATAAATTTCGGTATGAACCTGAAAGCACCATTGCCTGGGGAAGCGGATTTAATGCATGGCTGATTGGCAGCGCTGGTGGATTTCCTACCTCAAACTTTGGATTTGTTCCCATTATGGATATGGTGGTGGAATCTTTGCAAACAACAAAGGTTAGACAAAAACAACTTCCAGTATCCTCCTTAATGCTTTCCCCAAATCCTGCAAATCATCAGTTGACTATAGAATTATCTTTTGAAGAACCCGTGGAGGCCAATTTATTCATCATGGATGCCTTAGGAAGAGTGATTTGGAACATGGATTTTAATAACCTGCTGAAGGAGCGGATTCAACTTCCTGTTTCGGATATGGAGAATGGGCTTTACTTCATGAAGGTGGAAACTCAGGGAGGAGGATATTTGGTAAAACGATTTACGGTGCAGCGATAAGTAGAAACAAATTAAATCTAAGTTATTTTCATACGAATAGGTTGTGTGCGTTCAGAGAATGCATGCAACTTTTAGTGTGGCATTTACAGGAGGGGTTGTGTAAAAAGTCAATTTTTGGAAAAAATTGACTTTAAAAAAATATACTTTTTGCTTTTTTATAAGCAGATACATATTATTGTAAAAACTAAAATTTTTAAAAATTTTAGTTTTTACACAACCTCAATATTACCTCTCAAAAAGAAAATTATTTGTTGGATCAGAACCTGTCGACCGAAGGTGGACGAAGAACACCCCAGGAACGACTTATGAGACGCCCTCTTGGAAGTAGATCTAGGGATTTAAATGTGCAAACCATTCAATTACCTTCCATTTTTCTTATAAGATTAAATGTAAGTCCCCAAACTCATGCCATTGGTATTCTTTTTCAATGGCGGCTGAATAGGCTTTTAGTAAATGACTTCTATTTGCTAAAGCTTCCATCATCAGCAGATGGGATGCCTTTGGTTCATGAAAACCTGTTAGCATACCGCTTACTACTTTTAATCCCCTTTTAGGGGTGATAAATAAGTCAGTCATCCCTTTTTTTGATATAACTGTACCAAAGTCATCTGCAGCAGATTCTATTGCTCGAATGGCAGTTGTCCCAACTGCAATAACTCTGCGACCTTCTCTGGATGCCCTATTTACAATGCTGGCGGTAAATCCTGGGACCTCAAAATATTCCGGATAGGGTTTCTCACCAATTTCAAGGCTAGATACACCCGTATGCAGTAAAATTGGCGCAAATTGTACGCCTTTCAGCACTAACTGCGTGACTAACTCAGAGGTAAATGCCCTTCCAGCAGAAGGCATCTCAGCACTCCCAGGACGGCTTGCAAAAACGGTCTGGTAATACTCTGAAGGATAATAGTTTTCTAGTCCGGCATAGCGAATTGGCTGCCCATATTTTTCCAAATAATCATTCATTGCCAGGCTAAAATAAAAGCGAACTTTCCAGAGTTGGAGGTGACTATTTTCGTTATTGGATCCATAATAGGGCGTTAGAACCTCCATTTTTCCATTTCCTGGGAGGGTAAAAGTTTGCCCAGATTTAATTTGATGGTACCTTTTGGTTTTTTGTCCTTGAATATGTCTTATTTCCACAAGCCAGACTTTATTGTCCATCTTGGTGGATAAGTGAACTCGCCCTTCTGACCCATTGGGTAATTGAATGGGAAGTGCGGCATTTAAAGTCCCAGAGGTATTCACAATTAATACATCTCCTTCTTCCAGGTAATCGCCAATTTTTGAAAACTGTGTATGTCTTATTTGATCATCAAATCTTCTACTCACCATCAACTTGACTGCATCTCTTGCTAAGCCTCTGCTCTCAGTAGGTTCGGCACATTCTAGTAGTTTTGGTAAAGAAAAATCAAAAGTTTTATCTTGAAGTAATGCTTTCATTTTGTCTAATTTAATAGATGAACAATTTCATTCGATAGCAAGGAAAAAAGTAGGTATGAATCAGTTTTTTGGGGCCTTAATACATTAGAGAGTAATGGGAATTTTTCCAGCTTCATACCTGCCACTTTCGTATTGCCCTTCAATTAATTCAAAAACTGAGGGGACAGCCACCTCTTCTGGTAGTGGGCGATCGCTAATGTCTTCTTCTGGAAAGGCAGCTTGATGCATGTCCGTGCGCATATCTCCAGGATCAAAGGAATAAACTTTTAATTGAGGGTTTTCCTTAGCCAAAATTGCACTTAAATGGTCTAAACCTGCTTTGCTTGCACCATAACCTCCCCAGTTTTCATAAGCGTTTGTTGCTGCATCGCTGCTCATATTTATGATTTTGGCTTCTGGGCTTAGGAATGGCTCCAATTTTTGAAGCAAGGAGAGCGGGGCAATAATATTAGTATGGAAAATTTGATGAATAACTTCTATATCATAATCTAAAAGCATGGGCTGTGGACTTAGCCCCAAGGTGGAAGCGTTATTAATAACAAGATCTAGTTTCCATCGATTTTCCTCCAGTCTTTCTGCAAATTGAAGTAGGTGTATTTCATCTCTTACATCTCCTGAAATAGCGATAACTTCTGTGTATTTTTCAAGAGCTCTTTGAGCCTTTAATAATTGTTTGGCGTTTCTAGCATTGATAATTAAGTTCCAACCTCGTTTCGCTAGTTTTTCTGCTATTGCAAAACCAAAGCCTTTGGATGCTCCAGTAATTAAAGCTGTTTGTTTTGTCGTATTCATATTCTTGAAATTTGAATTTATTGATACCACAAAATTCAGCTATTTAAGAGCTGTACGAATCAGGCAAAGGGATAGAATGTAAGCTGTACTAAAGTACAGGTAGTTAATGGCAATGATTTTATAGTAGCCTCGAACAATATTGTATAACCTGTTGATTATTTGTTGTTTACGAATTTTTTCTTTAAATTGGACTATACCGTTTACGGTGTCTGGGAGATAGGCTTTAGCCTGTCTAAACTAAGCTTAATATCAGCGTAAACGCTGATTCCCAGACACCGTAAACGGTATAGTCCAGCTATGAGTCTCCAATGCCCTTATTTTTTAATTAATAAAATTTCAATACAGGCATGAAAAAGACTCAAAAAACCACAAGAAGAAATTTACCTCACATTTTAAATGCGGGTGCTACTTATTTTATTACCTCTAATCTTCACGGAGCTTTACCTAAAAAAGTATTGATTGAATTAATGCAGGAATACCAGCAAAAAGTAGATGTTCTTAAGGTAACTCGACCTAAAAATTTTAAAAGAAAAAAAGCTGTCCTAGATCGTCAATACTTTAAAAAATATGATGAGTATCTAGATCAGGTAATAACCGGACCAACCTATTTAGCACAGCCAAAAATTGCGGAAATTTTGCAAAACCAGTTTCATAGGTATGATGGCGAGTATTACGACTTGCTGGCTTTTACCATTATGTCAAATCATTTTCATCTATTAATTGATACAAGCATACAAATAAATTCTTTTGAAGCCAATCCAGTTTTTATTCCTGATGATTATATAGATCTATCAAAAATTATGAATCGACTCAAAGGTGTTTCTGCCAGGTATTGCAACCTGGCCCTAAAAAGAAAAGGGATATTTTGGATTCAAGAGTACTATGATAGGATTGTTCGCAATGATAGAGAGAAACAACATTATCTCCATTATATTTTGCAAAATCCTGTTAAGGCAGGTTTGACTCAGAACTGGAAAGAATTCCCTTATTCCTATCTGAAAAAAGGGCTTTGGATAAAAGATGAATTAATCTATTGAAATATAACCGCGCTTGATAGCAACTCGTACAACTTCAGTCCGGTTTTGGGCATGTAATTTACTTAATAGAGTGCTAACATGGAATTTGACAGTACGCTCAGAAATAAATAATTCTACACCAATGGCTTTATTAGTTTTGCCTTTTTTTAGTAATTCAAGAACCTCAATTTCTCTCTTGGTTAGAGGAGTGGAAGGGTATTGAAAAGGGGATTCCTGGTATGTCGTAGTTCCTCCTTCCTTTAAGTCCTGGGTGGACTGTTTTGCTAGAGTGAGTAAATCTTCAATAGACTGCGAAAGTATTTCTAATTTGGTGGCATCGCTTTTAGAATCTTCGGATTGCCGATATCGCTCTAATTGAGCCTGTAACTCTTTTATCTGCCTATGAAATTCTTTGAAAGCAAATCGGGCAATTCGTGACCTTTCCTCTCTAATGCCTGTTTCCCGGCTCTGTTCAAATTGCCGTGCACGACTTATAGATACACTTAATAATTCTCCTATTGTATATAAAAGATCTAACTGTCTTTCCGAAAACTGGCCTGTATTCTCACTAACTATATTGAGTAGGCCTATTTTTTGTTCTCCATCAAATAAAGGGATACAAGCATGATATCTTAAGCCACCAGTTCCTTCATCCAGGTCTTTTAATCTGCTACAGGAAATTTCACTAATGTTTGCAGCCCCTTCCATTTTGTCTTTAAGGTATTTATCAATACAATAGCACCAGCCTGATAGCCGCTCTGGATGTTTGGTAAAGGCAGGAGGCAAATGATGAGAAGCCGCCAAAAACACTGAGTTGGAAGCTGGATGTAACAGCCAGATCCATCCTGTGTTTAAATTCATTAATTCTACAGTATGATTGAGAACAACTTTTAATGCCTTATTTAACTCAATGGTTTTATTAAGTTGAATGGCAATTGTATTTAATATTTTGAGTTCTCGATACTGTTGCTCCATTCCAGGTGACTCCATAATATTTAAAAAAGATTTATGGCATCAAATATACCACTTTGATTAGAGTCCTGCCCTATGCAGTAAAAAGATGGTCACTCTCGAAATGGATGTTTATGATTGATCTTTATGATCCCATTAATCAGTTATTCATATCTCAAAGACTGTGTTGGATTTTGTAAGGCAGCTCTGATGACGATAATCCCGGATGCTAAAAGTGTTAGAATAATGGTGAACAAGATGGACCAAATGAATAGCTCGAAAGTCAAATTGATTTTATATGGAAAATTAGTTAACCATTGTTTTCCGATCAAATAACTTATTGGACTAGCAACCAAAGTAGCCATCAAAAATAGACCGACAAAACCTCTGGTCAAAAACCAGAAAATCTGTGGTAGGGAAGCTCCTATTACTTTTCGAATAGCAATTTCTTTGGTCTTTTTCTGGGTGATAAAAAAGGCCATTCCAAAGATTCCCATTCCAGCGATAATTATGGATATAAGAGTGAAAATGCCTGCCAGTTTCACCAATATCTGATCGGCTTTATACTGATTGGCTACATTTTCATCAATTAAAGTGGGATTGAATTCTGCTTCAGGGTAAAACTGTTTGACTAAATTCCGTACTCTTGGGAAAATTTCTCGGATATCTCCCTCATACTGGACGTACATCCAATTCGTCTTCTCGGGATCATGCACAAAAACCACGGGGATAATTTCATTATACAATGATTCGAAATTAAAATCCTTAGCTACCCCAACTACCTGACCTTTCCAATCTACACTTTTGGGAGAAAAAGATTTTTGGAGCGGACTTCTCCAACCAAACTTTTCTATTGCCTTTTCATTTAAGATAATTTGTCCTTCTCCTTTTCTTTGGTCGAAATGAACTCCAGAGGCCAATTCAAGGTCCATTACCTCAAAAAAATGATCATCCACATACACGGCTTTGATAACATTATCCGGGCCATCAGGGACACTATCAGCTTGGAAAAAAGTAGAGCTTTGTAGCGGTCCCGGCATGCTGATGGAAGATCTACCTATTGCTTTTATAGAGGCTTCTTTTAATAACTCATTTCTGAAAGATTCATTTTTGCTCTCGTCCATACCTGCTTTAACAAATGTAAAAACCCCCTCTGTCTGAAAACCAGGATCTGACTTTTGGAGAAAAGTAACTTGTTTGAACATAATACCCAAGCCTGCTAATAAAGCTATGGTGATGCTAAATTGAAAGAAAATAAGAACCTTCCGGAAGGCAGCACTTGTTCCAAATCCCAACCTTTTAGACAGGGCATCAGAAATCTTGACAGCTGGCAATACTGTAGCAGGATGTACACTAATAAGTAAGCTTAATATTACCCAAAGCCCAAGAATGGATGTCAATTCAAGCCAACCAAAGTGAATCTGTATGGGAGTGCCCAGCATAAAATTAAAAAATGGGAAAGCCATTAAAACCATAATTCCTGCCAAAACAAAAGCAGTAAAAGTATAAACTAAGGACTCTCCCAAGAAATATGCCCGAATTCCAGTTTTTTCTGCTCCAAATATTTTTCTGAGCCCAACCTCCTTAATTCTTTCGTGATATCTTGCAGTATTTAAATTGAGATAATTGAAAATGGTCAATAGTAAAATGGCCAGGCCAATGTAAGTCAATATTCTTATTTGTTTGATATCCCGATTTACACTTAGTTCTTCACCACTCTGGGCATAAAAATGAATGTCATACAAGGGGCGAGTTCTGAGCCTTAGATTTTGATTGTCAAAGTTAGGAATATGATTCTCGACAAGTTTTGGAAATTGAACTTCCAGTTCCTTAATATCTTCTCCCTCTTTAATCAATAAGTAATCATAACACATGGTCCATCCTGGATTGGTAAATACCTCCGGATGCATGTCCATTCTCAATCCTTCAAAGGACATAAAGACATTAAAGAAAAAATGAGCATTGGAAGGCATTGGTTCTATGACTCCGGAAACCGTCATTAATTTTTGAAAGTTTTCCATTAAAAGTTGTTTGCCAATGGGGTTTTCCTCTCCAAAATACTTTTTGGCCACGTTTTTATCCAGGACAATATTATTGGGGTCATCAAAAGCCGATTCGGCGTTTCCATGAATAAATTTAGCAGTGAATACATCAAAAAAGGTGGAAGAGACAATTCCTGATTTTTTTTCTGTAAACTTCAGGTTATTATAACTAAAGGTCCCATGGGCTTTAACCATCTGAACCACCTTCTCTATCACTCCTGAATTGAGCTTTACTACTTCTCCTGCCATATAGGAGTTAGTGCTGGATTTGGTCCATCGGCCACTTTGAAACAAATCGAGCTCTAAGCGATATATTCTATCCCCTTTTTCATGAAAACGATCAAAACTGTATTCATAACGTATAAAAAGTGCGATCAATAAAAATACTCCTAAACCTATTGACAGGCTGAAAATATTTAGTACGTTAATTAAGGAGTTTCGCCTCATTTTCCGGAATGCAATTTTAAGCGAACTTGGAAGTAGGAAGAAAAGATTGGAGCGGGCCTTGAATTTTGATAATTCATGATCAATAATTTGGGGATCACCAAAATTGTCTATGGCTTTTTCAAATGCTTCTTCTTCAGAAAATCCCTGCTTAGATAGTTGAATGATTTCAGATCGGATATGGTCCTCAATTTCGTTAATCTGACCATCTTCATATCCTTCATATTGTCTTAATTCCTTAATCCATTTTTCTAAGCTACTATCCAGATTGAATCCCCGCTCTTTCATATTTATTAGAATGATTTTTAAAAAATACATTAAACTATAAGCCTTATCTCCTTACCCAATACCCAATACCCAATACCCAATACCCAATACTAATTAGATGCCCCACATTTTATACAACATATTGCTGACAAATACCCACTCGGTTTTGAGTTTGTTTAGCTCTTCTAAACCTTGTCCGGTTAATGAATAATACTTCCTTGCTTTTCCTGTTTCTTTTACAAGTTCATACTGAGATTTTACTAACCCTTGTTTTTCCATTTGATATAAAACTGGGTAAAGCATGCCGTCTTTCCAATTGATATTGCCTTCGGATAGCTCCTTTACACGCTTAATGATTTGATAACCATAACTCCTTTCTTCATTCAGGATGGTTAGAATGAGCGGCTTAGCACTAGCTGCAGCCAAATTTTTATTCACCATGTCTTAATTTTTAGATACTTTAAAAATAAAGTATTATTATTGCAATAATACAAATGATTTTAAAATATTCCAAATTATGAAAATGAACCTTTCTGTTATGTCCCTATCTATGGGATTATTTTGCTTGTTTTTTACCAATTTTTCAATTTGCCAGACGGCTAAAAAGCTGGTTTACCCCAAAGCAAAGCGCACTACGAAGATCAATAAGTACCACAATGTTGAAGTAGAAGATCCCTACCAATGGATGGAAGATGGTGAATCTGCTGACTTGCAAACCTGGCTCAAGGCACAAGATCAGTTGTATCATCAGATGATTGATAAGGAAGCGAAAGAAAAATATCACAAGCTTATCAATAAATTCGAAAAATTTCACTGGCATGAACCTTACCGCGAATTTGGTGGGAAGTTTTTTTATCGGGTTAAAGGGCCCGGTGAACAGCAGGAAAAAATATATATGCTTGACCACCCTGAGGACCCATTTCCAAAACTAGTATTCAACCCGTATGTTGACCTTCCGGATGGTGCAAGTTTTTTGGGCGTATTCCATGTGGACCCCAAAGCTCGATATCTAGCCTTTTTCTATCACCGAAGCTCTTCCTGGCATACTATAAGAATAAAGGATTTAAAAACCGGAAAGATATTGGAGGAAGAAATTCCTGGCCTTTTGATGTTGGGTCTGTACAGGAATATTCTTTGGGATAAAAAAGGAAAAGGATTTTATTATGTGCAGTTTGATCGTCCTCCTGAGGGTAGGGAATCAGAATCTACAATCAGTAACCCGAGAATTAAATACCATAAGCTAGGAACAACTGCCGAAGCTGATCCCATTATTTTTCAAAAAGAAAATACTGAAAAGTACATTTATTACCTCAAAATGTCTCATGATAAAAATTACCTGGTCATCAAATTGAGGGAACAGATAAAAAGTGGTCATCAAATCTATATTAAAAAACTGAATAGCAATGAAGAGCCTAGGCTCATTTTATCAGATGAAACAGCTAAGTTTTTTTATGTGGCTAATAAAGGAAAGAAATTTTGGTTTAGCACAAATAAAGATGCTCCTAATGAAAAAGTAATTTCTTTTCATTTGGATGATTCGAAAAATTGGACTGAGGTGCTTCCTGAAGGGCCTAATGCCATTAGTACCATCAACTTTGTTGGGGATCGAATGGTAGTTAAAGTTATTGAAGCTGCCAGACAACAACTAAAGGTTTATGGGATGGATGGCAAGTACCAGAGGGATATCAACTTTCCTAAAGCTGGACATATAGGATTTGGACCTGATGCCCCAAACAGCCCCTTTACTTATAGTTTACTAATCGGACCTTTTTTCGCTTCTGAAATATATCAAATAAATAGCCATACCGGCGAAGCAAAATTGATGGCTAATGGAGGAGGTGATTTTCAACCTGATGATTTTGTGATCAAGCAAGTTTTTTATCCATCCAAAGATGGAACTAAAATTCCAATGTTTATTTCCTACAAAAAGGACATGAAAAGGGATGGTAAAAATCCAACTTTTCTATATGCATATGGTGCCTATGGCCGAACACCCTTCCCCTGGTTTTCCTCTCAAATGATAGCCTTTCTCGATCAGGGAGGAGTATATGCACATGCCAATATCCGAGGAGGAGGCGAATATGGTGAAGATTGGCATCAGGCAGGTATTAAAACCAATAAACAAAACGGAGTAGATGATTATGTAGCTGCTGCAGAATGGTTGATTAAAGAAAATTTTACTGAGAAAAAAAAGATAGTTGCCAATGGAAATAGCGCCAGTGGAAGTCTGGCCGCTGCCGCTGCCCTTCAAAGGCCGGATTTATTTGGAGCTGCTATTATTAATGTACCTACTTTGGATATGCTTCGCTTTTCTCTTTTTACAGGTGGCCAGGCTAAGGTTCCTGAATTTGGTGATGTCAATAAACCAGAAGAATTCAAAGCATTACTGGATTACTCGCCTTATCATCAACTGAAAGAGGAAAAATGTTTCCCACCATTCTTGGTCCAGGTGGGAGAAAAAGATCGAACTTCAGTGCCGATGCACGGCTATAAATTTGTAGCTGCCATGCAGCATCTTCAAAATTGTAATAATCCCGTCTTGTTAAGAATTGCATGGGGTGCAGGTCATGGACCAGGTAACAGTATTAAGGAAAGGATTATAGAAAATGCTGAAGAACTTGCTTTTATTGAAAAAATGTTGAATAAAAACTAATTGAACAACCGACTGATCCCTACAGGTTTTATAAATCGTTTTAGTGAGTGAGTATAGGCGTTGATTTCGGCAAATCATAGTCATAACTGGTGACAGATTTTGCTTAGATCAGCGCCTTTTTATATTTCTTTTTGCTTTAGAAATTCTGTGGGAGTCAGTCCGTGTTTTTTTTTGAAAGCTTTATAAAATAAGGCTCTTGATTTGAACCCGGCATCCTCGGCAATGGAGGCAATCTTTAAATTCTTGAAATTGGGATTTTGTAACCTCAATTCTACTTCTGCTAACCTATATTCTCTGATGTATTCATAAAATCCTAATTTCAGGTATTGGTTAAAAAATTGGGACAATTCATTTTCTTTTATTGAAGAAATCTGTGATAGGCTATTAAGGCTAAGATTTTTATCTAAATAAGGCTTATGGGTGGCCATAAGAGAAGATAACAAATGCTCAATTTCCTTCATTCTGCCCTCTGAAAGAATAGAGTTATAGTATTTTCTTCTTGATCGTGGCTTGCTAAATTGAGGGGATGTGGACATTGATCTTAATGCGATCAATAACACAAAAAAGGCAAAAATCAAGGCCAGCACCTTTTCGATAGCACTAAAAAATGGAGCATTCCTGCTGATAAATAACAGACTGATAAACGCTATAAGAAGAGTAGCTAGGAAGCAAATAAATAGAAAAAAAAGCCCCTTAAGTTTAGCATGATTTTCAAGCTGCAATAATCGTAAATTCAATAACACAAAAACGACTGTATGTACCAAATAGGCCATTAACCAAACATAGGCAAAGATGTCCAGGCTGGGAAACGGATCAGCTAATCTTATAGGAACATTTAAAAGGTCTAGAATTATCAGGGATAAATTAAAAATTGGAACAGCAAATAAAAAAATATGCCGACCCTTTAACTGGAAAATAGGCGAAAGAACAGATTTTGTATACAAATAAAATAATGGGCCGGTGGCAAACCAGGCTGCCGTGGATATAGGACCCAATACCTCTGGTAGTACCCGGATATGAAAAATCAACAAACAAAAAAATACTAGAATAAAGGTGATGGAAAGCAAGAGGCCAAGCATAATTCTATTTGAAAGTTGCATCAATAGCTTGCGGTTACTTATTGCAAGGATTAAGGAAATACCCTGAACGATACCAGCTGCATAAAATATGATCAGAATAATGGATGGCCATTTCATAAAACACAGTTTTCAAAAGAAAAACGAATATTCATCCCTTCCTGCTGATTTAATTAAAAAAGAATTGTCTATCTAAACCCAGATAGACACCAACACTTGTTAATCCAACTATTTTTTGAATCTCTTTCCCGTCTTTTGTTCTGAAAGATCAACTAAACTAATCAAAACAATAAAATCAGCATATATGGAAAGGATGATTATTTGTGCCTTACTGATTTCAATAAGTAGTTTTTTGAGTGGACAAAGCACTACTCCACACAAAGATTTTGATTTTTGGATTGGAGAATGGGAAACAACTATGAGTCTAGCTCCTAATTGGCAAGAGACAAAAGGAAAGGATAAAGTATCCTACTTGCTGAATGGAAGATTAATTGAGGAAATATTCACCAAAAGTGGTGGTGATAATCCTAACTTTCAAAGAGGCTATTTAACTTACCTTGCCAGAGAAAAAAGATGGAAACATACCATCTATGATGCTAAATGGGGAGAGTATACCTTTTATGGAAATAAAGTCGGAGATAAAATGATCCTTGAATCAGACCCCAAAAGTACCCGACCCGGCTTGAGAAGGGAAACTTTCCATAGCATTACCAAAGACAGTTTTGTTTATTTATGGGAAACCTCTAACGATGGCGGGAAAAGTTGGAGAGCTCAGTGGAAAGTGGTGTATAATAGATTAGATAAGAGGGGATGAATCTTGTCTCAATATATCTCTATTTCCCTCTACCTGTCTCTCTTTAATTATTTAATTCATATTATTTCAAGAATAAAAATGAAAACATTGGTCATCCTGATGTTATTATCATCTGCTATTTTTTCCCTAAATGTCTTTGGTCAATCTAATATTGGCAGCCCTAGCTGGTCACCAGATGGCCAATCTTTTGTTTATGTTGCTAGTAATAATGATGAAAATAGTGATCTATATATCTATTCTTTTGACAATAAGCAAAGCATTCAGGTTACAAAAACAGATTCTTCGGAATGGACACCAAGCTGGTCACCAAATGGAAAATACATAGCCTTTATTTCTGATAGAGATGGCAACCGCGATTTGTATATCTACAATGTCAAAAAAGGAACAACTAAAAAGATAATTAGCGGTAATGTGATAGAAGCCACTCCTTCTTGGCATCCTAATTCAAGGAAAATCTTATTTGTACGACTAGCCCCATCCAATCAAGCAAGAACGATGTACGAAACGAGCTTGAAAGGGGCAGAAAAAAAACTTAATAACGAAAATGGCTGGAGCCAAATCTATCCCAACTTATCTCCAAATGGAAATCTATTGCTTTATGGAGCCAAGGAAATGAAAAAAGGGCAGTTTTTTCATATCTACAAAAAAGATTTGAAAAATGACAAAATCACTCAGCTTGAAAGCGAACCTTTGGTGTCTTACAACCCTATTTGGTCGAAGGATGGAAGTAAAATTGTATTTATACATCAAAAGGAACCGAGTATCAGTACTGCTGCTATTTATATGATGAACCCAGATGGAAGTGAGCTGAAAAAACTATTAGATTGTGAAGTTGGATGTTTCAACGCCAGAATTAGCCCTGATAATACGACCATAATTTATAAAAACGGTTGGGCAGAAAATAACAAAGGAATTTATCTGTTGGATATAGAAACTCAGAGAACCCGGCCAATTCTTAAAGTCAATTTGAATTGATAAAAAGAAGCGTTTTTACCGTTTATACCTTCCGCTTCTTTTTTAATTTTTTATCAAATTGTTCCGTTGTGATCCTTACCAGATTGGTAACTTCATAAAAGAAGTCCTGATTGATAAACTCAAAATCATCACTCGGCTTATGGTAGCCAGGATGATCTTCTACTCCGAAATATAAATAAGGAATGCCTCGTTCAAGAAACCTTCCATGGTCACTAGATTTGGTCCAGTTATCTGAACCGGTAAAATTAGGCCCTTCATGTTTCTTGGTGACGATTAGTGAAGATTCTTGGATTATTTTGTTTAAAGGTCCATTCAATTTTGGAAAATCATAGGTGCCACAAATGTTGATGGTATTGTCTTCATTTCGGCTAACCATATCCAGATTGATGTTTAATAAAATATTTTCCCTGGCTACCGGCGGATCTTCCACAAAACGATCAGCACCTTTTAGGCCCAATTCCTCTGCATCAAAGAAGGCAAAAATAATGGTATGCTTTGGTGGATTTTGTTGAAAATGACGAACAAGGGCTAATAAAGCAGCAGTTCCAGAGGCATTGTCATCAGCCCCATTATAAATTTTATCACTTCTAACTCCCAAATGATCATAATGGGCAGACAAAACAAGGAAGTGATCAGGAAATTTCGTTCCAATGATTTTGCCTACTACATTATACCCTTTGTGTGGCTTTCTAAAATAATCAAGAAAGCCAAAACTGTCAACCATTGTGGCATAAGCAGGAGCTAGTCCTTCAATTCTTTCTATTAAATAAGTTCTCGCCTTTTCATTACCTCCTGCTGGCCTGCCGCCATATTCATCTGAAGATAGAATTTCCAAGTCTTTTAGCAACTGGGCTTTATCAATTTGGGCAGATGCGCCAACCAGAAAAATATTGAATACAAAAATGCAAAGTATTCTGAAAAAGAGGTGTTTCATTTTTAACGATTTTCTACCTCAAATCTAGTATTATTTTCTTGTTTACTTTACAGCTTTTTCCCGAATTACATTCAATATCTGCTGTTTGGTTTGCAAACCCGCTTGTTTCCATACTACCTGACCGTCTTTAAATAAAGCCAGGGTGGGGACTCCTCTCACCTGATATTTTTGTGCAATAGTTGGGTTTTTATCTACATCAATTTTAATAATACGTACTTTGCCATCTACCTCACCTGCCACCTCTTTAAGGATGGGTGATTGTGCTTTACACGGACCACACCATAGGGCATGGAAATCAATTAATACGGGCTTTTCACCGTTTATTATATCATTGAAATTTGCTTTCATTGTTTTTAAATTTATTGGATTTGCTTTCCTTTTAAAGGAATAATTTATTTATGGAAAGATGAAAGAAATGGGAGATACATTGAGACAGGTAGAGACAATTTGCTATTTACATATCTCAAATTGTCTCTACCTGTCTCATAAAGCTTTAAGCTAATTGTAAGATTAATCCACATTCATTTCAGCCTTTACATTCCTCGGTTTTCTAAACACAACCTTCCCATCAAACACATCTAATACAATATGACTTTTCGCTTGTACTTTATTTAACAACATCTGTTTAGACAATTCATTCAAGACCTTTTTCTGAATTAACCTCTTCAGAGGACGTGCACCAAACTCCGGATGAAAACCTTCCTCAGCCAGGTAATCCATAGCTTCGGGGGCAACATCCAATATGATTTCCTGCTCTAAGAGGGTCTTCTTCACCTCATCAAGCTGAATTTTTGCAATTTTATGGATGTCTGTTTTGGATAAAGGCCGGAACATAACAACCTCATCGATTCTATTCAAAAATTCTGGGCGGACAGATTGTTTAAGGATTTCAAAAACAGCCTCCTGTGTTTTTTCTAGTAATTCTTCTTTATTGTCATCTGTCAAAGTCTCTAAGTTTTTTCGAATCAGATCTGAGCCCATATTAGAGGTCATAATGATGATGGCATTTTTGAAATTGGCTTCCCTCCCTTTGTTATCTGTTAACCTACCTTCTTCTAAGACTTGTAATAAAATATTGAATACATCAGGGTGTGCTTTTTCTATTTCATCCAAAAGAACCACACTATAGGGTTTACGCCGCACCGCTTCTGTCAGTTGACCACCTTCATCATAACCCACATACCCGGGAGGAGCGCCCACAAGTCGACTTACAGCGTGTCTTTCCTGATATTCACTCATATCGATTCGGGTCAGTAGATTCTCATCATTGAAAAGATATTCTGCCAGTGCTTTGGCCAATTCCGTTTTTCCAACTCCGGTAGTACCCAAAAACAAGAAAGAACCAATCGGGCGTTTTTTATTGGAAAGGCCTGTTCGACTTCGTCGGATGGCATCAGCGACAGCTTCAACCCCCTCATCCTGGCCAACCACTCGCTTGTGTAATTCCTTCTCTAGTAGCAATAATTTTTCTCTTTCATTTTGCAGCATTCTGGTAACAGGAATTCCTGTCCATTTACTGACTATCTGAGCTACATCTTCAGCATCGACTTCTTCTTTTACCAGCATTTTACCTTCCTCCTGCATCTCTACCAGCTGTTTATTTAACTCTTCTAGTCTTTGTTGCGCTTCGGGAATCTTACCGTACCGTACTTCGGCGGCATCACTGAAATTCCCTTCACGCTCTGCTCGGTTCCCCTCTAGTTTGAGTTGTTCGAGTTCCTCTTTGGTTTTTTGAACGCCAAGCACCACGGCTCTTTCTGTTTCCCATTGGGCTTTTATGCCCGAACGTTTTTCTTCCAGATTAGCGAGCTCTTCATTAATACTCTCCACCTTATCTTGATCTTTTTCCCGCTTCATGGCCTCCCGCTCAATTTCCAACTGGCGGATTTTTCTTTCCACTTCATCCAGCTCTTCAGGCATAGAGTTCATTTCCAGGCGTAACCTGGCAGCTGCCTCATCAATCAGATCGATGGCTTTATCTGGTAAAAACCGATCGGTAATATATCGATTAGATAATTGAACAGCAGAGACAATAGCTGCATCTGTAATGTTTATTTTATGATGCGTCTCATAGCGCTCTTTCAAGCCTCTTAATATGGAAATAGAATCTTCTTCAGTAGGTTCATCTACCATGACCATCTGGAAGCGGCGCTCGAGGGCCTTGTCTTTTTCAAAATATTTCTGATACTCATCCAGGGTGGTAGCTCCAATGGCGCGCAATTCACCTCTTGCTAATGCAGGTTTTAAAATATTAGCTGCATCCATGGCTCCTTGAGATTTTCCTGCGCCAATTAGAGTATGGATCTCATCTATAAATAAAAAGATTTGTCCATCAGCTTTGGTGACTTCATTTACTACGGCTTTGAGTCTTTCCTCAAATTCTCCCTGATATTTGGCGCCTGCAATCAAAGCACCCATGTCTAAAGTAAATATTTCCTTATCTGCCAGATCCTCCGGTATATCTCCATTGATGATTCTATGTGCAAGTCCTTCAATAATAGCTGTCTTACCCACTCCTGGTTGTCCGATTAATATGGGATTGTTTTTGGTACGCCTTGCCAAAATGTGTAAAACTCTGCGGATTTCTTCATCACGACCAATGACTGGATCCAATTTGCCTGTTCTGGCTCGTTCATTTAAATTGGTGGCATATTTTCCTAAAGCATTATAAGATTCTTCGGCACTTGCCGTTGTTGCTTTACTTCCTTTTCTCAGTTCTTTGATTGCGGTAAGTAATCCTTTTTCAGATACCCCACTATCTTTTAATAATTGAGATGCTTGATCTTTGGTCCTTACTATTCCCAGCAAAAGATGCTCCAAAGCTACATATTCATCACCCAATTCTTTGAGGCTGGTATTGGCCTTTTGTAAGGCTTCCGCTGCAGCTCTAGAGAGGTATGGCTCTCCTCCACTTACTTTTGGATAAGACTGAACCATGCTATCAATGGCTTGCCGGACAACGTTGACATTAACCCCTAGTTTTTTAAAAGTAAAGGGAGTGACATGTTCATCAGTATCCAGAATACCTTTCAAAAAGTGCCCTAGTTCGAGCGATTGCTGCTGCTGTTCCAGCGCAATTTGCTGAGCACGCTGGATCGCTTCCTGAGATTTTATGGTTAAATTATTTAAGTTCATTTTGTTTTTTTATGTGTGCACGTTTTTACGTGTTCAGGTGTTCAAGTTAGCAAGTTTACGAATGGAGTTGTTGGACTTAAAGTGTGGTCGCTTATTGAAGCTTTTCCTCACGCAGCCACCTTCGATGGCCAGGGATTCAGCAAATTTTACAGATAACGTTGCCCATCAAAACATCACAGTACCCTAAAATTAGTGTATTATAAAATCTTCTCATCTTCACATTTGCATATCTGCTAATTAGAAACTAATTCATCTTAACCTTCCGTTCTTCTCTTAATAACTGTAATTTCTTGAATAGCTTTTCTTCCTCTTCACTAAGCTCTTTAGGAAGTTGAACAGTAAGCCTTACTAATAAATCTCCAAATTGTCCCTCCTTATTGTATTTAGGCATGCCCTTTCCTTTTAACCGAAAAGTTTTACCAGATTCGGAACCTTTTGGAATGGTCATTTTAACCGTTCCATTCATGGTTTGGACATCTATTTTTCCGCCTAAAATAGCAGTATATAAATCAATACTCTTCTGATGTATTAAATCATCTTTTTTTCGCTGAAAACGAAAATCGGCTTGCACTTTTAGAATGATATAGAGGTCACCAGCCGGTGCTCCTTGCATACCTGCCTGTCCTTTGCCCTTTAGACGCAGACGTTGACCATCATAAGCTCCAGGTTTAATATTTATTCTAAGTGTTTTTCCACCCAGTTCAAAGGTTCTTTGGCTTCCTTGATAAGCTTCCAAAAGGGTAATGTTCATTTTCGCTTCCAAATCCTGACCTTTCAAGGCAGTTGGCCCTTGACCTCTATTTCCGAAAGGATTGCTTTGCTGATATCCACCACCAAAAAACTGTTCAAAAAAGCTAGAAAAACCACTGTCTCCACCAAAGAAGGAGGAAGGGTCGCCTTCGAAAAAGAAAGTACTTCCAGGGCCACCTTGGCGTGCATACTGTTGCCAATTTCCGCCAGATTGTTGATAGGCCTCCCAATTGGCACCTAAAGTGTCGTATTTCTGTCGTTTATCAGGATCTCCTAAAACTTCAAAAGCCTCATTCACCTCCTTAAATTTTCCTTCAGCAGACTTATCTCCCTGGTTTTTATCAGGATGATATTTGGAGGCTAACCTGCGATATGCTTTTTTGATATCAGCCTGGCTAGCATCCTTGCTCACTCCCAGCGTTTTATAATAATCTTTATAATTCATGGCTTCGGCTAATATTTTGTTGATTGTGTTTGCCGAATAAGAAATAGCAAAACCAATACCAATTTTGAATGAAGGTGAAAATTAATTGAAAATTTAGCGTAACATGAAAAAACGACAGGTAAAAGACAACTTCGCCTGTCATTTTTTCATGGTTTTGAATGTTTTAATATTGGAATATTATTTAATGTGAATAGATGTAATAAATATTAAATATGTGTTTGGAATAAGAAATTTAAATGGAATCTTAATTTATTTATTACATATATTTGAAAGTGTGAGAATTATTTATCCAGTTATTTAATTCTAATAACTTACAGTTAAATCGGATTTAATTATGATTTTGGTTGATAAAAAGAACTCAAACTGTAAGTAACTAATCAGTATGAAAGATTTTTATAAACAAACCAAGGAAATTAGGGAATTGATAGTTGATGATAGAATTATTGAGGTATTCAGAAATTTAAGTTTTTTAATAGAGAATTTTTCTTTTGATAAAAAAATTAACAGCGAAATTATCTTACTTCATCGTGATTATCTAAAAATTTCACGTGAATCAAAATTATATGGAGATAATGACAATTCTAGGCGACAGGTTAATATAATTATTAGGAGGGTATTGGATATCATAAATATTCTAGAAGAAGAAAATAAATTAATTACAGGCCAATTCAACAAAGAATCTAGTAAAAGAAGTGGTGATGAACCTAGAAAGGAAAGCATTCTTAATACTCATTTCCCAATAGTTTCAATAGAAGAGATTACAAAACACTATAAAGGCTTTGAATTATCTCCTATTTCTCTGGATTTAGAAGTAGGTAAAGTGACCGCAATAGTTGGTCGAAATGGTAGTGGAAAAACAACCCTATTAAAAATAATTGCAGGAAAAATTAAATCGAACAGCGGAACAATTAATTATCATGGATTCAATTGTAATGGTAATTTCTACTGTATTAAGAAAAAAATTGGTTATGTACCACAAAAAATAGGAAATCCAGGGATTGATAATTTATCCTGGTTAAAGCTTAGTGCTTCGACCCATGGTATTCGTGGAGATGAAAACGCATTATTCGTTAATGACGTTATTTTAAAAATGGGTCTAGAAGACCAGTTAACTAAAAAATGGAATGAAATATCTGCTGGTTACCAATTAAGAATAACTTTGGCAAGTATTATGGTTTGGAGGCCAAAACTAATAATCTTAGATGAGCCATTAGCTAATTTGGATATTGTTGCACAAAAGTTTCTATTAGCTACTTTAAAAAGATATTTGAATGCTACAAAATACCCTCTTTCGATTTTAATTACTTCTCAACATATTGAAAGAATAGAAACGATAGCAGATAATATTGTTTTTCTTCATGAAGGCGAGGCAAAATATAATGGGAAGAAAAATCTATTAGAAAAAAGATTTCCATTTAATATTTTTCAATTGAAAACAAATTTGAATTCGAACACTCTAGAAGAAATCCTAGAAAAAAAACAATTTAATTATGAAATTGATATTGATGAAGTTGGTTTAGTTACAATAAAAATAGATAAAGAGTCCTCCTTTCGGAGCTTATTAAATGCAATTGATGATTATGGAGGGAAAATTAATTTTTTCCAAGATATATCTAACTCTTCTCTAAGATTTTTTATTTAACTATGAATAACTTTCTATTTGGATTATATAGGTTGATAAGCTGGGAAATAATCAAAGAGAGAAAAGTCGCTGAAGTTGTAAATGAATATCTAATTCAAAACTTTCCTGAGCTTTGGAGGAGAAATTATTTCATCATAATTCGAAATACACTTCTTTTCTTTTTTACTACTTCTATTGTAACATTAATTTTAAATATCGATTCATTAATTGCTGGGCGTCAATATATAAACTTTCCTCCCCAGTATATTCTTTTCATTGCATTGCTAATAAATGGAGTTGCTTATATTTTAATATTTTATTATGCTAAAAAAAGAAACTTTGCTATTCAACAGCTTTATTTTTTTAACCTAAAAGAGGAATCTTTGTTGTTAAGACTTAATTTGCTTTTTGCTTTTTTATTTACCCTTAACGCATTGTTTATATTTACTATACCTTACGCCTTTTTTGATAAAAAGCCTGACAATCAAAAATTTATATATAATTATTGCTTAGCCTTAACTGGTGAATATCTTTTCTATAAAAAATCATATGGGGAATTATCGGATAATCAAATCTACCCAATTATTTTGGATTCGCTGATTTTAGCTTTAAATCATAAATATTATCCAATCCCTTCTTTCGAAGGTGTTATGACAATGATCGATATATCATTGGAGGAAGGAGAAACTCAATTTTTGAATCGTTACAAATTATTTTTAAACCCAAGTTTAGAGCAAGTAGTTGAACAGGATTCAAGTATTAATATTATTAGTTTGAAAACTAGTTCTGAAATAGTAGCATCAAAATTAAATAATATTGCTACGTCAAATAGAAATGTCAATATTGGGGCTTTCTTAGTGATTTGGATTATTTATTTGATTTCAATTGGAATATTTTATGTTGTAAACTATATAGAAGGAAAAGGTTCATATTTCGACACTAAGTTACTTTATGAGTTCAGGCACCTAGGAATAAAATCACTTTATAATAATTTCCTTCAATTGTTATATATCATTATTAATTCATTTGGGGTTTATAGTTTTCTTTTTGCTATCAGTTCCCATAGTGCATTTTTTGTAGAAAATAATGGACAGCAAGAGAGTTATATTTTTGATTTGGCAGTTAGTATATTCTTTACTTTTTTAGGAACTTGGTTTCAATATATGCTAATACTAGCTACTCTATTATTAATTCTACTAACAATAACTCTACCTTTTATATTTAAATATTTTTTTAGCATTCTTCTGATAGTAAAATATAGAAGATTAGGAGAATTGTATAATCCTAGTGTTATCAAGACTTAAAGATTGATGACCTTTACTAAATAAGATAATTGAGGATTTCTGAATGTCTAAAATTTACTATCCTAGCCATTCCATAATGCTGTTCTTTGACCATCAAAAAGAATAGAATGGATAAAAAACGCTTTATAGTTGCTTCTCTAATGGCTTTTATCTTCTCTTTTATAATAGAAGCACAAGAAAATCCCATCAATACTGACCTTATCTGTGAACATATTAAAGTGCTGGCATCCGATGAATTTGAAGGTCGGCAAACCGCTACACCCGCTGAGGAAAAAACCATTCAATATATTGCTGAACAATACAAAGAAATCGGACTAGAACCAGCAGTTGGAGATTCCTATTTTCAAAAAGTTCACCTGGGTAAATTTAGTATCATAGCTCCTTCTACTATTAAAGTACATAACGATAGAGGTCAGGAAGAGTTAAAATATAAGGAAGATTATCTGCTAGCCTCCACCTATGCTCAAGAGACCACCAGAATAAAAGATGCAGAACTTGTATTTGTCGGTTTTGGAATTTATGCACCTGAAATCGGATGGGATGATTATAAAGATGTTGATGTAAAAGGAAAAATAGTTGTGGTATTGAGTGATGTGCCTTCTGAATATACTACGGATACGACCCTCTGGAAGGGAGATCCTGCCGCAAATCTATATGGTAAACCTTTTTACAAAAAAAATGAAGCAGCCCGACGAGGAGCCATTGGTTTGTTCACTATTTATAAGCAAAGTCAGCAAGGCCTTTATTCCTGGGAAGGTATTTCCAATTATGTAGGAATTAATAATACGGTCATCAAAAGAAAGCTAAAGGAAGTACAATTAAAATTCTCAGGAGTTTTGAACAGGCCTGCAACCAACCGCCTTTTTGAAAAAGCAGGAAGAAAAGATTTTGATTATCAAAAAGAGGCCCTTAAACCTGCATTTAAACCAATTCCACTGGGCCTGAAGGTTTCCTTTAGCTTTTCTAACACCTGGGAGGACATTCTCACTCATAATGTAATTGGCCTTTTACCGGGTACTGATTTAGCGGATGAGGTAATGATCTATTCTGCTCATTGGGATCATGTAGGTATAATTGAAGGGCAAGAAGGAGATAATATTCGAAACGGAGCAGTAGATAATGCCTCTGGTACCGCTGCTCTTATTGAAATAGCCAGAGCTTTTAAAAACAGAAAGACTCCTTTCCGCCGCTCCGTTCTCTTTTTGGCTACAGGAGCTGAAGAAATTGGCTTGCTGGGAGCTATTTGGTATGCAGCCTATCCTCTTTTCCCGATAGGAAAAACAGTAGCCAATTTTAATATGGACTCACATTATCCATATGGAAAGTCCACTCATATCCTAGGAGTAGTTTATGGCCGATCAGAACTGGATAAATATCTAGATGAGGCTGCTCGTATTCAAAATAGGACCATTGTACCTAATACTGAGCAAAATATTGCCTATAATATTTTTTTCAGGTCCGATCATTTTCCTTTTGCGGAAGTAGGTATCCCTTCAGAGTTTGCGGTAGGAGCTGGCAATGCTATGGGACATGATGATGAGATTTTTCAGAAAAAACTGGCGGCCTATCAGTACAAATATCATCAACCCTCCGATGAATACGAAGAAGACTTTAACTGCGAAGGCATTGGCCAGGATGCAGAACTAATCCTGAGAGCTGGTTGGACGATGGATCAAGAGGGAGCATTTCCTCAATGGGATTCAGATCAGCCTTTTTCACGTTATCGATACGAAGCACGGTACAAAACGGTATTTTTTCATGATGTATCTAAATCTCATGTCCCCCAACTGGCTACTCGGGGTAGAACTATGGATGCCAAGCCGGCTGATCTTGATGGCGATGGCGATTTGGACATGGTTCTGGCAAGTGAATGGGCTTATAATGCCATTTTATTAAATGATGGGAAAGGGAAATTTTTAGATGGAACAGCTGAACGCCTCCCCCCAAATCGCAGAGACAGTGAAGATATTGCTGTAGCCGATTTCGATGGCGATGGTGATATAGACATTCTATTTGTAAGTGAGGATGATCAGGTGAATGAATACTACATCAATGATGGGAAAGGATATTTTGAGGATCATTCCTACAAAATTCCAGTGACCGGCAAATCTAATGCTGTGATTGCTTTGGATGTAAATCAAGATGGACATCAGGACCTCATCATAGGCAATGATGGAGTTAATTATTGCCTCATTAATGACGGAAAAGGACATTGGAAAGAAGCCCCACATTTTATTCCTGCCTCTACCAAAACAACTCAAGATTTGGAAGCTGGAGACGTGGATGGGGATGGAGATCTGGACATCATTAATGGCAATGAAGATGGCAACGAATTATGGATTAACGATGGCCACGGCCGTTTCACTGATCAAACTACCGAACGATTAAAAGCTGACCTGGAGAATTGGGAGACACGAGAGGCAGACTTTGGAGATATAGATGGAGATGGCGACTTGGATCTTTTATTTGCCAATGTGAATTTCAGGCGAGATAAAGATCAACAAAACCGAATTTTACTAAATGATGGTAAGGGCTTTTTTAAAGAGTCGAATACAGGGAGTTTGCCTCTGGAAAAAATGCATAGTGTGGATGGAGATTTAGTAGATATTGATAAGGATGGAGACCTGGACATCATTACAGGAAATGGTTTTGGAAATAGTTATGAGTTTTATTTGAACAATGGTCAGGGAAAATTCACCAATGAAACTTCCGTCATCTTACCCGCTTCTGTTAGAGGAGATGGCATTGATATTGAAGCAAATGACTACAATAATGATGGAAAGATTGATTTATATCTCTCCAATTTCAGAGGTGGAGATATGCTTCTCTTAGGAAACCAATGATTCTTTGATTTTTTAATGCTGTGATACTACGATGAGTAGATATGTAAATGTGCAGATTGGCAGATTAGTAAATACGTTGCTGATAGCTTGGAACTGATTCACCTAAATAATGCAGTTTTCAGACTGCCATCAGCTAGATTGCTGCAAAAAACTCAAATAAGCAGCAGTAGTTATAAGGAAGCATTCCCTAACGTGAACACTGGAACACTGGAACACAAAAAATAAGGATATGAAGACTTTAATGATCATGGTTTCACTTTTTATTGGATTGACCGGGCTTGTAATGGGTCAATCCAGTTTTTCTAAAAATGATTTGCAGGCTATAAAAGACAACTTTAAAAAGCAAGAAGAATGTTGGAACCAAGGAGATCATGAATGTTATGTGGAGGCTTATTTCCCTTCTGAAAATGTTCAAACGGTCTCCAGAGGAGGAGTTACAAAAGGATATAAAAACATCCTGGCTTCCTACAAGAGAGGTTTTCCCAAGGAAAAAATGGGTAAGCTCCATTTTGATAATTTTTCCTACAAAAAACTGAGCCGGAAATATGCCTATGTGGTTGGCCGCTTTAATCTAAAATATGAAGATAGAGAAAAGCCAAGGCAGGGGTGGTTTTCAGTGATAATGGAAAAAATTGATGGCCAATGGTTTATGATTAGTGATCACAGTTCTTAGGGTATGACGAATTATATATTAATTTTAATTTATGCATTTCAAATGATAGGGATACAAACTCAAACCAACTTGTTGTCGCTAAAATTCATGGCAGGAAGTTGGGAGCACAAAACGGAACAAGTAATTACGGGTGGAAATGCAGTCAAAGAAGCAGGAACAGCAAATATTGATTTTATTTTAGATTCAACATTTTTACGCCTTCAGGTGGAATTATACCGAAATGACAGTAAAAGATCTTATCTTCAATTAATAGGATTTAAAAAAAGCGATCGAGAATTTGAATCGACTTATTTTTATAGCGGTACCACCCGAACTGTTAGAGAAAGAGGATTTTGGGATCCAGAAGAAGAAAAGCTTGAATTGAGGGGCATTAATCCCTGGTCCAGTTCAAGAGAAGATGGGATCAATATCAAATCTACTTTTCAATTCATTACGGATAATGAGTTTAGGTTAGAAGTATTGGAACTTAGAACGGATGGGCGTTGGATAAAGGGCTACAGTTCGGTTTTTAAGAGGAAAAAATAAACTTAAAATCCATAAAATGAATCTAATTAAATCTTTAATTAAAACTGAAAAGGATCTGGGCCCTTTTATCCTCAGAATCGTATTAGGAGCTGTTATTTTTGGCCATGGAGCACAAAAATTATTTGGAATTTGGGGCGGCCATGGCGTTCAATGGACTTTAAATGCCTGGCAGGAATGGTGGGGAGTCCCTTCATTTCTTACTTTTTCCGTTATCATAACAGAATCCATAGGAGCTATATTATTGATCCTGGGTTTAGGGACCCGACTTTGGTCTTTTCTTATTGGTATCATCATGATTGTGGCTGTATATCTGGTACATTTGAGGTCCGGATTTTTTATGAACTGGTATTCCCAGCCCAATACTGGCGAGGGGTATGAGTATCATCTCCTGGTTTTGGCTATGGTGGCCGTTTTATTAGTTAAAGGAGGAGGAAAATGGTCGATTGATGGAATGATAAATAAAAAAATATCATAAATGCCACAGGCACTTTTGATATAAAAACTTACATAGTCAAGTATTTTTTTCATAATGCAGTGAGCGTTCATTTGTTTTCCCTTTTTTGTGATCGCCGAAGCCCTTGATACCTTGACACTGGGTATCAAGAGGCTTTTAGGGTTTAATTTTTATCAATTAAATAGCCACCTCAAAGCACTTGAGGTGGCTAGGGATAATTAAGGGAAAAAGCAAAACTCTGGGTAACAAATAATTCCTAAACAGCTATCATAATTAGTTTTTGGATGAATATCTATGAAAAATCAAATGCCATTTCAGGCCTACTGATTAATTTGTTTCGTAAAAGCTCCCTTAACTTGGATATGTCTCTTATACTTATTGGCTTCCTCTCTGGTGTTGAAAGGGCCAAAAAGAACCTTGTAAGGATGCTTATGCCCAGATTCTATTGCTATAGATACCGGTAAATCATATGCTTTTGACCATTTTTGGGCAGCTTTTTTTATGGCCTGCTCTTGAGAGCCTGCCTCCACTTGAATAAAAAATTTTCCTTTAGGGTGATTTCCCACTGGCTGACTAATGCCGTTCTTGGTTTTTACTATGAATTCCTCTGCAAGAGGTTTAATAAACTTTTTCTTCTCATAAATTTGTCTTACCTCATCACGAGGGCGGTTAATGATGTCATTGTTAACAGTTTTATGACTTGCATTCATAGGATTATCATTAAAAGCAGCTGCAGCAACTGATACTCTCTGCTCCTGATTATCCGGTTTGTTTTTCGAAGCAATCGAAGAAGAAGGATTTGAATTTTGATCCGATAAACAAATAACACCAATGAAAAGCAATACGAAAATTACTGCCAAAAAAAGGAACTTTATCTGGCCATCTCCAGGATGGGCCTCAGAGTTTTCTTCCCTTTGAGTACTTCCTTTATTTTTAGTGCTGTTTCGTGATTTATTTTTGAAATAAAATCGTCGATTTACACTATCCGAGAAGGATAACAACCATACAATGGTGTTCTTTCCAATTTTTAATCCAAAAAAAAACGACAATAGGATTAAAAAGCCTGGTAGCAAAAAACTTGGAGTTAACATAACTGATAATGTTATAAAATTGTAAATGATTAATGTTTATTTTCTTCAGGATAACCCTATGTGTGTGAATTCTATTTAGCTGCTACGAGTATAAATAATCAACCAAATCAAGTAAGTTTTGACTTTCTATTCTCTAATGAAAAATATTGATATACTACTTAGGTTGGGAAAATCATGCCAACAGGCGGGGAAATTTAATTTTTTGCAAATAACTGAAAATCAATAATTTAAATTTTTATAAAAATTCAAATAGGTAAGACTATTCAAAATAAAACGGAAATATTTCGCAAAAAGGAGAAGAGTATTCGGAAAAGAAGAATTGCAAAATGAGAATTCTGTAATTATAAAGGAGATCAGTTTGAAGAGATTTTAATGTAAAAGAGAGGTTTGTTATTGTATTTTCAGTAAATTTTGAAAATTATGAAAAATACAGTATATTGCAATAACCAATAACCAATAACCATGATCATCACCCAAAAAACCAAGACACAGCAAAAAATAGTTGATTACTTCGAAAAAGCTGGCCTCGACTATTACTACTGGGACAAAGCCTTTAATATGCACTTCGGCTATTTCAAGACTGGCCTCAATCCTTTAAATCGTTCTGCTCTATTGAATCAAATGAATGAGGAGGTTCTGAAAAGATTACAATTGCACCGCTTCATAGATCCCCTAGTACTGGATTTGGGTTGTGGGCTTGGGGCCGTCTCTCGCTATATGGCTCAAAAGCAATCTGAGGCCAACTTTTATGGATTTACCATTACACCCTGGCAGGTGGATTTCGGTAATGAATTGACAAAAGAAATAGGATTGGAGGAACAAGTCCGGCTATTTAAGGCTGATTTTGCCAACCTCCCAATTGCCAATGAAAGTGCAGAAGCTGCTTTTGCCATGGAAAGTTCTTGCTACGCTCATGGCTCTGCTAAGCAAGAATTTGTCAATGAATTGTATCGGGTGCTTAAACCTGGAGGTCGTTTCGTCATCAATGATGGGTTCAGAAAACATTCCAATCGCTTACCCGATTGGTTGGATAAAGTGTATCGGAAAAATCTGGATTGTTGGGCCTTAAAAGAATTGGCAGACATCAATTTATTTATTAAGGCCTTAGAAAAAGCTGGTTTCCGAAATATTAAAGTGGAGGATGCCAGCTGGCGAGTGGCACCTTCATTTGCTCATATCCCGTTTGTTAGCCTACAATTTTATTGGGACATCTGGAAGAAAGGGGAATTGAAAAACTTAGATCCTCAAAGAAAAAATAATGTCCTGGCGCCTTTAATGGGCTTGATTATGGGAGCGAGTAGAAAGCATTTCAGCTATTATATTATTAGTGGTGTTAAGTAGAGGCCTAAACCCCTATGTTTTCATATAAATTTTAAGTTTAGAAAGTTTTTTAGTGGATGGCTTTCAGAGTCATTGACCGGTGTAATAAAGGTCAAATTTTGCTGAGTACTTGGATGTGTTTGAAATAAAAATATAGTTTCCTAAAAAAAAATAAGCAGAGATTATGATTTTTACTAAATTTAGGAAATTTAATCTATTACATTCGAGCAAAAGCAAAATTAACTAACAAATTAGTATGTCTTCTAACACCTCTATTGACTTCCACTCCAAAGGTTTTGCAACAACTCTTCGAAAGGATAAATGGTGGCTGTATCCAGGGATCGTAGTTTTTGGCCTCACCGGTTTTTTAGTTTACGGGTTTTGGTCCGCCTGGCAAGCTGATTTTTACTGGTACAGTGCCGGACAAGAAGGATTTGGTGGATATCTGGCTCCTTTTTATTCTCCCCTACTATTTATTAAAGAAGGAGTTGCGGGTGCTGCACCGATGGAGCATTCCTTATTTGGACCATGGCCTGAATGGTGGCCACAATGGCTTCCTCCCTCCCCGTCCCTGCTAATTCTAGCGATTCCAGGTATATTCAGGTTTACCTGTTATTACTACAGAAAAGCTTACTATAGAGCATTTACTGGTACACCCCCTGCCTGTGCAGTTGGTGCTTTGCCCAGAAAACGAAAATCAGGTTATAAAGGAGAAACGGGACTTATGCTTTTCCAAAATGCCCATCGCATTACCATGTATTTTGCGATGATTTATATTGTCGTTTTCTTTTACGATGCCTATCTATCCTTTTTTAGAGGTGGTGAATTTGGAGTAGGAGTAGGTAGCATTTTATTATTGGGAAATCCCATTCTTTTGGCACTTTATACTTTGGGGTGTCATTCTATTCGACATTTAGTTGGTGGAAGTAGAGATTGTTATTCCTGTAGTATGATTGGAAATGCTTCGCATGAAACTGGGAAAGCTTCCGGTTGGCTTAATCGACGCCATGAGCTATTTGCCTGGCTTAGTTTAATTTGGATTATGATTGCTGACTTTTATGTGCGAATGGTATCCATGGGATACATCACTGACCTTAATACCTGGGGCTAAAAAATAAACAAAAAAAGACATGTTAGATATATCTGAAATAAAAACAATTGAGCATGATGTGCTTATAGTTGGCGCTGGTGGTGCTGGCCTCAGTGCTGCCATTGAAGCTTCGGCACAGGGAATGAGTACTGGAGTTGTAATGAAATCTTTACTGGGAAAGGCCCATACCGTAATGGCGGAAGGAGGAATGGCGGCGGCATTGGGAAATGTAGATCATAGAGATCACTGGAAAATACATTTTCGGGATACCATGAGAGGTGGCAAATTCTTAAATGTATGGCGGATGGCCGAATTGCACGCAAAAATTGCTCCCGAACGGGTTCGCCTATTAGAGGAATGGGGAGCTGTTTTTGATCGGACCAAAAAAGGGCTTATTAATCAGCGGAATTTTGGAGGACATAGATACCCCAGATTAGCACATGTTGGAGATCGAACGGGCCTTGAAATGATTCGGACTTTACAAGACCATGGAATCCATCATGGTATTGAGGCCTATATGGAATGCACAGCTTTAGATTTATTGAAAAATAAAAATGGAGAGGTATGTGGAGTGGTTTGCCTTTGGCGTGAATCGGGGACCTTTACCATATTTAAGGCTAAGTCGATCATATTTGCCACAGGTGGTGGAGGCAAAGCCTGGGATGTAACTTCTAATTCCTGGGAATACACAGGTGACGGATATGCCTTAGCATATGAAGCAGGGGCCGAGCTTATGGATTTAGAATTTAACCAATTTCACCCTACAGGAATGGTTTGGCCTCTTTCCGTTAAAGGGCTTTTGGTAACCGAAAGTGTAAGAGGAGAGGGAGGCATCTTATTAAATAGTGAAGGCACACGATTTATGTTTAACTATATTCCTGAACGGTTTCGCTCTGAAACTGCTGATACTCAGGAAGAGGCTGCTCGTTGGCTTGCAGGAGATCAAAATGCACGTCGTCCGCCTGAATTATTGACCCGAGATGTAGTGGCACGAGCCATTAATGAGGAGGTGAAAGCGGGAAGAGGGTCAAAACACGGAGGTGCTTACCTCAACATAGCCACTCAAAGATCTGCAGAGGATATTAAGAAAAAATTGCCTTCCATGTATCACCAGTTTAAAGTGCTGGCAGAATTGGACATTACCAAAGAGCCCATGGAGGTTGGGCCAACCTGCCATTATTTTATGGGAGGAATTCGGGTAGATGCTGATACTACAATGAGTTCTTTGCCCGGATTGTTTGCCTGTGGGGAATGTGCCGCCGGTATGCATGGTGCTAACCGCTTGGGGGGCAACTCTTTATCTGATCTTCTTGTTTTTGGATACTTAGCAGGAAAAAATGCTTCTGAATACGCTAAAAAATTAGGAACTCATTCTGATTTTGATGAGGAGCAGGCAAAGCAAATCATTCGAAATGCTACCGATATTTTAAATCGCGAATCTGGAGCCAATCCATATCTGCTGCATGAAGAATTGGAGAAAAACATGCAGAAAAATGTAGGCATCATTCGTACCAAAGATGATTTAAACACGGGGATTGATACATTAGAAAAAATTAAGGAAGAATACAAAACTGTAAAGGCAAAAGGTTCCAGCCAGTTTAATCCCGGATGGCATGAAGCAATAGGCATGCGGAATTTATTAATTACTGCTGAAGCCGTTGCCCGAGCTGCCTTGATGCGTGAAGAAAGTAGAGGAGCTCACACCCGGGAAGATTTTCCAGGTGAACGGGAGGAATGGATTAAGTATAATATTGTGACCACCAAAGGGGAGGATGGGAAGATGAAGCTTAAAAAAGTGGAACGACCAGCCCCAGATCCAGAATTGGAAAGAATTGCAAAATCTTCCATCGAAGACCTCGAAACGGAAGTCGCAAACGAAAGGAAATAAGAAAACAGCTGATTTTATTGGAGTATTAAAGGTTTTAGACCATCACGAAATGTAATGTTTCACATCTAATTTGAAAGAAAATGACAAAGCGTAAATTTCAAATCTATCGAGGCGATAATGATAAGGGTGAGTTTGTACAATACGAAACTGAGATACAGGAAGGAATGGTTGTCCTGGATGTTATTCACAAAATTCAGGCTGAGCAAGCCAATGATTTAGCTGTTAGATGGAACTGTAAAGCAGGTAAATGTGGCTCTTGTAGCATGGAAATTAATGGGAAGCCTAAATTATCCTGTATGACCCGAATGAATGAATATAAGCCAGATGAAACCATCACCATTACTCCTCTAAAAACCTTTCCCATAATAAAAGATTTAGTAACTGATGTTTCCTGGAATTACGAGCAAAATAAAAGAATAAAACCCGTAAAACTAGAACCGGAAGCCAAAACGGAAAAAGGCTATGTAATGTACCAAAAAGATGTGGATCGCATTCAGGAATTTAGAAAATGTATTGAATGTTACCTGTGCCAGAATGTGTGCCATATTCTTAGGGACCATGACAAAAAAGATGTCTTTATTGGTCCTAGATTTATGATTCGGGTAGCCAGTTTGGAGATGCATCCACTGGATAGAGGAGATAGAATCCCGGAACTCAAAAAGGAATTTGGTTCTGGTATGTGCAATATAACGCGCTGCTGTACTGATGTTTGTCCAGAACATATTAATATCACTGATAATGGGATTATTCCTCTCAAAGAACGTGTGATTGATAGATTTTACGACCCCGTAACTATTTTAAGGCGCAAGATATTTGGACCAAGAAAAAAGAAATTACCTCCTAAAAAATTTTAATCGGGGAAATAGTAGGTGCATAGAGTTTATGTAGGATAATTTCATAGTACGGTCGGTATGAAATTATCCTATACGAACTCTAATAAATATCTTCTATTATTCATCATACATCCAAAAATGGTTGCACTCTGTCCTCATCTGGTGAGGCTTCAAGTTTATTTTCCTGAATGGCTCTTACACAGGCATTCCATCTTAATCTGGCATCTTCGTTTTGTTCGGGATGAATCTTATCGGCCTCTTCATAGAATTCCATTGCCCTTCGATAATATTCATAGGCAATATATTTAGCACGAGGGGTACTTCGCTTTAATGCGGCCTTGCCTGCACGTTCCTCAATGATACCTCGGTAGTATTTTTGTTCGTATTCTAGCTTTAGCTGAGCACAAACTTTTTTAGCTTCGGAAGCAGAAGAAACCTTTCCCGAAGCAAATTGATCGCTAATAGCCAAAACCAAATATTGAATGGCAAGTTGATTATCTGGGTCAATAGAAAGGATATCTCTACAAATACTTTCAGCTTGCCAAGGCTCATTGAGCAATCGATAATGTTTGGCTTTAACTAATGCTTTAGGAATAAAATCGGTGGAAAGTGGTTTGAGTTTAAACATAACCGTATTGATAATTAAGGATCGACATTATTAATAATATCAATTTACAAATTTATTGCTAATTATTTATTGCAATCCATCTTTATCTATTTTTAAAATTGTCCGCAATAAAACGGCTGCTCCTTTTGCCATATCTTCTGGCGAAGTATATTCATCAGGAGAATGACTAATTCCATCTTTGCTGGGCACAAAAATCATCCCCATGGGTGCCACCTTGGCCATTTCCTGACTATCATGACCTGCTCCACTTGGCATTAATTTATTGGAAAAATTAAGCTCTTCTGCTGAAGATTTAATTAGATTTTGTAATCTTTTATCGGCAAGGGCTGGACCATGACTTAAGTCTTTTTTTACTTGTATTTTAGTTCGGGTTTCTTTGGCAATCTTTTTAATTTGTGGCTTAACTTTATTATAAACAGATAGAATTTTCTTTTTGGACAAATCGCGCATTTCCAAGGTCATACTTACTTTTCCTGGCACTACATTTGAGACATTAGGTTCTACATTAAGGGTGCCTACTGTCCCAACCTGAGCCCCAGGAACGCTATTGACTGCATCATTAATGGCCACCACTAATTTAGAGGCAGCCACTAAGGCGTCCTGTCGAACATTCATGGGCGTTGTACCGGCATGATTGGTCATTCCCTCTATGGTGATGGCCCACTCTTCAATTCCTACAATCCCCTCCACTACCCCTATATCTAATTTTTCAGTATAGAGCGTAGCTCCTTGTTCAATATGCAGTTCGATAAAGGCCAGTATTTCTCCCTTTTTCCTAATGGCTTTTTCAAGCTCTTTCGAATTTCCCCCCACATCGTTGATTCCTTGTCCTACAGTTTTGCCGCTATTACAGACAAAATTGAGGTCTGCATCGGTTAAAGAGCCTGACATTCCGGTACTGCCGAAAAGCCCATCCTCTTCAGCAACAAATACAATTACTTCTAAAGGATGTTTTGTTTGAAGGTTCTGTTCATTTAATAATTCAATACATTCCAAAGCTGTTATAACCCCAGCATTTCCATCGTATTTACCTCCAAGCGGAACAGCGTCTATATGTGAGCCAAAGGAAATAAAGGGAAGATTTGAATCTGTTCCTTCTCTCCTACCTATAATATTACCAACGGCATCAATTTGAACCTCCAGCTTAAGCATTTTCATTAAATCAATGATGTATTTTCTAGCTTTGATGTCCTCCTCTCCAAAACCTGGTCGCATGACTCCACCGTTTGTTTGTATGCCAAACTGAGATAAGGCCATAATTCTGGATTCCAGCCTTTGAGCATCTGCTTTAATGATGGGTTGAGAAATTGAAATGGAAGGAATAAAAAAAAGAAAACAAACAAGAATTCTCATGGCGTAGGTATATTTTGTGATTAGTTCTTTAAATAGTCTCAATAAGGACATTGTCCTTATTTTGATACAAACTTATGCAGCCTTTTATAGGCTTTTCATTGTTTATTTAAAATAAACCAAAAGATAAAAAAATAGAAGGATTATTATGGACATAACTGAATTTTCAGAACAGTTACTTCTAAAGGTGAAAATGCAGGAGCCTACCCAGGAAATAGTAGGCCAACTTGAAGCATTATCCTACGAACAATTACTGAAGGGGCTTGAAACAGACAGTGCTAAAAAAGCGTTTTGGATCAACATTTACAATGCCTTTTTTTTAATCCTTCGTAAAGAAAAAGGTATAACTAAACCCAGGATTTTTAGAGATAAATTAATTGTTATTGCCGGGCATTCTTTTAGCTTGGATGATATTGAACATGGTATCCTGCGAAAATATCGTTTCAAGTGGTCCTTGGGTTATCTTTCCAACCCATTTGCCAAACCATTGATAAAAAAGCTAGCAGTAAAAAAGATAGATTATCGCATCCACTTTGCTTTGAATTGTGGTGCCAAATCCTGCCCACCTATTGCCTTTTACTCACTGGATAGATTAGAACAGCAGCTAGAAATGGCGACCCTCTCTTTTTTGGAGGGAGAAACAGGTATTTTTCCCGATAAAAAGGAAATTCACATTACACGACTATTCCAATGGTATAATGGAGATTTTGGTGGACAAAAAGGAATTAGAAATATCTTGTCCAAAAAACTAAATATAAAAGCCCAAGGAATGAAATTAGTTTATAATGACTATGATTGGGATGAAGATCTGGACAATTTTAGGCCCCAGATGTAGCCGCAACAGTAACTGCCATTTGCATTTCTTTTATAGCCTTATCTAATAAATCTTTCATTTCGTTATCAGGGTACAGCAATTTAATCTTTTGCTTGGCCTCCTTGCGTTTTTCCTTTTCAGGGATAAGTTCTTTGATAAGTTGACAAGCATCAATTAATATTAAAAGCATCTGTTCTTTTGGACTTGGAGTGAGGTTCTCAAAAATAATACCCCTTAATCGGTGCCTCAGATGGTTTTCTGGAGCGAGATTGACGCTTGGATATCTTTTTACAGTAAAGATCCAAAGTACCTTCTTTTTAATTTGTTTTAAAATACCTTGTTGAATAAGACTTTCAATAGTCTTTTTAATGGATTTGGAATTCCTTTGAACCATCTTGTGCAACCACCTATTCATTTTAGGAGGTTTTTTGGCCTTTTGGATGCGATCCAATTCTTCATTTAATACTTTGCTATGAGTAAGGGCATTGGTTCTTACTGTTAATCGATTTTCTTCCAGGCTAATCCTTTCAGCAAGAAAAAGATCCATAAGCACAGCAGTCGAATAGCCGTAATTCAAATAGGTGAGGTTGGTTCTAAAATGACCTTTGTTATCATCCAGGCCAAGTAGAAGAATGGATTCATGAAGGTGTAGATTCATATGGTTTTTGTTAAGGTTTTATTGAATTGTTTCTGTTTTTTACGTTTTTTAGTAAAAAATAGAAATATATTGATCTAAAGTGCTTTTCAAACTACACTCTGAGAATGTACTCATTTTCTGCAAAAGGTTAAAAAACAGTTTTACTTTTTTATTTACAACAACAAGACCTCTATTAAGCTTTTTTAGTATTTTCAATCATCAATAAATCATAGCCCCAAAACATGGATACTGAAAATGAAATATGGGACTTTTTGATCAAAAGAATCGAACAGGGGAAATGTGCCCTTGTTATTGGTCCGGAAATTGCCTTTTCTGAAGGAGATGCTTCTTTCCAGAATAGCCTGGAATCGTATCTGAATGAACAGTTGCAGGGTAAAAACTTTGAATTTTTTGGCGATGATGAATTTATTTCCTTTGAGTCTACTAAAGATAGATTACTTACCTTATTTAAAATCCAAAACTTTTTTGAAGAACCCCGGGCGGTGGAATTATATCAAAAATTAGCTAAAATTCCCTTTCATTTAATAATCAATTTATCTCCTGATCTGTATCTGAAAAATGCTTTTGAGGCCCTTCAGTTCAACTATGATTTTCAATACTACGATAAAAGCATGAGTGCTTCGGCTGCCCAGATGAATAATATTCCCATCCAAAAAGAGCAACCCCTGATTTATAATTTGATGGGGAACGTCGAAGATGAAGAGTCGCTCATCTTTACCTATGACGACCTGTTTTCTTATCTGGAGAATATCTTCGGGAATTTTAAATTACCTGAAAAACTGAGGTTGGCCCTGAAGAACACCTCTAGCTTCATTTTTATTGGAATTCAGTTTCAAAAATGGTACCTGCGTTTATTATTTCGTCTTTTGGGTCTTCACAATCAAGATAAACTGATTAATGCCTGTCTGGATCAGAATATGACTCCAAGTGAAGCTACTAATTTTTATACCCGTCATTTTGAAATTAGCTTCATAGATTTAAAATCTCCAGGTTTTATTGAAAAACTGTATCAGAAAAGTGAAAATATATTGCGCCAGCCTTCTGAACAAAAAAAATCTACGTCCAAAACTACTTTGATGGATTCCATAAGAGAATTTATTTTGGATAATGATGTAGAAGCAAGCTTTGAAGAACTTAAAAAGTATTGTGATGATAAAGAGTATAACAGTCTGATTCTTATCCAGAGCCGATTTAATGAAACGAAGAAAGGTTTTCATAAAGGAAAAATCAGTAATTCTGATGCCCAGTTGGTTTTTAATAATGTAAAAGACAGTGTTCTGGCACTGGCTCAAGAAATATCTTCTAAATAATGAGTACAAAATTTAGATATCCGGGAACAGAGCCTTTTTCTGCAAAAGACAAAGACATCTTTTTTGGACGTGATGAAGATATTCAAAAACTTTATCAAGCCATTTTGTTAGAGCAAATCACGGTTTTGCATGGTAAATCGGGATATGGTAAAACATCTTTATTGCGAGCGGGTATTTTACCAATGCTTGAAAGAGAAGATAATTTGCAATCTTTTTATATCAGACCCGGCCGCTACAAGTCAGAGGAAGGAGTAGGCTTATTGGAAAAATTTCATCAAAAGGCCTTCCCTGATGGCAACCCTTCTTCCGAGATATTGGCAGACCTTGGTGTGAATTCTAATTCATTATGGTATTTATTTAAGTCTCTGCAAATAGAAAATCCGGATTTAAGTGGCTTTGTAGTCATTTTGGATCAATTTGAAGAATGCTTTTCATATACTCACTTCCAGTTGGAGGCTTTTAAAAAAGAATTGTCAGATCTGCTATTTGTGAAACTACCTTTAAAGTGGAGGGATCAATTAAAACAAAAACTTCGTGAAAATCCGGAAGCCTATTCAGAAGAAACTCTTGCCCTTTTTTATGCTCCGATAAATGTAAAAGTGGTCTTTAGCATTCGCTCTGATAAATTGGGCTTAATGGATCACTTTAAGGATTATTTCCCGAATATTTTACAAAACAACTATGTCCTGGATGCCCTCAAACGTCAGCAGGCCGGACAGGCAATCACTGCCCCAGCTCAGTTAGATGGCACCTTTTATAGCCCCAAATTCGCTTTTACTGAGCCCGCCCTGGATTTGATTTTGGATTTTTTGGCCAATAAGTTTAACCACACCATTGAAGCATTTCAGCTGCAAATGGTCTGTCAGTATATAGAAATGTATCTGGTAAATCCTGATAAAACACTTGTTGAAACCTACGACCTCGAAAACCTGGATGAGGTAGTAGAGAATTTTTATGACAAACAGATTGAAAGGCTGGGAGGTACGCATGTTCAAGAACTTGCCAGAGCCTTAATGGAAAAACTGATTTTTGAAGAAGATTTACAGAGAATTTCAGTATACGAAAAGCAAATTTTTCGGGATCTCAACATTACTCCTGATTTATTGAATAAAATGGTGGAATGTCGTTTGGTGAGAGGGGAACTTTCTCAGTCCACAAATGCAACCATGTACGAAATCACTCATGATACTCTTGCCCTTGCCGTAATAAAATCAAAGAGAAAAAGAGAACGGGAGGTCTTGCAATCCGAAATCGAGGAAAAATCCAGGCTGCAAAGAAAAGTAAACTCCCTGGAAAAGAAGTGGAAAGAAGAATTGGAGCAAACAGATATGAGGATTGAACAATATGAAAAGAGGTTGACAGAAGATGGAAAACTGCCTCTTGAAGGAAGAACAGATTACAGCTTGTCTAATCTTTATTATCAACGGGGCTATCTGTATGCAAATTTAAAAAGTTATGACCTGGCCATTAAATCTTTTAATCGAGCTATTGAATTTGATGATGGAGCAGCTTATCTGTATAATAGCCGCGGAATAGTTTTTTATGATTCAGGTCAATATGAGGAAGCAGTTAAGGACTATCTAAAAGCCATTGATATTGACCCTAAGCAAGCTTATTACTTTAGCAACCTAGGCTTAGCCTATGAGCGATTAAATGAGTTAGAGCAAGCTGTTGTTTATTATAACCTGGCCTTAATTGAAGACCCAAACTATTCTGAAGCTTATAATAACCGTGGGAATATTCATTTTAAAAAATCCGAATTTGAAAAAGCTGAATTGGATTACAAGCGGGCCCTTGATTTAGATCCTACAAATCCTATTTACTGGCGTAACCTGGGAGGAAATTATAACCAACTAGCTCAGCCTGAAAAAGCCCATGAGTGTTATAACAAAGCCATTGAAAATGACCCTGATTATCCGGATTCTTATAATAGCAGGGGTAATATCTTCTTTGCACAGAGGAAATATAAGGCGGCAATCGCTGATTATGAACGGGCAATAGAATTAAATTCAGGAGAAGCAATTTTTTATCGAAACCTGGGGCTGGCTTATGAAAAAGTTGGTGAACCCGAAAAGGCCTTTTCTGTTTACAGCAAGGCCATCAGCTTAAATCCAGATTATTCAGAACCCTATAATAACCTCGGAAATATTTTTTATGATCGTAAAAAATATGATGAGGCCATCAATCACTATAACAAAGCCATCGCCCTTAACGGAAATCAAGCCATATACTATCGAAATTTAGGATTAACCCTGGAACGTATTGATCAGAGAGATAAGGCATTAGAAGTTTATTCTTCAGCCATTCAATTAAATCCTTCCTACTCAGAGGCCTATAATAGTAGAGGTAATATCTATTACGATCGTGCACAGTATAATTTAGCCATTGAGGATTACCTTTTAGCCATCGAGCATAATCCTAAAGAATCCATTTATTATCGAAATCTTGGACTTTCTTATGAAAAATTAGGCCAAAAGGAAAAAACTGTTGAGTGTTATAACCAAGCTATTGAATTAAACCCGAATTATGCCGATGCCTATAACAGCCGAGGGAATATTTATTATGGTTGGAATGATTATGAACAAGCTATTAAAAACTACGAAAAAGCGATAGAAATACAAGCTGGGGAATCGATATTCCATCGAAATTTAGGCATGGTTTATGAAGATTTAAATCAAAAAGAAAAGGCTTTAAAGTATTACGAAAAAGCCATTGAGTTAAATCCAGCCTATTCAGATGCCCATAATAGCCGAGGGAATATTTTTTATGATAAAAAAGAGTATAAAGAGGCTTTAAAAAATTACGATAAAGCCATAGAATTTCATCCAGATCAGGCGATTTATTACCGTAATCGAGCCTTGACTTACGAGTATCTGGGTGAAAGCCAAAAGGCTCTTGAAAACTATGAGCAGGCGATAGAAAAGAACCCGAATTATGCCGATGCCTACCACAGCCGGGGAGCTCTGTATTATAATTTAGGAGAATTTGAAAAATCTGTAGCCAGTCATCAAAAGGCAATAGACCTAAATGATCAGGTTTCTAGCTATTGGCGCGGCCTGGGCATGGGGCAAACGGAGTTGAATAGATTGAATGAGGCTATAAAAAGTTTTGATCAAGCCATTTCGCTTGCTCCAAACAAACCGGACCCTTACAATGATAAAGCCAATATATTTTTTAGTAAATACCAGGACTACAAAAAAGCTCTTGAATTATATAAAAAAGCGGTTGAGTTAAGTCCTAAAGAACCTATTTTCTGGATTAACCTAGCTAATAATTATATCTTTCTTGAAGACTATGATATGTCTGTTAAAAGCTACGATGAAGCCATTGCCTTGATGCCTGACAATCCGGATTTGTACATCCAGCAAGGAGGCTTATATCAGGATTTCCTAAAAATACCTGAAAAAGCAATTAAAAACTATGATAAAGCATTGAGTTTAGAGCCTAATGATGAATTAAAAGGGGAAATCTATCGAAATAAGGCAGAATTTTATGCAGGCCAAAAAAATGTAAAAGAGGCAGAACACTTTCTTAATCTAGCTCTTCCCCTATCGAAGGAAGATAGTTTTTGGTTTTTCCTCAAAGCCAAAATTAATGCTGCAAAAGGAGATATGGACGGTTTTTATGAAGAATTACAAAAAAGCCTGGATACCGAACCCGTACATCGCTTCTATTTTTATCTTGAAAATGATGAGTTGCTTTCTCCTCTACAAAAAGAGGAAAGATTTCAAAAGATGGTGGAAGCTTTTAAGGCAAAAGCTCAACAGTCTTAGCAAGGATGCGATTTAAACAAAATCACTGCCATCTTCCCATTTTCTTTTTAGGCGTTCCAATTCTTTGAGTTCCAGACGGTCTTCTTCGCTGAGATCTTCGGGAGGAGGTAGCGCTCCTTTTTTTTGCTGATACAAACGATACATTTCTTTTTCCAGCTCTTCCTGTTCCCAGCTCGCAGATAATACCCTAGAAAAAGGAAAACCAAAAATAGCGAAGTACATAGCAGCCAAGACTAAGGCCAGAACAATAATTGGGAATCGAATCCAAAAAGCAGCAGGACCACCAATTACAGTACTTAGAATCCCAAGAATAATGGAGACTCCCAAAAAGATCATTGCTACTATATAAAAGCCTTTTTTTTCTTCTACCTTTTTTTCAGCCTTACTTTTTATTTCTTCATACATGAGTTCAATACTTTGTAATAAAAATCATTTCAGATAAGCAATGGCACCCGCCGGGTGCCATTGCTTATCTGAAATGATTTTTATTTAATTTATTAGCTACTCAAACTACAAAATAATAGAAATATTGGAAAATACTTCAGATGAGTATGACGAAATTTTAGAGCAAAAGCATCGCTAATTCTTGAACCAGGCAAATAAATCTTCAAAAGTTAAGGCCCCTTTCATTTTGGCATCAAAATCTCTTAGGACCTTACCTCGATGCATTTGAATGAGGCGATCACCATATTTGAGTGCTTCCTGAAGGTCATGAGTAATAAAAACAGTGGTAAGTTGGTGTTCCTGGATAATTTTTTCGGCTGTTTGCATGACTACTTCCGCAGAATTGGGATCCAGAGCAGCAGTTGGTTCATCCAATAATAAAATATCAGTGTGATCCATGGTACTCATCAATAAGGTAAGTGCTTGTCTCTGTCCACCTGAAAGAGTACCCATTGCTTGCTGTATTTTGTCTTCTAAACCCATGCCTAGAAGTGCAATCTTATCCCTTACTGTTTTTTTAAAAGAGTCATTAATCCCAATTCTTAGTTTTTTAGATTGTGTACGTAGAGCAGCCAGCCGGAAATTGTCTAATATGCTCAGTTCGGGAGCTGTGCCTCCCAGAGGATCCTGGAATACCCTGGCCACCCAGCGACTTCTTTTATGTTCAGATAGCTTTGTAACTTCTTGATCTAAAAGGTGAATGCTTCCCTGACTGGGAAGTACTGCTCCGGAAATGGTGTTTAAAAGCGTCGTTTTTCCTGAGCCATTTGAACCAATCAATACTACAAACTCTCCTTGATTTATCTCTAAATTGATATCATTAAGAGCTTGTACCTCATTAACCTTACCCCGGTTAAAAGTTTTGGAAATATGTTGGAAGGAAATCATAAGGCTTCTCGTTTTATCAGTCTTGGAATACCTACAATTGCCAATACAAAAATAGAGGTAATTAATTTGAGCATATTGGGGTTTACACCTTGTGCAAGAGCAACTGCAAGAGCCATTTGAAAGAGGATACAACCGAGCATGATGAACAAAAGGCGCAACCATAGGTGTTGAATCCCCAACCAATTAATCAAGGCGTCTCCGATAAGAACGGAGCCTAGCCCAACCAGAACAATTCCTATCCCCATATTAATATCTGTGAAATTTTGGTACTGGGCCATCAAAAAACCACTGATGGCAGTAAGTGCATTGGCTATGGCCAGGCCAATAATTTTCATCCGATCATTATTGATTCCCATAGCTCGAGTCATGGATTCACTATTACCGGTGGCTCTCATAGCAATACCGAAGTCGGTACGAAGTAAATAGGCCAGCAAAGCAGAAAGAATACCAAGAAATAAGATTCCCACCCATAATTCATTATAAATAGGATTACCAAAAATGGAAAGAGCCTCGAAAATGTTATTGACATTATTCAAGGGGATATTTGATCTCCCAAGAATGGTGAGGTTAACTGAATACAATCCTGTCATTACCAATATACCAGCCAGTAATGCATCGATTTTAAGCCGGGTATGGACCAAACCGGTTAGAATGCCAGCCATTGCGCCTGCCCCAATACTGAATAGTAGAATGAGACCTAAAGACCAACCCTGTATCAAACCAATAGCAGTGACGGCGGCTCCTAAAGTATAACTGCCATCAGTGGTTATATCAGGAATCTTGAAAATTTTCATAGTAATAAAAATTCCCAAACCCATTGCTGACAGACAAAGCCCTAATAATAAGGCAGACAAATAAAAAATCATTATTTATTAGTTGAGGGCCTCATAATTGGCGGGTATTTCAATATTAAATTTTTGGGCTGCTTCATTATTAAAAACACGTTTTCTCAATTTTACCATTTCCCACTGGAGGCCATCCGTAGATCCTTTTTCAAGGAAAAGAGCAGCTTGTTGCCCTGCCTGATATCCCCATTGATAAATATCAGCCCCATAAGCCGCAACCGCGCCTCGATCGACCAAACCTGCCTCACTGGTGAAAATAGGTACATTAGCTTGATCACAAGATTTCAAAATGGTTTCAAAAGAGCCAAAAATAGTATTGTCGGGATTGGCAAAAAAGGCATCAATTCCTTCATTCAAAAGAGCTCCCGTCACAAGCTGCACATCTGCGGTTGCATTTACCGGTTTAGCAATTAATTGTACATCGAGTTGCTCGGCCAGACTGTTTAATCGGTTAAATGCATCTACAGATTGGGGTTCCGACTGGTTGTATAATAATCCTACTCTCAACTGCTCCCCTTTGGGTGATATTAATTGGGGAATAATGGAAAAGGAGGTGTCGATGTATGCTAGTTTTTCTGCTACTCCAAATAAATTACCAGGCGCTTCTCCGTTCTCCCCTTCAACTTTCATCAATTCAGGAGTAGGCGAAACCATCATGAAAATAGGAATCTCCTGGGTGTTTTGTATGGCACTTATGGTAGATAATGATGGACTGGAGGCAATTAGTTTGACATTTTTTGAAATAAAATATTTAACAATCTGAGTGAGTGTTGGGATGTCTCCTTGTGCATTGCGATAGATTAGCTGAATAGTACCTTCTTCTTCAGAAAATCCTTTTTCTTTAAGTGCTGCTAAAAAGCCGGCTTTGGCCTGTTTTATGGTGCTATCTTCAAAAGCATCCACAAAACCAATACTAGGAACATCACTGTTTGGAGAATTACAGGCTGTAAAAAAGCTTATTAATAAACATAAGAAAGAATAAACTACCCAGATTTTGTTTTTCATCTTCGTGTTCGATCAAAGGTTATAGATAGGTTGATGATATCTTCAGCACCCACAAAATATAAACAATCAAACGAAAGGAGAGATTATTGGTTTAAAGATTAAGTAATTTACTAGAGCTGTTCATTAATATACCAATCGATGTGTTTTTCGAGAACATTTAAAGGCATGGCGCCCTGTCCTACCGTTTGAGCATGAAACTCTTTGAGGTCAAATTTTTTACCCAGCTTTGCTTCAGCTTTTTTACGTAATTCCCATATTTTCAGGTAACCCAACATATAATTTAGGGCCTGGGCTGGAAGATCTGTAGAATAGCGTAAAGTTTCGGTACCTACCTGTTCTTTTGACTCAAAAGTGTTTTTGAGCATTTCCTCTCTTCCTTTTTCCAATGACCATCCAAAAAAATTCATTCCTGTATCAATGTAAAGTCGATTGGCAAAAAAGGCATAGGTAAATAAATGACCATATAAATCATAAGGGTCGGAATATAAGCCCATTTCCTCTCCTAAACTAGCAGCATATTCAGCCCAGCCTTCAGTAAAAGCACCATAAAGCATAAACCGTCGAATGGGATGATAAGCTGTTTTTTCTTGCTGAGTTGCTAAATGAAAGTGATGCCCCGGTACCAATTCATGGTAGATCAAATGCTGGGCCCATAATAAATTTCTTTGATCCAGTTTGGACCCATTATAATTATAATATCCTTTATTGTCATTGGGAGTTGGTGGATTATAGTAGCCATAGGTCATTCCTGGCTCTTCTTGGGGTTTAAGTCTTCGGACGCCATAAGGGGCTTTGGGAAGTACGCTAAAATAATCCGGTAGTAAAGGTTCAATATTTTTGATGTGTTCCATAAATAATGCTTCCACCTCTTCAGGACTCTTAGCATAAAAGCGCGGATTGTTTCTTAGCTGTTCCTTAAATTCTTCGGCACTACCTTCAAAGCTGAGTTGATCCCGAATCTTTTTTTGTTTTTCGGCAGCTTCCTGCAGGCCTTTTGCTCCCATTTCATGAATGTCTTTTGGGTTGAGTTCAAGGCCAGTATAGGATTTAATCAGGTATTTATAATACTCTGTACCTCCTGGATATTGACCAAGACCTACAGACTGTGGAGCATTATTTAGATAATCTGTACCTAGTAAATTAATAATTTGTTGAAAATGATTGGCCATCGTTTTGCTCAAGTCCTCCAATTGATTTTTAAATTCATTTTTATCTTCCTCGGAAATGTCAATCAATCTTTCATCTACATTGGTGATCAGTTTTGGGATAGATTCTCTATTTCCTTCCAACATGCTCTGGGCTCCAGGAACGGCATCTTTTGGCAAGAGAATACCTTTTTCCTGTTGGATCTTTGTTTTTTGAAAAACATCATTCATGCGTTCATTAAAGGCCTGTACGAAAAGCAGGTAATTTTTTCGATTTTCTTGACTGTTTAAGGGGAGTTTAGAAAGAATTTGACTTGGTTGTCCAATAACTTGCCATCCTCCAGAGTATGGCGTAACCGAAAATCCCAGCCAATAATGTTTAGGTGCTTCGATTCGGGTCCAAAGTTCATGCTCTAGTAAGGCTTTCATAATCACATCATCATGAGATAGGGACTCTTCTTCAACCTCTTGCAATTTATCCCATAACTTCTGTGCAAATTGTGCTTCTTTTTCAACAGCTTCCAGGGTGATTCCCTGTAATCGATCCGCTGGTAGACCCAGTTGTTCCCGGACACCTTCATTGGTTTCTTTTAAATGATCAAGCAAGTCATCTGCTACCTCTTTTATTTGCAGGGAAGGGGGTTCATTGGTTTTGTCGGTTGAAGTAGCCTCTTTCTGATTACAGGCCAAGCTACATACAAAAATTAAGGCAAAAAGAACAATTCTCAATACTTGCGAGGGAAAGGAAGGGAAGTTCATTTCAGATAGATTTTTTGAATGAATGTTTTTTCTCAATTAGCAGTCCTCACTGGAGCGTTGGATTATTTCCAAATTTAAAATAATGAATTTAACAAAATAACCAGTACGCTAAAAGGAACAATAACCTTAATGATCAGGCTCCAATATTTCCAAAATCTAAAATGCTCGGCGCCGGAAGAAATATGAGTTTTTAATTTTTGCGGACCTACTATATATCCGGCAAATAGCACAATCAATAATCCTCCCAGTGGAAGCATTATAATAGAGGTTAAATAGTCAATAAATTCATAAAAGGTAAACCCTAAAAAAACAAAGGGCTTATCCACATAAGAAAAAACACAAGGAAGAGAAATAAGGATAATAATACCTATCACCATCCATAGAGCCCTGGAAGAGGACATATCAAATTTCTCAACGAAACTATCTTTTAAACCCTGAATAGCTGCAATTAAAGAGGTGAAACCTCCAAAAAATAGCAGTAGGAAAAAAGCAGAGCCTACTATCTGGCCCTGTGTGATTTTAGAAAAAACAGTGGCCATGGTAATAAAAATCAGATTTGGTCCTGAATCAGGTGCCATCCCAAGAGTAAAAATGGCCGGAAATATCATGAAACCAGCCAGTATTGCAAAAATAGTATCTAATAAGACGATCCACAGAGTGCTGGTGATCAGATTTTCCTTAGGAGAAGTATAACTCCCAAAGGCAAAAGCTATAGCCATTCCAATGCCTATGGAGAAAAAGAGCTGACCCAGGGCAACAATTACTACATTTAAAGATATTTTGGAAAAATCTGGATATAGATACCAATGATATGCATCTAAAGCTTTTTCCAATGTGGAAGCCCAGATGGCAATAGCAATGATGATAAAAATAAGAGCAATCATCATCCATTTGGAATACCTTTCTAAGCCTTTTTGGAGCCCTCCTTTTACTATTAAACCAGCTAAAAGCATGATCCCTAAAATAACTGGAAAAACCAAAGCCTGATTAGAAACTATCCCATCAAAATGATCCGAAAAACGCTCAACTTGGGTAGTTCCCATTAAATTTTCAGCGAAATAAATGAGTACCCAGGACAAAATCATTACGTAATACCCCATTATTAATAAACAGGCAATGACGCTTAACCAACCTAGCCCATTCCAGTATTTTTTACCACTAAGCAGGCCATAACCTTTTAAAGGCTGTGCCTGCGACATCCGACCCAGAGCAATTTCTGTAAGAAGAATCGGGATTCCTATTAAAAAAACCAATCCAAGATAAATCAATAGGAAGGCTCCACCACCACCTTCTCCGGTGATGTACGGAAATCGCCATATATTTCCCAGCCCTATTGCAAAAGCAGCAGTAGTGATGATAAATGATAGGCGATTGGACCAATGAGGCTTTTTCATTTATTCAATATTCAAGGCTGGCTTTACCTGGCCCCGGTGACAAGTTGTACAATTTACAACAGGCTGGTCACTTTTTAAATTTTTTATGTTTTTTAATAACTCTGCGTTAATTTTTTTGGTCATAAGTGACATTTCACGGGCTATTTCTTTATTAGGATTAGTGTCGGAGGCCCAATTGCCCCTGACATGGCAATGCGTACATTGTACGCCTAATGATCTGCTGTAACCAAATTGCATAATGGCGATAAGTCTTCCGGCAGGTACCCCCTTCATAGTTTTTATGTTTTGAAAGACTTCTTCGGCAGGTAGTTTTTCCTTACCCTTTATACTTTCTTTTAAAGCCGTGATGAAAGGAGGTGTTGGAGGCCTTTCCGGACTGGTAGATTCATTAGGAGTTTCAGTGGCTGCTTTTTTGGCGGTACAGCCCGTCCAATTGAAAGTTCCCAAAAAGAGAATAAAGCACATAATGCCTAAGACAGAAAGTTTTTGCTTCATGATGGATATGTTATTTAACGGATGAAAAGATAGAGGAGCTTGAACGAAATTGTAGATAGCATTCAGAACAAATAATACCGAAAATCTGAGAGATCCTTAAGGGGATTATGTCAATGGTCTATTTTTCGACGTGAAAAGAAACTATAGCGGTCTGATCCTATTGAATAGGGCTTCTCGATAGCTCTTGGCCAGTGGGATTTTTTTGCTTCCAATGGTTATTTCATAGGTATCAATCATATTTATTTTATCGAGGGGAACGATATAGGATTTATGAACTTTTTGAAAAGCCTCGTCAGGTAAAAGATCAAGGGCTTGACTCATATTCAGTCTTGCTAAAATTTTCTGTTCTTTAGTGTGAAAAATGAGGTAATTCCCGTCTTTTTCAAGGTAGAGAATATCCGAAATACTAATTTGATAATGTTTGGTACCGCTTTTTATATAGATGCGTTGTTCAGCGTTGCTCAGTTCAGTAATAGGTGTTCTTTCCTTTACAGCAAAATGGGCATACCTTTCTTTAGCTTTTAGAGAAGCTTGTAAGAATCTTTCAAAGGAAATAGGCTTTAGGAGGTAATCAATTGCATTCAATTCATAGCTTTCTGCAGCATATTCTGAATAAGCAGTAGTAAAAATAATCATGGATGTTTCACCCAGGAAAGATCTGAATTTTAGGCCTGATAATTTAGGCATATTGATGTCAAGAAAAAGAAGGTCAGTTGGGTTATCCTGCAACCAACTCACTGCATCTAATGGATCTCTAAAAACTTGTAAGAGATTAATAAATGGAATTTTTTGAGCGTGGAGCTTAACAATATCAAGTGCTTTGGGCTCATCATCTATGGCAATTGCTTTAAGCATATGAATCATGATAATTAGGTGAATGGCTTAAACTCAACTGTATTTCGAATTTATCGTCTTGCTCTGAAATTTGCAATACATGTGATTGAGGGTAAAGAAGTTTCAGACGCCTTTTTACATTCTCAAGTCCAATACCACTGGGTTCATTAAGATCCCTGGCCCAGGCATCATTTTTTGAGTTTAATACCTTAAAATGAATATCTCCTTCAATTACTTCAAGGTCAATTTTGATAAATGAAGTTTGTTTGAAATCAATGCCATGCTTGAAAGCATTTTCAACAAAGGGAACCAGAAGTAGAGGAGCAATTTTTTTCTGTTCGACCGCTCCTTTTACATTAAAAGCGATTAATAAATCGTCTTCACCATCAAGTCTTAGTTGTTGCATCTCAATAATGCTTTCAATAAATTTTATTTCTTTTTTTAAAGGTACTGCTGCAGCTTTGCTTTCATAAAGCATATAACGCATTAATCCCGAAAGCCCGTGAATGCCCTTTGCCAGCTCCTTATTTTGGGCTTTTTCAGCCAGGGCATACAAATTGTTGAGGGTGTTAAATAAGAAATGAGGATGAATCTGGGATTTGAGAAAACTTAGCTCAGCAGATAATTTTTCCTTCTGTAACTTTTGTCTTTGTTGCTCATCTTTCCAGTAACTTTTACTTAGGCTATAGGCAAGAGAAATACCCCAAAACAGAACACTCAATAGGGAGTTAAATGGAATAGTGGTGAAAAAATAGCTATCTAAATCAAGGTCCATTATCCGTGCATACACAAAATGGAGAACTCCCTCTAAAACAAAAGAAAAGAGAAATAAAAGGATTAGTAAAGAGCCATATTGAAGCCACTTTTTTTTTCGAAAAAAAGCTGGAAAAGCCCAGTATATATGGCCGTATACCAGGCAGGCTTTACCAAAAAGACTAAACAAAACCGGAAAGAATAATTCATAGTTTCGGGCAAAGTAACTCTCCATTTGCCCATTTAAGAGCACCTCATGCTGTACTTCTACTGCAAAAGAAATATTTAAAACCCACCAGCTGAGAAGCCAGAATGCAAGGTGTAAAAGAATTTCCAGATAAGTAATTTTCACACCTTAAAAATACCAATTGTTAAAGAATCAATATTAATTATGGTATGAAAGATGGAAAATATGGTAAGAAATAGAAGAATCTTAAGGAGGTGGCTTCAAGCCACCTCCTTAAGAAAATATTATAAATTCAACCAATAAGTCACTTTGGCCACCAAAGCTCTATTTTTAGTTGTAAAATCGAAGGTGTCGTAATTATCAGTATATACTAAGAAGAAATCAGATACTGGAGCAAAGCGCCATTGCAATCTGGTATTTACATTGAAGTTTTCTAACTGGCTATTGTATTGTAAAAAGGTAGTCCAAAACAGATTTTTAGTAAAGGTCAAATCAATACGCGGACCAATTAAGAAAAAGTTAGCCGAACCATAAGGTTCCGGAAGGTTAATACTTTGGTAGTTGACATTCAATTGAATAGAACCGAGTGGTTGATAACGCCAGGTAACACTTCCTCCAAGTCCCAACTGAGTCCCATTAAAAAATTGTCCGTATTCAGGATTTATTCTGAAAGAGAAAACTTTTCTCTGATCAGATCGATATGAAATCCAAATTCGATTGAAAGTATAGCCGGTATTACCAGGTAATTCCAGTGCACCTGAGCGGGTTGGATCAAATCCATCCGTTAAATAAATATAATTATTGGACAGACTGACAAAAATGCTTCCTGTGGTTTTTAGGTTGGCATCCCAGAATAATCTTGTGGTTTGATCCGTCCTTCCAAAATTAGGGCGATAGAATATTTCGGTGCTTAACCTGACACTGTGACGATTGATAATTCCTTGTTCAGGATAGAAAAAGATTCTTGCATTGGGGTTGATTCGGAAATAATCCCTTCGTCTTACAAATCCCACCTCTGCATTATAGCCATCGCCGACCCAATCATGCTCGTAGCCAAAGCCAAATTTTCTTTTTTGAAAATTTAAACGAGCACCATGAGAAAACTTATTATCAGCTTCTTGATCAGTAGTGATTGCTCTATGATAGAAAAATTTTCCTGTTAAGGTATTATCTGCAGATTGGAGGTTGTAGTCTAATCCTAATACTCTGTTATAGGCATTGTAAAGATCCGTACTATCCTGATCACCTTGTCGGACATCCGAAACAGCTTGTTTGTTTACAAAGATGACCCCGATATTAGATCGGGCAAAGATTTTCCTTTGTACAGCTGCTACCGAATAATTAAAAGTAGGTAATCCATTTTTTTTATCACTATCGGTTACCATATTCAAAAAACCAACTCGCCAGTTATTGTCTAGTTTTCCACTCAATCGAGCCCCTCCTAAAATGGTGTTTTGAATATTCTGACCGGTAGAAGTGTCTCGGGATACTCCAATTCTTCTGGAAAAGAATGGATTAATCCTATCAGATCCAAAACTGCCAAACAAATCCGCATTTTCGAGGAAAAATTGTCGGCGTTCGGGGAAAAATATTTCGAATCGATCTGTATTGATTACTTGTCGGTCAACCTCTACCTGTGAAAAATCAGGATTAAAAGTCAAATCAAGGTTTAGACCTGAGGATACTCTGATTTTTGCATCTCCACCAATACCAGAACCAAAGTTTGCATCTTCATTTTCTTCAAAATCTTGGTTGTAATTTCCCGAAACATAAGGTATCACTGAAACGCTTGCTCCCGGCTTTTTCAGAGGCTCTGACCATAGCATTTTGCCACTATAAGCCAGATCCATAATCATTTGATTCTGAGGGATTCTAGTCCATGTCGAGCGGGTATTTGATTGAGTGTCAAACCGATAACTGTTAAAATACCACTCTGTTTCCCCTTCTTTGAAACGTAATGTACTAAAAGGAATGGCTAATTCGCAAGACCAATAACCATCATGAATTTGAGAGGCCCCAGCCCACTTATTATCCCAGGATTCATCGAAATCTCCACGGTCTCTTCCTCCATTAGCTATTAAAGCTTCTCTGCGTACACCTAATGGATTCATACCAAACACAAATGCATTGGTTTTATCTTTAAATGGATCCAGGACAAAGGTAATATTGTCATTTCCTCCGGCACGAAAATCTCTTTTAAGAGAAGGAACTACATATTCATCACCAATAGAATAACAAATAGCTCCGATATAGAGATTATTGTCATCAAAGGTCATATAAATTTCAGTTTTAATCTCTGTTTGGAGACTATCAGAAGGAAAATATTCCCAGAAATTGTTTGCTGGAGCTCCGGTTCTCCAGGTGGCTTCATCAAGATTCCCGTCTATTTTCATAGGGAGATTGGTGCGCTGGACCAATATAGGAGCTTGTTCATTACTGCTAATAGCATTTTGGCTATAGGTAAAAACGATAGGTAAGCCGATCACAAATAGGACAATTGCCAATCTTTTCATCAAGGTAAATTTAACTTACTGATCATTAATCATTGTTCGTAAATGATGTTCGAAATCACTCGAGGCTTTTGTTTGGATTGCATTTTTTGGCAGAAATCATGGCAAAATTAGCAGTATTTGACCAGTTTTGCTTGCATATCGCCTAGCTTATCTGCCAATTCCATGATTTTAAGGTCAAGTTTGAAATATTGATATATTTATTCCTTAGCTGAGAACAGCACTTTGATTTTTTTGTTGAAAAGGGTAATTCCTTATCAAATTCTGCAGGTTTTGTTTTTCAACAAATAAATGAAAGCTTGAACAACAAATTTTGCTATATTCGATTTATAACTGATGAATCAACACCAAAATGTTTGATAAGTTCTAGTCCTGGAAAAATTAGTTGATATATTCAGTTGTATGCCCGACTTACAAAATTAACTTTGATGAAATACACAACACAACCCATTACCTCTATCTGCATTCTTTTCTTAATTTTCGCACTAGGCTTTCTACCTTCCTGTACTCAGGATTCGAATACTCCAAAAGGTCCAATAGTTGAAGTTGCTTTCCCTGCATCAGCTGAGGGTGAAAATCTGGATGGTCGCTTGCTACTACTAATTTCGACCAATGAGGATGCTGAGCCACGTTTCCAAATAAGTGATAATCCTGGCACTCAGCAAGTATATGGTATGGATGTTGAAAATTGGGCTTCAGGTCAAACTCAGACTTTTACCGCCGAGGCTTACGGTTATCCTGTTGAAAACATTTCCGATCTGCCTACTGGAGAGTATACTGTTCAGGTTCTTTTCCATAAATATGAGACCTTCAATAGGTCAGATGGGCATACCGTGAAATTACCCATGGATAGAGGCGAAGGCCAACAATGGAACAGGGCGCCGGGAAATTTATACAGCACCCCTAAAAAAATAAATCTCAACAGTAGCTCCAAGACTCCGGTTAAAATAGACTTAGACCAGGAAATACCGCCAATAGAACCTCCTGAAGATACTAAATACGTAAAGCATATTAAGATTCAAAGCGAAATGCTGACTGAGTTTTGGGGCAGGCCAATGTATCTTGGGGCACATGTTTTGTTGCCAGAGGGCTTTGATGAGAATCCCAATGTGAAATACCCATTGGCTATTATGCATGGTCATTTCCCTGCTGATTTTGGAGGTTGGCGTACCACCCCCCCGGATGAGGATATCGATTGTGTTTATAGTGCAAGATTTGATTTGGACTGCTATAATAAAATTGTACAGCAAGAAGCTTATGATTTTTACAAAACATGGACAGGTCCCAACTTTCCAAGGGTATTAGCAGTCGAAATTCAACATGCTAATCCATATTATGATGATTCTTATGCTGTGAATTCAGAAAACCTGGGTCCATACGGTGATGCCATTACCTATGAACTAATTCCTTACATTGAAGAACAATTTAGAGGTATTGGTGAAGGCTGGGCACGTTTTGTTTATGGTGGATCCACTGGTGGATGGGAAGCGCTGGCTGTTCAGGTCAAATACCCAGATGATTACGGCACTTGTTATGCGGCTTGTCCGGACCCCATCGATTTTCGGGCTTATACACTGGTTAATCTATACGAGCACGAAAATGCTTATTATGAGGACGGTCCATTTAGAAATCAATTACGAGCGGGAAGAAGAAATTACCTGGGAGAAGTGAGCTCTTCGCTAAAAGGAATGAATCAGAGAGAATTGGCATTGGGATCGAAAAGTCGTTCTGGTCAGCAATGGGACATCTGGGAAGCGGTCTACTCTCCTGTTGGGAATGATGGTTATCCAAAGCGCATTTGGGATAAAAAAACGGGAGTTATTGATGCCGAGATTGCCAACTATTGGAAAGAGAATTATGACCTTTCTTACATTCTTAAACGTGATTGGGCAGAACTGGGCCCTAAACTAAAAGGGAAAATTCACATTTATTGTGGAGATATGGACAACTACTATTTGAATAATGCAGTTTATCTAGCAGAGGACTTCCTCGAAGGAACTACTGCTCCCTATTATGATGGCGAAGTGGACTACGGCGATAGAGCAGAGCATTGTTGGAATGGAGATCATACTCAACCCAATGCCATCTCAAGATTGAGGTATCACACGATGTTCATCCCCAAATGGGCCAATAGTGTTTCGAAGATAGCCCCTAAAGTGGCGGATTTAAGATCGTGGAGGTATTGATGCTATGATTTTTTGATGTGAAAATTTGCAGATTTGCAAATGGGCAGATACGTATATTTTTAGATATAAGAATTCTGTGATGATATGTTGAGGATTAAAATAATTTGCAAAATTAGCGTTATCAGCGTGAGAAAAAAGCACTAATAAACAACTATATCTTCAATAAAATTATCCCCAACGTGAACACTTGCTAACTTGAAAACTTGAGAACATGAAGCGAAAGGTATATGATAATCACGGTAGATTAATAAACTATGTAAGACTAGCGGTCACCGACCGTTGTAATCTTAGGTGCTTCTATTGTATGCCCGAGGAGGGAATCGAGTATGTGGCAAAGGAAGATTTATTGACCTATGAAGAAATGGATCGCCTTATTACTCTACTGGCTGGAATGGGGATTGAAAAAGTGAGAATTACGGGAGGTGAGCCATTTGTGAGGAAAGACATGTTGGAGTTCCTTTTCAATTTGTGCAAAATACCAGGAATCAATAAAGTCAATATTACAACTAATGGGACCCTAACAGCGCCCATTGTTGGGGACCTAAAAAAAATGGGCATTCATTCCGTAAACTTGAGCCTGGATACTTTAGACCCTGATCGATTTTTTGAGATTACCAGAAGGAATGTTTTTCCTAAGGTCATGGAAACCTTTGATGCCCTTATTAATCATGGTATGCCTACAAAGATCAATGCGGTGATTATGGACGGTAAAAATACTCAGGACATACTGCCTATGGTTCAATTAACAAAAGACTATCCGGTAAGTGTTCGGTTTATTGAAGAAATGCCTTTTAATGGAACCGGAGATTATTATCCGAAATTAGAATGGAATTATCAACGCATTATTGAACACATTCGAGAATCTTACCCTGATTTAGAAAAACTACCTGATCCTCCTAATTCTACCTCCTATAATTACCAAATTCCAGGACATCAGGGTAGTATTGGCGTTATTGCCGCTTTCAGTCGAACTTTTTGTGGCACCTGCAACCGAATTCGGATTACCCCACAAGGGATGCTGAAGACTTGTTTGTATGATGATGGAGTTTTTAATGTCAGAGATATAATTAGGGCGGGTGCAACAGATGAACAACTGCATGCTACCTTTGCAGAAGCTATTGGTAATAGAGCAAAAAATGGTTTCGAAGCGGAAAAAAACAGACAGTTTGGTTTTCCAGCTTCTGAATCCATGTCCACCATCGGTGGTTGATTAATCCTATGATTTTTTGATGCTGCAATACTATGATGAGTAAATGAGAAGATATGCAAATGGGCAGATTAAATGATACTATAATTCTGTAATACTATAATATTTTGATGATTAGAATTATTCGCAAAATCTGCGAAATTCCTGACTACCGGAGGAAGTTGAGTGAGAAAAAAAGCTAAAATAAGCAACTATACTTTCAATAAAGCAATCCCTAATGTGAACCCGTGAACCCGAAAAAACAAAAACATTTCCATGTCCAAATTCACACATCTAGATGATTCCGGTAATCCCTCCATGGTAAATGTGAGGAATAAAAAAGTAAGTCATCGCATAGCAAAAGCGCGGAGTAAAGTCATATTAACAGAAGAAGTTCTAGAGCAATTGGTAGGTGATGATATCCAAACCAAAAAGGGCCCAGTCTTCCAGACGGCCATCCTGGCAGGTATTATGGGGGCAAAAAAAACTGGAGAATTAATACCTTTATGTCATCCTATTGGTATGGATAATTGTTCAATAGAAATTGGGCTGAATGAAGCCAACGAAGTTATTATAGATTGTACAGCCAGTGTTACTGCCAAAACGGGCGTGGAAATGGAAGCAATGATGGGGGCAAGTATTGCTGCTTTGACCATTTATGATATGTGCAAGGCTTTTTCTCATGATATTATTATTAAGGAAACCAAATTGATGGCAAAATCAGGTGGTAAGCGCGATTTTAAAAGAGAAGAATAAAATGACATCAGGAACACATCAAAAACATGCCAAGTTAAACAAACCCACTTATGGGCAATTTCACCGAAATGAATGGGCAATTATTGGCACCCCTTGTGGAAAAATCCAACAGTTATCCTACCAGCTAATTCAGGAATTGAAGAATAAGTATCGAATGGCTTATGTAGATGCTGATCATAAACATGGAGATGAGCATAGCGAATTACCTGCAAATCCAGAGAATGCAATGGAGGCCGGTGCCGCTTTTGAATATACTGACAAAATAAACTTCCATCGTTTCGATAGCCAGGCGTCTTATGATAGTTATCAGTTTAGAGTTCAGTTTAATAATGAAGATTTGGTGCTGGTGAATGGCAATCATTTTAAAGCTAAGCATCAGATTGTTGTGCTGGACCCAAAGAAAAAGGAATCTCTTTCCAGAAAATTAGACCGCCTAACAGATATCCAATTGATTTTAAGAACTGACGAACAGGAATTCCCCTATGATTTTTTAGAAGAAAAATTAGAAGATAGTCGAATACCTGTTTTTCACATCAACGAGGTAACAAGAATTGCTTCTTTTCTTTCCCAGGCCATGGAAAAGAGACGTCCAGTTTTGAAAGGTCTAGTTTTGGCAGGTGGGAAAAGCCAGCGTATGGGACAAGATAAGGGAGCCATTTCTTATCATGGTGTACCCCAAAGAGAATATGCAGCGGAGCTTTTGGACCTATTTTGCGATCAAACTTACATTTCCTGTAGAAAAGATCAGGTAGAATCCATGCAAAGTGAGTTTCCACTATTGGCAGATAGTTTTGATGGTCTTGGTCCTTTTGGAGCTATCCTTTCTGCTTTTAGGGAAGACCCGGAAGCTGCCTGGCTGGTGGTAGCCTGCGATTTGCCTTTATTAAATGAATCTGCAATTAGGCAATTATCTGAACAAAGAAATATTTCACAACTAGCTACTGCCTTCAATAGTCCTGTTAATCAATTTCCGGAACCTTTGATCGCCATTTGGGAGCCTAGAGCCTATCCTGTTTTGTTACAATTTCTAGCGCAGGGATATTCTTGCCCTAGAAAAGTGCTCATTAATTCTATGGTAGAATTATTGGATGCCGCAGATCCTACAACCTTAATGAATGTCAATAATAAGGAAGAAATGGATGAAGCAATAAAAATTTTAAATAGATAGAAATAAAAAAAGGCTAATAGGCATTAAACTATTTAGTTCAGGTATCAACTTAGCCCTGTAAGGGCGAAATATACTTAACCCCAAGCGCCAGCTTGGGGAAGAAAAAGTTCTCCCAATAGAGCCTCAGAGAGGCGAAACAAATTCCGAGCATGGAACTCACACACTTTTTACTCCTTCCTTTATTATAAAAGGACAAGTACATTTCACAAAAAAATGAAAAAATCGGAAGCCATAAAAAAAGTTGAAGCATATCTGAAAATTCAAAATGAAAGGGAAATGGATATGGTGCCAGTTTATACCAGCAAAGTTAAAAAGTGGTTGGTCAGCAACTACAATTATTTAAAGTGTATAAAGGGTTTTCGACTTTTCTGGAAAATTGAAATTTCAGATTGGATAAAACCTGATTCGAAAACAAAGGAGTATTTTATTATAAACAAAAGAGTTCTAAAGGAGACGCCTTATTATTGGTTGATATCTTGGGGGTCATTCAAATTTGTTGAAGAATATGACTTTAATTTTAGTCGAATCGGACCTGGGCCGATTGTTGTAGAAAAGACGACGGGCCGAATGTTCCATACTGATACTACCATGCTTGAAATGACTGATAAGATGGAAATGGGTGAAAAAATTGATCTTGATACACCGAAAGATTATGAAATACTATCGGATTCTTGATAGTATTTTGCGAATGAATATTTTTTAGAGCAGTCTGAAGACTGCAGACCAGTCATCCTGAAGGGATAAACCCCAATTATTACCCGCCACTAACAGGAGGAATGATCACCACCTCATCAGAACTACTAATCATTTGCCCATCCTCAGCGTACTCTTCATTCACTGCAATGGCAAAAGAACGCAGATTTTTAAATTGCGGAAAATCCTGTGCTAGTTTCTCTTTTAATTCGCCTACGGTGGCAGAAGCAGAATTTAATTGTAAATCAAGGCTGGAGCCTCCCACGATATCTTTGGCAATACCAAATGCTAAAACTTTTAAATTCATATGTTACTTTTCTATGTAAAGGTAGTCTAAAGGGTAATAAAAGTTCATTGTTACTTAGGAAACGGTAGAAAAATGTGAGAAAAAGGGGTTTTTTTCAAGAAAATCGGAAAAAAAATTCATTTTAACATGATTTTAAGATTTTCTTTAACTATATTTGTATCGAACATAGCGAACATATTACATCTGAAATTCCTTAGCTCATCTTTCACCTGGAGCATGATTACCAATATTTACTTTTGAAATAATAAGTAATTACCAATACTTATTCGGTAATACCTTATGCTCTTTATTTTCAATTTATCGTTTGAGGTCGGACTTTGGTAGAACATTGATTGTCACTTAGACAAATATCATTGTTTATTCTGGGAAAAGAGTATACCTTTGCCCCGTTATAATCCAAGGTTCAAGTTAAATGATAGAAACGGTTATTTTAAAAAAGAAACGTTGTAAACCCTTATTCAGTGCTTTAAATATACACTCTCAGGATTCGTTCCTGAAAAAGGGTAAAATCAAAATCTCAAATAAAATGAACATCCCATGGACATCAGTAGCCTTAATGGTTGCCCTATGCAGCTATTCGGCCTACTCAACAACAACCGATTTGCATTATGCAAATGAAGCAATCACTGCGAACACAAACATAGTTACTACTGAGTACTATGATGTAACCACCGAAATTGGCATCCAGGATCGTCTATCTCGTATAGACATTCCCTTCAAATTCACTTATACGGATGCTATTACCAAGCAAGTAAGACAGTACGTTACAGCAGGAAAACGCGAAACAGAAACCATTCTTGGTCGTACAGAGCTGTTCTTCCCAATTTTTGAGCACTACCTGGATGCTTACAACCTTCCTAGAGAACTCAAATATTTACCAATTATTGAATCCGGACTGCGTTTGGACATCCGTTCTCATGCAGGAGCAGTAGGACTTTGGCAAATGATGGGTATCACTGCCAGACACTACAAGCTGACCGTTGATCAGTATATGGATGAGCGTCATGATCCTTATCGTGCTACAGAAGCTGCCGTGCGTATGCTATCTGATATGTATCGCATGTTTGGAGACTGGTCCCTAGTATTGGCTGCCTATAATAGTGGTCCAGGACGCGTACAACAGGCAATCAGAACAGCTGGTTCCAAAAACTTTGACGTTGTAAAAAATTTTCTACCTAAAGAAACTCAGCTCTACATTCCTAAATTTGTAGCAGCTGCATACATTGCAAATTACTACCGTAACCACGGACTGATACCCAAATTACCGAAATACGATTTAAGAAATACACGCACCTTGAAAGTTTATCAAAGAGCAAGCTTCAGTGAATTGGCTAAAGCAAGCGGAGTAGACTATAGTACGATCGCCGGTCTTAACCCCGTTTACTTAAAAGGATTTGTTCCTGGACAATCAAAAGGTAACTATATCATTCTTCCTCAGAACGCTGTAGAAAATGTTAGAGAATACCTGTCCAAAAAAGGAACATCCATCAAAGCACCCGTTCCTGCTGGCAAGTTTAAGATGACGTATACTGTAGAAAAAGGAGAATCGATCGATGCACTCGCCAAACGTTTTAAGTGTACGATCGAAGAAATTATGGTATGGAATAATTTGAAAAAAGCAGATATAGTTATCAACCAACAATTGGTGCTGTATCTTTCTAAGGCCGCAGCCTTTAACAGAGTATAAGCCTTAGGTCACATACAATTCAATCGGACTCAAATTTTAAGGGGGATAGATTAGGACCCAGTTGTAGTTATAATCTATATCCAAAAATAGAAAGAGATTTATCTTAATCTATCCCAACTTTTTTTGGTGGCATTTACCCCGGGCAGATTTTTAGCCCACACAAACATTGACATTATTTTTTACCCAATTTGCCAAAAACAAAAAAAGATCTAAAGTTCCGGTTGAAGAAAAAACATACCATTAATTTTATTGATGATACTTTGATATCACATACTCCATCTTTTCACTAAAGACAAAAAAGCCGTCCTGGAATCTTCCCAGGACGGCTTTATGTTTTTGATCTAAATTATTCTTATTCAGGTTGTTCTGCCTCTATTGCAAAAATCATCGGAATTTTTCCTTCCAAACCTTCAATTTGATATCCATCTTCTACAGCCTTTATTTTATTAAAACAGTCATATGGAGAATAATCAAACTCTTCAAAATGGGTGATTTTTAGCCCTTTTTCAAGCAGAGAACCTATTACATCACCTAAACTGTGATTCCATCCATAGGCTTTGGCTTTAATAGGTGCACTCCGGTCGGCATAAGTGCCTTCTGTTTCTTCAATAATGGTTTCTTTATTGAAATATGAGTAGGCGAAATTTTCAAAGTCATCATCAAACATCCAGACTATAGGGTGAAATTCAACGATAAGAAATTTTCCTCCAGGTTTTAGAAAATGATGGATGATGCGGGCCCAGTTGTTTAGTTCAGGCAACCAACCAATTACTCCATAAGAAGTGAAGACGATGTCAAATTTTTCATCCAAATGCTGATCCAATTGGAATACATCGCTACAAATAAATTGTGCAGGTAAGTTCAATTGATTGGATAGGTCTTTAGCTTTTTGAATGGCAACGCTGGAGAGATCTACCCCGGTAACTTCTGCTCCCATTCTGGCTAATGAAAGGCTATCTTGTCCAAAATGGCATTGCAGGTGAAGTATTTTTTTGCCGCTTATATCTCCTAGTAGTTTTTTTTCAATATCCTTCAGAGAGTTTTTTCCAGCCAAAAAGGCATTCATTTCATAGAATTCAGAATCCACATGAATTTCTGTTTTTTGATTCCAAAGCTCCTTATTAAATTTTAAATAGGCTTTATCCTGTTCCATTTTTGAGGTGTTTTATAGATGAACAGAACTAACAACCACGGTTTTGGAAAGAAAATTCAAAATAATTGAATAAACTAAGTTTTTGACTCCTGTCTTCTTTCTTTGATGTAAATACTGTTGAAGATATCTACATTGGATTGTGCATCTGCTAAGCGCCGGCTTCCAATGAAAATCGCACCGGCAATGAACAAACCTAAAAATATAATCGCCCGGTCTCCTTTGGCAAAATAAAAACATCCGGCGGCGATAAGAATGGCCGCATATCTACCCACTCGTTTGATCTCATCTGTTCCAACAGCCTCCACATCATTGACATGATATTCATTGGGCTGGTTACAGTGGTCACAGCTTTTGGTAAAATAATCACCAATCTTATCTTCTAACTCTGAACGGGTTAGTGCTTTCTCTTTTATTTCTATATACCGATTACAGGACTTACATTTGATTAATAACTTCATACTTATTTAGCTTAGGGCGAAAATTAGTTATAGTTATTTGCCGATATAAAAGACATGTCATATCTAGACATGACATGTAGATACTCAAAATTATTAGAATTTTGGAATATTTATTAGTGTTTCCGTAAATTCTTGAAAAGCTTTGCAGTTTGATTAGATTTTTAGATTGTTTTCTTTTTAATTAATTGATTATTAGTTAATTATGATCTAATTGATTGAAGGTGGTTTTATCAGGAATCATTAAATTTTTCTTTCCTTTTCCTTTGTTTGCTCGACTGACAAAGAAATAGACAGGTCATTTCTTAGACATGTCATGTCCAAATTTTAGGTACATGTCATATCTAGACATGACATGTCTAACTAATTTCCACTACCTTTGCCACTTTTAAAATAAGCCTTATGTATATTATTCCGGCAATAGATATTATAGAGGGTAAATGCGTACGCTTGACCCAGGGAGATTATAATCAGAAAAAGGTCTATAATGAAGATCCCTTGGAAGTTGCCAAAGCATTTGAAGGTGCTGGCCTGGCTCGTTTGCATCTGGTAGATTTGGATGGTGCCAAAGCCAAAAGGATAATCAATTATAAAGTATTGGATAAAATAGCCTCCCAAACTTCCCTTCAAATTGATTTTGGAGGTGGATTGAAGTCAAACGAAGATTTACATATTGCCTTTGAAAGTGGTGCTCAACAAATTACAGGAGGAACAGTAGCCGTCAAAAATCCAAATCTTTTTCTTAGCTGGTTAGAAAAATATGGTGCTGATCGAATTATTCTGGGGGCCGACTTTAAAGATGGAAAGATTGCCGTTAGTGGCTGGCAGGAAAATAGTGATTTGGAACTTTTTAACTTCCTGAAAGATTATGTGAAAAAAGGCATCCAATATTCAATATCTACAGATGTGTCCAAAGATGGTCTTTTACAAGGAAGTGCCATCAGCACTTATAAAAAAATCCGCGAAGATTTGCCAGACCTTAAACTCATCGCCAGCGGAGGTGTTACGACCTTAGATGAGCTTGAAAACCTTAAATCGTTGGGCTGTTTTGGAGCCATTATCGGGAAAGCCATTTATGAAGGAAATATCCCTTTGAATGCTTTGAGTAAATTCTAACACTTAAAATTTACTTAGCTTCCAATAGCCTTAATGAAGGAATAAAATACAGTCAATGCTAGCAAAAAGAATCATACCCTGTTTAGACATAAAAGATGGACGTACCGTCAAAGGGGTCAACTTTGTGAACCTCATTGATGCAGGAGATCCCGTCGAACTTGGAGCACTTTACAGTGAAAAAGGAGCTGATGAGTTGGTGTTTTTAGATATCACAGCTACCCATGAAAAGAGAAAAACCCTCTCGGCTCTAGCAAGAAAAATAGCCGGAAATTTGAACATACCCTTTACCATTGGTGGAGGTATTGCTTCTGTTGAAGATGTCGAAATATTACTTGAATCAGGAGCAGATAAAATATCTATAAACTCAGCTGCTGTTCGCAACCCAAACCTGATAGAACAATTAGCAAAAAATTTTGGAAGCCAATTTGTAGTAGTTGCAGTTGATGCTAAATATATTGATGGTGAGTGGATTGTCTTTTTAAGTGGCGGAAGAAAACAAACTGAACTGCGACTATTGGATTGGGTTAAAGAAAGTGAAGAACGCGGTGCAGGCGAGATTTTGTTTACCTCCATGAATCATGATGGCACCAAAGGTGGTTTTGCTAATGATATCACGGCGCAAGTTTCAGATTTGGTCAGCATCCCTGTTATAGCCTCTGGAGGAGCCGGAAATATGGATCATTTTGTAGATGTATTTACTCAAGGGAAAGCTGACGCCGGCCTGGCGGCAAGCATCTTCCATTTTCGGGAAATAGAAATTATGGATCTTAAGCGTCATTTAAAGGATAACGGAATCGCTGTACGATTGTAAAATCTCCATTTGACTAAGAATAATATATAATGCTGGAACAACTAGATTTTTCAAAAGGTGATGGCCTAATTCCTGCCATTATTCAGGATGATAAAACCACCCAGGTGTTGATGTTGGGGTATATGAGCAAAGAGTCCCTTGAACAGACATTAGCAGATAAAAAAGTAACCTTCTTCAGCAGAAGCAAACAACGTTTATGGACCAAAGGAGAAACATCAGGAAACTTTCTCCTCCTCAAATCCATAAAAATAGATTGTGATAAGGATACACTTTTAATAAGAGTAGACCCTGTAGGACCAGTATGCCATACAGGATCAGATACTTGCTTTGATGAGCCAAATATAGATTCAAATTTTCTCCGCCATCTTCAAAAGGTCATTCAAGATCGTAAAGAAAACCCCTCGGAACAGTCCTATACTTCAAAACTTTTCCAGCGTGGAATAAATAAAGTGGCTCAAAAAGTGGGAGAAGAAGCTGTGGAGCTAGTTATTGAGGCAAAGGATGATAACAAGGACCTTTTTCTTAATGAAGCTGCTGATCTAATGTATCATTATCTGGTATTATTGACGGCAAAAGGGTATCAATTAGAAGAGGTTGTAGACATTTTAAAAGAAAGGCATAAGTAAAAGAAATAATAATCGAGGCAAATTGCACCACAACTTGCCTCGATTATTATTTCTATTCTCCTTTATCTTATGTATCTTTATATAGATTAAACTGATACTGATATGATTGTCTCGGCTTATTGTCCGACACCCTTTGGATGCTTTGAAATCACCGGAAGTGAAGAAGGCATCAGATCCGTGAAACTGGTTGATAAATCCCCATGTCTTCAGGTAGAAGTGCCTGAAGTGCTTCAGGACTGTTATCAACAACTTACCGAGTATTTTAATCAAGAAAGAAAACATTTTAGCCTTCAGCTAGATTGGAGTGACCGCTCTGAATTTAATAAATCTGTGTGGCGTGAACTATTAAAGGTCCCTTATGGACATACTACTTCTTATTCTGCATTGGCTGAAAAGATAAATAATCCATTAGCGGTAAGAGCAGTTGGCTTGGCCAATCGCAATAATCCCATCGCTATTATTGTACCCTGTCATCGTGTTATTGCAAAAAGTGGGCAATTGCAAGGGTATTTTTATGGCCTGGATATGAAACGCCGGCTTCTTGAACTGGAAAACCCTATGAGCTTTGCTCGACAGGGAAGCCTTTTTTAGTTAATAGTTGTTAGTTAATAGCTTATTCCCTATCAACTAACAACTATCAACTAAAGAAATGCCGCCCCGAAAACACCTGCACTATCTCCCAATTTAGGTTTCAAAAAAAGCGTATCCAAACCAGGATTAAAAACGTGTTTTTCAGCAGATTTTACTCCTTCAGTATATAAAAGGTCAATATTTCCTACTCCACCTCCCAAAACAATAGCATCTGGGTCCAGCATATTAATAATGGAAGCCATTCCTCTGCCAAAATAATCTAGTAAGCGGCTAATGGTTTTAGAAGAATTGGGGTCACTATTGCTTAGGTGATCCTGATAAATGTCCTTTAGCTTTTTATCTTTTCCGGAAATACTCTTATAATATCGTTCCAGAGCCGGCCCTGAGATAATCGTTTCGGTGCAGCCAATCTTGCCACAATAACAAGCCCCTCCTGAATCGCAAAGATGATTATGCCCCCACTCGCCGGCAATACCCTGGCGGCCATTAATGACCTTGCCATTGACAACTACTCCGCCACCTACTCCAGTACCCATAATTACCCCAAATACAACTTGTGCGTTGGGTAAATGATCTGGGACAACTCCCATTTTCGCTTCGGCAATGGCGAAACAATTGGCATCATTAGCCATTCGTGTAGGGAATCCTAGAGTCTTTTCAAGATCAGCTTTAAAAGGTCGGCCATTTAATGAGGTGGTATTACTGTTTTTGTGATGCCCTGAAATTGGATCGTAGGCTCCGGGAGTACCCATGCCGAGGTATTGGGGAGAAGCTCCTACCTCTTTTTTCATCAATCCGATTAACTCGGCAATCCGACCAATGATATGATCATAACCTTTTTGTTTTTCTGTAGGTACTCGCATCCTGCAGAGTATATCAAATGGTGCCTCATTCTTTAAAACGACACCTTCAATCTTGGTACCTCCAAGATCAATGCCCCAAAGGAGCTCATTTTGTGGCATAAGAAATGATTTTGAGTTTCATACATAAGGGTTAACACGATTCATGTCTGAAAATATAATTCTGGGAAATATTAATCTAATTCAAAGAAAACGAGAGATAATTGGAGATAAATGGCTAATAAGTAGAGATATATTGTCTTTTTATCCTGTAAAAGATCCTAATAGTTTTAGATCGCCCCTTAAAACATAAGATGATTTGATCGAATAACAATTTGTCTCTATTTATTTCTAGTTGTCTCTATCTATCTCATTTTCTGAATAAATTAAAAATTCCCGATGACTCATATTAACCCCACGAAAATAAGAGATTGTCAGAGTTTCACAAAAGAGATTTGAAATTTGGTTTTTTGAAATCTAAAAATCGAACCTTTTAGAAGTAGAATTAGTATTATATTTATGTGCTCAAAGCATGTAGAATTTAAATTGTAAAAAGCCTAATGTCCTTCTACTTTTTACCTTTTGCTTTCTACTTTTTTTAACTTAATACAGACTTTTGGGATCTACAACCGACGAAGCACTAGAATTTTTATTGGAAGCCCCCAATAGTGGCGACGCTCCTATCTATTTATCCGGTAATTTTAACGATTGGAATGCTAACGATCAAAAATATCAAATGGAAAAGATAGGCACTGACCTTTATCGCCTCCTTTTTCCAGATCCATCTCTCCTTCCTAAAACAATTAAATATAAATATACCAGAGGAAACTGGGATCGGGTAGAATTAAACGAAGATGGTAATGGTGTACCTAACCGGACCGCTTTTTATGATCAAAAAATTGTAAAAGATAAGGTGAATCACTGGATGGGAATTGAGGTAGCTTATCAGGAATCTTTTTTGCCGATAATTGAGATCTTTCCTGACGTTCTTGAAATGCCAGAGCATGTAAAAACACGCCGCATCACAGCTTTATTGCCACATGATTATCATCAGACTGAAAAACAATATCCAGTTTTGTACTTACAGGATGGCCAAAACCTTTTTGATGAATATGCACCTTTTGGCAATTGGGGAGTAGACAAAAAGCTGGCTCATATGGCAGAACAAGGAAAGGGGGATATTATTGTCATTGCCATAGATCATGCAGAAGCCGATCGAATTAAAGAATTTACTCCTAGTTCGAATACCCGATTGGGAAGTGGCTATGGCAAATTATATGTTCGCTTTTTAACCGAGATACTGAAACCCTATGTAGATAGCCAATATCGAACCATTAAAGATCGTCATCATACTGGAATTGGAGGTAGTTCGATGGGAGGCTTAATCTCTATTTATGCTGGGTTGATGTATCCTGAAGTTTACTCCAAATTGATGATATTCTCTCCTTCCCTATGGGTGGCTCCAAAAATACATTTTCACTCCATTAATCTAAATAAAGGTCAGGATACTAAAATATATTTATATGGAGGGGAAGCTGAAAGCGTCAATATGATTCCCAATCTAAAACGCTTTAAATCTGCTCTACAGAAGCAAGGAAGTGGAGCCAAACTCGACTTTGAACTGAATGTAGACCCCCACGGCCAACACAATGAAATCAGATGGGGAGAAGAGTTTCCAAGAGCAGTTGACTGGTTGTTTTTTAAATAATTAAATATATTTGTTGTACTTTCGTCCTCTATTTGACGGCCTCCACTTTTTCCTGTGATATTTTGAAGCTTGAACGCCCAAGTAGAAGTATGTTTCACAACTACAGGAGTTTTAGCCAAAAGTATTATCAGCAGTATTCGGTACCCAAAAAACTTTATTAAATAAAAATCCGCTTCTGAGAACAGGAGGATTGATTTAAATTCTGAGCACGATGAATATTGGCATCTCAAAAAACCTGCCCTCAACTATTAAAACAATAGTCATTCCAATTTCTGAGACTGATCTGAAGACTATTGATTTTCAAAAAATAGCCCAGGACTTTGGCTTAAATGACCTTTTTTTTAAAGATGATTTTAAAGGAGAATTAGGAGAGGTTCAAGTCATTTATGGCAGTACGGCTAAAGTCATACTTCTCGGCCTTGGTAAAAAAATGGTGTTTGCCAAAATCTTAAAAGTTTTTCGCATCCTTTCCAAAAAACAGGTGAAATTTCTCTCACCTAAACTTGGCCTAAGCTTAGTACATGGAAGTTTAAATGAGACTGAGCCCAAACTGCTGGAAGCAGCTATAAATGGCTTATTCCTTGGGATTTATAAAATTGGCCGGTTTAAGACCAAAGAAGCAGAAGCGCATCCTTTCTCTAATGAAGAAGCTCAACTCCATATCTTAGCTGACGATAATCCAACACTTCAGCAGGCAAGTCATAATGGAAAGGCCTTTGCCACAACCCAGATGAAAATTATGGACCTGGTGAATGCTCCCAGTAATAAAAAATTACCGGTAGATCTAGGTAATTGGGCTAGGAATTCTGGTGAAGAATGGGACATCCCTGTTGAAGTGTGGGACAAACAAAAAATCGAAGAGGAAGGAATGGGCGGTTTATTAGCGGTCAACCAGGGCAGCTATCATCCCCCTACCTTTATCATAATGGATTATCAGCCCAAGTCTGGTGAAGCCAAAAAAACCATCGGTCTGGTAGGGAAAGGAGTCACTTTTGACACGGGAGGCTTATCTCTTAAGCCCTCGGCCGGAATGCCCTTGATGAAAAGTGATATGGGAGGTGCTGCCGCCGTTTTAGGCGCGGTTGAAATGGCGGCCAAACTTCAATTGCCCTATCGAGTGGTTGGCGTGGTCCCTTCTACTGATAATAGTGTCGGATCTAATTCCTTCAAACCCAGTGATGTGATCAATTCTTATAGTGGGAAAACGATAGAAATTATTGACACTGATGCTGAGGGCAGATTGATTTTGGCAGATGGATTGTCTTATATGGTGAAAAAATACCAGCCTGATGTCATGTTGGATTTGGCAACTCTTACCGGAAGCACCGTCCGAACACTAGGATATCATGCTGCCGGTCTTTTCACAAAAAATTATGAACTCAGAGATGCTCTTTTAGAAGCCGGAGATGCCGTCGGAGAACGTTTGTGGCCCTTGCCCATGTGGGATGAATACCATGAAGAGATGCAATCAGATGTGGCAGACATAAAAAATCTGGGTACCCGACCCATGGCTGGCGGGATTACAGCTGCCAAATTCCTCGAATTTTTTACCGAAGAACATGAGCAATGGGCTCATTTGGATATTGCAGGGGTGGCTTTTGCCGACGCTGAATTTTCCAAACAAAAAAGCGCTACAGCCTATGGACTTCGTTTGATCATTGAATTTTTAAAATCATTAAAATAGACACCTTCCATGAATCAGCGTCCCTTAACCTTTTTATGCGTTTCCTTCTTTTTTAAAGGTTCTGATTTTCTTATATCCTGCAAAGAACAGGGGCATAAGGTATTTTTACTGACCAATGAATCACTCAAAGATGATCCCTGGCCACGCGAAGCCATCGATGAAATGTATTACATGGAAAAGAGTGAAAATACGCCCGAAAATCTTTTCGAAATTTTAAAAGGAGTGGCCTATCTGCTTAGGAATAACCCTATTGACATCATCGTAGCATTGGATGATTATGATGTGGAAAAAGCAGCTTACCTGAGAGAGCATTTTCGTATTCCAGGTATGGGACAAACCACCTCCTACCATTTTCGCGACAAATTAGCCATGCGCATGCGTGCTGCTGATGCAGGCATTCGGGTTCCTGTTTTCAACAGCCTTTTTAATGATGAAGCCATCAATAATTACCTCAATACGCATGAGGGACCATGGCTGATCAAACCTCGTTCTGAGGCCGCCGCCGCCGGCATCAAAAAAGTACATACTGCCGAAGAAGCCTGGAAGGTTATAAACGATCATGGAGAAGAACGTCATAACTTCCTAATTGAGCAGTTTCGACCAGGAGATGTCTATCATGTTGATGCCTTAAAATATAATGGAGAAATGCTCTTCTGCCAATCCTCCAAATACCTGGATACTCCCTTTGAAGTGGCTCATGGTGGCGGTATCTTCCGATCTGCCACAGTAGAATATGGTAGTGAAGATGAAAAGGCTTTAAGAAAACTGAATGAAGAAGTACTTAAGGCTTTTGGCCTTAAAAATGGTGCTTCCCACTCTGAATACATCAAAAATAAGGCGGACGGACAATTTTATTTCTTGGAAACTTCCTCTCGAGTAGGGGGCGCTCATCTGGCCGAAATGGTGGAAGTCGCTTCCGGGGTTAACCTGTGGAGTGAATGGGCCAAAATAGAGTCTGCCGCTTTACAGGATCAGCAATACACTGCTCCGGATGCCAAAAAAGATCATGCCGGAATCGTTATTTCTTTATCTAAAAATGAGCAGGCAGATTATTCTATGTTTGACGCTCCCGAGATCGTCTGGAAACTGGATAAGGAGTATCATGTGGGAATGATCCTGAATTCTGCTGATCGCAATAAAATTATCGAATTGCTGGATGATTATACCGGGAAAATTTATCAGCATTTTCATGCTAGTGCGCCGGCGCCGGATACGGCTATGCATTAGTTTGATGCTGTAATTTTATGATGCTATGATTTTGTGATGGGTGGATGTGCAAATTTGAAAATTTGTAGATTTTTTGATGCTTTAATTCTGCCATTCTATGAGCATAAAATTTGAGTAGGACCTTCCAGGGAATGAATAGCAGTTGGATTAGTCTTGCCTATTTAATTCTGTAATTTTTTATATCTTATGTGCTCACCTTCATAAGACATTATGACCTCAGGCCAACTTCCTATAAATCCAAAGGTAATAAATGACCCTCCCTACCTTGATATGATCCAGATTGAAGGAGGAACCTTTATGATGGGGAGTGAGGAGAATATTCATGAACAACCTGTTCATGAAGTCCAAGTAACTGATTTTTATTTAGGGAAATATCCGGTAACGGTAAAGCAGTATATGGAATTTGTGGAAGAGACAGGTACTCGTTATCCGGAGTGGCTGGATCAGGGTAATCGATATAATATCTTTACAGGAACTGATAACCACTATAAACCATTGGAGGCCGTTCTTCTAAAAGAGAATCATCCTATTGTAGGCATTAGCTGGATGGATGCTATGGCTTATTGTAAGTGGTTAGGTGAAAAGACCAGGAAAGAGTATCGCTTACCCAGTGAGGCCGAATGGGAGTATGCTGCTAGAGGGGGAAGATTGAGTAGTGGCTTTAAATATTCTGGGAGTAATAAACTAAAGGAAGTCGGTTGGTATAGTAAAAATAGCCAGGAGGAAACCAAAGGAGTAGGGCTGAAACTTCCCAATGAACTAGGACTATATGATATGAGTGGCAATGTATTGGAGTGGTGTGCCGATTATTGGCATGGAAGCTTTAAAGGAGCCCCCTCAAATGGAAGTGCCTGGATTAAGGGAGGGGACAAAGATGATCGCGTGGTTCGTGGCGGGTCTTGGGACGACGATGATAGACTTTGCCGCGTCTCGTATCGCCTCGGGGACTATGTCTATGATCGGCTCAACTTTGTTGGGTTTCGAGTTGCCCGATACTAATCCTTGAGCCCTTTTACTCTTTTAGGTGCGAAGCGCCTCGATTTTTATAAGTTAAGAGACTTAAGCCATCCACCTGTCATTCGCCCAATTTCGTTTAATTTCAGGTTGAACTCTTCGTATTTTTTGGAATGGAATAGACCTAAATCATAGCATAACCTAAAATAATGCCTTAGCTTTTCTAATAATATATTTGCTTTTGTTAATTTAAATATTTGTTGATTTGAGGACTGATAATAAACCTCGATGTACAATTCTTATAAATCAGTGGCTTGATTTTGAATGCGATCCCCAATTTATGATTATTTAGAAATGAAGGAAATCTCAAACCCATCAGTTTATTCAGCCTCACTTCCTAAAGGTGACTCTATCGACTTTATCCATATCGAAGGAGGTCCTTTTCAAATGGGAAACGATCCAGGAGTTGAAATTCAGATGCCTGATTTCTATTTAGGCAAATATCCAGTAACAGTTGGGCAATATATGCAGTTTGTGGAAGCAACAAATACCCATCATCCAGAATGGCTGGAAGAGGGGAGTATTTATAATGTCCATACTGGTGAAGAAGAATATTATCAACAAAATTTCCTAAAAAACGATCATCCTATAATAGGAGTTGATTGGAATAATGCCAATGCCTTTTGTGAATGGCTGAGCCTGGAAAATGGCCAAAAATATCGCTTGCCCACTGAGGCAGAATGGGAATATGCGGCCAGAGGAGGCCGATTGAGTAATGGTTATGAATATTCTGGAAGTAATAAGCTCAAAGAGGTAGGATGGTATGATAAAAATAGTCATGGGGAAACCAAAGCCGTAGGTTTGAAATATCCTAATGAACTAGGGCTATACGATATGAGTGGTAATGTAGATGAATGGTGTGCCGATTATTGGCATGGTGATATTAATAATATACCTCTGGACAGAAGTGCCTGGATTAAGGGAGGAGATAACGATCGTCGCGTGGTTCGTGGCGGGTCTTGGAATGACATTGATGATCTTTGCCATATCTTGTATCGCTTCAAGTACGTTATCAATGATAGGAACCTCTTTGTGGGCTTTCGAGTTGCCCGGTACTAATCCTTGAACCCTTTTACTCTTTTATCCTTTTAGGTGCGAAGCGCCTCGAAATTTTGAAAACAGAAAAAACTATGACTCCTGCTCAACAACTGAAACAAATCTTTGGAGCTGATTTTCAAGCTCAGGAGAGCATCCAAAAACTTCGGCAATTTCGGGCTCCTAATAGCTATTGTCTGGATAAAAATGGCGCAATTACCGGGATTTTTGCTAGTGAAATAGCAGTCAGCGAAGTTTCTATTCCCAAGTCTTTAAAGCAGTTGGAATACCTAAACCTAAGTGATAATGAAACACTTGAGACCATCATTTTTGAAGGAGGCTTTTCGAAACTCTGGCATTTGGATTTAAGCGACTGTAGGATAAAAGAACTTAAGCTTCCTGTAGGATTTGAAAGCCTGAGATGGCTGGACTTAAGTCGCAACCAATTGCAGAAATTTGTGCCGGCTGGTAAATACGAAAAACTCAAATACCTGGATTTGAGTGGCAATCAATTGAATGATTTTCCCACTAGTTTATTATCCAAGTTCACTTCTTTAGAAGGCTTATACTTGAAGGAGAATGATAATTTTCCCAGCACCAAAATAACCTCCATAAATAAACAAGGGAATGCTTTGGAGTTTTTGCAGCGCTTTGCAAGAGAATTGGAGAAGGGAGCTACCATTAATAAAGAATACAAGGTTTTATTGGTTGGTAATGGAGGAGTAGGCAAAACCTGCCTGGTAGAGCGCCTTGTGTATGATAGCTTTGAACAGAAACACCTTTCTACACATGGGATAGCGCTTGAGCAATACGCAAAAGAAGATTTTCCCTACATCCTCAATTTATGGGACTTTGGTGGACAGGACATCTATCATGCCACTCACCGCTTGTTTATGCAGTCCAATGCCATTTACCTGGCACTTTGGGATCAGGAGACTTTGATAAAAGACAAATCCATTATAGAAGAAGGCGGGGAAGACCGAGAATATGAGAATTTTTCTTTGCAGTATTGGTTACATTATATTCAACATCAGGGAGGAAAAAGCCCGGTTATTGTAGTAAAAACAAAGTCAAAAACAGACAATACCTTTCATCCCAAGCAACAAGAAATTCAGAGAAAATATGGTATCTCAGAGTTTATTCAAATTGATTCTGAAATTGATGATGGGACTGAAAATGGTTTTGATAGATTGTTGTTCCTGATAAAAGAGTCCATTATTCGACTCCGTCAAAAACAGGAGCTTCCCCAAAACTGGGCAGATTTGCGTCAGCATTTGAGAACTTTATTAAAAAAGGGCATTAAAACCATTTCGGTTGATACTTTTTTAGAGATTGCTTCTGAATATCAGGTTGAAGAACCAATGGAAGTATTAACCGACTGGTTGGTAACATCCGGGGTGGTTTTCTACCGAAAGCGTAATTTTGAGGAGGCCATTTTTTTAGACCAGGGCTGGGCTATCGAGGCCATTTATGCCATTTTCAATAGAGAACAAAATCATTATTACTGGTTAAAAGAAAAACAAAAGGGGAATTTTTCAGGCAAAGATCTCAACAAAATCTGGGCAATAAAAAACTATAGTCCATCAGAGAAGGAATTATTGGTCAATTTTATGCTGGGCTGTGAATTGTGTTTTGAATTGAAAAAAGAAGAAGACAAATATCTTTCTTTTGAAAAGCGCCAATTTTTTTCTCCGCAGATGATGCCAGATACCGAACCTCCAAGTGTCAATCTTTTTCTGAATATGATTCAGGATAATCAATTATTGCATGCTCGTTACTCCCATACCTTTTTACATGATGGAATTATCCAGAGTTTTATTGTGCGAACTCAGTCTCTGGCGGATGTAAAAGATATTTGGAGATATGGCATTCTACTGCAAGAAGAAGGGGCTTATGCCATCGTTCGCGCAGTCAAAAAATCCATTCATGTCATTAGTACAAAGGTTAATTTGGTTTTATTTGAGAAAGTTCGCAATACCCTGGAATCTATTCAGGGGGAGCAGGTTGAAGAATTTGTAAGTTTAAATGGAATAGATTTTGTTTCCATGAAAACCCTGAAAGCTTCTAACCAGGAATTTGTTCCTGCGGAAAATAATACCTTGGTACCCAGAAAGGACCTTTCCATTTTTATAGACAGGAAAACACAAGACAAATTCCCCTTGTCGCAGGGCCAGGAAACAAGCAAAACCAGTATCCAGAAAATGGAAAGAGAGCAGCTTTTTAGAAAGAATGAACCCATTCAAGAAGCTACATTAAAACTGGAAAAATTGCCTGCTACCATTCTATTTTTACAGGCTAACCCTACCCGAGAAGCAATTAGCTGGGAAAAGGAATTCAGCCACATTAGTGGAAAGCTGGATAAAGAAAAATTTGTATTAATCCAGGAAAAAGATGTCAACCTTGAAGAGATTATTGAGGCCATTGATGATCATGAACCGGAGATTATCCATTTTTGTGGCCATGGTAAAGAATCCGAAACTGAAAAGGGATCTTTTGCTAAAGAAGAGGGAGGTCTTATTGTTCATAATGAGGCAAAGAATGAAGGGGTCTTATTGGATGCCGATCTTCTGGAGCGACAGTTTAAAGAATTCAAAAGGAGTTGCTCTACTATTGAATTGGTTTTGCTAAATGCTTGCCACAGCCAGGAACAAGCTTTGGCCATCAGTAAAGCAGGCATTTATACTCTTGGTACTACCGATGAAATTATTTCCGAAGCCGCACGTAAATTTGCAGCGGGGTTCTATAGAAAACTGACAAAGACCAATGATCTTTATGCGGCCATCCAGTTTGGAATAAGTATGGCTGTTAATACGGATGAAGAAATTAGAGACCTTATTCGACTTTATCATAACGGCAACCTATTATTTCCTAAACCTCAATAAAAAAACATGAATAATCAAAAGGCAATCCTTCAATCCTTCCTGGAATCCGAATTGTCCAAAATGGACCTGCAACTGGATGAAAAAACCTTACAAATTATCCATCAACAAGTGAGATTGGTTGAAAGACCTGGCGATGAAAGTCAGGAAACTAGATCCATAAAAATCAAGCAGGATTCTTCCGGAAAATTCAGCGCCGAATCGATCAAATTATGGAATGTAGCCCAGGTCTCTAATTATGAACTACTTCAGTTTATTGGAAAAGAAATGGGCATATTATTATTTGATGATACCGTAAAAAAGGTCATCTACGCCCTGGTGATGCTCCTTTTGGAATACTATCCGAAACTGAAAGTAGAATTCAGTGATCAGGAAGCTCAGGTCTTATTTGCCATCGCCAAGCTGGACAAAAAAGAATTTTCAAAAGAAGAACTGATGGTTTCTTTTAATCAACAATTCGAAGAAGGCTTAACCGATGATAGGATGCAAGCAAGCCTGGATGAACTGCTTCGCTTACGAGTTCTCAAACCGCTCGGGAATGAGCAATACCGCATCCGTGAAAAAATTAAAAACCTCAGCAGGAAAAACTAACCCAATGCCATCAGATCTACCCGAACATATTGATGATAATTTATTCCCTGAAATGATTAAGATAGAAGGAGGGAGCTTTATGATGGGGAGTGAAAAAGTGCTTAACGAACAACCTGTTCATGAAGTTCATGTACCTGATTTTTATTTAGGAAAATATCCGGTAACCGTTAAGCCGTATTTGGAATTTGTGCAAGAGATGGGTACCCATTATCTAGAGTGGCTGGAAGAGGGCAATCAATACAATATTTACACAGGTGATGATAGCTATTATAAGTCATTAGAGGCTGTGCTATTAGAAGAAGATCACCCAATTGTAGGCATTAGTTGGGAGGATGCTGTGGCTTATTGCAAGTGGCTCAGTGAAAAGACCAGGAAAGAATATCGCTTACCCAGTGAGGCAGAATGGGAGTACGCAGCCAGAGGAGGACGATGGAGCAATGGCTATACCTATTCTGGGAGTAATAAACTAAAGGAGGTCGGTTGGTATGACAAAAACAGCCATGAAGAAACCAAGGCAGTGGGGCTGAAACTTCCAAATGAACTAGGCTTATATGACATGAGTGGTAATGTAGAGGAATGGTGTGCGGATCATTGGCATAAAAACTATGAAGGAGCACCCACAGATGGCAGTGCTTGGATTAAAGGAGGAGAAAAAGATCGTCGCGTGGTTCGTGGCGGGTCTTGGGGCAGCGATGATCTCTATTGCCGCGTTTCGTTCCGCTTCTGGGACATCGCCAGTTACAGGGATTTCAATATTGGGTTTCGTTTGGCCCGGTACTAACTCTTGTGCCCTTTTACTCTTTTATCCTTTTAGGCGCGAAGCGCCTCGATTTTTTTTACATCAACTTCACCTCCTCTTCTCCCTCCATCTCAACAGGCACTTTTAACTCCAAATTCCCTAAGCCCACATTGATCGTCCCTTTCAATTTATAGCCTACCATTTTTTTCTTAAAAATATCCCCAATAGTAGGCTGAATATCCTCTATTACTTTTTCCAGAGGGATCTCAAAACTTAGGGGAAGGCTAAATTCAGCATTGGCCTTCATGGTAGCAGAGACCTCTTCCTGGATACGGGTCACTTTTTTTTCATTGATAAAAACATCAAAATCAATCGCTGTTACCTTTGCGCCTAATAGATTGGGATTGTGAAAAATGGCATCTCCAACCAGGGTGACAGAAGGTCCTTCCAAAAACGACATGGATTTAAACTGTACATTTTCCATCCGCAAAAACTCAGGGCTTTTTGGACTGGAGCAAGCGGAGAAGATCAATAGAATCAGCAAAGGACAAAACTTAAGTATATTTTTCATAGAGAAATAATAGTTGATAGGCGAAATTGTTGATGAATTTTTAGTTTCAAGCCGCAAATTAGAACATTATTAGATTTTATAAAACAAAGAAAAAGCATGACTATTGGTGAAAAATTAAAGGAATTGCGCCGTACCAAGGGATTTTCACAAGAATTGCTGGCGGATGAAGCAGGCCTTTCTCTGAGAACCATCCAAAGAATTGAAAAAAACAGTTCTAGCCCCAGGTTATATACTTTGAAAACTCTGGCAGAGGTCCTGCAGGTTAATTTAGAACAGTTAAATGTTCAGACAAATATCGAAGCATCCAATTCCAATAGTGAGGTGGATACTCTTCGACTCATCAATTTTTGTTCTCTCGTGTTCTTGATCCTTCCCATATTTTATATTCTAATTCCCATTTTTATTTGGAGAAAACATAGACAAAACAAGCTGATCAATAAAGTTGGCAGGAGCATGATAAGCTTTCAGGTAATTTGGATGATCATTACGGTAATGGCAATTTTCCTTACTCCTCTTATGTCAATGCTCATTACTGGATCTTCAGCTCCTGGACAACTCCCTATTATTCCAATAGTGTACTTATTTTTCGTGATGATTAATCTTTTTTCCATCATTCGAAATTATAATTGGATACACCAGAATAACTGGAAGGATATGACATCGCTTCCTCCGCTATTTTAGATTGAAACGACATAAGAGTGTCATTAAATGACGTAGGAATGTTCTTGTATTTCATGGATTATTAAGCCTATCTTGAATGCAGATCAAAATTTTTAATTAGAACATTCTATTGTCATGAAACGTATTTTGCTGAGAATATTCCTGGGAATTATTGCTTTGGTATTGGTGGCAATTCTCTCATTTATCATCCTGTTAAACCTACCAATTACTGACCCTCCTGCCGCCCAAAAACCAGCATCCAGTATATTTATTCAAAATGCTTCCGTGGTAGATTTGGAAGGAGATTCTATTGTTCAACAAAGTATTTTGATTGAAAACGGTCGCATAAGCAATATTGGCTCTCCGGATTCTATTAAAATCCCAAGGCAAGCTGAACTGATCGATGCAAGCGGTAAATTCATCATCCCCGGTTTATGGGATATGCATACCCATCTAATGCCTAAATTTTCAGAGCAATTGACCCTCCCATTATTCTTAGCAAGCGGCGTTACTAATATTCGCGAATTAGGTGGCGGCGACTATCAAAAAATTAAGGGATTAGATCAATCTGTCCGGTCAGGAAAATTAGTGGGACCTCGAATTCAAGCCATTGGAGCAGAATTTGTTAACTCTTTAAAAAGTAAAGAACACGGCCAGCAAGTATTAGATCGTTTTGAAGGAAGTGGCCATGATTTTGTCAAAATATACAATGCCGTACTGCCTGAATATTTTTTTCCATTCATGGAAGAAGCTAATAAAAAATCCATTAAGGTCTTAGGACATAAACCCCGAGCAGTAAAGGCTATTGAAGCATCAAGAGTAGGGTTTAAAAGTTTTGAACATGCTCGTCTTTTTCTTTTTGAATGTTATCCCGGAGCCGAGGAATTAAGGCAAAATTACCATGCTCGATATACAGGGAAAAATGAGGGTTCTGGTAGATTGGATGGAACAGAAAATTTGCGCAAAATGGTGGATAATCATAGCGAGGCTATGTTCCAAGCATTAGTAGATACCATGATTGCATATGATACCTGGTTTTGCCCAACCCACATCACTAGAAAAATGGATGCCTTTGCCGATAATGAAGATTTTCGAAAAGATCCTCGCCTGAAATACATGCATTGGCTACAAAAAAGAGGCTGGATGAGTGATGCCGATGGTATGGTCAAAAGAGATCCCAGTCCGGAAGGCCGAAAAGCTTACATGGATTTTTATCAAAAAGGCCTTGAGTTGACTGGAAAAGCTCATCGGGCGGGCCTTAAAATTTTGGCAGGTACAGATGCCAATGATACTTATTGTTTCCCAGGACTAAGTTTGCATGATGAGCTTCAGGAATTGGTAGAAGCTGGATTGAGTCCTGTTGAAGCATTAAGGACTGCTACCGTTTTACCGGCAGAATATTTTGGTATGGAAAATGAACATGGTAGTATCGCTAGTGGGAAAATTGCCGATTTGATCCTATTAGATGCGAATCCCCTGGAAGATATTTCAAATACCCAGAAGATTGACGCCGTCATTTTTAATGGAGCAATATATAATCGTGAGACCTTGGATAAACAATTGAAGGCTGTTGAAAAATTTGCCAATACCTGGAATAGTGCCGCTCAGTTTTTGTGGGAGGAGATGAATTGATTGTAGGGTTCCGTCTACCTGCGGTAGATTAATGTTCAGTGTTCCGCGTTCCGTGTCTAGTTTTGCAGAATTTAGGGCCTTGTAGTTATATGAGACTTATTTTTCACGCTAATTTCGCAAATTTTGCAGATAAGTATTAGCGGAATCTGTGAAATCTGCGTGAAAAAGAAGCTCAAATAAGCAACTTTACTTTCAATATAGCAATCCCTTACACAACGAACCCTGGAACCGTGAAACCGTTAACAAAACCATAAACCCCTACCCAAAACCCCAAAATTTATTAATATTGCAAAAAACAAGAATACTTGATCTACAGATTAGGACATATCATTTTAGCATCACTGCTCTTTTTGAGCTCAACCGGCTTTGTGCTGAACAAGCATTATTGCAAGGAAGAGCTGAAGAGTATGGCTCTATTTCTGGAGGCAGAAAAATGTCATTCAGAAAAAATGATGAAAAATTGTCCTTTTCACCGTACGGCTACAGATGAAGGGCAAAGCGATGAGAAAGGCTGCTGCGATGATACCAGCGAATACATCAAATCTGAAAATGAACAGATCTCTTCCTTTTCCGAGATCTCAACTGAAAACGATCATTTTTTAATTGATATTCCTTTTGTTGTACAGAAGATTGAATTTCCCTCTGTAGACAAACAAATTGTTCATTATCTTAACTACAAACCTCCGCTTATTGTCTGTGACTTCCCAGCAAGTTTACAGACTTTCCTTTGTTAAATAGTCATCTTTCAAAATGGTGCCACTGAATGCGATTAGTCATTCAGAGGCCATAATTGTTTTGAGGCTGTATCATAACTCGTACCTCGTCCACCTTCGGTCGACAGGTTCTGATCCGCCAAGTCATTTTCTTCTTGAGGGAGTTTTTTAAGAAAAAATATTGACTGGCGTACCCCTACGGGTGAGACAGCTTCCATTTATCAATTATTTGAAAATGGACTATGTTAGCAAAATACATTCGGTTTTTTCTGGATCATAAACTAGTGGCCTGGTTTTTATTATTGGGTTTCATAGGCTGGGGCCTGGTCACTGCTCCTTTTGATTTTGATTTGGAAGGGATGCCCCGTGACCCGGTAGCAGTAGATGCCATTCCTGATATAGGCGAAAATCAACAAATCGTATACACCCAATGGACGGGACGCTCTCCTCAGGATGTGGAAGATCAGATTTCCTATCCATTGACAACAACCTTGCTAGGGATTCCAGGTGTCAAAAGCATTCGCAGCAATTCTATGTTTGGCTTTTCCACCATCTTTATCATTTTCGATGAAGGAATTGAATTTTACTGGAGCCGAAGCCGGATTTTGGAAAAATTAAATGCCTTACCAGCCAATACCCTGCCGGAAGGAGTTCAACCAACCCTGGGGCCAGATGCCACTGCTCTTGGACAAATATTTTGGTATACCCTGGAAGGAAGAGATGAGAATGGAAAGCCAACAGGAGGCTGGGACCCTCAAGAACTCAGAAGCATACAAGATTTTTATGTACGTTATGGGCTGTCTTCCGCAGAAGGGGTGTCTGAAGTAGCATCTATTGGTGGCTATGTAAAAGAATATCAGATAGATGTTGATCCAGAGGCTATGAAAGCTTTCAATATTAGCCTGGATCAGGTTATGAAGGCCATAAAAGGCAGTAATATTGATATTGGGGCCCAGACTATTGAAATTAATCAGGCCGAATATTTTGTCCGGGGTTTGGGCTATGTGAAAAATATTGAAGACTTAGAACAAAGTGTGGTTGCCGTTAATAATAATGTGCCTATCAGGGTTGAAGATCTTGCCCGGGTCAACATTGGTCCTGCTACTCGTAGAGGAGTATTGGATAAATCCGGCGCAGAAGCGGTTGGAGGGGTAGTGGTGGCGAGGTATGGCGCCAATCCTTTGGAAGTTATCCAGAATGTCAAAGCAAAAATTGCAGAATTAGAACCTGGTCTGGCAAGTAAAACCCTGGTAGATGGTACAGTCTCTCAGGTGAAAATCGTTCCTTTTTATGATCGCACCCAACTCATCAATGAAACGATTGGTACCCTTCAGGAAGCTTTAAGCCTGGAGGTGTTGATTACCATTATTGTAGTCATTTTGATGCTGTTCAATCTAAAATCTTCCCTGTTGGTATCCGGAACACTACCCATAGCCGTATTGATGTGCTTTATTGCCATGCGATATTTTGGAGTGGAAGCCAATATTGTCGCACTATCCGGTATTGCCATTGCCATAGGCACAATGGTAGATATGGGAATTGTATTGACCGAAAGTATAGTAAAACGAATAAAAGGTGCCCCTCCTGAGGAAAACTTAATGACCAGCATTTACGAAGCTACCATTGAGGTGGCTTCAGCAGTCCTTACCGCTGTTGCAACTACGGTGATTAGTTTCATTCCCGTATTTGCAATGGAAGCTGCCGAAGGAAAATTATTTCGGCCCTTGGCTTACACAAAGACCTTTGCCCTTGTTGCATCCATCATTGTAGCAGTCACCATTATTCCTCCCCTTGCTCATAGTATTTTTTCCTTTAAATCCAGGAAAAAAATGGTTTCATATATCGGAAACGGTTTGGCTATCCTTGCAGGTGTTTTCATTGTCTTTTATTATCAAAATATAGGCGGAACAATCCTCATGGTAGTAGGAATAAGTGGCGTCCTTCATCAAGTGATTGTGCAATATGGTACAAAGAGAAATTTAGGTATTCTTTCCTGGCTGACAAATTTGATTTATGCGGCTATCGTTGCCTGGTTATTGTCAAAAATTTGGATGCCTTTGGGGGTTAGTAAAAGTGAGTTGAATAACTTTTTCTTTGTGGCTGTTATAGCCGGAACACTTATTGGCATTTTTTACATCATGATTCATTTTTATGAATCGATTTTGAGGTTTCTGTTGCGATTTAAAATCTTGTTCCTTTTGGCCGTAGGACTTATTTTATATCAGGGCTTCTTAGTATATGAAAATATTGGGGAGGAATTTATGCCTTCTCTTGATGAAGGTTCTTTCTTATTAATGCCTACCTCCATGCCTCATTCGGGAATGCAGGAAAATGTCAAAAACTTGCGCCTGCTTGACATGGCGGTTACTGCCATTCCGGAAGTAGAAACAGTAGTGGGGAAAGCGGGGCGAGTTAATAGTGCCCTTGATCCAGCCCCCATGTCTATGTATGAAAATGTCATATTGTATAAATCAGAGTACAAAACGGATGAAAGTGGCCATCGATTACGCTTTAGATTGGATAAAAACAATCGTTTTATGTTGCTGGAAAAAGGACATATTTCGAATACCGTTTTTGATCCTAAAGACCGATCGTTTTACCAGTTAAATTCAGATAAAGAAACCAATCCCTCCTATGAACATCGAGTCAATACTGCCGATTATTTAATTCCCAATAATCATGGTCAATATTTCCGCCAATGGCGAGAGCAAATTAATAGCCCCGATGATATTTGGAATGAAATCATTAATGCCACCAAGATTCCGGGGCTTACTTCAGCGCCTAAATTACAACCCATAGAAACCCGATTGATTATGCTTCAAACGGGTATGCGTGCACCTATGGGAATCAAAGTGAGTGGATCGGATCTTGAGACAATAGAAGCTTTCGGTCTTGAACTTGAAAGGCATTTAAAAGCAGTTGAGGGTGTAAAAGAAGCGGCTGTTTTTGCTGATCGAATTGTTGGGAAACCTTATCTGCTTCTTGATATTGACCGGGAAGCGATCGGTAGGCATGGTCTTAGCATTGAAACAGTACAAGAGCACATCCAAACAGCGATTGGAGGAATGAATATGAGCACAACAGTCGAAGGCAGAGAACGCTATGCGATTCGTATCCGCTACCCCAGAGAGTTGAGAAGTGATCCTGATATTTTAAAAAGAATTTATCTGCCGGCAGCTAATGGCCAGCAAATTCGATTAGGAGATTTGGTGGATATCCGATATGAAGCAGGACCTCAATCCATTAAAAGTGAGGATGGCTTTTTGATTGGTTACGTCCTTTTTGACCGAGAAAAGGAGTTTTCAGAAGTAGAAGTGGTCAACAAGGCACAGGCTTACCTGCAACAACAAATTGAAAATGAGGTATTAACTGTACCTGCCGGCATCAACTATCGCTTTGCTGGTAATTATGAACAACAAGTAAGGGCCAATAAAAAACTGAGTTTGCTCATTCCCGTTGCATTGGCTATTATTTTTCTGATTCTTTATTTCCAATTTAAATCTCTTACCATCTCTGCAATGGTCTTCACAGGAGTGTTTATTGCTTTTGCTGGTGGATTTATTATGATTGGACTGTATGATACTCCCTGGTTTTTGAACTTCGACTTTTTTGGAGTCAATATGCGGGATCTTTTTCAAATCCAAACGGTCAACCTGAGCGTAGCGGTCTGGGTAGGCTTCCTGGCTTTATTTGGAATCGCAACCGATGATGGAGTGCTGGTAGCTACTTTTTTACAAAATAGTTTCCGAAAAAATCAACCACAAACTAAAGAGGAAATCAGAAATGCGGTAGTAGAGGGAGGTTTGCGAAGAGTACGACCCGCCATGATGACTACTGCTACTACTATTCTTGCTTTACTTCCAATTTTAACATCTACAGGGCGCGGTGCTGATATTATGCTGCCTATGGCTATTCCTTCTTTTGGTGGGATGGCGCTTCAGGTGATTACTATGTTTACGGTACCGGTGTTGTTTTCGTTGTGGAAGGAAATGGGGATTTGGGGAAGTAGATAGAAGTAAGATGGAAGTAAATAGAAGTAAGGTAGAAGTAGATAGAAGTAGATAGATATAAATTGGAGATAGAAGGTGAGTAGAAGTATGTTGAAGTGATTGGAAGGTTTTGGAAGATTTTGCAAGAGTATGGTTGATAGAAAAGTAATATATAGAGACAGATAGAGATAGATGGAGACATGTGGGGACAGATAGTATTAAATTTTACAAGTCGATATATATGAAAGAGTATTTAGAGTTAAAAGATCTTCGAGTTTATCAATTATCAAGAGAGCTTTCACATAAAAGCTGGATTATTTATAAGGAATTAGATTGGAAAAACCAGAAGATTATGGGAGACCAATTTATTAGATCTGCTGATTCTGTAGGAGCGAATATAGCAGAGGGTTATTCTAGATATCATTTTTTAGATAAAATTAGATTTTATCTAAACGCCAGAGCTTCTTTATCAGAGTGTGGAGATCATTGGTTAGAACTCCTATATGAAAGGGATTTGATTGACCAAGAAGCATTTCAAGAATTTCAACAATTGCACAAAAATCTAGAGATAAAGCTTAATAATTTTATTACCGTGATTCGAAAAAAAGCAAAAAAATGAGTCAAAAATATTTTATAAAAAACTACTCAATTAACAATCTATCTCCACATGTCTCTATCTATCTCCACATGTCTCTACATGTCTCCATATATCTCTATTTATCTCTATTTATCTCCATCCCCCCATTAACTGCCCAACCCCTCGATTCATTATTAATAATTGCAAAAACCAATAATCTAGAATTAAAGATTCTGGAAACCGAGCATTTAGCAGCCCTTGAACGTGCTCCGCAAGTAAGCCAATTACCAGATCCTGAGATTGGAATAGGAGCCTTCCCTTTACCTGTAGAAACGCGCTTAGGCCCGCAGTTGGTTCGTATTGGAGCTACCCAGACTTTTCCCTGGAAAGGCGTTTTGAATGGTAAGAAAGAAGTAGAATTAGCGAAAGCAAAGGCCTTTTTTGAACGTATTGAGGACAAAGAATTGGATCTGTCTTTCCAATTAAAAGAAGCTTATTATCAACTATATGAAACCCTTCAAAGTCAAAATATTCTAGAACGCAACCTTGACTTACTGCGAACTTTAGAAAGGGTGGCATTGGCCAAGGTAGAAAGTGGCAGCAATACTATGGCAGATGCACTAAGAGTTCAACTAAAAATTCAAGAATTAAACCAAGAGATAAAAATTTTAGAAACCTCCAAAACCAAACCCATCACCATTATTAACCAATTGCTGAATCGCGCTTTAGACAGCCCAATATCGATCCCTGATAGCCTCCCTTTTGCTACTTTGCCTTTTGATAGGAACACCTTGTTGAGAGAAATTGGCAGCCGACACCCCAGGCTGCGTATGTTCGAATTACAGCAAGATGTATCCCGCAAAGCCATTACCGCTAATGAATTAGAAGGCAAACCTACTCTTGGCCTTGGCCTTGACTACATCATGGTTAACAACAGGAGCGATGCCACTCCTACTAACAATGGCAGAGATATTGTACAACTCAGAGCTTCTATCAAACTGCCTCTTTATCGGCAAAAATATACAGCCAGGGAAAGGGAAGAGCAATTAAAAATACAAGCTTTAAACCACAAAAAATCAGAAACCCTAAACCAGTTTATGACTGCCATTGAAGAAGCTTATGCCGATTATGAAGCAGCACAACTTAAAATGGAATTATACCAGCAACAAACAACAATTATCAGAGCAGCCATCAATATTTTAAAAGAAAGTTATACCACTCAGGGCAAAGGTTTTGATGAGTTACTAAACCTGGAAAAAGACCTAATTGATTATGACCTAAAGATTTTGAAAGCCATTGTTGAGAGTCATAGAGCTAAAATTGGGATTGAACGTTTTTTGATTAGCAGATGAGTAGATGTGCAGATCTGCAAGTGAGTAAATACGCAGATTAATTTTTTATCAAATGAAAACTAAAGTAAAATGAATGAAAGAGGGAAAAATATTTTGTTGGATGTGACTTTTGATTTGTCGATTCAGCTTATTGATTATTGTGAGTTATTAGAGGAAAATAGAAAATATGTTATTTCAAAACAACTCCTTAAATCTGGAACTGCTGTTGGTGCTAATTCCAGGGAAGCCCAAGGGGCGGAAAGTAAAATTGATTTTATTCATAAGCTAAAAATTGCCTATAAAGAGGCGGAGGAAGCAGAATATTGGCTAGAATTGTGTCAGATGTCCCGACATTATCCTTCACCTTCTAAAGATTTGAAACAGCAATTGGAGTCATCAAAAAAGATACTTGGAAAGATTATTAGTTCGACTAAAAGAAATCTTAGATAAATGAAAAATAGTGTAAAAAACCAATTAAAAGTAGCTATACCAGTTTTGTTATTAGGTATATTAATCGGGTTTGGAATAAATTCTTGGGTTAATATAAATTCCAATAAAGATGTTGATACGTCTGCACATTTGCCCATCGAAGAATCTGCTAATTTGGAGGTTTGGACCTGCTCCATGCACCCTCAAATCCGTCAAAATGAAGAAGGGATATGTCCCATTTGTGAGATGGACCTGATTACATTGGAAACTAATTCAAGCAATGATCCCCTGGTGCTTGAAATGACTCAAGCCGCGGTCCAATTAGCCAATATTCAAACGACTGTTATTGGAAAAGCATCTGCTCAAATGGGGAAAATCATCCGGCTTTCTGGTAAGGTGCAAGCTGATGAGCGGAGAGCTTCATCGCAAGTAGCGCATGTGCCTGGCCGCATTGAGAAGCTATTTGTAACTTTTACAGGAGAACAAGTCAATAAAGGGCAAAAAATAGCGGAGGTATACTCACCAGAGCTAATAACCGCCCAAAGAGAACTTTTGGAGGCTTTAAAACTACGAGACTTGAATCCTGATTTGGTGGAAGCGGCTCGTAATAAATTGCGCTACTGGAAAATATCTGAGGAGGTAATTAGGGATATTGAAGAAAAAGGAATCATACAAGAAACTTTTGTACTCCATGCAGATGAATCGGGAATTGTAACCCAAAGAAGAGTAGCAGTTGGGGATCATTTACACGAAGGGAGCCCTCTTTTTGATCTCATGAATCTGAAAAAGGTCTGGGTTTTATTTGATGCTTATGAAGAAGATTTAGCCAGTATTTCCTTAGGAGATAAGATTGAATTCAATACCCCAGCCATTCCAGGACGAAGTTTTCAAACCAGCATTACCTTTATTGATCCGGTTATCAATCCTCAAACAAGGGTGGCCGCTCTGAGAACAGAAATAACGAATGGAAGTGGCATTCTAAAACCAGAAATGCTGGTGACTGGAACTATACAAGGAAAAAAGGGACAACAATCTCAATTAAGTATTCCAAAAACCGCTGTCCTTTGGACCGGAACTCGCTCTGTTGTTTATGTCAAAATTACAGACACAAGTATTCCTTCTTTTCAATATCGGGAAGTGGAATTGGGAGAAAGCCTGGGAGATCATTATCAATTGATTGGTGGACTGGAAGCTGGAGAAGAGGTGGTCACCAATGGTAATTTTACCATCGATGCCGCTGCTCAATTAAACAATCAGGCAAGTATGATGAATCAATCTGTTTTTGTGAAAGGCGAAAGTGGAGTAGAAAAAATACTTCCGGATTATACAAAAGAAACTCCTGTGGTTTTTAAACAGCAAATAAGTGGTCTGGCAAAGGCATATTTGTCCTTAAAAGATGCTTTTGTGGCCACCGACGCCTCTTTGGTACAGCAGGAGACACAGCCATTTTTAATGACTTTATCTGAAGTTGATATGAATCTTTTAGAAGGGGAGGCCCATTTATTTTGGATGGAACAATTGAATTTCCTTCAAACTCATGGGGAAAAAGTAAAAGAGTTAAATGAAATAGAAGCACAGCGCAAACAATTCGACTTCCTTTCACAAACCCTCATCCAAACGATTAAAGTATTTGGTGTTTCAGAGCAAACATTTTATATCCAACATTGTCCCATGGCCTTTAATGATACCGGTGCAGATTGGATTAGTGATGTGGAAGAAATTCGGAACCCCTACTTCGGAGACGTTATGCTGAAATGTGGGGTTGTGGAAGAAATAATTACGGTGGGTAATGAGTAATGAGTATTGTGTAGTGAGTATTGGGTAATTTTAAAGTTTATTTAAGATGAAAAATTTAGTATATCAATCTTTACGGGTACTGGGAATAGGTGGAATAGTAGTTTTTTCGAGCCTATCCTGTACTTCAGAGTCAAAAGATTTAGACCCTATTTTGGTGGAATATAAAGGCGCTTTAAAGAATATGATGCATCAAGGGGATATTTCCGCCAAAATTTCACTGGAAGAATTTGAGGGACTCGATAATTTTTATGCCCTGGGTGCTGTAGAAAACCTTAAGGGAGAAATTCAGATTTTTGATAGTAAAGTGTTAAATACTTCAGTGGAAGATAGTATCATGAAATTCGATGATACCTTTTCAAAAAAGGCCACCCTATTGGTTTATACGACTGTAAAGAAGTGGAAAGAATTTGAAATCCCTACCGAAATAAAAACCCTTCAGCAATTAGATCAATTTATAGAGGATGCAGCTAAAGAATATCAAATTCCAGTTGAAAGCCCGTTCCCATTTAGGGTAAAAGGATTAATTGATTCTTTGGATTGGCATGTGATTGATTGGAAAGAAGGAGACATGGAGCATAATCATGCAAAACACAAATCTTCAGGACTGCAGGGGACTGTTGAGAATCAAGATATAGAAATACTAGGTTTTTACTCCAACTCACATCATACCATTTTTACTCATCATTCTACAAATATGCATATGCATTTTAAAACATCCGATAATGGTTTGGCTGGCCATACAGATGATCTGGTTTTAGGCGAGAAGATGAAATTATTTTTACCTGCTAATTAAAAAATTAAATATTGATAAACTTGAAATTTAGCAATAAGAAAATAGTAGACTTTATCATTCCTATGGCCGGTCATTAATCTTTTTTCTGGATGTATACCAGTATGATACATTCCACAGAAAAAAGGCTTAACTACTTAGTGGATCTTTGTATTAAAATTTCCTGGTAAAGAAACTTCGAGAACCTCTAAATCTTCAGAAACTACAGGTATTTTATAATTCAAATTAGGAGGAATGACAAAAGCTTCTCCCTTTTTGATCAGGTGACTTTTATGCCCTTCTACTTCCAGTTCTAAATTACCTTCCATTACAAAGGCGAATAAAATGTCTGCATCATGGCTGATCAATTGTTGGGAAGAAAAAGGCTTTACAGGCCGTGCAACTTGTACGGAAGCTATACCATTTGTTGCCTCATTGATGCCAGTATCTCTACATTCAAAACCATTAATTCGCCAGTTTTGCCATTTTGCCTCTTTGGATTTGTGATGACAAAAACGCTGACCCTGAAATACTCGGTTTGGCCTATATTCTTTTGTTGGCAACTCCAAATCATGGTCAATGGTCGTCATGTGCTCCGCTGGCACCCCTATTTCAATTACTTCCAGATTGTCCGAAGATTCCAGGACTCTATGCCGGATCTCAGGAGGTTGGGTTACACAATCACCAGCACCTAGGATAAAAGGCTCTCCCTGATCTTCATAAACCAGTCTTACCCATCCTTTGTAGCAAAAGATTAATTGAAAGCCTATGGTATGATAATGGACCATATCTGGAACGGGACCTCCCTCTGGAATGCGAATATGAGAAGCCATAATGCTTCCACCTAGGCGATTGGGAATTAGATCACGATAAAGCATGCCGGCTCTACCAATGATCCAAGGATCTTTATCTTGCAGCTGACGGACTTCGAAGGTATGCTGCGTAGCAGGTTGTGGAACTTGGTAAGTTTTTGGAAGAATTTTAATTCTTGTTCCATTAGGTGCCAGTAATTCATTTTGATTTTGAAAAACTTGTGCTTGATCATCTGTTAATAGGCAAAGTATAGGAGGAGGGCACTGTGCTTCTTTATCTAAACGGATCTGGATATCATGTCCACTCATTACAGCTACAGCGGGACTGTCATCAGGGAAAATGTTATCTAATCTGAAACCAATACCCTGGAAGTATGCCATATCTTCGACCAGATCTTTACTTGGAACCAATACTTGTATTTTACTCTTTGTCATAATTATAAATGCAAAGGTTTGAACTTATAATGTCTAGAAATTTAATTTTATTTAGTGTATTCAAAATATAACTAAATACCCCAATACCCGATACCCCAATTCCCAATACTAATACTTGATGTCATTCCGACCTTTGGTCATTCCTATATTTCCTAGTTTTTCCCCAAAAGTCCAGAATTCACCATTCCCAGAAGTCATGCCAAAATACGCTCTTGCTTCAGAATTTAAAAAACCTTTATCATCGGTAACATCTTTGTGGACGGACACTCGAACCACCTCAGCAAAGAAAACCGTCCTTTTAGGAGGAAGATCATGAGATTGCAATACTTTACACTCTAGAATTATAGAGGCTTCTGCTACTCCTGGAGCATCAATTAATTTGGAAGGCAATCTGGTTAGTTTATTTTTTTCGAATTTATCTTCCCATTGATGACCAGACATATCGATATCATCAAACTCTTCTAACCAACTGGCATCTGGTACATTTAAGGTGAATTCTCCATGTTTTCTTATAAATTCTTCCAGGTAATAGGGGCTTCCCTCTTCATCAATTTTATTGGTTACACTAATGCCCACCTGACCTGGGATGCCTTCCAAAACAAAAGTCCAGGCTACTGATAAAGCATCTGGAATGATTGAATCTCCTTTTACACCTAAAACAATGGCTGGTACAGGAGGAATCATCGGGCCCGGCTCGGCCAATTCTTTGCGGTCAAAAATATCGATGGACTGATCTTTTTCTGTTTGCTGGTCTATTTCAGGCTTGCATGAAAACAAAATTAAGGGGACACAGAGTAGGAATAAGTTCTTCATAGGCTTGTTTTAGGTAGCAATGTCAAGTTCAATGTCAAGTTCAATGTCAAGTTCAATGTCAATAGCAATGTCAATGGCAATGTCAATGGCAAAAATGAAATTTTTACTCTTTATTTTTTATTCATCATTAGTTTTTCAGGCTCCTCAATTCCTTTTGTAAAACACCTAAAAAGGTATTACACTGTTGTTGGGCCTGGTCTTTGAAAAAATTGTCATCGGGGTGATTCAATAGCTTTTGGGCCTCACTTAATAATCCAATGGAAGATTCCAGTGTTTCTTTACGGTTTTCAGAAACCTTAGCATTATAACTGATTACAGCCTGATTGATTAATGTATTAATGAATAATTTCCATTGCCAATCATAGAGTTTGGAAAGAGGTACTGCTTTTCTGAATAAATTGATTATTTGATTTTGAAGTCTTATGATTTTGGTAGCCTCTGTTTTCTGATCCAGAACTTCTACCTGATTGCTTAAAATTCCAGCCTGATCAATATAAGTGCTGGCCAATGCACTTTTCATTTCTTGGCTGGGATTAAAAAGCATGGCATTTTCAGCTGTTTTGATTTTTTGATCTCCAATAGACATAGATTTAAAAGAGGTAATGGAGTCTCTGAAATCAAAGCATTTTTCTTCTGAAGCCAGGATAGCACCCATTTTGGATCGCATGCTGAAAAATGTGTTTAGATCAATGGGACAATTGAGCAACTGCCACATGGGGTCTTCAGGTAAGTGAGATTTAATAAATGCCTTCGGGGTAATCAGGAAATAATCCTGACTATTGTTTTTTACAAAAGTACTTTTCTTGTCCAAGGTGCTTCTTCCCCAGGTAGCATCTAGTAAAAACCAGTTGGTATCAATTTTAACGGCATTCCAGGCGTGATCTGGCTCGTTTGGGTTTTCATTGGACGTGAGGATATCCCAACTATAACCTGAAATCAGCTCGGCTTCGATATTCAATTGTTCGCATAGTGCCTTGAAAAGAGTGGAGTAACCAAAACATACCGCTTTCTTTCTTCTTAAGACATCCTGATTATTTTTATTGAGTCGTTTGTTTCCGTTGTTATAGGCTTGATAGTCGTATTTTATATTATGGGTGATCCAAACATATATCCCTCTTACCTTGTCCATATCATTTCGGGTAGTTTCGGCCAGATAATCGGCTAACAAACCAAGGTCTTGTTCTACTTCTTTTGGCGCTTTTCTAGCATGTTTGTCAATTTTGGAAAAGTCTATTTCGGTTTGGGAAAAAGAAGGGTTTAATAGCATGATGAAGAACCCAAAAAATAATAACAGTTGAAGTCTCATAGCCCTAATTTTCATTACTATTCTAAAGCTACCACTTTTTGTCAAGCTCAACCGCTTCTTTCAATAATTTAACGATGGCCTTTTCGTCAATTTCCACAGGAGTTGTGTAGATTTTGTAAAAAATCTTTTTATTGGTACCATGGATTAGGTATTGATCTTCATCTCGCAGTTTAAATCCCTGCCAAAAGCCTAGTAACACACCTTTTTTAATGCCCCCTCTTGGAATAGCTGCCGGCCAAATGATACAGATGCCTCGGTTTCCAAAAAAATAGGGCACATTATAAGATATTTTTTCCTTGCAATAGGCGGGTAGATTTTCGATTACTATTTGGCGAAGGATGTCGACGATGATTTGCTCATTTTCGGGGATGGTTTCGTAGAGTTCATGCAAGGATTTGATTTTTAATTTCATAAGAAGGTCTATAATTGAAATGCATGGATTTACAGCAAGGGCCTCGGTTGTGTTTTCTATTCCTCAATTCCATATTTTTCTTTTAAATCGAGGATATAATAACCAAGGATTTGATAGCCAAGGATCTTTTCTTTGTTTATTATTATGACCAGAAAAACATCTTCTTTTCCATACGACAAGATGAGATGTTCATACTTTCCATCTGCTTCTTCATAAACATATGAGAGTTCTATCTTCTCCGAATCAAACTTTATGTTTTCCTTTTTTACTACCCTACTGAGGTAGCTTTTTAATTTATTTCCAGTGATTTCAAAATCCTTTCCTTTTAACCTCATGGGGTCATTAAAATATTGTAAGAATTCTTCTTCACTTAATTTTTTGATACGTTTATTAAACATGCTATTTTCCTAGAAAGGGTTTATCTTTTAAACTGTGATATTTTAAAGCCATTTCAACACATTCTTTTAATTCTTTACTGGGGATTTCATCATCCATGTCAAAGAGGATGGCTCTGTTTTTTTCATAATTAAACAGATCTCCAAAAACCATTTTAAAGGTTTCAACCAGGCGAGTATTGCAGTTAAAATACAGGGCATACTGATTCGGAGCTCTAGGCTTCCAATCCATTCGGATGGTGCTCCCTTTTTTGACTAGGTAACTGGGCTCTCCCCATTTTAAGGTTTCTTCTATCTCTTGGATGCTGTCAATTTCTGAGGCTGATGCTATAATTAAATCCCTTAGATATCGTAATTTCTTTTCCACATGAGGGGGATAGGATGCAAATTTTGATTTTACTTGTGGATGTTGATTTATGTTTATTTTATTCATTTTTTTTTAATACTTGTTGTCTACTAATAAACTACGGGATTTCTATTTAATACATATTCCCATTATAAATGTAGCCATTTTTGTTTCGTACCTAAGGGCACGAGAAGGTCTTTTGCATTCTTCGTTTTAGCATTGAAAATTATCTCAGCAAACCGAAAGATTTGCTGGTGGCCTACAGGTTACATAAGACAATCTATAAAAACAACCCTTTAATTTATACAATCAACCTCATCAGCTCTGTTAGGAATTAATAAATTTAAACTTCAAAATACTCAATACTCATTACCCTCTACCCAGTACTCTTCAATGGATGGCAATAAAAAAATCTACCTCGGCATTGCCGGGATCTTGTGCTTTTTCTCCAAAAACCTCAAAATCTGCGGTGTATTTTCTATCCAGTCCCATTTCCCATATTTCCAACCACTTGTTGACAACCAGGCCCTTCATTAGATCTCCTTTTGCGGAAGTCTTAAAGTATTGACCACCTTCAATAGATTTTCCGAACATTCCATCAGGAATTTGTTCCAGATTGTCCACTTTGCATCCTAAAATGACACGATAAGGTTGAGTATGATCGCCTTCATAATCGGTGTACATTGAATAGATGGTATTGTCAACCTTGTTGGGTATCTTATCCAGCAGATTTTCGGACATAAATCTTTGCCACAGACCACCTATTTCTTCTGCAGCCTGTCCATTATCATTAGAGGTAATAATTGAAATTCCGATTAAATTAAAAGGCTGCACTTTTACATTTTGCATAGTATTTTTTTTTTGATTCTCGGCAAAACTAGAAGGGGCAGGTGACATATGTATGGCAGGGGTATCTTGCCATTTTTTACGACATTGCTCCAAATATTGCTCTAAAGTGATTTCATGGGGAGTAAAATTTTCCTCTAAAACTTTGAGATCTTGAATTCGATCTAATCTAAAGGCTCTAAAATCTTTCTTTTCCCGACAAAAAGCGATGAGAACCCAATTCTCTTTAGTAGTGTAAACGGCAAAGGGTTCAATGCTTCTTTCACTTCGATAATTACTTAGGGAGAGATATTCAATTTTTACTACCTGGAAATTAGCAATGGTAGATTGAAGCTGAATTAAGTATCGACTCGTTTTTTCCTCCTTTGGATTGTTTCTTATTTGAAGTCGGCTGGAAAGGAGTTCTGTTTTAGCTTTTTGAGTATACCTTAAAATGGACTTTATTTTAGTAATGGCGCTGGTGTACTTTTCAGATAAGGACTGGTCTCTATTTTTCTGGATCAATTGCTCTGCGGTAATTAAAGCCAATGCTTCTTCTTCGGTGAACATGACAGGAGGAAGTTTATATCCCTCCATAATTGAATAGCCTTTGCCTTCTTCCGTTATGATGGGGACCCCCGAATGCTGAAGTGTCCGGATGTCTCGATAAACGGTTCGGATACTTATATTATGCTGCTTGGCAATATCTCTTGCTCTTACAATTTTTTTGGATTGTAATTGGGTGAGGATGGAAGATAATCGGGCTATTCTTGGTCTATCTGCTGCCATTTTTGTTTGTTCTGTCGATGGGGTAGGCAAGATTTACAAAATTGCCACTGATAAACGCTGATTTAGCTGTTGTTTACAGTTTAATATACAGCAGATATACAGCGTTTATCAGTGGCAGATATACAAAATTAAAGATAAGACAATATCTCTGCGTTTTCCAAAACCTCATGATCCGCTCCTGACAAGCCTACATTAACCATGGCCTGAGCCAATTCTGTAGACTTGATACTGGTATTTTTTCCAAATAATTTAATAAGAGGATATAAGGCTCTGCTTATGCTATACATAATATTGGGTTCTTTTCTTGGTGTGACGGGATAAATGTACGCAGGGCGAAAACTATAAAAAGTACCTAATCCCATTTTAGAAAGCTGGTTTTCTGCCATCCCTTTATACTTAGCAAAAGAAAGTCTGCTTTTTTCTGTGCGATCGGCTCCTGCTCCACTTAGTAGGCAGAAACTTGCTTTAGGGCTGACTTTTACCAGACTTTTTGCAAAGGCAACAGGAAAATCAACGGTTATTTTTTTGAAGATTTCGTCAGACACTTTGCCTGTATAAGCCCCGATACAAAAAAAGGCTGCATCGATATTCTGAAATTCATCCTCTACTTCAGAATAATTTGTGAAATCAGATATAATAAATTCTCGAAGTTTAGGATGGTCTTGCTTAATAGATTTCCTAACAAGAATGGTAACCTGAGATATTTCATTGGAGGAAAGGCATTTTTCCAGTACTAAACTCCCTACCATTCCGGTAGCTCCTGTGATGATTACGTTTTTCAAGATTTGATTTTTTTGACACTGACTGAAACAGACTTTTACATCTACCTACACTTACGTTTCGGTAGACAAGGACAATCACTGTTTTAGTGGATGCTAATTAGAGCAACTTACAAATTATTCTAGCATTAATTCAATTTATTTTCATTGCAAAGTTCAGGCCATTGGATAATGTCATCTGTGTCATTTTTGCAGAAAGATGTATCAATATCGCTGTTGTTCTAATCCACGGTTTAATCTAAAATAGAATATTTTTTGTTTTTACAATCTAGGATTAAAATTTTGTCCATAAAAATCTGATTGCCAATCATGCCTCCCATGCCGGTTAGGCGCATCCCGGCACGCTGCATAAATGAAGTTCCTTTTACATAGGTCACTTGGTTTAATGCTATATCCAGAGGAGGGAAACTAATTTTTTTATCTGTAGCAATATTAAAGGCAGTAAGTTGCCGTTTCCATGATCTTACTTTAAAGGCTTCTTCAGGTTCTGCTCCTTTTTTGGAAAGCTTTTTCCAGGTTTTTTCATTGGTAATAAACTCAAAACCACTGGTGCCGGTATCGTGAAGAAGTTTTCGTTTTTTGCCAGCTACTTCAGCAGGAATTAATACTTTTCGCAGTTTGAATTTTAAATCATGGAATTCGACACCTTGACAGATAGAGGGAAGTTTTTCACCGAAATAGCATTGTTGTTTTTTGAAATCAAGAATGGTTAATTTTTTATCTATGACATCTGCTCCCAAAGTGCCAATTCGAATCATGGTATCTTTTGTCCAGTCAATATCTCTTTCACTGCGTTCGTACAAGGTGAACTGATCAGAATGAACCTCCATATCGCCAAGTTGAATGGTTTGCTTAATAGTGGTGGAAGTACTATCTATTTTACTTACATATTCCGGATATTTTTTGTGGATAGCCCTCATCGTCTTTTTGTATAATAAGGTACTGGGGGCTCCCGTGTCAAATTGCATATAGAAAGTATGAGGAATGCCTTCAATTTTAATGGGAAGAAGTAGGCCTGCGATATCGCTTTGTTTTGATTTTACCCAACGGATGGAAACAAAATTGCTGGATTCGGTCATTTCCAGATAGTTGGGTTCAGGGGTGAAGGCTTTCTTAAAAAAAAGATATCCTCCGATAGCGATTACAATTATCAATCCAAGCAGGCTGAAGCCAATTATTTTTAAGGTGCTCATATTTAATGATTTGTTTGGTCAAAGATGAGATCAAATCCTTTTTATGAACACGACAGCTTGCCGTCAATAAAGTGACAATTTTATAAAAACTGGATTTTGAGAGGAAGTAAATCGTAATTCCGGCGGTTCAATGACTGGGCAGTATGAATGATAAAATAGATGTTGATAAATACGGCCAACAGGCTAAGCACTAGCATTAAAGAGAAATTCCAGGGAATGAAATCCTGTAAAAATGGACTAATGATTAGCATGAGAACGGTACCTAAAGTCCAGGTTATTTGAAAATTAAGGATCTCCCTTCCTATCTGATTTACTTTGGAGTATTTCTTATATTTTTCCCAAATTATAAAGGGTACAAGAATATTTCCGAATGGTATTCCAATGAAACAAAGTGCAGATAGGTTGAGTAATTTTAGTTTTGTGTCTTCCTCGGAGTCTCTAGATTCCAATTTGATGGGCTTTTGTAATTCCATTTTATCAACCCCCAAAGCCTCGACTAATACATTAAGCGTGTGCCCTTTGGGAACGGTTTGGCCAGATTCTACCCTTTGGATGGTTCGTATGGATAGATTGGTTTGTTCTGCCAGATCGGATTGGGTATAGCCTAGTTGTTCTCGAAGGGTACGGATTGTGTTGTTGGACATGGTTTAGAGGTTTTTTGTGCCGTATCTACCTGCGGTAGACAGGCCTGACGGCACGGGTGGCTTTGATTTATACGGGTTACCAATTTTGCACTCCTAGCGGGGTGTGAGTAGTGCTAATATAAACTTAGGGGCATGTATTTCACCTATTTTCACTCCTTTACGAAAAACAATTAATTTTTCCATTAGCAAAACCAGTTATTTTCCAATTTTTTAGTTTTCTATTCTTTTTAGAGTTCCAATATCAACAAAATCAAATCCATCAACACTACATTCGTAAGAGTATTGATTTTTTGAGGTTCCAGTAATTTTTACTTTATATATTCGTCCAATATTATTTTTTGCAATTTCCATTTCCGTTTGTAACAATTTTAATTCGTATTCACAATCGGATTTCCATGTTACTTCGTATTTTGAATTTCCCAAAGCGGTTCTTTCGACTTGGACCTTTCCCTTTCTCTGACTAATAATTCTAAGCGTATCTGAAAAACTTTCAAAGATTCCATTTTTGAATTCCTGACAACTCTCAGGAGAAACAAGTTTTCCATTATTACATTCAAAAATAAGGAAGCATAAAAGAAAGAGTAAAAAATTATAGTTTTTCATTCTAATAGGTATTTGGATATTTAATCGCCCCTCACCCGTGGTTGAACTTTTTATCAATAGTAAAATTCAATACTTAATTTTAGCTCCAATTACTCCATAAAGCCCAAAAACATCAAAGAATATTTGGGATAATGTTTCTAGAGTATTTAGAATTTTTGAGGAATCGAAATTCTCTATTTCCAATAAACCACTTGATTCATCAAATTGAAATCCTATTCTTTTTAAATCATGTCTTCCAAAAATTATAGTATTCTGGTAGATAGCCTTTCCTTTTTGGGATTCAATGTTAATCTTCAAAGTTTCCTCCACTTTGCTTATAATAATGCTAAGTTCGAGTTTGTTGATTTCCACTTCAAAACTTGAAATTTCACCGGAAAGCATTTTTTCGAATGATAAGATGATTTCGTCACTATCAATTTTAGGGCCAGGTTTTGTAGCTTCCATTTCCATTATAGCTCTTTCAAGATCAGGAATTTCTGCTTTCATCCTTTCTACACTAAATCTTGATCTTTTTTCCTCCACTTCTAATTGAGAAATATAACTGATCCTCCATTTGAGATAATTGATTTCATCAAAATGAGGGTTATCCAAATTTTTTAATACCCTTAATCGTCGTTTGGTATGAACCAATGATTTTCGAAAAGCTTCGGCTCCTTCAAAATCCCAGTCTTTTGTGCAGGTGTTCATCTCGTTTTCGAGATAATCGTGTTCTTTTTGATAGGCTTCGATTAATAATTGGAGTTCGGATTTCACTTGGAGTGTTATTTGATATTTAATTAACCAAGACTATTTACAATCCGTTCCTAAAAATCAACTACAATATTTTTTCAATTACACTCGAAGTCATTTCCTGAGTAGAGGCCTTCCCTCCCAAGTCTCTGGTGAGCACTTTACCTTCTTTTATAGTGTTTTCAATAGCCGACATCAATAGCTTGGCTGCTTCATTTTCCCCAAAGTGTTCAAGCATCATTTGAGCAGTCCAGAAGCAAGCGATGGGGTTGGCTATATTCTTGCCAGCGATGTCAGGCGCACTTCCGTGTACCGGCTCGAACATGCTGGGGAATTCTTTTTCGGGATTTAAATTAGCACCTGCGGCAATACCCATTCCGCCTACTACTGCAGGACCTAGATCTGATAAAATGTCTCCAAATAAATTGCTGGCAACCACCACATCAAACCAATCCGGATGCTGAACAAAATGAGCGCATAAGATGTCGATATGAAATTGTTCCAATGCTACCTGAGGATATTCCTTTCCAATTTCTTTAAACCGCTGATCCCAGTAAGGCATAGTATGGATGATGCCATTCGATTTGGTAGCACTGGTCAGCTTATTTCTTCTTTTGGCGGCCAGTTCGAAAGCGAATTTCATGACTCTGTCCACACCATTTTTGGTGAAAACACTTTCTTGGACTACTAATTCCTGTGGGGTTCCTTCATAAAGCTTACCTCCTATAGAAGAATACTCTCCCTCATTATTTTCTCTAACAATGTAAAAATCAATCTTACCTGGATCTCGTAAAGGAGAGGTGATTCCTTCCAATAAACGGACCGGACGCAGATTGATATACTGCTGAAAGGTTCTTCTAATCGGAATTAGTAAACCCCATAAAGAGACATGATCCGGAACACCAGGATAGCCCACCGCTCCCAGAAAAATACCATCGCTATCCCGCAGTCTATCCAAGCCATCTTCTGGCATCATTTTGCCATGATTTTTATAGTACTCACAGGAATAGTCGTAGTATTTGAAATTAAACTGGATGCCACATTGTTGACCCAATGCCTCCAAAACTTTTATAGATTCCGGAACGACTTCTTTTCCAATCCCATCACCAGGAATGGTTGCAATTTGGTAGGTGTTCATCGATTTAGTTGTTTTTTAGAAATTTTAATACCGCTGCCAGGGTTTCTTCAGGGGCTTCTTCCGGTAAATAATGACCACAAGGTAATCCATATCCTTCAACTTCTTTGGCCCATTTAGACCATTCGGCTACCACATCGTATTTTCTGCCCACAAACCCTTTTTCTCCCCAAAGGCAAAGCATCGGACATTGTATTTTATTACCCTGGTCGATATCGATTTGATCATGTTCGAGATCGATAGAAGCAGAAGCCCGATAATCTTCGCAACTGGCATGAATGGTTTCATCGGTCAGGCATCTAAGATATTCATTAAAAGCTTCTTTAGTGAAAGCACCGCTATCTCTTCCCCATTGTCCAAATTTTTTCTCTAAAAAATACTGACGATCACTACTGATCATCCGCTCTGGAATATCATAAGGTTGAATGAGAAAAAACCAGTGGTAATAGGCTTTGGCAAACTCCATATCAGTAGCGGTGTACATGGTATAGGTAGGTGCAATGTCCATAACCACTAATTTTTTCACCGCATTTGGATGATCTAAAGCCAATCTATGGCCCACACGTCCTCCTCGATCATGCCCTGCCAGATAAAACTCCTCATGACCAAGACTTTTCATCAAATTAACCTGATCCTGGGCCATGCTTCGTTTGGAATAGGGTTCATGTCGTTCATTACTAGCTGGCTTCTCACTATCTCCATAACCTCTGAGATCCGATGCTATTACAGTAAAGTGCTCGCTTAGTTGGTCTGCGATTTTGTGCCACATGACATGAGTCTGAGGATAGCCATGGAGTAATAGAAGGGGGTAACCACTGCCTCCGGATATGTAGTTGATGTGTAGGTTGTTGAGTTGGAAGGTGGATTGGCTGAAGTTTTTGAACATTTATGTGTGGACTTAATATATTGACAAATAAACATATGGGAAATGATTATTGACTTTCCCATAATTTTGGGCTCCATATGTCACTACTCTTTAGCTTTGAAAATATACGATTTTTTTGCCATCGGCTTAATTGTATCGCCATTCCATGGCTTGGATATTTGTTCTTAAATTAGAGTCGAACAGTAGAACAGCGACAGAGTTATGGCAAAATGCTCTTTTTGACTAATTTTTCAGTCAATAAATGAATTGTTCGAAGTCCACATCAAAACTATCGCTATCACAACCATAATTTTGAATACCACATTTATAATTTGCTTCTTTGTATCTGAGAAAAACCAGTATTGATTTTTCACTAAATCGGGATTACTTTGTTGTAATCTGCTTTTTAAAAGATCATTACTCCAATTGCTCATTTTAGGTACTATGAATCCTGCTATTAGAAAAATTATAGTAAAGATTATTTTTTCTCTTAAGTCCATGTTAGGCTATTCTTATTTTTTCTCCAATTCATTCAATTTCCGAATTAAAATGGTGGATTGCAATTCTAAATTAGTGCTGCCCCAATTATAATTTCTCATGATGATTACGCCGTATTGGGAATCTCTATCGAAGACAAAATTAGCGGTATAGCCAGATATGGAGCCATTATGCTCAACTAGGTTTAGTTTGTCATCTTTATATAGAAAAAATCCGAGGCCGTTATTTCGCCATTCTCTGATAGGTTCAGTGGGGGTCTGCATTAGTTGAATATTCTCTTTGGAGAGCAGATCCATGTAGCCTAAATTGCACATCATAAATTTGGCTAAATCATTAGGGGTAGAGTAGATGCCTCCATTAGGTACTTTAAAACCACGGCCTGCATGTCCTAATCTTGGTCTTTCATAATTTATTGCTCCACGAGGGCCTCCTTCAATACCTTTGGCCACTCTTGAAAACTCCTGATCAGGTACTATAAAAAAGCTACTGTTCATGCCTAGTGGTTGGAATATCTCTGTTTCAATTAATTCCATAAAGGATTTATTGGCAGCACGTCCTAGTGAAAGACCCAGCGTGGCATATCCAATATTTGAGTAATAATGCCGAGTTCCTGGTTTGTATCGGAAACCAGAGGTTGGAATGGATTCCAGGATCTTATTTTCCCATTCATTAATGGGACCCTGATCAGCATTTGGTAAATCAGGTTCTCGCTGTAAGCCTGAGAGATGGGTGGCCACCTGACGGAAAGTAATTTTAGTTTCATCAGAATAAGCCCGAAGATTTTTAATTTCTGGAAAATATTTTTCGATCGGATCATCCAGATCAATGATGCCTTTCTGATACAATTGCATCATTAAAAAGGCTGTAAAAGGTTTGGAGATAGAGGCTGTGCGGTAAATGGTATTGGTGCCAGCTGATGTATTATTTTCAATATCAGCAACTCCGAAGGCTTTTGACCAAAGGACTTGATCTTTTTTCACTACGGCTACTGAAATACTTCCATTGAGGCCATCATCTCTGATGTCTTTTTGGAGCCGTTCTTCGAATTCCTGGAAGATTGCTGAAGTGGGGTCCATGATTTTATTTTCTGGTACTGTTGGTTGGGTACATCCGATGAAGGTAAGTAATAGAACGAATAAGGGAATGTATTTCATTATTTTGTTTTATTCTTTTTGATAGATTTAGTCAAGAGATATGCATTTTCCAGCTTTTCGACTGCCAAAGTCTCGAGGTTTTGGCAGCCGAAAAGTGACTAAAATTAACTCTATTCCTGTTCGTTAATTATCTGATAATGGGTTGATTATGTGCAAAAGATGCCCCGTCTGTATTCTTTTCGATAAAAAAATACAGTACAAAATTGTGGGAAAATCCAGTTTAATGGAACCGAACTAGAAAACTATTAGAGTGGAGCAATTTTGATCACCTCCCAAGAGATTGAAAATCATTTATTCTCTTTTTGGAAGCTGGAAAATCATTTAAATGTTAGTAAATGCTTTGGAGGATTAAAATCAGATTCAATTTTATTCCAGTACCTTTATTTCAACAGCCCCCAGCCTACCTTTGGCACCATACTTTCTCCTGGCTTTTTCTATGCTTAATTTGACTACTTCACATTTCTTTCCTTCAATATTAATAGGAGAATCTTTAGTAGCTGGCTTGCCATTGAATACGAAGTAATTTACCTGTCCTAAATAGGATCCAGTACCATTTAAATGGAAATTATTGTCGCCATGTTTTATTTTGACATTACGACCTCTTAGTAGTATTTCATTATTTTGACTAGACCAGGTGATAGAAGTCGCATAAATAATTCCAGGGATGTCTAAATTGTTTTCGACCTGGTCATAGCCAACTTCTAAAAAATTAGTACTCTTAAAGGCAGTGGTAGTGAACAATAAAATAACCACTGGGATCAATAATAGAAACCGATAAGCCCCTGGCTTCTTTTCTTGAAATTTTGATAGCATCATAAGTCTTTGTTTTATTAATGATAAATGGTTAAATCCGCTAGAAAATCCTGACATCTTTTGGGGGAAGCTATGGTGAAGCAGTTTATCGGTATAATCTTTAAAGGAAGTACCAGATCTTAAAACAAAATCGTCAGCCAGGAATTCGTGATTGACTTTGATAAGTCGTTTGAATAGGAAAATAAAGGGGTTGAACCAATAAAAAACTTGTAGTAATTCCATTGTTAGGACATCGATGGAATGTTTTTGCTTTTTATGGGCAATTTCATGGACTAGCAGCTCCTCCTCTATCATCCCACTTTGATATTGAGTTTTATTGATAAAAATGGAGTTGAAAAAGGTAAAAGGACTCACATTTTTATGTAGCAATACCAATTGATGTCCTTGATAGGCTGATTTTTCCGAAAGATATTTAGTCATTAAGAGTACCATCAAATGCCAGGCAAATCTGACAAAGAGAATGAGGACTACAAAGGCATAAATTAGAAGAAGAATGCTGGAAAAACTGATAGCTGTGCTAGACGTTTCACCAGCTTCCAAATTTGCTTCAGGTAAATAATTAGGAACAGATAATGCCTGAAGAATTTGCTCACCTGATTCTAGTTCCGGTATTGGAAGGGCAGATGTTGAAATGTCCAATAAGGGGACAATTAGGGAGAAAAGAACCGAAAACAATAATACGGCTCGGTTGATTTTATAATTAGTCGAACTCTTCAATAACAACGTAAAAACGATGTAAAAGAGAGCCAGACATACGGTCGATTCAATCAAATATTCAATCATCTGATTTATCTTTTAATTTTTTGTCGACAATATCTTTCAGTTTCTTTAAGTCCTTATCCGAAATGTCTACCTCATTAGTGAAGAAGGAACCAAATTGTTCAATAGAATTGTTGAAATAGTTTTTGATGAGGCCACTCATATGCTTAGAGAAGTATTCATTCTTGCTGATGAGAGGATAATACTCTCTGCTATTTCCAAATAATTTATAATTGACATAACCTTTGTCAATTAGTCTTTTTAATAAGGTGTTGATAGTAGTGGTAGCTGGTTTGGGGTCCGGATATTGATCCTTCAGATCTTTGAAAAAGGATTTCTCCAATTTCCAAAGGTGCTTCATTAGATTTTCTTCTGCTTTGGTTAAGCTCATCTCTCTATGTTTGTAAATTATGCTCTACAAATATAGAGTAACGCTTCCTTTTTGTCAAGCCCTTTTTAAAATTTTATCCAAAAATGTATCTAGTTGGGAAGTAAATAACACTTAAAGGGTAAATTTTTTTTTAGATTAATCCATTTTTATGACACGGATTTTCACTGGTCTCAACTGTTTTCATCTAATTCATATTGAAATTTTATCCAGGAAAATAAGTACTAGACTTAACCCTTTTGATTTGCCCTTCATGTCTTTCCAGGTGGAATCTTAAAAACTCCAATCTTTGGATGACATTCATCGGGCCGGAGATAGGATGAGGGTAGATGGCTTTTGAAAGGTCAATAGAATTGGCTTTGATGATTAATTCATTTAGAAGGGAGGTATTATTTTTTAGGCCAGTTATCCAAAAATCCAGGGTACCTCCCCACTTAGGCTCTGCAACTTTAGGGACTTTTTCTTTCGGTTGCCAGGTTTTTTCAACGATTTGCTCTATTGAAAGGCCTTCATTGGGTGAGTTGCCTTCCCAGATAGGCTTAGTTTCCAGGACTCCTTCAATTGCTTTGAACATACCACAAATGCCAATTTGTTCTGCCCAAACAATGTGCTCTGTTATTTCTAAGATGGACCACTCTTGTTCAGAAGGTTTAAACTTGGCTTGCAAGCTTGTCAAACCTGAGGCAGAATGAATAAAAGATGATCTTGCAGCTTCAATACTTTTATGTAGCGTATTTAATGTATGGTTCATTTTGAAGGCTTTTGAATGATTTGTGCTAAGGATATCGACGTTTTTAAAATGTTGAGCTTACACTTATAATTTATTCTGTGCTTTCAATTGAACCATTAAAAATTCAAAAAGGTCTAAAGTAAATTTAAATTTTGAAACATAAGGAGTGTATTTCTTTCTAATTAAGTCTTCAGTAAAACCATCTTCAGTACTTTTACCAGGGTCATTTAAATTCCGGACACAAGAGTCAATACAATCAATTGCTTTTGCAAACTGAGCTTCTTTGGAAGTTCTTTTCTCATAATTGGTAATGATGGATTTGTATCTATTTGGGTTGGGAAGTAATGCTAAAATTTTCTCCATGGCAGCTTCTTCTTTTTGTACTTTCAAACGCATTTCATCTGGATTATTAAATTTTGCATCCCCTGCGTATACCTCTACTACATCATGATATAGCAGCAACTCCAGAACCTTCCCTCTATCCAAAGGCTCATCAATAAAGTCAATGACAATATCTGCTATTAACATACAGCTCCAGGTATGTTCTGCGGAGCTTTCTTTTCGATTCCCCACATTAAGGCCTCTTTCTACCGTTTTCAATTTTTCTAGTTCTGTTAAGCATTTTAGCAATGTTTCCACAATAGAATTATTTCAGATTTTATTTTCAAGACTAAATTACTTAGCAAATGTCCAAAAAATTTGGTATTCCTTAATCTCATTTGGGTACCTTAACCACAATTATTGCCGGAAAAACTTAAGGATATCTCTTAAGCCCAAATGCGTGAATATTATCATCCAGACCTAAGGCAACCGATCAAAAGTAGCTTTTACCGAAGTTTCGAAATCATTTATATTTTCCACCTCATGGCCTTCTGCCCATCTGTATTTATCAAGGCGGTGTAATAAATTGAGTAGCTTTACTTCCTGTTCTATTTGCTGATAATCTGTAGGAGCGATTCCTAGACCCTCCAAAAAGCAATTAAATTCTTTTTGAGTAGCTTCTTTTGACATTAGAACAATGCCTATTTCATTATGCGGAACAACATTTATTTCAGCCGATCCCCAGTCTATTAATTGGACTAGTCCATCTAACCAAATAACATTTCTTGGACCTAAGTCGCCGTGAACCAATCCCGTTTCAAATGTTATTGCTGATAAAGTGGATAGCATTTCTTTAGCCTTATGTTGTTCCTTCCGTGTCAGGATCTTTTTTTTGAGGAGAGAATCATTTTCGTTTAGCTCTTTAATATTATACAAAAGCCTGGATTTCCAGTTTTCGTGGAATTCTGCCTCTACCACTTCTTTTACCTCGATCTGTTGTATCTGATGATATTTTGCTGCATACTGGCCCAAATTTTTCCAAATAAGTTCTTTTTCTTTAGCCTTACAGAGCATACCGCTGATACCATTTAGTTTATTTTGTATCATATAGGAATACTGCTCCCTTCTACCCATTCGAATTACTTTTGGTGATGGGATACCTAAACTGGCGGTTTGTTCCATACACCAGGCTTCTTTTTGATATTCTAGTGCCGCACTTGGATCATTATTGAGCCGAATGATGTATTCAGATTTATCATTTTTGATTTCAAAAACCTTGTTGATCGTTCCAAAACCGTTAATTGGGATGATGGAATGGAGGTTTTCTCCTAATTCTTCTTTGAGAATATTTTTGATTAGCTTTTCCATAGGAGTCTACTTCATTTATTCTACCTAGCTTTTTCGCTTCCTTATCTACACTTTATTTGAAAAAATAGTTTCGGTCGACCTTGTTACTTAAAAATAAAATTTGGATTCACAAGATTACTAAGCCCGAGGGCTCAGGATAAGAGGCAGGATCAGTCATAGTGCCGATAAAATCAAAGTCCCAGGCTCCATCTACTAGCTTTTTCCAAAGATTATATAGATAACTTTCAAAATTAGGACGAGCTCCTTTTACTTTGGATGCACCCAAAGGCATTATTTTATTGATGGAGGTACTGGGCGTTTTGTCAATTGGATTTACAATATACTCCTCCTTATTGCAGGAGGAGAAAATGAAACAGCAGCTTATTGTTAAGATGAAAAACTCTTTGGTCATGATGATGTTCATTTTCATCTTAAAACCGTTTAAGCTAGGGTTACCCTACTTTGGAATACTTTTTTATTTTAATTCAATTAAGTTTACCAATTTGAGTGCAAGAATTAAACTTCTTAATTTATTCAACTTTGGAACATTCACATTTCCTTGCGGGTCAACAAGTGTAGTCCAAAAATTTATCAATGGATAAAATTTAATTCTTTTTTTTTCGTCTGCTAATTGCAAGCAAAATTCTTCGAAATTTAATACGTCTGCAGTTTTATTTACAAAATCTCCAAATGAATAATGAAGTCCAAAAGGAATACCTTCTCCCCCTCTCATGATTGTCGCTATTCTAATCGCAGAAACAATTTTGGTCAAATTTAATTCTCCTTCATACTTCAACCAGTTTTTATAATCATCACTTGACTGTATTGATGTGTCTTTTTCTATTTCAGAAATATAATATTTAATTTCTTTATCATTTTTCATTGATTGTTTTTCCAAACTTTCATTCAATTGGGTAATGATATATGGAAATTTATCTTGCATTACTTTCATCCTATTGTAGAGTAAACAATTCATATACATAGTGGATGTAATGAAATATCCTCCTGATTCTAAATTTTTAAAGTCAGTCCAATCTTTAAAATACCATTCTAATTCCATCTTATCTAATGAAATCTGAAAATGAGATTTCATTGCTTCTTGATTTTCTGAGAGTCGTCTTTCAATATGTTTTACTCGATTTAACAACTCTTGAGCCTGGTATTTGAATGGTAAGAAGTAGTGGTATTTTTGCTCTGTAATTATTTCATGATGTGAAGTTTTTTTATTAGTTCTAATTCCGACAAAATAAGTTAGAATTGCTGATATCATTGCTGATAAAGAACCGACTATAAATGTTATTATTTGTTCACTCATGGTTTGGTTGTTTTCTAATTTATTTTAGTTAACTAATATTTGACGTTATACGATGGTATTTAATTATTAAATCTCTTCAAGTTACTCATTCCTTGTCAAAATTTGTTGATCAGCCCCACTATTAGATACTAATATCGATTGATTTTTAATTAAATTTTTTTTCGCTATAGAGAAATTTTTATTGAAAAACTGAAATAATAAACATAATTTTACGCTATGGAGGAATTTGATATAGGCAGAAACATACGAAACCGCAGGCAAATGCTCAACATGACCCTGGCACAACTAGCCGAAAAGTCCAACCTAAGCACCACCATGATCTCTGAAGTAGAAAGAGGCTTAAAAATGCCATCTGTCAAAAAGGCTTATCAAATGGCCCTGGCTTTGAATTGTACCCTATCTGATTTGATTACCGGTTCTGTGGAGGCCCCTATTCATATTGTTAGAGCGGAGCAAAAAAACAAACTTCTAGACCAAGACTCTGGCATCGAAAGAGGTATCTTATCTAATGCCCTCCTTTCCCAGGGCCTGGAATTGTTATGGTTTACCATACCCGCACAACAGAGTACAGCTGAACTTCCACAAAACAAAGATGGGGTCACTGAACATATTACGGTAATCAACGGAACACTTTCCTGCAAACTCAATGACAAAGAATATATACTGGAAAAGGGAGATTCGATTACCTATGAAGCCATGAAAACCGAATACAGTAATCCCAGCAATACAGATTGTGAATTTATCCTACTCATCAAATCAAAATAAACCAACATGAATATCACTCAATTTAAAGCCCTTAGCTTCGATTGTTATGGCACCTTGGTAGATTGGGAAAAAGGAATTGTAACTGCTCTAAGGCCTTGGATTCAATCCAATCAAATCGACCTTTCAGATGAAGAAATCCTGCAGGTTTTTGCCAGGTACGAAACCAGCGTTCAAATAGAGAATCCAAAATGGAAATATACCCAAGTTTTAGAAGAAGTGGCTGTCCGCATTGGCCAAGAGTTGAATATTGAAGCAGGAGAAGATATTCGCAACCATTTGGGAAAATCAGTAGGAGATTGGCCAGCCTTCGAAGATACCAGAGCCGCATTAAAGATTTTAAACGATCATTTTAAACTCATCATTATTTCCAATATAGATGAAGAATCTTTCCAGGCTACTAATAATAAACAGCTCAATACTGAGTTTTTCAGAATTCTTACTGCTGAAAAAATTGGTTCCTACAAACCTAATCTCAGAAACTTTGAATATCTGATCACCCATTTGGGAGAGCAGGGCATTCAGAAAAATGAGATACTTCATGTAGCCCAAAGTTTGTATCATGACATTGAACCAGCAAGTGAAATAGGTTTAAGTACGGTTTGGATTAATAGAAGGGCTAATAATCCTGGTTTTGGAGCGACCCCTCAACCTACTAAACCTGTGAAGGCGGATATGGAATTTAGTACAATGGAGGCTTTTGCTGGATTTGTTGAGGGGGAGTTTAAATAAGCTAGTTGGCCTATGCCCTTTAGGGTGTCTGGAAATCAGTCTTCAGACTGATTAATAATAACTATTTAAAAGTATACAAATAAATATCCTTACTCCCTTTTTGAGCACTAAAAATAATACGCTTGCCATCAGCTGACCATTGCGGATGGGTTTCTTCAAAGTGATCATTGGTTAACCTTTGCTTGTTTTGAGCGTTTTTGTCCATTATGAAGATATCAGTTGTGTTTTCCTCATTTTTATTGGAAATGAAAACAATATGCTCTCCATCTGGGGAATAGGTAGCATCCCAACCATCCGTTAATTCATAACTTTCTATATTTCGCACAGTTCCTGAAAAAGGCAGCTGATAAACTTTATTTTGACCACTAATATTGCTCTGAAACAAAAAGTGGGTACCATCCGGCGAGACGCTGGTGGGAATTTCACTACCAGTGGTTTGGACCAATGGCTGGATTTTTCCTGTAGACAGATTTTTTTTCCAAATGTCAAAAGAATAATTGGCACTGCTATCATAGCCGTAGATTACTTCCTGATCATCGGGAGTCCATACAAAATGGCGAATGCCGCCAGAATCCGTTAAATAAAGAGAATCTTTTTCATCCAAAGTGGCAGTAAATATATTGTTGGTAGCTACGGAGCCACCAGGACCTTGAACCATGCCCAATGTGCCACTAGTTTTGGAAAATTGAGGTCGGGTTTGCAGTTGGTAATTATTTAAAAAGGGTGTAGTCTTTTTTGTTTCCAGATCAAAGAGCATGATATTGGATTCACTACCATTGCCATTGGTCACGAAAGCCAGGTATTTTCCTTTAGGATCTACCGTTGGAAATTCCTCAGCTTGATGAAGATTAGTGATTCGTTGCGTTTGTCGGGATTCAATGTTTACTTCATACAAAAAAGGTTCTTCTACATTAGCAGAATAGGCCAGTGCTTGACCAGCAGGAGACCATTTAGGCCAGCCTCTTTTTAATTTTTCGGAAATGCCCAGCTTTCTAGTAATGTCTTTTTCCAAATGGTAGATAAATAAGTCGTTCATACCATCCCGCTTAGAGATGAATACAACTTCCTTACCATCGGGCGAAAAAACAGAACCAAAATCTTCCACAATGTGATTGGACACCTGTTTAAGGCCATGTGTTGGAAAACTGGCGATCCAAACTTCCGTCATGGCATCTCCCCAGGTGGAATAAAAAAGCACGCCATCTCCCTGGGGAGACCAGTGCGGATACCATTCATAATCTGCATGTTGGGTAATATTGATTTTTTCTTTTCCATCAACGGAAATAGCAAATAAATCTTCTTCGGGGCCGCCTCTTTTGTTATAACCAATGTAACGACCATCCGGAGAAAAGCCGAAATGTGCTTCTCGACCAGGTTCATCGGTTAATTTTTGAATGGCCTCGGTTTCCAGATGATAGAGATAGATATCCTCTGATCGCCCATCATGGCCAGCGAAAACGATTTGCTGACCATTGGGAGACCAGTTGGCTTTGAAAGCTCTTCCTGAATCTAGTTCAATATTTTTTAGCTCATTATTAGAAAGATTATGAATTCGAATTAAGGTTTTGGCATTATTTTCAACGGTGTAAACTAGTTTTTCTCCATCCGGTGACCAGGCAGGACTATGTTCTTGATCCTTAGAACCAGCTACTTTTAATAATTCTTCCTTTTCATCAATAGTTTGAATATAAATATCTCTATTACCTCCCAAGGCATAGGTGAAAGCTATTTGATCTCCTTTTGGAGAAAAAGTGAGTTGATCTTCTTCGCCTTCGAGATTGGTTAATTGGATAATTTGGGCTTCGGGATTGGGGGTATTACAGGAAAATAAAAGGATTATTAGAGAGGCAGGAATTAATTTTTTCATACCTATTTTTTTTAGTAAAAAGAATATGGTAGAAAGTAGAAAGACAAATAATCCTTCTACTTTCTACATTCTACTTTTTTGCCAATTCACAATAATAAATAGGAAAGATTTACTGCGTAGATTTTTTTTCTTTAGAGATGGTTGGCTGCGTCCATTTGGACAAAATGATAGGCTCGATCTAATCAGAATGTCTATTGCCTAGCTCGGCTCCAATATCCTTTTTTAAATTAATTCTCTTAAAAGTTAAGGTGGTGGAATTTTTTTCCGCTAAACTCAATAGTTCTTGTGCTTTTTCCAACCATTGTATTCGGCTTCCTTTCTCTGTACTTAAGTTCTTTGACTTCCCAATTTCAAAAAAATAGCCTGCCAGGTCATCCAAATACTGATCTATTAATTTTTTGGATTTGACGTATTCTTCTAATTCCTTGGAGTTGAAGCCCAGTAAAAGTTCTATGTCTATATCAAGCTCTGATTTTAGCTGTTCATTGGTTTTTTCTATGGCAAAATCTATGTTTCCATTTGATTTAAGCCCCAGGAAATTGGCAATCAATTGTCCTAGTACTCTTCCCAATTGTTCGATTTGGTCTTTGAGGAGGTCTCTTTGTTCCATGATTAAGGGTATATAATTTATCAACTTTGATTAAGATATGTCATATTTAGACATGACATGTCCTTTAAAAACAGACATGACTTTTTCGAAAAATTGCACAAATAGCTAGTTATCAGGAGTCTAGTTGCTATAGGCTAACATGACATGTCTAGACATGTCATGTCTCATTTTAAACGACATATAATTTTTTCACCACACTCCGATAGGTCTGCCCAATGGGCACCTGATGATCTTTAAAATAAATTCGGTTGCCTTCAATCCGGCGTATCTTTTCTTTTGAAATGATAAAAGACTTATGAACCCTGATAAAATCAGCGGGCAATTTTTTTTCAAAATCAGAAATTTTCTGGAGCGTGACGATCACCTCATCATCCAGGATGACTTTACAGTAATTTCCAAAGGCTTCGACGTAAATAATTTCATGAAAGTAAATCTGATGCAGCTTTTTGTCTCCTTTAATAAATATTTGTCGAGCTTGATTGGGAAGCGAGGGGGCCTGTTCAGGAGCTTTGGCTTCAATGGATACTTTATTCACTGCTTTTATGAAACGTTCAAAAGAAAAAGGCTTTAATAGATAATCACAAACATCCAATTCATAGCCTTCCAAAGCATATTCCTTGTAGGCGGAAGTCACAATAACCTTGGGAGGCTGTGGTATGGATTTTAAAAAATCAAAGCCAGAAAACCTTGGCATGTTGATATCCAGAAATAAAAGATCGACTTTTTCTTTTTGCAATAAGGTGATGGCCTCAAATGCATCATAACAATTGCCTGCTTTTTCTAGTTGAAGCAAATCTTTAGCATATCCTTCGATGATTCGGTGGGCGATGGGTTCGTCATCTACAATGGCGTACTTTATCATATCATTTGAATTTCCAACTGAGCTTTGAAAATGTAGTCATCTTTTTCTATCCTTAGTTTATGTCTTTTGGGGTAGATCAACTCCAAACGCTTTTCCAGATTGTTTAATCCTTTTCCTCCTCGCCTTGATCCAGTTTTATCAAAATTATTTTCTATCATGAAATTCAATTTTTGATTTTTAGCCCTAATCTCTATTCTAATGAACGCACCTTTTGTAAGGCTTTCCACTCCATGTTTAAAGGCGTTTTCCAACAAAATAACTAAAAGCAATGGGGCAATTACATAATCCTCCCTATCCAATTCTTCCTCAAAATGAATGCTAACTTCCTTTTTATATCTGATTTTATGGATCTGGATGTATTTTTTAAGATAAGAAATCTCTTCTCTTAAGCTTACTCGATCTCTTTCTCCTTCATAAATGGTATAATGCATGATCTCAGAAAGCTTGAGGATTACTTCAGGGGTTTTATCAGATTTTTCGACGGCTAGCCCATACAAATTATTGAGAGTATTGAAGAAAAAATGAGGATCGATTTTACTTTTGAGCATGGCCAGCATGGCATCTGTGCGTTCATTTTTTAATTGTTGCAAGAGCCTCCACTGCCTAAGCAACCAGGAAATAATCAAATAACCCAAAGCGCTCCAGAATAAGATATCAAAACACCAAAAATAGATCTCCATTTCCCTGGATCTCGTCATTTCCCAGGCTTGCTTAAATTTTCCCATTCCGAAAATGGCCACTACGATAAGCAAGCAAGCAATGATGGTTCGAAAATGTCTGATTAAAAATGATTTCATATCCTCAAAATTAAGGATTGGTAAAGAGGCAAGCAATAAAGTTGACAAACCCTATAGAATGAAGGCCAAAGTTTCCTTTTTATGTGACCAAACACTATTTAACCTGGATGATTCATGATGTGAACTCATAAGTAATGACTTCATCACAAAAAGATGCAAGCTTAGCAAAAGGCCTATAGGTTTGCCCAAAATTCAAACAAAAATTTAGGATATGAAATTATTATTAACCTGGCTTTTACTTAGCCTAACCGTGTATGCGGGTGCTCAGAATAGCAGCTTCGATGTATTTATAAAATCTTTAGAATCAAAAATCCAGGAACGCTTAAAAGAAAAAAAGGTCCCAGGAATGGCCATTGCTATTATCGATAATGGAGCCATTGTATACAAAAAAGGAATCGGTTGGGCGGATGTTAAAAACCAAATAAAAGTAAACCCCGAAACAGGGTTTAATATCGGATCAATCTCAAAATTATTCACCGCCTGGGGGATTATGAAATTGGTAGAAATGGGTAAAGTAGACCTGGATGCTCCCGTTGAAAAATACCTCAGTAGATGGAAATTGCCCGATTCCAAATTTGATAAAAGCAAGGTGACCATCCGCGCCTTATTGAGCCATACTGCAGGCATTTCGGTACATGGGTATCCAGGTTTTCCACCGGAGGATTTGCTCCCTAGCTTGGAGGAATCACTGGAAGGCAATAATGGACCTGTCCGGGCAGATGAAAAGGTAGAAATCATCATCGAGCCACAAACTGAATTTAAATACTCCGGAGGAGGGTATACCATACTTCAGCTTTTGATTGAAGAGGTAACTCAACAATCTTTTGCTGAATATATGCATCAAACCATCTTCCAACCCTTGAAGATGAACCAAACCAGCTTCATTTTACATAAAAAAATCCTGAAAAAATCAGCAAAACCTTATGATGAAGAAGGCAAGGAATTTTATCTCGAACGATTTACCGCTCAGGCTGCTGCAGGACTACACACCAACCTGGAAGATCTTCTGATTTTTGCCAAAGCTTCGCTTGAAGGCAATACCATTCTTTCTGAGGAAACGATGAAGTTAATGCGAACACCTGTGGATAATACCAAGGGGAGATATGGTCTAGGGTATAGTGTTTATCCCATGGGAAAAGTAACTGTTAAAGGCCATGCAGGCTCTAATACCGGTTGGGAATCTGGATTCATGCTTGATTATGATCTTAAAAGCGGAATGATCATGCTGAGCAATGGTGATCAGGGGGATGATGTATTAATTGCTACGTTGAGGCAATGGGTGAAGTGGAAAAGTGGAACTTTATAAATTGATTATCTAATCATGAGATATGTAGAGATAAATGGATAATAAATAGAGATATATTGTTTTTTACAAAAGTCAATTATTAGTTCAAAAAGACAATTTATCTCCATATATCTCTGATTGTCTCATCTCTTTTTAAAGGAAAAAAAGAGACTCATTTAGCCATTATCTAAAATACTGACTTGGCGTTTTCCCCATAATATCCTTAAAAGCTTTATTGAAAGTTCCTTTGGAATTAAAACCTGCTTTTTCAGCTATTCCCATAAGGGTCAGGTTGGAATAATTGCCGGATTCTACCAGAGCAATAAACTCTTTGATTCGATAAAAATTAGTGTATTCAAAGAAGTTCATTTCAAAGCCTTCATTTAATAATCGGGTCATTTCTCGACTATTTACGCCCAGCATATCGGCTAATTCCGCTTTCATCAATTTGCGGTTAAGAAAGGGTTTTTTACTAGCCATTAATTCATCTAACTCGATCTTGAGTCTGGCAATTTCTTCCATTTTAAGCTTGGACTGAACATATTTTGTGGATTTGGGCAGTTTTGCATGAAAAATATTAGGATTGGTTATGGAATAAAAGCCTAAGAATAAAATGATGACAGTTAGGTTAAGCCATATCAAACCATAAACGACCCTCTCATATAGTGAATAATTCAGATAGGTGGTAAGGATGATAAAAAAGAAAATTAAAAGGCAAATACCAATGGCCACCCAAAACAAATAAAGAAAGCGGAACTTAATGGCGTAACTCACTTCTTTACTTATTTCTTTTTTAAAACGATTTAATAAGAGTCCACTCCAAATCCAATAGGCTAGATTAACACTCAGTCCTAAGACGCCCAAAACCAAAACAATCCGAATGAGTTCTCCACTTTCCAGACGCCCTCCAATCACTTCATCACTGGCCAAAATGAAATAATTAGTGAGGTAAAAAATATGAGCCACGGCTGGAATATAATGCCAAAGATCTTTAGTCTTAAACCCTTCCTGATTAATGGAGGATCTGATAAAAAGAGCAAAGGAAGGGCCAAATAACATAAGGGCAAATTCTGAAATGCTTAGCAACCTTGGCTCTTTTCCAAAAACTTCTAAAATGTAGAGCGTTCGTCCTAACAAGCCAATGATTAATACTCCAATCAATACAAACAGATAGGGATTAATTTGCCTTCTGTGTTTAGGAGATAATCCCAAAACGATTAGTAGAAAGATGCCCTGGAAAAGACCGAAATAGGTTAATGCGGAAAACAATTCGTCCATAGAACTCAAATTTAGCAATTACTAAAAATTTGTAGCGAAGTAGAGTGGAAGTATAGTAGAAGTATCATAGAAGTAAAGTAGTTAGTATTGAGATACTTCTACTTTACTTCTATGATACTTCTATTTTACTTCAAGGAGAATTCAATTCCCAAAATTCGCCCTCGTCATCCACTGATTCACATTAATACTTCCTGCATCCCCATTTTCATTATCTCGATGTTTTAAAAATTCCTGGAACACTTCTACACTGTCCCACTCGGTTACAGAGACCATATCTGGTTGATAAAAATAACCATCGGGGGAAGTAGATTGACCCAAGAGACTGACTAGTTTGCCTTTGAAGCGTTCCATTACCTTTTTTCCTCTTTGCTTGGCTTTAATAAACTGGTCCATATCCTCAATCCAATAGGCCGTGAACACATAAATTTTGTCTTCATAAACGGTAAATTCAAGATTCTCTTCTAAATTATTATAATGAGTAAGATTGAAAACGGACCAGATGTCTCGCCTTGCTTCCGTCATACTGTAATCTTTCATTTGCTTTACCTCTTTTTTAAAAGCCTTATGATTCTCATGACTAGGCCAGGACATAAAACTGATGAAATCTGGCTGATAATTACCTCTTACTGGTACACCTATAGGGATGAAAGATATATCCAATTTAAAGCCATGTTGATTGGCGAGTGGAAAAACTTTAGAGAAATAAACATTACGTTTTTCAGCAGCCCCAGGTTTTAAAATGGCTGTAAGCATATCTAGTTTTTGCCCTGCTTCAATTTTGATAGTTCTTGATTTTACATCTACCATTTCTGATGGACCCTGGCTAAAAAGTAGTGATACCGGAATAAAAAAGAATAGAAAAATCTGGGTGATTTTTTTCATTGTAATAATATTTTGTTTTGGCCCAATTTAGGTGCAAAGCAAAGTATTATTCAATCCAAAAGCCTGGCAATAGGTATGAGTACGGTATTTATACAAAAAATGATCCTAATCGGAAGTTGATACCTACCTCGGATTAGGGTGTTTGAAACGAGAACAAAATTCCCAAAATGCTTTATTCAAAACGTTTCATCCATTCTTTTCTTTCCTGACTGAAAAAATACTCCTTAGATCTAAATGGTGGAACATGATGTTCCATCAGTTCAAGGAGAGATTCTTCGGGCAAGTCTATTGGATTTGGAGGAATATAGGTAGCTAACTTGTTTTTTATATCCAATAAACTATCTGTCAATGCCAGATTGTGCCACTCTTCCGGATCTTTTTCCAAATCGTACAACTCCTCCGAATCATCGATGTATTTTATGTAATGCCATTTTTCAAAACGAATGGAATAACTGCCATAATCATAAGTGGTGATTACAGGCCTGGAAATAGGCTCTTGAGGGTTTTCCAAAATGGGCTTTAAGCTCAGCCCATCTAAATCATCCCTGGGTGGCAAATTACATAGATCCACCAAGGTGGGATAAATGTCTATTAAAGAAGTTAGATTTGTAGTGACTTCTCCTTTAGCCGAACCATTTGGCATCCTCTCAAGCCCAGGAGGAACTTTCATCATCATTACAGTTCTAATCACATTTTCCCAAAGAGCAAATTTTCTCCAATGCATTTTTTCGCCCAGTTGCCAGCCGTGATCTGACCAAATCACCACTATGGTGTTGTCAGCATATGGACTTTGCTCCAGTGCTTCCAGGAGTCTACCTACCATGGCATCTGCATAAGCAATTGATGCCAAATAGCCTTGAATGGCTTTTTCCCATTGATTGGCTTCTATGACATGTTTGTGATAATTTCCTCCTCTTTTGATCAGCTCTTTAGCTACATTTCCTAAATCTGTAGTATCATTTTCTATAATCTTTGGCCTTTGAATGCTTTCTAAAGGAAATAGGTCAAAATATTTTTGGGGTACATTCCATGGAAGATGTGGGCGATAAATTCCAGCGGCCAGGAAGAAGGGCTTATCATGATTTTTGTCTAACTGCTGCATAATATAATCCACACTTTGGAAATCACTCGTTTCCTCATCCGCGATAGACAAAGGACTCCAGTCAAACATGCCATACATATATTGGAAGCGCGGCATATTGGCAGGCCTCTGTGCCGGAAAGTCATCAGGTGGCATGGGATTGTTAATACTCGGAAAATAGTCATCCCATCCCAGGGTATCTACCTGATTGTAATGAAAAATTTTGCCTGCACCGGCTGTGTAGTAGCCATTATTTCTAAAGTGCTGTCCCATTGTAGGCACCTCAGTTAACTTAGGCACCTTCCTCCACTCCTGATAATTTGAATACATGCCTGAACTATAAGTATGCAAACCGGTCAGCATGGCAGAACGCGAAGGATTGCATCCCGGGCTGGCGCAGTAATTTTTTGAAAAATTTACTCCTTCCTCAGCAAATTTGTTAAGATTAGGAGTGAGTGTTTGTTCATTTCCGGCAAGAGGTTCCACCCAATCATTCATATCATCCAGGGAGATGAATAAGACGTTGGGATGCTTTATCAATTCTGTTTCCTCCTGTTGTGAGCAGCTTGTAAAGGTGAAAATTAGCGTTGCCCAGAAAAAGAGCATTTGGTAAATTTTCTGAAAATGACCCATTTCTGTTTATGGTTTTAGATGGTAAAAACTGGCTGTATTTTAGTCCAATAACTTAAGAGCAGCATCCACGGATGCCTTCAATTTTTCTGGATTAGATTGCACTTTTGCAATAATTCTTAAGCCATTAAACAAGGTGAAAATCATAGTGGCAATAGCGTGTAAATCTTTTCCGGGAGGAATCTCTCCTTCTTTTTCCCCCTTAAGTAAGAACTCATAAAAGGTTTCTTCCATTGCATCGTGATTGCCTCTGATAACATCTTTTATTTCATGATCACCAGGAATCAATTCAGCAGCAGTATTGACCACAAAACATCCCTTCTTATCAATGTCAGAAATAGTTTCTTCAATGGCCATATCAAAAAGAAGACGAAAGCCCTTTTTAATACTGTCTTGATTATTCAGAAATTGGGCAGTCTTATTGGTGTTTATTTGCCGATAAAGAGCGAAGGCCTTGTCAAATAATTCCTTTTTTCCACCATAAGTATCATATATACTAGCTCGATTAATACCAAGATGGTTTACCAGATCCTGAATAGAGGTAGCATGGTATCCATTTTTCCAAAAAAGCTCCATTGCTTTTTTTAGCGTTTCTGTTTCATCAAAAGCTTTAACTCTTGGCATAAAAAAAAATTGAGACTGGGGTTGTGTGAAAAGTCAATTTTTTTAAAAATTGACTTTTAAAAATATATTTATTCCTTTTTAAGTGCAGATTATACATTAAAGTAAAAACTAAAATTTTATAAAATTTTAGTTTTTACACAACCCCGACCTCAATTTACGAATATCAGAACATTCATTCTGAAATATTTTAAAAAAATTATTGTGCGAGGATAGAATTTACGTTTATACCTCCATCGATATTGATCTCACTTCCAGTAATATACCAGGCATCTTCTGAAGCCAAAAAGGTGACCAGTTTAGCAATGGCATCGGGTGTTCCAAATTCTTTTAGAGGTACTCTATTTTGCATAGCAGCGGCAAATCCTTGGATAGTAGCTTGATCCATTCCTGTTTTACCGAATATGGGTGTTGATACAGGACCTGGGTTTACAGCATTAACTCTTATTTTTCGTGCTGCTAATTCTGTAGAGGCAGTTCTTGTGTAAGAGTTCATGGCTGCTTTACTGGCGGCATAAATAGCCGTATTTGGCATTCCGGTATAAGCATTAATAGAAGATAAATTGATTACAGAAGCTCCTTCGTTTAGAATGGGTAGGAATTTTTCAAGGGTAAAAACGGCACCCTTAAAATTGATATCCATAGTGGTATCAAAAGTTGCTTCATCAACACTTCCAACAGGAGTTGGGAAAAATACTCCTGCATTAATGAATAAAATATCTACTTTCCCAAATTGTTCCTTAACCTGTGAAACTAAGCGATCGGTATCTGCTAAATTGGCTGCATCTGCTACAATCCCGGAAGCGCCTAATTCAGTCGCTGCCTTTTGAACTCTTTCGGCGTTCCGGCCTGTAATAATTACTTCTGCTCCATTAGCGATAAAGTCCTGAGCTGTGGCATATCCAATCCCACTATTCCCACCTGTAATGACTGCTTTCTTTCCTGATAATCTCGACATGATAATTTTGAGTTTTGATATTAATAATAACAGAACGATCGTTCCGAAATGATTTACAGATATTAGAACGATCGTTCCAGAAAAAAGTTTTTTCTTTTTTGAATTTTTTTTAAAAAAATAATTAACCTTTTTCCATTATCGATTTTTTCCTGAGTATAATAGCGAAACTGGAGCCAGATGAGATCTTTCAAAACTCGAAATTCAGCTGAATTCTGTGAAATTCACCTTTGGCAAATTACTTTCGCAACAATCAAATAATAATGATGTAGGAATGCGTCCATATCTGTTTTTTGTTGTAGCTGCGATTTTCTGGGGCTTAAACTTCCACCTGGCTAAGATTATGTTAGCTCAAGTAAGCTTTTTGGAGGCAGGATTTTGGAGATACTTGTTCGGAATAACGGCCTTGTTGGTGATTAGTTTCAGGAGCAAAATTAAGTGGCCTAGAACATTACAAAAAGAAGGAAAGGGCGGTATATTACTGGTAGGGGTCATTGGTTTGTTTGGTTTTAATGTATTGTTTTTTTGGGGACTTGAACACACCTCTGCGCTTAATGCAGCCTTAATCATGAGTCTTAATCCTGCGCTTACCTTACTTTTCGATCATTTAATTTTAAAAAACAAGATAACAAGACATCAAAAAATTGGAATGGCCATTGCCATGATAGGAGTGATATTATTGATCACAAAAGGGGCACCACAGAAAATTTTAGAATTACAATGGTCATTAGGGGATATCCTTATCCTTGCAGCCAATTCCATTTTTGCATTACACCATATATGGGTGAAACTTTATGGCAGCTACCTTCCAAATTCAACATTTACTTTACTAACAAATGGCATTTGCTTTTTTTGCTTTCTTCTGGTACTTCCAGTTACAGGAAGTACTGCCCTCACTAATACTAATTCGTATTTCTGGTTAGCTGCTTTTGGAACGGGAATACCAGGAACGGCTTTAGCTTATTTATTTTGGAATAAAGGAGTTTTAAAGTTAGGGGCTATTCAGGCTGGCTTCTATATGAACCTTGTTCCGCTTGCAGCTGCATTATTATCCATTTTGTTTAAAGAGCAATTGTATCCTTATCATTTTTTTAGCGGAGCTATTATCTTGTTTGGTATGATTTGGCTAAACCTGGACGAATCAAGATAAATAGGCATATCTAGAAAGGAGTTTTATCTCCTTTCTACTTAGTACTTTACCAAATTCTTACATATCAAAATCCGTTTGAACATCCTTTGTCAGCTTCTTAAATTGACTCAACTGATAACTTAAGGTTAAAAGGAGTATGGGTGATTCATTATTAAAAATGCCTAAAAGGTCCATGTTCCCTGTAGCGGTTCTTAATTTATAATTGGCTGATTGTAATACATCTTTCAACTGAATATTTAACGATAACTTTTCCTGAATAAATTTTTGGTTAATGGCTGCGTCAAGGAAATAAAAAGGATCGAGCTCCCCTTGGGAACGAACTGTTCGACTATTGTAATAGGCTGTAAGTTGGAAGGATGTAGTTTTTCCAATATTAATAGAGTTAATTAGTTGTGCATTCCAGGTAAATCCCCTTCGGGAAAAAAAGGCATCATCAATATTTCCTTCAATTAGGTAATCATAAAAGTTAGTACTGGTATTAAGTGTCCACCAGTTTTTTAGACTGAGTTTACCTGTCAATTCAATTCCTGAAGCTTTATCTCTCACATCATTATGGAAGATGGTATGAATTTTATCTTCAGCTCCAATACTTAATTTTTGATCAATTTTATCAGTAGTTCGTCGGTAATAAAGGCTGGAGGAGAAAACCATTTTTTCACCAATTGCTTGATAATTAAATTCCAGTGCCCTGGATAATTCGGGGATGAGATAAGGGTTGCCTTCCGAATAGAAATAATCATCTTCAAATTCTGGGAATGGGTTCATCATATATTCATCTGGGCGATTGATACGGTTAGATAGGGACAACTTTAAACTCTGGCGCTCATTAAATCTTTTGGACAATGAAATCCCTGGAAAAAAATTGAGCCTATTAAAATAATATCCATCTTCTAAGGTTTTCTGAATTAAAGCTCGATCCATATATTCAACTCGTAAACCCAAGGATGTCTCCATTCCCCAAAATTGGGTAATCAAGTTGACATATCCTCCATAAATTATCTCCTCAAAATCATACCTGTTGGTATATAATGGATGATGTTCCCATGAATGATTTTGATAATCAAATTCGTCAAAAGTAATATTGAGAAACCGGGTGTATTCCTGGAAGGAAGCTCCTGCTTCTAGTTTTGTCTGTTCATTTAGAGGATGTACATAATCGAGATCCAGTTTCCAGTCATTACTATAATTATCATTTATCACATTCCGTTGGTAAGGTTCAGGATCAATAATACTATGGTCCGCATCGGCTAATGCCATTACCTGTTTATTTTGAAGATAATAGTCAATATAGGAATAAAAGCCATTCAGGGATACGCTGGCACCTTGGGTAAAAGCATGAGAATAATTCAGATTATTGGTGAAAAAGACCGGCTTTTGTTTGAAATAAAAAGTATTGCGCATATACCGCTCTTGAGAAGCAGGATTGGTATAACCTGAGGTAAGTGCGTCAATATCGGCACTAGTAGTTAAATGACCTGCATTAAATGACCAGGCCAAGGCATCCTGCTTATTTGGTTCATAACTCATATTTAATCGTAAGTCCAATTTATTATTTCTCATAACCCGATCCTGTCCAAGGTAAGCATGATGAACTTCATCGACTCTACTCAAATCACGATAATAGTAATTTTCTGCAGTTTTTGTGAAATCCCGAACTTCTGCACCGGCAAAAAGACTAAATTTTTCCCTGTTAAAATTCAGGCCCACACTTCCTGCGTATTTTCTATTGCTGCCAAGAGTGGTATTGACTAATCCATTTAGACCAGGTTTGGCTCCTTTTTTAAGGATGATATTAATAATTCCGGCAGCTCCTTCAGCTCGATATTTTACGGAAGGGGAAGTGATCACCTCAATTTTATCGATCATATCTGCTGAAGTCTGTTTCAAAACTTCGTTAGGCTTTAAAGCAGTCGGCTTTCCATTAATCAAAACCATAAACTCCGTACTTCCACGCAACTTGACAGTTCCTTCATGATCTATTGTGATAGAAGGTGCCATTTTTAAAGCATCTACGGCAGTGCCTCCTCTGGCTGTAAGGTTACTTGCTACATTGATTACCTGCTTATCAATATTGGTGCTTATTGCCGATTTTGAAGAGGTAACGGACACTTCTTGTAATACCGTTGACTCAGTAAATAATTGAACGGAACCCAGATTTTTTGATGGGAATTCTTTAGATAAGATAATATCAGGGATAATTTTAGACTCAAAACCTACAAAACTTATGACTAAATAATAATGGTCATACTCTACTTTGCTAAGTAAAAAAAATCCTGTTTCATCACTAATGACTCCGGTAACCAAAGCAGAGTCAATGGCTCGGTATAAGCTTATAGTTGCATATTCAATTGAGTTTCCAGATTCTTTTTCAACAATAGAACCAGATATTTCTTTTTTAGAGCCCGTCTTTTGAGCATACATAAGATTTGGCATAAAGAAAATTAAAATGGCAGCGGCTGAAAAGGTTAATAGTCTCATAATACTCATATTTGTAGATGGCGAATTATTTGTTTTTACCCTCATGTACAGGGTACTACAAAGTTGAGACCAGCCTTGCTTAAAAGCGACCGGATGAAAAAGTCGAACCATTTTTCAGATAACAAAATGGTTCGACTTTGTAGAGGGAAAAGTTCGATTTTGAGTTAAAGGCCTTAGGATGAATACTTTTTGCGGTATTCTGTGGGTGTTAAGCCAGTACGTTTTTTGAAGATGGTATTAAAGGAAGATTTAGAATTGAACCCTACAGCATAAAGGATTTCCAGAACAGTTGATCGTTCAGAGTCCGATTTTTTAAGTAATTCTTCTGCTTTTTGTATCCGATATTCATTAATGAAGTCAAAAAAATGCTGTCCAAGATGGTGATTAATTAGAATGGAAAGATCTCTGGGTGGAAGGTTCATTAATTTGGCCAACTTCCGGATATTGAGGGAGGCATCCAGATAGGGTTCTTCACTACTCATCAGAGTTTTGAGCTTTTCAATTTTTACTCTTGTTTCCTTGTCCAGGTGATTGAAACGCTCTTCAGCCTGGGCAGGAAGATCGTTTTTGGCCATATTTTTTACCAGTTGCAATCCTGAGTCTACTCCTCTGAACAACTCGGGAGTATGTAGAGCTTTTAATACAATCCAGCATATTATGGCTAATGTCAAAACAGAGGTCAGAATAACCGCAAATTGGTATGGGGCCTCAATATGCCAAAATAGAAAAATATTTTTGACAGATCCTAGGATGAATTGGATTCCAAAAAGTAATAGAAGTTGGTACAACCAATTGTGATTAATCATATTTGGACTGGAATAGTTTTCCAATAGCAGTTTCCTGGACTTTCTTACTGCTCCAAAACCAGCTATTAGGTACCCGAGCGTTTGAGCATGAACCAGAAGGTAGGAGAAAATGATCTCGGGCATTTTTTGAACACTATTTACTTCAAGAAATTGTATTTTTTCCTCAAATCCAAGTGCATAAAACCTGGGCGTATATACCAGGTTAATCAAAATAAAAGGAATGATATGCAACAGATGCTTAGGCTTTAATTTTAAATCAGAATAGATTACAGAGAGAATAAATAAAAATAATAAGGGGGCTTCAAAAAAGATAACAGAACTGATAAACAAACCCCAACCAGGATACTCCGGGTACACAAACATGCCTACGTACTGGGCAGCTGAGTCTTGAACACTCACAATTAGGAATAAAGCTATTAAAAGATTACTGATATAATTTTCTGTTTTTGCCGTCAACAAATAGAGGGCAAAAAGTACGGACAAAAAGGCGATGAGCAAGGAAATGATATCATTAATACTGAGTTCCATTAAGCCTCATTTTACCCTAAATGTAAAAAAATACACTCTGTAAACATGATAGTGCCTGTTTTTTACTCAAATTAGCCTCGTAGTCATTAGAAAATAGGGCCAGAGTTATCATTACTCCTTGCATGAAAAAATTAGGTTGATACCCTAAAATGAACAATTACGAGTCATAGGTATTTTTACAACAGAAGAATTTGAGAACTTAAATCAAACAGGTAATTAAACAAATGAATAATAATAAAATACTTCAAATAAAACCCCTTGGCTTTCCCTGGGAAACCCAAGATCCATTTTTATTCTGTGCTTATCATAGAGATGAATATCCCAAAGGAAATGAAAAAATGGGGCCTGAAACTTCAGAACTTAGAGGAAGACATATTGGACAGGATTTTGTCATAAAAGATGGCTGGCGGATGTATCATGGGCAGAAAGTTCCTGGATTTCCCTATCATCCACATCGTGGTTTTGAAACCATTACCATCAATAAAGAAGGTATTGTTGATCACAGTGATTCCCTGGGTGCTGCGGGTAGATTTGGTGAGGGTGATGTGCAATGGATGACAGCTGGAAAAGGGGTCCAACATTCCGAAATGTTTCCTTTGATTCACCAAGACAAAGAAAATCCCTTGGAAATTTTTCAGGTATGGCTCAACCTGCCTAAGGCGAGTAAATTTGTAGAACCTCATTTCAGGATGTTATGGGAAGATATGATTCCACTGGTAAAAGAAACGGACTCAAATGGGAAGCTAACAGAAATCAATGTCATCGCCGGAAAATTAAAGGACATCCAGGCACCCGCTCCCACCCCAGATTCCTGGGCAGCAAATCCAGAAAATGGTGTTAGTGTATTAACTATAAAAATGGAGGCAGGGGCTACATGGACTTTACCTGCTGCCAATAAAGAAGTAAACAGGAGTTTGTATTTTTATAGGGGAGATAGTATTAAGATTGATGGTCAAAGTATAAGCTATAATCACCTTATTCACCTCAATCCGGGAGAAGCAGTAGAGCTCATCAATGGCTCTGCCGAGGGCTATCTTTTAATGTTGCAGGGCAAACCAATAAATGAACCTGTTGCTCAATATGGTCCTTTTGTGATGAATACTCAAGAAGAAATTCAAGAGGCTTTTGCAGATTATCGCAGAACTCAGTTTGGAGGATGGCCCTGGCCAATGCAAGAGCAAATTCATGATAGAGAAAAAGGAAGGTTTGCTTTGCATGCAGATGGAAGGGAAGAAATAAAGTAGAAGTATATCTGCCTTCGGCATCTGAAGTAGAATAGAAATATAGTCGTCCTTACGAACGCCTGAAGTAGATTGATTTTCTATAATTCAATCTACTTCTACCTTACTTCATCCCGCCCCTGCGGGATATACTTCTATTTACTTCACTTAATTCACAAAGTCATTCTAAATATAAAATCGAGAAATATGAAAAAAGAAATTACCAAAGAATATAGCAATGGCGAACTAACCGTAGTTTGGAAACCTCAAAAATGTATCCATGCTGCTGAATGTGTAAAAGCCCTACCTAAGGTATATGACCCCAATGCACGCCCTTGGATTAATGTAGATAATGCCACTACTGAGGAGCTAAAAGCTCAGATCAAAAAATGCCCTTCAGGTGCCTTGAGCTATTATATGAATGGAGAGGAAGATAAGGAAGCTGAAGCCCTTGAAACGAAAGTTGAAGTTCTAGAGAATGGTCCCTTATTGGTTTATGGTACGCTACATGTAACAGATAAGGATGGAAATACGGAAACAAAAAATAAAACCACCGCTTTTTGTAGATGTGGTGCCTCCAACAATAAACCCTATTGTGACGGATCCCATATTAAGGCAGAATTTAAGGGATAAGATTTTTTAGGTTTTATTGATTGCTGTGAGGAGTATTAAGCTGAAAAAGATGTAGGATAGACTGTATTTAGCTTAATTTTCTAATTTTGCTGGAGCAAGAGGGTAAAGAATAAAGTATCCATGATTTCCGAAACACTTTTTTTTGATAACACAGTAAGCCCATCGTTGCCTGAGTTTATCAATTCCCGGGTACAAATTAATATAGAAGTCAAAACAGCAATTGAGTCTATTTGTAAAAGAGAAGAGTTCAAAAAAGGACAACTTCTAATTAAAGAGGGGATGGTAGCTCATCGATTATACTTTATTGAAGAGGGCTCTGCTCGGACCTATTATCATCACGATGGTAAAGATGTAACATCCTGGGTTTATCGGGAAGGTCAAATGCTTACGACCTGGACCAGCTTTTATACTCAAATTCCCTCCCATGAAAATATTGAGCTAACCGAAACAACCAGAATTTGCTCTCTTACTTTTGATGAATTACAAGGCCTCTATTTAAAATATCCAAAAATGCAGGAATTTGGCCGCCTTATGGTAGAAGAGCAGCTAGTTTTCATTGACTATTTCTACAAAGGATTTGTTTTTATGAGTGCAAGGGAAAAATATGATTTATTGCTCTCCACCTTTCCAGATGTAACCCAGAGAATTAACCTTGGTCACATCGCCTCTTTTCTGGGTATTTCTCAGGAAACCTTAAGTCGTATTAGAAAAAATAAGTAATCTTTTTTGATTTAGATCAAAAGAAGGCATTTTGGAATCCTATAGATTTGTATCAAAATCAATAATATGAGTGGACAAAGAACTATGCCTATTTTGCCAGTAGAAGCTTACACTTCACAAGATTGGTTTGATAAGGAGCAAAAAATCATCTTTGGCAACTCCTGGCAATTTGCAGGCTTGGTAGAGGACATTCAAGATCCAGGTGATTATGTTACCGTGCAATGTGGTCATCAAAACCTTGTAATTGTAAAAGGGCGGGATCAGCGTCTAAGAGCTTTTCACAATCTATGCCGGCACAGAGGCACCCAATTATTACGTGCGGTAGGGAAAAAACAGAAGGCTTTGACTTGTCCATATCACGATTGGACCTATGATTTGAACGGCCAATTGATTAGTGTTCCTGAAAAAGAAAAAGAATTTCCAGATCTTGAATTAGATAAAATTTGTTTGCACAAAGCTTCTGTGGACATCTGGCGTGGAATGCTATGGGTACATCCCAAACCAGATGCAGAGCCGATCACCAAGTGGTTCGAAGGTTGTTGGGAACATCTGGGACCTCATGATCCGAATCGGTTGATTGAATATCCTGATACCTACTATGAAAAAACTATTAATGCCAATTGGAAAATTGTGGCCGAAAATTATATTGATGTCTATCACTTAGCTCATCTACATTCCAATACACTACAAATGTACGATCATGCCAAAGCTAAATTTGGCTTTGTTGGAGACCATTATATGTTTTGGGAACCCCTATCACCGCAGTATAGGGACAATTTAGATAAACTCATTCCTTTTAAAAGAATCAAAGAAATGACGGATGAATATCTGGGAGCCTATGTACCCTGGTTTTTCCCTAACCTGGGTTTATCCGAGGGGGAAGGGAGCTGGAATATTTTCCATGCTATTCCACTTGCGCCGGATAAAACGAAGGTGATCCTACGTACAAAATTAGAAGAAGTGAGTGAATGGGAATATTACAAACAGCAAAGCAAATCCAACAGATCCTGGCATGGTATTATGGGGGGGAAAACAAAATATGGGGGGAAGCCCAATGAAAAATCCGAAGATCCCATGGAGTGGAATGACTTTATGGAGGAAGATGTGTATGTCTGTGAACAACAGCAGAAATCCCTTAACAATCCACTTTTTGGCGTCACGGCTACTGCAAAACATGGTGAAAGTACCATTCGGACCTTTCAAAGTATTATCAAAAGATGGATGGAGCAGAATTAACGCAAGTTGCCATGCAATTTGCTAGTAGAAAGTAACAGGTAGAAAGTAGAAAGATTTTTACTTAATAATTATTTGTATGACGACTTGAATTAATTAGAAAACGGAAATTGAACAAACTTTTAGATGTCTACTCAATTTTATAAGCTTAAGGTTTTGGCAATAGATTTTCCTATCAAGGAAGCTATCACCATCACTCTTGATACTCCAGATCATTTATATGCCTTCTTTAATTATTATCCAGGACAACATTTGATCATTAGACTTTTTATCAATGGCCAGGAAGTTCGCCGAAGCTATTCCCTTAATAGCTGCCCATTTCAGGAAGAGGCCTTACAGATTACCGTAAAAAGAGTAAAAGGTGGCTTGATTTCTAATCATCTGGCTCTTCACCTAAAACCTGGTGACGAATTAGAAGTTATGACTCCTCAAGGACGGTTTTATGCAGATATAAAAGAAGATGCATATAAAACCTATTTTTTGTTTGCAGCAGGAAGCGGCATTACTCCCATCATTTCTATTCTTAAATCCGTTTTGATAGCTTCTCCAAAAAGTGCCGTTAATCTGTTCTATGGTAATTCCAATCAGGATACTATTATTTTTAAAAATGAATTGGCCAAGCTATTAAAGCAGTATCCCGATAGATTACAAATAGTTCACACCTTAAGTAATCCTAAAGTGTGGACAACCTGGGAGCAATGGCAAGGAAAAAAAGGGAGAATCGATTCTGAAGCTGTGGAATGGTTTATTGCCAATCACCCTCCGGTAGCACAAACCACGGAGTACTATATTTGCGGCCCAGGAGCCATGAATAAGGAAGTTCGTAATACTTTAATCGGATTGGGAATTCCTGGAGAATTAATCCATATTGAGCAATTTGGCGCTGCTGCTGAAGAGGAGGAAGTAAATATTCAAGCCGTTGACAATGCTCTACTTAGTGTAAAACTAAATAATCAAACCTACCAACTTAAGATTCCGAAAGGAAAGACTATCCTGCAAGTTTTAAAAGAGGCTGATGTTAATCCACCCTATTCTTGTGAGAGTGGAGTCTGTGCCACTTGTGTGGCTAAAGTAATAAAAGGAAAAGCAGAAATGAAGATCTGCATGGCCTTGAGTGATGAGGATATAAAAAAGGGTTTGATATTGACCTGTCAGGCACTACCTGTGTCTGAAAAAATAGAACTTAGGTTTTAAGCCTTTTCTACTCGCTTCAGAACTTCATCCAATGCTTCGTGATAAACATCGAAACCATTAACCGCCATAATTCTATTGAGGACATGTTCATTTAAGCCGCCAGGGGTAGCTGCTTCTTCAGCCATGGCAGAAAACCCTTCCTCGCCAACCTCAAGGGCCAAAGAAGAAAGAGAATGATACATAGAGGCTGCATATTTTTCGGTAACTGCCTGAGGAACTCCTTTTTTTATAGCCCATTGACTTGTCTGATTAAGCAATTCATAGAAAGCAGAAATCAAGGCAGTATAGGTCCACAAGACATGGAGTTGATCTTCATCTTCTGCTTTGGTCAATGCACTGGTGCCTTTAAAAACTTCTTCAAAATAATCATGATTGCTGTAATAAAGAACACTACCAATATGCTCTGCGAATGGAGGTAGGGGCACGCATCTTGACATCTTATTAGCAGGGAAAACCATCTTGCTTAAATGCTCCATCTTTGTGGTTGGAACTAAGGAAATAATGATATGATCTTCCTCAAATTTTAAATCACTGAGGACCTCCTCAACTATTTGAGGACGCACACAAATGAATACTACCTTACTTTTGTCTACTACTTCCTGGTTAGATTCAGCAACTGTCACTTCGGAAAACGATTGAGCTAATGAGGCTGCCTTTTCTGCATTTCTGGGAGAAACAAAAATCTGATTAGGTCGGTAAGAGGATTTTAATAGGCCATGGACAACAGCTACCGTAATATGTCCTGTACCAATAAATCCGTAGATTCTTTCTTCTTTCTCTAAGTACATTTTATAGAAAATTAAAGGAGATCCAAATTGATTTAAAAACCTCCAAGATAGAAGGAATTTTTAAAAGCTTTAAGAATGTATGGAACCTCTTCTTCTTTATTTTTACCGAAATGATTTCTTTCTCATAAGAAACAGGATAGAACAAAAGATTAACAGGCCAAGACTTGCCAATAGCCAGGGTGAAAAACCATTGCTTGCTTCAATATCCAAGATCTGATCCTGCCCAATAAATAAGAAGCCTGCCCAGTAATAAGGAGATTTTTTAGCATCACTGATATTTGAATCATCCAGGTAAGATAATTTAGCCAGGCTTAAAGAGTTAGAAATAGATTCTTTTTTTAGCATGGACTCATAAAACTGACTAAAAAGAGTAGATGTAGTGGCATCATTTACCTTCCACAAGCTTGAAATCAAACCTCTGGCACCGGCATAATAAAAACCTCTGGCCAAACTCATTACCCCTTCTCCTAGTTCCAATTCCCCCAAATTTGTTTCGCAGGCACTCAAAACAATTAAATCAGCTGGTATTTTTAAATGATAAATTTCAGGTAAATAAAGACTGCTGTCGATAAATGAAATGTCGGGTGTAGAAGCCTGGCCTTCTGCACTGGCATGAGTAGCTAAGTGGATAATATTATATTGACCAGCTAGTTTTTTGAAATTGGCCAAACTAGCTTTATGATGACTTAAAAAATTACTGTTTTTTACCTTTTTGGCTAGTCGTTTAGAACCCGTCAGACTATTTTCGAGAGGTAATTGCTCTTGTTCTCCTTTAGCAAAAACTGGGGCCATTACCAATAATTTCTTCTTTTTTAAATTAAGATTGGCCTTCCTAAGCTGCCAAAGAGAAGCGGAAAATGCATAAGAAATGGTCATTTTTTTAATAAGATAAGGAGCAGAAGCCAAGTTAGTATTGGGTGGTACCTGAGTGAGTAATGCTTCAAAAGGGATGAAGTTAATTTGTCCATCGGGTATAATAATTAGTTTTGCCCTTTGTACAAAAATTGGATCTTCAAAAGAACCCAAAAGGATTTTATAAACCTCATTTGACTTTTTTAAAAAATTCAGAGGATCATTGGCAATGGCCTTGGAAGAAGTGAAATAATACCGCAATGACTGGAAGATGGATTGGGTGGTGTCATCTAAAAGCACTTTTTTCATTTGGACTGAGTCAATTCCATTAATATAGAAAATGTAAAGCGCTTCCTTCCCTTCGAAATATTCAATAAGTTGGGTTTGACTAAGACTCAGACGCTCCTGCAAAGCCTTAATAGATAATGAATTCAATTGATTTTTTACCTCTTGAAAAGCAGGATATGCTATCTCAATTTCCTCAGCAACGGCGGCTAATTTTTCTTCGGCTTCTTTTTTTCGAAAATTTAGCTTTTCAATTTGTGCCGAGGGCTGTTTCGCCATTTTTGCCTCCAAAATTCTACGGGTAAAATCTTCTTGTAAACTTTGTAATTGCTGTTCAAGGGCAATAAGGCTGTCCTGCGATCCTATTTGACGAAAGGCGAGATTCTTGTAAACAGCTTCCAAGAGCAGAGTCGCTTTATTTTGTTCCACAAATTCAAAAGCGTTTAGGATGTACTTTTGATCTTTGGTAATCACACTAAGCTGGTAAGCCACTTCAATGGCTTGTTCACTTCTTTGTCGACTAAATCCCTGTAGCCTTAATTTTGAAGACTGGTATTGATAAGTTTGTCTCAGCAGATTTTCTGCCTTTGCAGCTAGTTGATGACAACCCAGGCTGGCTTTGAGCCATTCCAGGTTTGAATCTGATTGATATCTTTTTAAAAGGAGATCAGCTTTAGCAGTAAGAGCTTCAAATAGGGTGTTCTCTTCATAAAGATCACTGGTTTTAGGATTTTCTGTTTCAGAAACTGGAGAGAAAGAAGGAAGGATAGATTGAAGTGCCTGATTATAAAACTGCAAGGCCTCTTTGAAGTTTCCTTCCAATTTTTTGACCTTCCCCAATTCAATATAAATTTTAGCGGCCTGCCTTGTTTTTTCTCCGCCCAAAGCACTTAATCCTTTTAGTAGATTCAACTGGGCTTGCTTGTAATTTTTTCTTTTTAAATAAATAATACCCAACAATTTTTTATTGCCTGCAATCCAAGAACTTACCTGATCATCATTTTGTAAACTGGATAGCAACTGCTCTGCCTGAATGGCAGTATTAAATGCTTCTTTTTCTTTTCCACTGTCAAAATAACTACCGGCCAGATTAGAAAGTAAAAGGGCTTTATTTCGGGTATTCAAATCCTTTATGGCTAGTCCTTTTTGATACTGTTCTATGGCCTGTGTGTATTTGGCCTGGTTCCAATAGGCTAGCCCAAGGTTATTATAAAGCCCGGCTAGGGTGTTTTCTGAATATTGTCCTCTGGCCAGGCTGATTGCTCTGGTAAAATGATTAATTGCTTTTTCATTATCACCTAATCGGGTATAATGATTGCCAAGGGGCTTATATACCCACTCGATGAAATCAAAGTCCTCAGGTGAATGATCTAGGTAGTAGTCTCTGGCCCTTTCATAGGCTTTTGCGGAGCCAAGAATGTCATTGGCTTCCTTGAGGTAATACCCCTGATACATGTAACACCAGGTAAGGGCTTCCTTTTCCTCCGGATTTTTTGGCAAGCGCCAAATCTGTATATTCATAGTATCTAGAAAAGACAGAGTAGTCTCAGGTTGTAATAAGGCTAGGTCAAGGTAGGCATTGACCCAACCTGCTAAGACATCCGCTTCCTTCAGGAGGGCTAATTTTTTTTGGGAAAAATAAATGAGACTATCTAAGGAAGCTGTTTGTTCATATTGATCAATTTTGGTATTGATTTGGGCGAGTTCTAGGGAATCAAGAGTTTTTTGTGCAAAAATCTTGCCTGCCGACAGGAAGAAGGGATGATTGAATAATAATAAACAGGCTACTAAAAAATATTTGAAGATGCTTTCGATTTGGAGCTTTCCATATCTTTTTATTTTCTGTATTTTAGATAACATGAAAATTTGCTTTGGAATTAGATGATGGCCTGTTGAGGACATGGTATTACCATCAACAATTTAATCATTTAAATGCTCTGAGGAACATAAGTGGCTCAAAATTTTATGTTCTCGATTCACTTTTCTTACAATATTTTAGCCCTTCCCCTACGGGCCGTATGGCCAGGGCTCTTAATTTAAATCTTTGCCCTTGATTTTGACAAGGCATTTACCTTTGAATAGAATGAACTCAAATGACTATTCCAATTTAGCTCCCGCTTCGTATAATTTATGTTGAATTCAAAATTTCCAATTGGCATATAATTGAAAACGGTTGGAAAAATTGGGATTTAGGCTGTATAAATATCTAAGACCTGCCACCGGACCATTTTTTACCAGCCCAGCATTAAGGTCTCCAAAAAGATGGACAGCCCCTTCTTGTGGAAGCTTTCTGGTGCCCCCAAATGGTGGTGGTGGCGCATTCATCGGAAGTGCAGGAAACAAACATTGCTCATCTTCGAAAAATTCTGGATGAACAATTGTTTCTGTTTCTCTTTCCCTATTAAGGATCAATCGAACCTGTGTGCCCGCTCCAAAACTTAGAAAATCCAAAAGGTTTTTTCGAAACTGCAAAGGCACAATATCCAAAAATAAGGTTTGCTCTTGCTGTATGTTTTGCTGTAATACAAATAGACCTGGACCTGGCACTTCAGGATTTGTTAAATCAGCTTCAAAACAAGTAGATTCTTGATCTTTTTGGGTTCCATACCCCAGCATAATCTCTCCCTGATAATACCATTTGGAGGCTTTTACCGGCGAGATGGTTAAGCCTACAAAATAAGCAACTTTGCTTAGGTCATTGGCCTGTAGGTCTAGACCTGCCTTAAAACCAGGAGCCCAGCCGATAAAATGAGTCAGCGCTGTGTTGGTCTGGATAGGTGGATTTTTATCAAAATAAATATTTGCCTGGCTGCTTAAAACCACCCTTTTGATGTTTTTTGCTGGTTGAATGGTAAACTTGATGAATCCCTTGGTAGAGTCTCTGGCAAAGACACCGGCCTGCCTTATTCCTGGTAGATATATATTATGAAAAGAAAAAGTGATTTTATTTTCACTTACAAGGGTATCCAAACAACTGTAGGAAACAGGCTCTTCCGGACAGATCGGGCAATAGGGGTAATAATTAAGTAATTCAATACTATCCTTGTCTAAACCCTCAGGAATTGAGGTTTCAATCCTAACTTCACTCGCCGGCCCCTCGCCAGTATTTTGAAAACGAACTTTATAGCTGATCTCATTTTTTTTCGCCCTGCGAAAATTTACTCGGGTATCTGACACTCCTATATGGTTTGGATCATGTGAGGCCACAATCTGCATTTCCAAAGTAAAAACTTCAAAATCGGAGCCTCCTTCAGGTACGTAAAATCCTTGCATGCTTATGATTGCATTGGTATCGGCCAACATCTCTTTTGTAGTTCTTAAAGTTGTAAAAAGATGGCGCTCTTCTCCGGGCTTATGTCTATCATAAGTCCAAGTTATTTGATCCTTATATACAGCTCTGGCCTCTTGTAGCGTACTTTCAAGAATGCTTGTTTGAGTAGTTTGACTCCAAACAGAAGGCCTGGATGAAATGCTTAGCATTTCTGAATCATTGGATGCCCATAATTCAGTATTATGATCTTTTTTTTGAAAACCCAGCTCTTCAGCTCTTTCCATTCGGGATTCTCCATGATATTCTCTGGCATCCTGGAAGGTAAAATGGCTGTTTTTATATTTCTTTTCATTAAAAAATAAATGCAAGCGACCCTTATTTATTGCTAATTCCTGATTTTTATAACTAAAGATAGACACGATCTCTTCTTCGGGTTTAGGATCGTGATTGGTTTGAATTCTTAGAGACTTTCCTCCTGGTACCACAGAATAATGAGCAGGTCGTGAATTACCTGTAGAGGCCACCAGGTTTTTTTTAACGTATACCTTTTTTGGCCGTGTTGGAGGCGGTTTCCCATCGTCATAATTATTGGTTAGCGCAAGGCGTACCTCAAATTCTCCAGTATGAGGATAGATATGTATTGGATTTTCTTCAAAACTGAATTGCCCATCTCCAAACTCCCAGAAATAGGAATAGTAAGCAGGAGGAGCCCCTGCTATCTGTCCAAGCGGAGGAGTTTTAGCTGAAAAACGGGCACCCTGCTCCGTAGTTTCAACCTTGATTTCTGCCTGTCGCTCTCCTTGACTTTGATTTTGACCTTCCAAGGGTGAAAATCCTATTACCAGAATCAATAAACCAAATATCTTGCTAGCTTTCATAGCAGTAATTATTAGAGAAAATTCGAATAAATAAATTACAGTAATTTGAGAAGGGATTCAAGTCTTTGTAAAAATGGCCCTTTGAACCTGGTTTAAATTTAGGGGTTTCTATGTGACCAGGTATTTGGTAAAATGATTGGAAGTAAAGTGGAAGTATGGTCGTCCGAACGGACTCCCGAAATAAAATAGAATTACTTTGTTATTTTCAAACACCAATACTTCTATTCTATTTCAAGTATACTTCTACTTTACTTCATTATTACTTCCGTTCTATTAAAATTCCCTTCAATTAAATATTCTCGAAATATTCGTAAGGTTAGTCCCTATTGCTCCATCGCCAATAATAATGCTTTCAAATCAATATCCTTGGGATCTGCTCCATTTAAAGAAAGAGCGACATATTCTCTTTGATCTGCTTCTGGGAGACCAAAACTTTGCTTTTCTCCTTCTGATAATTGACGGGCACTTACATGGGCAGCTGTCACTTCCGCGATATAAAAAGGATCCTGGATTTTAGCAAAATTGTATTCTGCAGGAGCGGCTGGAGGAAAATACATGTGAACTTCTCCATTGTGTGGATCGATGTAATGAACAGCAGCAGCATAGATTGCTTTGATTTCTTTGATACCTAATTGTGTATACTTCCATTCAATATCGATATCATACAAGGATTCGGGTGTACCATAAGGGAAACCTAGAACAACAAGTTTATAGCCTGGTTCAGCGATATAAGGAGTCTTGTTTACATCTGCAAAAGGGGTGAAATCTTCCAGACTCAGGTCTCCTTCAATGCCATTATCCCCTTTAAAAGTAGCTTTGGTGATCGACCAGTCTTTTGGTATTTGTAGAATAACGGGATCACTACAGTCGATTTCCCATTCTGTACCTGGAACACAAGCCACTTTATATTCTAAGGTGTGCGTTTCTTGTCTTATTTCTTCCTCAAATCCTCCACTGGAATTTTTTACTCTTCTGGTTACATTGGCTACTACATCACAGGAAGCCACTACAATTTGATTGCCATAGCCTACTTCTTCGCAGGTGCGCTCGGTGATCTTACCTTTAGTTTTAAACTCAGCTCCAGCTACTACCTCTACCTTTAAAACTCCTTTACCGCCATCTCCCTTGATTTCTGCTTCTACCTGTGATTTGAAATCGCAAGCCACCACCGTGAAGATTAATAAAGTAGGGATTAATAGAATTCTTTTAAACTTTGATGATTGAAATATTTTATTGTTTTTCATGATTTTTCTTTTGATTTTTTATAAAAAATTAAACTAGGTACTAGATTTTCAAGCAGTAGGATTTTTCTCACTACTCAATTCCCACTACCCAATACGATTACGCTAGGGTTGTACTAAGAAGGCATCCGTCTCAAAGCGAGTATCGGTATTTCTGAAATAACCTTGTAGAACTACATTTTTTTGTTCCAGTCTTTCCAGATCCATTTTGTTGAATCCGATCACCAACTCCAATTGGCCATCATTGTTTATATCTTTTAATTCGGTGTAGACAGGGAGGGCTTTTTTGCTTGTCTCCATTTCATCTTTTTGACAACTGCTTAGATATAATCCTAAACCTAAGGTCAAACAGCTTAGCCATACAATTTTTTTCGTTTTCATGGTCATTTATATTTTTGTTGATAAAATGTTTTAGGTTCTACTGCACTTTGCATTTCCCCTTTTCACATTTATATCAATAGCTCTTAAGCATTGTTACCCCCCTCTCAGGAAAGATTTTTATTTTTATTTTCAGAAAATCAAGAATATTGGAATGTCACCAAGCCCAAGTCCACATAGCGACCAGAAATATATTCAGGCTTTGCTCGACAATGATCGAAAGGGCATTCAGGAGATCTATGAAAAATTTTCGAAAAGAATTCGACAGTTTGTGGTATCTAATAATGGGTCGGCAAAGGATGCACAGGATCTTTTTCAAGAATCCTTAATTGCTATCTATCAAAAAGCTAGAAAATCGGAATTTGTTTTAAGCTGCCCTTTTGAGGCTTACCTATACATGGTTTGTCGCAGTAAATGGATCAATGAACTGAACAAACGTAAAAAGGTAGGGGTAACAATAGAAGAATTAAAAGGATTTAGTAATGAAGAGGATGCCAATACATTAGCTGAGGAAACTGAAAGGGCACAAGAACAGGATATTTTGTTTCAGACAGAATTCAATAAACTAAGTGAGGGCTGCATAAAACTACTGAGTCTCTCATGGAAAGGAGAGCATATGGAAAAGGTGGCCCAGCAACTCGACGTGTCTTATGCCTATGCCCGCAAGAAAAAATCTGAGTGTATTGCTAAACTAATGAAAAGAATTAGAGCTTCTAGTGATTTTGAACGATTGACAAGAGGAGAAATATAGCGGATTTTAAAAAATCAAAAGATGGAAGACAAGTATCAAAATATCGAAAAATATGTCAACGGAGATCTTTCTGGCCAAGAGCTAGTAGATTTTGAAAAAAGATTAGAAGAGGATGACTCCCTGGCTGAAGAAGTAAAATTATTTAGGCAAGTCAAAGAAAGTATCAGTGATCAACTTGTCCATGAGCAAGATGAAGAGTCGTTGAAAGGTACGCTTACAGAAATAGGATCCCAATTTTTCGAAGAAAAGAAAAAAGAAGCCACCATTAGGCCCTTATTCCGAAGATTCCTGCTTCCAGCTACTGGTATTGCAGCGGCCATTTTGCTGCTCATTATTGTCCGGCCCTTCCAAGGTTCTTTATACAATCAATTTGGACAAATGCCCACTGCTGCTTTTATTGAACAAGGGAATGCTCAGGAAGCTAATCTGCTACAGGCCCAGCAAGCATTTAATCAAAAGGATTATCAAGCTGCTAAAGATGTTTTTCAGCAATATTTAACTAGAGAGTCCAATAAAGATGATGTGGAAATCCAATTTTTTCTGGGACTTAGCCATTTGGAATTGGAAGAATATGCTCAGGCAGAAAGTATTTTTCAGTCACTCCACGAGGGTAATTCCGCTTATAAAAATGAAGGGACCTGGTATTTGGCATTGAATTTTTTGAAGCAAAAAAACAGGGTGAAATGCCGGGAATATCTTGAACTGATTCCTGAAGCTACCAGTCATTATGATGAGGCACAAATATTATTGAGGAAGATTAGAAATAAGAATTAAAACCCAAACAAATTCGAGAACTTGCCTGGGTTTTGAGCGAGTCAATTTTCAAACTGCCGCCAGGATAGGATTAGATGCTCAACGAAGGTTGATTTAATTAGCAGAGGTCATTTTTCTTAATGCCCTACTTTTTTACCAAATAAAAGCGGGTATAATCATCTGTTTCTTGGTAGCGAGTGGAAATCATTTTATCTCCCATTCCATCGCAATGTAAATACTTACCATCTGCTTTAGAACGAATGCGGTAGCTTCCATCAGGTTGTTGTGTCAGATAAAAATGGGTGTAGGCATCCGTTTCCTGAGCACGGGTGGAAATCAGTTTATCCCCTAAGCCGTCATAATGTAAATACTGGTTAGTTGCTTTTACTCGAATACGGTAGGATTTGTCACGCTGTTGTTCGAAAATAAAAACGGTATAGTCATCATCCACCTGATAGCGAGTTGATACCAATTTGTCATCTGTACCATTCTCGTGCCAGAAGGTGTTGGTTGCTTTTACTTTGATTCTGTAAGCTCCTGAAATAATTCGGCTTTGAACAGGAATAAGCCTAAACTGTTGGTTCGTGGCCCCCGTTTTTTCCCATTGGTGTAAAATGCCTCCATTGGCACGTGAGCCCTTTGCTACATCCAGATATTTATTACTGTGCTTAGCGACTAAAAAGTAAAATCCACTTCCCGCCGATTCCAATTTGAATTTTTGGTTATCGCTATCCCAGTAATCCCATTGGTGCATTTTGGCGCCGTTTTGTTGGGAGACCTGAGAGACATCTAAAGATTTACCACTATGTCGGACGATGATATTATAATATCCGTTTCCAACTGACCTGAATTTAAACTGTTGGTTAGGGGCTCCTGTTTTATCCCATTGGTTAAACACTACCCCGTTTGCTTTAGAGTTCTGAGAAACCTGGACATATTTACCACTATGCCTGGATTGCAAATAATAATACCTTCCAGGGTTGACCTGGGCACCCAACCATTGGAAAGAAGCTAATAACATAAAAACTAGTAGGGTACCTAAATAAGCATTTGTGTTTTTCATAAGTGTTGGATTTATAGTTTTCATTTTAATTCGAGACATTTACTTCACTAGACAAAGTCATGTTAATAAAACCACCGCGGCGCAGTGGTTTTATTAACATGACTTTATCCAAGCTCTTACTTGATAATCACCATTTTTTTAGTACCAATGGTTATTCCATTTAAAACCAAACGATAGAGCCACAAGCCTTGGCTTAGTTCTTTTGTATTGATGTTTAACAGACCGTCTCCCTTGCCTTGGATCTGGTGACGCTGAATTACTCTTCCGCCTATTCCTGTTATTAGAAGTTCGGCTGTCTGAGCTGCATCTGGTATGAAATAGGAGATGGTGGTTTCAGTAGAAGCAGCATTAGGGTAATTTTGGAGTAATCTGGCAGATCTTAATTCTGGTGGGATGAAGGAAGTGCTTGTGGTTTTTTCTACAAAAGTAATATCTAAAGTAACTTCTGAATTTTCGTTAAGCAATTCACCACATTCATCAGTTAGTTTTAATCGGACATCTTCAAAAATTAAATTATTTAGATCTTCTTTATTAAATTTCTCAATAGATATCTCTACATCTGTACATTCTCCAGGCTCTAAATTACTCATTGGCCAAGTTTTAGAATCTCCTTCTCCTGTTGCTGTTTTTATTGTAATATTTTCATTGTCTTCTCTTTCCAATATATAACTTCTATTTTCATTTGTCTCACTGTAATTACAAACATTCAGGCTCACAAATTTCTGTTCATTAATTGGGATTTCAATTGATAAATGAGAGGAATTCTCCTCACCTATGGAAAGAGCTGGCACATCTCTTCTTTTTCCCCCAATGTATGGGCAGCTGGTTTGAGAACCATCTTCTATCAATTCAAATATATAAGAACCGAAATAGGGATCTGCTTTTACCCTTATGGCTACTACATCACCCTCATCATTTTCTGAAAGAGAGTATCCATTAATAGCAGAATAATTTTCTGAATCTTCTCTTCCTCTACCGACATCGTTGGAAACACTAATCCCTTTGTTGGCCTCAAACCCGGTTCCTGCTACTTCTGCTCCCACTGTTCCTTCTAATGAACTTTCTACAAATAGCTTGGTCTCCATTGTAAAGGTTTTGGATCGAGTGACCTCCTGACTATAGGTTTGATTTAAGCCTTCTTGTACATCATAGGTGCCTATAACCTCATTAGCTTCCCGGATATGATCTAAATTCAATTGAATCATATCTTCCCATGCCTTTTTTTTATTTTCCATGTTTCGCTTCATGGCCTGGGTACTTGGATTTTCTGAAAGAGCCTTAATTCGTTCATCATATAGTTTAATTGAGTCTCTTAATTGAAATTGTCTGTTGGAAGTTGAGCGAGTCTCTTTAACAGCCAATCCTATCCCATTTTGAGCTTTTACCTCACAGCCATCGTGAACAATTTGGAAGGAAGGACCATAGTAATACTCTGTGGTTACGGAAATAAAAATATCTCCTTCGCTGCCTAAGCTGGAGGGGAGGCCATCTTCGGAGTTACTAATTTCTATCCCTTTGACTTCTGTTAGGCATGATTCCTGGGTGACTTCCCGTGAATTGCTTTGCTCCGTTTTTAGGCTTGCCTGAGTACTAGCTCCGGCTTTAAAAGGTACTCCAAAAGCACTGCCCTCTACTCCAACTTCCAATTTGAGATAGCCATTTTGTCCACTTTTAGAAGATAAGCTTGTTTTGATCTGACTACAGGTTGTTGCGCTATTTTGAATGTAGGAGGTACTTCCATCGCCAATGGGATTGTGTATGATCATTTGAGGGATAGGAGCTCCCAGAGTGGTTGGACTATCTTTTGTAACCTCCGTTTCCTCTCCTGCTACTAATAATGGAATCACAGTTGTTCTGATCAGTTGATTATTACGATAGAGTTTCATTAATACAGGAACACAATGATTATAAGCTGGATCCCTGTACAACTGATTGAAATCTAAATTTACTTCAACTGACTTGTAAATAGGTAAAATGACATCTCCTACTCTGGGAAAATAAGGTTGATCAACAATAGGCAATTCAATTTCTCGTCCGTTTCCTCCATCCCCTCTGGTAGAAACAGTCACTTTATCATACTGTCCAAAAGAGAAATGAAAGACAAATCCTTTTCCAAGGCTTCCGTCTTTTGGGTAGACAAACAATTTTGAAGCATCAAAAGTAAGTGCTTTTACTTGATTATCAGTAGGAAGGCCATCAAAACTGGTCATTCGTTCACTTCCACCGCCGCAAGAATTAGGTTTATCGAAAAAAAAGATAGAGTGTGTCTCTAATTGATCCAATGCAAATACAGGAACTAGTGGAATTGACCTGGTAGTTTCATATTTCACTCCTCCCTGGTTACCATTGGTGACGACCAGCTTGTATTCTCTCACTTTTACTTCCAGACTATCACCAACATATGGAGCCAAATCGAAGGTAAATTGATAGGTTTTTTCAAGAACAGGACTCACTGTTTCATTTCCCCCAGCAAGTACTTTTACACCATTTAGGAAAATTTCAAAAGGATGGGTACGAAATTGACCTGACGACACAATAAAGGAGGTAGAATCTCTATATTCGATGGTGAGTTTATTTTCAAACACCCACAGGGTTCCGTTAAAATTCAGACACTCTTCACAAGAAGGAAAATTCTGAGCCTGCAATTTGTTATTTGGGAAAATTAACCATGCGAACATCAACACGGTTAATATTCTTTTGGAACTAATTTTCATAGTTTTCATAATTATTTTTATTGTGAGTGAGGAACAATTATTGTTGATATTGAAAAGCAGGATTCCATTCGTTAAAATTGAATCCGACTTTCCTGCCTTTTAAAAATGCAGACAATAAAAGTCATACTCCTTCACCTATTTCTCATTGCCTTCACTTATTTAGCATAAGCAAAAAAATACTAGCACTCATTTTGCATGGAAGAAAAATGTAGAGTGATAAATGTCTGACTGTTAGTTATTTGCGTATATTATTTGGTGGGTAGCCAAATTCCTGAGAAAAGGATCGAGAAAAGTAATTTGGGTCACTAAATCCAACCTGATAGGCGATTTCTGAGATATTTAAATCAGTATCTTTTAGAAATTCTAAGGCCTTTTGCAGACGGATAGAACGGATAAATTGAGAGGGAGTTTTGCCAGTAATGGCCTTTAATTTACGGTTGACTTGTGAATTGCTAAGTCTCACTGCCCGACATAGGTGAACAACGCCCAATTTGGGATCATCTAATTTTTCCTCCACTACCCTGATCAGCTTTTGAAGGAATAATTCGTCAAGAGAAGGTTTTTGTGTAGTAGCTATTTTTTGATTTCCAACTTGAGCCAGCTTAGAAAAAAGGTCATTCCCAGAATAAGTCTCCTGCAAGGTTTGACGAAGAGAGATCAGTTTTTCTAATCGAACGAACAACTCTTCTTTATTAAAGGGTTTGACCAAATAGGCATCTGCTCCCCCTTGGAGTCCTACAATTCGATCTTCCACGGTAGCTTTGGCAGTAAGAAGGATAATGGGTATGTGGCTGGTACGTTCATCATTTTTTAAGGTCTGACAAACTTCATAACCATCTTTTTCAGGCATCATTACATCACTGATGATGATATCTGGGATCATTTCCAGGGCCTTATCGATTCCCTCTTGGCCATTTCTGGCAGTTTCAATTTGGTAATCTTTTTGCAGTAACGATTCTATGTAAGTGACTACATCGCGGTTGTCTTCAATGATCAATAAGGTAGCCTGATCAGTAAGATTTTTTAAAGTAGTTAATTCAAAAACAGGCACTTCCAAATTAGACTTTGAGAATAAATTTTCACCTACTCTGGTATTATGGGATGTAGGAATTGCTACCTCTTTTTGTATGGCTGAATTTTGTTGGATGGGCAGAAGAATCATAAAATCAGTTCCTCCAGACGACCCGAAAGATCTGTCAGGGGTACTTTCTACCGCAATTTGACCACCCATTAATTCTACCAATTCTTTGGTTAAGGCCAGGCCGATACCAGTACCTGAATAAGTTTTACTTCCTTCGCCAGCTATTTTTTCCACCTGATAAAAGCGATCAAAAATATGAGGTAGATCCTTTTTATCAATTCCTTTTCCGGTATCACTAACCTTTATTTGTAACCAATCTTGCTCTCTCTGCTTAAGTTTTCGAACATGAAGAATAACCTTTCCCTCCTCCGGAGTATATTTAATGGCATTCGATAAGAGATTATAAATAATATGCTGAATTTTTTCAGCATCAAAATCCATTAACAACTCCTTGACCTCAGGGTAAAAAGTTAGGCGTATTTGTTTTTCTTTGGCCATGGAATAAAAGGATTCTGTAATGTATTGCAGGTAGTTAATGATATCGGCTTGAACGGCATCTATTTTCAGCATCCCAGAATCTAGTTTGGATAAATCTAGTAATTGATTAATCAGCCGCAATAAGTTTTCACTATTTCGCTGGATTAGCTGTTTTTCTTGTGAATGTCCTTTGATATTATCCGCAATGCCCATAATTACAGTTAGGGGAGTCCTGAATTCATGCGTGATATTGGTGTATAATCGAGATTTTAGGCCATCTAATTCTTTAATTCTCCTGGCTTCTGCTTTTTCCATTCTTTGTTTCAATAAATATCTAAACAAGAGATATCCTACTAGAAGAACAATAATTGAATAGACTGTCCATGCCCACAAGGTGGTATACCATGCCTGGGCAACTATTACTTTTAAGGTATATTCCGAGGATTCAAAATACTCAGGAGTCAGACCACCACGAATATATAAGGTGTAGCCACCTGGAGGGAGGTTTTCATATCGCAATTGGTTAATTCTGCTGGGTGTGCTCCAATCTTTTTCATACCCCTCTAACCAATGAGAATAAAGGAGTTGATCGCTATTCCGAAAATCGGGCACAAAAAACTCAAGGTTGAAATAACGATCCCGATGGCTAAGATGAATTTCTGATAGATCAGCCAGGTTATTTTGTTGAATAAATAAAGAATCTTGTTTTTCATTAAAAAATTCAAGCCTGGTGATGGCGACTGGAAATCGCTGATCAAATCCTCCTTTTTTATAAAGCATTTCCGGATCAAAAGCATGTATTTTACCATTAGAAGTGCCAATATATAAGGTACCATCCTGGGAAGTATAGCCTGGAAGAAGATGAAAGCCCATTTCTGATAAGGTTGGAAACATCGGAAATGGGGTTAATTCTCCATTTTTTCCATTTAACCTCAAGGTGCCTTTTTCAGTGACCAACCATAGAAAATCGCCTTTTCCGGGCAATACACGAAATACCCTTTTTAAAGTCCCGGTAAAAGAATTTATCTGATATGGAAATTCAGTGATTTTCTTTGTTTTTAAATCCATTTTATACAAACCTGATTCACTCCCTCTTCCAAACCATAGATTGGCTGCTTTATCTTCATGCAGGCCGTACATATTAGAAAAGGTATATAGATTCCGGAATTCACCGTTTAAATCAAATTCGAGCAAGCCTCTTAGCCATACAGATAAAAATACTGTCCTTGAAGAGGGACTAATATGTATTTGCCTGATCTCACAATTCAAATTAGCAAACAGGGTATCATTCAAATGGATCGTTTCCAATTCTTGATCTTGAATATCATACTGATAAAGTTCAAATGGGAAGTCGTTGACGCCAATCCAAAGAATATTTTCCTCGTCGTCGAGGCCATGAGTTAAATAATTGTAATTGGAAGAAGGAAAAAGTTTACGACTTTGACCAGTTTTTAGGTCTATAGCATATTCATTCCAGAATAAAGTTCCTTGAGAATAGGTCAGGCCATGTACCTTTTGGGTTTGGGGGGGAATATTTAATGAAAGTAATCTAGTCTGGCCGGTTTGCGGATCGAGAACCCTAATTCCTCCGTCATAGGAAAAATAAATGTTTCCAGCTTCATCTTCAGTGACTCCTTTTATCAGACAGTTGCCATCAGGGCAGCCCAGTTGATCTTGTTCAATATGATAGGGTTGAAAGATGTCTTCTTCAATTGTGAGTTTTACAACACCTGCACGAGTAGTTAACCATCTTTCTCCAGATCGATCTCGAAAAACATTCAAAAGGGTGCTATTATAGAATGGAAAGTTGTGGCTCTGTCCAATTATTTTATCGGTAAAATTTTCAAAAATGCCTGTGTTAATATTTAATCTTGACAAACTAAATGGATATCCGCGATGCCATATATATTCTCCATCAGAGAATAAATGCCCTTCTTTTTTTTCTTGTGGAAAACGATGACCTTCTGGTAAGCGGACAAATTCATCTTGTCCCTCTTTTAGGTAATATACACCATATTGGTCTTTTGAACGATCAGGGCTGTGAATCACCCAAATGGTATTGTCTTTATCTTGTACCATGCTGGGCATAACAGGATCTACTCCGGGGGGAAATGAATAGATCTTTACTCTTCCCGAGGAATCAAATGTTTCAATGCGATCTCTGCATTTAACAAAAAAATGCTCTCCTCTAACCAGCGTTACATCGAAATACCAATTAAATTTTAAAGAATCTATCTTCTGAAAAGGTTTTCCATTCGCAGACCTAAAAATTCCTCTAGCGCCATTCTCTCCCCTAATTCCCCACACGACGTTATCTGTACTAATATCTATATTAGTGATTGGTAAGGTTTTTCGAACTATTTTTCTCCGTACGGGATCAAAAACAATCAGACTATCTCGTACCATGTAAAAATAAGGATGGGTATCAGATGCAAACATCTTACGAGTGTTCGGCTGAGGAAAACCCATTACCTCAGGATTTATTCTGGAAAGAGTATGGCCATCATAGGTGTAAAAGTCCCAGTCGGCTCTCATCCAGATCAAGCCTGTACTGTCTTGAGCAATATCAACAGCATAGGCTAGTTGATTCCCTTCTGGAAAAGTGATGTTCTCTATTTTGATATTACCATTGAAAGACTGGGCGAGACAAAAAGTCGCATATAAAAACAAACCATATGTGAGTAAGATTCTCAAAAGGTTTTATTTTCGTTTAATTGTTTAGGCTAGAAATTGTAGCTTAAAATAAAAAGAATTATGAAGTTGTGCCAGCTTGCAATAGCTATAAGCGCTTTAAATTTTCTTATGAAATAGAATAAACAAGTGTCATTCCCTTAAATAGAGCGCCCCAAGATAATCTTCCCATTACTTTGGCTTTTTTCATTTCCATTAGTATTTCTGCCAGCAGAAATACTAGTTTGATTTTTTCAAATTCAGAAAAATACTTAGTGTTAAGTCAAAAGCAATAAACATGATTCATACTCCGATTACTTATGTCTATACACGACTAGTGGTGGTTTTAATGATATTGATGACACAACCTTCTGCAGCACAAAAGATCAGAAGTTTTGGACCTGATTGGTCTCCCGATGGTAATAGGATTGTTTACTATTCCAGTAGAGATGGCAATAATGAGATTTATATCTATAATCTCATTGATTCTACCCATACGAGAATAACCCATAATAATCGGTCAGATGCTCTGCCTAAATTTTCTCCTGATGGTAAGAAACTAATATATTTTTCAGGTGGAGCCCAATCTAGGAATATTTTTGTCTATGATCTATTAAGCTTAGAAGAAAAGCAGATTACTGATGATGAAGCAAAGAATGAAGATCCCAATTGGATTGATAATTCAACCATCGTTTATAATTCAAATAAATCCGGCAACTTTGAAATTTATACTCTTGACCTAAATTCAGGAATTGAACAACAACTCACAAACAATCCCTTAAGAGATTTTACACCCTCCGTTTCTCCAGACAAATCTAAATTGGTTTTTATTAGAGGAGAATTAGGTAAAGAAACCGCAATTTTCACCATGAATCTGGATGGATCTGATCAAAAAAAGCTTACAGATGCCTTTAACGAATATGGTCCTTCATGGTCATCGGATGGAAGCGCCATTATTTTTATGGGAAAAAAAGCCAGCAATAATATTTATTTCTGGGATTTTGACCAAAAGGTTATTACACAATTAACCCAAGGTAAAGGGAATAATACCCAGGGAGCCGTTTCTCCAGATGGCCAATTTCTTGCATTTGCTTCCAATAGAGATACTGGAAATTATGAGATATATGTAATGGAAATCGCAACAAAAAAGGTCACCCGACTTACTTTCGACTCGACCCATCGGAAGAATTAATTTATTTTAGTGCTATTCAAGACACTAAAAATCACTCACTAGTTTATGAAAAGCACCTATAATTCTCGTTACAGGCCTTTCTTTCTTTTGTCCATTTTCATCTCTCTTTTACTTGCTGGTGGATGTAAAAAAAATGCTGCAATAGTAGACAGCATCAAAGATGAATATGGAGAATATGCTCTTTTTATCCCTCCATCTCCTCAAAAAGTGTTGGTGCTTATGCATGGATATCCCTGGCCTGATGATTCCCGCACCAGTGAACAATTAAGAAGCCATACCTTGAATTATGTTAATGAATGGAGGGCATTTGCTGAAAAAAACCAAATGATCCTTTTGGTTCCTCAAATGGGATCTGGAGATTTTGCCGGATATCGGCGTCTTTTTGGGAAAATTATTGACCCCGGAGATTACATTATTCAGTTGGCTGATTTATACGGAGAAAAATACATCAAAAACTATGAGCAAAAGTTTATTATTTATGGTCATTCTGCGGGCGGGCAATTTGCAGTAAGATTTGCTGTATGTAATGCTGACAAACTTTATGGTGCTATCATCAGCGCACCCAGTACTTATCCCTTCCCTGATGAAACCATAGCCTGGCCTTATGGCTTTAAACCCATCCTAAGAGATTCTTTATTTAATGGCGTTCAAGACATAAAATTAGATAAAGAAAAATCTGCGGGAATGACTTTTCAACCACAATTGGGCCAAGCTGTTGAAGCTGTTTCCTCCCTGCCCATCCATATTTTTGTTGGTTCAATTGACACAATGCAGAGGTCGGCCAAAGAGGGACATATTGGTAATAATCGTTTGACTCGAGCGCAAGACTGGATGAAGGCCATGAATCATCTGGCAGGAGAAAATCAAGGGAAAATCAAAATGATGATTGTCGAAAATGTAGCCCATGATTCCTTTAAAATGCTGGAGGATGTGCAAAAAAGTATTGTTAAATTTTAATTTGTTTTTCAAGATTCACCCTTCTATGATTTCATTTCAAAAAAGGATAATCACCCTTTTATCTTTTATGCTTATGGTCCTTTCGGGCTTTGCACAGCAAGAATGCGATAAAGACTTCGATGTCCAATTACAGCCTCGACACCAAAAGATAAAAACCAATAAAACGGTATATATCGACGAAGCTCATTACAATTTCCATACTATGGACGGCCGATATTGTGGCTTTACCAAATTACTAAGGAGATTAGGGCTAAAAGTGGAAGCCAATCATCAAAAATTCAGTGCTGAAGGCTTAGAAAAAAAAGAATTTATTGTTATTTCCAATGCAGCCGATAGCATAACGGCCCTATTACATGAAGCCGATGCTCCCTGGGTTTTACCTAATCGATCCGCTTTTTCTACCTCAGAAATTAAGAAGTTGAATGAATGGGTGTATGAAGGCGGTAGTTTGCTGCTTATTTCAGACCACATGCCTTTTCCTGGATGCGTGAACGAGTTAGCAAAATCTTTCGGTTTTTTCTTTTTTAATGGTTACGCAGAAATAAATGACCGAAGTAGATGGCCTTCTCAATTCAAAAAGGAGAATGAAACATTGGGAGAGCATATGATTACTAATAATATTGACTCCATTGCCACTTTTACTGGTTCTGCATTTTGGAAGCCTCAGGAGGCCATTGGAATTTTTACTTTTGATTCAGACCACGATGTTTATATGGTTCAGGAATCCGGAAAACCCTATGCTAAAGATGCACCAAAGTTTTCAGCTGAAGGGTTATCACATGGGGCGGTATTACAGTATGGAAAAGGAAAAATTGCCGTTTTTGGGGAAGCAGCCATGTTTACCTCTCAAAAAATTGATAATAACGGCTATTTTGGATATAATCACGACAAAGCTCCACACAATATTGACTTCATCGTTAATTTGTTGGATTGGCTATTGAAATAAGAGTATCAATGTCAATATCAATATCAATGGCAATGGTTTTATTGCATGGATAAATAAAATTTGGTTTGAAAATAGATTACTAAGCCCGAAATGAAATGTAGGGATTGGTAAGCTATTGAATCGACTTTAAGGTTTGGAAAACCCTTTTGCAGAATGGTATGTATATTTAGGTATTCTCAACCTGAAGTAATCATTCTAACACTATAGCCCTTCATAAATTAATGGTATATCATGAGAAACCTTTTTTCGATATTATCCTTATTTTTTCTGCTTATATCAAATATCCTTTCCTCTCAAAATTCTTCTATCCCAAGTCCAGAAGAGACCTTTGGCTTTAAAATCGGAGCAGATTTTAAGCTGGTAGATTATGAAGAGTCTTTGGCTTATTTCCAAAAATTAGATGAGGTAAGTGACCTTCTAACCATGAGGTATCTTGGCAAAACTTCCGAAGGCCGCCCCTGGTATTATTCTGTTATTTCTTCCAAAGAAAACCTTGAAAATGTAGATAGGTATATTGAAATATCGCAGCGCCTGGCCCACCCTAAAGGCCTAAGTAGGGAAGAAGCTAAACGCCTGTCAAAAGAAGGCAAACCCATCGTCCACATTGATGGAGGCCTGCATGCCTCTGAGGTGGCAGGAGCACAGCATACCATTTCACTGGCTCATTATCTTCTGAGCAATCCAGAAGACGAAAGGGTAAAGAGAATTCTCGATGATGTCATTCTTCTTTTGTGGCCTACCCTTAATCCAGATGGACAGGATATTGTGGTCAATTGGTACAAACAAAATGTAGGCACTCCTTATGAAGTGACGACAGTTCCCTGGCTTTACCAAAAATATGTTGGGCATGATAATAACCGGGATGCCTATATGGTCAATATGCTGGAGTCCCGACATGTAGGTCGTATATGGCGTGAGTGGGAACCTAATATCATTCATGTTCATCATCAATCTTCTCCTTTTCCCACCAGAATATGGTTGCCTCCTTTTGCAGAGCCGGTAGCTCCCCAAACACCTCCTTTGGTAGCCAGAGAAGTTAATATGATCGGGATGGCTATTGCTCAAGAACTGGAAACAGAAGGATTAACCGGGGCTGTCCATATGGGCAAAGGCTTTGATGCTTGGTATCCTGGATATATTGACTACCTACCGGTATTACAGAATATTCCTTCATTTTGGACAGAAACAGCTTTGTATCGATACGCCACACCCTATTTTTATACCATTAATGATTTTCCCAGGGATCGAAGAGGTTTTAGATTGGAATCTCTTTATTCGAGTCCCTGGAAAGGAGGATGGTGGCGACTAGCCGATGCGGTTACTTATATGCAAACAGCCTCCATTGCAGTCTTGGATTATGCTTCAAAATATGCAGATGTATTATTGTTTAATAAATACCAGGCCGGATACAATACCATCAATAAATACAGAAATGAACCTCCCTACGCTTATTTTATTCCACAAAAACAAAGAGACCCTGCCCGTCCGGTTGAATTGTTGAGAAGATTGGCCTTCAATGGTATAGAAATATCTCAAACAGATCAGGACATAACCTTCGATGGCATCTTCTATCCCAAAGGCACCTGGGTTATTTTAATGGACCAGGAGTTTGGAGAATTGGCCAGACAGTTGTTAGATGTCCAGGAATACCCTGATCTACGTGAATTTCCAGGCGGCCCACCAGAGCAACCCTACGATGCAGCTGGATGGACACTCCCTTTCCAGTTTGAATTAAATATAACAGCAGCAATGAGCCCTATTTCGGAGAAACTGAGAGAGTCCATAAAACGTGTAGCTGGCCAGTCGATCGATTGGGATCAAGAGATAACGGAAGATTTAAGTAAGGTAGATTTTGCTCCGGGAGCTGGTTTTAATACCAATGGGATGGCTGCTGGAATTAAGCCTTTACCTGGGAGTTTAAGGGGGAGTGGCTCCCTTTTACTTTTGGATCCTAAAGAAAATAATGTATTTCGAATCATATCAGAAGCCTTGAACAAGCAGTTGCAAGTTAGTTTTGACCAGCAAAAAAATAAATATGTCATAAGAGGAGCTTCCAGGGATCAAATTGATCAGTGGATTGAGGATTATGCTGTGAATCTTGAATTAAGTTCTGGTTCAGCTGGAATAGACATCCAGGCCAGAATTGCCATCTATGAGCCCTGGAGAGCCAGCATGGATATGGGGTGGACTCGCTGGTTGCTGGATAATTTCCAAATTTCCTATACCAGGATAAGAAATGCTGATTTTGTTGCTGGTAACCTAAATGATCGATTTGATGTCATCCTTATGGCTTCCGAATGGCCTTCACTCATTATGAATGGTTACTCCAATGGACAAGCACCTCCAAGATATGCGGGAGGTTTGAAAGGGCAGGGGGTGCGTAACCTAAATGCTTTTGTAAATAATGGAGGCACATTGATCTGTATGAATCAGAGTAGTAATTTTGCCATTAAGGAGCTCCATTTACCGGTTGCTAATGTAGTAGATACTTTGGCCAGAAAAGATTTTTTTACGGGTGGATCAATTATGGAAGTAGAAGCCAATACCTCTCATCCGATCATGTCCGGAATGCCTGAAAAAGCTAAGGTTTTTGTGTATGGAAGCCCCGTTTTTGATACTAAAGAAGGATTTAGTGGTCAAGCCTTGGCAAAATATCAAGACAATGGATCTCCTTTACTATCAGGATATTTGCTGGGAAGTAAATATTTGAATGCATATGCAGCTGCATTGGATGTGCATCATGGCCAAGGACATGTTGTACTGCTGGGTTTTCGTCCACAATGGCGAGGGCAGCCCATGGGCACCTTCAGAGTTTTATTTAACGCCCTTTTGTATGGGGGAGAACTTTCAAAGCAGCAGCAACCCTCTGAGGTATTTTGGAGTACCCCTGGAAAAAGAAAGTGAGGGCAATATCAATGTCAATATCAATAGCAATAGCAATGTCAATATCAATGTTTTGTGTAAATTGCTATTGCTATTGCTATTGCTATTGATATTGAATATGGATCACCTGAAATAAACTGTTTGCCATGAACCTGGTTCAGACTTTTCTTTTGTTGGGAGCAATAAATGGATTTGTAATAGGTATTACGCTATTAAGTATAAAAAATGGTAATCGAACTGCTACTCAAATTTATGGAGTGATTGTTCTTTTGTTGGGGATGATGATATTTGAGGAATTTTTGCAGTTTAACCTACTTCAATTTAAATATCCACATTTGATGAGCCTGGGAGATGGACTGCTTTTAATTATAGCCCCACTGGTTTATCTGTACACTTTATTTATCCTTGAAAAAAAGAGGCAATTGGTCTTAAAAGATCTTTTGCATGGCTTTCCTTTTTTGTTGTTTACCTTAGTCATGATGCCCTTTTATTTGCAATCCGGTGCATATAAATTGGCGAATACCAATTATGATACCACTGGTTTTATTTCACTAACAAAAGGCCTTATTGCTTTTAGTTATTTTATCCTTAGTTTATACCTGGTCATTCGCATTTCTAAGCAAAAGAACAAGGAAGATTTTCCAATCAATAATTTGAGAAATATTATATGGCATAAACGATTGTTGATTTCTATTATTCTCATCGCCATTTCAGCCCTCTTTTTAGATAGTCTATGGAACAGTGGTATAGAAATGGAGCTTGATCCCGATACTATTTCAGCCCTCTTTACCTCCTTGTTAGTTTATATTAATTCCATAATACTCATCAGAAATCCTTTTTTATTATGGAATGTTCCTGATTTTTCTAAAAAAGAAAATGAGTATATAGACATTAAAATAAAAAACACTAAAAAATACAAAAACTCCCCTTTAACTGATGACGATTTAAAAAGTAATATTGATACTTTAATGGAAGTCATGGATAAGGAAAAGCCTTATCTAAATCCTAATCTAACACCTCGAGATCTCGAACTTTTAACAAAAATAAAAGTGTATTATTTATCTCAAACGCTAAGCGAAGTCCTCAATAAAAATTTTTCGGAGTTTGTAAATGCTTACCGGGTAAAAGAAGCCAAGCGCTTATTACTTGATCCAGCTAAAAATAAAGAAAACGTTCTCTCCATTGGCTTCGAATCAGGATTCAATAGTAAATCTTCTTTTAATAGAGTATTTAAACAGCATACTGGCAAAACACCTTCTCAATTTAGAGCCTCTCCAAATGGATCTGGTGTGAAAAAATAGTGCCATTCCCTTGAATAGAGCGACACATCCTCTTCTATCAAATATTTTTGGACAAACACTCCCAAAAGGTGGCCCCATCTGTTTGAAGGACTGTGCATTGATAATTTAAAATTTTGATCACATGTTAAAGAAGCTTAAAAGACGCTTTGCCAGAGTATTGATATTTGTTCCATTGCTGATACTAATCTCATGTAGTGATAAAGAGAACCCCGGGCCCATAGAAGAAATATCCGGGCCAGGAGTATTTCAAACCCCATCTGGTAGCGCAACTATTGAAGGAGAGCTTTTTCTACCAACTGGCCCTGGCCCTTTTCCTTCTATGGTAATTGTGCCGGGATCCGGAAATGAAGGCAGAGAAGTATTCTTGCCTTTAGTTGATATTATTGTGGAGCAGGGGTATGCCATCTACATCTATGACAAACGAGGTATAGGAGGCTCGACAGGTAGTTATCCTACTGAAACACCCGAAACAGTCGAAGTATTTTTGGAGGCCAGAGCAGATGATATTGTTGGTATCTTGGAGCTGCTAGAGTCTCATGTCGATATAGAAAATAATAGAATTGGTGTTCTTGGATCTAGTCAGGGAGCCTGGGTCAACAGCTTAGTCTTTAGAAAATCTTCCGCTCTGGATTATATTATTATGGCCAGTGGCGGAGTGGCTCCAACAGGGATAGAGAGATTATACTGTAGCTTAACGGATGATCCTAATATAACTATTGACTCGGCAACAGCAGAGCTTTATAACTATACTGGTCCCCTTGGATTTGACCCCCGGCCCATTATTAATACCATGACCTTACCCGTTTTATGGATATATGGAAATGAAGACCGAAGCCATCCCGTCCGATATGACATCGAAATGTTAAATAACACTCTACAAAAGCCCAACTTTACGTTACTGGTTTATTTAAATACCGATCATGAATTATTAGATGTCAATACCCGAATGTTTCCCGATAAGTTTTTTGACAATATTGGAGATTGGCTAATGGATAATAATTGAATTAAGAATAATATCTGCAGGCTTTGCCTGCAGATATTATTCTTAATTCAAAATTCCGATGTACTGTATCCATGGCCCAACCTCTTGTTTATATTGTTTAGCCAATACGCGGGCAATTTGTCCTATATGGGTCATGTCATGTGTGACCCAGGTAGCCAGCAACTGCCTTAAAGTAACAATCCCCAGTTCTGGATGCCTTCCTCTCCGATCTAATTCAAGCTCGCTTATCCTTAGAGAATTTAAAATTTCCAGATTGGCTTTTCGCAGGTCTTCAAACTCAATCAATAAAGTTTCCAATGTTTTTCCTTTGCTATTTTCAAATTGGGCAAATCGATCAAAGGTTTCAAACTCTTTTATATCAGAATCGCTTAAGATTATTTTTGCACGCGGAATCCAATCTGTTTTTTCTCCATGAATAAGATGTCCTATTACATCGAAAACGCTCCAGGTATTAATTCCTTCATTTTTATGAATCCATTCTGAAGGTAAATCTTTTAAAAAGGCCTTGAGCACTTCTGGTGTTCGTGCTAAAAATATATTTGCATCATTTAGATCAAATTTGGTAGTTGTGTTTAAATCATTCATATAATAACAGGTTTAAAATTTTACTGGATTAGATCAATTATAGAGTACATTTCCCTACACTTCTAATACCGTATTATTTTCAAACTAGTTCTAAAATTATTTGGCTCAGCAAATTATTATGCTTAGATTCGTTCGGCAAATTGGTCAACCAATTTATGGTAAACCAATAATTTGCCTGAGCCATGTATAACAAATTTGTTATCAAAAACCATTTTATGAACTACCTCCTTAAATCTTTAAGTATTGCCCTCTGCCTATGCTGCTTATCGAAGGTAGGCTATACACAAGAGATCTCTTCACAAAAAGTAATGCCCACTGAAGATTTACCTAAATATCTTAAACAAGAGGTACTTAATACTTTTTCACAAAAAGAAAGAATTTCTACATCTGAACTGGCTTCCCATTTTCGTCAAACATTCAGTAATCGCTTTTTTTACGATTGGGAAACCTCAGAAGATAGGTTTATGACCTATAATGTCTTGTATAGTAATGAGCAATTACATCGAGAACGTGGTAATGATCACCTATCAAAATATGCAGGCTCTACTTATTGGAAGCTGCCTTTTAATTATCAAAATGGTGAGCCAGTGAATGCTTATGCTCTTCGTCATTTAGCACGGCAACATAAAATGGTGGATATCGCATATCTATATTTTTATGAGGATAAAAATCCAGAATACATTCGTTATTTCTGCAAGCAGATGCATTCACTCAATGAGGCCTTGGTCAATAAAAAATATGAATTAATTGAGGATGGAAATGGAGTTTATGAAGTTTTTAGATCCGGGTATCGAATTCTAAACTGGCTAAGCATTCACAACCTTTTTTTGGCCCAAGAAGCTTATTCTGATGAAGATCAGTTGTATACCATAGCAACTCTTCTACAGCACGGTGCTCACCTTTATGAGCGGAATAAAAAATTCAGGTATGGAAATCATCAAACTCGTGGGATGTCTGCATTAGCTATGTTGGCCATTCTATTTCAAGACTTTAAAGATTCCGATGCCTGGTATCAATTGGCAATGACCAGATTGGGAGAGCATCTCAACAAGGAGATTAATGCCGATGGCTTTCAGTTTGAACGATCTGTTCATTACCATTTAAGTGATATTGGCAACTATTTTTATGTGTATCGATTGGCACAGATCAGTGGAATGGAGGTTGATAAATTATGGGAGGAAAGACTTTTTGCACTCTTTGAAACGCTCGTTAAGGTGGCCTACCCTGATAAAACTGCCCCCGTTTTGCAAGACGATACGGATAATCCATGGGCAGAAAGAAATCAAATTAGCAGGACTCTTACTCTAGGCTATCTGCTTTTTGGCAAACCCGAATTCGGATACTTTGCCGAAAATAAGGTAGAGGACAAGATCTACTGGTTTCTCAATAAAAAACAACTGGCGGAATTAGAAACCATTAAGCGAAAAAAACCAAAGTATGGCTCTCTACATTTTCCACAAACAGGCTATTATATTACCAGAGAGGGCTGGTCAGAGAAAGACAATATGATGATCATATCAGCTGGTTTAGATAAAGATAAACCTGATCATCAGCATGGGGATATGCTTGGTATCCAGGCCATTGCAAATGGCCATAATATTCTGCCTAATTACCAGGTGCGGTATTCTCTTCCCGACTATGACTGGTTCAAAAATTCTATGGTCAAAAATGTAGCCCTGGTGGATGATGAATTGCAGGGTAAAGAATGGACGGGGAATAAAGGGAATAGTGGCTTCGGAAAATTTAGAGTTTTACCTCAGCCCAGGGTTATTGCCTGGGAAATTACCCCTCATTTTGATTTCTTTGCTGGAAGCCATGATGGGTTTTCCAACAAAAACATTCAATATAGCCGTCAGGTCATTTACGTTAAAGATGATTTCTGGATCGTCAAAGATAATTTTGATGCTGATACTCCTCATACCTACAAACAAGTTTGGCAGGGCCATTATACAGATGAAAATGGCCCCTACCTATTGCGTAGCTCTTTTTCGGATGGAAGTGGTTGTGAAATCTACCAGCTAAATGCACCTGATCAGGTGATACAATCGGGTAAGAGAGGTAAAAGATGGTCTGTCTTGGAAAAAAATAATCAGACTGATTTTAGTTTTATTAGCATTATTTATCCCTTTAAAAAATATGATGACTGTATCGATGAAGCTCAGAAAAGCCCTGCTATAGGCAATTGGAAAACGGATAATCTTCCCATTGACTCAGATGGTACACATTCGATCTTCCAAAATCAGGAAGCTTTCCTTTTTGGAGTTACTAAAATTAAGCTTGAAAAGATTTACATCGAATTTTCTGAAAATGCAGATCTGTTTATCAGTTGGAAAAAGGGAGAAGGGAAGATTGTGTCGTTGACTGAAAAAGACATTCAAGTTTCTATCAGCGGGGAAAACACAAAGGTTTTAAATAAAACATTGCAGCCAGGTCAAGAGCTTGGTTTTTAATAAAAAGTAGGATTCATGTACAAGTTTATCGTTTTTTTAGGGTTCATTTTTTTATGTCTTAGTTGTTCAAATACCTCTTCCGGTATTCTGGTAAAAACAGAGGAAGAACTTAAAAACGCCATCTCCAACGCCAGTGCCGGAGATGAAATCATCATGGCCAATGGTGTTTGGAAAGATATTCAAATACGTTTTACAGGGCAGGGTACGGAAAGCCAACCTATTAGCCTTAGAGCAGAAACTCCAGGACAGGTATTCATAGAAGGACAGTCTGATTTAAAATTCGGTGGCTCCTATTTGATAGCGAGTGGCTTATATTTTAGGAATGGATCTACTCCTTCTAACACAGTAATCGAATTTAAAATTAAAAAAGACCAACTGGCAACTCACTGCAGACTAACCAATAGCGTTATTGAAGACTTCAATCAAGCTCATCGTGATCGCCCGGATCATTGGGTAGAGTTCTGGGGCCGCCATAATCAACTGGATCATTGCTACATTGCTGGAAAATCAAACCAGGGGCCCACCATTAGAGTGGATATCAAAGGCAATGAAAACATCAATAATTATCATCAAATCCTCAATAATCACTTTGGCCCACGCCCTCGTAAGGGAGGACCCAGAGCTGAAACCATTCAGATTGGAGACAGCCAGACTTCCATGTCGCCAAGTTATACTAAGATTGCTGATAACCTTTTTGAAAAGTGTAATGGAGAAGTAGAGGTTATTTCTAGTAAAACCAACTTTAATGAGTTTAGAAATAATGTTTTTTATCAATGTGAAGGTTCTCTGGTTATGAGGCATGGAAATTATTGTATTGTCGATGGCAATTATTTCATTGGAGATGAGAATGCTAATGTTGGTGGTATCAGAATCATTAATACTGGTCATTGGGTTACCAATAACTATTTCTACAATTTAAAAGGTGAAAGTTTCAGAAGCCCGCTTGCGGTTATGAACGGGATTCCTAAATCTCCTCTTAATCGCTATAATCAGGTAACCGATGTAGTAGTTGCACATAATACCTGGGTCAATTGCAGCTCTCCCTGGCAATTTGGGGTAGGAACAAATATCAGCCAAAGAGAAGTATTGCCTCTTTCGGAAATAAGATCTGCCACACCGATTAGAACGACGGTGGCTAATAATGTTATCTATAATGAAAAAGGAGACCCATCTCCAATTATAGCCCATGACGCTATTGATGGAATCACCTTCAAAAACAATATCATTAATAATCAAAGCCAGGACTTTGATAAAGTAGAAGGATTGGAGGTCTCAAATATCGATATGACTTCCGTCAATGATTACTTGTATGTACCTTCAGAAAGCCCCTTAGATGTCGAACTTTATGCAGGCTTTGAGTTTGAAACAATTGCCAAAGATCTTTTTGGAAATTCGAGATCTTCATCAAACTCAGTGGGAGCTATTTGTGAAAATAAAGGAACGGATCCTTTGATTTTAGATAAGAGTAAATATGGTACGGACTGGTTTGAAACTGAAAAAGCCCCTGAAGAACCCGCTACCCATAATGTCACTGCTGAGGCCGGTGATTTGGCAACAAAAATTTCTGATGCAAAGAGTGGAGATATTATTGTTTTAGATCCAGGCACTTACCAGATTAGCCAATCAATTATTATCGATAAAGTCATTAGGCTACAGTCAAAGGATGAAAAAAATAAAGCAGAACTTGTTTATTCTGGGCCTGGCAGTACGCCACTTTTTGAAATGCATCCAAGAGGAAATTTACACCTTAATAAAGTAAGTCTTAGTGGAGGAAAAACACAATTTGCCTTTGCTACCCTCAAAGAAAATATGTCCAGCCTCTATAATCTCAGCCTTAGTGATTCTGAAATCAAAGACTTTGATTACGTTTTAAAAGCCTACAAAGAATCCTTTGCGGATGAGATTTCCTTTAGCAATACAATTATTAAAAATTGTAATAATGGGATCGAATTATCAGAAGAAACCAATGATAAGGGCGATTATAATGTAGAATTTCTCAGAATTGATAATTGCCAATTTGAAAATATTAATAGAAATGTAGTGGATTATTACCGAGGAGGCTATGACGAATCTACGATTGGAGGTAATTTGATACTTACCAATAGCTCCTTTACGAACTGTGGTGCCCAGGAAGAAAATGGAATTCTGTTGAATACCAGAGGTATTATTAATGTGGATATTTCAAATAATACTTTCCGGAATAATCGGGTGAAACTGGTTGCTCTTTTGTGGGGAGCCAAAAACAATAATCACTCGGATAATAAATTGATTAATTCGGGGAAAATAGTGGTGGAAGAGAATTTGAAGTTGAAATTGGTTTATTGACTCAGAGTTAGTCGGGGTTTATGAATCCATTTTTATTAAAACAGATTCCAATTCAACTCAATTGGAGGGATAGATTTCTTCTTCCAATATCCAATCGATATATCTAGGCAATTGACATCCCAAATAGTAAGGTAGGTTTACCAATAAATAACCCCTCTTTGAAGGAGTTTGTACACGTTCCATTGAAAATTTATTATTTAATAAACGAAAGGCATAATTGTGATCACTTCTTTCAATAAATTGATGAAGTGATCTTAATCTTCCTTGTTTGCCTGATTTTATTTCGATCGGGAGCAGATATTTTCCAGATTGCTGCACCAAATCTATTTCAGCATTACTATTTGCGTTTTCGCGAACCCAAAACATTGGTTTATACAAAGGAGAGTGAAATTGAGCAGCTAATTCTTGTGTTACCAAATGTTGAATTACTGTTCCTTTACGAAAATCATTTAAATCAGAAACACCTAACAAATCAACTAATGAACCTTGCGCAAAATTCATTAGGCCTGTATCCAAAAATTGGAGCCTCGGCCGTCGGCTTCGATTTTCTATCGCAGGAGGTTGCAGTTGAGTTGTAGGATAAATCAATTGGACAATTCTTGCCAAATCTAATGCCCTAAATGCTTCCCCTACTGCACGAGGGCTAAATTGATTTTGAGCAAATTGAACAAAATTAATTCGGTCGCTAACTCCTGGAACAGCCTGCATTAAATAACGAATTAAGTGCCTTTCTTTTCTATCTTTTGCATACTTTTCTACATCATCACGGTAGCTCTGCCAAAGATTCTCATACAACATTGGTAGGTTGGCCATTGATTGCTCTTCTCGATATTGCCGAACGATCTCAGGCATTCCGCCAATCATAGCATATAAATGGAATTGTTCCAAAAGTTTTCTATGGGCAAATGAAACTATAGGTATTTGTTCCAAAATTTCTGCTAAAGAGTCCTGTTCAGTGGCACGTAAGAATTCCGAAAAGTCTAATGGATGCAATACGATTTGTTCAACTCGTCCAACTGGAAATGCATTAATATCTCCTAAGGCAAATTCCAATAAAGAACCTGCTGCAATAACATGTAAATCGGGAAATTCCTCAAAGAAATAACGAAGTTGTTGGATAGCGGCTGGTACTTCTTGTATTTCATCAATAAATAGTAAAGTTTGATCTTTACCTTTAGGTGTCCCAGTTTGGAGGTATATGGCATCTAAAATTTGCTTAGTATTATCCAAATCTCTAAACAGTCGTGCATATTCACGCTTTTCCAGGTTAATACTTATGAAATACGGGTATGTTTCTCCGAATTGTTTTACTAAAGTTGATTTGCCTACCTGACGAGCCCCTCTGACCACTAAAGGTTTTCTATTTGCACGTTCTTTCCACTTCAGCAGATAAGCTAATAACCTTCTTTGAAAAAGCATGTGTCGTATGTTTAAGGGGTAAAATTAAGGGTTTTTTTGCATAAATAAGGGGTTATTTTACTAATTATTTTGCATAAATAAAGGGTTAATGTTAATTTAATTTTCTTGATACTAGGCTTATAAGCTTAATTTATTATACAGATATGAAATACTTTTCCTTGCTTTGGTAAAATATTTATAGTACCTAACTATGAAAAAAAATGAGATGAATACTTCCTCCTTTGAAATCCAAATCAACCGAAATAATTTTCACCAATTTAAATTAGTTGAAAAGGAAACACCTAGGGAAGGTGATTTAAAGGAGGATCAGATACTCATCAAAATTGAAAAATTTGCTTTTACCGCTAATAATATAACCTATGCCTTGGTAGGAGATCAAATGAATTACTGGGACTTTTTCCCAGTGTCTGAAGAATGGGGTATTATTCCAGTTTGGGGCTTTGGCGATGTGATTTTTTCAAAAAATCCAGCCATTCCAGTTGGTGCCAGATATTATGGCTATTATCCTATGGCTTCACACTTAATTTTGTCCCCTTCAAGAGTGAAACCTGCAATTTTTACAGATGCCACCAAACACAGAGTAAGCCTGCCTGCCGCATATAACAACTATATTAATACAGCATTAGATCCAGGTTATAAGCCAGAAGGGGAGGCCATTCAATGTCTTTTTCGTCCCTTATTTACAACTTCTTTTCTGATCGAAGGCTTTATAGCAGACAATGGCTTTTTTGGGGCTCAAAATATTTTATTAACGAGTGCTTCCAGCAAAACGGGTATTGGGCTGGCTTATCTATTATCTCAAAGAAAAAAGACGCGTAGCATCAATATTCTTGGCTTAACCTCTGAAAAGAATGTATCATTCGTGAAAAATTTGGGGTATTATGATTCGGTGATAGCCTATAATCAAATTAGTCAATTAGAAAAGGAAGCTACGGTAGTTGTAGATTTTTCAGGAAATGAAGCCTTGCATCAATCCCTCAACAACCATCTTACTCAGCATCTGTTTTATACCTGTCTGGTGGGATTTGCTGATTGGTCACAAATTAATTATGAAGAGAATGTTGCTGAGAAAAGTAATTTTTTCTTTGCTCCTACTCAATTTTTGAAAAGGAAAGAGGAATGGGGTACGGCAGCACTCCAGCAAAAAATAGGCAAGGCTTGGTTCTCTTTTACAAATCAGATAGGAGATTGGATGACCATCAAAAATACGGATGGAGCCCAAGGGTTTATGGATTTGTATTTATCTATGTTGGAAGGGGAAATTGATCCTAGAGTTGGGAATATAGTTTTGTTGAGCTAATAATTTACTTTATGAATTTTGAGAGCCTGTCCAAGGAAAGAATATTTGTTTCATCAGTGGTACCTGAACGAAACTTTACCTTCGAAAAAGATATCAAAAGTGGACTGACCATTGTCTGGAATCGAGGAGCCGCCGCAAGATTTTCAGTAGATAACAAGGAGGTGATTGTCGATAAGAACTGTATCATTTTTCTCACCGAGTTCCATAATGTCGACAATTTTGAATTTGAGAAAATGAATGTCATTCAGTTTAATCGCGGCTTTTATTGCATAGAAACGCACGATACAGAAACAGGGTGCAAGGGACTACTATTTTATGGAGCTTCTTCTATCCCAAAAATTGTTATACCGGAAGACAGGCAGCGACAGTTTGAAATTTTATGGGAGGTTTTTGAATGGGAGATGAAAGAACGGGATAACCTCAAGGCTGAAATGCTGCGCTCTGTTTTGAAGCGATTTTTGATCTTATGTCTCCGAATCTATAAAACTCAAAACCAGGATATCCCTACTGATGATGTAAATATCAGTTTGATTCGAGAATTCAATTATCTGGTGGAAAAAAATTACCGGGAGCTGACTAAGGTCTCTGATTATGCGAATCTGCTTTATAAATCTCCCAAAACCTTGTCAAATTTATTTAACAAATTTACCGACAAGACACCTCTGCAAGTAATTAATGAACGGCGCTTATTAGAAGCCCGAAGACTACTCAAGTATACCGATCAACCCATCCAGGAAATTGCAGATGATCTAAATTTTGCCGATGTTCAGGCTTTTAGCAACTTCTTTAAAAAAAGAGAAAATCAATCCCCAAGCCAGTTTAGAGTTGAGGCAGCATAATTAGTAAAAAGTAAAATGTAGAAAGTAAAAGGATAAGTCCTTCTACTTTCTACATTTTACTTTCTACCTTAAGCAGTTACCAGATAACCCTGAATTTTTTCTTCCAAAGCAGACTCTCCTTGATATCCAACTAGTTGCTCTTTAACTTCCCCGTCCTGGATGAAAAACAAGGCTGGAATGCTGCGTACCTGAAAATGCATGGCTAATTCTTGATTTTGATCAACATTCACCTTTGCAATTTCAAAATTGTCGCTGTGCTTTTCGGCTAATTTTTCGATTGTAGGTAATAAGGCCTGGCAAGGACCACACCAATCTGCATAAAAGTCCAATAAAACAGGTTTGCCAGAATCAATGATATTTTTAAAATCTTCTACATTTTTTATCTCTTTCATAATATTTTGTTTTGCTTTGATAAGATTATATGGCGCTGGCCAGCGCCATATAATCTTATCTATAATTTCTACAATTACTTATCAATCTTTGTCGCTACAAAGATGCCCTCATTTTTCAGGCAGTGAATAGGGGATTTTTCCCGACTATTTGAAAATTTTTCCCTCCTGAAATTATTTTTAGTAACCAATCTTTTTTCGCGGGAAGTATTTACACAGCAGAAGGAATTTTGAATGAATAAGTCTGCCCTTTTTAGCCTTAACTTTATATCAAAGCAAAAAAGGAGTTTTATGGAAAATCACAAAATTCAATATGGAATAGCAGGTTATCAGGCTCCTGAATGGAAAGTTGATTTTTGGGTAGATGGAGAAGGGAATCCTTCAGATGCTATAAAACTTGCTGATTATAAAGGTAAATTTAAAGTAATCTATTGTTTTCAGGCTTGGTGTCCAGGTTGTCACAGTGTTGGCTTGCCTTCGCTACAAAAAATGGTGACAGAGCTTAAAGGCAATGATAAAGTAGCTTTTTTGGCCATACAGACTGTATTCGAAGGGAAACATGCCAATACCAAAGAAAAGGTGTTAGAAATACAAAAAAAGTATGATTTGCGTATTCCTTTTGGGCATGATGAAGGCGACGAAAGTACTGGCGATCACTCAAACGTAATGTATCATTATCGGACTGGTGGAACTCCCTGGTTTATTCTAATTGATCAAAATGATAGGGTCATTTTTAATGATTTTCATTTGAATACCGAAAAGGCCATTGAGTATTTAAAAACAGCTAAGTAAAATGAAGGTTTTTGATAAGGGTATTCGAGTTTATGGTGCTGAAAGGTGCCATAAAACTCGATTTTATATTGATTTTTTAAAAAAGAAAAATCTGGATTTTGTTTTCCTTGATGTAGAAAAGGATGCAGAAGCGGCATTGGAATTGAAAAGCCTTTACACCACAGGAAAATTAAACTTTCCAACTATTCTGGTTAGGGGAAAAAAATTAAGAAACCCTCGCATCGAGGAATTAGAGAAGTGGATTTTAAAAAAAGGTATTAAATTATGAGAACACAAACGTCTAATTTTGTTCATGATAAAAAGCAGCAGCAGTTTAGATTACTGCTGGACTCGGGAGTAGCATTCATCGATTATAAAATGGGAGGTGATAAAATGTTCCTGGTTCATTCAGAAGTTCCTTTTCATCTGAGAGGGAAGGACATAGGAAAAAAACTGGTTGAAAAAACCTTTGAGTACATTGAGCAAAATAATATTCAGGCGGTAGCTATATGCTCATTTATTAAATTAGTAGCGCAGAGAAGTGAAAAGTGGCGTAAAATAATTCGATAATAAATGAAATTAAACATTCAAGATAAATTCAACAAAGAACTTCCTGCTGATCCTAATAGATCGAATACCCGAAGGCAGGTTTTTAAATCCTGCTTTTCCTTTGTCGATCCTGCCAAGCCAACAGCCCCTCAACTGATCCACATATCTAAAGAAATGTTGGAAATGCTAGGCATTCGCGAAGAGGAAGCCCAATCAGAGGAATTTTTAAATGTTTTTTCTGGAAAGGAGGTTTTGGAAAATACTTCACCTTATTCTATGTGTTATGGAGGTCATCAATTTGGCAATTGGGCGGGGCAGCTAGGCGATGGACGAGCCATCAATCTTGCTGAAGTAGAGCATAATGGAAAAAATTGGGCCTTGCAATTAAAAGGAGCTGGTGAAACTCCATACTCCCGAAATGCAGATGGATTGGCCGTTCTTCGCTCATCCATTCGGGAGCATTTGTGTAGTGAAGCCATGTTTCACCTGGGAGTACCCACTACTCGTTCTTTGTCTCTGGTACTTTCTGGCGATAAGGTCTTGCGCGACATTATGTATGATGGTAATCCGGCTTATGAAAAAGGTGCCATTGTTTGTAGAGTAGCTCCTTCTTTCATTCGCTTTGGAAGCTATCAAATTTTTGTCAGTCGTGGAGATTTGGAAACCTTAAAAAAATTGACGGATTTTACCATCCAACATTTTTTTCCAAACATTCGACCAGGCGCTAAAGAGGCATACACTGAATTTTTCAAAGAAGTAGCTGAAAGAACCCTGGAAATGATTATTCACTGGCAGCGAGTAGGCTTCGTTCATGGCGTTATGAATACGGATAACATGTCCATTTTAGGTTTGACAATTGACTATGGTCCCTATGGTTGGCTAGAAGGCTATGACCCGAACTGGACTCCTAATACCACAGATCGACAAACCAGAAGATATCGTTTTGGTCAGCAGCCTGCCGTCTCTTTATGGAATTTATTACAGCTGGCTAACACCTTGTATCCGCTGGTTGAAAAACCTGAGCCGTTCCAGAAGATTTTGGATTGGTATCAAAGTCACTATCAAGAGGCGTATGTGAAAATGATGAGCCAAAAATTAGGTTTGGAAAAAATTACGGAATCTAATGCTAAGTTAATTTCAGATCTGGTAGAAGTTTTACAGTTGAGTGAAACGGACATGACTATTTTTTTCAGACATCTTGCTGATTTTTCCAAAGACACCGAACTTTCGAAGAGTAATGACTTTTTAGACTTTATCAAAGAGGCTTTTTACCAACCAGAAGAAGTCAAGGACAAGATTTTAGAACAGTGGAAAAACTGGTTTATTCATTATCAAGAATGTTTAAAAAAAGAAACACTCACAGATACCCAGCGCAAGGAGCTTATGAATAAAGTCAATCCCAAATATGTATTGCGCAATTACATGGCACAACTAGCCATTGATGCGGCCGATCAAGGAGACTATTCTGTCCTTAATGAACTACATGAGTTACTAAAAAGACCTTATCACGAACAACCTGATCAAGAAAAGTGGTTTACTAAGCGTCCTGAATGGGCCAGGCATAAAGTAGGCTGTTCGATGCTCTCTTGTAGCTCTTGATTATTACCAGCTGTCTTAAGCAGGATTTATAAATAACATTGCATAATTTCTACCACAAGCCACTAAGGAACACAAAGATTTGTGCCTCTTAGTGCCCTTGTGGTGATAAAAAATCATAACATGGGATTCATTAATAAATTATTTGGAAGGAAAAAGAACTCCAATATTTTATCTGATAATATAATCGTTGAAGCGGGTGCTTGTCCTAACTGTTGGGGTAAAAATGAATATGATGGGATTTACAAGGAGTATTTTGTTGATCAAACAAAGTCAAACATTAATCATGATAAACAACATCAAAAAGCCTTCGTACAGCAATTCATTGAAAATAATATAACAGGTATTCGACTCAAAAAGGACGGAGATCAACAATACTGTCCAGTTTGTAAATCGAAATACAAACACATTTCATCCAAAGCTAACTGATCAAAGTTGGTCTGCAACTTGAATTAATCAAATTAACCACTTCAAATGAAAGAATACGATCTTATTGTAATAGGAGCAGGTTCTGGTGGCTTGGTCGCAGCTACCACTGGCCACCGCAAAGGATTAAAAACCGCCATGATTGAAAAGAATAAAATCGGAGGTGAATGTACTCATTATGGATGCGTACCCAGCAAAGCACTAATTAATGCTGCAAAAGCTTTCTATGGCATTCAAAAAATGGAAAGCCTGGGCTTTAAAGTAGAGCAACCACAACCTGATTTTAGTAAAATCATGGAACAGGTGGATGAGATTGTACAGGGTATTTATCAGCATGAGACACCCGAAATTTTTCAAAATCAAGGTATTGATGTATATGTAGACAATAGCGGCGCTCAATTTCAGGATCCTCATACCATCACCATTGGCCAAGAAACTTTAAGAGGTAAAAATTTTATCATTTCCACAGGCTCCTCTCCCCAAATTCTTGACATAGAGGGTATAGAAAAAGCCAGCATATTGCATAACGAAAACTTTTGGGAACTCCGTGAACATCCCCAAAAGATAGTTTTTATTGGAGGTGGAGTCATTTCGGCAGAACTTGGACAGGCTCTTGCAAGGCTGGGTTGTGAAGTCAGTATTATGGACAGGAATCCCAGAATTCTGAAAGTAACAGATAAAGAAATAGGGGGCTACCTTACTCAAAAAATGGAGGAAGAAGGAGTAGAACTTCTGACTAATTCTTCACCTGTACGTTTTACAGATGCCAATACCCTGATTTATGTTCAGGATAAAGAAGAAAAAACGATCATAGCCAATCATTTTTTTATAGCAGCAGGCAGGGCTCCACATGTGTATGGTATGAATTTGGAAAAAGCTGGAGTTGAGTTTTCAAATAAAGGAATTATTACCAATGACTATTTGCAGACCTCTGCACCGCATATTTATGCATGTGGTGACGTTACAGCGAGATTGAAATTTACTCATACCGCCTCTCATCAGGCCAACACATGTGTTCACAATATTTTGACAGGCAATTCTAAAAAAGATGATTTGTCGGTGTTTCCCTGGGCCGTATTTACAGAGCCTGAGGTGGGCCATGTTGGTTTGAGCTTGCAGGAAGCGGAAGCAACATATGGCGCTGAAAACATTCAGGTATTTAAAGTGAATGCTAGTATTGACCGATTTATCACCGACCGAAAAACTGGAGGAATGCTCAAGGTCATTTTTAACCAAGATGATTTGGTCGTTGGTGCCGAGGCTATTGGACAGCACGCAGGGGAGTGGATTCAAATTCTAACGATAGCCATGAAAAATAAAATTCCGGCCAAGGAAATGGCCGACACCATTTTTGCATATCCAACCTACACTGAGATTGTTAAAAAGGCGTTTAGTCGCTATTTACGTACAAAATAATCTTCGTTTGTAGTTATGATTTCAGTCATTGTCCTGACCTATAATGAAGAGGAATTTATCCTTTCAATTATTGAAGAGATTGAAAGACAGCAATTCAATGGTAAGATTGAAATAATCGTAGCCGATGGCGGAAGCCAGGATAATACGATAGCCATTGCTGCGGGCCAGAAGGTCCAAATCGCGAATTGTAGAAAAGGGAAATCTTGCCAAATGAATGAAGCTGCCAAAATAGCTAATGGGGATATCCTGTTTTTTGTACACGCCGATATGAAATTGCCAGACAATACTTTATCAAGTATCCATCAAAGTATTGTTGAAAATAGATTTGATGGTGGTGGCTTTGCCAATGTTTTTGATAGGCATAATGAGAAAATCAAACGATTGGGTACCTGGTTGAACTTTCGTTTTTTTGATAAAAGGGAACAATCTGATAAAGGAATCTTTTATGGGGATAATGGCATTTTTGTGAAAAAAGAGGTATTTGAAGCCTTGGGTGGTTTTAAAGAAATACCCATCATGGAAGATTATGATTTTTCCAAGCGCATGAGCCAAAAATTTCGAACCAAAAAGATCTATGATCCTCGTCTCATTGTTTCTGCAAGAAGGCATGAAAGGAGCGGATTTTTAAAAACTCGGCTGCAATGGGTTATCATTAGAAAATTATTCCAATGGGGAGTGTCGCCAGCTTTTTTAGCGAAGCTCTATAAAGATGTTCGCTGACGATGTAAAAGCCTCCATATCTAAATTGGTTTAGTGCTGTTTTCAATCTCATTTATAAATAATGTATTTTTGGATAACAACCAGGGATAAATAGTTTATTTATGAGGCTAATCTTTGTGATATCATTTATGTTTCTTTGGACGCTTAATTATGGTCAACCATCAGAAGTAGAACAAGAAGTACTAAATGGGTTATCGGGAGAGGCTTATTTTTCAGAAGCGAATGACTTAGCCTTAAATTATCTGGATGCCAAGCCCTCCACATCGCAACAACTTCTTGATGAAATTTTTTCCAGACAGGAACTAAATAATTACCCGAAACAACTGGGGCAAGCGTACTATATTCAAGCAAGGGCATATTATTTACAAGGACAATATGATCGATCCTATGAACCCTTTGACAAAGCCCTAGCTATTTTTCAGGAACTAAATGATCAGCATTCAATAGCTAAATGTCATCTGGGAAAAGGAATGTCCTACACCTATCAGGGCCAAAAAAAAGAGGCCAAAGAAGCTTTGAATAGAAGTCTGGATATTTTTACAGAAATTGATAATGACAAAGGTCTAGGAGAAACTTTTCATGAGTTAGGGCACTATTATTACATTTTTGCTCAGGACAGTATGGCTTTGGAGTATTATAGAAAAGGATTAAGCATCCAAGAGCGATTAGATGATCAAAAAGGAATTTCCAATAGCTATTTTAGAATGGCTCTGGCCTATTTGTCCAGTGATAAAGGAGAAGCACTTTCCTTATTAGATCAAAGCAAACGACTTAAAGATGAAATCAATGATTTACGAGGGGCCACAAAAGTAGGTATTTCGCTTGGCGTTATGCATGAAGAAAATGGCAATTTCAATACGGCCTTGGATTATTATAAGGAGAGTTTAGAAGCCAATAAAGATTTTGGAGATAAACGGATTGACGCTATTCTTTTCAATAACATTGGGATTGTTTATTTAGACTTGGGAATGTTGGATAGTGCCATTATTTCTCATCAAAGAGCTTTAAACCTCAGAAGAGAATTGGGGAATGACCGTGGAGTCGTCCAGTCCTTGTCCAATATTGGAGAGGCCTACCAAAAGAAGGAGGATTTTCAAAATAGCATAGCTTATTTTTTAGAAGCAAAAACAATTAGCGCTTCGAATGAGCGAGAACCTTTAATGCCCTTTATCGGTGAAAAATTAGGAGAACTTCATCTTAGTTTGCAAAACTTAGATAGCGCAAATTTCTATCTACAAAATACCTTGAACCTGAAAAAGAAAGAGGGCAATTACTTTGGACTGTCCAGTACCTACAGAAATCTATCGGCATTATCTGAAAAGCAAAATAAATATCAGGAGTCACTGGAATATTTTAAACTATACAAAACAGTTCAGGATAGTGCTTTTAAGGCTAGTAAAAATAGAGAGTTGGCCGAAGTGCAAGCCAAATATGATACGGCCAAAAAAGAAAAAGAAATCGGCCAATTACAAGAACAGAATAGATCCCAGCGGCTGTGGCAAAATATTTATGCAGTAGGGGCACTTTTAGCCCTAATAGCTACAGGCTTTATATTTCAATTCTTTAGATATAGAAGCAGAAAAAATCAGGAACTATTAGAGATAAAGGAAAGTCAAAGACAACAACTAGAGGAAGTAAATAAGCTGAAAACCCGTTTTTTTAATAATATCTCTCATGAATTCAGGACACCCCTAACCCTTATTTTAGGGCCTCTTGAAAAGCTAAAAGCTACTGTCGATTCCAATGTGCAGCCTACGGTTTCCATGATTGAAAGAAATGGGAAGCGATTGCTCAAATTAATTAATCAATTATTAGATCTATCTAAGATAGAAGATGGTAAAGTTTCTCTCAAAGCTTCCTATGTTGATATTCTTCCCTTATTAAAAGGTTGGGGGAATTCTTTTCATTCATTGGCCGAGATGAATAATATAGATTTCTCTATGGATTTTAGTGAAGACCAATATTATCTCTATGCGGATCAGGCTAAATTAGAGGAAGTGGTGATTAATTTATTGTCGAATGCTATTAAATACACTCCTGCGGGTGGGAAAGTAACATTAGAAGTGGAATCTGCAGAAAAGGATCAGAATGGGTATTTACAAATAAAGGTTTCAGATACAGGGAGTGGTATTCCGAAAGAGGAGCTCGAAAGTATTTTTGACCGTTTTTATCAAGCTTCAAACACCAATATAAATGATGCAGTAGGAACAGGTATTGGTTTAGCTCTAGTGAAAGAACTAATAGAACTTCATAAAGGATTTATTAAAGTCGAAAGTGAACTTGGAAAGGGGAGTACTTTCAAGGTGTTTTTACCATTGGGTAAGGATCATCTGTTGCCAGAAGAAATTACTACCATTCCAATTTCCCGAAATCCCATGATGGATCAAAGTTTAGAAGAGGAAATTCCTGAAGCGGCCATTATGGAGGATGAAGAGAAGGACCTTCCCATGCTACTATTAATAGAAGACAATCAGGATTTAAGGATTTATATCAGAGAAATCCTAAATAGCCATTATCAGATTCAAGAAGCCATTGATGGAGAAGAGGGAGTATCAAAAGCTATTGAAATAATTCCAGATGTTATTATAAGCGATTTAATGATGCCCAAAATGGATGGATTGGAGGTTTGCAAATCCTTAAAGGAAGATTACCGTACCAGTCATATACCAATTATTCTACTTACGGCTCGGTCTTCGCAGGAAGATAAAATAGAAGGCTTGAAAAGCCTGGCTGATGAATACCTAACCAAACCTTTCGATAAAGAAGAATTGATGGTACGGTTAGAAAATCTAATTGCCATTAGAAAAAAAATGCAAGCATACTTCAGTCATGGAGATTTACTCAAGCCCAAAAAGCTTCATTTGAATTCTGTAGACCAGATTTTTATCGAAAAAATAACAGAAAAGCTGGAGCTTGAAATTTCAAATTCAATGTTTAGTGTAGAAGAATTAGCCGAATCAGTTGCTTTAAGTCGCTCACAATTATTCCGAAAAATAAAAGCCATCACTAATTTATCTCCCAACGAATTCATCAGGTCTTTTCGTTTGCATCGGGCCATGGATATGCTACAACAAAAAAGTGCCACAGTCGCGGAGGTCGCCTATGAGGTAGGCTTTCAAAATCCCTCCTATTTTTCAAAATGTTTCCAGAAGCAATTTGGGCTGTTGCCTAGTGAGGTTTAAAGTGATTAATGTAGAAGGTAACTGCCGCCGGCAGTCAGGGAAAGTAAAAAGGCTTTATTTATCACCAACTAATGCAGTGAAGATCCGTGTAAATCCGTGTCTCAAAAAGCTCCAAATATCAATTATGTTGTTCCTAATTAAGGCTCATTTTTATAAATACACACACCTTTTTAAAAACTAAGATCAGTACCCAAATACAACATCCCTTGCATCCTATGCAACATCCCTTGCATTGACTAAAAATGATTGCTAATCAGTTGTTTATGTTGCAACAAATTTGTCTGATAATGAAACATCTCAGGTTGTTCCTGCCTGCCTGATGCACATAAGTTTGTGGTGAAATCAAAAAACCAATTATTATGATAACGCCATTAGAAATTTTATTAGACCCAATATCACTTACTGTTTTAGGAATGTATGCTTGTCTCATGATTTGGGAAGCCCTATTTCCAGCCAAGGAATTACCAAAGATTAAGAATTGGCATTTAAGAGGACTATCTGCCTTTGCCTTTTTCTTCTTTTTGTCCTCCTATTTACCCCTGTTTATTGATCCTTATTTAGAGCCGTATAGACTATTTGATTTAACAGGCCTTACAACAATCATTGGAGGCTTGGTGGGAGTGGTTGTCTATGAATTTGGAGTGTATGTGTGGCATCGGGCCTTGCATAGCTCTAACTTTTTGTGGCGCACCTTCCACCAGATGCACCATAGTGCAGAACGATTGGACACTTATGGAGCCTTCTATTTCAGCCCCATGGACATGATAGGATGGACGGTATTAGGAAGTCTTTGCTTTGCCTTATTGGTAGGCCTGTCTCCTAAAGCCATTACGGTTACCCTACTGGTGACAAACTTTCTTGGCATGTTTCAACATTCCAATATCAAAACGCCGACTTGGTTGGGATACATTATCCAGCGCCCGGAAAGTCATACGGTACATCATGCTAAAGACATTCATCGATATAATTATTCTGATTTGCCAGTCTTTGACATCCTGTTTGGCACTTTTAAAAACCCTAAAAATTATGAGCATGAGACCGGGTTTTATCATGGTGCATCCGCTAAGGTTTGGGATATGCTCACTTTTAAAGATTTAAACAAGAAATAAAATGAAAACAACAAATAATATCATACTTACAGACGGTGGCCTGGAAACGGATCTAATCTTCAATCATAATATCGAATTAGAACATTTTGCGGCTTTTCCTCTAGTAGAAAATGTAGGATTACAACAAACGCTAGGTAATTATTATAGAGATTATTTGGAAGTAGCCCAAAAAAATAAAACGGGATTCATCTTAGAAAGCCCCACTTGGCGAGCCAATTTAGATTGGGGTTTAAAGCTAGGATATACCAAAGAGAACTTGATAAAAGCTAATCACTTAGCTATCGAACAGATGAAGGATTTAAGATCTGAATATCGAGATAACATTGACACTATATTAATAAGCGGTCAAATAGGCCCGAGGGGAGATGGATATCAGGTTGGTCAGACGATGAATGTTAAAGAATCTGCGGAATATCATGAATTACAGGTTCTGGCCTTTAAACAAGCTAATGTGGATTTAGTCACTGCTATTACTATGACTTATGTTGATGAAGCTTTGGGGATCGTAAAGGCTGCTCAAGAGCATAATATGCCAGTGGTCATATCTTTTACGGTAGAATTAGACGGTCATTTGCCTAGTGGGGAAAGTATGGAAGAAGCTATTGGTAAAATTGATGCTGTAACTGATAATTACCCCATTTATTACATGATCAATTGTGCACATCCAAGCCACTTTATTAAGGTTTTGGAAAATGCAGGTAATTGGAAAAACAGGATTCAGGGCCTTCGAGCCAATGCTTCTTGCAAGAGTCATGAAGAATTGGATGAAGCTACCGAGTTAGATATAGGAAATAAAGAAGAACTAGGTGCTCTGCACGCAAAGCTACAATCACTTTTACCCAACCTAAGGGTGTTTGGAGGTTGCTGTGGCACTGATGTATCTCACGTAAGATCTATTTGCCAACATGTCTTAAATTAGATGGATACCGCTCCATCAAGAGTGTAAATGAGGAGGCGTCTGGGTTAGTGTATAAAGGCAATTTTTATAAAATTGGCTTTACATAACCTCAGACTGCCTCTTTTGTTTTCAGCTTCTAAAAACGACTACATTTATGTCATTCCATTTCACTCTTCTTAGCGCGAATGATATAAAAGAGAGAGGGTATCAGATATAAGGTCAATATGGTGGAGGTAATCATCCCGCCAATAGTTACAATGGCCATTGGTGTTCTGTAGGCGGCTCCGGCATCCCCTATGCCAATAGCATTGGGAAGCATTCCTACTATAATGGCAACAGTAGTCATAATCACCGTTTTCATTTTTGTTCTACCGGCCATTAAAGTCGCTTCTTTAATTTTCATTCCTTTGTGCATCAATTGTTCGGTATAGTCATGTATTAAAATATCGTCGTTTACCACCAAACCTAACAATGTGACTATAGCCATTAATGCCATGATGTTCATCGTGTGCCCACCGAAGTACATAAATACAAATACTCCAATCATAGCCATCGGTACGGTAGTGAAGATGATGATGGGATGCCATGTGTTTTCTAATAAAGAGGCCAAAAGCATGTACATTAACAACAGCGCAATGCCAAAGGTAAGGAGCATATCATCCATCGCCTCATCTAATTCCTCTACATTTCCCGACCATTGAAAGGTAACCGAAGAAGGTAGATCCAATTGAGAGATAGCTTCATCAATTTGTGTTCTGGCCTCACCCATGACTACATTAGGTGCAGGGTTGGCCGTAAAGTCTATGGTTCGAATTTTATCTCTATGTAGTATTTGTGCCTGTGAGCTTTCAAAAGCAACTTCTACCAATTGATCAATAGTGAAAATACCAAAAGGAGTAAAAATGGGTAGTTCTTTAATTTTTTCCAAGGTATTAATTTGCCAACCTGGATAACTGATGGTGATATCATATTCCTGGCCTTTCTCCTTAAGTATGGATGCCTTCACTCCCGTGATTGCACTTCGAACCTGGGTGGCAATATCGAATGAAGTCAAATTCAGTTCGGATAATATGCGCTGCTTTGGTTCAAGGTGAATAACAGGGTTTCCTTTTTGAAAACTAGATTGATAATTGAGTAGTCCTTTAACTTCTGCCAGTTTATCATCTACTATTTGGTTAGCGGCGATCAATTCTTCATTATTGGAAGATTGCAGCGTAAATTGAATGGGCGCCCCCTCTTCCGAACTCACCGTCGAAACATTGGCAATAATTTCCGGTATGTTCTCTAATTCTTTTGACAAAATTTCTGCAAACTCCACATTGGAGATTTCTCTTTCTTCTTTTGGGATAAGCTTGATGGCGGCATTGGCAAAATTAGAACCATTAGTAAAGGAATTTTTTTCTCCTAAAAAGCTTAGAATGGATTTTACCTCAGAGTGTTTCCCCACCATCTCTTGCATGTTTTCCATCAATTCCGTACTTCGATGGATAGCAGTTCCTGCCGGCATTTCCAATTCTACAAAGACATTTCCATTGTCTTCTTGTGGTTCAAATTCAAATCCAATTTTTGAAAGCAAACCAGCACTCGTTATAAAAAATGCAAACATGATAGCAAAAAGAAAAACAGGGTTTCGTCTTCTCGAAATTAGTGTTTCCAGTGAGCGTTCATAGGCATTTTCCAAGCGATGAAAAAATCGATTTATTTTTCTGGATAACCAGGATGGTTTTTTTTCTTTTTTCATTAAAACACTGGTAAGCATTGGGGTAAGCATAAAAGAAACGATTAATGAAAAAATCGTTGCTGCCGAAATGGTCAATGCGTATTCTTTAAAAAATGCTCCTGTGATGGATGTCATGGAAGCGATCGGAAGAAATACAACCAGGTTGGTACCGGTAGAGGCGATTACCGCCATCATAACTTCTCTGGTTCCTTGGATGGCGGCTTCTTTGATCCCCATTCCCTCCTTTCTTAAACGCAAGATATTTTCAATAACCACTATTGAATTGGAAATTAAAGCGCCAATAGCAACCGAATAACTCATCAGGGTCATCATATTGAGAGAACCATTAAATAAGCGAATGGCAATGAAAGTCCCAATCAAAGAAACAGGTACGGAAATACTGACAATTAAGGTTGTTCTAATATCATTTAAAAAGAAAAACAAAATAAATCCTGTAAACAAAATGCCAAGGATGACATTCATCAAAGCATCGTTAACTGCACTTTCCGTATATACTGAGTCATCAAATGGGATGCTGAGAGCAACACCTTCTGGTAGAGCCTCCTGCAAATCTGGAAGCAGGTTTTTTACCTCCTTTGCCACCTGAACAGCATTAGCATCCGAATTTTTCATTACGCTTATGCCTATAATATTTGAATACCTCTGCTGATTGGCTACATCAAAAAATAATGCTTTTGAGCTTATCCCTTTGATAGTGTCAACCACCATGGCAAAATCAGTAATTTGTTTGTTTCCGGAAGGAGTCGGAATGAAGGTATTTTTTATGTCTTCTGCTGACTCAAACCGCTGCCCCGTTTCCACTGAAAACTGCCGGTGTTGATTGGTGAAATCCCCTCCCGATAATTTTGTATTGACCAATTTCAAATAACCTGAAATATCTGTGAGGTTCATTTGAATATCATACATGTTCCGCTTATCTGCTAATACTCTTATTTCACGTATTTCTCCACCTGATAAGTCGATTTTTGAGACGCCATCAATCCTTGATAATTTGTCCTTGAGGTTTTTATCGACTAATTTATAAAGCTCCTTACCGGGTAAGTCACCCGAGACTATTAATTCAAGAACCGGAGCATCCGAAAAACTATATTTTTGAATTAATGGCCTTTCTGCTTCTTTAGGCAATGCAGGAATTACTAAATCTAGTTTTGATTTTACCTCGGCCAGAGCCTTGTCGGCATTGACCCCCATTTCAAATTGAGTGAAAATCAAAGAATTATGAGGCATAGAAAATGACTGGAGCATCTTCAAACCGCTTATGGTAGACAATTCTTTTTCAATTTGTTCTGTGATTTCTGATTCTACCTCTTCTGGCGTTGCACCGAAATGATAAGTGCTAATCGCCATAGCTGGTAGATTCAAATCTGGCATTAGGTTGACTGACAATTTATTATATGCCATCAAACCAAAGATGACCAATGCCAAAAAAAGCATGGCTGTGGTAACAGGACGTTTAACTGAAAATTCGGTAATTTTCATTTTATTTTTTTTATTAGATTTTGCTCTAACTATTAGCTGTGGGGCAAGCTATTGCTAGAAAAAAAACTATTGGATGATGGAAATTGGAGTGTTGTTTTTCAATTTATCCATGCCTGCAGTAATCAATAAGTCTCCCTCTTCAATGCCTTCATTTACAATTACATCTAGGCCCGTTCTCTGCCCCAGCACTACTTTTTTTACGATTGCATTATTCTCTTTTGCGACATAAACAAAATGCTCCCCTCCTGAATGGTGAATGGTTTCTTCGGGCAGCACAATAGCTCTCTTTATTGTCTTTTGAATCAAATTGACTTTAACGGTACTTCCTGCATAAATTCCTTGATTGGTATTTCCCAGGGTAACCGCCACTCTAAATGCCCTTCGTATACGATCCATGGCAAAAGCCTTTTCTGATATTTTTGCACTTATGCTATCTTGTTCATTGATAATTTGTACTTTTTTGCCAACATGGATAGCATCGAAATCTTTAGGCAATACGAAAAATTCTATTTCCAGTTGGTTATTTTTGGCGATCGAAAAAAGCGGAGTTCCTGGAGCAACTTGTTGGCCTGTCTGTACATGCACATCGGTAATAATGCCGCTATAAGGAGCTTTTATGGAATAGCTTTTTTTAATGTTTAATTGCAACTGCTCCATCACCTTTTTTTGCACCTCCATTTGGGATTGTAGCTGTTCTACAGATACTTTATTGACAGCACCTTTTTCAAAAAGAACCAATTGTCGATCGTAATTCTTTTTCAGTTCATCATAGGCGATCTTAGCCTGATCGTAATCCTTGTTTTCTATATCCAGGTTATCATCTGGGCGAGGATAAATCAACATAGATTGGCCCTGACGAACACTCTGGCCGACTTTCCATTTTACCTGTTGGACAGTACCTGGCATTTCTGCCATGATAGTGGTGCTTTGTTTGAAGTTGACCTGCCCGAAATAGGTTTTGGAGATGTCCAAATCCTGAATGGTGACAGGAGATGTTTTTACACTTATTGCTGTTTCTTCAACTATAGTAGTTTCGGTATTTTCATTGGATGAATCACAAGCTGAAGAGAACGCGAATAATAATCCAATAAAAAATGCTGATGTTATAGCTTTCATTTTTCTGATTTTTTAAATGATTGATTATTTCTTTCCTAGGATCCTGTCTAATTGAAGGCGGGCAATTCGCAAGTCAAGATGAGCATTGAGTAAGCGCAGTTTGGCTTCGGTTAAACCCAGTCGCATTTCTTTAATTTCTACCGGAGTTAGTAAGCCTAATTTTTGGCTTTCACCGGCTATTTCCAATTCCTTTTCGCTGAGCTGGATAGCTTCTGTCTCTTCCGCAATTTTTTCGAGCGCTGTTTCAAGGTTAAGCTGTGCATTGCTCAAATCTTTTTGTAGATGCAATCGCGTATTCTGAATTTCTAGTAGCACACTTCTTTTTTCGATTGTTGCTTTTTGAATTTGTGAAGCATTATATCCTCCAGTAAAAATAGGTACCTGAACATTGAGTTGGCCAAATAATAATTTATTGTTGTTGTCAAATTTGAATGCATTGTCTTGGGCATTGAAATTATAAGCCAAATTGATATTTATGACAGGGTAGCGAGCAGCTTTTGCCGTTTCAATTTGCTGCCCAAACATTTGAACCTGGTGGAAAAGTAATCGCATCTGTGGGTTTTGAATGAGGTTGGTGTCCATGGTGAGGGCCCTTTGCCACTCCTCTGGTGAAAAATTAATTTCTCCAAGTAATTCCATTGGATAATCGAGAGGCAAACTGGCTAATGCCCTCATTTCATTCAATAGGATCTTATAAGTGTTTTGCGCAGATTGGAGTTGTGGGATGCTTCTTTTGTAGAAGGATTCGGATTGTCGTACTTGCAGTTCGCTCGCATAACCCTGCTCAAAAAGGTCGCGTGTTTGGAGCCATTGTGCTTCAGCCAAGGCCTTGTTTTCTTCTAAAATTTGGAGACTTTCTTTAGTGAAAACAGCTTGCCAGAACAACTGCGCTCCCTGATTGACTAAGTCTTTTGACAAATCTTCATGCCTAAGCCGATTAAGTTCTTTGGCCAGTTTGGCGAGCTTGTAGTTTGAAGTAGCTGTTGGATTGAAAATTGCTTGCTCTGCCACTACACTTGCATTGACATTATTATTGAAATTCGTTCGGAATTTATCGGGAAAAAAACCGCTTGGATCTTCTTCATTCAGAAACAAAAAGTTCTTGGTAAAATCCCTCTGATAGGATAATTCAGCAGCTACAGTAGGCATTAGGGCTGCCCTGGCTGATAAAACATCCTGATGGGAAGCTGCCACTTGATTGGCACTTTGTTGAATAACTAAACTTTTTTCTTGCAATAACTGAAGATACCCTTCCAGGTCCAAATGCTGGGCAAAAGTGTTCCTCATGCCTGAGAAAACCAGGAGGGTAATAATTACCGTTTTCATTAGAGGAAGTTTGTATCTGAAATCTATTTGCAACATGATTTAATTGTTTTGGTTGCAAATTTGAGATACAAAGCAGGTTGGATCGCCCTTCCCTATAATTCGGGACAAAAGAGAAGGACAAGAAAGTGTCCTGTTTTATAGGATGGAACTCGAGTAATGATTTAGACGATTGATTATTAGTTTCTTATGAAGAAGTGGTGTTTAATTCTTTTTTGAAAGCAGAAGGTGTCTTTCCAGTAATTTTTTTAAAGGAATTATAAAAAGCGGTCTTGCTATTAAATCCGACTTCCAGAGCAATAGCAAGAATAGTTATTTCATTGGCGCGAGGAGAACGCAGCAAAGATTGTGCTTCTTGTACTCGATATTGATTCACAAAATCTGAAAAACTCATTCCCTGTCTTTGATTAATAAGCTGTGAAATATGGTGAAGGGACTCTCCTGTTTTTTCTGCCAGGTCGTTCAATCGGAAGGTCGGATTAAGGTAGGCCTTTTCTTTCTCCATGACTTCGGTGATCTGTTTCCATAATTGATCGGACTCTTCAATTTTTAAAGAAGAATTAGCATACTTGGCTTTTGCATCCACAGGCAAGTCATCAAAATCTCCATATACAGCAAAAACAGGAAAGCGGATGGCAGCAAAGGCAATAGCAAAACAGAATAGACTTACAATTAGAGATTCTAACTGCATAAAAAACAACCATTGTCCTTCATTGAATATTGAAATGATACTACTTAAAAAGATAGCGATATAAACAACAATGGCTATAATTAGTAAATTTTTCAACCACAAATAACTAATACGTTCGGGTTGATTTAATTCAACATAAAATTTTAGGTTTTTTATTTTCAGAAAAGTGAATAGAAGGAGAACGATATTAAGAAGTAATGAAACGTAATAATCAACTACAAAACCCAATACGTCATCCGTTACTTCACTGGCACTCAGAATTTCTTCAATCTCTGAATAGTCATAAGGTATTAATACAGCCCACCTGATTATAGTATATAGCATAATGACACTTCCCCACAGCTTGAGATTCACATTGATTTTAAATAAAAAATAGGTATAAAGTAAAAACAAGACTCCAATCAGGTGGTAATGCAAAAAAGAAACCCCATAGCCGGGCCAACCTGCATTTTGATTGTAAAAGACCCATGCATCCAAGAGGTTGTGAACGTTCAGAAGCACAATGATAACCAAGGTGAATTTAGCTGCTTTGTTATTTCCGTGGGCACCTTTACCCACAGCCACCAGGATAGCTAAAAAAATGCCTAGGATTGCTCCTGCAAGTGGTAAGGTATTAAGTAGGTCCAATGTTTTATTTTTTAATATAAATTATTTGGTGCCTAGTAGGGTCGTGCATTGATTCCTTATAATTTTAATCATTTTTTTTGACACAGGCTAGCGCACACAGATTATACTGTTTTAGCCGCTGCTAAATAAAACTTATTCTTAGTATTATAAGCAATTGACACATATTTGTAACGAGCGCCGCATGGATATTGAATTGGTCATAAACTAAAGGAGTCCATTCTTATCTAGCAATTGAATTAATTGTGGTTTAATGGATTTGCTAATGGGGATTTTGTCTTTATTAGCCATAATTAATTGATTTCCCTCAATACCAATAATGTGATTCAAATTTGCGATAAATGATTTTTGAATTCGCAGGAAATCATTTGTCGGCAGAATCTTTTCTAATTTTAAAAGGCTCAATAAAGAAATTATCTGTGCGTCTTTACATTTAAATTTCACATATTTTTGCATGCCTTCAATATATATTATCTCTTCAAACTTTACTTTAACGGCTTTATAGTCTGACTTCACAAAAATGTAATCAGGTGCCACGCCGAAGTCTGATGCGGTGCTTGTTTTTTCGTTGTTTTTTAGATTTAATAATTCCAGTACTTTGGCGATAGCCTTAAAAAAACGATCAAATTTTACTGGTTTTAACAGATAATCTACTACGTTTAATTCATACCCTTCAATAGCATATTCTGAATAAGCAGTAATCAAAATGGTCAAAGGGGGATGCTGGATGGCTCGTAATAATTCAATGCCCGTTAAATCAGGCATCTGGATATCTAATAGCAGTATATCAACAGTTGTATTCTTAAAAAAAGAAAGAGCTTCCATAGCCGTTTGGCAGGTACCGACTACCTCAATATTCGGTATTTTTGAAAGGTAATTTATCAAAAGATTTTGTGCTAAAATCTCATCTTCGACTATCAGGCATTTATACTTTTCCAATTATGATAAATTTATGGTTAATGACACCTTAAACGTGGTCAATTCTTTCTGAATGCTGAATTGATGCTCTTTTGGATAATTGTGTTTCAACTGCTCTCGAATATTAGCTAATCCAATTCCGATATCTTTCTTGTTTTGTTGAAATGAATTTTCAGTCTTAAAGCATAAAACATTTTCCTTTACACTAAGCATGATTCTCAAAAAACCATTAGGGTTATAGTTTATATCACTATGTTTAAAGCAATTCTCCACTAAATTAACCAATATCAGTGGCGCAATTTTATGATGAGGTTCAATCCCTTCAATGGTCAGCTTTATTTGTTCCTCTCCCTTCATCTTTTTTAGCCTTTGTAAGTCTATATATTCTTTAACTAAGTCAGCTTCTTTTTCCAATGAAACCGCCTCTTTTTTGCCCTCATAAATCAGATATCTTAGAATTTCTGATAACTTTTCAATCATTATGGGCGCATGCTCGTGTTTTTCAATACTTAAAGAGTAAATATTATTTAAAGTATTGAATAAAAAATGAGGACTCACCTGTGATTTTAAAAGTAACAACTCAGCTTTTAACTTCTCATTACTTAAGGCTAAACTTCTTTTTTTTTCTAATTCATATTTACTAAGCTTCCAAACCAGGAAAGAAATTAATACTAAGGAGATAAAATTAATGGTAAAGGAAATGATCACTCTATGAGGCAGGGGGTCTAACAAATAATACCCTAAATCGGATAGATAGTAAGGAATAAAAAGGAGGAGGAAAAAAACGATAATGCTTAGGATATAAATAAGATTGCCCTTTCTTTCCAGAAATTTTGGAATGAAAAAAAACAGATTTGCATAAGCTATTAAAGCATTAATACCGCATTCTAAAAGGCTAAATAAAGCGGCTTCTTCAAAATCATAGTCATATAACATAGAGTCCAGTATCATCCCAAAGATGAAGAGCCAAAACAAAATATGATAAACAATATTTTTTTTCATAACAGGATTAAATACACTGTAACATAGTAATTAACTCTTATCCTACCGCGGCAGGAAAAGGGTTAATTTACATATGGCCCGTACGGGCCATATGTAAATTAATTTTTATTCCAGCCCTAAAGTATTAGGATCTCCTCAAAGAAATAAATCTAATCCATGAAAGTGCTGATTTATGGAACGAAACATTATTTATGGGGTAAATCCAAAAATTCAGTCTTGTACTCCCTAAAAAGTTACTTTGATGGAAAAATCTTTATCGATGGGTATAGTTGAAATACATTTGAATTATCGTTTCAATCAGTTCTTTTAACATACTCTAAAACCATTAATTGTGAACATCCAAAAGATTTATTTAAGTAGCCTTTTCTTGTTGTACATTACAGTTGCCACAAGTTGCCAGAAAAATTTAATTGAAGATATGCTAGTACCTATAGAACCTCCAAATGATATCATAGCTTATACAATGCCATGTGAAGAAGCAGAACACGAGGGTACTTGGTTGCAATGGCCCCATAAATACACTTATGGTCAACAACAACCTAACAGATATGACCAAATATGGATCGATATGACCAAAGCGCTACATACTGGAGAAATGGTGCATATTATCGCTTATGATGAAAGAGAGAAAAATAGGATTACTCAGCTTTTGAATGATGCCGGTGTGGATATGAGTAAAATTGATTTTCTAATTGAAAGAACAGAGGATGTTTGGGTTAGAGATAACGGGCCTATTTTTGTCTACGATCAAAATGACAATTTAAAGATTACCAATTGGGAATTCAATGGATGGGGAGAAAAACATGATTATCACTATGATAACCAAATTCCATCTCATGTCAGCAATGCAATTGGTGTTTCAAAAATAGATGTTAACATGGTACTTGAAGGAGGTTCCATTGAAGTGGATGGGAAAGGTACCCTAATGGCAACTAGAAGTTCTATTTTGAATGACAATAGAAATCCTGGCTTAACGCAGACAAAAGCAGAAACTTTCTTTAAACACTATTTGGGCGTTACTAATTTTATTTGGTTAGATGGAATAGCGGGTCAAGATATTACTGATTATCATATTGATGGATTTGCCAGATTTGCACCAAGTAATATCCTTTTAACTCATGCTAAAGAATATATGTTTTCTCCGAATGAGTATGAAGTATTATCCACTGCTAAAAATGCTCTTGGTGAATTGTATACCAGAGTGGAGCTGCCTGTAGCCATCAATTCAGAAGGAAGTTACATGAACTATTATGTTGGGAATGAAGTAGTGCTCGTTCCTAATTATAATGAATCTACTGATTCAGAAGCTAATGCAATAATTCAAGGATTATATCCGGAAAGAAAAGTCGTTGGAATTATTGTTAATGAATTATGGAAAGATGGAGGTGCCATTCATTGTGTTACTCAGCAGCAGCCAAAATGAAATTAATTTATCGTCCGGTATTCACTCGGACTCATCCCTGTTTTTGACTTAAATATTTTGGAAAAATGCTGAGAATATTCATATCCCAAATCATAAGCGATTTCGCTCACCGATTCCATAGATCCCAGTAAGCGATTTTTAGCTTTATTGATCAAAAAATCATCGATATGAGCCTTAGCATTTTTCCCAGTTTCCTTTTTCAATAAATCACTCAAATATTTGGGAGACATATTTAGTTCTTTTCCGCAATAGTTCACGGAGGGAACGCCAATACTTAACTGGATTCCATTGGAATAATACTCTTTTAGTAGCTGTTCAAATTTTGCCAAAACATCCTTGTTGAGATTGGTACGGGTATAGAATTGGCGGTCATAGTATCGAGTACAGTAATCCAATAGTAACTCAATATTAGAAATAATTAACTTTTGACTGTAGCGATCAATATTCTGTTGGTATTCTTTTTCAATTTTGGCTACCAGTTCATTCAGGGATTGTTTTTCATCATGAGAAAGATGCAAGGCTTCGGTAATATCGTAGGAGAAAAAAGAATATTCATCAATTGTTTTACCTAATTCAGCCTTCCTAATAAGATCGGGATGAAATAATAAAGCCCAACCTGGGTCTTCTACCGAAGACTGATGGCCATCATAACTAATTACCTGCCCAGGCTTTATGAATAACATGGAGCCTTCCCGAAAATCATAAGAATTACGGCCATACCTCATACTACCCTCAGTTTCATTCTTATGAGAAATACAGTACATGCCAAGGGCACAACGAAGGTGATGATATTCTGCTTGGATTTGAGTGTTCTTAAATCGGATTACTGAAACTAAGGGATGTTTAGGCTTTGAAAGTCCGAAGACATCATGCATATCCGAAATACTTTCTATATGGAATATTTCCTTCATCCCATTGTAGTTATTAGTAGTAAACATACTATTTTTTTAAAAAATGCATCTTAGACCTCAAATGATTGTTCTGTCATTTCCTCAGATAATTGCCATAGCTCTAGAGCAATATCTTCTCGTTTGGAATAATCGCTGCGTTTAGCAACACCTACTTTTCCCCTGAATTCCATGAAGCCCTGTGGCCCAAAATATTCTCCGCCTTTCACTTCAGGACTTAAAGCGGCAAAAAGTGTGGGCTTAGCAGCTGAGGCATTGGAGTGTAAAATAAAAGGAGATAAAATCTTAAAGGTATAATACATCACTTTGGACATTTCATCAAAAAGCCCTGAATCTGAACCACCCGGATGAACTGCAAGGGCAATGATTTTTTTATTATTCTTTTTTAATCGGCGGTTCAGTTCATCAGCAAACATGAGGTTGGCCAGTTTTGACTGACCATATGCCGCACCTTTATCATCAGTTGTTTCACAATTCAAATCGCCAAAATGAATCCTTGCCTCTTTGTGTGCGATACTACTTAATGCTACGATACGGGATGCAGAATTATCAGGCATCAGCTCAAGTAATAAGTTGGTCAGTAAAAAATGCCCTAAATGGTTGGTGGCAAACTGTAATTCTATCCCTTCCTTATTTTTTTTGCCGGAATATATCAGAACACCAGCATTGTTGATGAGTACATCCAACTGATTGTATTTATTTTTGAAATTGTTGGCAAAGGCCTTTACACTTTCCAAGTCACTCAAATCCAATTGTAGAATATCCAAATCAGCATCAGGCATTTTTTGTAAAATATCGGATTTGGCTTTTTCAGCTTTTGCTAAATTTCGGCAGGCCATGATGACTTTGAAGTCATAATTTGCCATGGCCAGAGTTGTCTCAAAGCCTATGCCATTATTTGCGCCTGTTACGATGGCTATGCGTCCCTTTTGAGAGGGGATATTTTTTAATTTAAAATTCATGGTATTCGATTTTTAAAATCCATTACTTATTAAATCTCTGCTCCACCTCTACCTTTAGATTTCGATTAAAGGCCCGATACCCTTCGGCATACATTTTTGATAAGTTACCACCTGCTAGCCAGGTAATCCCTTTCATAATTTCATCAGATTGGATAAACCTGGTTTTACCATCGCCTGTCGATTCCACTTTAAAATGATGATTATCTCTGATCCCTCCAGGACCTTTTTCTGCCCAGTAAAATTCTTTGCCATTGACTACGGAAATGGTATGTTCAATAGTGGTCAATTTCTTCTTTTTCGGATTGGTTTGAAAAACTGCGGTGATTTTTCTTCCGTCCTTGATTTCCCCTTGAATGTCTATTAAAAAAGCAGCCCAATTTTTGTAAGAAGTTGTATCAGTCAAAACCGACCAGACTTGCTCCGGAGTAGCATCAATGATAATGTCTGTGTAAATGGTTCTGTGGGAAGCACTTATTTTTTCCACTCTGACATTTTCACTGTTAGTGTCCATATTTTGAATTTGTTTATTGTGAATGATAAGTTTTGAAGGCATTGAAAGCATTTTAAAAATGAATATCACCCCCTCCATCAACTTTGATTAATTGACCTGTGATATATTTTGAATCATCGGAAGCCATAAATACCATTACTGGAGCAATGTCTTCATCAACATCACCAATGTAGCCCAAGGGAATCATATCTATCATCATTTGTTCTCCATGTTCATCAAATAATTTGTTGGAGAGGTCACTATAAAAAATAGGTATAATACTGTTACAAGTAATTTTATTGGGCCCCCATTCTCTTGCCGCAACCATTGTTATTGCATGAACCCCTGCTTTCACTCCAGCATACACACCAAACTTAGGAGCACCAATTAATGCTGCACCAGAAGAAATATTGATGATTCTCCCGCCGCTTTCTTTCATGTGCGGATAACTAAGACGCATCAAATGCCAAACGGCTTCAAAACCACTTACGACTGTGTTATTCCAAATTTCCTCAGTATGGTCCATAATGGAAACTCCTTGCTTCGTAGAAATGGCATTGTTTACCAAAATATCTATCCTGCCGAAAGTTTGAACCGTTTGAGCGATGAGGTATTCTAAATCCTCTCGCACCATTACATCGCATTTAATGGGCAATGCTTTGACACCTTGTTTTTCACATATCTTTGCCACTTCCTGGAGCTTTTCCAGCCTTCTGGCACAGATGACCACATTTGCTCCTGCTTTTGCGTAGGCAATTGCAGTTCCTTTTCCCAAACCACCACTTGCACCAGTAATGATGGCAACTTTATTTTCTAATTTTTTCATTTTTTTCGAGTTTTTGATGAATGAAATGATCACATTAAAATGCCATTTTTTGCTGCTATTGGAGGAGGTAATTCTTTTTCACCAAGCATTTCTCTCAAATCAATTTCAATAACTCTACATAAAGAAAGCATTGGAATATCATTGGGCATTCCTTGAAAAGGGTTTTCAGAATAATCGCCAATTACTTCCATCATCACATAAATCCAACCAAGTAGAGCTGTAATGGGAATGGATAGCCAAAAGCCCCATTCTCCTAATTTCATCAACTCAGGAATCATGGTAAATGGCAATAGAAAAACAAAAATCCCAACAAAAACTCGACTCATATTGGCGTACTGACGAGGGAGAGGGAATTTCTTGATTCGTTCATTTTTTCCCTGAAGCGTATAAAAGCTTTTTAGAACATTCTCCATTTCCATATGACGGAAATCGTCTAGAAAACCTGCTTCTCGAAGCATTCTTAAATCTCTGGATTGCTCATTTATAATTTGTGTAGCGGTATTGGCATAAGCAATCAGTCGGTCATGTTCGTCCTCTGGAAGAAATAGCTGAAGCTCCGTTCTGGTCACTTCATCATCTACCAGGCCAACACCAAATTTTTTTTGATAATACTTAGTCGTTTTGCCCACATTTCCTCCTTGACTGATATGTTCCCAGGGCGTAGCTACTAAAAGCTGACTCCGATGTGCATATAGCCAGGCAATGTGGCGATATATGAGACGTTTTTTGATGTCATGAATTTCCTTCGCGCTTGCTCTAGTTTTATTAAAAAAATTAGATATGTATCCATCTACCATCATGCCCCAGGTACGACTATCATTAACAATGCCACCCCAAATTTTTCGGGCTTCCCACATACGATCATAAGCACTATTGTTTTTAAACCCGACATAGAAAGCGACGGCAGTACCTATAACAGAAACAGGTAGCCAAGGAAGGGAAAAGGGTATATAGTTATTGGCATATAAAAAGGCAAAAGCACCTACAAAAACCAGCAATTTAAGGATATGCTGCCAAGTCCACGATACGATTTGTACAGGTGAAAGGTCCTTAGTGACTAACATTTATAGTTTATTTATTTTGACTTAAGAAAGACTAGTATAAATAATCTAAGCAAAGACTTGAATGACTAACTATTACAAAGTTAGGTGCTTAGGGAGTGGTGGATGTATATATTTGTCGGGAGGTTGTATATATTTTCCAGTTTTTATTTGGGTAAAAGAGGTGAATGTGTGGTCACTAAACACTTTCAGTCGAAGGACGTGCTATACGGTATTTCAAAAAAACACTCAAATCTGGAAAAAGGATTTCTGGTAGGATTTAACTTGGTATTTATATCACCTATTATTCTGCAAGATATAGTAGTGCTACTTTGGCTCTAAATGAAGGTGCTTAGAGGAATACTTTTAGTCACTTGCTCGACCATGAGAATTTCAGCACAATTGAAAATTACGCTGGGAGGGCAGATGATGAGACGGTTTTGGCGGCCGAGTTGAGAGAGAGACAGTTAGTATTACAGGCCCACTTCTTAAGATGCGGTAGTTTTCATCCATTTTACTCAAAATCATAAGTTAAGGTAAGTTCAACAAATCTATCAGATTTAATAATTCCGTCAAATTTCTTTTTAATAGTTTTATACTCCTTGTCACTATTTTTCACATCATTTCTAGTGATAAGATAGTGGGATAAAAGTTTTAATATGTTTTCATTCTGAGTTTTAGATTTTAAGTCTTTAAAATCATTGGTCTCAATTATTTTCTTAGCTATATCTTTTTCTTCAGAAGTTAGTTTTTCATTAAACAATTCACTCCATTTTTGGGTGTATCCTAACTCTTCGAAAATTTTTCTATAAATTATATAGGTTTCGGGCATATACAAAATCTGAAAATATTCAGAAATATTTTTTCCCCAAGCTTTTTCAAAAAAGCTCTTTCCAGGAGGTACAATGCCTCTGGTTACATTACTAACTGATTGTATTGCTCTGATAAATTTTTTGTTCCAATGTTTTCCTATATACTGCCTATCTTTTGCATCTTCACCATAAAGCGGTATATATTTCATAGGAAAGGAATAAATATGAATTTTTAACTCTCTTGAAAGATCAATATTTATTCGCATTCTATTATATAAGTCTTCTGGTTTATCAACGAAATTAAACAAAAGGTAATTCGATAATCTATCTATTCCATATTTATGAGCCAGATATACTGCATTTATATATTTTTTTTGAAGCCCTATATAATCAAATGCAATTCTCAATGGATAAATAGGTATTTCACTCATTAAGCGCATATATTCATCTGTTACATATCGGGCATCTGTACCTTGATTAAAGTCAACAAATCTCTGCTTCGGGGCTTTATCCCTGTACTTTTCATAGGTATCTCTTATCTCCGGAAAAGCTTTTAAAATATTTTCCTTTGTAGTTGTTTCTAATTTGACCAGGCCAAACTTGTCCAATTTATCATAAAACTCCTGTTGCACTTTTTTACCCTTCAATCTTTTATTATAAAATTCTTTGAGTAATCTATGTATCCTTTTTCTATAAGCAATATCGTTTAAACCGCTTTTAAAATTTTTAATAGCAATATCTAACTGATTAGGTTCAACCCAGGTTGCACCTTTATAAAAACCCATTTCTTTAATTTCCTCAATAATTTCTGGAAATTTAGGGGAAGCTAAAACATTATTATCCATTAATAACAAATTTTGCTGCTCTCCGTATATTTCTTTAATTTCTTCGAACTTTCCCTTGGTTGGAATTTTTTCTTTATAAGTTGGTTCTAACTTTGGAACTGAACAGAATGCACAGGTTCTAGTGCATCCTTTTGTCATAAAAGTAAAATAGGCACTTCCCGTTGGATATATGTAATCAACTTCATCCAGAATAGAATAATCAAGAGGTAGGTCATCAATTATTAGATCATTTTCATCCAACATTCCAGGTTTATCCAACAAACCAGCCATTGGGAAAATTCCAGTTTCTTCATAAATTTCATCTCTTAAAAGTGTTGCCATTACGCCGCCAACCTTTAGTTCGTGGTTATTTTTCACCAACATTTTAGCATCCTTAATAGCTTGAACCGTTATCTTCCAATAGAATGTAAATAAGGTAGTAACATAGACTCTATCCCATTTAGGATTATTAACATAAACTTTTCTTCTGTAAAAATCAGCGTAGTATTTAAACCACAGCTCTAATAAAGGATATTTACTATTTGTCTCTTTAAAGATATCAGGAACATCGATGAGTATTTCATTTATATATTGTGAACGCTTTGTTTTTATATATTTTTCAATTGTTTCTTTTCTTTTTAACCAATCTATTTTATTCTCAATATCAGATACTTTTGCGATGCATTCATCCACAATACCATTTAAAATAAATTTCTTTAAATCTCCTTTATAGAAAGTTACCCTATCGCCGAGCCTTTTGTGATAAGTTGAGATTTTCATCAGCCCAATAGGAGGATATTTGTTTTTATATCCAGGTTCAATAAGAAGAATATTTTTTTTCTTTTTAGTCATGTTTTAGTTAAAATGTTCTGCAATTTTTTTCACAAGCATCTCTGCTTTTTTCAAAGGTAAATTTTCCTTGATAATTGAGAATATCTCCTCCACCACCAATTTTTCATTTTCATTAAGCTTAGTTAATGTGATAGGATATATACCAATGTTTTCTGTACTTATAACCTCATAATTAGGAAAATCAAAATCTGAATCATCTATAATATTGTCATAAATGATTTGCAAATTTTCATTATTTACTGACTTTTGTCGGATTCTATCAATCTTCTCTTTTGATAAAAATGCCTTTTTACTTAATTTTTTTAACTCCAGTTCAAAGTGCTCTTTTTCTCTTTTGGTGAATTCTCTATTCTGTATTTTTCCTTGATAATTGTCAAATTCCTTTTTGTATAAGAGAATATCTTTTTTCCTATTATGAAGTTTAGATGATTCCTGGGTTAAACCTCCAAGAGAAGCGAAAAATTCTTTTAATTCCTTTTCAAATGCTTGTGTTGTTTTATTATCATTGAAATAATCGCGCCTTGCATTAGGAATGAAGGAGGGGCTTATTGCATGAACCTCTCCAATATAGTTTAGGTTTTGACGAAACTGACCAAAAAATTTACTGAGTGTAATTTCCGAACCGATTCCAATATTATCTTTTCTAAGTCTGATTCCTCTTTCAATATTACTTTCATGAATCTGAAAATTGAGTAAGTCAGAAACACCATACCAGCCGATAGCTATTAATTCATTTTCTTCATTTCGTATTTTGAAGAAACTAACATCTAGAATCTTTGCTTTCGAAATACCATTCTTATCGTATATGTCAATTTTATATGGTTTGTGAAGTTTTTCGTTATTAATGTTAAGATGTATATCGTATTCTTCAATTTTTATATTGTTAACGTAAAAATAGGAATGTATTTTTTCTGTAAAGGGGAAAGCCTGTTTGAAAGGAACTGGGGCAACCATTGATAAATATTCTGTGACTTTTTTGACATCAAGAAGCTCTTCATTCGTTACTTCATTTAATTTAACTTTAAAATAATGTGATTCTACATCTTCTTTGAACTTTTCAAGGGTTGTAATAACGCTTATTACTGCGGCAGCATCCATCTTTATCGATTTGTCCTCAATAATTTCTCGTAGTTGATTAGCATTTAAGGTAATCTTACTCTTAACATTTTCCCCTTTATAACTAGTTTCAAATACTAGAGTTTTGCAATAACCCAATCCACCAAGTCGTCCAATTCCCCTAAATCCTTTTCTCTTAGTTCTGTCCTTTTGAGAGTTAGCAACATCTCCAAGAAAATGTAAAACATCTTCTGATCTTATGCCAGTAGCATTATCTTCAACACTTATACACTTTTTATGGATTTCAATGGTAATATTTATTTCTCCTTTACTTTTCTTTTCTAATATACCTTCTTCAACAGCAACATCAATTTGGTCAGCTGCATTTTGAACATACTCCCTGTATATAAACCGAGAGTCTTCATACATCCCAAGAGTTAAAGTTTCAATTACATTTTTGCCTATATGTGGCTTAAATTCACTCATTTTTATTTATTGAAATGCTTTCTTACTTTATCAGGAATTCGGTTTTCATCATATTCGTCAAATGCATGGAATATGTTAAGCCTTGTTAGCATAAAAGTAATATAAACCTCATTATCTGAATCATAGCCATAATAATGATTTCCAAATCTTTCTGGATACCTCAAATCAAGTATTTCTTGAGGTCTAACGTTGTCAACTCCATTGTAACATGTTAATTGAGAAATAAATTGTTTTTTATTATCTGACTTTTCCCATGCTTCTCTTGTTTTATTCTCTGATTTGTCATGCTTTTCATAATGCTCAAAAATTGGCTTCAATTTTGAGAAGAATTCATCTAATTCTGTTAAATTATTATTGTATTGTAGCTGTTTGTCAACAATAATGGTCTCGTATGTCTTTGCTATTTCACCCAATTGAGTTTTGAGATTTTTATGCGAATTCCAAAGATATTCAAAGGTAAAATAAATATTCTCGTCCTCTCCTATATGAAGATGTGATAGAAGATAATCAATTTCATCCTTAACAGCCTCATTGTAATATGATTTAATAAGGTTGGGGATTGAATACAATTCTGGGGTTTTATCAGAAGGGTGTGAAATGAAATTTGATTCTGAATTTGCCAAAAAGGAGTAGACCTGTTCCACTATGTACCAAAAATCGTTTGGAATTTGATTAGAAGGAAAGGACTGTGACATCTCAATTAAAAGCTCATCTCGCATTAGAATTATTGGTTTTTCCTGTACCAATTTTTCTAAAAAATGTGAAATACTTTTTAACAAATTGTAATAATGGTGCTTGTTAGAGTCAAAATCCGCTTCGTCCCATATTATCGATGATACATCAATAACTGCATTAAACTGCATATTATTTGGATTTTAATCTTTTATTCATTTGGGCTTGAACTATGGCACTAAGTTCAGAGTTAGGCTGCTCAATAAAGTCCTTTGGATAATATTCAAGACCCCCAAAGTCATTTAAGCTGATTGATCTAAATATATTATCTTCGATAAATGTCAAATTTATTCGATCATCCATTTTACTATTCTCATCTTCTGCTATCCGCCTTCTCATTCGGGTAATAAAATGGCTACTATGAGTTTCGATGATAACCTTTTTCCCTTGTAGCGTTAAGCCATATAAAAAATCAAAAATTAAACTTTGAAGTTTTGGATGAAGGTGAATTTCTGGTTGTTCAACTATTATGGTTCCGTTATTAGGCATAATTAATCCTTCAACTATTATTGGTAATATTTGGCTAATTCCAAAACCAACATGCTTTATATTAGTTGATAATCCAGACTTACTGATAAGATCAATCCTATAATTTTCACCAATTTTACTTGATGTTAAATCATCAGCAACATTAAAAATATCGCACATCCAATACCTCACAGCTTCAGCAACAGTTGCCGTTTCAGTACTATATTTAATAATATTATTTTGATTGTCTATACGTAAAAGTTCAATGGTATCACCTGCAAAATTTTCAAGGATTTGCGCTACATTATCTCCAGTAGGACTAACTCTTTTTAAAGTTCTTTTGGGGAGGTATTCATCTTGTGGCGATTCCCGGTTTGGGCCAATATAAGAGGTGTTTTCTAAGAAAGAGTTTACTAAACCTTTAGCCCAATCAAACTTTAACACAATATCGTCAAAACTATATTTTCCGCCGTCATGAAGAATAAGTGGGTAAAAAGAAATGAAATTTACAAAAGCAGTATGGACTCTGTTCCATATTTCATTTCCAAATAAATTATCGTTTGTTTTAATAGAGTAATCTTGTCCATTGAAATCTAACTTAATGAACGGTTTCTTATAATTGTTTATTAGATCAACTTTTACTTCGAATTCACTAATGTAAATAGATTCATTGAAAGCTTTAAAGCTGATAGTCACCAAAATGTTATAATCGTTACCTTTAAACACTCTCAAACTTGAATCATCAAATCTTAGTAATTCTTCTTTACTAAATTTAAAAGTAACAGTTAGTCTATTTTCTAAATCATGGTTAGATACTATGTCCTTAAAACTTTTCGCCTGGTATAATTCTCCGTCCAAGTAAAAAGGGAGGTTAGCCGAATTTCTTTCAATTGTTTGCTTTAGTAACAATAGAAGTTGGATAAAAGAAGATTTACCTGAACTGTTTACACCAGACAATATTGTCATCGGTCTAAGTTCAAAATTTGTAAGCTTTTTAATAGATTTGAAATTCTCAATTGAAATTTTCATTGCAATTCCTCTTTTATTTTCTCTTTCAAAATGCTTGCAATTTCTTTTGGCAACATATTGTCAATAATTGCAAAAATCTTTGATACCAATTTTTTTTCCTTTCTATTTAATGAATTAATATCATCTGTAATAAATTTTGTTTTTGCATATGGCTTTGGAGGTACAACCTCCTCAACATTGACTTTTTTGGTATTACCAACCACCTTATCATACACCTTTTTCTTAGCAGGTTCTTGGGTAGCTATTTTATCTTTTGCTTTAGAAAGTTTATCTTTTGCTTGCTTTGCTCTCTCCTTTTTTTCCGCAAATACCTTTTGGTATTTTTTTTCTTCTTCAGTATTGGTAAATCCTTTCTTTTGTTTTTCTCCGTATTCTTTTGAGAATTTGAAGAAATCATCAACTTTCTTTTGGGTATTTCTGATTTCAGAGGAAAAATGATAAAGTTTATGTAGGCCTTCAAATATCTGCTTTAATTTCCCCTCTAATTGGTAGAGTGTTTGGTTTTCAAGAAAGTAATCTCTACGTGCATTGGGGATTAGGTCAGGACTAACAGCATGTATTTCTCCAAAAAAATAAAGATTTCCCCTTTTTTCCTTAAAGTGTTTTTCCAAACAATCCTCTAATCCAATTTGAATGTTTCCTTTTCTCAACCTAATGCCACGTGCTTTATTTATTACTGGCATTTGTTTTTTTAAGGTACTAATTGAATACCATCCCCAAGCAATTAAATTGTTTGGAGTATCATAAATGTTTAGAAATTCTATATTGTGTATTTCATCAAATTTTTTCTTGTTGCTTGAATCCCCTTCATAAAGGCTTGTTGTATAGTATTTTTGAATCTGATTACTTTTATTTATAAAAATTGGATATTCATCAATGTTAACATTTAGTTTTTGAGCGTAATCATATATTTGACTCTTGAAGATGAACCCTTTTGAATATGAAACTGGAGCTACCATTGAAAGGTATTCTAAAATTTCTCCCTTATCTAATAGAGATTCATTTGAGACATTTTCTAAAATTACTTTAAAGTATCTTTCATTAGCCTTTTCTGTTTCTGTATTAAAAGAAGTGACTGCATCAATAACTGCTGCTGCACTTTCTTTTTTGTTTCTATTATTAATAATTGATTTGAGTTCTTTGGAGTCCCAAACTAAAATGGATTTAATATTCTCGCCTGGATAAGATGTTTCAAATATAAGCTTATCACAGTAGCCTACCCCCCCCAATCTTCCAATGCCCCTAAATCCCTTATTCTTACCTCTTTCTTTTGTAGATTGAGCAACATTTTTTAATATACTTTGAACCTTTTCTGACTCAATTCCAGTTGCATTGTCATAAATGGATATAACTCTCGAGTTTTTATTAATATTAATTTCTATTTTACCCTCATCTCTTGCATCTAGGAATCCTAATTCAACCGCTTTATCAATTTGGTCGGCAGCATTCTGAATATATTCTCGGTAAATAAACCTAGAGTCCTCATACATTCCTAAAGTCAAAGACTCAATTACATCTTTTCCAATTATTGTCGCTGTTTTATCCATTAGGAAATTGTTTGTATAATGGTCTTGGGAATTTAATATTTAACAGTGAACGAAAAACAGGGTGTTCGATAATATATTCGCCTGGGTCAAGTCGAGTCATCATATTTTTATACACAGAAGGTATAAATCTATAATCTGATTTCGAAATCTCAATTGCATTGGTTCTACCAAAGGCATGTGTGGCGCAATTCCCTTTAACCCTATCATGAATTGCACTTTTAAATTGCTCAACCGAGAAAAGAATTATTCCAAGTGAACGTCCTCTTTCAGAAATATCAATTATCTGTCTCAAAATAGGAGAGTTGTTTGGTACGTCCTTGGATGCATATTTGTTTAGTTCATCGATGAAGATCACAATTTTTGACGGGATCTCGTTCTCATCTCTATCTTCTTGTCCTAATTTCAAGTCGTAAATTGCCCTAATTACATCACCGAATACGAATGCCTGGGTATCTTGATCTAATTTCGCAATATCAACTACATGGATATCATTTTTCTGAATTTCTCTGATAGAATCTCTTAACCTCACTTCATTTCTCTCAGCAACAACACGCTGTGAAAAAATGGAATGGTTTAAAGCCTTGCTTATTACTCTTTTAAACTTTCTCCAACTCATTACGGATATTTCCTTATCACTTCCTTTTCTTCCTGACTGTGTATGTTCTCCAACCTTATTAACAAATTGAGACCAACTACCAATGTCTCTAAATTCTCCCTGCTCTGTCAGAATGAAATTAATAATTGACTCCATAGTACCACTGGAATCTTCAATGTTAGAAAAAAGTAAATCTATGTTAGGTTTATCATCTTCGAAAACATACTTATATCTAAAAGCTTTATTGTTATCGATTTGAGCTTCAATATCATTTTTATCACCATAGCTAAAGGTTTTTGAATCTGTACTTTGAGAATAGGGATAAAAGTATTGCACATTCTTAAAAGGCTCAGGTTGAATATTCATCATATCTCTATATTTAGAGATTTCCCCTTCACTCAATCCATCATTTCCTTCATCAATTGCTAATAAATCTCTACCCTTAACATTAAAAATAACAAATGCAATAGAATCGTCATTCGTATTTTTCTTTTCATTTAGATATTTTTCTTGAATTGCTTTCAATAAAAACATCGTATATGATGTTTTCGCAGCAAGTCCAGAAATACCAGAAATATTCAGATGTGCGCCTTCTGGCCCCATAAGGAACTGTGCATTGAAAAATACAGGCAATGTAATTTTATCTTCACCTCTATACATTTGGATGTAACCACATGGTAAGGGGTTCTTTATATCCTTTAATCCCAAAGCTTGCAACACTTCATTTTGTTCTGCTAGACTTACTTTACTCCCATCAAGGACAGGTGTGTATATACTTTCAGTATTACCTACAACTTTAGCTTTTACGAAATTCATCCCTATCCGGTGCATATTGGAATGAGCATTAATATCCCCGAAGTCACTTGAAATAAAATTGCTTAGGTAACTAGATGAATCCGTGATATGAGAAATTTCTTCAATTACTCCAAAAGTAGTTGAGCTTTCAATATGATTTACTTTGACTACATCAAAGGGATTCAGTATTCTTTTCTTGTCTGTCCAAAAATAAAATTCATCAATTGTTGTCGGAAGCTTTTCTGTGGCTGCCACTTTCCCAATTACTTTAGCCATTTAAAAAAGGTTTATAAAATGAAGGTCGCTTAAATATTTGCTCTTAATGAAGCTCTCTGTTAAGAAAATTGGATATAAATGTTTAGCCCAACGTTTGTCGTTTCCATAACATACCGGATTTCTTTCATTGATTATGTTGGCACTGATCAAATCAATTTCATCAGAATCCAATCCTTCTTCTTCTTGTTTATCCCAAACAAGTATTTTCTCAAGTTTTAGTACCCCACCAAATGGACTTTCAGTATAATTTTTGCTGCGTATTCTGAGATACCAAACACTAAATAGCACATCTGGTATTCTTTCACTTTGATACATAAATGCAGGTGTCCGCTCATATTCATTAAGATCTGCAATTTTTCTCGAAATATCTTTTACATCACTAGATAATGCTTCTGGATTAAATGTTTTAGAGACACCTACTACACAATCATAATTTGATTTTATTGCAGACAATTCTTTCGCTTCACTAGTTTTCAAATATTCCAAAGAACCATCCTTAATTAAATATGTATCAGAATTAAGTTTTCTCTTTTTTACTAAATCCAAAACTACCCTTTGTTCCAGCCCAGTCATTTCTTCTTGAATTTTTGCAACGCCCCTATCTTCGTACTTATCTTTTTCTTTTGTTCCTGAACTGCTATATGATAAAATCTTATGGAATTGAATATTTTGTTTTTTTAACACACTTTGAGTATTAAGTTTCTTCAAAAGGTTATTAAAAAATAAATGTTCATTACTTAAGGAAGTATTGGCATTGGCATTTTCCGGTACTGCTACAACAAGAGGGGTTTTCAATGAAAATGGTTTAAAAGAAGTAGGCGTCTCCCTAAAACATACTGCAACTCCAATTTGCCCTGCGATTATCGGATACAATCTTTTTCCATAAGCAATGTCGTCCACTTTGTAAGTTCGCCTTGATCCGTCTAAAAAATATTTAAAGAGTGGTTCCCTTCTAACTAAGGTTTTCGCAAGTTTTTTAACTGATTTTGGATTGGTCAAGCTTTTGTCTGTTTCTCCTTTTTTTTTGACTCTAATATCATTTTTGTCCTCATAAAATATTCTTGGGATTTGAACAGACTCAAGGCAATATCTATAAGATTTATAGTTCTTACCATCTGTCTCTTTAGCTATAAAATCAAGCACTCTATCCATAAATAAGAGAATTATTTTACATATAAATGAGCTCCATTTTTTGTTACAGTGTATTGAGTTTGCTAATTAAGAAATATTGTAATATTAAAATAAGGAAGATAAAAGAAAAAAGGAATACAATAAAGCTAATACTAAAAAAAGACGATATTGCATAGAAAAACATAATTTGGAAAGTCTTTAATAAACTTGCAAACCAATAGCTTACCAAGCCCTACATTTCATTTTGGGCATAGTAACCTACTATCAAACCAAATTTTAATTATCAATATAACAACGCCCTAAAAAAGCTAAATCAAACTTGATTTTAAATAATACTACAGGCAGAAAACTGCCTTAAATTTTGAAATAAAGAAAAATGGCCGTAAGGTTAAGTTGCAACAAAACTAGAAACGGCCATGAGCATTCAAAGAATACTCACAACAATAATCGCAAGAATATTGGTGAAGCACAAATGGCAATCCGATTTTCTTTATGAGCTATATGAATTAATATTTTCGATACAAGAGCGTCTCGCATTTGAGAACTTGGCTCGTTATTCAAACTTTGCCGAAAGTATGTTTCGGTGCAACTATAAAATGCTCTCTTCCTCCGGGGACAGGTTTGATTGGTTGGATTTCAATAGGCAAACTTTCCTGCTCTATGGCGCTGCTGACGGTATTCATCTCATCATAGCAACTATTGATTGTAGTTTTATTCCCGAAGAAATTAAGGCAGCCTACGGTTTAATCAGGCCCAACGCTAGAAAGCTTTACACTTCCATTTTAGTATGAGATTAGCTGCTGTAAATCTAGCCCAAATCAAATTACAACTCGATCCAACCCTTAAGTTCATAAGCGTTTTGGTGCGCATACCGATAATCGTCGGTAATATAAGGCTGAGTTTGATTTAAATCGACCCAAAGCTCAATGGGCTATTGCCTTAGGAGCTTCGAATTATTCTTAAGGGCAGATTTCTGCCTTGACTATTAAATTAGAAATTGTTGTTTAAGCATTGGCTAAATAAATTGCTTACTATTCTTCGTCCTGATATTCTCAAATCCTTATTTGCTATTGCTTCCTATAGAAGGAGCCTGTATTTTTAATTATTCTTTTTGCCAAATAATTCCTATGTCAAAAAAGCATCGCGGACGAATTCAAGCACAAGGTGGCGGAACAGAGAAATCCCAAAGCTGGTCCCAGGATGATCCTTTGACCAAAAAACAAGGTCTATCTTTGTTGAAAAGTTTGTGGAACAGCCTGACTAAAAAGGAAAAGGAATTACGCAAGAAACCTTATGAGGATGCACAACGCTACATTGAAAATGTTAACGGAGGAATTGATGCAGTGAAGAAGAAAACCTTCCGTAATCGCAAAACCAAAGATGTAAGGATTGATATTGAAGTTTTGGCCGGGAGCGCCTTTTTACTCTTACTGGGAATCTTTGTATATTTTATGTTGTTTAACTAGCTAGAAAATAAGAATTATGGCTGAATTTCTCTATGCGGATTTTCTTAATAATAAGAGAGTGTATAATCTTGCACAAGCCTTTTGGGGAAGATTGCTAACTGGAATTCTCAAGCAATACGGTTACGACTACACTTCTTATATTAATCAGTTTCAGGGTGGCAAAAAGGAATATGATGGCAATCCCATATTCAGTGCTTTCATTCCTGAAGCAAAACGGGCCATCCGCGTTATTCAGGTATCACCCAAAGAGGAGGGGGATGACCTTTCTGCATGGATTGACTCGATTGAATCTAATGGAAAGAGCCACACCGAACAAACCAAAGAATTAGTGTTGGATGTAAAACTTTCCAGAAAGGCCAAAGCCGGTGCTAAAGAACTTATGACCAAATGGATTGCTAACCAACTTGACGAATCCGATATTGACGAAATTGTTATGCTTGTGACAAAGGAGTAGACTTTCTAATTTGCAATTATTAAGAGCTGATGTCCTCGCCTTAGTATTCCAAAGCCTTTTCAAAAATTTTCAATGCTTCCTCTACCTGCCTTTCCTCCACAACCAAAGGAGGTATCCAGCGAATTACATTTTTGTAGGTTCCGCAGATCAATATCAGCAGGTTGGCATCTAAACAAGCCTTGAGAACTTTTGAAGCGCTCTCTGCATCAGGCTGCCCATCAGGGTTTGTGAATTCCGTGGCGACCATTAAGCCTTTTCCTCTCACCTCTCCAATAACAGGAAATTTAGTCTGTAATCTTTTTAAACCATCCATCAATTGTTTTCCCCTTTTAGAAGCATTGTCTACCAGATTTTCTTCCTGGATGGTCCTTATGGTAGCGCAGGCAGCCGCACTAGCAATGGCACTCCCTCCACCGTAGGTACCTCCATGAGTACCTGGGGTCCATTTCTCCATCAGTTCGGCAGAAGCACCAATTGCGGAAATGGGCAGTCCACTTCCCAATCCTTTTGCCATAACCAAAATATCCGGCTCCACTCCGGAATGTTGATAACAAAAAAGCTCTCCTGTACGTCCAAATCCACTTTGTACCTCATCAATGATCAATAAAATACCATGCTCATCACATACCTTGCGCAAATGCTGTAAAAAACGAGCTGGTGCCGGCACATAACCTCCCTCTCCTAAAATGGGCTCAATGATTATTGCGGCCGTTTCATCAGGAGCCGTTTGACCATGTAAAATGAGATCTAGCTGTTTGAGGCAAAAATCAACAGTAGTATTTTCATCCCAGCCATAATAATAGGCATAGGGGAAAGGACTTACAAAGATCCCTCCTGGCAGGGGCTGGTATTTATGACGATACACCGTTTTTGAAGTGGTCATTGCCATAGCCAAATGAGTACGGCCATGAAAGCTACCCTGGAAAACGATCACATTCTGGCGACCAGTTGCCGCTTTGGCTAATTTGACGCAGCCTTCTGTAGCCTCTGCCCCACTATTGGCAAAAAAGAAACGGTTGATCTGGGGCGGAGTTACCTCGTTTAACAGCCCCGCCAGCTGAATAGTGGCCGGAGGAATCACACAATTCATTTGACCAAATAGTAAATGCTCTGCTTGTTCTTTAACGGCAGCCACCACATTTGGATGACAATGCCCGGTGTTTATTACTCCAATTCCAGAAGTGAAATCCATGTATTGATTTCCATCTTCATCATATAAATAGATGCCTTTTCCTTTGACGGGCTGAATATTGGTAAGGTGAGTCCAGACAGGAGATAAGAGTTCGGTTGATTTTGTGGTAGTTGTATTCATTTCGTTAATCGTTAATCGTTAATCGTTTATAAATTCACCCAAACGGCTTTTTCCTGGGTAAAAAGATCGATGGCACTTTTTCCCATTTCCCGTCCGATGCCACTTTCCTTATAGCCACCAAAAGGCACTGCGGGATCGAAAAGATCATAACCATTTATCCAAACAGTACCTGCTTTGACATCATGAGCAAAACGATGAGCTTTAGAAATATCATTGGTCCAGACAGCGGCTGCTAATCCATATCGGCAGTCGTTAGCTCTTTGAACAATTTCATCATAATCATCAAATGCTGTTGCCACAACCACAGGCCCAAAAATCTCTTCCTGTACTATTTTCAGGTTGTCCTCCCGATATTTAAAAATGGTTGGAGGCAAAAAATATCCTGATTCTAGTTCCCCCTCACAGCGTTTTCCGCCCATCAGTAACTCAGCACCTTCTTGGAGGCCTTGGTCAATATAGCCGACTACTCTATTCAGTTGTTGTTCACTGATCAGAGGTCCCAAATCGGGGCTCAAAAGTCCATTGCCAAGACTTAATGCCCCTGCACTTTCCTGCAAATGACTGATCAGTTGTTCAAATACGGAACGCTGTATATAAATCCTTGATCCAAGGGTGCATTCCTGCCCGGTATTATAAAAACTAGACCAGAGCATTGACTTTTTAACAGCTTCAAGATCGGCATCTGCGAAGACTACATTCGGCGATTTTCCACCCAATTCAAGGCTTACTTTTTTGAGGTTACTCTTGGCGGAAGCCTCCATTATTTTTCTTCCTACAACAGTAGAGCCTGTAAAACTAACCTTGTCAATATCCATATGATGTGATATGGCATCGCCTGTGGGTAGTCCAGGGCCTGTCACAACATTAACTACCCCTTCTGGGAAACCTGCTTCCTGGATCAATCGCCCGAGATAAAGGGCTGTTAAAGAGGTTTGTTCAGCAGGTTTAAGAATGCAGCAATTGCCGCAGGCCAAAGCAGGAGCTAGTTTCCATGCGGCCATCATTAAAGGAAAGTTCCATGGAACGATTAAGCCTACTACCCCCAGAGGTTCGCGCCTTACATAAATTAGTGAACCAGGCTTAACAGGAATTGTACTCCCTTCAATTTTGGTAGCCCAGCCAGCATAATAACGAAAATGGTTTATAGAACCGAGAACATCATATTTAGCTTTATCGAGTGGTTTGCCATTGTCTAAAGTCTCGAGTTCCATCAAAATCTGCAAATCGCGCTGCATAAGGTCTGCCAGTTTCCAAATTAATCGACTTCTTTTGGCGGGATTCATCTTTGTACTCCAGGCCCCTTCAAAGGCCTGGCGAGCAGCCCGAACTGCAGCATCTACATCTGCTTGATTCGCAAGGGGAATATTAGCTAGCTTTTCTCCGGAAGCCGGGTTAAGGGTAGGAAAAGTATTTCCTGATTGTGACAAAACTTGCTGACCCCCAATCCACATTTTTTGTTCAGATTGTAAAAAATCGAGAGTAGCTTTCTGAAGCTGAATTTCTTTAGGTATGCTTATCATATTATTGAATTCACCTGATCATAAATAGTTTTTATTCTTGAAATACTCCTGCCATTTCTAAAACAGCATGTAAAAGAACATTTGTGCCTGCCTCAACATCTTCTTTTTTGGCACTTTCCAATTCATTATGACTTAAGCCATCTTTACAAGGAATGAAGATCATACTAGTAGGAGCTACTTTAGAAACATATACGGCATCATGACCAGCTCCGCTGAACATTTCCATCGAGTTGGCACCTAAAACTTTGGCCGCTTTTCGTACTGCCTCTATGCATCCTTCATCAAAATTGACTGGGGAAGCATACCAAACATCTGTAAGTTGATATTCGAACTTAGATTCCAAATCAGCCTTATGAATGATCTTGTGGAGATCTTCATCCATAGATGTTAGGCTCGATTCATTTGGGTGCCGGATATCGATAGAGATCTTGATTTGTCCGGGTACGGTGTTACGAACTCCTGGACTGGCATCGAGGTAACCAATGGTTACACGGGCATCCGGAGAATATTTTTCAGCCAATTCATAGATGTCGGCTAGAACAGGAATGGTGCCCCTGATTGGATCCCTGCGCAGGTGCATGGGAGAAGGCCCTGCGTGAGTTTCCTGACCCTGAATTGTCAAGTCATACCAACGAATTCCCTGGACCCCGGTGACTATTCCTATATTTTTATCTTTTGCCTCTAAAATTGGCCCTTGCTCAATATGAAGTTCAAAAGTAGCTTTATATGGTCGGTGTCCGACCGGAGTTGATCCATTATACCCAATTTTTTCCAATTCTTCACCTAACTTTTTTCCCTCTTTATCTTCACGGCTATAAGCATATTCAAGAGAAAAATTGCCTGAAAAGACTCCTGAGGCGATCATAGCTGGAGCAAAACGTGCACCTTCCTCATTGGTCCAGGAGACTATTTCAATAGGGTGTTGAGTTAATATTTGCTGATCATTGAGGGTTTCCAGAACCTCCAGGCCAGCTAAAACTCCTAGGACTCCGTCAAATTTTCCGCCCGTTGGTTGACTATCCAAGTGGCTGCCAATTAGAACTGCAGGTAATTGACTCTGTTTTCCGGCACGGCGGGCAAAAATATTTCCAATGGCATCAATTTCGATGGTGCAACCAATTTCAGTACACCATTTTACAAAAAGATCCCTTCCCATTTTGTCTTCTTCAGTTAGGGCCACTCTACATACTCCTCCCTTGGGGGTAGCCCCAATAGTGGCCATATGCATGAGCCTCTTCCACAGTCGATCACTATTTATGGTAATCATCTTAAAATACTTACTTTTCTTTAGCCTCAGATTTGTCTTTTTTTATCAGTGCTTTTTTGTTTAGGGCATTACTAACATCATGAGAGGCCCATTTAAGAACTTCAAAGTAGATTGTGGTATGTGTTTCGTAAATGCCTTCTATTTTATGAATCTTTTCATGCATGACCTGCATTAACTGTTTGTTGTCTTTACATAACAGGTTTATTTCTAAATCATAATGCCCTGAAGTAATAGCTAAAAAAGTAACTTCCTTTAACTCAAGTAATTGTTCAGCAACCTTACGAAGTAACTCAGTAGGTCTGACCTCGATGGTTATTCTTGCATAGGAATTGAAGCCGGCCCGAACGGGATCTGTCCAGCCAATTATATGCAATACGTTTTCTTTTAACAACCTGTTGTATCGGTTGCGAATAGTACCTACTGACACTCTGAGTTGGTCAGCGATATCTGTAAAAGACTTTCTTCCGTCACCTTGAAGATGAGCCAGGATAGAGAAGTCCATGCTGTCTAGTGTATATTCATTTTCCATGTTCCCACAAGGTAATACCTTTACGATTTCTTGTTTCATGAAAAATATGCAGTCTGTTGATCAAGGATAAATTTTTTTTTTGCAAAAAATACAAAATATAAATTATAAATATTTTTAATATTAAAATAAAATTTGGAATACCCTAAGTTAATTGTCTTTAACCATGTATTTAATAGTAAAGGAAAACATTTACCTGCTTTTTTTCCAAAAAATGATATCTTTTTTATAAAAAATTCAATTTTTGTTTGATAAAATCAAAAATTTTTATCTTTGAGTGTGATTTGTATGTAAATCATGGAAAATAATTTACTGTAAGACCTTGAATCATTTTCAATATTGTTCTTATGGCACTTTTGTCTCTCAAACCATGCTTATAGATGAAAGAACACAAGCAAGATCTTTGGTCAAAAGACAGGGATCATATTATACATCCTTACACCAATTTTCAAAAGTTTAAAACAGAAGGGTCTGTTGTTTTTTCAGAAGGAAAGGGGCATTTTATTTATGACTCAGAAGGCAAAGAATATCTTGATGGAATTGCCGGTTTATGGTGTGTCAATATAGGTCATGGGAGGACTGATATTGCACATTTAATGGCCGAACAAAGTGCTAAATTAGCTTATTACAATACATTTGAAGATGCAACCTCTCCACCTGCTGCAGAGCTTGCCAGTGAACTAGCAAGGCTTTGCCCAGGTACCCTAAACCATGTTTTTTTTGGAACGGGAGGATCTCTGGCCAATGATACGGCCATTAAAATTATCCACTACTATTTCAACCAGATAGGACAGCCTCAAAAAAAGAAAGTGATTTCCAGAAAGTTAGGCTACCACGGAAGTACCTATCTGGCACATACCCTAACTGGCATTTCTTCCACCCATATTGGCTTTGATTTGGCACCAAACCTGGTTCACTATGTTTCAGCACCTTATCCATATCGACGACCTGCAGGAATGACTGTAAGCGATTTTTGTGATTTTCTAATCCAGGAATTAGAAGATAAAATTTTGGAACTGGGGCCTGAAAATGTTGCCTGCTTTATTGCTGAGCCAATATTGGGAGCTGGTGGAGTAATTGTGCCTCCAAAGGGCTATCATCGACGAAGCTGGGAGCTCTGTCAAAAATATGGATTGCTGTACATCTCGGATGAAGTAGTGACTGCTTTTGGACGCCTGGGACACATGATCACTTCCAAAGATTATTTTGACATACAACCTGATGTCTTAGTACTAGCAAAAGGAATCTCCTCAGGATACATACCATTAGGAGCTACTATGATTTCTGATGAAATCTATGAGGTAATAAGTCGACCTAAGATAGAGAATCCTTATTTCACCCATGGCTTTACCTATTCTGGGCATGCTCTTGCTTGTGCGGTAGGACTGAAAAATATACAAATAATTGAGGAAGAGAATTTTTGTGATCATGTTCGGCAGCTAGGTCCCTATTTTGAAGAAAAGTTAAAAACTTTAGAGGATTTACCGATCGTGGGAGAGGTGAGAGGGAGCCACTACATGCTATGTATAGAATTTGTAACAGATAAACATACGAAAAAGCCATTCGCGGACGAAGTAGCCATTGCAAAACGCATCTATTACCATTGTAAAAGCAAGGGCTTGATCATCAGACCTATCGGGTCCATTAATGTATTATCTCCGCCTCTCACATTTAATCAGGAAGCCATTGACCAATCTGTTTTTATACTCAGACAAAGCATTGAAGCCACAATAAAAGACCTCGAAAAGGAAGGATTATGGACAGAAAAAGTTACACAAGCTTAATTTTTAATTAAAAGCCTATAAAATCAAACCCTGTAAAATGATCCAGATAATGCATCATTGATTTTTCATTAAAAAAACGAATTAGATGAAAAAAAGAATTACCATTCCAATTTTAGTGTCGGCACTTCTTTTGTGTACATCGGCATTATTTGCGCAGAGGACCGTGTCCGGTAAAGTGACGGCTTCCTCTGATAATACATCTTTAATAGGTGTAAACATTTTAGTTAAGGGTACTACTAAGGGAACCGTAACTGATTTTGACGGAAATTTTTCTATTGAAGTGGATTCTGAAGAAGACGTACTGGTATTTTCATATACTGGTTTTAGTACGCTTGAAGTAGTAGTCGGCAACCAAACTCAAATTGACGTCAATTTGGCGGAATCCGCCGAATTGATGGATGAGGTGGTTGTTGTCGGGTATGGAACTCAGAGACGAGGAGATGTTACAACAGCAATTTCTTCGGTTGATAAGGAAGAACTTGAGCAAAGTACCATTACGTCTGTTGAGCAAGCTCTTCAAGGAAGAGCACCTGGTGTACTTATAAGCAGTTCTTCAGGACAACCAGGGGCGGCCCTAAAAATTCAGGTTCGGGGTGCTACCTCAATTACTGCTAGTAGTGAACCTCTTTATGTAGTAGATGGAATACCAATGACTTCCGATAACAATTCCAGTCTATTCACAGGTGGTTATAATTTTAACTCAATGGCCGACATCAACCCGGATGATATTGAATCTGTACAAATATTAAAAGATGCTTCCGCTGCTGCTATTTATGGTTCAAGAGGAGCAAATGGTGTGGTTCTGATTACCACCAAACGCGGTAAATCAGGTAAGGGAAGAATTGAACTAGATGTATATCGAGGCATACAAGGTCCGGCAGATGTGATTGAAATGATGAACTCTCGAGAGTTTATCGCCATGATGGATGAAGCTGCAGAGGCGGATGGTCTTGGACCAGGTTATTTTTCAACCAATGGACCCGGCTTCAATCGCATTGGTGACCCCAACGATCCAGACTTAGTCGATACAGATTGGTATGGAGAAATCCTGAGAGATGATGCACCTATGACCAACTATAACCTTAGTTTTTCTGGTGGTAACGAAAAGACCTCCTACTTTGTAAGTGGCTCTTACCTGGACCAGGATGGCTTCCAAAAAGGAACCAACTACAAACGATTTAGTGGTCGGGCTAACCTGGATTTTACTGTTAATGACTGGTTGAAAATAGGAACCAATACTTTTTTGAGCCGAAGTAACTCAACATCTACCATTGGTGACAACTCTCTTTATGGGGTTATGATTAATGCATTGGCTGCTGATCCAACCATGCCTGTTTTTGAAGAAGATGGTACCTATGCAGATCCTTTCTCCTACTGGTCATGGTGGGCATTTGAAAACCCCAGAGCTGCTACAGATATTTATCAACGAAATACCTTTACGAATAGGTTACTGGCCAGCTTTTATGGAGAGGCTGAGATTGTCAAAAATCTTAAATTTAGAACCTCTTGGTCAGCAGATTATCAATATCTTAAGGATGTTTTGTTTTATCCTTCTACTACCCTTCAAGCTATCCGTGGAGGTATTGAAGGACAAGGACAGTTCAGTAGTTCTGAAAACATTACCTGGTTAAATGAAAATACGCTAACCTATAATACAAGTTTTTCAGATGTGCATAATTTTACTTTCCTTGCTGGATTTACCATGCAGGAAACGGAGTTTGATTTTAGTGACATCCTTGGTCAGAACTTTGCCAACGATAACCTTACCGCTTTATCTCTGGCAGCAGATATCACTAGTGGCTCTACCACTGGGACAGCCTGGGGATTAATTTCTTACCTTGCTCGTGTTAACTACAATTATAATAACAAGTATTATCTGACTGCTTCTATTCGTACAGATGGGTCTTCCCGTTTTGGATCAGCCAGACAATATGGTACTTTCCCATCGGTATCGGCTTCATGGAGACTTTCCAGCGAACCATTCCTTAGCGATTCGGAGTTGATTTATGACCTTAAGTTAAGAGCCAGTTATGGTCAGACTGGAAATCAGGACGGTATTAACAACTTTGCTGCAAGAGCATTATGGACAACCGCAGTAGCATACAATGGACTAGGGGGAGCAGTTCCTTCGCGTATGGGAAATGCTGATCTTGGTTGGGAGTCCACTTCACAATTTGACATAGGCCTTGACATCGGTCTTTTTAATGGTCGGTTGAACTTTACCTTTGATTACTTCGATAAGCGTACATCTGACTTACTTCTTAACTCAAATGTACCTGGTTATACCGGATTTACCAGCGTAACCAGAAATATTGGCGAAGTAAGGAATTCAGGACTGGAATTCTCTCTTAATTCTGTAAATATTAGTACAAATAGTGGATTTGAATGGAGAACCAATTTCAACATCTCTACCATTAAAAATGAGATTACCAGACTGGAGCAGGATGGAGAACTTATTGGGACGACACATATTCTCAAAGAGGGCTATCCTCTTGGAACATTCAATTTAATCCATTGGGAAGGTATTGATCCACAAACTGGAAACTCAATCTACACAGATGTAAATGGTGATGGAGCCATCAACTCTGGAGATGCCATGATTGTAGAGGAAGATGGGGAAGCACTAAGCATCTGGCCTGACTTTTTTGGCGGTATTACCAATTCATTTTCATATAAAGGCTTTGAGGCTAGCGTTTTCCTTCAGTTTTCCAAAGGAAATTACCTCTGGAACCACTCTCGTTATGCTCAAGAGCAGGTAGGATGGTCATTTGATTTCGGAGGTTTCTATCTTCCATATGGTAATAATACTAAACGAGTTGTAGACGGACGTTGGAAACAACCTGGTGACATTACCGATATCCCAAGAGCTGGACTTGGTCATATTTTCGATTCAGAAGGCAACAAAATTGAAACCTATCAAAACTGGCAGGAGGATTCTGATCAGTGGTTGGAGGATGCTTCTTACCTAAGGGTAAAAACGGTAGAGTTTGCTTATAATCTGCCTCAAAGTCTCATTCAAGGGATAGGATTGGCAAATGTTAAACTTTATTTCAGGGGACAGAACTTATTCACTTTTACGGATTATTTAGGTGTTGATCCTGAGGTCAGTTCTAACGGAGAGAGTGTTACTGCCCCAGGTGTAGACTTTGGTGGACTTGGACAGGCCAAAACTTATGTTTTTGGTTTTAAGGTAGGATTCTAAATACACCACTTTTATTCAAATAAAAAAAGCAAGATGAAAAATATAATATATATTACTTTTTTAGCTGTAATAATAGCTAGTGGTTGTGAAGTATTAGAACAACAGCCTGAAACTTCTGTAACACCAAATGTTGCCTTTGTTGATGCTAAGGGTGCACGAGCAGCATTAGTAGGGCTGTATTCGCGCTTGCAACCTGAGGATTATTATGGTGCCTATTTTCAATATACGAGTGACAATTATGCAGATGTTGGGGCTTACTTGGGTTTCTTTGTCGGTTATAATGAGGTAGATATGAAAAATATCCCTTCTTCTAATTTCAATGTTGAATATGTCTGGCTTGGAATTTATGAAGCAATCAATACAGCCAACGAGATTATTGATGGAGTGCCAACGGTTGAGGATGAAAATTTTGCTCAGGACGAACGGGATCAAATAATTGCTGAAGCCCGAGCAATTCGTGCACTGGCCTATCTTGATCTACTTACCCACTGGGGAGAACACTGGGATGAAAGCTCTCTCAATGGCCTGCCTTTGGTTACCCAATCTACAGGTAGTGACTTTGCCAATGTTGAATTCATAGAAAGGAGTTCAGTTAGTGCAACCTATGACTTAATAATAGGAGATCTTAATCAGGCTGCTGCAGTAATTGCTGATTCAGATGATCGGTCAAAAGCCAGCCTTGGTTTAGTTTGGGGGCTATTGGCCAGAACGTATATTCACAAGAAAGAATATACCAACGCAATTAATGCTGCTACGGCCGTGATTGATAATCCTAATTATGAGCTTCAGGCTTCCTATGGAGATATTTTTTCAACAGAATTAACTACTGAATCCATATTTGAGCTGGTTTACAATTCTCTTGATCCTAGTAATCTTGCATTATATACCATCCGTCGTGATGAAGTAAGACCAGATCCCGCATTAATTGCTTCTTTTGAGGAGGGTGATTCACGTCGAAATCTAATTCAAGAGGTGGACGGCTTTGTTGGAGAGCGCTTTGTAAAGGCGGAAGATTTTGCCAATGATGAAAATCCAGCTTACATTATGCGGATTGCAGAACTTTATCTAATACGTGCTGAAGCACGCTTCTTATCAGGAGATTCAAATGGTGCCTTGGAGGATTTGAACGCTGTAAGAACGAGAGCTGGCCTGACTCCTCATGCAGATGATTCTGATTTTATCAACAAATTACTGGATGAAATTCGCTGGGAGTTTTTTGGAGAAGGCCATCGATTCAGGTCATTAGTACGATTGGATAAAGCTGAAGAAGTATTGGGAATTGAACCTTTCCGAAGAGTATATCCAATTCCTTTCAGAGAGTTGAATATACAAGGAAATGTATTGACACAAAATCCTGGATACTAGCGGATTTTCAATAATTAAAAATAAGCTTTCTGCCATTTATGGCGGAAAGCTTATTATCATTCCGATTCCTCTTTGGGAAAAATTATGTTTCTCATGCCTATTAGATTTATTAATGCATTCCTTTATCTGCCCTTATTTCTGCTGTTGCAATGCACGGACTCTGCTGTTAAATTACCTGAGGTAGAGTCACCTGCGCAAATAAAAGTTGTCAGGCAAGCAGCGGAATACGAACCTCAGGAGGCAGTGTGGTTGATCTGGTCTCCTACAGACCACCTGGAAGGATTTTCCAATGAACAAGTCACTTTGGATATTATCAAACAGCTTATCCCCAGTACTAAAATAAAAGTAACGGCAGCCAGTGACGAATTATATGAACGAGCCAAATCTTTGATTCCTGCTTCCTATTTGGAAGGTGGGCAAGTGGAGTTAATAAATATCCCCTCTGTAGAATTGTGGGTGAGGGATATGGGACCAGTATTTGTAGAAGATAGTATTGGCAGAAAGGTCATTGCAGACTTCAATTTTGATGCCTGGGGATATGGAGATACAACAGAAACAGAGACTCAAATTGAGGAGAAATACGATGAGCGCATAGGTGATCATCTTGATTTACCGGTAATAAGCAGCTCTATGATTAGTGAAGGAGGAGACCGTGAAGTCAACGGAGAAGGAACCCTACTGGTTGTTGAGACTGTAGAAATGGGTAGAAACCCTAATATGAAAAAGGAAGAGATGGAAGCTGAGTTCCAGCGAATGCTGGGAGTCAGTAATGTGATCTGGTTAAAAGAAGGACTCAAAGAAGATGACCATACTTTTCGTGGGCCAATTGAAACGGAAGATGGATACAAAGCCTATACTGTAGTTACGACCAATGGACACATCGATGAATTCGCCCGATTTGTCAATGATAGCACAATTTTGCTTGCTCAGGTTGATCCAGCTGACCTGGATGATCCCATCGCCCAGGAAAACCATCGTCGGATGGAAGAAAATTATGAGATTCTTCAAAAGGCTTTGGATCAGGAGGGCAAGCCATTTAAGATAGTGCGAATGCCCTTACCCAAAACCATCTTGGGAGAGATGAAGCCCGGAGATTCAGTCTATGATTATATAAGCACTCTCGATTATGAAGATGGATCAGAATTCCCGGTAGGTGACCCAGTAAGGGTAATAGCTGCTGCCAGTTACCTGAATTTTCTTATCACAGATCAGGTGGTATTAGGGCAAAAATATTGGAAAGAAGGCCTTGAGAAAACCATTAAAGATAGGGATGAAAAAGCAGCACAAATTTTAAAGGAAGTGTTTCCCAATCGCAAAATTATTATGCTTGATGCTTTGGCAATTAATTACGGTGGGGGAGGCATTCACTGTATCAGCATGCAAGAACCTAAACTACGGAAATAATATTCAATTAAAGCAATGAAGCGACAGACCATTCTATTAATATTAATTGGGATTCAACTTTTGGCTTGCAATAATCACCAAGGTGAGTCGGATACTCAAAAACTCGAAATAAACTTGCTCCTGGAAGAGCTAAAGGAAGTGTTTGATAAAAACCAACTGATGGGAATGTCTGTGCTGCTTATTGCCCATGGGGATATTGTCTGGGAAGGTAGTTTTGGTTTAGCCGACTCAAGTCGACAGATACCTATCTCGGAAAAAACCATTTACCGGGTGGCCTCTATTTCCAAATCCATTACTGCTGCTGCTCTAATGCAATTATGGGAGGAAGGCAAGGTGGATTTGGATGCTGATGTAAGTCAATATCTAGGCTGGTTCCTTCGGCATCCTAATTTTCCTAATGAAACAATTAGTCTACGCCTTCTGTTAAATCATCGCTCAAGTATTAGGGATGGGAGTGGATATGGGAATTTTTCCAGAGATATGATTGATCAAAAGCTGGATATTAAGGAATTATTCCTTCCTGATGGTGCCTATTACACTGAAGACATGTTTGCCAAAGAAGCACCAGGCGACTTTTTTTCCTATACAAATTGTACCTGGGGAATAATTGCCTCAATAATTGAAAAGGTAAGTGACAAACGTTTTGATGTATATTGCCGCCAACATATCTTTGAGCCTTTAGGTATGCAAGCCAGTTTCAATGTACTTGACCTTCCTAACCTTGATGAGTTGGCTCCTCTTTACCGGTTCAAGGACAGCATATGGATAGCTCAGGCAGACGATTATAAAGGGAAAGCTCCTGATCCTAGGGTTGATGATTCCTATAAATCAGGGCAAAATGGCCTAATCTTTGGGCCGCAGGGGAGTCTTCGCAGTTCAGCCAGAGATTTGGCTACCTTCGCTTTTATGATCATGAATGGAGGAGAATGGCAAGGCAAACGGATCCTTGAAAAAGAAACTGTTGATCTCATGACCTCGGATCACTGGACTTTTGATGGCGTAAATGGAGATACCTGGTCTGATTTTTTCCTTTCCTATGGTTTTGGCATTCACAGAATTACCAATAAAGATTCTTCGGACATTATTTTTCCTGATCGGAAAATGATGGGGCATCCAGGAATTGCGTATGGACTATTGAGTGATATGTATTTCGACTCTAATAGCCAATCGGGAATTGTATTCATCACCAATGGCAGCAAAAAAAGCTTTGAGTATGGGAAAAATACAACCTTTTACCAGGTAGAAGAGGACGTTTTTGAAAAAGTGTTCCCATTTTTAAAAAAATTAGAAGAATAAAATGGAGCATTGGGGATTTTGGAGTTTGGTGCCTACCATTAGTGTATTAATAATAGCGCTCTTTAGTCGAAAAACTTTTGAGGCCTTATTGGGAGGAGCGGTAATTGGTTTTATCATTTTGAGTCCTAAGAATTTTTTTTCAGGATTTACGGATTCTTTGTTAAGTGTTATGCAAGATCCAACCATTGGCTGGATCATACTTGTTTGTGGGCTCTTTGGATCTCTTATTCATCTGTTGGTGAAATCAGGAGGAGCAATGGCTTTTGCAAACTTTCTTCTTATGTATGTAAAAAGCAGGCGAAGTGCATTGCTGGCCACCTGGGTTTTGGGTTTAACCATTTTCATAGATGACTATTTGAACGCATTGACTATAGGTACTTCAATGAAGAAAATAACGGACAAATTTAAAGTACCTAGAGAAATGCTGGCCTATGTAGTGGATTCGACGGCCGCTCCAATATGTGTATTGATCCCTTTATCCACCTGGGCCATTTACATTTCTGGTTTATTAGAAAGCACTGGAGTGGCCGCTCAGGGAAATGGTTTGCAGGTGTATTTAAAGGCCATTCCTTATATTTCTTATGGATGGATTGCCGCCTTGGTTGTTCCTTTGGTCATTTTAAAAATAATACCTCCACTGGGTGCGATGAAAAGAGCAGAAGAAAGGGCTAAAACGGGCCAGCTTATTCCGCCCAATTCTGAAGCTATTTCCTTAGAAATCCAACAACAGGATTCTAATCAAAATTCAAAGCTGAGTCATTTTGCCCTTCCCATTCTGGTTTTGATAGCTGCCACTATTTTTTTTGATATTGATGCCTTGAAGGGAGTGATTAAGGCAGTTGTCTTTACTATTATTCTGTATTTAACTGGCCGGGTGATGAATTTCAAGGCTACTATGGATAGCGTTTTTGACGGATTCAAAACCATGTTATATGCTTTGGCGATTATTGTCATGTCATTTGTTCTGAAAAATGTAAATGATGAACTTGGACTGACCCAATACATTATCGAAATGGTATCGCCTTGGATGAACCGGGCTTATCTTCCGGCTATTGCATTTGTATCCCTTGCTCTTGTCACTTTTGCTACCGGTTCTTTTTGGGGAGTTTATGCAATATCACTACCCATCATTGTACCCTTAGCTCAGGAGATGGATGCCAATATGTTACTGGCTGTTGGTTCTGTAATTAGTGCGGGAGCCTTTGGTTCTCATGCTTGTTTTTATGGTGATGCAACCGTACTTTCCGCCTCTGCCTCCGGCTGTAATAATATGGCTCATGTGATGACGCAATTGCCGTATGCTATTCTTGCTGGGGTTATTACGGTGGTGGTTTATATAATTTTAGGGTGGTCGATGTGAACGGGCAGGGAGATGAATTCCTGACTTTCCGAATGGCTGCTCCAAGCTGTTGAACTAAAATTAAAGAGTGCTTTGGTCAAGTAGTTTGCCCTCAACAGTTAACAAAGATTTTTCGATAAGAATTTTTCTAAGATCTACACCTCCATCCAGAGTTTTTGACCATCTCTCCCTTTTCAAAGCATCTCGTTTTTCTTCAAATTCTTCAAAGTAGAGGAGAATTAGAGGCCTCCGTTTTTGGGTGGATTTTGTTCGACCTGAATTATGCTGATGTATTCGATTGATTAAATTAGAAGTGGAACCTTTATATAATTTCCCATCCTTTAAACTATATAGTACATAGAAGAAATGCATTTCGTGATTTTTTAAATAAAAAAAAAGGTATTCCAAGACATTATCATTGGAGTATCTTTTCTTTTGTAGCGTTGGGGAGACTTCCATACGGACGCGTGAACTCTCCGACCTCCCGTACCCAGGCGGGGCCGTATGGCCGGGCGCTCTAACAAGTAGGGTAATTATGCAAGGATTTTTCTTGTAGCGTGGGGGAGACTTGAACTCCCGACCTCTGGATTATGAATCCAACGCTCTAACCAGCTGAGCTACCACGCCAGGGTAAAATGTGGCCTGATTTTTCAAGAGGCTTGAACTTCCGGCCTTCCGTACGGACGCTCTAACCAGCTGAGCTACCACGCCAGGGTAAAAATGGGGCTTGATTTTTCAAAAGGCTTGAACTTCCGGCCTTCCGTACGGACGCTCTAACCTGCTGAGCTACCACGCCAGGGTAAAATGTGGCTTGATTTTTCAAAAGGCTTGAACTTCCGCCCTTCCGTACGGACGCTCTAACCTGCTGAGCTACCACGCCAAAATAAATACAGCTCTTAAAAAGCGACTGCAAATATAAACCTTTATCCTTTTCCAAGCAAGGATTTGAGGGTGCTATTTTTATAACTTATTATCATTCCAAAGAAGGGCTAATTAACACTAATTTAATGTGTTTTTATGGACCTTTTTACAAATTAATTATGTTATATTAACAACAGTTTTGCAACCAGGGCAAAGGCTTTGGGAAGCATATTTGGAATTCGTTTTTTCACTATAAACTTACTCCAATGACAGCCAATAGAATTCTGATCCGACCGAAGGTTCAGGTAGAAAAACCGGCATACACAGAAATGGAATCATTTCAAAATGACGTCCTCCGACCCATCCTAAAAATGCAAAACGACCTCATCGTCGACATTTATCACCACTTTCTCCTCAAACGCAAAGTTCCTTTTAAGGGAATGTCCGTAGAAAAACGTAAAGACTGGATTGCTAATAGCCTGAGTAAAGATAATCGCCTAAGAGGTATCCTCCTGGGAAGTATTATCGGTCATTTTACTCAGGAAGAATGGCAGTTTTTCGCTAAAGAAGAAGGAGAAATTCGCCGTAGGATTACCTCCCTTATTACGGAGCGGCTGCAAAGTCAAATGAAAAAATTATTATAAAAAGAAAGAAGAGATTCGACACATGTCGAATCTCTTCTTTCTTTTTTACCGGAAGAAATCATCTTGATTGGAAATATTATCCACATCAACAGCACCTTCTACTCTCCCAAGTGCAAGATTTACCCCCACTCTGAAATTGGCACTATTGGCATTTCCTATATCGATGGCTGAAATAACATTGTCAGAAGCCGCTATTATCTGCAATGGTCCTAATTTTAAACCTAAATTGATTCCCAGATTATCAAAGCGCTTGTCTCGATAGGAATATAATACCCCAAATTCGATAAACTGATTGGGACGACCCTGGATGTTCACTCCAGCAGCCGGAAACCATTCGCCTCTATAATTCTCAACATAAGCTACTGCTCCAACACGCCAGGTACTTGTCAGTATGTACGTACTACTTAAATACATTCGGGTGCCAAGACTGGTTTTATAAGATCTACTTCCCACATCGGCCTGAAAAATTTCCCTCAACGTATCTGCTATAACGATTCCCGTTTCTTCATCCAATAAAATATTTTCTATATCTATTCCATCATAATCATATTCTCCGATATAACGATAGTTTTCAACACTCTCATCCCAACTTAATTGTCCGATGTCTAAAATACTTAAGGCCACATCAAGTCTTCCAACATTAAGACGGGCGCCTAAGTCAAGACCAATACTGGTATTTCCCTGCAAAAAGCCATTTCCTAAGCCATTCCCAAAATCTGGATCTAGATCCAGCTCGCTGAATCCATCATAATTCAAAAAGCGAGAAGAGTTGACCGTATAATTGCTCGTAATATTTATTTGATAAGCATCTTCCTGTGTGAGCATCCGAATGCGTCCGTCTTCGGCAGAAGATAAGTTAGTAATTCCGCTCAACAATTTGATCCGGGTACCAATTGCAAGATATTCATTAACCTGATAACCTAGCCCCAATGATATTTCATGAAAGGTAGATATATTAAGGTCAGGGGCAATTTCAATAGGCTGACCAATAAATTGAGCATTTCCCTCTGCAAGCAAGGAAATTAAATTTTTAGGATACTTTAAATAAGCGTTCCCACGAATGGCATGGCTAAGGCTTACAAAAAAATCTTCTGTCCTAAATGCCACTCCTAAAGTGTTTACAACAGGAACTTCCCGAAGAAAATTCTGATCTGACAGTTGGCTTGAAATTCCTCTTAAGTCAACGAATGTTTCTCCCGTTTCGTCAGTCTTGACCAGGTCATTATAAGTGATATCGGAAAAATATAGGTCATTGAAGACATTCGGAAGGGCAATGACCAATTGAGCTTCAGGGAATAATGCTGGGTTGGTGTAATTACTTTGCCATAGGCCCCTCATAAAATGAGTCCCCATTTCTAACTGTGCCTTTAAGTTAGTGACAGCTGCTATTAAAATTATGCAAATAAAAAATTTATTGAGATTCATTGAATTGGCTTTTTTTTAATACCTACAATACAAATTTTCAGAGCTCATTAATTTACAATCTTGAAAATAGCCCCCATCCCTAATTCCAAACGTTGATCACTGGTTAAGCGTACAGGGCCTTCATTGGTGGTGGAAAAGGCCCCAATCAAAATGAGTTCTTTTGCTTCCTTTAATGCATCTAAACGTGGACCAGCAATAGGGATTAAAGTAGTGGTGGTGACGGAACCTGTAACATTCCCTTCTGCATCTACAGGAGCTGCTTCAATAATTCTTAAATCATTCTCTGACAGCATTTCAGTAGTATTCCCGTCTGCATCTCTGAATAAAATCTGTATATCAATAGCTAAAGGAAAGGTGTTTTCGGCATTTATTTTGATTTCGATAGAATCAAGGCTATCAAAATCATCCAAATCGATCTCAACGGTATCTGTGGCTAAAAAATCTGAAGCATTTCCCACTAATGGTAAGTCGACTAATACCTCTACTCGATAAAAACTGGAATCTGTAATAAATCCTCTGACAGATCGATTACCATCTGGATGGGTTAAGGCATCTACATCATAAATGACTCTATCCGGTTTGGAACTTAAAATCTGCTCAATATTTGAATTGTCTTTGTTGAAAATAAACTCCTGTCTTTTCACCTGCCCTATCTCATCCAAGGTGGGATAAGGAAAATCAATCCCATTATCGATCAATTCACTTTCAAGGGGCAATACCTCCTTATCAATGGTGACAATATCAAATCTATTAACGATTGAACGAGTAGGTACACCAAAGGAATTTTCAAGAGCATAAGTAATTTCCGGTTCTTCAAAGAAAACATCACCAGATATCCAGGCATCAAAAAAGTCAATATCAATGGTGTCTAGAGGTCCATCATAGGTATTTGTTCCTAAAAATCCTTGTGCAAATATTAATTTCACATTATCAAATCGAATAAAAAAATTATTTAGCGGTACAACTTCACCATTATTATTGGTTGCAGTATACTCTATATAAATGGTATCGTTTTGAGGAATTATTTCAATACCGGAAAGGTCGAATGGATTATTAGTGGTGTTAATTGATGGAGGGCTGCCTGTTCCAGAATAAGCAGGTAATTGATGACTTAGACTAACGGGATTCCCATTATCAAAGAATTGTGGCAAATCTATTCGAACATTAATGGCTTCCTGGTTAATGGACTCAAATTGATAGGAAAATTGACCTGCCTTCAGGCGGATGAGATCCACCTCTATATCTAATTCATCCTTATATGGGATGGGTATTCTTGAAAGCAAAACCGGTATTCCATTAGGGGTAATATCTGTAATTTCCTGAAAAGTCTTTTCGATTTCTTCAAATACCTCGGAGCCCGTTTCGGTAAGGACTTCACCAGTATATTCAAAATGAAAAAGACCCTCCTGGTCAACGGTCAAGGTGGCCCTCTCTTCAAAGTTTAGAAGAATTCGATCTAGTGAAACACCTAGGTTCGCCAGAGGTACCGCATATTCAGCTTCATATTTGACACCTTGAATATCTCCAAGTTCATCCAATTGATCACAAGACCAAATGGCTATAAGAACAAAAAAAATTAGAGGATATTGGATTTTCATAGAAGATTTCAGTTTTGGGTGGAAAAGAGTATGTAAAGAATATTTTAATTATTCCCAGAGTTTTACGTTCATAAAGAGGATTCTATTGTATAAGAGCTTCTTTATTTAAATAATTCAATGTGATATGCAACTTGAGTACAAGGAAGAAAGTAGAAAGTAAAAGAGCGAAATTCTATGATAGACCTTTCCGCTCAAGCTTGAAGAATACATCTTTCTTCCTTTTACTTTTGACATTCTATGCAAAAGTTGCGAGGCAACTTGTATAAATTATTAGCAAGAAATGAATTTTTTTTCATACTTTTTCAAACGACTAATTAGTAAGAATGAATAAGCACAAGCAATATAATAGTCAGGAAGGGAAAAAATGGCTTGATATAGCCCAGGCTCATGTGCTGGAATTATATAACCAGAAACAAGATTCCCGTCTGGTTTATCATACTTACCAATTTACTACCGAACTGGTTGAACAAGTGGAATTATTGGCAGAAGAGGAGGATCTTTCCGTAGAACAAAAAGAAATAAGCCTAATGGCCGCCTGGTTTGCCAACACGGGCTACCTTTTAGATTATCAGGATTATGCTTACTACAGTAAAATGGAAGTTGAAAACTTTCTATTGGCCAATGACTATCCCCGTGCTTACGCAAAGCAGATCAAACAAATCATCCTGGATCTCAAAAATAACCAAACGCCAACGAGTAAAGCCGGAAAGGTTCTTTCTGATGCTTATACTTTTATATCAATATGCCAGAATTATGAGGAAAAGTCTGCTCTCCTAAGATTAGAATGGGATTTTATGCTCGATCGCAAAATGAGCAGCAAAGAATGGAAGTTATGGAAGTTGCAACAGCTTCTAAATACCCGTTTCTACACCCATTTTGCTAAATCTTCTTATCAGTTGATTCTTTCTCAGGCAGTACAGCTGCAAAAATCACAATTGGATAAATACGATCTCCAGGATAGCTCCCAGAATGATCAGGGGCCAAATACCAAAAGAAGATTTGATACCATCGAAAAAAGAGTTCCGGAAAGAGGGATTCAGACCTTTTTTCGTTCGAATTTCAGAAACCATATCAATTTGAGCGCTATAGCCGATAATAAGGCCAACATCATGATTAGTGTGAATACAATTCTTATTAGTGTGCTGATCACGGTATTATCCTATCGAAATATCACAGAAACCAAACCCATGGTAATGCTACCAGTGGTCATGTTTCTGGTTACCGGATTAGTCTCTCTTATTTTTGCAGTGCTTTCAGCTCGCCCCAAAATTACTTCTATCAATAATAAACCTCTTCCTCCAAATGAGATCCGCAAAAACATCGTCTTTTTTGGAAATTTTGTCAGGCTTGATCTTGAAGCCTTTGAAAAGGCCATGGACGACGTATTTAACGACAGCGAACTTCTCTATGGCAACATGACGCGCGATCTCTACCACCTTGGGAAAGTCCTTGATAAAAAATATCGCTTTCTAACCATTTCTTATAATGTGTTTATGCTTGGGTTTATCGCTACTGTTTTGACTTTTTTGGTGGTTCTTTTGGCTTAATTTGAGTTCCTTGTTCCTTGTTCCTTGTTCCATGTTCTGAGTTCTATGTTTCGTGATCAGAAAATTTTGTATAGCAAATTATTGAAGCTTAATACTGTATTAATGGAGAATACATAAGTTGTGTAAGGTATTGTTTGCGAATTAATTATAAAGAATTAATTTGTTCGAAATAATTAATTTCTAATAATGTCGAACTATAAAAAATTAAGAGTATGGCAAATATCTCTAGACTTAGTTTTGGACATCTATACTCTTACCAAAGAATTTCCAGATGATGAAAAATTTGGATTAGCTTCCCAAATGAGACGAGCTTCTGTTTCAATATGTTCAAATATAGCTGAGGGAGCAGGAAGGGATACAAGAGGATACTTTTCAAACTTTTTAAATTATGCCAAGGGATCTAGTTGTGAACTAGAAACTCAGTTAATAATTGCATCTAAACTGGGCTATATATCAGAAGAAAAAACAAAGGTTTTAATTCGACAAACTGTCCATATCCAAGGAATGCTTTATAGATTAACCAAGTCTCTTAAGTGAACAAAAACCACACGCGGAACACGGAACATGGAACATGGAACTCAAAACCACACACTTACAAACACCTACCTTTTCCTAAATCAAACCTTTTTTTGGCACCCCTTTCTAATAAGTCATCGTAAAAAAAACACACAAACATAGTCTACTAAAAGCGGTAAAATGTTAATTTCAACTCATTAAGCTTCAAATAAGCGTTAAAGTCTTGCTGTAAGCCGTTAAAGAATGATAATTCGGCATGCGGGAGATACAAGCTGAATACAACATGTCGTTTATGTAGATGTTCGGAAAAAGAAGGACAGCTTTTAAAATATCAAAAGGTTGTTTGAAAGTTCCTGCGTTTGTCCCATGAACATTACATAACCCCCTAAATTCATGAATTATGTGGTTGAAAAGAGCATCATTCATTATGTTTCTTTTGTTCTTTGTTTTGACGGCCTTTGCGCAGCAAAGTGTTCAGGAGGCATATATCCAAAAGTTTAAAGACATTGCCATTTATGAAATGGAGAAGTATGGTATTCCTGCAAGCATTAAGCTGGCCCAGGGTATCCTGGAATCCAACTCCGGACGTAGTGATTTGGCCACCAAAGCCAATAATCATTTTGGCATAAAAATCTCTGGTAACTGGACGGGACAATATTTTCCCAAAGAAGATGATGAATATGACCGTAATGGTAATTTAATTCCTTCCTATTTCCGTGTGTATGCTTCTGCCAGAGCATCCTATGCCGACCATTCCATTTTTCTACAGAAACCTCGGTATGCCGAGCTTTTTAAAATGAAAAACCCTAATTATAAAAAGTGGGCCATTGGACTTCAAAAAGCAGGGTATGCAACCAACCCCTCCTATGCCAAAAAACTGATTGGTATAATAGAGCGATATAAATTGAATAAATATGATCGCTTCTCCTCTAGTAATAGAGATATGTTAGTGGCAGACAATACCAGCATCCCTCCAGGCAAAAAAATTGATTTGTCTGCCGAAGCTACCGGTGAATTTAATGAAGAAAATCAAGGCGGAATCTCTAGCCAGGCAGATGCTCCAAGGCAAAACTTTAATTTAGCTCCCGGAGAAGCGGATATTTCTTATCCCCCTCTTCCTGAACCATCAGCAGATGATCATATTGCCTCCGGTATTTTAGTGAAAAATGATGTGAAGTACATCGTTATAGGTCAAGGTAATCAGACCGTTACTCAGATAGCAGAAGCCTTAAAGTATTCAACTAATTCTCTGATTGACTATAATGAGCATATTATCGAAGAGAGTCAGAAATTGGCAGCTGGAACCATCGTTTATCTGCAACCTAAAAGAAAATCCTTCCGTGGAAAATCCCTCTGGCATGTGGTCAGTCAGGGAGAAAGTATGCTCGATATTTCTAACATGTATGCATTGGATTTGAATAAATTGTTAGAACGCAATCGTCTCCAGACAGGGCAGGAACCTGCTCCTGGGGAAAGGATAAAATTAAGAGGAAGCAACATCAGTGTGGCACCAGTTTTGGCAGATACCAAACCGGACATCATGGGCCGCTTGATCAAAGAAAAGCCAGAAGTAGATCCCAATAAACCACAATATACGCCTACTGGTGACCCAGGTAGAGATGATCCCTTTGCTCCCAGCAAGGCTTCCGTCAAAAAAGATTCAACGAATATTAACAATAATATTCGCAAGCAAGATGGTGCCTGGAACGGGAAGCCCATACTGAAAAATACGGATCTCATCCCTCTTGATCACCTGAATCTTGGTCAAAGTGCTGTCACTTTATATAAAGTAGAGCAGGGAGATACCTTATGGGGTATTTCTAAAAAGTATCAGACTTCTGTAAATAAAATTAAAAACTTTAACCAGCTTCATTCGGATTTTATTAAAGAGGGAATGGAGCTAAGAGTGAAAGGAAAGGGGCAGTGAGTTTATCTATTTTCAAGATAATTGGGCTTGTATAAAAACTAAAATTTTATAAAATTTTAGTTTTTATACAAGCCCAATTATTATTAATATATTAAATCCATATCATTCAGCACTGCATCCATAATAGGATCTTCACCTTCCAAATATCCCTCTTTTAATTTATGCCCATAAAGGCTTCCTATAAAATTCCAATAATTGGCATTGAGGCCACCTCTTAAATCTTTTAATAGGTCAAATAAAGGAGTCTCAAGTTCTCTTTCTATCATTTTAATAAGGATTTTTCCCTGAGTTTTAGTCAATTTTTTAATAGGCCCAGAGAATTCATTTTTTAGATCCTTTTTCAACTGTCGGATGTACTTCTTCCTTTTGCCTTTTTTGAGATCGGCAGTTTCCTCTTCCATTTTACGAAATACTCGAATGGCTTCCACGGCATATGGATAAACTTTAGCTGCATATTCTCGATATTTATCATAACGTCTGCGATCTTCCTTACTATTAAATATTTTCAAAGAGGTGATGGGTATATCTGTAAAGGTAGCCAGTATCAGCGTGTCTCCACAATCATCTATGGTATAAGGGTAATATTGCCCATTAATCTGAACGGTCCCTTGACCGAAACAAAATGAACCGAATGAAATCATCAACATCAAAACTATCAAGCTACGCATAGTCATTTTATTATTGAAGAAATAACGATAGGCTATACCTTCGATCGAATATTAATTTCTTTTTAGTAATTTTCAATTTACGATAAAACTAAGAATTAAGCTAAGATGTTTTCTCTCTTAAGATTGTTCTAACAAGAATTTAGGTGTATAAACAAAATAACATTAACATCTCTAAACCTTGTTTAGGTAATAATGACATTCAAGGATTAACATGATACAAAATGATAAATCACAATTTTTAAATCAGGTCAAATCTAGTTTTCTCTCTGGGACCCTAATTAGGATCACCCTCAGCAAATCAAGAGATAAAACTACTGATTTGAAAAATATCTATGTTCGACCTGTTAAAATCAAATCAGAGCTTCATCTAAATTTTTTGTATCGCTATCCCAATAAGGACGAAACGAAAAATTATCTATTGGATGAGGCTCTTTCCTCATTTGATAAATATCTTGGTGCTGATTTTCTTGAAGCTAATTTATTTACTAGCGAAAAAGACTATATTCTTTTATTCAATAAAAAAAGAAAAGCGCGTTTGCTCTCAAAACCACCCAGTTCTACTTCCATCCCCGATATCCATCACAATAAGCAAAAACAACGACTCATAAAAGCAGAAAACAACCCTTATTTAAAATCTCTTGGCATCACTGGTTCTGATGATCAAGTGTTGAAAAGTGGACAGAAAAAATTTAAGCAGATCAATAAATATATTGAAATTATTGAAAGCTTATTAAAGCAGTATGCGCTTCCCAAAACGCCCAAAATTGTAGATATGGGCTCCGGAAAGGGCTATCTTACCTTTGCACTTTATGACCACCTAAACCAGAATCATGGCATGAATGCTCAGATAACCGGGATTGAATTGAGACCACAATTGGTTGAGTTTTGCAATAATCTGGCAAGTGAGGCAGCATACCAGGGTTTAAATTTTATGGCAATGGATATCATGGATTATCCTTCAAGTGAAATGGACATGTTGATTGCACTGCATGCCTGCGACATAGCTACAGATATTGCCATTGCAAAGGGAATAAAAAGCAATGCCGAAATCATTATTGTAGCTCCCTGTTGCCATAAGCAAGTTCGAAAAAGCATGTCTCCAAAAGACACTTTTGGTAAAATGCTCAAGCATGGAATATTGTTGGAAAGACAAGCAGAACTCCTCACAGATAGTATTCGTTCCCTTTTAATGGAAGCATCTGGATATAGAACCAAGGTATTTGAATTCATTTCTACTGAACATACTCCCAAAAATATGATGATAGTAGGAATGAAAGGAAAGAAGAAACCCTCTGCTTTTGAAACAGTAACAGAATTAAAGAATGAATTTGGTATTGAATACCATTACCTGGAAAGACTATTGAATCTCTAAGAAGGTTTCTCTTGCAGCCTTCATAGGGATGCCGATACATTTCTTTTCCATATAAGCCATCATTCTTTCAATCAATTCTTGCGTTTGATCATCCAACTCTTCTACTTCTTTACGAAATACTTCATTAATGGCTTTAACCTTAACGGCTTTAATTTCGGTGGGTACCTGACGCATGGCTAACTCCAATTTGCGTTGCTTATAAAGAATAGGGAATTCTTCCAGATATTTTTCCAAAATGGCCTGTGCATTGACTACTTCGTTCTCGCGGGCAGAAAGATTATCCTGGGCCAAAGAACGCAAACCCTCAATTTCGATATATTGAACAGGATATTCTTTTAAAATAGCTTCTTCAACATTATGAGGAATAGCGAGATCAATGATCACTTTGCGGGTAGTTTCCCCTTGGAGAAGCTGCTCGTATAATTTTTTGGTAATAATAGGTTCTTTCACTGCTGTACAAACCACCAGGCAATCAAAGCCTTCCTCATAAGAGTATAAATCTTGTAATGAATAGGCATTGCCTTCAACAAGACCTGCTACCTGAGCAGCCTTTTCCACGGTTCTGTTAAAAACTGAGACTTGATTGAATTGATGTTTGGCCAAAAATTTAGCCATTAATTGGTTGGTCTGACCCGCTCCTACAACTAATATCCGTGCATCTTTTTTTACATTGGCATTTAACAGCTTTTGGGTAGCAAGAGATACAACCGAAACAGGCTTGTCCCCAATCTGTGTATTTGAGTAAACAGATTTTGCTGCCACTACTGCCTTATCCATAGCCAGGCGAATATTATCACCTGTGAGCTTCCAGGATTTGCATTGCTCATAAGCTTCTCTCAACTGTCCCAAAATCTGACGCTCACCAATTACCAAAGAATCAATAGAAGCGGATACATTAAACAAATGCCTTAAAGCATGAATACCTTCATAAGAAAAACAGATGTCCTCTATCTGAGCTTTCCATTGCGGAGCAAGCTGCGGATTGATGTAATCGAAAAAACGAGTTGTAAATTCCTTGTCAAGCGTGTAGTCAGCCAGAAAAAAATACATTACCCGATTGCAGGTTGCCACATACATAAATTCAGTAAAGCCAAATGCAGCTTTGACCTCCTCAAGCTGTTCTTGCAGAGACTGGCCCTCCTGGGGCTTGATAACGAAATTCCCGATGTCTTTCAGGTTAATTCGCTTATGAGTGACGGTAATGATTTTAAATTGGTCTAACATTTGCTCAATAGTTTACGCCCTACAAAAATATAACCATCAAATCGACTATATGTCATGTTTCTGTAAACAGGTTAAACAAGACCAGTATATAGAATTTGTCTAAATAATGTAGAGTGTAATGTTAAAATCAATTGGGTTGATACTTATATGGGCTAAAACTAATCATTAAAACCTATAAGTAGGGTGACTTTTGTCAGGTAAATTTGTTGACATTTATTTTATCTTCTTTCCTTCTGCCGAATTTACAAAGAGCATATTTCCAATATTCTGGAAGCCTTCAAAAAGTACAATCCCTTCATGCTTAATGGCTTCATCGCGTATACCTACTATAGTCAAATCTGCATCCTTTGATTTTTCCCGGATGATGACTTTGGATTCCATCTCTTCTTTTTGTTGGATGAACTCAATATTATGAGAAGAAATAGGCAATTGCCCATCTTCAATAAGACCTAACAATCGTTCTCTTTCACTCTGCATAGTTTCTTCTGGGAAAATAGCAAAGATTTTAATGTGCCCCCGACTCCATTCCCGATGCCCCAAAATAATATAACCCAGGAGAATCATCAAATTAGCATTTTCATAATCATGAGAAGTGATCCAAATATGAATACTTTGTTTCAACCCAAATCCTCTTTCCGAAGAACCGAGTATGACAACATCAAAAGCAACTGACCGGATTAATTTAAAATTATCAACGATATCAGCCAGGTTGTCTGGATGATGTTTTGAAAATTCCAGTAACAATAAATTGTTTTCAGTGCCGGAAATACCTGGCAATTGTATTACTTGGGCAATAGCTGAGGTATAAGACGGACTTATTAAGGTGTCAATATATATATTACTTTGAGTAGCCTCTGCCATTTTGATAAGTCGATCCTTACTTACTTTAGCCTCTCTGTGGGTAGTTTTGGATAAATAGCCTGAGATTTTGTGTATGTAGGTACCAAAGCCATAACGTTGGGAAATCCACCTCAACAAGTCGAAGGCGGCCAGGCGTTCAAAAGAATTTTCTGAAATACATACTGCTGAAGGTCTCCAGCTTCCTGTTTGTTCTTTATCTGCTTTTTGTAAAAATACTTGTAGTTGTCGGCTAAACTGGAAAATTACTCCTTGGAAAATGGCGGCGATATTCTTTTTATCTGGATTGTAAGTGCTGACCAGATAATAAATGATGATCATTAGAAGCAGGGCCAAAAAGGCGTAAACTGGATTCATGAAAAACATCAAACCGAAACAGGCAACTGCTCCAAATAGAGAAATATACCACCTGGAACGGAAAGTGGGACGGTAAGATGGGTCTGCAGAAAAATGTTGAAGAAATGAAATCAAACACAAAGTTCCATAAGTAACCATAAAAAACATCGAAATGATCTCTGCTACCGCATTTAATTCTCCCATCATCACAAAAATGAAAGCAACAGCCACAGTAATCACCGTACTATTAAAAGGCTCATCATTTTTTCCTCTACCTCTAGACAGCCAGAAGTTGATGCCCCGTGAAGGGATGATTCGATCTTTTGCAATAGCTTGCAAAGTTCTTGGTGCCACCAAAATGGAACCAATGGCAGAGGAAATGGTCGCTGCAGCTAAACCAATTGGAATCAGCCAGTGACCATACCAGGCAATATCTGCCATTACCAACTTGCTGGTATCTGCTAAATCTTCAGGGCTGGCAGATACAGCTAATTTATAAGCAATTAAAAAATAGATAACCATTCCGGAAATGGTTGCTGCCAGTGTGCCCAATGGAATGGATTTGCGCGGATTTCGAAGATCACCCGAAAGGCCAACGCCAGCGGTCATACCGGTAAAGGCAGGAAAAATGATGGCAAAAACAGCAAAAAAACTGAAAGTTTCAATGGGTGTTCTCTGATTTTCATTAGTTGCAGGACCAACAGTACTGCCCTCTTCAATTTTTTCTCTAATGGGAAAACCCCCAATAGTATCAATAACATAGGTGTCTTCCTGCTTAGCAATAGGAGTGGTATCCTTTTTTGCTGGTCGAAATACGGATTCATTATTTCCTACGTGAGCAAAAGGGTCCAGTGCATTTTCTTTATTATAATCAGTAGTGCCAATAAAAAAAGCAACCAAAGAAATAAAAAGGGTGGCTACTACAATATATAAAGTTTTTACGCCCAACTCTGCCCCCTTCGATAATACGATGGCAGTGAGTAAAAATAGAGCAGGAATGCTAACGGTTTGTTTTTTATTTAATAACCAAACCAGATTAGGATCTAAATTATAATTGGCAATCAACCATTCAAAAAGAGAAGAAAAGGCTTCGGCAAAGGCAATTATATAAAAGGCTACACTTATAGCCTGAGAAAGATATAGGGTAATTCCTATAGTAGAACCAATTACCAATCCAAATGAGCGAGACATAATATAATATTCTCCTCCACCCTCTACTTTTTGGTTGGTAGCAATTTCTGCAATGGCCATGGCAGTTGGTATGGTAACCATATGTCCTATGAGCACAATGGCGATTGTGCCTACTAGTCCTACCTGCCCTACAGCAAATCCAAAACGTAAAAACATAACGGCCCCAAGGATAGTAGAGATGGCCGTAAAAAATACCGGGGCAGTTCCAAATTTCCTAACTTCTTTCGCTATAGTACTCATAATTCTGCTATACACTGTGTGGCTGCAAGGTAAGGATATTAATTTGGGGGGTCAAATAGGAGTGCCGTATAAATTTAACATTAACTGTACTATATCCTTCAGGATGTCTGGAGGGGCAACGCTTATGTTGTCCAAAGGTATTCTAAACATCCTAAAGCCTGCCTGACGGCAGTCAGAGATATAGTACAATTACATAAAAAACCTTCCCCTTTCTCAAAAGAAAAACATAATTTTGCGGCACCATTTCGAAAATGGAACCACAAGCTCCTTTTTTTCGTTAACAAAAAAATTATTGATCCCAATACAATCTAAAATACTAGCATCATGTATCGAACGCACCATTGTGGAGAATTAAGAATTGAACAGGTAGGCCAAACCGTAACCCTTAGTGGGTGGGTACAGAAATCACGCGATAAGGGTTTTATGATGTGGACCGACCTACGGGACCGCTATGGCATTACTCAATTAATCTTTAGTGAGGAAAAATCAGATGCTGCTCTATTTGAACTTGCGCGAAGCCTGGGGCGCGAATTTGTTATCCAGGTAAGCGGGAAAGTAATTGAGCGGACTTCTAAAAACCCTAATATCCCTACCGGTGATATTGAAATAGAGGTATCTGAACTTAAGGTTCTCAACCCTGCCAAACTTCCTCCTTTTACCATTGAAGAAGATACCGACGGTGGTGACGATCTGCGCATGAAATATCGCTATCTGGATCTACGTCGTGGCTCGGTACAAAACAACATCATTTTCCGATCTCAGTTATCTCTTGAAGTGAGAAAGTATCTAAGTGGGGAAGGCTTTATTGAAGTCGAAACACCTAATCTTATCAAGAGCACCCCTGAAGGAGCACGTGATTTTATTGTTCCCAGCAGAATGAACCCTGGGCAGTTTTATGCTCTGCCACAATCACCACAGACTTTTAAGCAGATCCTGATGATCTCTGGTCTTGACAAATATTTTCAGATTGTAAAATGTTTTCGGGATGAAGACCTTCGGGCCGATCGTCAACCAGAATTTACTCAGATTGACTGCGAAATGTCATTTGTGACTCAAGAGGATATTCTAAATACATTTGAAGGCTTGACCAAGCATGTATTTAAAACTTTGAAAGGAATTGGATTGCCGGATTTTCCCCGTATGTATTATGATGATGCCTTGCGTTTATATGGTTCGGACAAACCAGACCTTCGCTTTGGCATGCAGTTTACAGAATTGAATGACCTGGCTAAGGATAAAGGATTTATCGTATTTGACAGTGCAGAATTGGTAGTGGGAATTGTAGCAGAAGGCCAGGCAGAATATACCCGTAAACAAATTGATCAGTTAACCGATTGGGTGAAGCGCCCTCAAATAGGAGCACGCGGCCTGGTATATGTTAAGTACAATCAGGATGGCTCCTTTAAGTCTTCTGTAGGCAAATTTTTTGACGATGAAGCTTTGAAAGCTTGGGCTGAGAAGATGGGGGCAAAACCAGGTGATCTCATGCTGATTTTGGCAGGAGAGACAGACAAGACTCGTAAACAGCTCAATGAACTTCGACTTGAAATGGGACGCAGAATGGGCTTGATGAAGGAAGGAGATTTTAAGCCACTTTGGGTATTGGATTTTCCACTCTTGGAGTGGGATGAAGAGGCTGAGCGCTTCCATGCCATGCATCATCCATTTACTTCTCCTAAAAAAGAAGATATTCCAAGGATGTTGAATGGAGATTTTCAAACGATGAAGAGCTTGAGGGCCGATGCTTATGACTTGGTCATCAATGGTGCCGAAATTGGAGGAGGCTCTATCCGTATCCATGACAGAGAATTGCAGGCTAAAAACTTTACACTTTTAGGTTTTACTGATGAAGAAGCAGAGAATCAATTTGGCTTTTTGATGGGTGCTTTTGAGTATGGAGCACCACCTCATGGGGGTATTGCCTTTGGTTTTGACCGCCTTTGTGCCGTAATGAATGGTCAAAGTTCTATTCGTGATTTCATCGCCTTTCCTAAAAATAACCAAGGAAGAGACATGATGATTGATGCCCCGGCGGCGGTAGACAAAGAGCAATTGGATGAACTAAAATTGGATCTTCAACATATTGAAGAAGAGATAGAGTAAATTTGATTGAATGGGGTTGTCTCATCCGTACGGATTCGCCAGCCAATAATATTTCTTTGAGGGGTGATTTTTAAGGAAAAATTCCATTTTTCCTTAAAAATCACCCCTCAAAAAGA
>JANQPA010000055.1 GCA_028285545.1 Saprospiraceae bacterium | reverse complement strand
CCGCCCAAAGCGGCGGATTTGTTTAGCATAGTTGTACGTGCTAAATCAGATGCAACTTTAAGTGAGCTGCTAAGCATTAGCTCTCGTTATACTCAAGCTGAAGCCTATGATCAGGCTGGCCAAGATCTGGATGTAGCCTTAGATTTTGGAAATGCAAGTACTCAAGATGCAGGCTTTGCTCTTTATCAAAACAGTCCAAACCCATTTGTAGCTGAGACTCAAATAGGCTTTTCTTTACCTCAAGCAAGCAAAGTAAGCATCACCATTAATGATGTAACAGGCAAGACCTTGAGAGTGATCAGAGGAGATTTTGATAAAGGTTACAATAAAGTTGATATCAATGATCTTCCGGCAGGTGTGATGTACTATACCCTAACTGCAGGAGATTTTACCGCTACTAAGAAGATGATTAAAATTCAGTAAGAGAAATGATAAAATTTATGAAATAAAAAAGATAGGGGACCTCGGCCCCCTATCTTTTTATTTTAAATAATCATTAACCTCCACCCACTCATAATAATTTGCGTCTTCGATGTGATCTTTGAGCATTTGTACATGCCCTTGTCCAAAAACAATTAAAATTCTTTCATCCGGATTGTCAAAATCTGTGATCCGTATTAAGTTTTGAAAAATCATGGTGTTTCGTTTATACCATAAACTTATCATTTCAGCCCCAGGGCTGTATTTCTCGGACCAAAGAGTGTTTACCAATTCGAGATAAAGAGAATGATTGGCAGCTACTAGGTCATCGGTATTCATAAATTTTAAAAAATCTCCTATGGTCTTTTTATACAAAATTTCTTCAGTCCAGTAATTTAGGGTATCCTGGATGCTTTTTATCATACCTTGAAAAACCTGCATTTTTTGTGGGTTTTCTTGTGCAAATTTTCCCATAGATTCAGGTTCTATGTTTAATCGGTAGTCAATAGGGTATATGTTGTTGTGATTTAGTTGACCAGCAAGCCTAAAGCCTATTTGATAGGTTTCACTTTTTCTCATTTTTAGTAAATCCTTGTGCTTAAGATATTCTTGATACCTTTTGGGAATTATGGTATCTCCATAAGGTACTTCAACTGCAATTTTAGTGGGCTTAAATGCTGCTAATTGTTTTGCCAGAAAATCTAATTCTTGTTGCCTTTTTTCTGCTTTAACATCATCAGCTTTAATGTTTGCAGCATCCAGGCCAGGATTACTGAAGTGATACATTCCCAATATCATTACCTTCGGCTTTTGTGATTGCTGCGCATTTAAAATCAAATGAAAACTTAGAAAGAGTAGAACCAATAAGAAATTCTGTTTCATAATATACATGCTTAGTTTGTTATGGAATGGTATATTAGACGTTAATAAGGTAACGGTTGTCGCGAACTTGGTCGAATAAAAAATGATGTTAGTAGAAGGTGTAGTTATTTTAATTTGCAATTTTAAAAGGTAAAAGATGAAAGAAACAGGTTTATGGATTGCGTTATTTTCAGTTTTAGGTGTTTGGAATTTGCAAACCAATAATAAGGCTAATGCCTTTGAAACGGCTTCCTTATCCGGATTAGATACAGTACGAATACCTTATGAAACACTGGATTTTTCCTGCTTTGAAGTAGACGAAGGGACTTATATTATCAATTCTCAATCTGAACTGCAAGCTGTATTTTCTAAGCGTAACTGGAAGGAGGAATGTGAAAATATACCTTTGGCAGAAGTAGATTTTGAAAAATATACCATCCTGGGTTTTGTGAGAGGTAGTTCCGGATGTTCCAGATCTAAGCTTCGGATGGCCATCCGAAAAAATAAATCCAAAAAGGAAATTACCCTTAGTGGCCGAATTAAATACACTGGTGACTGTATGATGTATGTCTACTATATTCGCTGGTGTCTGATAGAAAAAATACCTGAAGACTATCAAGTGAAATTTTATTTGTTTTAGTCTGCATGGATTAAATCCTTCCCCCTTCCCCCTTCGAATTCCCCCTTCAAAAAAAGTCGGCTCCCCTTGCTGGAACCGACCTCATTGAAAAGGCCTCCAATGACCTTTCTTGTTACTAAAGTGTTTCGCCTTGTTTTGATTTACTGCAATTTATCACCAATCAAAAGGATAATGTCGGACAAAAATGGACAAAATCAGATGCTTTGATTTTTGAGGGTAATAAAAGTGATTATTTTAGGAAAAAATACAAGTCTTCAGAAGTCTAAAAACTAGTATTCATTAGCGATTCACTTAACACCCGGAAATGAGAAAAAGAAAACTACTATTGCTTATTTGCCTGCTGGGATCATGGTCAACTGGTATTTCACAAACAAATGAAGGGACAGATTTTTGGTTCGCCTTCATGGAACATTTGGATATCAACCAGAATACCATGGTAGCGATGATCACTTCGAAAAGGAATACCACCGGAGAAATAAGTATACCTAATCAAGGCTGGAGTGAAACTTTTGCAGTGCAGGCCAATGAGGTTACGGTAATCAACCTACCTCGATCTGCCGAAACACTTGGGTCCGAATCAAAAACCAATACAGGAGTTCATTTAACCTCTGCTGAACCTGTATCTGTCTATATCCACCAGTTTTTTAATATGCGTTCAGAGGCCACCGTAGTACTGCCTGCCGAAACACTTGGAAAAGACTATTTTGTAATGTCCTATCAGGGAGTGAACATACAAGGCGTAGAGTATCCTTCAGAATTTATTATTGTGGCTAAAGAAGATGATACCCTTATTAACATTGACCTATCTGATGATACCAGCAGAGGGAAAACAGCAGGAACCAGCTTTAGTGTAAGATTAAATGCCGGAGAAACCTATCAGGTGCAATCCAGATTAGGTAGGGATGATTTAACAGGAACAAGAGTGAGTGGAGATAAAAATTTTGCCCTCTTTGGAGGGGCTCGATGGACTGAGGTTCCGGTAAGCTGTGCTTTTAGGGATAATTTGCTGGAACAAATGTATCCAATAGATGCTTTTGGCAAACAGTTTGTAACCGTTCCCCATTTTGGGATGCGCTATGATGTATTTAGGGTTTTAGCTTCAGAAAATAATACAAGAGTCGAAATTAGAGGCACAACCAACAGGGAATATATGCTGGATGCAGGTGAGTATATTGAATACACTTCTTCAGTTTCCTCTTATATTTTTGGAGATAAACCCCTACTGGTAGCTCAGTATATCATTGGATCAACTTGTAGCGGTTATTCTGTTGGAGATCCTTCTATGTTATTGCTTAACAGTATTGAACAAACCAGGGATACGGTAACCCTTTTTAATTCCGCTTTTCAAAACATCAGTGAAAATTTTATCAATGTTATTGCTCAAACTTCTGAGATCGATTTTGTCCAATTCGACGGGATGACTTTGGCAGAAAGAGGAGAGCAAATTTCTTCTGTTGCAGGGAATGAAGATTTTTCCTATGCCACGGTCAGAGTCAATCCTGGGGCACATACTATTATCTCAGAAGGTTGTGGAGTAATTGCTACGGCCTATGGGTATGGCAATTTGGAATCTTATGCATATAGTGGAGGGGCTAGTTTTAGTAAAATCAATGCCAACCCAATACCTGAAGGTGGATGTTTGAATGATACCATAACATTTGATCCAGGTTTGTCCCCACTTCGGTATTCCTTTTTCTGGGATTTGGGTGATGGAACTACTTCCACCGAAGCAAAATTTGATCACTATTATGCCAGCCTGGGTTCTTATGATGTGATGGTGATTATTGAGGATAACTGTTTGAATACCATTGATACTCAATATCGCGATTTAAAAGTAACCCTAAGAAAAGCGGTTGATTCTGATCCTGATGTTCTGGCTTGTGAAGGGGAGATGATCAGCTTGGGAGCTACCGATTTGAATGGTGCTCGCTATGAATGGAAAGGGCCTGCTAATTTTATTTCTGAGGAACAATTTCCCCGTCTTAGAAATACTAAGCCAAATCAATCTGGAACCTATGAGGTCATCGGCATCATTTCAGGCTGCGCTACTTTCCCCGCTTTTACAGATGTGAAAATTATTCCAACCCCAGAACCTGAATTAGGCCCGGATACCATCATTTGCATTCGCAACAGAACATTGGCTTATAATCTATATCCCGGAACTTTTGCCCGCTATGAATGGAGTACGGGCCAAATAGGGGAGCAGATAACCATCAAAAGGGAAGGTAATTACGAAGTGAAAGTATTTGATGAATATGGTTGTGTTGGGATTGATTCTATCGGAATTATTGAACAATGCCCGACACGTATTTATGTCCCCAATGCTTTTAGCCCCAATCATGATGGGATCAATGATACTTTTAATGTTTTGGGAACTGATATTACAAGTATCCATCTTCAAATCTTCGATCGCTGGGGGAATCTACTCTTCGAAAGCAAAGATAACACTCCCTGGAACGGTCGATTTAGAGATCAATGGGTAGCCCCTGGAGTGTATGTTTGGATGGCGGTTGTGGAAGGCTTTGATGAGGAGGCTAAACCTTATTCGGAGCAGTTGTCGGGATCAGTAACCTTGGTTAAGTAATGAGTACCAAGTAAGAGTATTTGCGAAATTAGCGGAATCTGCGTGCCTACAGCCCCAACCAATAATAAACATCCCATAATTTACCACTTCCCATTCCTACGCCTCAATCAAAGCATCCTGCTTCTCATTCATAAAACGATTGATGGTCTTGCGAATTTCTCTTTGCAAGAAATAGTAAGTGATGCTTGCAGCCATAATATCAGCAACAGGAAAAGAAAACCAAATGCCATCCAGGTTAAATATTGGAGGAAGTATTAAAATAAGGGGAATTAAGAAAAATCCCTGCTTAGTTAAAGTCAATAATAAAGCGGGCAAAGCTTTTCCTATGGCCTGAAAATAAGCGGAACCAATTAATTGTATGGTAAGTAATGGGGTGGCCAGGAATACTTTTCTAAGCGCTGGCGCAGTTTTTTGTATCAACTCGGGATCATTAGAAAAGATCCAGACGATCTGGTCTGCAAAGAGCATGATGCAGGTGAAAATTCCTAAAGCAATTACCGACCCGGATTTAATGGCTGTGTTGATGGTCTTCTTGACCCGATCCCACTTTTGAGCGCCATAATTATAACCCACAATGGGCATAAAGCCCTGTGTGACTCCTAGAACAGGAAAATTAGCAAACATCATAACCCGATTGATGATGCCATAAACAGAAATACTAATCTCTCCTCCATAAGTAAACAAGGTATTATTCAAAATGATGGCTAAAACACTTATGGTGCCTTGTCTGGCTAAGGTCACTCCACCTATTGAACCAATTTCTTTAACAATACGGCGCTTAAGGCTAAAATTGCTAAGTTTTAATCTTAATTCAGATCGACCGCTCATGAAGAACCAAAGCGTAAATCCAGCGCTTGCCATATAAGAAAAGGCAGTAGCCCAGGCAGCTCCTGCAATACCCCAATCCAAGCCTATAATAAGTATCGGGTCCAATATCATATTGACCACTGCCGGGACAATTAGGGTAAACATGGCGATCTTTGAGGCCCCTTCCGAACGGATCACATTATTGGACATCATCGCCCATGCCAGGAATGGAACAGAATACAACAGTATGGTAAAATACTCCTGTGCGGGAGGTAATATATCTCCTCGTCCTCCAAAAACAAAAAGGATTTCATCAGTATAAAAAGAACCAAGGATGACAATGCTGACCGCTAATAACAGCGTCAAAGCAGCTTGATTGCCAAAGGTCAGATTGGCTTTTTCCCGATCTTCTGCACCCAATGCCCGGGATATTATAGATGCACCTCCAACACCGATAGCCATTCCTATAGAAGAAATCAAAAAAGTTATGGGCATGACCACAGCAATAGCCCCAATAGCCATAGTGCCAACATAACGACCCACAAATATAGTATCCACAATTCCATAAATGGACATAATCAGAAAACCAACTGAGGCTGGAGCAGCCTGTTGGAATAACAATCTTGGGATGGACTCTTGGCCCAGTTGATCAGATTTTCGCATTCAATGGGTGATATTAAACAACCGCTAATCGGGTTTCGGTATAGATAATTTAAACATTAATTCCACTCATAACCAAGGGCTTGTATTCAGGGTGCCGACTGATATAGCCTGCAATATAAGGACATAAAGGCATCACTTCATAGCCTTTTTCTTTTGCATACTCCAAAACATGTTTGGCCAATTGACTGGCGATTCCTTTTCCTTCCAGTGCAACATCAACCTCTGTATGGGTAAAAATAATGCGATTGGCAACCTGTAAGTATTCTACAACACCTTTATGCTCGGAAATAATAGTCACAAATTTGCGTTGGTCTTCTAAATGAGAAATTTGAATATTATCCATGTTTTTAATTTCAATAATTTGCAGAATGATCTACTTTAACAATTAGATGAACAATTGTTGGTGAAATAGGTTGTTGTAGAGAGTGAAATAAGCCAAATTAAAAGTCCGAAGAAAACAATTAATCAAAAATAAATCTTAATACATACCTAAAATCTTACAAATTTATTGAATCCTGTTACCTTTAAGTGAAAAAAATGTATAGACGATTTTTTATTGCACTCACTGTATTAACAAGCTATAACCTATCATTTTCCCAAATTACAGATCCATACACGCCTAGCCCCGTGCCTGATCGGATTATTCTTTCTTGGAGCGATGACCCTGCTACCACCCAATCTGTAAGTTGGCGTACAGATATTTCTGTTGGAGAAGCTTGGGCCGAAATTAGTTTGGCTAATTCTGATCCTACTTTTATTTTTTTCGCAGATACGGTAAAAGCCACCACTCAAGTTTTAGCAAGTAACCGAAATGTATCCCACTACCATTCCGTCACTTTCAAAAATCTTCTTCCTGGAACTAAATATGCCTATCGGGTAGGGAATGGAACTCATTATAGTGAATGGTTTCATTTTAAAACGGCAAAAACCGAAGCTGCTCCCTTTTCATTTATTTATTTCGGAGATGCACAAAACTTTGTTAAAGCCCTCTGGTCAAGAACAATACGAGAAGCATTTATGAAGATGCCAGATGTAGATTTTCTTTTACATGCCGGTGATTTAATCAATAACCCCAGGGAGGATATGGAATGGGGTGAATGGTTTTATGCAGGAGGGTGGATTTATGGCACTAAGTCTAATATTATGGTTCCTGGTAATCATGAATACTATCGATCAGGCAGGGATCGACTGCTCTCCGATCATTGGAAACCCAGTTTTACTCTTCCTGAAAACGGACCAGAAAATTTAAAAGAGACCACTTACTATATAGATTATCAAGGGGTTCGGATAATATGTTTAGATACTCAAGCTATGCTGGCCGATTCAAAAAAATTGAAGGAACAGAAAAAGTGGCTTGAGGGCCTGCTTAAAAATAATCCCCAGAAGTGGACTGTAGTTACTCAACATCATCCTATCTATTCAACAGCAATGGGACGAGATAATCCTTCTATCAGAAATAATTTCCAACCGCTTTATGAAAAATATGGCGTTGATTTGGTTTTGCAGGGGCATGATCATACCTATGGTAGAGGTTATAATATGGAATTTGGGAAGAAAACCAAGGATAGAGGCCCAATGTATGTGGTATCAGTAAGTGGACCTAAAATGTATAATCTAAATTTCGAAGATTGGGTAGAAAGGGTTGCTTCTAACACACAATTATTCCAATTAATTCATGTTGATGGAGATGTATTAAAATATGAAGCTTATACTACCACTGGTGTATTATATGATGCCTTTGAATTAAAGAAAAGAGGTAATGGTCAAAATAGATTTACAGATTTGACTCCTGAAGGGGTAGCAGAGCAAGTTGAAATTTCAAAGATTTACATGGAAAGGATGAATCCCGAAGAAATACAGAAGTACCAAAGAAGATATGAGGAGTATAAAGCTCGAAGGGCAAAAAATTAGTCTTCTAAATCGGAATAAAGCCCCAAGGCTTTATTCCGATACTAACATCAATTTCTTTGCCTTCGCTGACCCTGGTAGGGACGTTTGCTAGCCTTATAGCTATTCCATTTTTTTAGTTGCTTTTCATCCAGGACTACTGCCATTTCGGAATCTAGGTCTTCCCCGATTTTTTTGGCCTCTTCCCGGATCGGGCTTAATTTTTGACGAACCTCTTCCCGCATACCGCGCATTTGGGAAAAATCACCTGACTGTCTCAGGCTTCTAAATTTAGCCTGGATATCGTTAAAAATAGGCTGATTGGCAGATTGCAGACTATCCAATCGAATATTATAGGTTTCAATACTTACGATAACATCAATAGCAACCTCATCTTCTTCCTCTATTTTTAATTTCTTTAAAGCTTCATCGGCATCATATTTGATAATTCCTGCAGAGGCTCCAAAGTTTCTTGGAGCTCTTTCTTGCCCCTGTCCAAAACCACCAGGCCGTCTTTCCTGTCCATAAGTTGCTCCCAAGGCGAAAACGATTAAAAAAATTGATAGAACTGTATTTTTCATTTTTAGTATTCAGTTATTGGTTAATAGTTATTAATTGATAGTTGTTAGTAAGCAGGTATCGAGGCTTTAATGTCTACTTTTATTATGTTAGACTACTTTCGCTGGAAATTTTTTCCATACCAGAAGTCATAATTTTATTTGACTTTTTAATAAGAAATAAAAAGGCAAGGATACTTCCCACAGCATAAACTATACAGGCAAAAAATAGCCAATAAGGTAGATTTGAAATTCCCATTGAGGAGATGTACCAAATTCCTATTGGTATACAAGTAAGTCGAATCACTTCTAGGCCAATCAACCATGATTTTCTGTACTCAAAAATGAAACCAAACATAAGAGTTGTCAAAATTATCCAAACGGCATAAACTACTTTGAGAGGATCTGAGAAGTCTTCATTTTTAAAAAAATAAAGAGAGCTAAGCCCTAGTGTACTTAAAAATTGAACAAAGATGTAAATGTTCATTTGGAAGATGGTATGCCTGTTGTATTTATCGTATCCCTCCTGTACTTCGCTAGGTTTTTGCGGTCCACCCAAGTAGTCAGGTAACCAGCCGGGAGGATTAAAGAGGATTTTTGCAGTATCGCTAAGGGAGCGGGATTTTTTAATGTATTGGTACAAGTCAATGTAATGGGCGAAATTTGCGTATACCGGATTCCAGCTTGCTAATGGTTTGGTAATCCCGTAATTGGGGCGTTCTTCTTCAGCTTGAAAAGAACCAAACATTTTATCCCAGGTAATAAAAACACCAGCATAATTTTTATCAATGTATTTGGGATCTCTTCCGTGATGTACCCGATGGTGAGAGGGGGTGTTAAAGATCCATTCAAACCAATTGGGCATTCGATTAATATGTTCTGTATGTATCCAGAATTGGTATAGTAAGTTGATTCCTCCTACTACCGCAAATTGGACAGGATCAAAACCCATTAGAGCAAGTGGGAGGTAAAAAGGGACTCCCCAGATCATAGCTGTAGAACTTTGTCTGAGTGCGACTGATAAATTAAAATCCTCACTTTGATGATGCACTGAATGACCACCCCAGAATAAGCTAATGCGGTGTGCCATTCGATGCTCCCAATAATAGCAAATATCCCAAAGGATAAATAAAATAAAAAAACTGGTCCAGGTAGGCTCTATTTTATAAAAAGCAAATTTTTCAAAAACCAAGGCATATATTCCTATTTTAAAAATTTTCAGAAAAGTGCCAGTCAATTGCTGAAGGGTACCTGTACTGATATTGGTAATGGCATCATTTAAGCGGTAGGTCTTTTTTCTACTAATTGCTTCATAAACTAGCTCTATTCCCATTAAGGTAAAATACATGGGTATGGCTAGAATTACTGGATTTAAATCCATACTATTGTGGTTTCCTTTTCAAAATTCAGGTAAAAATATGGAAATTATACAAAATGACTGAAAATTGAACTGTGCCTGCATATATATTGTTGGTAAGTTTGCTTTGCTTCTCATTGGAATTAATTCACTCCTGAATTTTTGAAAAAATATTTACCTGGATAAGCGATTTTTGAAAAGTTAAAATGTCATATAAGTAATAATTAAAAGAAAAAAACTAGCTTTTTTCAATAAAAATCATTAAATTATAATAAAAACCAGTGGTTTGTTAATGTTTACCCTCAAAGTGTTAAAAAACCATGGTGTACTCTAAATTTAATTAATTATTGCAATTAATTAAATCACTCACTAATCTGGAATTAGCTTAATACAGCGAACAGCATTTTAATTATTAGGGTTATATATAAGTCTTCGATCGCTAAACTAGGTATGTATTTTCTCTTTGATAAAAGAGATCTTTCGAAATCGTTGATTTTTATTAGCTGATTTTCTTCTATTTGATGAAAATAGGTTAATATTGTATTAACGACCTAAATATTATTAACACTACAAAGATTAAATCCCCTGTGATGAAAAAATCATCAGAGAGTAGCCTTTTTGATAAGGTAACTGGAGCCTCAAACCCATCAAGCAATAGAGAAAATAATAGGAATCCAGTTTATTTTCACATCGTAAATGGAGAGAGTCTAAGGCGGAAAGATGAATTTCCTTTCGCTGTTGCTCTAAGTATTAATTTAGAAGAAACTAAATTGCATGAAGATTTGCGAAAATACTTAGCCAAGGAACAAGCTCGTGGGCATCTTTCTTTGGATAGTATTAATAAAACCCCATTAAGGGTTAGTTATGCTATTGATTTCCAAAGCGAAGAACTGGTTATTAAACTGGTAAAAACTGTTTTTAAAGGCAAAAAATTGAGTAAGTTTGGTGTATTTAAGAATTAAATTATTTTAATTCTTGCTCCTTATCTTTTTTATTCTTTTCAAGATTCAGTTAATTCCGGATCGTCGAACCATGAATTAATTGACATGCTTTTCTGAATATCTACCAGTGTTGTAAAAAGCATCACCAGATCCCTGTCATTCTCTATATAAGCTCCAATTTTATCTTTTTCTATGGTCTCCAATTCAAAACTGAGTGAGTCTTCTTTCATCATAACTATTGCCCTGCCGGAAGCAAAATTCTGTTGATGATTGGTTAGGGTAATTACCCCACCTGTAATTTTGGGAGGATACTCCGAATTTTTATCAAAAACCTTGATGACCATCTGTGATATAATTTCAATACTTTTCCGTGGGTGGGTGGTGATACACAAACTGCTATTGCCTTGGTGATCAGTAACTTTAAGAGTACAATATTGTGTATTATAATTTTCCTGCTCACCCTCATATTGTTTGGTAAAGCACATGGCCATATAGTTATCATCGATTACTATCTTCGATTGGATTAGGTTGAAATCCTCATCAAACCTCCAAACCCTAAATACACCAATCATCTGGTCAATAGCCTTTACATTTATTCTTCTGGCCTTTAAAGAGATAAGATTTAAAGGAGGTTTTTTTAATCTGAAACAGTATCGATGTAAAAACAGATATCGATTAATATCCCTTACGTATTCAGGATGAGTGGCTATCAATTCCTTTTTTAGAATGATGGCCTCTACACTGATTACCCTGTAATAGGTGGATATGGTTTGGATTGAACAAATCATGGCAGGTTCAGCCTTAGGGTTCCCACCACTATCAATAATTATTTTAAACTCCTTACTGTTTCCTTTCTGGTGAAGTGAGGCAAAGATTTTTCCATCATTTGATAATTTCCCAATACCCTTAAACGGGGGTTGATTGGGAAGATTATGAAAATGATTTTGTTCAATGGCAAAGTGAGGATAGCCAACATAGTCAATATTCATATCAAATTCCGATATGCAATGCTTACTATAGTTAAAAAAATATCCTTTGTAATGAATAATCTCCTCTTCAGGTGTTAAATGATTAGAAGCTTTTTCTGCTAATTCACCTTCCAATTCCTCAATAGAGTTATATCCTGCATATTTTAAAAAAATGTCGGCATAATCTCTATCACTGCTTTGACTTTGCTTATCATCTTTTTCAAAAAGAATGGTATACAAGTCGTGTAATCTTCTACCTTGGTATCCATATTTGGTATAGAACCGTCTTTTGATTAATTTTTTAGAATGGTACCTGGCAAAAAGGATTTGCTGAACTCCTTTGTCCTCTAAAATCCAGGTTTTTAAATTATTTCTGAGAGGGGGCTGTTCAAGATCTAGGTCAAACACTCCAGGCTTGGACTCAGGAGGTGGAAGATAACAACCATCTTCATCCATTCCAGAACTTTTATTGGCGAAGAATTTGGTTTTGCCTATACTGCGAATATGGCTAATTATCTCTTGATCAGTTAGTTGCTTTTTAGTTCTTGTAGCCTTATAAAAAATTTTTCTAAACAGAAAAGCAAAAGTTTCCCTGTTAAACTTTATTCTTTCCGACATGGGGTCTATGGGTTATACAATAGATGCTAATTGATTTTTTCTAGTAATTTTCCGGTTTTTTACTGGAAAATTTGAATAAATGTATAAAAGTTATCTAACACTATAGCATTTACCACCAAATTTTTGCCTAATTGTTTCCCGTAATTCTCACCTAATTCTGCGCCCAATATTAAATCTTTTCTAGAAAATAAATCCTAAAAAAATTGCTTTTTCGCGTTTTTTTCAAGATTGGCTTTACCGTTTTTTCCATCATACTTTTGAAGTATAAATAATTGCAAACTTAAATGAAAATCAAAAATTGATATTTCAACTAAGTGTCTGAATACATTCAATGAATAAGTAGTGAGAAAGAATCTAAGGAGGTAAAGCAAAGAAGTTCAAGAAAAATATAACAATACAAATACCATATAAGAAACCACTATTTCATTAATAAATTTTTTATCAGCTGGCCAGCGTAACTAATTGTTTTTCAATGAATTAGGGTGCTCATTTATTTTTTCATCTTCAAAAACTAGAGTATATGAAAACTCTGATCTTAATGACGCTGGCCACTCTTTTATCCGTAGGATATGTGGCTGAAGAAAGTGAATCTTCTAAAAATGTTGAATTGGAAACCTTAGTTGGTTCCATTGTTACGCAGGATGATATTACTCTGATTGTAGATTCTGAAAATCCCTCAGCGGATATTACCGAAATTGAAATTGAGTACGTAGAGATATTTGATGGTTGTTACCAGCAAGATTGCTCTGTAGATATCTCGGATTTAGATCCAGGAATCTATGATGTAGTGGTAACCACTGATTTGCCATCAACATTTTCAGGAACATTTATTAAGGTTAATTAAGAATCTAATTTCTTTCTAAACCTGATTTAATTAGCCAAAAAATATTATTATTTGGGTGATGCTTCGAAAGGAAAGGAGGCATCACCTTTTTCTTTTCTGATTGTTGATCCAAATCTGGTCAGTCTTAGGCAGTTTTTTAAAAAAATCATTTTCACTAATCCCCTTCTGGGAAATGTTTTTGGCAAAATATTTAAGTACGTTTTGGTGGTATTGTTTATTCTTTATTTCCATTTTGTCTTCTCCTCTTAAATAAGCTCTGGCAGCATTTAGTTGTGATTTGTAATCCTTAAAATCTCTTGTTTGAAAATAATACTTAGCCTTCATTTTTAGGCAATCTAATCTATAAATAGGGCTTAGGGTAAAGTACTCAGAGTTCTGAAAGGTCATCAAATAATCATAGGTTTTTTCTAAAGCACCATTCTCAATATGTATTTCCCACATCGCTTGCATAAAAGCAAGTAAAGGATTACTTATTTTTAAGGAAAACTGTGGTTCAATAACCCTGCGATAATCTTTAAGGAACCTGGGAAACCAAAATTTATCGCCCGCCATTAAACTAATTCCAAGGCCATTTCTGATTCGTTGAAAATTATAGATAACATCTTGCTTTAGTAATCCGCCGATGCCCGCCATGTAATTAAAATGAAGAAGGTATTCTTCTGCAAATTCAAGTTTTCCCTGATTAATTTTTTGAATACAATAATTCATCAATAATTCTGTAATTTCTTTTTTAAATGTGTTGGATAGCTGTGGATGGGTTTTTTCCAAAGATTGAAAATTGCCATAAACTGTTTGGTAATAAGGATCTTCCTTATTTAGATACATCTGGGCAATATCATTATAAAGAGCAATGAAGGGGTTGGTATGGTATTCTTTGTAAATCTCTTCTACCTTTTTTTCCAGTGCCATTAGATCCTCAGAGCTGAAACCCATTTGTCGTGCTTTATCCAACTTGGTAGTAATTATTCGGAGTTGGTTGATATGATAAAAAAGATTTAGGCTTTGCTCAAGAGAATCTAGTTTGCCCTTAACTCGATCAAAAACCTGGTTTTGTGCGATATCCAAACCATTTAGCCAATAATTAAAAACCTCAAATTCTGGCTCCCAATATTCCTCTTGGCCTAAACTTTTCTTAAATTGCTTAAAGCTACTCTTAGCATTCCTGGAAAGGTCATTTTCTACATAATATCGGGCTTTTAAGAAGGAAGATACCGGTTTGAGTTTATCTAGCTCAGAAAAGACAATATACCGTTCTAGTGTTTTAAATAATCTGCTTCTTCTTTTTCGGAGTATTGCAGCTTTTTTTTCCTGGCTTTCTCCATCCAAATGAACCAGCTGACTATTCCAAAAACTTTCATCATCAAGTTCTTCACTAATCTGATTAGTAAACAGCAATTCTTCTAATGATTTCTGATCCTCCTCTGTTAATTCATTATATGACCACTTTGCAAACTCTATTAATTCCTTTTTGGCTTTTTTGTCCAAATGAAGAAAAACTTCAGTGGATTTGAAATTTGACATATTAGTCAATATTTAAAATTAATCAATTGATTTTCATATGAATATAAAAAAAAATGACTAAAAAAAGAATGATAAATTGAGAAATTTAAGCAGTTTTTAGCCAGTTTTGACCTTAATTTTACAGTAGTTTTGTATTGAAGCCAAAAGAAAAAAGCGGCTAATTGATTAAACAATTTCGCATCATACAAAGCGTAATTGTTGAACTATACTCTAGTTATTTAATATTCTTTCCTTTTGGTTGAGGATCTGGGTTAGACAACCTGATGAGGTATCTGATGCCCGATCTTTCAACCAAATTAAAGCTAAACCCAGATTAAACCCTTGTTTTATTTTTCGAAAACATCCAGAAAAGCCAATTTTATATCCTATAAATTAAAATAGGAGTGGATTTCTGGAAATATGACAATATTAAAATTTTTGAGGCGTAAAAAATTGATTTATAGAGGTGTAAATATTTTTTTGCTTAAAAAAAATATGACAAGAGCTAAAAAAAGCTTAAAAACCCCGTTTATTTCAATTCCTTCTTTACATAGATTTGTGGTATAAGGATAGAAAATAAAGTGTATGAAGAATAATAACTCCGCCTCCTTATTATGTTAAGCGTCTAAACAACAACCAGTTATATACTGGCCCATTTGGTTAGAAGTCTGGATTTTTTTTTAATTATCCTGGACTTTTAACCGAAAGGGTCCTAAACTCCGGTCTTGACTATTCCCCAGTTATATTTAATACTTGCCAAAGAACTTCTACAGGGTGTACTCCCTCTTTATTTGTTCCGTCCAAAATTTGTGCTCTGCAACTGGTTCCTGGAGCTACGATAATGTCCTCTTCTTTGCTTGTTCGGACAGTAGGGAATAAAACCATTTCTCCAATTTTCATGCTGACTTCATAATGTTCTTCTTCATAACCAAAAGATCCAGCCATCCCACAACAACCAGAAGGGATAATGTTTACTGAGAAATTTTCTGGAAGGCTTAAAATCCAGGCTGTATCTGACACAGAAGACAGGGCTTTTTGATGGCAATGTCCATGTAAATGTATTTGCTTTTCCGATTTTAAAAAATGCTCAGGACCTATCCTGCCCTTTTTGGCTTCTTTGGCCAAAAATTCATCAATGAGAAAAACATGTTTTTTTAATTCCAGTGCTTTCTGTCTAAGGCTTTTATCTACCAGTCTGGGGAACTCATCACGAAAGCCCAAAATAGCTGAGGGCTCTATCCCCAGTAATGGAGTGTCCTCAGAAATAAGTTTATGAAACAAACTGACATTGGCTTCAGCAAGTGTTTTTGCTTCTTCCAAAAAACCTTTTGAAATATGAGATCTTGCACTCTCAGGGTGAGAAATCATCTTTACTTCATATCCTAAATGGGAAAGTAGCTGGATGGCTTTTATTCCAATATGAGATTCCAGGCGATTGGTAAATTCATCTGCATATAAATAGACTTGGCCCTTTAATGGCCCTGACGGTTTATATTTTTTATAATTTTTTCGATACCATTTAAGGAGACTGATCTTTGATAATAAAGGGATACTCCTTTTGGGATGAATGCCCATATACTTTTTCATTAGCCCCCCGGAAAAAGAATTGGAAAACATCCAATTGCTTATTGGCCGAAATCTGGCAGCCAAACTATTGTATTTTGCATTATTAGCAAAAAGCTTGGAACGGCGACTAAAGCCTTGAGCTTTTTGATATTGATAACTAAATTCTGATTTGATAGCTGCCATATCTACATTGGAAGGACATTCGGAAGTACAGCCCTTACAACCGATACACAAATCCATTACTTCTTTTAATTCCGGATGATTAAAAGTGGGATTAGCTTCAGAATTCCTTGTTAAATATTCTCTCAAGGCATTTGCCCGGCCTCGGGTGCTGTCTTTTTCATCACGAGTAGCCTGATAAGAGGGACACATTGTACCCCCGGCCGCAGGAAGCTTTCTACAGTCACCAGAACCATTGCATTTTTCCACGGCATTAAGGAACCCATTTTCATGATCAAAAGAAAAAATGGTTGAGATGTCCTGGTTTTTTTGTTCTGACTCATACCTCAGAGATTCATTCATGGCTGGAGCATCTACTATTTTCCCGGGATTAAAAATGTTATGCGGATCCCATATCGATTTGATTCGCCTGAATAACTGGTAATTCTCTTCACCAACCATCATTGGAATGAAGGCAGCACGGACACGGCCATCACCATGCTCTCCACTAAGGGAGCCTTTGAATTTTTTTACAAGAGCCGCAGTATCATGGGTAATGTCATAGAAGAGTTTACGGTCTTTTGCTTTTTTTAGATTTAAAATAGGACGCAGGTGGAGTTCTCCTGCACCAGCATGAGCATAAAAGACAGATTGCTGGTCATATTTTGTCAATAAGTCCTCAAATTCACTTATGTAATCGGGTAAATCATTCAAATCAACAGCCGTATCTTCGATGCAGGCAACGGGCTTTGCATCTCCCGGTACATTGGAAAGCAATCCTAAGCCTGCTTTTCTAAGATCCCATACACTTTTCGTCTTGCCTCCTTCGATACTTGGAAAAGCATAGCCTAATTGAGCATTTTGAATCTGATCGATCATGGATTTGGCTTTTTTCCTGGCTATTTCAATTTGGTCTGCACGAAAGGAAACGCAAAGGATGGCAGCAGGATCCCCTTCCACGAAAAAGCGATTTTTTTCTTGTTCGATATTCCCTTTGGTGCAATCCAATATTATTTTATCCATTAATTCACAAGCATAGGGTTGATGCTGCATGGAAAGGACGGCAGCTTTGAGAGAATCTGCGATACTGGAAAAATGCATGGCCACCACTACTTCTTTTTTAGGAGGCAAAGGATCCAGTTTAAGTTTGATTTCTGTTGTAAAAGCTAATGTTCCTTCAGAACCACTTAATAGTTTGCAAAAATTAAAATCAGATCCTTCACTATTAAAGGGTTTTAGCTTCAGCAGTTCATCTACTGCATAACCAGTATTTCGGCGATGGATAGAGGCCTTGGGAAATTCACGATGTATTTGCTCTTGTACTTTCTCATCCTTTAGTTCCTCTATTAATTGCAAATATATTTTGCTTTCAAGACTGGTATTGTCTATACATTTTTGCTCCAGCTCATCGGGCTTTAAGTCTTTGAAAACAACCTTTGATCCATCACTAAGTAGAGTATGCAATTCCAAGAGATGGTCACGTGTGGAGCCATAAACTATTGAAGTACTACCGCAGGAGTTATTACCTACCATCCCTCCAAGCATGCATCGGTTAGAAGTTGAGGTGTTGGGACCAAAAAACAATCCATATTCCTCCAAATACCTGTTTAATTCATCCCGGATAACCCCAGGCTGTAAACGAACCCAGTTTTCTTCGGTATTTACTTCCAGAATTTGAGTCATATATTTTGAAACATCTACAACAATGCCTTCTCCTACACACTGACCGGCCAGGGAGGTCCCTGCGCTTCGGGGAATAAGAGAAGTATTAAATTGATGAGCAAAATTGATTAATTTTTGAATATCCTCTACAGTTTTGGGAAGAGCTACTGCCAAAGGTAGTTCTCTATAAACAGAGGCATCGGTAGCATAGAGTACTCGCATCAGCTGATCATAATGAAGTTCTCCTGAAAGATCATCTCCCAATTTTTTAAGGGCATCCGAAGGTATCATTGAATTCATGATAAAGTGGCGTTCGTTTTTATCGGGCAAATTAATCAATCAGCTGGAATAATAAACAAGACGACTCTTATTTTAGATAAATCTAAATAGGGATCATTTAAATTTCTATAGTTTCAGCCTAATTGGTTATTTGGTTTCTATTTTTTAAATTATTAGCTAAGTGCATACTTAATTTTCAGAATACGACAGCAAATAAAAAATAATGAAATCATTTCTACTGTTACTATTTATTTCTATTCCCTGCCTCCTAGGAGCACAATCCTGGTATGATAAATCCCAAAAAGGACAAAAGAAGGAAAGTTTTGTCATTACTATGGAAGGAGATACTATTTCAGGTTTACTGGAGTTTGATGCTCCTTATAAGATGGCTAAGAGGATTAGTTTTCTTCATAAGGATTCAGAAGAGATTCAAAAGTACCGTGCTAGTGACATTAAAGGTTTTGGAATTTATGGGAAAGCCTGGGTATCCAAGGAGATAAGGATACCTTATTTAGATGTCCTTGGGGGTACAACCAGGAAGGTTCACTTGTTTTTGTTACCCTTAATAGAGAAAGGTCCTATCCAACTCTATCTTCACTATATTAATGAAACATTCATCAGTGAACATGGAGAATATATCCCTGCCTACTCCTACGTTTTATTTAAGGATGAAACATACGTGTATATGAGGGGAGACGATGACTGGCTGTATAATAATAAAATATGGGCATTACTGAATGACAGTGAAGATATCATAACTGGCATTCAGTCAGAAGAATATGTTTGGGATGATTTGATTACTTTGGTTAAACGGTACAATTATTTTAAAAGCAAAGAAAAAAAGGAATAAAATAAAAACCTGAATTTTCCCTTTTCATCCTTTTAAAAGGGGAATTGGCAGAGGTAGGCATAAAATCTGCTTTGAAAATTAACTGGCTCCCAGGATTTTGGAGTATTTTCACTGCACAAAGCAGATCCTACGACATAGTTACCTGCTTGAATTCTTTTTATAAAGAGTATGTCTAAAAAATTAGTTGTTAACCTTCATAACAGGTTTAATTACACTGTTATGTTCAAAATCAGATTAGTATGTGCAAATCACCCTTATTAATCTTAATTGCATTAGTTTTGGCTATACCGACTGCATTCAGTCAAGAACCAGTAGATGAGGATATGAATAAAATTATCCGTAAACATGGACTTGATAATAGCGAAGTAATGGAAATTGCTAGTTGGATGACCGATGTTTATGGACCGAGATTGACGGGTTCTCCCATGTTGGATAAAGCTACAGAATGGGCCCTTGGTAAACTGAAAGACATGGGAATGTCTAATGTACATCTGGAAGAATGGGGCCCTTTCGGTCGCGGATGGGAAATGGAGCACTTTGAAATGCACGCAACAGGACCTTCTTACTGGCCGGTTATCGCTTATCCTAAAGCCTGGTCACCAGCTACCAATGGCAAAGTAGAAGGAGAAGTTATTTATTTAGATGCCAAAGAAGAAGCAGACCTGGAAAAGTACAAAGGCAAACTTAAAGGCAAATTCGTTTTGTTTAATAATAGCCGTGAGGTAAAAGAATGGTTTGAAGGACCCACCAAACGCCATGACAGCGAATCCTTATTGAAATTGGCTAACAGACCCAAACCTACTCCTCGTCCTCGGGGGAATAGAAGAAACCTTGGTGGTTTTAGCTTTAATCAAATCTTGTGGAAATTCCTTGCTGAGGAAGAGCCACATGCTGTTTTGGATAGAGGTTATAAAGGTGATTTGGGTACCGTATTTGTATCAGGAGCCAGAACCAGTGAGGGAAGAGCCCATAACACCAAAGCTAAAATGCTTCCACAAGCTACTTTGAGTGTAGAACACTATAATCGCATCCTGCGAATGGTTGAAAAAGGTCAAAGTGTAAAATTGGCTATGAACCTTAAATCAAGATATACCAATCCTGATGGAATGGAACACAATATTATCGCTGAGATTCCTGGAACTGATCTTAAAGATGAAGTGGTTATGCTGGGTGCTCACTTTGACAGCTGGCACACCGGTACAGGAGCTACCGATAATGCAGCTGGATCTTCCGTAATGGTGGAAGCAAGCCGTATTTTGTTGGCGGCAATTAAGGAAAGTGGTAAAAAACCACGCCGTACCATTCGCCTGGCACTTTGGACTGGAGAGGAGCAGGGTTTATATGGCTCAAGAGCCTATGTAGCCAAACATTATGCAAATATTCCGGAGGGAGGCAGAGTACCTGAGTCTTTAAAACCTGCACAGAAAAAAATAAGTGCCTATTATAATTTGGATAATGGTACCGGAAAAATCCGTGGAGTTTACATGCAGGGAAATGAAAAAGTAGCCCCTATCTTCAGGGCCTGGTTGGATGAGTTTTCTGATTTGGATGCTACAACCCTTACCTTAAATAATACAGGTGGTACGGATCACCTTGCTTTCGAAGGGGTAGGGGTTCCTGGTTTTCAGTTCATTCAAGACCCCATGGCATATTCCACTCGTACCCACCATTCCAATATGGATAACTGGGATCATTTGAGTGGAGATGATTTATCACAGGCTGCTACCATTATTGCCTCTTTTGTATGGCACACTGCCGTTCGTGATGAGTTGATTCCAAGAAAACCTAGTGAGTTTGATGAAGCTGAAACTAAAGCTTCTGGAGATAAAAAGGAATAAACGATATTAATATAAATGAGGCTGGTTTATGCGCCTTAGGCGCATAAACCAGCCTCATTTATATTTTAGGTTTTTAAAAATTTAGGATCGACTTCACAGCCCAGGCCAACTCCTTCAGGTATGCTTATCCAGCCAGCCTCCTCATATTCCACCCCTCCATTTATTGGATCTTCCCTAAGCATTAAAAAGCTGTCCATATCATAAGCCCTGATGGAAGTATGGGCCATTACAAAATGGGCAAGGGCAGTAATGCCCAACCTGGTTTCGGAAAAACAACCCACCTGTAAATTGATGCCTGCTGCCTCTCCGATAGCTACAATCTTTCGAGCCTTATTAATGCCTCCCGATTTGGCCAATTTGATATTGAAGTAGGGGCAAGCTTCCTTTTTTACATGCTGTATGGCATCATGATGATCGAAAAGCGATTCATCAGCCATGATAGCAATGGGACTTAATTTATTTAATTGGGCCATACCATCAACATCCCAGGCAGGAATGGGAGCTTCACACCACTCGAGCTTTAAATCCATTGTTGACAATTTGGTAAGTATCCTCAAGGCGGTAGGATAATCCCATCCCTGATTGGCATCCAATCGAATTTTAATTGATTGATTGACTTCTGCCCGGATCCACTCCATTCGATTAATATCCTCCTCATAACTGGTCCCCAATTTTATCTTGAGGGTGTCAAATCCTTGATCTAAATACGCTTTAGCATTTGCAGCCATCTGCTCTGGCGAACCAATTCCTATGGTCATATCTGTTCTTAGTTTACCATGATTTTTTCCGCCTAAAAAAGCATAAAGTGGTAAGCCTGCTTCCTTGCTTGCCAAATCATAAAGAGCCATGTCAAATGCACTTTTTATACAATTATTTCCAACAATAGCCTGGTCCAAAATTTTTAGATTATCATTGATAGCTGTAACAGGCTGCCCTATAAGTAGAGGTAGGAGGAATTTTCCAACTGCAAAACAACCATCTTGTGTTTCTCCAAGAATTGTGGAATAGGGACTACATTCTCCCCATCCTTTTAATCCTTTTTCGGATTGGATGCATATGAAAATGTTTTGGGCGGTCGTTATCGTTTCCAGAGAAATGACAAAGGGCTCCAGGAGCGGAACATTGCCTTTGTAAATATCGATTTTAGCTATTTTATCCATGCACTTAACTTTTTTTTAACAAATTTATGCAATAAACATTTCGTTACTTTCCATCTTATTCTGTAAAATTTGGGAAGGACGGTTGAATTTTCCACCTTTGTGGCTTGAAATCAACCATTTAATTGCCACAAAAATTAATACTATTACATAGAGAGGCCAAAAAAGCATCTCTAAATGATCAATCATTAACACTATTACATGTCTGTTTCGGTAAAGGATTTGACAAAGGAATTTGGTACTCAAAAGGCAGTGGATAATATTTCTTTTGAGGCGAACAAAGGAGAAGTGCTTGGTTTTTTGGGACCTAATGGTGCCGGAAAAACAACGACCATGAAAATTATTACCTGTTTTTTGCCACAAAGCAGTGGCCAGGTTTCAGTATGTGGTCATGACGTAGAAGAAGAGCCGATAGCGGTAAGAAAAAGGATTGGTTATCTGCCAGAACACAATCCACTCTATAAGGAAATGTATGTAAAAGAGTATCTAAACTTTGTTGCCCGCCTACATAAGGTGAGTAAGCCAAAATCTCGAATTGATGAAATGATTCAATTGACGGGATTGGAAAGGGAACAACATAAATTGATTGGCACACTTTCAAAAGGGTATCGCCAAAGAGTTGGGCTGGCCCAGGCCATGATTCATAATCCTGATGTTTTGATTTTGGATGAACCTACTTCTGGCCTTGATCCCAATCAATTGGCTGAAATCAGATCTTTGATCAAAGAGATAGGAAAGGAGAAAACTGTCATTTTTTCTACTCATATTATGCAGGAAGTCCAGGCTTTATGTGATAGAGTGGTGATCATTAATAAGGGTAAATTAGTGGCCAATGATCCCATTTCTGTATTAAAACAAAGGATATTTGGTCGGCAAATTACCATTGCTTTATTTGATCAAAACGTTTCCACAGAAAAGCTGCTCAATATAAAAGAGGTAGAGGATGCTGAAATGATAGAAGAAAACAGATGGCAACTCTATTCTACCACAGATATACGCAAGACTCTTTTTCAGTTCGCCGTTCAGGAAAAGATTAATCTTTTGGAATTGTATCCTCAGACTTCGACGGTAGAAGATGTCTTCCAAAAGTTAACCAGAAACTAAGACCGATGGTAAGATTATGTGTTGTTTACTTTCTGATTTTTTTTGGCCATTTAGGACTTTATGGACAAGATAGTTTATTGTTAAACCGAAATTTTAGTTTTGAGGATGGCCTATACCTTTCTTTTGAACAATTCCAAAGCAATCAACCTGCATACAGTTTACAAGAAGTTGAAATCATTTATACTGTTAACCCTCAAACTTTGCTGGCACAAGTAGCTTCTTTGCGCTTGAGATCTCAACAAACCATTGATTTTAACCAAATTTGGGGAATATGTATTAAAGGACGCCCATTTATTCAAATTGATAGAAGAGAAGTCGGTAAGGAGCTGGCTAGTTTTGCAGGTCTTAGTATAATTGGCAGACTTTGTTTTTTTTCCTACCAAAAACCAATAGTGGTTCCTGTAGAAATCAAAGCCTATAACCCCTTGACAGGACAACCTTTTCGGTCGGGGACAATCAATCGAGAAAATATTTTAAATAATCCATTGCTCCTGGATTTTCAAAGTGGAGAGATGCAACCTTTTTCAAAATCAAATCTATTGAAATGGGTGAATAAAGATCCACAAGTAGCCAGATTGGTTAGAAGCTTAGAAGAAACTGATGGAGAAACCCTGCTTCGAGCCTTAGTCGCTTTTAATGATCGAAACCTGATTTTTATAAAAAAATCATCAAAATAAACATCAAATCCACCTAATAACAAACAACTAACAACTAAAATAGATGTTCAGTATTTTTTTAAAAGAAGTAAATGGTTTTTTTAGCTCCTTAATCGGGTACATTGCTATCGGTGTATTTCTCATTATTTTAGGCTTGGTGGTGTTTGTGTTTCCTGATACCAGTTTATTAGACTATAATTTTGCCACATTAAATCAACTTTTTGATATCGCTCCGGTCATTTTTATGTTTCTAATTCCAGCCATTACTATGCGACTGTTTTCTGAGGAAAACCAAAGTGGAACCATTGAACTTTTGGTTACCAAGCCTGTCCGTGATTTGGAAATAATTATGGGTAAATATCTGGCGGCTTTAATAGTCGTTCTTTTTGCTATTTTGCCTACCATATTATATTACTATACCGTGCATCAATTGGGTATTCCTAAGGGAAATCTGGATGGAGGTGCTATTTTGGGATCCTATATTGGATTGTTTTTATTGGCTGCAACATTTTCAGCTATTGGTTTATTTGCTTCTTCTGTAAGCCAAAATCAAATTATTGCTTTTGTTTTGGCCACCTTCTTATGCTTTATTTTTTATTATGGCTTTTTTTATATCAGCAAGCTATCAGTGTTTGTTGGCAAACTGGATGATGTTATTCAGATGATTGGAATTGATTATCACTATACTTCCATTAGTAGGGGAGTATTGGATACCCGGGACCTTATTTATTTTTTTAGTGTAATTGCCTTGTTTTTAATGACAACACTCTTATCACTGGAAAGGAGGAAATGGTAAGGCCAAATCTGAGAATTAAAAAATTGATATCTATTCTACCTTTGTATGCAAAAAAATAAAAAAATTCAATCATTTATACAGTTTGGTCTTTTCCTGGGATTGATTATCCTGATCAATATTCTTGCTAATATTCGATTTGGCAATCAAGCTTTGTATACTTTTTTAGACCTTACTGAAGACAAACGATATTCTTTAACTCAAGCGACCCGAAACCTGTTACGTGAATTGGACGATGTCGTATATGTCCAGGTTTTACTGGCAGGAGAGTTCCCTGCTGGATTTAAGCGTCTTCAACGAGCTACTCAAGAGATTTTAGATGATTTCAGGGGAGAATCGGGATTTATTGAATATGCATTTGAAGATCCATCAAATGGAACTGTAGAAGAAATTAATGCTCGTCGGGAGGCATATGCAAAGGAAGGGATCTTGCCTACCACCTTGAGGGTTAAGGATAATAATGAAACTACCTCCAAACTTATTTACCCTTATGCTCAAATCTTTTATAAGGGGCGTTCTATTCCGGTTCAGTTGTTGGAAAATCAGGTTCCCGGAATGCCACAGGAAATTGTATTAAATAACTCTGTTGGCCTTCTTGAGTATAAATTGGCTAATGCCATTCAGAAACTCAAAACTCCCGTTAGGAAGCCCATTGCCTTTTCAACGGGGCATGGAGAATTGGATCGTTCTCAAACAGCAGATCTTGAACGTTCTTTAAGAAGTTTTTATGAAACCGGACGGATCAACCTGGATAGCACCACTTATATCAGTCAGGATTTGGCAGCACTCATTATTGCTAAACCTACTCTTCCTTTTTCTGAAAAAGATAAATTTAAGATTGATCAATATATCATGAACGGAGGCAAAGTATTGTGGCTCATTGATAAGTTGGCCGTCAATCTGGATAGCTTGTCGCGAGGACTGTTTTTGCCCAAAGAATTTGATTTAAAATTGGATGACCTTCTATTTAGGTATGGGATAAGGATACAACCCAATCTGGTATTGGATATGAATGCAACGGTCATTCCACTTGCTGTAGGACAAATTGGTAATGCTCCTCAATTTGATAATTTTGTTTATCCATATCATCCGATAGTGGTCCCCTCTTCTGATCACCCTATTGTAAAAAGTGTTGATGGGGTGAATTTGCACTATGCAAGTTCTATAGATACCAGTGTTCGGACAAAAACTGAAGTGCAAAAAATTTCGCTGCTAAGTACTTCTGCAAATTCCCGTGTTCAATTCCTCCCGGTTCGAATGGATTTCGAATTTTTGAGGATGGGATTAGACCCCAATTTATATAATAAAGGAAGACAAGCTGTAGCTATGGCTTTGGAAGGAGTATTCCCTTCCATGTATGAGAATCGGATTACCCAGGCGATGAGGCAAGGACTTCAGGATATTGGCCAGTCTTTTGTCACCGAAAGTGTACCCAATCGAATGGTGGTGGTTACAGATGGAGATATAGCAAAAAGTAAAATTAATCGCAGAACCAATCAGGTTGCTCCTCTTGGCTTTAATGAATATGATGGTCAAATCTACTCTAATAAAGATTTTCTTTTAAATACTATTGAATATTTGGTGGATGACACCGGCCTAATTGAGGCTAGAGGGAAAGAAGTGAAATTGAGACTTCTGGATACAGCTAAAGTTGATCAGGAGAAAACCTACTGGCAGGCTTTGAATTTGATCCTACCTCTATTGTTTTTATTTCTATTTGGATTGATTTTTAATATTGTTCGAAAAAGAAGATTTGAATAGAGGGCGTCTCAAAACTTCTACCTGTCGGTAGACAGGCGTTCCTCGTTCTGATCTGCCAAATAATTTTCTTTTTAAGAGCATTTTTTTAAGGGAAAATTTCATTTTCCCTTAAAAAAATGCTCTCAAAAAAATAATATTGGTTGGCGAATCCGTACGGATGAGACAGCCTCTAGACTACCATAACACCATAAAAATGGATCGTACCAAAATATTGCTTATTGTTTTTCTCTTGTTGGGAACTGTAGTTGGATACCTTGTATTTTCAAATGGACTTGAGGGGGATAATACCTCCTTATTAGTGGCGGATAGAAAATTCGCACCTGAAGACATCAATCAGGTCAATAAAATCTTCATTGCCGATCGAAGAGGAAATAAAACCTTATTAACTCGACAGAAAGGATATTGGCTTTATAATGACCAATACAAGGCCCGTCCTAATGCAATAGAAAATCTTTTGGATGCAGTAAGTAGAATACAGGTAAAGTATAAACCTCCAGTAGCAGCAGTAGAAAATATGATCAAAGAATTGTCGAGCCAAGGTATTAAGGTGGAACTTTATGATAAAAATGATAAAGTTTTGAAAACTTATTATATAGGTGGAGGAACTGCCGATGAACGTGGAACTCACGCCATCATGGAAGGAGCGGAACAACCTTATGTAACTCATATACCCGGTTGGGAGGGAAACATAAGGTTTCGATATAATCTTGTTGGAGAAGATTGGAGAGATAAAACTTTATTATCCTTCCAGAATGAAGATATTGCTTCCATCAGTATTGAATACCCGAAGCAAAAGAACAAATCTTTTATATTAAAAAAGGAAAGTAATCAATATGAGGTGACTCCTTTTTATGAAATAACGCCCAGAATAAATCGCCCTCTCAGTTCCTCTAAGATAGAAGCCTATCTGATGGGATATGAAAATATCATTGCGGAAGCTTTTGAAAATGAAAACCCTGTCAGAGATTCTATTCTTCAATTGGTGCCTTTTAGTATTATTCGACTAAAGAATAGGGAGGCAAAAGAAACGGAATTGAAGCTATATCCTATTGTTCCAAAAGGGGTGATTATTGATCCTAAAACAGGCCTCCAGCAATATGGCCAGATTGAAAGATTTTTTGTCGAGTATAATGAAACAGATTTTATGCTTACCCAAAACATTGTTATTAATAAAATACTTTGGGCATATGATTTCTTTTTTGAGTAAATTGGAGGAGGATTAAACTTCACAATTGATGTCCCTGCAAAACAAGTCTAAACGACTCAGGCCTGGCCTGGTTAGTTCCATCTTCGGATTAATAGTATTAATTCTTTTTTCTTCAACCTTATCTTTTCATTCCATTTGGGGTTTTTGGGGACATCGCAGAATTAACAGGGTGGCTGTCTTTTCCCTGCCACCAGAAATGATCATTTTTTTTAAAAAAAATATAGAATACATCACTGAGCATGCCGTGGATCCTGATAAAAGACGTTATGCGACCAAGTTTGAAGGACCTAGGCATTTTATCGATATTGATCATTGGGGAACCTACCCTTTTGAAGAGGTACCTCGTGATTGGACCGAAGCCCTTGCAAAATACACTGATGTCTATTGGCTAAGCCCACAAAATGATAGCCTTAAGATTTTTGGAAATGAGGTGGTCTCCTGGCAGGGAAGTAGGCTAAAGTATATTGGAGAAACAGAAAAAAACCTTTCTCCCTGGCCGGAGGAAGGAATAAAAAAAGAAGACTATATCGAATTCTTCCGCAATTACATTCAGCCTCAATATTATGAGGATCAATGGACGGTTCCTTGTGAATTATGGGAGGAAAAACTGGGTATTTCCGGCGATTGTCAAACCTCAGTTGCTATAGACCGATTTTCTGTATATGGTATTGTGCCTTATCACCTTTTGCAAATGCAGAATAGGCTAACAAGTGCTTTTAGGGCTAAAGATCCCAAAACAATTTTAAGACTCTCTGCCGAAATGGGACATTATATTGGTGATGCACATGTACCCCTACATACCACCGAAAATTATAACGGTCAACTGACCAACCAGGTAGGCATTCATGCATTTTGGGAAAGCCGCATACCTGAATTATTTGCAGATAAAAACTATGATCTGTTTGTGGGCAAGGCCCAATACATTGAAAATCCAAAAGAATATTTTTGGGAGGTAGTCTTGGCAAGTCATGTTTTAGTGGATAGTGTTCTTAGCATTGAAAAAAGACTCAGCGGGTCTTTCCCTGAGGATCAGCAATTTTGTTACGATGAGCGTCTGAACCAAACCATTCGAATCCAATGTGAAGCATATGCTGAAGCCTATCAAAATGAAATGAAGGGGATGGTGGAAAAGAGGATGCAGGATGCCATCTTATCTATAGCAAGTGCCTGGTATACTGCCTGGATCGATGCTGGCCAGCCTGACTTAAGCAAATTAAAACCCGAAAAACTTAGCAAGAGGGAACAAGAAGCACTAAAACGCCTAGAAGAGCAGGCACAATCTGGAAGCATTATTGGCAGAAAACATGCTAATGAATGAGATTAAATGTCAATGGCAATATCAATGTCAATGTCAATATCAATGGCAATATCAATGGCAATGGCAATGGGGTGATGCTTTGGCTGTTTTTCAAAAATATAGGTTTTTATGCCTTTATAAATAACATTTAGAAAATGAAATATTCAGTAATCCTGATTGTAATTTTAGGTTCATTTTCCTTAAAAGCTCAAAATTTATTCCTTAAAGGAGGGTGGAGATTTACATCTGTATCAAATGATGTAGAAAAAAATGAAGGGCTATTCATCAGGAATGGTAAAATATTTTCTTTGGATGAAGATAACGGAAATTGGTCCTATGATACATTGACCTTGGGAGAAGAGGATTATATTCTGCCCGGTATGATAGATTTACATGCCCATTATCGGGTTCAATTTGATGGTAAAGTATATGATGATACACTGGCTCAACCTTTGATTTTTTTAGCAAATGGTGTGACTGCCACTTTTCCTGCCGGAGAAATTGAGCCTTATAAAATGCTGGAATTTCGAAAAAATGTGGATGCTGGCAAATCTATAGGCCCCAGAATTTTAAGCTCAGGCCCCTATTTTGGACGGTCTGCACCAGATTGGGATAATGATATGAGCACTCAAGACATTTACAATAGGGTAGATAAATGGGTAGCACTGGGCGCGAAAGGTTTCAAAGCCAAGGGAATAAATGCTGCCCATTTAAGAGCATTGATTGAGAGAGCTCATCAGCATGGCCTAACGGTTACTGCTCACCTGGATTCCGGTTTTCGGGGATCCGTTAACCCTGAAGATGCCATTGAGATGGGAATTGATCGGGTGGAACATTTTTTAGGTGGTGAGTTATTTTTCAACAATACCTCTGCCTATAATAGTTTGGTTAAAATTGACCCTGACGATCCGCAACTCGAAAATATCATTCAAAAATATGTAAAACACAAAGTTTACTTTAATGCTACCCTCACTACCTATGGTGCCATAGGGAGAAATGAATCTGAAGTTTTTGAATTTTGGACGGATGAAAAAAGATTTTTAAGCCCATATGCGAGACAATTAATTGGAGACCCGCCCCTTTCCGGTTTTGGTAGTTTATGTGCTCTGATTTATAAAGTAAAAATTAAGGTTATTAAAAGATTTTATGATGCTGGCGGTCTTATCTCCATGGGAACAGATCGTCCCTATTTGGACCAAAATTTCCTTGGTTTTCAATTGGGAGGATTTTGTAGTCATAGAGAAATGCAAATTCTTTCTGAATCAGGAATTCCTAATGCTGAAGTCCTGAAAATAGCTACCTTGAATAGTGCAAAAGCAATTAAGATGAGTGATCAGCTCGGAAGTATTGAAATAGGAAAATGGGCAGACTTGTTTATCATTAAAGGCAATCCACTAAAAGATATTCGGAACACGCGTTCTGTTCACACTGTAATAAAAAGTGGTCATGTTTACCAATCTAGCAAATTGTTGAAAAAGGCGGAAGGACAACTCGGTCCCAAAGGGCCAGAATAAATAATTTTTATAGGTCAAAATTTTATTTTTCTTTTACCTTTGGCGCTATGAAAAAATCGAACAATTTAATGCTGATATTAAAAGGAATGGCCATGGGGATGGCAGAGGTCATTCCTGGTGTTTCTGGAGGAACGATAGCCTTTATTACAGGCATTTATGAAAAGTTAATTGACACCATAAAATCTATTCTAGGACCAGAGGTGTGGATAAGCCTTAGAAAGAGAGGATTGAAGGCAGCCTGGGAAAGGGGCAATGGGACTTTCCTGGTATTTCTGTTGGCAGGAATGGTTTTGGGAGTGGTACTTGGTGTGTTTGGTATTTCCCACCTCTTGGAAAATTATCCGGTCTTACTTTGGGCTTTCTTTTTTGGTCTAATCATTGCTTCGGCTATTTATATAGGCAGGCAGGTAGATAAATGGGGTCCTGCCGAAATTATTGGCCTTATTTTGGGTGGAGTAGTAGCTTACCTTATTACCGTTTTAAGCCCGGCCCAGGGCAGTGACAATTTAATTATGGTCTTCATTGCCGGAGCAATTGCCATTTCGGCTTTAATCCTTCCTGGAATCTCTGGAAGTTTTATTCTGCTTCTTATGGGAATGTACACGCTGATAATTCCTTCGATAAAAAGTTTCTTAGAAAATCAGGATGGCCGAAGTTTTATCATTTTAGTTGTTTTTGGACTTGGTTGTTTGCTTGGATTAGCTACTTTTTCAAGAGTCCTCTCTTGGATGTTTCGGAAGTTTCACTCCTTGACCTTAGCAATACTAGCAGGTTTTATGATTGGTTCATTAAACAAAATCTGGCCCTGGCGTAATGTTTTATCCTATCGGACCAATAGCAGCGGTGAAGAGGTACCATTCCTGGAGAAAAGTGTATTGCCTGGTGCTTTTGAAGGGGAACCGTTTGTACTGGGCGCGATATTAATGATGGTGGTGGGTTTTGTTGTTGTTTTTGGATTAGAGCGATTAGGGAAGAAGTAATTTAGTAGTCTGGTGGTCCGGTAGTCTAGTAATCTACCAGCCTACTATAATACCAGCCTACCAGACCACTATAATACCAGCCTACCAGACCACTATAATACCAATAAAATGCTTAAATTTTTTCGAACTTTCAGGAGCAATTTTTCAACGGGGAAAAAATCGAACAACTACTTTTTATATGGTATTGGAGAAGTTCTTTTGATTGTATTTGGTATTTTAATTGCATTACAAATTGACAATTGGAATGAATATCAAAAAGACAGAACTTTTGAAAAGAGTATATTAAAGGATATACAAAATTCATTAAAAGAAGATGTCATCCAACTTAAAGGATCGGAACAAAGAGCCGGCAGAATGCTAGGGGCCATCAAGCAATTATTGACCCTTCCTGAGTATCAGGATTCTCTGAATTTGGAATTTATGTATGCTCTTTGGTATGGATTAACCTTCGAACCAAGAACTTCAGCTTTTGAAAATTTGAGAAATGAAGGTTTCCATGTCATCTCTGATGTACAACTTCGGAAAAGCTTGATTAATCACTTTGATTATGACTATAGACGCCAAGTTGATCTTTGGGAAAAAGAAATCAATCGAGATCGAGAGTATAGGCTTGATTTTGTCAGACAAAATTTCAATTTTGAAGAGCCCAATGGAAAATCCCGCATCATTCCAAAAAACTATGAGCATCTGGTGACCAGCACGGAGTTCAGAAATATTTTAATGGAAAGAAAATCACTGGTAGAAAGAGTTCGGACCGCCAGAATAAATGTATTAATTGATAAAATCGAATTCCTTAACCAGGGAATAGAAAAAGTATTAAGATAAAAAGTTAAGGGTAGTCTGGTAGTCCAGTAGTCTAGTGATGTGTTATCATAGTATACTATATCCCAAGACTACCAGACCACTAGACTACTATACTACTATACTACTGGACTACTGGACTACTGGACTACCAGACCACTAATCATCATGAAAAACCTAACAGATTATCACAATTTACTTGGTCTTATTGGGTATCCCTTATCCCATTCCTTTTCTAAGGGCTATTTTGCACAAAAATTTAAAAAAGAAGGGATTGATGGATTTTTTTATGAGTCATTTCCTATACCTGAAATAAATGAATTTCCTCTGCTTTTTGTAAAATATCCGAATCTAAAGGGTTTGAATGTTACCATCCCTTATAAAGAGCAGGTTATTTCTTATTTAGATGAGTTAGATGCTGATGCTGCTACCATAGGAGCTGTAAATACCATTAAAAAACTTCAGGATGGCAGATTGAAAGGGTATAATACAGATGTTTATGGTTTCAGATCATCTCTACATAATAAAATCAAACGGTCTAATTTAAATATAAAGCGAGCCTTAGTCTTGGGTACTGGGGGAGCTGCTAAGGCAGTCCATTTTTCTTTAAAAAAATTGAATATTTCCTATCAGGAGGTTTCACGGAAAAAAGAAAATGGCGATCTTTGTTATCAGGAATTAAACGCAGAATTATTTTCAAATATTCAGCTTGTAGTTAATACGACACCTTTAGGGATGTCACCAAACACAAAATCTTATCCCGAATTGCCATATGATGCTTTATCTGACAAGCATCTTTTATATGATCTTGTTTATAATCCTGAAAAAACAATTTTTTTGCAAAAAGGAGAAGATGCAGGAGCTGCTATAATAAATGGTTTGGAAATGTTACATTTACAAGCTGAGAAAGCCTGGGAAATCTGGAATTCCTAAGTCGTAATGCTTTAACCAAGACGGTCGGCTCACCTTTTAACCGGCCAAAACCAAATCTGTCAAAATGAAAGAATCAAGTCAACCTGTTAACCCGATTATCAAAAAACTAGAAGAGTTAGCTGATCAATACCTTCAAGGCAAAAGTGTTGTAGACCTGGATTTTTCTAACACAAAAATTGCTTTTGAATATAAAACAGATCAGGAATTAAAACGATCCACCTGGTTATTCGGATTGATGAACAAACCCTGGCTGGTCAAGATAGGTTCTAAATTGACCTTATGGGCCATCAAACTTCGCCTGCCTTTCGTCGTCGGAATCATAAAAAGCACCATTTTTAAACATTTTTGCGGTGGTACAACTTTGTTGACCTCTCAGCATGATATTGAAGTACTGGCCGCCCATAATGTGCTTTCGGTATTAGATTATGGAGTGGAGGCAAAGGCTTCCGAGGAAGATTTTAATGCAACAATGAATGAGGGAATAAAAGAGGTAGAATTTGCTGCTCAAACAGGAAGTGTACCTGTGGTCAGTTCAAAAATTACCGGCCTGGGCAGATTTTCTTTACTAGAAAAAATTCAAAGTGGAGAAAAATTAACTGATGAGGAAGAAAAGGAATACCAAAACATCATTAAAAGAATGGACTCCATGTGCAACAGAGCCAGTGAATTAGGAGTTTGTATTTTTTTCGATGCTGAAGAAAGTTGGATTCAGGATCCGCTGGATAGCCTGATTAATATGATGATGAAAAGGTATAATAAGGAAAGAGCCGTCGTATATAACACGTTTCAGCTATATCGCCATGATCGACTTCAATATCTGATTGATTCTTACGATTGGGCAAAAAAAGAAGGCTTTATCCTAGGTGCTAAGCTGGTTCGGGGAGCTTATATGGAAAAAGAAAGAGAAAGAGCCGAAAGAATGGGCTATCCATCACCCATACATCCCACTAAAGAAGCTAGCGACGAGGCTTTTAACATGGCAGTACGTTTTTGTGTGGATAATTACGAAACCTTGGCCTCATGTAATGCCTCTCATAATGAATATAGTAATAGAATGCAGGCTGAACTTATGGTCGAAAAAGGGATTTCTAAAGATCATCCCCACCTTATGTTTGCTCAACTTTACGGTATGAGTGACAACCTTACCTTTAACCTGGCTAAAGCTGGGTATAGAGTTGGCAAATATGTAATTTATGGCCCGGTTAGAGATGTTATTCCTTACCTACTTCGTCGTGCCCAAGAAAACACTGCAGTCACGGGAGATATGAGCCGGGAGTATGGTTTGCTTTTGAAGGAAATGAAAAGAAGAGGATTAAAAAAATAAGTGTTTTTTTCATATATAAAATAAATGAAAATATAAGGCTGTTTCAAAGCTCATAAAATCATGAAAAACAGCCTTTTCTTTCCTTTTTCCAGACAAAACCACATTTGTCTGAACGAATTATCTATTATAATTTCTTTCCTTTTAACGTTTTTTGGATTAAAAAATCAAGAATATAATTTATTTTTGTGCTAGTCTTTCAGTTGATATAGGTGTCTCTGTTAAATGTTAAATGAATGTAACTCCCATCGTCATTCAACGAGAACAACACAAAATAACAATCAGATTCTCATGGGCATATATTGTTTCATGGCATTGGCATGTATTATTGCTATGGCCCATAGGGACCATTTGATTGTGTCCCAAAAACTAATTTAAGTGATATGAGGAAGGGGTTAGAAAAACTCTCGATACTTACGCTGCTAATTATTATCCCAAGCTTGCAAATCCAAGCCCAAAACTTTGATTGTGACTTGGCCCTAATTATCTGTAGTGATAGTACTATTAATTTCAGGCCTGATGGCGGCGGGATTAATGATTTTCTGAATCCTAATAATGATTCTGGTTGTTTCGTTCCTGAACCCAGCCCCGGCCTTCCTCCTGAAAACTTTTTTGAGCAGGCAAGTGGTTGGTTCTATTTCGAATTTCGGAAGGATATGCCGGATAGTAGTATAATTGAATTTGCCATCACTCCAATACTTTTAGGCCCAAATGATGTTTCGGATTATGATTTTGCTATTTATGGCCCTAATGTACGCTGTGATAGCCTTGGATCTCCAAAACGATGTTCTTTTGTAAATGGTAATTGTGCCTTTTGTCCTGATACGGGCTTAGGTAATGGAGAAATAGATCTTTCAGAGGATACCTGGGTGCCAGGTAATAATGCAAATGGCTTTGTAGCCCCCATGGTGGTTAATCCTGGTGAAGGTTTTTTCCTGTTTTTAGAATATTTTGAGGGCGATTCTCCCGTTGATCAAACCCAGTTCGATTTGAGCTGGGGGGGAAGTGCAGCTCCATTCCTAAATTGTATAGCCAATCCATTCTGTTACAAGGCCTCAGCTGAAGCTGGTAGAGATACTAGCGTATGTGCAGGCTCCAGTATTCAATTATTCGGAAGCGCTATTAATGCCTTTGGTAGAGAGTCTTATATCTGGAGTGGAGATAATGGGGCTACTTCCTGGTTGGATGATCCCTTTTCTACTACTCCGACCGTCAATATTCCCATAGATTTTAGTGGTAGGGTGGTATTTGAATTATTAATAGAAGAAGGAAATTGTGAAAAATATGATTCAGTAGTCATCGATGTCATTGCTTATCCTCCATTAAACATCAATGGAGATAATTTTATTTGTGAAGGAGAGCAGGTCACCCTAGATGCGACGCTGGGATTTGAAAGTTATCTATGGAGCAATGGTGATACTTCTACTTCAATAACCGTGGACCAAGGAGGTTCCTACGATCTGACCGTAACCAATACCCTGGGTTGCGAAAGAGTTTCTTCTTTTACGGTCTTTATGGAAAAATTTCCAGACCCAATAATCATAGGAGATCCCGGCTTTTGTGTCGGGGATTCTGCCACCTTAATGACAGATACAGAATACGCCAGCTATCAATGGTCTACTGGAGAACAAAGTCCTACCATTCAAGTCAATCAGGTTGGAACTTATGAAGTTATCGTAACTACCAAATTGGGAGGATGCGTAGGAATGGAAAGTATTAATGTAATCGAATTCCCGGAGCCCAACACAGAAATTTCAGGTGATCTTGATTTATGCCCAAATGAGCTATCAACACTGAGTGTTGTTGATACCTTTGCATCTTATATTTGGTCTACTGGTGCCAATTCTCCAGATATTGACATTGGCGTGGAGGGTCAATATTTTGTTGAAGCGACAGATACTAATGGCTGTTCAGTTAGAGATACAGTTGTGGCAACCCGCTTACAAGCTCCTGTGCCTATTCTGCCCACCATGGACAATTTTTGTCCGGGTGACACTGTTCTCTTGGAACCTGGAGGAGGATTTAATTCATATGCCTGGTCCAACGGCCAAAATTCTGAAAATCTAGAAATTTCCCAGCCTGGGAATTATTCGGTCACTGTAACCGATGCTTTTGGTTGTAAAGGGCAGGCCACTGCTGTCCTGGATACGTTCAGCTTGCCACAATCTAATTTATTGGATCAATATGGTATTTGTGATGGCAAAAATATCACCTTAAATGCCGGAAACTTCAATCAAGTCAAATGGAGTACCGGATCTACGACCAATGCAATAAATGTTGATACGGAAGGTATTTACTCTGTAACTTTTACTGATAATAATGGATGTTCTAATACTGATGCTGCCTTTGTGGATGTATTTGAATTACCGGTACCTCTGATAACAGGGGATACGACCATTTGTGGGGGTGAGCAGGCAAATCTGGTGGTTCCCGATAATTTTGTTAGTTATCAATGGTCTAGTGGAGAAACTACGCGCAGCATCATCACCTCCTTGCCTGGAGTATATGAAATAAGCGTTACTGACAATCGGGGCTGCATGGGAGTTAGTCAGGTTGATGTTGATGTTCAGGCCCTTCCTCAACCCGTTATTTCCGGAGTTCCAATCTTCTGTCCTGGAGATACCGCTAGTTTAAGCACCCAAATTCCTTACGTGGCCTATCAGTGGTCTACAGGATCAACAATGCCTTCAATTGAATTAACTACGGCCGAAACTGTGCAGGTTACTGTAACAGATGCCAATGGCTGTAGGGAAGATACCACCTTTACCATAACTCAATTTCAAGAGCCAAACCCCCAGATATTGGGGGACCTTGAATTTTGTAGTGGAGATTCAGTTCAACTACAAATTGACCAGGCCTACAGTAATTACCAGTGGTCAAATGGGGCTAGCAGCGACAATGTGTTTATTAAATCCGGAGGAACTTTTTCGGTAACAGTCACTGATGATGAGGGCTGCAGAGGGGTAGATGATTTTGATTTGGTAGAAAATGCATTGCCACAGCCGGTTATAAATGGCCCAGCAGAGATTTGTTCTTATGAAGTAGCAAGTTTGACAGTTACGGCTAATTTTTCATCCTATGAATGGCAAAATGGTAGCAGTACTCCTAATTTTGAAACCAATCTTAGTGGTCTTTATTCGGTTTCAGTCAGAGATGGAAAAGGTTGTCTTGGTAGTGATACCTTCAATTTGACCGTCAACCAAGCCCCCAAGCCCGAAATTGTTGGAGATCGTACTTTTTGCCAGGGGGATACCTTAAGAGTAGAAGCAGATCAGGACTATGCTTTGTATTCCTGGTCCAATGGAGACCTTGGTAAATCTACTGGCATATTAATACCAGGCCGCTATGGCTTAACGGTCACTGACTTTAAAGGATGTATAGGAGATACCTCTCTTACTCCAATACAGTTTTCAAAACCAACACCTGCTATTCTTGGAGATACAGAATTTTGTGAGGGACAATCGGTTGAATTATCCTTGGATAGAACCTATCAAACCTATAATTGGACTGATGGTTCCAGCTCTCCAACTATCCAGGTAGATAGTGGAGGTACCTATACTGTGACCATTACTGATGCAGTGGGCTGCGATGCTGAAGCCAGTTATCTTGTGACCGAAAATCCATTGCCCGAGCCTATCATCAGTGGACCTGCTGAAATTTGCTCTTATGAGACAGCTAGCCTTAATGTTCAAGGAGGCTTCTCCTCCTATCAATGGCAGGATGGCACCATGGATCTTACCATTGACATTAATCAAAGTGGTACTTATTCAGTTTCAGTGACCGATACCAAGGGATGCTTAGGAGTTGATACGCTGGAATTTCTGGTGAATCAGGCCCCCAGCCCTTCCATTCAAGGCAGTACGTTGTTTTGTCGTGGCGATACGACTAGTCTAGATGCTGAGAATATAAATTATGTTAATTATCAATGGAATAATGGAGCAAGTACCCCTTCAATTGATATTACAGCAGGAGGGGATTATACCCTTACCGTAACAGATGTCAATGGTTGTGAAGGAATTGGTTCCTTTACCTCCAGTATAAAAGAGTTACCCATACCAACTATAGATGGACCAATGGAGTTTTGTGAAAACGAAAGTACCCAAGTCCAGGTTCAGGAAACTTATGTAAACTATCTCTGGTCTACCGGAGAAAATACTCCTTCTGTATCCATCTCTCAAGCTGGAACGTATTTTGTAACTGTATTGGATGGAGATGGCTGTGAAGGACAACAATCGGTTTCGATTATAGAAAATCCCAACCCACAACCCAATATAATGGGAGATCGTATTTTTTGCTCAAACGAATCTACCAATATCAGTGTGGAGAGCAATTATTCGGTTTATTTGTGGTCTACCGGTGAGAGAAGCGTAAATATTTTTGCTACTCAGCCTGGTAATTATCAGGTTACAGTGATAGATGATAAAGGCTGTTCGGGATCAACCTCGGTAGATCTTAGTACACTTCAGGCACCAGAACCTGAAATAATAGGAGATCAAACCTTTTGTGAAGGGGATACCATTGGATTTGGCCTTAGCGAATCATTTAGAGCATATAATTGGTCAAATGGTTTGACCACTCGTAATATAGAGGTTACCCTTCCGGACAACTACCGAGTTACAGTTACAGATGATAATGGCTGTCAGGGGGAAACCACTTTCCAGGCTATTCAATTTTCCAAACCCAGACCTGTAATTGAGGGACAAACTGCCTTTTGTGAAGGAACGGTAACCAACTTATTTACCCAACAAACCTATGTTGATTATCAGTGGTCCAATGGAAGTAATACCCGGCAATTAACGGTAAGTGAACCGGGAACCTACTCTGTTACTGTTGTAGATAATATCGGCTGTGTAGGCAGTTCAGATGAAACCGTAATTGAATTACAAAACCCAGAGCCTCAAATTGGTGGTGATACCTTATTATGCACTGGAGAGACCACCATTTTAGATGCCGGAACCGGGTATTTCACTTATATATGGGACAATGGCAATAGAGATCAGACACTTAATGTTTCTCAATCTGGAAGCTATCAAGTTACCGTATTTGATAGTCAGGGGTGTTCGGGAGAGGATGTTGTGGAAGTTAATATATTTGAGCGGCCTGATCCGATTATTGACGGGGGAGATAAATTCTGTCCTGGCGATACTATTCAAATAGGTGTAGCCTCTTTTGCGGCTTACGCTTGGTCAAATGGAGACCAGGCTCAACAAATCAATATAACCGAACCTGGCGACTATAGGGTCACCGTTACCAATGCTGCTAATTGTACTGCTGAAGCCAGTATTTTAGTAGAAGCTTTTGATCGGCCCATCTTGGAGGTGGAAGGGGATCGCTTTTTTTGTGAAAACTCATTTACTGTGTTAACAGCAACCTCGGGTTACCCTCAATATGAATGGTCAAATGGAAGCTCCAATTCCGTGTTGATGATTAATAGCCCTGGAAATTATCAGTTAGAGATAACGGATGTGAATGGATGCAAAAATCAATTGACAGCAGAGATTTTGGAAATTCCTACTCCAGAGCCCCAAATCAGTGGACCTCCGAATTTGTGTAGCAATGAATCTACCATCCTTAGAGTTAATGATGATTATTCAAATTATTCCTGGTCGACGGGAGGCAGCACTCCTGGAATTGAAATCCAGCAAGCTGGTTTTTTTGAAATTTCTGTAACTGATGATTTCGGATGTATCGGCACAGATACATTGACGGTGACAGCTTTGGTGGCACCTGATCCCACATTGGATGGTGATGAAGATTTCTGCCCGGGAGATTCAGTATTATTAAGTATCAATGATGTTTATCAATCGTACAATTGGAGCGATGGAGTCAGTGATCCTTCTAGATTTATCAAAGACGAAGGCCTTTATGTGGTTCAGGTTTTTGCAGATAATGGATGTAAAGCTACCCTAAGTAAACGGGTAAGGGCAAGACCCAGTCCTGATTTTGAGATTGCAGGGGATACCACATTTTGTGAGGATAAAAGTACTATTTTATCTGTTCCAGATACCTTTAGCGTCTTTTTATGGTCTACTGGTGATACTTCAAATGTCTTAGAGGTTGGGCTTCCAGGAGTCTATGGAATTGAGTTGTTTAATGAATTTGGTTGTTCCGCAAGCAAAGAAGTTGAAGTAGTTGAATTAGAGGTTATTGATCCTATTTTACCTCAAGAAGCTAATGTTTGCACTGGAGATTCCTTAATTCTTAATGCTGGAAATAATTATAGAGAATATTTATGGGATGATGGCTCAACGGAGGCCATTCGACTGGTTACTCAGGCAGGAATCTATTCTGTTACCCTCACCAATACTAATGGCTGTGTTCAGGAATTGGAATCGGAAGTACAGGAAACTACCCCTGTTTTTCCTGAAATTATTGGTGCCAATGCAGTTTGTGAAGGTCAGGGACTTGGATTATTCGTCCGGGGAAATTTCACCAACTACCAATGGTCTACAAATGATACCACACGCGCCGTGACGGTTCGGGATGCCGGACGCTATAGAGTAACGGTTACAGACCTGAATGGGTGTTTGACCACTGATGAAAAAGCAGTTGATTTGTTGCCTTCTCCAAAAGTAGATCTGAATGGCCTGCCCTATTTCTGTGAAGGTAGTTCTACCATTTTATCTGTGGAGGTAGAAGGCGGTGACTTTGAATGGGCGGATGGTCAAACTAGCGATTCCATTATCGTAAATCGGCCGGGGAATTATGGTGTTTTCGTAAGAAGTTCTAATGGTTGTAATGTGGTAGAACAAGTTACGGTTGAAGAATTTAGAAACCCTCGGCCGGCAATATCAGGGGTTCAGGAGATTTGCTCGGATGAAGAAACCACCTTAGATGCAGGAAATGAATTTCTGAGATATGAATGGTCAACTGGGGCAAATGAACAAATAATAAGGGTAGCTAATGAAGGCATTTATCGGGTAATAGTAACTGATTCATCTGGTTGCCAGGGACAAGCTTCATTTAACTTGCAAGTGAATGAGGTACCGGAGCCGATTATCGTTGGTAATGCAAATCTATGCCCTGGCGATTCTGTAGAATTGGGACTTTCTGGACCTTATGTCGCCTATGAATGGTCTAATGGAGATTTGGATTCTACCATTAGATTAGGAGAGTCTGGTATTTATTTTGTAGAGGTTACGGATCAAAATGGATGCAAGGGAATAGGTAATTTTAATCTTCGTGATGCTCAAAAACCGGTAATTAATTTGCTGGGCGATTCTGTTTTATGTGAAGGAGGTTTGGTTCAAATGGGAGTGGAAGGAGATTTTGCCACCATCAGGTGGTTTGATGGAAGAGGGGGCCAATCCATTGAAATATTTAATCCTGGTGATTATTCGGTTACGGTAAGCAATGACGAAGGATGTGAGCAGGACAAAGTCTTTAGTATACAACAGGTTGCTCGGCCTATAGCGGATGCCGGCCTGGATATGGAAGCAGATTGTACGGAGCCTGCAATTTCTTTAGATGGTAGTGCTTCCTCCACTGGACCTCAATATGCTTATGAGTGGACCGGACCCGATATAGATAAAGACAATCAAAACCTGCTTCAACCTTTGGTGAATGTGAGTGGACGTTATCGACTAACGGTGAAGGATACCATAAATGGTTGTGTATCTGCTGTAGATGAGGTTTTGGTTACTTTCCGAAATGAAGCTCCTAATGCTATGACCTATTCAAAAGGGGTGATTACCTGTGATAATGATACGGTTTCGCTTGGAGCAGACCCCCTGTCTGGTACAGCCAATTATTCTTTCAGGTGGTTTGACCCTGATGGCAATGAGATTAGTCCTGATTCGGGTAGTAACTATTTTACCAATCAGTCTGGTATACACTCTGTAACCATAATTGATCAAGTGACGGGTTGTAGTAGTGTTAAAACACTCAATGTAGAAGAAAATCTCTTAGCTCCCAATGCAGATGCAGGACCAGATGTTTTTCTTAAATGTAATGAACCTACCACTGCTTTGGATGGTACCAACTCAGATCAGGGAGATAGTTATTCTATTTTCTGGCGTTCTTTAGAAGGATTTCCCATTATAGATTCTACTAGTCTTTCACCCAGGATAAGCAGGGCAGGGGACTATGTGTTAACCATTCGGCGTCTGGCAAATGGTTGCATTAGTAATGATACAGTAAGAGCTCAAACGGATACGCTTATACCTGTGGCTGATGCTGGGGTAGATGCCAGATTATCCTGTAATGATCCTTTCATTCGTTTGGATGGCACAGGATCACAAGCCAATGGAGATTTAACTTATAGGTGGACTTCTCCTGATCATCCAGATTTTTTGGCCATTAGTGCGCAACCTGCAGTTAATAAAGCAGGAACTTATTTTTTAAAAATTGAAGATGTAGAAAATGGTTGTATAGATTTTGATTCGGTATTTGTGGAGGATGGCGGAGCCGGGCCTGAAGAACTATTCTTTAGCTTAATCCCTCCTTCTTGCCTAGGGGATACAGATGGGAGCATTATAGTCGACAGTGCCCGAGGGGGGATGGAACCTTATATGTATCGATTTGAATTAGGTAGGCTGGGGGCAACCAATCGATGGAATAATCTTGGAGCGGGAGAGTATCGGATAATTGTAGAGGATTCAGAAGGATGCGAATATTTGCAAAGAGTAAGCCTCCCAGATGGAGGGGTGCTTTCCGTAGATCTGGGACCGGATCAGGAAATTCGGAAGGGGTATTCAGCCGAAATAGAACCTTTTCTTCCCCCCATCAATCCAGCGGATTTAGACTCCATTTTATGGTCACCTCTTGATGATTTAGAGTGCCTGGATGGGAATTGTATAAATGTTAGCGTAAGCCCACTTTTTAGCACAACCTATACTTTAAGAATAATCGATTCAAAGGGATGTGAGGCTGAAGATCAGGTACGAATAATATTGGTGGATTCAGCTGATGTTTATATTCCAAATGCTTTTTCACCCAATGGAGATGGGGCCAATGATCAGTTTACGGTTTATAGCAGTCAATTTGTTGATGAGATTGTAGACATGCAAATCTATGATCGATGGGGGAATCGGCTGTTCCAACGCAGTAATTTTCCTCCAAATGAGGAAGGTCTGGGATGGGATGGAACTTTCCGCCGCAAGGCTATGAATCCCGGGGTTTTTGTATTTAAAATTTTAGTTTTAACAAAAGATGGGGAGAAGAAGGAGTACAAAGGAGATGTAACTTTAGTTAGATAAATAGGCGCAATAATTTAGGCAGCTCAGCTGCCCAAATTATTGCGCCTATTTATCTAATTACTTTTTTAGACTCAACCGTAATTTCAGAACCCTCTGCCAGCATCACAGATTTAGGTTCTTCCTTATTGAGGAAAGAGAAACGGGGATCATATAAAGCTCCAAAATCTACTTGTATATCATAGTTTTTGACCGGATAAGCCTCCCAACGTGGATGGGTGACCTGGTATTCATAGGTTTTTTGGTCTTTAATTTTGGTATATCCCCAGTAGTGCTCTGTTATAAATTCCGTTTCGCTACCCTCTGGAAAGGCTTGACTCTGGAGCTCACTTTCTACATGAAAATGTTGCCATTGACCCTTATGCTTCCACTCGTATTTTATTTCCCAGCTTTCTGCTGTTTTTTTCCAATTATGGCGCATTGCCAGAGTCTGGTAATGTTCTTGATAAACCGTATTGGCAACGAAGGTTAAGGCATGCCTGGGAACAATTTCTTTAATAAAAACCACTCCTCTTTTCCATTCCTTACCATCATTATACTTTACATAAAAGCGGAGGTTCACTTCTTCGAAATTGACGTGGAAAGGAACTTTTATGCCCAATAATTTTGTGTTGATAAACATAAAACCGACCAGACTTACATAACAATTGCCTTCCCAGATGTCCAGTTCAGTTTTATAGGGTAAATAATCATTAAGTAATTTGGGATCTACAATGTAATTGGCCAGGGCCAATTTTCGCCATTCTGCTTTTAAAAAACTCATATTTTGTTATTTCAGTAAGCTCCAGCTTTTCCAGACGGATGCCACCTTATCACTTGCAGTAATCTGTGGTGTTTGTACTTTTCCAGCCAGGCCGGTTTCCTTACTTACCGATCTTTTTATGAAATCATTCAACTCTCCCAGTGGAATATTTCCTTTAGATTCCTTTAGTTTCTTTAGCAGAAAATAGGTGAAATAACCATGTTTTTTCTCCCTAAAAACCCCGGAACTTTCATCACCTGTACTGGAAGCAAAGACCACCAGGTTCTTGGAAAGGTATGAAGGTTTGGGTCTAATCCGTATTCCTTTCACGGCAACCAAAGGCTCATTCCTGGCACCTCCACTAAAACAGGCATCAAGAAATACGGTAACCTTATTAGCCGGATGCTCGGTTAATTGTTCATAAACTTCTGATAATTTAATTGCATAACGAAGGTTGGAACCCGAAACATCAACAGGCACTAAATATGGCTCTCTTGAACTTTCATCGGGAAGACCATGCCCTGAATAATAAAAGATTAATTTAGCATTCCCTCCTTCTATTTTTGATAAATTATTAATCCAGGAAAGACCCTGACCGATTTCAGCTGCTGTTGCATTGGTGATGAGTTTGATCTGTTTTTTGGGAATGCCCAGAGTTTTTTCACAATATAGGGCAAACACTTCAGCATCATTCTGGGCAAAATCGACGTTTTGCTCATTCTTTAAGGTCCTTTGTTTAGATTTATAGTCTTCATTTCCAATAATCAGGGCATAGGTCGTATTTTGACGGAGATCGTTGCTTGGTATGTCAACGTCTACATCAACTACAAAATCAGGAATATCTTCAACGATAACCTCCTGATTTCTTTGCTCGTCAGGAGTAGCTATATTTCGGATGAAGCCCTCTTCCTGTAATACCGTATTGATGGGAAATGTTTTGGTTTCGGTAAAACCAAAACGACCTACTCTTTCTTTAGTCCGAATAGTAAACTTCAATTCGGAATCACTAAACTCACTATTTACAAAATAGCGGTAAACAACAGTTTTGAATTTTCCGGATTCAATAGAGGAAAACCTTGGATCTTCCCTTTTCAACTGTGTACCTTGGGGGACTCCTAAAAGCATAACCCCTTTTTGGTTATTTTCTACTACTACCGAAATATTTTCAGCGTGACCTTGACCAACGTTTTGTACAGCGAATTTGAGGTCAATCATTTCATTGATATCAATCTGTCGATTGGGAGAGGCAGACTGATTTTCTAAAACTGCATACTGGGCCAAAATCAATTCAGGGCTTCTAAAAGCTCGGGTAGGAATTCTAAGCTGCTTCCCTTGAATTTTTACCTTAAAATTGGGCTCTTCAATTTCAATTTGTAGCAGGGCCTCGGCATTGGGAAGATCTAATTCTCCTTTAATATTAATATTTATGGTTTGGGATCCACCATTAGCAGCAATGGTAGGGAAATAGGTCTTTGTAGGAAAATTGAGGCCTTTTAGAAAGCCGCTCAGTTTAGCAGTGACATTTTTAGCCTCTCCTGGTCCAACATTTTTTAGAGTGATGGACAGCTGTGCGGTCTCCTCTGCATCTAGTGTGTTTTCAGAAAAAGTAATATCTGAAATGGTCAGAATGGGGGGTAATCCAAGAGGTTCTTCTTTGACAGGGTCAAGTTGTATGTTATCTACCACCTCTTCTTTTTCTATGGTACCTCCGTCCGTTCCTATGTAGGCTACTCTAAAATAATCAACGTCAATTTGTTGTTTGTTATAGACCACAAACCCTATTCTATCTCCATAAAATGGTTTAAAGGTGGCCGTATGTACGGTATGACCATTGATGATATAGCGGATTTGACTGCCCTTTTTGAGTAGGGTGATGTGGTTGTATTTTTTATTGCCTTGATTAATATGCGAGCTGCTTGTCCATTTTTTGGTTTCTGAATATTTACCAAAATTATATTCAGCGGTCATAAAGTTGCCATCACCAGAAATAAGAAAAATAAAGCGGTTATCCGGATCTTTGCGACCATAGTCCAGCCCATAGCCATAATTTTGGACGCCGCTGGCTTTTCGAATTCCCATTTCGATCTTAAAATCTCTTAAATCATCTATTTTTACGCCATTCCAGGTCGCCCAGCTGCTTTTTCCTTGTTTATGGCTAAAAGAATAAAAGCCATCTTCAGTTAATTTTAAGGCTCGTTTATCATCTGTGCCTGTTGACCACTCATTAGGATTGGTTTTGAAATTATCCTTGTGGATCATTTTCTGATTTTGGTATTTGGCAGTAACGCTCAAATAATCCACTGCGATCTTTTGATCATGGGCAATGTAATATCCCAATTGGTGTTCAAAAAATGGGACAAAATTCATAGTATGGACCAATTGGTCGTTGATATAGAAACTAAGGTTTTTGCCGATTCGCTTAATAGCCAGTTTATTGGTGCTTCCATTTCCTTTCCGTATACTAGAACTATTGGTCCAGGGTTTAATTTTTTCAACTTCTCCTTCTTCGATTCGAGCTATAGAAAACATACCATTTCCAGAAAGGATAAAACGATGGTAATGATCCCAATCTTTTTTACCCCACATTAATCCATAGCCATAATTTAATATTCCAGATTCCTTAGTAATGGAGGTTTCAATAGTGAAGTCATCATAGGATTCTATGGTGAGATATCTCCAAGTTCCATAGGCTCCCGTTTGGGATTTATGATCAAAATGATATTTCCCCTGAGATATGCTTAAGGTTCTTTTGTCATTAGAGCCGGTAAGCCAATCTTTTGTGGGACTGGTGAAGCCCTCATAATAAAGACTGGGAAGTTGTTGAGAATAACTCGATTGAAAGAAAACCAGTATTAGGATTAAAGCAAATAAATGACGCAACATGATATTATTGGGTTTTGAACTCTTCAGTATTAAATATAAGGAATTATCAAAAATATGATAAGGACCTTTCTATTCCTTTGTGTAAAAATTGGGGATGAGGTACCCTGTATAGAAGGGTGTAAGTTACTTGTTAAAGGTAAGGAAATAATGATAGGATATCAGCATAAAAGCCCCACAGGTGTTTTATCTGAAAATTAGTATGATAAGATAAACTCACCACTAAGAGCACAAAGAAACACTAAGACTTTATGCCTCTTTGTGCCAAGGTGGTGAAATTAAAATATCATATTAATTTCTTTCTAATTAAGACAGTACGTTCTTGATCAATAATACCAATAAAATACTCACGACCAATCCAAAGAAGACCTTCAGAAGATCGGAGCCTACCATTTTTAGCACTGATCTGTTTACTTTCTTTTCTAATCGAAGTCGGATGGCAATTTCACGACCTGCCAATAAACCGATAAATACCCAGGTGGTACTCATAGGGATATTGCTCAGTTCTTTGAAGAAGTAGAGTACTAAGCCGTAGATGGCATCGATGATGGTGGCTGAACGAATATCTACCGTATTGGTTTTGGCTTTGACAATCTTTTGGATGGCACCCCCTTTAGAGGCAAAAATATAAGCTAGAAGGGCCAAAAGAATAACTAAGGATATTGCCAGCTGATAACCTGGTAACTCTCTTGGAAGGTAAACATAAATGTTGGCAAAATCCTGGATCAACCATTGTGACCACAAAAAACCTGTAGATAGCCATTGCAAAGGCACCCAAATGCGTTCTTGTTTTTTAGTAATGGGATTTTCGATGAATCTTTTCTCTACTGCTCTGGTAATAAGAATATAAAGAAGTATGGCTGCACCAAAAGCCACGGCATAACCCAGCATAGACTTAACCACCATGCTTTGGAGGTTCTTCTCATTAAAGAAAGTAAGTATTAAAAAGGACGTACTCACTGGTATACCTGTGCGGGTCAGGGCCATCAGAACAAGTGGTGGAAGAATATAATACCAGGCAAAGGGATCGGGTAAGGGATACTTAGACAGACGTTCATAGGAAACATCTCCACCGTATTGATACCATCCGTACACTAGCGTGGCCGTGAGGATAGAACCAGCAAAAATCCACAGCACCCACCAGGGGCGTTTTTCATTAGAACTGAGAAAAGTACCCAAGGTTTGAATACTATCATTACCAACTACTGAGTAGCCGGCAAGGATAAATCCGACCCACATGATGACTAGTGTAAGATCCATGATCTTCAGAAATTTTTGTTGCGGCTAAAAATAGGGGACAGATTTGATAAATTAAAATTTTGTGGGTTAAGGGAAGGATAATTTTTATTCCTCTGGAAAGATGGCCTTAATTTTCAACATCCAGGCTCCATATTTCCTTTCTACGCCTTTTAAATAAGGTTTTACCACATTCACCACATATTCATCTTCTCTATGATTGACGGCGAAATCCTGGTGTTCTTCAGGTGCTACCCAAAAAGTATCATATGGTTTTAGACCAGTGATGATTTTTTTATCTGCGTATTTAGATTTTTTGCTTTCTTCGACCATTTGTTTTTCGGCAAATTCCTTTTGTTTTTCATTGTGAAAATAAATGTTGGGACTAAATTGAGATCCTATTTCGATTCCTTGTCTGTCAGCAGTTGTTGGATCATGGGCCGCAAAATAGATAGCCAGCAACATAACATAGGTGATCCTCTTGGGGTTATAATAGACTTGCACACCCATCTGATGTTTGGTATCTCCTTTGACAACACTTTCAAAGGAAGGCTCAGACCTTTTTCCACCAATGAAACCTGTCAATACTTTTTCTACTCCTCTAACCTGTTCAAATACTGTTTCCAGGGTATAAAAATGTCCTCCGCTAAAAGTAGCAATGTCCAGAGTATCTGAATACCACTCCTGGGAATATACTTCTGCCTTTACGGATCCACCTTCAGAAGTTTGATTGATAGCATTTTGGCAGGAAAAAAAAGTTGAAATTATTAGTATAAGCAAGAAGAATCGATTCATGGATTTACTATCATTTTGAAAATGCTAAACTATGAAATGAGGCATACTTATTGAGAAGGCCCAAGTGCAAGCCTGGGCCTTCTCAGAGGAATAAAAATATTGTGTTTATCTAATCCTAAAAGAGAGGCCTAATCCAAAGGTAACTCCTCTTTGGAATCTGCTGTAAATGTATTCCTGGCCTACATATTCTGAAGAAACCAGGAAGCGGTCATCTAATAAATTTTGAGCGGTAAATCTTGCATCAATATTCTGACCTAATTTTTTGGAAAGAGAAAAATCCAACTGCGTTCTTCCTCTATCAAAAATATCAGGTGTTCCTTCCCGTCCAATAATGTTTAAGCGATCTCCCAGAGAATTTAAGGCCAAAACAGCATCCAATCCCCTATCTGAATCTTCATAAATAAGGGCTACGTTTAATATAAAACTAGGCTGCCCTTCAAAGGGTCTGCTTTCAGGATCAATAGGAGTTGTGCGTACCACATCCATGGTGGATTCAATGAATGATAAATTGGTATTTAATTTAAAGTTCGTAAATAACTTACCTAAAGTAGCCAAATCTTTACGAAACTCTAATTCTATACCATATAAATCAGCGCTGGTAGCATTAGTAAACTGAATCTCAGGAGAGGAAGCCAGCCTATAAAATTGCGTAATTGGAGCATCGAAATTTTTGTAGTATCCACTTAAGGCAAAGAGCTCTCCCGGCTTAATAAACCATTCCCAACGTAGATCGTAATTAGTGATTCTGGTACGATCTAATTCGGGATTACCTAAATATAGTTCTCTTGTTAAGGGGTCAAAAGATTCAAATGGCGCAATTTCCCTCATATTTGGACGAGCCAAGGTTTGAGTGTAAGAGGCCCTTATGTTCATGTTTTCCTTTATACTGTAGATAAAGTTAGCAGAAGGAAGAACATCGGTTGTTTGGATTTGTCCAATGGCCCTGGTGGTATCCAAACTTTCTACCCTAATATCTGTTGTTTCAACTCTGGCTCCACCTACAAATTTTATTCTTTCAGAAAATTGATAAGTTAACATTCCATAAAAAGCTGTTACATCATCTGTGCCCGAATAGTTATTGCGGGCTTCGGTACGGTCTACCAAATAATTACCTAAAAAGTATCTGGTTCCGTCATCATTTACATCCACAATACCAATGTTTTCGTCTCTGAGATATTGACTCACACTTCCCTGATACTGTTCCGTAAATCCCAGGTGTTCTTCAATCTGATATCTAAACTCGGAAAAGTCTCTTTCTTTTTGAGTAATTAGGGTTCCGAACTTAAATTTATTACCTGGTATCTGAGAGAATGGGATTGTGATGTCCAATTTTAAATCTACCTGCTGATCATCTAAGGTTCGATAGAAGTAGAATGGACGCTGAACGTTAGAAGCCGGGATGGAAAAGGCACCATTATTGACATTAAATTGGTTTTCAAAAAAGCGGGTGTTGGGCTCCAACATTTCTGAATTAGCCAAACTTGCCTTCCACTCAATCTCGGTGTTATTAAGTCCAGCAAGAATGTGTTTTCCTCCCAATTGATAGTTAATCAGTAAACGCTCATTAAAAGATAAATTACGACCCTCTAAAATATCGGGGAAGAGGATATTATCTGGGCGTTCACCTCTTAAGAAACGGGAAGTTTTGGTAGTATTATGATTGTAAAGGAAATTAAAATTTATGGTATTTAGATCACTTAACTTATAAGCTAAGCCAAGCATTCCATTAACACTTGGATTAAATACACTCCGGGTTTCTCTAAAATCCCCTTGATTTTCTAGTGTATCTAAAGATTGATTTAACAAAATCCAGTTGGCTCTTTGGTTGATTGTGCTATCCAGGTGTTGGTAATTTTGCTTCATAGAAGCAGAAAGAATGACTCCAAGTGGTTTGCCAAAAACTGAAAATTGATTTCCGTAAGAAACAGTTACCCCATGATTGACAGGAGTATTGGTTTGAACTGGTTGGAACTGTGGGTTTAAAGCCCTTATGGCTTCATCTGCTCTTTGGGCAACGGATTGCCCCTCCCCACCAATATTTAAGCGAGCTAATAAGGGTGCCTGAGTATTTAAAATTTCACGGACAGATGGATCTCTTAGAATGGATGGCAATTCTCTACCGCCATCATCATAACCAAAGTAATCTCCATTTCCACCATCATGGGTTAAAAAGTCGTCAATGAGATGCGATTGGGTATTGTAACTTCCAGAAATGCTTACATTAAAGGTCATTTGCTCAGGAAAACTCTTGGTTTTTATATCTACATTTCCTCCTGTAAAGGTACCAGGTTGGTCAGGAGTAAAGGTCTTAGCAGTAATTATATTGTCTAACAAATTGGATGGAATCAAATCTAACTGTGCACTATTTCGGTATGGGTCCGTACTTGGAATGATCAAACCATTTAGCTGAGATAAGGAATACCGATCACCCAGGCCACGGATATAGATGTATTTTCCACCACTAACTGTAGCTCCAGTCACTTTTTTCATGGCATTGGCAGCATCACTGACTGCAAAACGACTCATCTCCTGGGCGGAAATACCATCTTGAATTTTATCCGATTTTCTTTGCAACATCAAAAGTGCGTTTTCAGAACGCTCAATCGTTGCTGCTTTTACGACCACCTCAACATCAAAGTCTACAGCTTCATCAGAAAGGCTTATATCCAAATACGTAACTTGACCATCTTTAATGACTACGTCTTCAATTTTTTTATCATTATATCCAATATAAGTAACTACAATCGTGTAAGTTCCAGCTTCAGCAGGAAACTGATATTTTCCATCATAGTCTGTAGATGTACCAATAGCCGTTCCTTCGATAAGTACATTGGCACCGATTAAGGGTTCACTGTATTTTTCATCAATAATGGTTCCGCTAATCGTTCCTTGTGCTCTTAAAAGACAAAGGCCAACGGAGAATGCCAGAATGGTGGCAAAAAGTGTTTTTTTCATTATCAATTGCGCTTTGTTAATTGAATGTTAAGTCAATAATGGTGATCTTCAGGTTTATATGATTTGGTTTTTTGACTGATTATTAGCGGTTTATCAAGCTAAAATCCCCGCAAAATTAGAAAAAGCCATCCACTGTTAGATGGATGGCTTGATTATCAAATTGTTAAGTTTTTAGCTTAATTTTGGTTCATTACAGTGAATCTGCGAGTTACAATTCCCATTTCTGTGTGTACTGCCACGATGAAAGCACCTGTCTTAAAGTTGCTTACGTCTAAAGTAACTAGGTTCTTTCCAGCAGTCTGCACCCCTAATCTTTGGGTGCTTAACGCACGACCACTCATATCCATCACTTGGATAGCTACTTCAGAAGCTATTGGTAATTCAAAATCAATATTCACAATTCCATTATAAGCAGGACTTGGATACATAGATACTGCGACACCTGCAGCATTTGATCCTACTTCAACGGTATTGGTGCTTAATGCATTTGGTAGATAACCATAAGCGGCCAATGCTGTCCATCCTCCTGTTGTATTGCCTGCATCCGCAGCTAACCAAAGACCTTGGCCTGATTCTGGAAGAGGGTTAAAGGCTCCGCGATAAGTAACTTCTGTTACTACAGGATCTCCATCAGGGAAGCTTGCTCCGCTGGCAGCAGGAGAACTACTATCGATTCTTGGATCTAAACCGCCGTCAGGATCCCAGGAGATACTTAGTAAACCAGGATCTTCCTCAGTAAATCCAGTGATTCCTCTATTATTTCTATCCAAAGCACCGCCATAATTAAAGACGATATTGTTTGCAAGGACAAGGTCACGAGCATTTTCATCCCACCGGAATACATAATCAGTAAACTCCGTCCAGATACAGTTCCAGAACTGAGCCTGACCTTCATTCCGTAAACGTAAACCACGCGAGTCCGTATTGGAACCGCTGGCACCACCACCAATGAAAGTACCATTATAGATACGACCAGTGGTTCTGGGCTCTGTATTACCTGTATCTTCCGAACCATCATATTCAACAGCATGCTCACCCAGGATAGCGCCATCATAAGTAATGGTCATGGCAAACTGAATGAAACCATTCCAGCTTTGGTCAAAATCAAGCCCATCGTCACCCACAAAAGCAGCGATTACATGAGAAAGATTCAAAGTGCCACCGAAGATTTCGATACCATCATCTTTGTTAGCAAATACTTCTATGTGGTGCATTATAGTCTTAGAACCAACACCACCGATTGTCAAACCATTGATTTCATTATCTGAGGCCAGGATAGAACCACCATGACGGATAGAAACATAGGTGAAAATACCAGAATCATCTTCAGGATCAGTACCCCCATAAAGGGCTCTTAACTCGGTAGAAGGTACCCCTTCAATGCCTGTTTGGGGGAATCCTACCCCGGCATCAATATTTGAGCCAATAGGCGCTTTACCCAGGATGATAACCCCTCCCCAAAGCTGATTGTCAGTAGCGGTCAAATCGGTAGTAGAATTCAAATCATCCAATTCAGCCGTAAAGATAATAGGCTTGGCAGCAGTACCAGTAGCTTCAATACGGCCACCTCTGGCGATGATCAAAGCAGAAGAGATATCACCAGTAGAAGGAACGGCTTTACCACGAATAACCGTGCCAGCAGGAATGACAATAGTAGCGCCTTCTTCAACGAAGACATTACCATCTAATAAATACTCATTATCAGCATCCAAAACAAGTGTACCACCAGCTTCTATGTCTGTATCTTTAATTGTAATAATAGGAGTAGGTTCAGGAGTTACTAAATCACCGAAATAACCTTTGTCGGCTAGTGCAGTCCAGCCATCCGCCCAGTTCACTTCATTACCAAAAGCACCACGGAAAGGGGGCTTAATCAATGTACCATCTTCATTAGTTCCAGGAACAGCAGCACCTACTAAGGCAGGAGAACCCATATCCAAACGAGGATCAAGGCCTCCATTAGGATCTCTGGAAATACCACCCAATTTAGGATCTTCCTCCGTAAAACCGGTAATGCCTCGATTTTGGTTATCCAGGTCTCCACCATATCCAAATACCATATTGTTAGCCAGGGTTAATTCACGAGCCGTTGCATCCCAGCGGAACACATAATCTGCATATTCAGTCCAGATGCAATTCCAAAATTGTGCTTGCCCTTGATCGCGAAGGCGTAATCCTCTAGAATCAGTATTGGTAGCAGAAGCTCCTGCTCCGATAAAGGTTCCATTGTAAATGCGGCCAGTGGTCCTAGGTTGAGTATTGCTGTTATCTTCAGACCCATCATATTCAACAGAGTGTTCTCCCAAAACTGCATCGTCATAAGTAATGGTCATAGCAAACTGAATGAATCCATTCCAACTTTCGTCAAAATCAAGACCGTCATCACCGATAAAGGCTGCTATAAGGTGCTTGGGGCTGACGGTACCTCCAAAGATTTCGATACCATCATCTTTATTGGCAAAAACTTCGATATAATCTATTTGCGTTTTGGAACCTACACCACCTAAGGTTAATCCATTGATTTCATTGTCGGCAGCAAGAATGGCACCTCCATGTCGAATGGAAATGTATTTTAGAACTCCAGAATTATCTTCGGGCTCTGTACCTCCATAAATCGCTCTGGTTTCAGTTGATTCAATACCCTCTATCCCCGTTTGTGGAAATCCGACATTAACGTCAACATCTTCTCCGATAGGAGCCTTTCCTAATACGATCAGTCCTCCCCATAACAAATTGTCGGTTGCGGTTAAAGAGCCATCCAATGGATCGACTTCGGCTGTGAAAATAATGGGATTGTCGGCAGTCCCTTCAGCAAAGATCTGGGCACCTCTTGTAATGATTAGAGCACCTGTCAATCCAATGCCATTTTCAGGTACAATTTTACCCTTAACCACTACCCCTGGTTCAATGTTCAGAATACCTCCCTCTTCCAGAAATACGAAACCATCAAGTATAACCGTATCACCAGTTTTCCAAAGGTAAGTGCTGTCCGCAACCAGATCCGCATCGGTCACTGTAAATTTATTTTGACCCATCATTGCAGTAACGGACAGGGTCATAAAAAGCACTAATGCGTAAAACTTTTGAATCATGATAAGATGAAGTTTTTGTTTTTAATGAAATATGTTAACTGAGTATTAAATTGATGTTATCACCCTTAAATCAAAACTGTTTTTTGAGTCATATAATCAATGTTTATATATTAATAAGCCAGTTCTTCAATGTGCCAATAAGCATCAATAGTCATAAATCCAGCTCTGATTAAAATGAAAAATCCAAGTACTAAACTCAGTAGTGTATCCAAAAAATAATATTCCGTATAGTAAACAATCAGGGTACCTGCCAGCACCAATGAAGAGCTGAAAACGATGCCCCAGACTGGAATACCAAAGGTCCCAAATTTGATATGTCTAAATTGTGTATTTAGTAAGAATCTAAAAATCAATAAATTAAGGCTCATGCAAATGAAGGCCAATAATAGTGCCTCGCTGCCTAAGATGGGTACAGGTACCGAAAACCTAGCTAAAAACTCAATAAATATATAGCCGGAGAGCAAAACCAATACACAGCCATTTACAAAGGCAGTAAAGAGTCGAATCTTCAGTGGATAGGTATTTTTTAAGAATATGGGAATGAGAATAAAAACAATTAGAGACAATTGAATAATGCCCATACTGAAAAGAAGCAGGCTATTGGTTGTTCGGCTAAAAATTATTTCTAATACCAGCAACAGTAAAGAGATAATTAGGCTGAAGATGAGAGCATGTTTGTCCCGACTCATAAATTATTTACCGCGCATTTTAAGTTCATACTTTAAGCCTGAATCAAATAAGGCTAGCTAGTATGCTTTTAATTATTAATGACGAGGCAAAGGTTAACAATAGAAGTTAACCACGGGTTAATTTAGGTTTAAGTTTGAAGGCAGTCCAAAGTATTGTCATTTAACATCCCAATTGCAGATTATTATTTCATACAATACTCAAAAGTCGGTATACTTTTGCCTATCTTTGTATCCCGTAACACAAGCAAAAGAAGTGTCGAGGGGCACCAAAAAAATTTTAAATGACCAAATATATTTTTGTTACGGGAGGGGTTACGTCCTCATTAGGAAAAGGAATTATTTCTGCTTCACTGGCTAAATTGCTGCAAGCCAGAGGTTTCACTGTCACCATCCAAAAGTTTGATCCTTATATTAATGTTGATCCTGGAACACTCAACCCATATGAGCATGGGGAATGTTATGTTACGGATGATGGGGCTGAAACTGACCTGGATCTCGGCCACTATGAGCGTTTTTTAAATATCCCTACTTCCCAGGCCAATAACGTGACTACCGGAAGAATTTATCAAACAGTCATCAATAAAGAACGGGCTGGGGACTATCTGGGCAAAACCGTACAGGTCATCCCACACATCACAGATGAGATTAAACGGAGAGTTCAATTGGTAGGGGCCAATAATGAATTTGATATTATCATCACCGAATTAGGAGGAACGGTAGGGGATATCGAGTCTTTACCCTATTTGGAGGCTTTGCGGCAATTGCGCTGGGATCTGGGCGCTGATAATTGCCTGGTCATTCACCTGACGCTCATTCCTTATCTGAGTGCAGCAAAAGAATTAAAAACCAAACCTACTCAGCATTCTGTCAAGGAATTGCTTAATGCAGGAATCCAGCCGGATATCCTGGTCTGTCGTACCGAATATCCTATAACAATGGATATCCGCCGAAAATTGGCTTTGTTTTGTAATGTAGATGTCGGTTCAGTTATTGAAGCTATTGATGCTGAGTCTATCTATGATGTGCCTTTATTAATGCTGAAGGAGACACTGGACACCACGGTAATGTCCAAATTGCGCTTAAAAGATAGAAAAGCCCCCAACCTGAAGAATTGGAAAACTTTTTTACGAAAATTAAAAAACCCTAAGAAAAAGGTCAAAATAGGTTTGGTCGGTAAGTATAATGAGTTGCAGGACGCCTATAAATCCATCCATGAATCTTTTGTACATGGTGGAGCAGCCAATGAATGCAAAGTAATAGTCCGACCCATTCATTCTGAAACTTTGGAATCCAATTATGAGGAAGTTCAACAAAAATTGTCTGGCCTGAATGGCATTTTAGTTGCTCCAGGATTTGGAGAAAGAGGAATTGAAGGAAAAATACAAGCTATTCGTTTTGTTAGAGAAAATAACATCCCATTTTTTGGCATATGCCTGGGAATGCAGTGTGCTGTGGTAGAATATGCGAGAAATGTGCTAGGACTGACCAAAGCAGCTTCCACTGAAATGGACCCAAAAACTCCGGATCCCGTAATCGATTTGATGCCTGAACAACTGAAAATTACTAAGAAGGGAGGAACCATGAGACTGGGGGCCTATCCTTGTGATTTAAAAAAGGGTTCCAATGCCCAAAAAGCATATCAAAAGCCTACTGTAAGCGAACGACACCGTCATCGCTATGAATTTAATAATGATTACCTGGAGGCTTTCGAAAAAGGAGGAATGCAGGCCAAAGGAATTAACCCAGATACTGACCTTGTGGAAATTATTGAAATAGAAAATCACCCCTGGTTTGTTGGGGTACAGTTTCATCCCGAACTAAAAAGTACGGTAGAAAGACCTCATCCATTATTTGTAGATTTTATTAAAGCTTGCATCAAACAAAAAAACAATACCCGAAAAACCAAAGTGGAAAGTAAATTAGCAGATGAGTAAATTAGCAGATGAGTAAATTAGCAGATGTGCAGATTAGTAAATGTGCAGATTAGTAAATGTGCAGATTGATTTGATGCTACAATCCTACGATGATATCATCTTTTGATGAATAATGACTTGTGGTTATAGACAAAAAGTGACGTTAAGTTATGAACACTCTATAAATTATAAAGCTCACTGAGTGTCGCAGCTACGCCGCTGGATTATTTATATTGACTAAAAACCTTGAGTTGTCACTCAAGGTTGATTGTTACCGCCACCTGGAGGCTTAATATTTACAAAGTAAAACCGCCTAGCGATGTCATACATTGGCCTTGGGTGCCAACCCAAGGCAGGAAAATAAGCAAACATGAGCGGCGTAGCTGCGACACAAAGACATCAATTAAAAATCAATAAGTTATTTTCTAAATTTGAAAAAGTGTGCAATACTCTAAGTCATCCAACCCAAATTCTTAGATTAGCAAATTAAGATAGGTTTTGCAAAGGAAAATAGAATTATTAACTGCTACTATATTATTGCTACTGATTTTCTGGAACATCCAGGACCATGTATTCTTTTGGGATACCATCCAACTGGGAGCAAAGCATGCCCTTTATTTTTTTAATACCAACTTTCATTCTTTAATTCTCCCTTCCTCAATCGATAGTGGGCATCCACCCTTATTGGGCCTCTTTTTAGCTTTAGGCTGGAAATTATTTGGGCAGTCATTGGTGGTGAGCCATTGGTTAATGTTTCCTTTTGTTTGGGGAATTATGTATTTATTATTCCGATTGGGAGATGTATTTATTGGTAAAGAATTAGCCTTTTTTATGGTATTAATAGGTATGATTGATCCTGTTTTGGCAGGACAAAGCATACTCATTAGTCCGGATTTAATTCTGGTTTTTGGATTTTTATTGGGATGGGATGGTATCCTTCAAAATAAGAAAGGACTTTTGATTATAGCGGCAATCCTTCTAGCCTGTACCAGCACACGGGGAATGATGGTTGTGGTGGTCTTATTTTTAGTAGACATTCTAGAAAACCGAATGGCAGGACGTCCTCTTTCTTTGCCTGTTCTTTTTAAGATCAGCTTGACCTATGTGCCAGCTGGTTTATTGGCCTTTTCTTTTTTATTGTATCACTATCTACAAACCGGATGGATTGGTTATCATGCAGATTCCCCCTGGGCACCTGGCTTCGAAAAAGTCAATCTTAGGGGCTTTTTCAAAAATGTTATGGTTTTAGGCTGGCGATTACTCGATTTTGGCAGACTGATTCTCTGGGGAGTATTAATAGTGTTTTTTATAAAAAAATGGCCATTTTGGAAATCATTGGACCCTGCCCAAAAAAGAGTAGGGGGCATGTTTTTATCCAGTCTACTTTTACTTAGTATTACTTTTTTGATCTATTCCAAATTACAGGGACACCGATATCTACTGCCAGTATTTATCAGTTTCAATTTTGTGTTCATGGTTTGGATTAAAAGTATCGTCCAAACAAAAAAGAAACAAGTCCTTATTTACCTTTTAGCATTGGGTGCCTATATTTTTGGGAATACCTGGATTTATCCTGACAAAATTTCACAGGGATGGGACAGTACTCTGGCTCATTGGCCTTATTATGAACAGCGGGGGAATATGCTGGAATATTTAGAAAAAGCCGATATTGAACTATATGAAATTGGTACTGCATTTCCTGAGATAGGACCATTACACTTCAAAGACCTTAGTGGTGATTTATCAGAAATGAAAGAGCAAGACCTTTCCAAGGATTCTTATATATTGTATTCGAACATTATGAACGACTTTTCGGATGAACAGATTGATACCCTCCGTAATCATTGGAAAGTTCTTAAGAAATTTGAAAATAAAGGAATTAAAGTCATCTTATATGGTAAAGAAAAATAAGATATTTCCATGCGCAAATTAAGCTTGCAAGAACTCAATAGGACTAGCATTGAAGAATTTAAACAGCAAACCAAAACACCCATTACGCTAATTTTGGATAACATTCGTTCAGGACTGAACGTCGGATCAGCTTTTCGAACTGCCGATGCTTTTGCTTTGGAAAAAATATTTCTCTGTGGAATCACAGCACAGCCTCCACATCGTGAAATCCTAAAGACGGCTATTGGCGCTTCTCAGGCAGTAGAATGGGAATATGTCGAACAAACCTCTGATGCAGTCAATGACTTGAAAAAAGAAAATTACCTTATAGCCGGGGTAGAACAAGCAGATCAACGTACCTGGCTTCAGGATTTTCAACCTCCTCCCAACCAGCCTATTGCCCTTATTTTTGGCAATGAAGTAAAAGGAATTAGTGATGAAATTATGCCTCTTCTGGATGTTTGCCTGGAAATTCCTCAATTTGGTACCAAACATTCTTTGAATATATCTGTGTCGGTGGGGATTGTAGTTTGGGATCTTTTTTCGAAAATGAAGAAATATGACTCACCCGGAAAATTTTAGGATTAGTTATAATTTTTCAGAACTAAACAGGCTAATCCAAAGCATTCTGGATAATTCTTGTAGATGGTAAGTAGATATGACAATTTGTCTCCATATATCTCAATTTGTCTCCAAATGTCTCTGATCTACGATTACTTTTTGTGAATAATTTAAGACAATTTGGGATGAGCAACATTACTTCTATCTACAAATTAAGAAAACTCTTGAATTAAGGATCTGGATTCATATTGGCTACCTCTGAAGCTTCCCTGCCTAGAAAAAGTAGTAATGACATAATAGGATTTAATATGAGTAACGGGCAAAATAGAACCCGTTGCCAGATGCACTCGGGAAAGAAGACTGACTTCCTCTTCAGTTTGTGAAAGGATAGCTATTGCTTCAATTTTTTCACCCTTTTTGTACAAACTGCTTTCCATACTTATGTAACCATAATAATCCTTGTATTTTCCGGGTATCGAAATAATATCTTTATAGTTTCTCTTACTTACTTTTTGACCATCTAAGGATAATGGAAATTTGGCAGTCGGATATAATTGAAGAAAGGCAAGAAATTCCCTTTCATAATCTTTCAGCTTTGTTCTTATGGCCCTTTCCTTTTCATGATTCCCGATTTTATTCAAAATATTGGCATGTAATTCATATCGGGTGGGAGTAGACCTGACAGAAGAAGCTTTGGCAATCCAGCTCTCAGCTTGTTCTAGTTCTAGAGGATTATCTGTAAGCTCATAAACCAAACGAGCAGCTTCTTCCATTAGGTAATAATTTCTGGATGTTGACCAATTTTGATTTAATTCGAAATATTGAAGTGCTGCTTTTTTTGCTAAAGATCTTTCCTTTCTTTTTAAATGATAAAGACATATAGATTGAGCTATCCATTGATCGAGGTAATCTTTTTGATAACGGTCTCTGCTTACTTCACTTTTTTGAAATAGATTAACGTCTCCGCTTTGGGCGGCCTTTTCATAACTTTTCCTAATTGCTTGTAAGAGCATCCAATCGGCATCAATACTATTTTTTAAGTCCCTTCGGTTGATTAATTTATGATAAGCTAAATTTAATTCTGAACGATTATTAAACAAGGTTTCCACTATATCCAATCGGACATCATTTACCTGAGATTTTAATATCTGGTAAACTTCATATTTTCTTAAATCAGAAAGTGCAAATTGGTTGAGATAGTCATTTCTTATGTTAAAGAGCCATTTTTCCTTTTCATTAGGAGGTAAACTGAGAAATGTTGCGTGTCGGATCAATTGTTTAAGAAGCCTGGGATCCTTGTCGCCGTTTTGATAAAGCTGGAAAATTTTTTCTGTTAATTCTACACTTAAATATGCTTTACTGCCAGGCCAGGGCCTTCCATACTGGATTCCATCTACTTCTTTTTTCCCTTTTGAGAAATTCACTACTGCCGGAAAAGCCTTAATGTATTGGGAGTCGATTAAGGCTGTGGCCTCTTTGGAGTCAGTGAAAAGATAAATAGGCAGATATTCTCTTTGAAAGGAGGCTTCTTTCATTTTCTTCCCCAGCCCTATAGCTTGTGTAATTTCTTCCAAATTCATTTGAGGTTCAATAAGTAAAACCAAAAGCTGTTTATTCTCATGCAGGGCTTTACTTGTGGCATCTTCCAGGCTCAATTGCGAAAAAGTGTTGCTTTTGTTTTCTTTTTTGGGCTTATTTTGAAAACAGGAAAAAAGTCCAAAGGATAATAAGATCATCACGATTATAATTGTTTTCATCAGAATTAATTTATGTGAAAACTAAGCTGCCCCCATTTCTTCAATCTTTTAATATCAACATATACGTCTCCATTGGGCATTTCACGGTATAGTTTTTCTCCAATTCCATATTTGGGTAAAAATGAAGAAAATTGTGGATCTATGTTTCCAAAATCAAAGGGAACTAATCCGGGCACCTTAATATTAGTTCCTGCAATAATATCTTGGTGGTACTTGACATCGACATCAAAATCGGGGATACTTCCGTGACTTTCCAGGGTTGGAAACATAAAATAATCAGGAAACAGTGGAGCATAGTGAAGCATGATGGGACAGGTTTTGGCTTGATCTTTGGTATTAAAGCAGCATAATACCAAAGGAATCCCTTCATATTCTTCTCTATAAAATTCAAGGAATTCAACAGATATATTTGGTCTTTTTTCTTTTGGAAAATCATCCAGGGCTTTTTGAAGGGAAGCAGTATCCAACTGATTCAGGATGGCAATATGATAAACGCCCATCTCGAGCATATAATTTTGGGCAGGTACCTTAGAAAAGGATCGAGGCCTGGGAACTGCTCGTTCTTTCATGTGTTTTAGAAAATCAGGATGGATGCTGGCATCTATGAAACATTCAGGATTTATGGCTTCGCTTGTTGGGATATGAAGGACCATACAATTCACCTCATCTGATAAATTTTGAGCTACATTCTGATAGGCCATAACATGGCGATATCCCTTTTGTGGATGATCTATTTCCCAAACTCCAATAATAGTATCACTTAATTTGGCATTGGCGGTGGTAACACACATGGTTTTTATTTTTTTGATACAAAGCTATGATTTGTGGATTGGCTGGGAATTTTATATGAAGTCAAATGGAAAAAATTGTAAGTGAAGCCTGAAAATCCAGTTGACTACCCCATTTTTCCAATACACTTCAGAAAAGTTTACTTAAAGGTAAGATTCCTGAATTTTTGTACTAAAAACCAAAATGAACAAATTAGTATTTTTTTTCCTCGGAACCATACTCGCTTGTAACCCTACCACAGAAAAGAAAATGGAGAATGGTCTTTCTGTAAGCCAGTATTTTGAATTATTACCCAAAGAAATGACTTTTTTTCACCATCAGGGGATTTTAAATGAAGTAGACGATACCCTTCGATTAGTCCTCAACCAAGAGGAGCAGTATTTGGCTTATCACCTTAACTATTATGGAGAAGATTACATTCCCTTTCGCATGAAACTTTTTGAAATTGAAGGTGAAAAGGAGCCTTTGATTGTTATTAACAAATATGTGTGGGATGTAGGTGACCCTTTTTACGAGACGCATTTCATCCAATTTGACACCAGCCATCAATCTTATCATACTTTAATGGAAAAAACTACGGCAATAGTTGGCGGTCGAAAAGATTTTTTTTCTGAAAAGGCTTGGCAGCAGGTGATGAAAATACGGGAATGCCAACAAGAGGATATGGGCTATGAAATGTTTCCGGAAATTGCCTTTGTAATTAACTCTGAGAATTACCAGGTGGAAGCTATTTTGGATGGAATCGAGGGATTTGTTGATTGGTGTGGATTGAACGAAGAAGAATGGAAAAATGTTTTAGCCGAATATCAACCCATGGAGCTGGCCTGGACCAAAAAAGGATATTTTGAAAAATAATAAATTGCCATTCTAAGCTGAATTGAATATTTTGCCAAAAAAGAGCAAAATTATGAACTATTGGTTGGTTAAATCTGAACCTTACGAATATGGATATCACGATTTGGAGGAAGAAGGGCGCACCATGTGGGATGGTATTCGAAATTATGCAGCCCGTAAGCACCTCCGAGGCATGAAAGTGGATGATCTGGTATTATTTTATCATAGTCGTAAAGGACTGGAAATAGTTGGAATCTGTAAAGTGGTGAAGGAGTTTTACCCAGATCCAACAGCTGAAAAAGGTGATTGGTCAGTGGTAGATGTGGTGCCTGTCAAAAGATTAACCAAGCCAGTTACCTTGCAGGAAATAAAAGCTACACCAGAGTTACAGGAGATTCCATTAGTACGAATCAGTCGATTATCAGTAATGCCGATAGAAGAATCGGCCTTCCTTAGAATATTAGAAATGGGAGAAACGAGTCTTTAATTTTTGATAGATAAATAAAAATGAGAAGAAATATTTTCACTTTTAGGCCACAAGAATTACTTAGGTTTTTCTCTTTGATACTTATTATTTCGATTTTTTCGTCTTGCAGTCGTGCTTCTTCTAAAGAGAAAGGAAAAGTAGGTAGTTCTGCCCCTCCTTTTTCTGTTACAGACGTTGATGGCAATAAATATTCATTATCTGAATTGGAGGGAAAAGTCATTGTATTGAACTTTTGGTTTATTGGTTGTCCGCCTTGCATTAGAGAAATTCCCGAATTAAATAACCTTGTTCAAAAATATGAGCAAGAAGAGGTCATTTTTCTGGCCTTAGCTAGAGATTCAAAATCAAAGCTTAAGAAGTTTCTTGACACAAAAACCTTTGAATACAATATAGTTCCCAGAAGTGGATGGATGACAAATGTATTTAATACCCATGGCTTTCCAACGAATATTATTATTGACACTAAATCTCAAATAGTATTTCACGAAGCGGCCTATGATCCTGAAAGAGTTAATCAAATGGATGAGATTATTGCATCTTTAATAAAATAAGGAAGTATTATTTTGTTTTATTAGGTTGCTGAAATTTGTATTTTATAACGCAATAAGATCACTCCAGCTACCATTTCCCACAGAGTAAACAATGCAAATCCCATAATAAAGAGAATGCTTAATCCAGGTACCGATTTAAATGCGGGAATAAAACTGATACTTCCTAAAGCTGCCAAACCACTTGCCGTTGTTCCAAAGATCATTAACCAATTGGGGAACAGGTCTTTTTTTGAGTGTAGTATCATTAAAGCACCAATTCCTAAAAATGCAAATAGGTCTCCTAAAAGCCAGAACATATCCTGGAGTCCAATAGTAGTCTTGAAAACGATAGCAAAAATCGATTGTTGTGTTCTATCCAAAGCTTGAAAAGCAGGTGCATAAAAATAATTCAGAGCAAGATGGAATAGGTATCCTACCAAAATAAAGCTAAGCCCGATTGCAGTAATAAGGAATACTGATCTGTTAAGAAAATTATTTCCCCTTTCATTTTGACTTAATAATATTAGAACTGGTATGATAAGTAAAGTGGCTAAGAGACCAGGCCAACCATACAGAAGCATCATAGTAGGTGAGTCCATCATATTTCTGGTAAATGCGGATACATTTTCTAAATCTGCACTGATGTAACTTTGTAATCCAATAATGGAAAGGATATATAGAATTCCGGAAAGTAGACCACTAAGTCCAGCAAATCGATAATTAGATATTTGATTCATGATAATTGAGTTTCTTTATTCGAAGACTTTGCCTCAAATAGGTGGATGAGTAATAGAAATTGAATCATAACAGAACAAAATTCATCCAAACCTCGTGAATTATCTATGAAAGAGGGTTGAAACCAGATTTTGAAGGTATGAATCGGTAGAGGAGTGATTTGTTACAAAAAATTAAAAAACAATTCTACGGCATTACCAAGAATAAAACTTCCAAGAACAGCAATAAGAGTTATTCGCCCAAGATTAAAAGCGTTGGAAAATGCCAGCCAAAGGGAAATGCCAGCACAAGCTAGGAAAATGAATGTAGCATAGGCTGGAACGATGCTGGTAAAAAGTCCAATCAGATTAAAAAAAACATCTAATAAAATCGTAAAAGCAAACAAAGCCAGAGTGAAATTTGCTTTTTGGTGCCCTTTAAAAAGATAATAACCCGCAACCAAAAGTTCTATACAAATAGCCAGCGGACCAAATTGATTATAATATTCTTTCTTAACGTAGCCTGCCAAACCTACAGGAAAACTAAGGTTTAAAAAAAAGATTATTCCTAATACCAGGGCTATTAAAATAAATATTGCTGCAATGGCCTTTCGCTTTTTCATATCAGTAAATTTATAAAATACATCTGTCTTCAAAAACCAAATAACTCCTTATTATAAAAAACAAAATAGCACCCTCCGTGCATAACAGTGGATGCTATAACTATTTATTGGAATAACGAATAACGAATAACCAAACTTACTTATATTGATTGAGGAATGTTTTGATTCCAAACTCCCGTTTGAGCAGTATTCCTAACATAATCCTTAAAATCAATCGCCTTTCTGCCAAGTATCTTTTCTACATCTGAACTAACATACTGGTTTTTTTCATTGCCCAAGACTTCCTTAAAAAGGTAATCGAAAAGCCAAATATAGTCATCGGGAACTCCTGCAGCTTTCATCATAGAATTATAGGCTTCTAAGCTTACGGCTTCATAGTTGATCTTTTTACCGGTGCCTTCAGCAATTTCGGCTATGGCCTCCTTGAATGTAAGAGTTCTCGGCCCCGTTATTTCATAAGTTTTTCCATTGTGCTCATCCTCTAAGAGTGCTTTTACTACCACTTCTGCAATATCTGTAGTATCTACAAAAGGAATTTTAGCCTGAGGCATAGGCAAAGCCACATGTCCAGCAAGAACGGGGTCTAAAAAGAAGCTTTCGCTAAAATTCTGACTAAACCAAGAGGCTCTTACCAAGGTATAATCAAGACCAGAATTTGCTACTACCTGCTCGCATCTTTCCGCTTCTGTTTCTCCTTTACCTGAAAGTAAAACTGCTTTTTTTACACCCGCTTTTTTTGCTTCATCTGTAAGTCCTTTTATGGCTTCATAAGCGCCAGGAACGGCCAGATCTGGGTAATAAACAATATATACTTTATCCATTCCTTCTAAAGCTTTTGACCAGGTTTCAGGCTTATTCCATTCAAATGAAGGGCTTGCATTTCTAGAAGCGATTCTGACATTTTGATTTTGTTGTTTTAATCCATCAACAACTTTACGGCCAGTCTTACCAGTTCCTCCGATTACCAAAATATTACTTTGATTTGTCATGTTATTTATGATTTTATGGTTAAAAATATATGCTTACAAAGTTTTAATCTGAGTGAATAAACCTACTAGGGCGATAAGAAAGGAAAGCACTGCAAATAAGGTTCTGATCAGGTGCAAACGATTCCATTTTACTTCATAATGCTTCCGAAATTCCAGGATCTTCGTTTCACTTAAAGCACTAAGGTTTAGGGCTTCCAAAGTGTCATTCAAGGGTACATTTCCAAAAGCCGTTACTGCGAAAGTGCCAAGCAGATAAGTGATTGTTGAGAACAATAAAAACCAGAATAGGCTCCCGGAATTGTAATGTTGAATAGTGCTAATAATTAATAGTATGGCACTTCCAAAAAAGGATAGAAAGAACCATGGATTTAGGATGGCCCGGTTGATGGATTGCATGGATTCCAAATAGACCATATCTAATACTTTCCGTGTTCCCGGTATTACGGAAACTTGCCATGCGTAAAATAGGCCAGCTGATAAGCCGGTCAGTAGAATTGCGGAAAGTAACGTAAGTGATTTAATTGAGAGTTCCATCTTATTTTATTTCTGTTTTGGTTACAGAAACAAAATTGATGGAAAATTATACCCCGGGCTTGACCCTACAAGCCAAGGTTATGACACTTTAAGCCAAATGAGAAAATTAGAGAGGATTGCGGTATTCAAGAGGCGATTGGCCAGTCCATCGTTTAAAGGCTCTACTGAAAGCACTCTGCTCCGAAAAGCCGGTTTGGAACGCAATTTCGCCTACTGAACTAGAGGAATTCTTGAGCAGATCCTTAGAGATTTTAACCTGAGTTTGTTTGATAAGTTCTCTGAATGTAATGCCACTTTCTGATAATCTTCTGGTCAGGGTGCGGCTACTCATTCCCATATGTTTTCCAATTTGCAAAATGCTGGGTATACCACTTGGAAGGGCATCCTTTATCAGGCTTTCTACATCAGAAGCAATTTTTAGGGAACTGACTTCTATACCTTTAGTTTCTTCTTCCACTCTTTCTACCAGAAATTTGTTAATGCTGATATCTGCCTTGGCAGTGCGGGTTTCAAGGTCAGTAGTGAGGTAGGCAATAAAATTTTGAGGCTGATTAAAAAGTATGGGACATCTAAAAGCCGAGTGGTAGTTTTTTAAATCTTTTGGAGGTCCATGTTTAAAAGAAACGCTAGTAGGTGAAATATCAGTCTCTGTCATGGCTTGTAATACCACTACAGTTGCAGAAAATGTGGCTTCATTAGATAATTCAACACCCCTTCGATAAGCATCACGAAATAAGTGGACTTTTGATGTTTCACCCTCCTTTTCAACTTTAAATAGATAGGTATTAGATAAAAGTTGAAAATAGCGCTCACTGCGTTCAAATATTTCTCCTGCTTTTGAACAGGTTCTCCAGGATAGCCCTAGTACCCCATAATCATCGATCTTCATTTGTTGGCCAACTCTAACTGAAAAACCAGGTTCTAGTACCTGATCGATCATTTCATGCAGGGAAAAAAAATTCTCAGCAGGGACGGCTTGGATATCATCCATTGAAGAGATGGGTATGGGGAGATTCTTAAAATCCTCTACTGTCATACCTTCAGCTAATGCATGATTGATTACTTTTCGGTATAAACTGATAGAAATATATTTCATTTGAATGGAGGTCCAATGTTCTGCTTCAAAGCTACTTTTAATTTGGGATAAATGGGAAGTAAAATAGAATTATTCACACGAGCAAATCAAAAAGCATCTTACTATCATTAAGGGTTTGAAAATCAATTTTATTAGACTTCATCCTTTCTATTAAACCATCGTAATCTTGATGGTTTTGGAGTTGGATGCCTACCAGGGCAGGGCCAGATTCCCTGTTGTGTTTTTTGGTGTATTCAAAATGAGTGATGTCATCAGAAGGTCCCAGGACATTGTTAAGAAAGTCTCTTAAAGCGCCAGCGCGCTGAGGAAAGCGAATGACAAAATAGTGCTTTAAGCCTTCATAAATCAGAGATCTTTCTTTTATCTCTTCTGTACGAGTAATATCATTATTACTTCCGCTAACGACACACACCACATTTTTCCCTTTAATTTGCTCTTTGTATTGATCTAGGGCAGCTATGGTCAAGGCACCTGCTGGCTCAACTACAATGCCTTCTTCGTTATATAAATTAAGGATGGTACTACACACTTTCCCCTCATCCACCAAAAGTATTTCTTCCATTACTTTTTGAATAATGGGAAAAGTTTTGCTGCCACATTGTTTTACAGCTGCTCCATCTACAAAGGCATCAATTTTATCTAATTTAACCAACGTGCCTTGCTGGATAGACTGATACATTGCCGGTGCGCCCTTAGGTTCAACCCCAATTATTTTAGTTTGGGGACTAATTTCATGAAAAAAACTCCCTAATCCTGAGGAGAGCCCACCACCGCCAATAGGGACAAAAATATAATCTATTGACTCGGGGCAGTCCTCAAAAATTTCTAAGCCGACTGTGCCCTGGCCTTCAATTATTTTCTCATCATTAAAAGGGTGGATGAATGTTTTTTGCTGTGACTCGGCCTCTTTCATGGCTTCATTATAGGCGTCATCAAAAGTATCGCCAACAAGAATCACTTCCACATATTGCCGGCCAAACATTTTGACCTTCTTTACTTTTTGCTGAGGAGTGACTCCAGGCATAAAAATACGACCTGAAACCTTCATTTTCTGACAGGCAAATGCCACTCCCTGAGCATGATTACCGGCACTTGCACAGACAATACCATTCTCCAATTGATCTCGTGGAACGGTGGCCATTTTGTTATAAGCACCTCGGATTTTATAGGATCTGACTACCTGTAGATCCTCTCTTTTTAGGAACAGCTGGCATTGATATTCTTCAGAAAGATTAAAATTTCGCATTAAAGGAGTATGCTCTGCCACTCCCTTTAATCTACCCTTGGCTTTATAAATATTTTCTACAGACACTAATGGAGTACTCGTTGAAACAGACATATTGGTGGTTTCTTAAACAGCTTTTTTAAACAACAAGTGTCGAAGGAGATCTCCTTCGACACCAGTAAAAACAACATTTTCGCTAAGGACGCCCAAAGTAATCAACCTTCTACGGGCGTTTCTACCTTCTGGTTCTCAGGACGCAGGCTTCTAACTGCTCTACCTGCCTGCCACATCTCACTATTTCTTAATTCTGCCAACTCCACTTCTAATTTTTCGCGGTAATCCGCCTGGCTGTTGGAGTTGATCGATCTGGCTGCTTCCTTTCCGGAGGCAACACTATCATATAGATCATTGAATACGGGAAGTACCGCATCTCTAAATTTATTTTTCCAGTCTAATGCACCTCTTTGGGCAGTGGTGGAACAATTGGCATACATCCAATCCATTCCATTCTCAGCCACTAAAGGCATCAAACTTTGAGTTAATTCTTCTACCGTTTCATTAAAGGCCTCGCTAGGGGAGTGGCCTCTTTCTCTTAGGACGGTATATTGAGCTTCAAAAATTCCCTGTATGGCTCCCATAAGGGTACCTCGTTCACCGGTAAGATCACTGAATACCTCCCTTTTGAAATCTGTTTCAAATAAGTATCCAGAACCAATCCCAATTCCAAGGGCGATCACTCTTTCTTTTGCATTACCAGTAGCATCCTGATAAATGGCAAAACTGGAATTTAAACCACGGCCTGCTACAAACATCCGGCGCAGGCTGGTTCCTGAGCCTTTCGGTGCAACAAGAATTACATCCACATCAGCTGGAGGAATGATACCCGTTTGGTCATTATGAGTGATTCCAAAGCCGTGGGAAAAGTAAAGTGCTTTTCCGGGAGTTAATTTTTCTTTTAAAGTAGGCCAAACAGCAATTTGGGCAGCATCGGAGAGTAAATATTGAATAACGGTTCCTCTTTCGGCAGCTTCTTCTATAGAGAATAAGGTTTCGCCAGGAATCCATCCATCGTTTACTGCTTTATCCCAGGATTTGGAAGGCTGTCTTTGTCCAATAATCACATTAAATCCATTGTCACGAAGATTCATTGCTTGTCCAGGTCCCTGAACACCATATCCAATAATAGCAATGGTTTCATTTGCTAATACATCCCTCGCTTTTTCCAGGGGAAATTCTTCACGCGTTACTACATTTTCTTCAACGCCTCCGAAATTGATCTTTGCCATGTTTTTTAATTTAAGTGTTTACGTTATCACGTGCTCACGGATATACGTGTTCACGGATTCAAGTGTTCACCTAAATCCGTATATACATGAACACGTGAATCCGTATACCCAAGATGGCACAAATATATAGCGAATAAACCCTAGAGACTATTCAAAAAGTTTCAAAAAACAGGTGTTTTTACAAAATCAAAAGGGTAGGGAAATTCCTTGAAGAATATAATTTGTTGTTCGTAAATATTTGATTAACAATCATTTGAGATTATTCCTATTGAGGTCGAAATATGATACTAAAAGACTGAAAACGGGTGTTTTCTCCGCGTCGATCTTTCATAACATCGAGGATAAGTTCCAATGTTCTGGACTCAGAACCGGTATAAATGGGACCAGTCCATAAGACTTCCACGTTTTCATAATTAGGGACATTGGCTTCAGCTACAAGGGCTAAAAGGGGGCTATCTTTGGTTTTTTCCTTAATTTCTTCAGGGGTCAAATTGTCAAAAGCCTTTCGCTTAGCATAGTAGGGGAGGTTCCAGGTGGTAAAATGCTCTGCCATAAGCGGGATACTTTGATCAGGAACTCGCTTTAAAATAGCTTCACCAATTTTATCATGGTTGCGATATCCAGATTCAACAAAGGGAAAAACGACCAAAGAAAAAAGAATATAGGTTACTGCAAAACCAGTAAAAGGGAGGCTAAAAACCTTTAACCATTCAATATTCTTATTGTAACCAATAATCAATAGAACAATAGGCAGAATGGCCAGTAATAGTAAAAAATAAGAGGCTGGAAAAGTAAAGATGATCATAAATCCACCCAGGGTAAACAAAACTCCAGGGATCCAAAAACTTAATTTGAATAAGGATTTCCAAACCTTCGGATAATTGGCCATTTGAATTACGAAGTAGGCACTAAATAAAGACATTCCAGGATAGCCCTGAATGAAATAGGTAGGTATTTTACCTTTTGAAGCAGTAAATATGACCAGCATGACTAAAAACCAGGCCGAACCAATTACTAAAGCTTTATTTTCAAAAAAGCCTTTAAATCTATGAATCATAAGAAAGATCAGGCCAAAATAAAAAGTGAGAGAGTAGGGGAGGAAGCCCCAGATGTTTGCTTCCAGGTAAAAGAAGGGTTTTAGACCTTCATTTTCACGTGTAAAGGCTCTTTCAAAGGTTTCCATCATAAAAATATCCCAAAAATCCTGCCCGTAGGTTGCATACATATAAATAATCCAGGTCATGCCGATGATGATGGAAATGGGGAGGCCAATATATAATCTAAGAAAGCCTAGTTTTTTGAAAAAAGGCTTCCACTTGAATCTCTGATCTAAAAGAATGTAAAAAACAATGATGGCACCAATAATAATCAGATAGGGATACCCTTTGGTAAGGATGGTCACGCCTAAAGCGATATAGGCAAATAGGATGTATTTAAACTGATTCCTATGGTAGCCTTTCAAAAAGTAGTAAATGGTCAAAGTAAAGAAAAAAGTCAAGGAAATAGCTGGGGCAGCATACCTGGCATTAATAGCAAACTGAAAGGCAAAGGTCATGATTATGGCAGCAATGATACCTAGCTGTCGGCCTTCCAGTAGTTGACCGATGCGATAGACCAAAAAAATAGTGCCTAAGCCTGCTAAAGCACTAGGAAGGCGAATGGCAAATTCATTTAATCCAAAAATTGCTGTGGATAATAAAATCTCCCAATAAATCATGATGGGCTTATTAAACCGCGGCTCGTAATTATAAAAAACTTCTATATAATTGCCGCTTTCCCACATCTCTCGAATGGCCTCAGCGTAAAAGCTTTCATTAGGGGTCCAGATGTTGTTCAAACCTAAATTGCAAAAAAATGCAATGATGGCCAGGAGACTCAGCAAGGCCAACCCCAGTTTCTCTTGCTGATTTATTGGTTTGCTATTCATTTAAATTTTTGTCCTTTGTTCTTTATTTAGCTCTAAGCCATTCTATAATACTACTGCACATCTACACATCTACACATCATAAAATCATAGAATCAATCTCTCTTTCTACCTACAAAAACTACATATTCCCAAACACCAGCATAAGCAGATTTGACTTCCTCCAAGATAGGCTCATACAAATCTTTCATCAAGGCCAACAAATGTCCATCCATCCTTACATGGTGGTTCGACATGTGTTTTTTAAACCAAAGAAATCGAGAGTCATGGAAATCAGCTAGGCCAACAACTCCATTTTCCTTTAAGTCATTTTCAGCATGCTTAATTAGATCTTCCCAATGTGGATTAATCATGGTCAGCGAATAGGAGAAAATGATGGCATCGTATTTAGTAGGGACAGCTTTCTGGTTTGGACCATAAGGTTGCTGTAACAAGCTTACACGATCAGCATAGGCCTTGGTCTGTTTGCGGGATAAATTAATCATATCTTCCGACACGTCTAAGCCCGTTAATTTAGCTTTAGGAAATGCCTTTGCCAGATTTTTCAAATTATAACCTGTTCCGCAACCTACTTCCAGGATACTTATTTCAGCATTTTTTTCAAATGGAAGCACCTTAACCAGTTTTTTTCTTCCAAACAAAAAAGACCAGCGGGTAGCATCATAGATTTTAGACTGTAGTTTATAATAGTTCTGAATATTTTTATTCTGATCCTTTTCGGAGGAGGTCTTTACTAAGTTTTGTGTCTCTTTACTCATCTTTTTGGTGGATAGTTGTTAGTTGTTGGTTGTTAGTTGTTAGTTGTTAGTCCTAACAACTAACAACCATCACCCAACAACAATACTCATTTAACGATTCCCATATAAACGCTGGCATAAGTACCTACACGGTCAAGTTTATGGGTTTTGGCAGTCAATTCAGTTTCAAATTCTAGTGCATCCAATACAAAATCGGGGAAAAAATCTACTTCCGCTGCCGCAGATCGCAGGAGAATTCTAGTGCCTGGTCGACTATTGGCAAGAATTAGTTCCCACTCTTCTCTCAGTGCCGGGATATCATTGGAAGCCAACCAATCTTGATGATCCAATAAAATAAAATGAGAATACTGACCTGGGTTTTCTTTCAAAAAACCACTTATGGTATTATTATGAGTCTGTATTTTTTGTACTTTATTTTGATAATCTTCAAAGTTTTCGGCCTTCAGATAATTGGGGCAGCAATCTTTGGTGTAATGGCCATCCATATAGAGTTTCCAAAAGTAATTTTCGGAAATGGGCAATTTGGTAAATACATTGCGAAGGCATTCCTGAATGAAACCCAAGGCTCCACGATCATACTTTTCAACAAACAACTCCTGCTGACTCCTCGGTACTCCTAACAAACACATGGTTATATGCCGGTTCAACAGCCACTCTACCATCTTATTCATCAGACTATCTTCGATCTGATAATATAATTTATTTTGCTCTTCCAGAGAATCAGCCTCAAAAAGTTTTCGGATGGTTTTGTATAAATCCTTTTGGGCCTTTAAATATTTATTAGCTATCCATGCAAAGGTTCCGGAGGTACCATAGTGATAAAAGGTTTTACGTGGTCCTTTGCCATTAAAAAAATTAAGATTTTGATCCCAATATTCTTTGGCAAATTCCGGTAAATTTGGACGAAGTTTATTCTGGTAAACCCCTTTTATATCTTTGTGAACTCCTTCACCGAAAAGTTTAAAAAGATCTTTATAACTTGTATGCTGAAAGCTTTTTAATTTAAGTTGTAATAGGGCATTTTGCCGTGGATTCATATCAATGCAGTTAATGGAATTAGGATTATCCATTAAGTAATCCAAAGCATTACAGCCCGCGCTGGTAATCATTACGATATCACTTGAAGAATCAAAGGATAATAACTCCCTGTCACACCTTGGATCTTCCCAACAGGTATTATAAACCAAATTGCTGGTATGAACTTTTTTGAATACCCAGTCTCTTATTTTATTTACTTCTTTAACCATAGTCTGATTTTTAATAGTTGAGGTTCATTGATAAACCTAAATAGAGCGACTCATAAATTTCTTTCATATATCGCTTATATAAATCCAAAACCCTCTAACTCAGCAAATATAGAATAGTCGATTGGGAACTAATAATTTTAGACAAAATTTCAATAGCAATAGCAATGTCAATAGCAATTGTTAAGTATTGAAATTGAAATTGACATTGCTATTGACATTGACATTGACATTGTCATTGTCATTGCTATTCTTTTAATAATTGGTAAGTTTTCATTTGTGCCCGAATCTTTACATCTCCCTCGAGATCCTCTTTATAAGGGTTATCCTGCTGTTCGGTAATCCATCTGGCTTTGGTGTTATCCTGGAGTTGTAAATTTATGATGTTTCGAATTTCTTGAAAAATGTCTGGATCGTAGATAGGCATGACGACTTCGATTCGTCGGTCAAGATTTCTGCCCATCCAGTCAGCTGATGCGGTATACATGATTTCTTTCCCTCCGTTGGCAAAAATATAAACTCTAGCATGTTCCAAGAAACGATCAATTATGCTGCTTGCTTCTATGTTTTCACTCATCCCCTCAATACCTGGAATTAAACAGCAAATGCCACGCACAATTAATTGAATTTTGACTCCGGCCTGACTAGCTCTATACAGGTGATTAATCATTTCGGTATCTTCAAGACTATTCATCTTGAGAATCATATAGGCGGGCTTGCCTTGTCGACAATTGCTAATTTCTTTTTCAATTAATTGGGTAAATCTTTGCCGGGTAGAAAAGGGCGAAATCATGATGTGCTTGCTCTTTGGGATAATTATTTTTCTTTCCAGCAGATCAAAAACCTGTGTTACCTCATTTGCCAACCTTGGATCAGAGGTTAATAATGCATGATCACCATACAGTTTGGCTGTTTTCTCATTAAAATTACCGGTACCTAGATAGGCATAATTACGTAACTCGTCCTCCTCGCGCCTTTGAACGAGTAATAATTTAGAGTGCACTTTTATTCCAGGATAACTATATAGAACCTTTCCACCAGCTTCCATTAATCGGTCACCCCAGTATAGATTTGATGCCTCATCAAAACGTGCTTTGGCCTCTATAAAGGCAGTAACTGATTTCCCCTTTTCCAGAGCTTCCAGCAAGGCCAGAACTACATCTGATTTGGAGGCTACTCGATAAAGGGTAATTTTAATGTTTTCGACCTGGGGGTCATTAGCTGCTTCCTTTATCATTTGAGGAACATATTTGTATTGATGATAAGGAAAGTGCAGCATCACATCTTTTTCACCCAATAAACTTATTATGGAAGAGCAAGATTCCAGTTCAATATGAACAAGAGGAGGACAGGGCTCATCATGAAAGGCTGAGGAATCAGTAGGATCTGGGAAACCAAAGAAGTCATTGAAGTTATGATACCTGGCACCAGGAATCAAATCATCCTTTTTAAGGTTAAATATGACCTTTATGCGTTCCAATATTTCTGAACTCATACTACTATCAAATAAAAAGCGAGTGGGAAGCCCAATATTGCGTTCATCAAGACTAGATCGAATTTTTTCTATAAGATCACCAGCGAATTCATCTTCAATATATAATTCTGCATCTCTGGATACCTTTACAGCATAAGCAGCTAAGATCTCCTGCCCAACAATTTCTTCCAGGTGGAAACGCAAAATGTCATCTGAAAAGGTAATGAAATACTGACCATATTTTGGAGGAAGGGTCACAAAGCGCTTGCATTCTTCAGAAGGAAGTTCGACCAAGGCAAGAGAAGAACTATTCTTCAGACTAATGATAAAATACAATCCCTTGTTTTTTAAAAAAGGAGGGGCTTGATCTTCATCAAAAAAAATAACAGGTTTTAAACAGTCTTTTATGTTTTCTGAAAAATATTGTTTCACAAATTGTTTATGGTCTTCAGAATAAGCTTGTTCATCCAATAAGAAAATTTGATTTTCTTTTAACTGAGGGAGAATTTGTCCTCTGAAAATTGCTCCAAATTCAGATTGCTGTTGTTGGACAATTTTTCGAATCTCTTTTAATTGTTTTTTCGGTTTTATGTCAAGCAGTTCTTTTTGATCTTTCTTTTTCAGTTGTTTGAAGGATCGAAGAGAGGCTACTCTGACTCTAAAAAATTCATCCAGGTTAGAACTATAAATCGCTAAGAACTTTATGCGTTCATAAAGAGGAACATTTTCGTCTTTTGCTTCTTGTAATACGCGATGATTAAAGGCTAGCCAGCTAAGGTCTCTTTGGACGTGTTCAAATTTTTCCATTATGTTTTTAGTTGACAGTTGACAGTTGACAGTTGATAGTTGATAGTTGTTGGTTGTTGGTTAGAAGTTGTCAGTTGTTTGTAGGGTTTTTATAGACATTCAACCAACAACTATCAACCAACAACTAATAACTGACAACTCAGTGCTTACTTGCTCCTATAACTATAGCCCAATTAATTGCGGATCGCAAAATAAGATTTTCCACGAAGAACAGGAAAGAAAATTAAAAAACTGAGGGAATCAATTATAAATAGCAGGTGTGCCGGATCCTAAGTGTTCTCCTACTAAAAAGATCATTTCCTTTTTGATCCAATCTCTGATTATTCTAAAATATTCAAGTATCTCTTCTGGGGTGCCTTCAAATTTATCAGGATCGGGAATACTCAGATGGATGTGTTTTTTCTTTTTGATGGAACGGGGGAGTTGATCTTTTGCTTCATCACATACGGTGATTAAAAGATCATATCTTTTATTTTTAAGAGATTTAACATTTTTGGCGTGATGATCAGAAATGTCCAGATTGTCTTCTTCCATTACCATTAAAGTGTAGGGGTTAATTTCTTTTTCAAGCAAACCAGCACTCGATATGGAAATATGTTGAGAAGAATAAAACTTAAGGTAGCCTTCGGCAAGTTGACTTCGAATAGAATTTCCTGAACAAAGTACAAGGACAGTTTTCATAGTATCCAATGTGAGTTACACATTAATTTAACCTAAAGATAACACACTTGGAATAATTTGGTTTTTTTTCAGAATTTTTTTTTTAAAATCCTCTAAAACAATCCAAAGGAGTACCTCCTCTGGAACCAGAATTAAGACGAAAAGCTATACTAATACCACTCACAAAATACCAGTCATTGGCATCACCACCGCGGGTATAAGTCACATCTACCTCGGTATTTGGATCAATCTCTTTATTACTTAACTGGGCCGCCAGGGTACCATTGCCTCTAAGAATATCTCTATAATTTACTTCAGCTGAGGAAATGTCATCAAAATGATCGGTAAATAATTTTCGGGCACCAATTTCGAGGCCGACAGTAATTTTATTATTAAAGGACATTTTGGCACCGATACCAAGAGGAACCATCAGTTGAGTCAACTGATAAGGAGCTTCATATCCAGGTAGTCCCTGACCTTCTGTTCCCAATGGTTGTAATTCAACAAAAGTGTCTTCAAACCTCCCTTCCGGATTGTAATTAAAAATGCCTATTCCGCCAAAAAGATAGGGAACAAAAAGAAAATTATCCTGTTGCTGAGAAACCCCATACAAATTTATTTCTCCTACCAAACTGATCTCGAACAAATCGGTTTTAAAGTTAAGATCTCGCTGTGGGTTGGAACCATTGGCATCATCACCTGCTACATTGGCATAATTAATGGATAATTTTGCACTTACCATTTTAATGATATCATAACGAGCAAAAAGGCCATAAGCCAATCCGGCATCATCAAAATACAAACCAAACTCATTACGAGATAAATCTCCACTGTAAACTGTATATCCTCCCATAACCCCTACTTCTAATCTTTGGGCAAATGCGATGCTCAGGGTACTAAAACATAAAAGCAGTAGTAATACAAGTTTTTTCATTTTGGTAGTTTTTAGAATTTTCATCATACAATAGTTTTCAAGGCATATATCCGGGGATACCTCATGCTAATTACTGATTATGGGAGATGGTGGAGAAATTTTCAAGCTGCAAAACTAACCTTTTAACGATGCCAAATAAAAAAAATTGAATCTGTTCTCACTTTTTTAAATTTGTGGTCGGAAAATAGCAATTAAATACTATTTCCTTAGAGTTGATAGAATAAATTAACAAAAGAAGGGATATAGACTGAAATTTGACAATAGGAGTAGTTTTCTAAACAAATAGAAACGTAGCTTTGTAGTTTGATCGCAAATAAATACAATTATAGGATGCTGTTGGCCATTGGCAACCAATAGCAACTTAAATTTGTTAAGCATTCATTCAATAGACTAAAAGGAAAAAACTTTTAAATGTTGTTATAATGGGAATGAGAAGAAACCGGAATATTAAAAAGGAAGACACTCGCCTAACTAAAGAAAAAATCAGATCGGCCATTGGTATTTTTCGGTTTATAAAGCCTTATATGGGGTCTTTTATTGCCGGGTTAAGCCTATTGGTTTTATCCAGTCTGACCTTTATGATTTTCCCAGGTGCTGCTGGCGAGATGGCCAATACAGCCAATGGTGAACCTAGATTTGAAAATATTAGCATTGAACAGTTTGGCATACTTTTTTTGGTGCTTCTCGTTGTACAAGGTGTGTTTTCCTATCTGCGTACGGTACTATTTGCAAGGGTTAGTGAAAAAGGCATGGCGGATGTCAGAAAAGCCGTCTACAAACAATTGATAACCCAGGACATTCCCTTTTTTGAATCCAGACGAATCGGAGAATTGACCAGCCGAATAACCACAGATGTGGAGCAATTGCAAAATGCTTTTTCGATTACGCTGGCTGAATTTGTACGCCAGTTGGTGGTTTTAATATCTGGAATTGCCATCATAGCCTGGTTGACTCCACGCCTTTCATTGATCATGTTGTTAACCTTCCCCATTGTAGTGGTGGTGGCTTTTGTTTTTGGGAGATACATCCGTAAAATTTCCAGGAAAAGACAAGATAGCCTTGCCGAAACCAATACCATCGTGGAGGAAACTTTTCAATCTTTTAGTGTGGTTAAATCTTTTGCCAATGAATGGTTAGAAGCTATGAGATATGGCAAGTCAGTGGATAAAGTAGTCAAAATATCTCTACGCTTTGCCCGATTGCGCGGCCTGTTTTTTATTTTCATCATAACCATTTTATTTGGAGCTATATTCTTCATTTTGTGGAGAGGTGCCAAGATGGTGGAAGCAGGTGAAATCCCTGTAGGTGACCTTTTTTCTTTCATTCTTTATACAGGAATTATAGGTGGGGCCATTGGTGGCATAGGTAATTTATATACTGCCCTTACCTCCGCAATGGGAGCTACAGAACGAGTGCAGGATATTTTACAAAGAGATACAGAAGTGAATGCCGAAAGGCCAGAATTGCTTCCGGAAGAAAGATTTTATGGTGAAATTAGTTATCGAGGTGTGGAATTTGCTTATCCATCCAGGAAAGATGTAGAAGTTCTCAGAGGCATAGATCTAAATATCCGGGCTGGACAAAAAGTGGCTCTAGTAGGAGGCAGTGGAGCAGGTAAATCCACCATTATTCAGCTTTTATTACAATTTTATCAAATTGACAAAGGCGAAATTTTGGTAGATGGGCAATCAGTGTATGATTATGATTTATCCAAATACCGATTGAATATTGGAACTGTGCCACAGGAAGTAATCCTTTTTGGCGGAACAATTCGTGAGAATATTCTCTACGGTAACCCTGAGGCTACGGAAGAAGAAATTATTGATGCCGCTAAACAGGCCAATGCCTGGGAATTTATCACTTCTTTTCCAGAAGGACTTGAAACCATAGTTGGTGACAGAGGAATAAAATTGTCAGGTGGCCAACGTCAGAGAGTGGCCATTGCCAGAGCGATTCTCAGAGACCCTGCTATTTTATTATTAGATGAAGCTACTTCCTCGTTGGATGCTGAATCTGAAAAGCTGGTCCAGGAAGCTCTTGATAATTTAATGGAAGGCCGCACAGCTATTATTATTGCTCACCGCCTGGCGACCATTCGGAATGTTGACTGTATCTATGTAATTGACGATGGAGTTATTGTTGAACAAGGAACACACGAAGAATTATCTACTAAGGAAAAAGGCTTATATAATTCACTTGCAAAACTTCAATTTGAAAATAATGCCTTATAAGGAAATTTGCTGAATGATAAAAAAAATTCTTAAAGACCCTAGCTTTTGGAAAGCTGTCATGCTAACGGTTTTATTTTTTCTCTTCATTCTGATTTATGTAATGGAGTTCAAACACTTTAATCTTACTTTAAACGCTAAGCGCCTGGTTGTTCCAGCTGTTTGTATTGGAGGGGGAATAGGTCTTTTATTAGGCTTGTATCTTCAAAAGGACAAAGTAGATCCGGTGATTCGGATGCAAACAGTAATGGCCTGCTTATTTGGTTTTTTAGTGGTAGCTCCACTATTGGCTAGTTTGTCAAATCGATTATTTATTTTCGGTAAACCTAGTTATGAAGAAGTCGAATTTGTAAGAGAACAACCCTTTTATTCCAGCCGTTTTGGAGCTATAAAGGGGGAAAGTCAAATGCCTACCGGCTACTATCTGTTTTTTTATTATGAAGCCAGGTTAATGAGAATAAGCCTTAAAAAAGAGTTCTTTCCAGGTTATGAAGAAGGAGATTTAATCTTAATTCCGGTTAAAAAGGGACTTTGGGGAATAGATTTTATCCAGCCAAGCTTAATTAATGAAGGACTAAATGCAATCGAATCATAGGATGAAAAGAAAGGCCTTCTCCCTTAAAAACTACAACACTTTTGGTCTTGAAGCATTTGCAGAGAATTTTATCTTGATTAATCATCACGAAGAATTAATTTCTCTTTTGTCAGATGGCCAGATGCCTGATCTGATTCTTGGTGGAGGTAGTAATATTTTATTTTCAGGAAATACTCTTAAGCGAGTATTTAAAAATAACATCCTGGGAAAAAAAATCATAGAAATAAACAATGAGAAGGCCATAATCGAAGTTGGGGGAGGCGAAAATTGGCATGATTTAGTCTTGTGGACACTAGACCAGAATTTAGGAGGAATAGAAAATCTTTCCTTAATTCCCGGAACGGTGGGTGCTGCACCCATTCAGAATATAGGAGCTTACGGTGTAGAGTTAAAAGATGTTTTTCATAGTTTGGATGCCGTCGATTTATTAGAAAATAAGCACTGTACCTTCTCCAGGGAGGATTGTGAATTTTCTTACCGCAGCAGTTTTTTTAAAAAAAATAAAGGAAGATATTTTATTACTAAAGTTCGTCTAACATTAAGCGAAAATCACGTTCTAAATACCAGTTATGGAGCTATTGCTGATATACTGGATGCTAAACAGATAAAGGCTCCGGGTATCAGGGAGGTCAGTGAGGCAGTAATAGCGATCCGTACTGCTAAATTACCAGATCCTCAAATGATTGGTAATGCAGGTAGTTTTTTTAAAAATCCACTGATCCATAAGACTGAATTTTCAGCTCTTCAATTAAAGTTTCCGGAAATAATTTATTACCCTGCAGGCGATATGGTTAAGATTCCAGCCGGTTGGTTGATTGAAAAGTGTGGGTTCAAAGGGCGTAAAAAAGGAGCTGTTGGTTGCTATGAAAAGCAGGCCCTGGTCATCGTAAATTTTGGTGGAGCTAGTGGCCAGGAGGTGATTGCCTGGGCCGAGAAAATTGAAAAGGCCGTTAGGGATACCTTTGGTATTCAATTAGAAAGAGAGGTTAATGTAATTTAGAATGTAGACCTAAAAGCTCGTAATCTAACTTTTTTCCCTCTATCCGTCAGACAAAAATCTTCAAAATCTAGATGAATCCCTTCTAATTTCTCTAACTCAGGTCTTTTATGCGGAGTGATAATAATTAAGTGTGGAGTATGTTGAAATAATTGATAAGATAAAGGGAATAACAAATCGTCGGCACAAAGATGCATGGCAAAACTACAAACAACGGCTGAGTAGGTGCCCACCAATTTTCCCTTTACAATATCTTCGAAAGTCCAGGATTGGCATTTTTTACCCATTCTTTGCTTATAGGCCTCTTGGGTAAAGGGATCACTGGCTATGGTTTTTAAATAGCCCATTTGTTCTAGCACAAAACTGACCTCTCCAGATCCACAGCAAAAATCCAGCACCTGGGAATAATCTATGCGATGTTCATTTTTTTGAAGCAATTCTTCAACCTGAGAAAAGTGGGGATTGGAATAATTAGCTCCCTCTTTGCAGTAGAAACCTTCGACACCTAAATCGCTATATTGATTTCTAATTCCATCAGACATTTGAAACTTTTTGGCCCAGTTGTGAGGTATAAAGACAAAAGTAGAAAGACAAATATCTTTACTCTTCATAAATGGCTTATATTTTTGGTAAAAAGTTAAAATTCTTTCTACCTTCTACCTTCTACCTTCTACTTTTTACATTCTTCCTTCAAAGTGTATCGCAACATTAGTTATTTGACAATTCTCTAATGGAACGAGGACAAAAACAGTTTGACATTAGTTTTTTGCATTTTCCTTTTCATCAAGCCGATCATATCTCTTTACTCTTTTCCTTCCTTTTAGAGGAATATAGCGATAAGGACGTTCCTCAAGATCGACTAATAAGGTATCGAGACTGGTACTTAGAACAGATAGCTGTTGATACAATTGTTCATCATACAAGAGCTTGCCTAAAGTTCCTTCACCATTTTTTAGTCGCCCGGTAATGGCTGATACATCGCTTAGGGCTGAATTGGCAGAGGATAAAGTAGTTTGAAGATTGTCAATTGCTCCCTTGGTTTGAGTCATCAAAGCTGAAAGTTCCTCTCCGGATAATTGGGTCGTCATCTTATCAGCGTTCTCAAGAATACGAGAAATGGTTTCGTTATTTTTCTCCAGGTTGTCAGAGATGGATTTAAAATTGGCCATGGTACCTGAAAGATCATCAGATGATCTGCGCATTAAACCATCCAGCTGACGGGTACTGGATTCCATATTCGCCATCGTCTTTTCCAGATTGGCTACCATTTGGGCGATGGGGGAGTTGGCATCATCTCTCAACAATTTATTATTGATGGTATCGATTAAATTGCTCAAGCCTTCTTCTACAATTTTGAAATATCCTTCGAATTCATTTTCACTAACCATAGAACCCATCAATCCAACCATTCGGCCATTAATGTAGCTGCCACTTTCTGCGCAATTTCCACTAGCGCAATCACTATCCAGAAGTTCAATCACCTTGCCCCCCATAAAACCATCAGCAAGAATGGCAGCAGTTGAATTGGGACTGATTTTGATGTCTTTTCGGAGGTCCAGACTCACAATCACTTTTTGATAATCCTCTGAAAGCTGGATATCTGAAACAAAGCCTACATCAAAACCGCGAATTTGTACAGGAATAGAAGGTTTCATTCCTCCTACATTGTCGTAAGCAACGTAATATACATTTGATTTTTTCAGAATATTCTTTCCAACAATAAATTTATAGCCCCAGTAGGATAATCCTATGGCGGCAATGGCTAGTATAGCAACTTTGACTTCGTTTGACATATTTGATAAGTATCCTTTTTTTCAGAGATGCAAAGGTAAATAAACTTTTTATAGAACGCTTGAAAAAGATAGGAGTTGTAAGAGGAATCAGATTTTCAAGGCTAAAATGGCTTGAAAACCTGGTAATAAGAGGTTTTATTTGGAAAAATCTTTGCGAAAATATATTAAGCTTCCAGCAAGATTTGGATTCCTGTCTTTAAGAATCCACTTGCAAATAAAGCGGGAAAATGCCAGATCCCCCACATTAAGCAGATATTTAGACTTGCCTGCCAGTCAGAATGATCTTTTTGAAGAAAAGGTAGTGCAAAGCCGCGCCATCCATATTGTCGATGTAAAAGAAAAGCTTACCAATCCCTACATTTCATTTCGGGCTTAGTAATCTCTAAAGTCTTTCTACTTTCTACTTTAATCTATTTTGCCTTAAACTTGATTATTAAATCCAAAGCCTTCCATTCAGCATTAACTAATTGATACCCTTGCCAGTGATGTTCAGTCCTATTGTAAATTCTCAATTCCACCCTTCTTTCTTTGGTTTCTTCAAATTGAATAGTGATTGGCCGAACCTCAGAAACAACCTCTCCCCATATCAAATAGGGACCTTGCTGCTCATTATGAAAACCCATGAGGAAGAATCGTTTTGATTGGTGATCAAAACCTAGGGCACCTATTTGCTGTAGGGGACTATTCTCAAATGATTCATGGAAAAGAAAGGCTCCCTGGAAATGTGATTGTGATGTACGTTTACCCTTTCTTAAAAGAGTGCTGTCTGAAGACCGAATCATCTCCCAATCAAAAGAGCCTTCGATAAGCTTCAGAATGTCATTTGGTGGAACCTCCTTTTGACCCAAAAGGCAAACTGGACTGATGGTAAAAATGGTAAAAAGAGAAAATAGTAAGATCTTCATTTTTTCCATTTCGTGATTTAGCATTTTAATGTTGATAACATTTGTCAGATGATTATTGGACTTGATTTAAAATCCAGGAAGAAAGAGTCTCCAAATAACCCTCAAAAAATATCAATTGGCCATTATCATCCCTTCTGGAAATGCTATGTGGAGCATCTTCTATTACTTTAATTACGATTGGAGCGTTTTGGCTTTCTTTATTTAGTTTCTTTATCAGACTGATCGATCCCTTTATGTCTACAATACTGTCTTTATTTCCATAAATGGCCAAAATGGGTAGATCCAAGTTTTGGATAGTTGGCAAGGGATCGTAATTATTTACCTTTGCATACCAATTAAATACAGATACTTGTTTCCTAAGTTGTCCTATTTGATCGACCGTCCAAATTTGGTGATTTTTAATGCCTCTTAGTTCATTTTTGAGTAAGCCCGTCTTTTCAATCCAGGCTTGGGCAACCGCCTCATCTAATAAGCTTTGGGCTATTTCTCTATTATTTTCCGATGGCACTTCATAATAAGTCAGGATCTTGTCCAGTAATTGAACTGCCTTTTGGGCCTGATTTTTGTTTAGACCTCCTCTAATAAATGAATTATTGTGGTAATCAAATAGTTTTTGCTGATGTGGGCTAACAAGCGCTCCCGAAGTCATGGCCACGAAAGAAATGTCGGAAGATAAAGAAGCAGCCAATGGACCTATCCATCCTCCCTGGCTGATTCCCCAAACGCCAATCTGATCTGGATTTATTTGATTGTGGGTTTTTAATTTTTGGACAGCTCCTGCAACATCAGCGGCCAATATGTGTAATGTGGCCCATTGGTGATCACCATGAGAGGCACCTACTCCACGCTTATCATAATAAAAAACAGCAATTCCTTTCGATATAAAATGGGAGGCCATCATCCGATAATACCCTACCTGACGAACAGGTTGGCTGTCAGAACCCTGAATTAGAATTACAAGAGGGAAGGGGCCTTCCCCATCTGGGAGGTTTAACCATCCTTTCAGTTGAGTGCTATCATTATTAAAAGTAATGGCTTGATCCTTCAATGGTGTTTGAGCAAAAATGGATGCTTGCAATAAGAAAGATACAAGCAAAGAAAACAGTATTCTATACATACTATTTCTCGTGGGATATAAGATTTTTAAAATAACAGTTGAGTGCTTGTTCGGTAACATTTAATTAAGTTTATTTTTGAAATTATTGGATTATTACTTATTTCAGTGGTCAAGGAAATCATAAAAAGCTATAGATTCCTGTAGAATGATGCTTTAGTCGTTTTTTTTATGAATAAAATGAAACCAATACAGGGAGAGATATTTATTATTAATGGAGATATTAAGGTAGAAGTCCATAAAAACTTAATTTCTTCTTTATCCAATCCAGTGATGCAAATTTCTGTTGAGCCCAGGTTAATGGCATTGCTTTTAATCTTATTTGATCAAGCAGGAGAAATTATTCAAAAGCGGATTCTACTAGAGAAAGTTTGGGGTAATCCCTATGCTTCGGAGGAGGTTGTTACTTTAGCAGTTTCTCGACTAAGGAAGGCTTTTAAAGAATTAGGAGAGACTAATAACCTTATCAAAACTCATCCCAAAAAAGGATATTCTTTTGTTGGCACTATTGGGAATTTTGCGATTGACGACACTGTCTCTCCCCTTAAAAGTAAAACCAAAAACAGACTTTTATTTGCAGGACTTTCTTTATTGGTCATAATAATTTCTTTAACCGTATTTTTTCTGGACAGGCCTAATTCGACTTTAACTCCATTAGAATTAACCTATCTGACCCATGAAAAGGGCTTGGAACTGACTCCCTACTTATCAAAAGACGGGAAGTTTCTATTGTATTCTCAAAGAAAATCAACGGAAAAATTCTTCGACATTATATTACAGGATTTGAGTAGTAATACTACCGAAAACCTTACCAGGACGGTCGAAGGAGATTGCATGGAAGCGGTATGGGCTCCTTCAGGAGATTCCATTGCCTTCGTTCAGCACTACAGAGGACTGGCCTGGGTTGTTTTGATGGATTTAAAGACCAATAATGTTAAAAGCTTGATAAGTTGCAATCCATTATATTCTATTAACTTAAGCTGGTCTGAAGACGGAAAAAATTTAATTAATATTCATAAAAATAATGAGAAACCCGATTTATTGTACCGGTATGATTTCCACAAAAAGGAAAATGAATTAATAAAATCTTATGCCAGAATTAAAGGCCGTCCCGCTTATAACTCTGATGGTGAATTATTGATAGCCACTTCTGATCCTGGGAAAAAAAATAATATTAGAATCCTCGATTTTTTTCCCGAAAAAGAAAAAGTTATACCTGCTGAAATCAACATCAACAACCTAAGCTGGAAAAGTGGAAACCAAATTTTGATCAGTGATGATGAGGGAAAGCTGTATCTCTATTACTTGAATAAAAGGAAGCTAGAATTTTTAGGCGTTGATAATCTGGCCCATATCCATTATTCGCCATCCCAAAAAATTTTGAGCGGGATTAGCAAGCAGATTGATGCCAATATTTGGGCACTCAATTTAGAAAACGATACGATTACTCCTCTGGTCAATACCAATCGAATGGAGTGGAATCCTTCCTTATCTCCTGATGGTCAATTTATTAGTTTTTTAAGAGAAACCAATGATCAAATTGAACACTGCCTAAAGGATAATAAGACTGGAAGTGAATATGCAATTCAGCGTAATGACTCCATTCCTCTACTGAGCCCGGTCAGATGGGCACCAAATTCAAAAGCTTTTGCCTTTTTAATTGAAAAGGAAGGCCAATCCAAGTTTCTAGTTTATGATTTAGATCAGAAAAAAATTCAGTTACTGGAACCAGATTTAAATTATAGCAATTTATTGCAGTGGGATCGTAATGGAGAGGCCTTGTATGTATTATTGAAGGATTCTGGAAAATCTTCTATCCACCAAATACCCATTGATGAAGGAGACATTTCCACAATTGTTCAACTACCATTCTTAATTGATTTTGCTCAAATTGACCTGGAAAGGAATCAATTATATTATAGTAGAGGAGATGTAGGGCTTAAAAAGAGGGATCTTTCAAAGAGTACAGAGCAAGTAATCCATGGAATTATAGATAAAAATGATTTGGATAATTGGATGATCTTGAAAGGCAAACTTTATTTTATTACCAGAAAAAATAGTGCCCCCATTCTGATGAATCTGGACCTGCACTCAGGAAATTTAAGTTTGCTGAAATCAATGGAAGCTGGTCAATTTTTCGAAAAAATTATCTTCAGTATTCATCCTGAAAATAAACAGCTTATTTTTCATCAATATGATCAATTGGAAACAGATGTTGTGTCCATAAAAATGTAATGATGAGCTGCTTGCCTATTGAAGGATTCCCTTCTTTTATTTCAAACTGTTAAACGGCTCAGGGAAGTTCGATTAGATCGAGGTTCATGTTGGGGAAAGGAACATTTGTGATTTTATACAACATTGTTGTGCAATTTGCACAGAGTTTTTATTTTGCGATTTAGTTGCATTAGGAAGTTTTCCTTATTTAAAATAAATAATCACCCTTGACTAAATCGACAAGCCATGAAGCCCAAGTTTCTGCTGTTTTTCCTATTAACATACCTCCCCATTTATGGCCAATTAAACCTCGAAGGCAACTTTCCACCACCTGATACCCCTCAAGTAGTACAGGCTATTAAAACTACCTCTGAAATACAGGTAGATGGAATTCTTGATGAAGAAGCCTGGTTAAGGGCACCGGTAGTCAAAAATTTTTTTAGAAAAGAACCCAGGCAGGGAGGAGATTATCAGTACGAAACGGAAGTTCAGGTGCTTTTCGATAAAAAAAATCTGTACGTAGGCTTTTTTTGTAAAGACTCACTTGGCGTCAAGGGAATACGTATTCAGGATTTGAGGAGGGATTTTGAGTGGGGAGAGAACGATATTTTTGGTATAGCTCTTGACCCCCAGAATCTCAAACAATACTGTGTCGCCTTTCAAACTACACCCTATGGAAACCAACGGGATTTTCAAAATTTCAATGGCAATGTTTATGATAATGGATGGAACACCTTATGGAAAGTTAGAACACGCCGAACTGATAAAGGTTATTATGGGGAATTTTCTATACCATTCAAATCATTGCGCTATGATAAAATCCCGGAGGCGGATTCGATAAGTTGGGGAATTACATTGGTGCGATATGCCAGAAGAGACAATGAGCAGACTATTTTTCCTCCCATTCCTCAATCTTTTACTCCATACAGAATGACTTATGCGGCCCAATTGAAGGGACTTGAATTGCCGCCGGCATCTTCAAATATTCGCATAGAGCCCTATACCCTTTTTCAATTAGATGAAAATAAACAAGGGGATGTGAGCAATAGCAGCACTAATTTGAAAATAGGTGGAGATGTGAAGTGGGCCGTCAATCCTAATACTGTAGTGGATCTAACCTTTAATACGGATTTTGCGCAGGCTGAGGTAGATCGAGCCGTAAATAACCTTGAACGATTTAATATTTTTTTCCCGGAAAGAAGGCAGTTTTTTCTGGAAAACTCGGGCATATGGGCTGGCGGTTTGCAAACAGATATTCGCCCCTTTTTTAGCCGAAGGATAGGTCTTCAAGGTGATTTTAATGCTGCTCCTGCCCCTATAGATGCTGGCTTTCGGTTCACACAGAGAGACGAAAAGAAAGCTTTTGCGGGTTTGTATATTCATCAAAGAGAGTCGGAGAATACTGCCGGTGCTAGTTTTGGCGTGTTGCGGTATTTAAAAAATTATGGAAAAGAAAATAACATTGGTGTGATGTTGACCCATCGCAGAGATGAAACCTCTGATGAGTTAAATTTAGATCAAAAAAATAACACTACGTTTACTATTGATGGGCTGATTCGACCAAAAAGTGAATGGTCCATTGCCTATATTCTAAGTGCATCCCGGGATTTTGAATCCAATCAAAATGGATTCGCCGGGCGTATATTTGCTGGAAATACTACCAATAATCATTATTTCGGCTGGGTGACCGGTATTATTAATAAAGATTATAACCCTGATATGGGCTTTGTCATTCAAAAAAATGTGCTTTGGCATAATCCAGGAGGATACTGGATTTGGCGGCCCAAAAATATTAAATGGATCAGACGTTGGGATCCAGGGATGTTTGCCAGTTATTACCACGATGCTGATCGTCCTGGAAATTTTCAGCAGGCCAGTTTGTATATATTTCCGATTTATGTCTTTTTCCAGGATGGTAGTTTTTTTGAATATTCCTTTACTCCTACCTGGCAGAACATCAATTTTGACTTCGCTCCACTGGGATTACAAATTGAAAAAGACAATTATTTCTACGTTCGGCAACTCATTCGTTTTAATACGGATGAATCAAAAAAACTATCATTAAATGGCCGATTAAATTGGGGTAAATTTTATGATGGGCGTAGGTTTACTACCATAGCGGGCCTTCGTTTTGCCCCTAATCCAAGGATGGCTTTTACTGCAGATTATGAATTTAATAATTTGAGAGATATAGGCCAGGAAAATCAAGATTTAAAAACGCATCTGGTCACAGGTGGATTAAGATTGGCGGCCAATCCAAGACTTCAGCTTTCAATCTTTTATCAATACAATTCATTTGGTGAAGTTGGGAGATGGAATGTGAGAGGGAGTTGGGAGTTCCAACCCTTGTCTTTCGTTTATTTGGTATTTAATGAAAATGATTTTTCGGATCTGGACCGGATGAATCGTTCTGCCATTTCAAAGATTAGCTATATAAGACAGTTTTAAATTAATTAGTGGTGGCAGTAGCCACCACAAAACCTCCTTACCTAACTTGCTCAATAGGAATCTTTTCACCGTTCTTATATACCACGAGGAAAGCATCCGGAAAACCTAATTGTCGGAGGTGATCCCTATCTTCAATTGCTTTTTCCAGATTATCAGCTGTTCTGGCACGATATTTTAGTAATCGACCCTCAATCACTACTTCAACTTGATAATTGATCATTTTCCATACCCCTTTTTTGGTGTCGATAGGCCGGGTAGCAGCTGCCAGTTGTACGAAAAACTGGTAAGTTTCTTTTGTTCCTGTCTCTTCCTCTGTTTTGGTAGTAGGATTAGAACCTTTTGAGGCTGTAGGGCTGGTTGTTCCAGAAGAAAGATCAGGTTTAAATTCCGGTGTTTTGGGCTGGGAATCGGTGGATTTAACTGGGTTTTCCTGTTCGATAACTTTAACTACCTGAGGGGGCACTTCTCCTAATTTAGTGCTGGCGCTTTCTTTTTGTTCATCAACCGCAATCAAATTACCCTGCATAGGATTATTATTGGTCTGAATATTAACAACAGGGACTTCTTTTGGAGGTTCTTCAGGTTTCTTCTGATCGGCAATGATGGGTATTTCTGGTGAAAAGTCTTCTGCATCAATTTGATTCTCAACCAGCTTTTTATAATCCTCAAAAGCTTTGCCAATAGCTACAGCAATCCGCATTTGGCCTGCGCTGGATTTTAAATATTGTTCCTCTTTGTAATTACTTAGGTATCCTGATTCAATTAAAACGCTGGGCATTGCTGTTTCTTTGAGAACAACAAACCCGGCCTGGCGAACTCCCCGACTTCTTCTTTCTGCTCTTTTGGCAAAACTTTGTTCTACGATCTCAGCAAACAAAATACTTTGGTCCAGGTATGCATTTTGGAACATACTTAACATGATATGACCTTCCGTAGAATTGGGATCATAATCATAATTCTTTTCATAGTCTACTTCAAATAAAATGGCAGCATTTTCCCGTTTGGCAACTTCGAGATTATGCTCAGCTGTATGAAGCCCCATGACATAAGTCTCAGTGCCTCTTACTTTGTTGCTGCTGGGAAAATAATTGCAATGAATTGAAATAAAAAGATCGGCATTGGCTCTATTGGCGATTTTGGCTCTTTCATAGAGAGGAATGAAGACATCCTTATCCCGAGTCATCATGATATTCAAATCAGGAAATCGATCCTTTAAATAAGCTGAAAGTTTCTTGGCGATACCCAGGGCCAGGTGTTTTTCCCTGGATCCGCTTCCAGAACATCCGGGGTCATGCCCTCCATGTCCGGCATCAATTACAATGGTTTTTAAAAGATATTCGTTTTTGTCCGACTCTTTTTGAATATTTGCAGTCTTATTGATGGAAGAATCTTTTGAAGTCGGTGGTATAGGAGCAGCAAATGCTAAAGATTTGTCATCTTTATGATAGAAAGTTTCATTTTCAAAACAAACCTTAGCTTGAAAGGCCCCCTCTTTAAGAAGAGAAGTGTTAAACTCTTGTGGGGCAAATGGGATAAACGATAAAATCATCGTTTGAAATACAGAATAAATAGCTGTCATCTTTGGTGTATTAAGCGCATACTTATTGCTTCAAACGCAGTATAAGTTACAAAGTTACAATGAACTCGATAATTAGAGATAAAGTATATCAGTTTTCATCATATTTAAATAAAAAGAATAAAACCTGGAGTGTCAAGCACTTAACAGGCCTAGACTTATTGCAAAATATAGGCTTTTATTTGATGAATCAACGCTATTCTTTCCTAATTCTTGTTCTCTTGGTACAAAATTTGACCCTTTTTGGACAAAATCCTGTTCCAGATACCATCCCCCCTCTGATTGACAGTACTCGTTTGAACTTGGATTCCTTACTTGGTCAGCGGGATTCTTTAAGCTTTGTTTCTCCTAGAGATACCATTTCCATCTCTGCAGATGCTCTCGATTCGAGAGTGGAATACAATGCAAAAGATTCCATGATTTCTGATGTAACTGGTCAAAAATTGTATTTGTATGGGGATGCCACTGTAAAATATCAGGACCTGAATATTGAGGCTGCCTTTATCATGTTGGATCTGGAAAAAAGTGAAGTAATGGCCGAATATCGAGAGGATAGCCTAGGCAATAAAGTTGGAATTCCTGCTTTTTCTCAAGGTGAGCAAAATTTTACGGCATATCGGATGCGTTATAATTATGAATCCGGCAAAGGAAAGGTATTTGACATAACCACCCAACAGAATGATGTAGTAGTGAAGGGAAGTGAATTAAAGTTTATCACCGATCAAGGGCCTGAGGATACTTCTAAGACCTATATTTTTTATGATAAAAACGCCATTTTTACTACCTGCACAGCTGAGCATCCTCATTTTGGAATAAGATCTGGAAAACAAAAAGTAATTAATGATAAATTGATTGTGGTGGGCCCTTCCAATCTGGAAATTATGGGTGTGCCAACTCCATTGGTTTTGCCCTTCGGATTTTTCCCAATGACCAAGGGAAGAAGATCGGGCCTACTTTTTCCTCGTGATTATGAGTATTCCCGGCAATGGGGCTTTGGTCTAAGAGATATAGGTTGGTTTTTCCCATTAGGTGAACATATTAACCTGACCCTTCGAACTGATGTTTATCTAAAAGGAACTTTTGGCGCGAAGATAAGTTCGCAGTATAACAAGAGATATGCCTATACCGGAAACTTTAATTTCGGTTTTGACAGCCGCCGTTCTGAATCTAATGAAGGCATCATCTCCAGGCAAAACTCCATTTCTCTATCCTGGTCGCATCAGCAGGCAGCCGCTGCCCATCCAACCAATAAATTTGGAGGTTCAATCAATATGCAGTTTTTGGGTAATTATCAAAGCCTGGTTAATAATGAAGCGGAATTTGTTTTAAATAATACCCTTAATTCCAATTTCGGATTCACTAAAAAGTGGAGAGACAAACCCTATAACCTGAATATCACCCTTAGCCATACCCAGAATACCAGAAGTAATTTGATGAATGTCACCCTGCCTGTTGTTCGTTTTTCGACGGGAACCCTTTATCCTTTCAAAAGTAAATCTGGGGGAGGAAATCAAAAAAAATGGTTTGAGAATATCATAGTCAGGTATACTGGTGAAGCCAGAAACCAACTCAGTGGGCAGGCAGATAGCTTTTTCCAGGCCAGAACTCTAGAAACGGCAAAGATTGGGGTACGTCATGACATTCAGGCCAGCTCTTCTTTTAAGTTGTTGAAGTACTTTAGCCTTAACCCATCCATCACCTATCAGGAAGTTTGGAATGTGAAGAGGGTGAATAAGATGTTTGATCCGACCCCACTAGTGAAAGTAGATACTATTCCCGATGATGAAGGTATATTTCCTCCCCAGCTTATTAGAGATACCCTTACTTATGGTTCTGTTATTGGGGATACCATTTGGTCCTGGGCTCCCTACCGGCAATACTCCTTCAGCATGGGATTAACCACTCAGATATTTGGGACCCTTCGGTTCCGGGGTAATGGCCTGAAGGGAATTCGCCATACCATTAAACCGAGTATAAGCTTTTCCTATTCTCCCGACTATTTAAGCGAAAGGAGAGGCTATTTTCAGGAAGTTCAAACGGATAGCCGATTTCCGGATCAAACCCGGACCTTTTCCATATTTGAAGATGGCGTTTTTGGCTCTCCCAGGCAATCGGGTGAGCAGATGTCTTTGAATTTTAGCTTTCGGAATATCGTTGAAGCCAAATATTTCTCTAAAAAAGATTCTATAGATAAAAAACTGAAGATATTTGACAACCTGAATGTCTCCGGTAATTATAATTTTGCGGCTGATTCTTTAAAGTTTAGCCAGATCCGTCTTTCGGGTGCCACCCGCTTTTTTAAGGGGACCACCACTTTGCGTTTTAGTGCTACCTATGACCCTTATGCTTTCAATGAGGATGGCCGCCGCATCAATAAATTTGCCATAAATGAGACAGGACAGTTGCTTCGTTTTGTAAACGCAAATGTAGGCATTGCCACCAACTTAACAGTTAGTAAGATTCGGGCCTTATTTCAAGGCCGAGAAGAACCACTGGACGAGGGCAGGAGAGTAGGGGGACCACAGGACGGACCTCCCGGTGCTGCCCAGGCCCGCAGGGAACGGGAAGAAGATTTATTAAGCCTTTTAGAAAATTTTAGCATCAGTCATAATATTGCATTCCGTTGGGACCAGAATAGTGATCAAAGAGATACCTTCCGAATCACCACCAATTCCATCAATTTGAGAGGTTCTATTCGCATGACCAAGAATTGGAATATTAATATTGGGAATATTGGCTATGATTTTTCCAGAAAAGACATCACTTATCCCTCTGTAGGCTTTAGCAGAGACCTCCACTGCTGGGAAATGGGACTGAATTGGCAACCTACAAGGGGAACTTATAGTTTTTATATCCGTGTCAAACCTGGTACTTTGGATTTCATTCGCTTGCCGTATCAACAGAATAATGCAGATGCCTTGCGGGCTTTTTAACTTGTTGTAACCTACTCCATCCTATTCGCGTCCCACTTGTCTTTGAAAAAAAACTAATCACAAATGACAAGACAACTTTCTCTCTTACTGGGACTGAGTATTTTATTGACAACTTGTAATTCTGAACCATCCACCCCTGAACAGGAAAATTCCTTTCAAACCGAAAATACAATAGGGAGGGTATTTGATCTTCCTGGTACAGAAATATTGGTTTTGGCAACTTTTCATTTCAGAAATTCTGATCAGTATGAAGTATTAGAGAACAGGAATCAATCTTTAATTGACAGTTTATTGGAAAAACTGGCCGTTTTTAAGCCTACAAAAGTTATCCTTGAATGGCAGCCTAGGAATGCTGAAAGGGCCAATCAGAATTATCAAAAATTCCTGGATGGAGAATTTGATATAAATGATCGAGAAAATGAAGGCTATCAGCTGGGATACCAATTGGCTAAAAAAATGGGTCATGAACAAGTCTATCTTTTCGATGATCAAACTGAGTTTATCGGATCATTAGAAGACTTTAGTTTTTCATCATTTGAAGCATATGCACAGGAAAATGATGATGGTTTTTATAATAAATATGATTCCTTACTGACCGTCATTTTTCAATCCAATCAGGCATTGAGTGACTCACTCAATTTATATGAATACATTAAGTACTTAAACTCACCTAATAATGAACGATTCAATGTTCAGAGAATGCATTTGCGAGAAGTAAAAGTCGGTATTCAAGAATCCTGGATTGGACCAGATTGGCTGGGACGATGGTATCAAAGGAATGTGCGTATGTTTGCCAATGTATTAGCTATGGAAAATAAGCCAGAGGACCGGCTTTTAATTATTGTAGGAGATAATCACAAATGGGTTTTAGACATGTTATTTGAGTTTTCGGCAGAATTCAAAGTAGTACAGCCTTCAGAATTTTTATAATTTGATATTTTGAAAGACCGAGGCTTTTTGTAACTTTCTGCTTGACAGTCTTTTTTGAAAAAAACTAGGGCTCACATGGCATTTGAAATAAAAATTGAATTTTTCCAATCCGATAAGGATTATCCTGTCCTGGAGATTACCCCAGATTGGTGGAACTATAGAGAACTGAAAAAGGAGTACGAATTCAGCCGAAAAGTAAATAATGACTCTGAGGCCTTTTATTTAGATGTGAACCTTGAAGAACTAATTGATATTCATCTTTTCCAATATAAAAATCTAAAGAAAGGGGTTTTTGGCTTTCCCGATTGGCAAAAAATTATTGAGCCCAAGCGTCAACAAATCGAAGATATTATCGCCTCTTCCGAAGATTACCCCAAAATTAGAGTAAAAATTTACGAGTGGGAAAGTGGTTGGGAATAAGCTAATCCATATTCGTTTAAGGTAAATTAAAGACAAAATAAATTGCTTTTGCAACATTGTTGCAAAAGATTCCCTATATTCGTCCCATAAATAGTTAGCTGGCTAATGAAAATATATCGGATTTTACTGATTACCATTATATTATGTTCTAATTACATAATTCTAAGTGCGCAAGACAAATCAGTTTGTGATGAAAAGATTGAAGGGAAGGTTTTTGATTTAAGTAATAAGGAAGCACTTGCCTTTGTAAACATCCAAATTGAAGGAGAAGGATTAGGAGTCACCACTAACGAGGAAGGATACTTTTCTTTTGAAAATTTGTGTAAAAAAGAATATGATCTACTATTTTCTTATATAGGCTATAAGACAATCAAGCATCATCACGATTTCCATCATCCATTTATTGAAATTTACCTGGCCTCTGAAAGCCAGGTTTTAGAAAGTGTGGTGGTGGAGGCAGAGGCTAGTGGTTTAGAAATCCAGACCTCCTCCTCCCAATCCTTAAGTTCAAAAGAACTGGCAGCTGTTTCCTCTGAATCATTAGGAGATGTGGCCAGTAAAATTACAGGAGTCAATACCCTAAGTACAGGCCAAAATGTGGTTAAACCAATCATTCATGGCCTTCATAGTAATCGAATCTTAATTATTAATAATGGAATTAGGCATGAATTCCAGAATTGGGGAGCCGACCACGCCCCTGAAATAGATCCTTCCTTAATTGATGGACTTGAAGTTGTAAAAGGGGCCGCTACTGTAAGATTTGGACCAGATGCAATGGGAGGAGCTATTCTAATAAATCCTCCTAAAATGGAATTGTCCACTCCCCTTCAAGGAGAATTGGAATTAATTGGAAAATCTAATGGACGTTCTTATGAAAGCACCTTCGAACTCAAAAAAGGATTTAAGTGGTTGAGTTTATTAGGAGGGGGATCTTTTGTAAAGCAAGGAGATCTTCAGGCACCAAATTATAATCTGACTAACACCGGCAAAGAGGAGAAAAGCTATTATGGCGCTTTTAGAATTCATCCCTTTGCCAACTTAGATATTGAGGGCTATTACAGTCATTTCGATCAAAATTTAGGCATTTTAAGTGGCTCTGTATTCGGTAATCTGGAAGATTTACAAAGGGCAATCGATAGTGATATACCATTATATACGGAAGATTTTTCCTATGATATTGGCCAACCAAGACAAGATGTTCAGCATGACTTATACAAGTTATCTGCCAGATTAATAGGAAAAAAACATGCCTTGAACGTCCAATATGGGTATCAAAAAAATCATCGACGTGAGTTTGGGGTCCGAAGAAGCGATGCTCCCAATATTGATTTAGAACTAGTAACAGAAAGCTTGGATTTGGATTGGAGGCATCCTCAAATTGGCTCATTATCCGGAAAAATTGGGGTACAGCTGCTTAAGCAAGCCAATGATAACCAACCAGGTACAAGAACGGTTCCTTTCATCCCAAACTTTGATAGTAAAAGAGCAGGAATATACCTTATTGAGTCTCTTAAAGCTGGAAATACCACTTATGAATTAGGTTTTCGCTATGATTATATGGATGCCCAGATTACGGGTAGAGAACCGGATAATACCATTTATAGAAATAATATACTCTATGAAAATATTACAGCTACAGTTGGATTTAAAAAAGAATTAGAATCTGGGGTCTCTTTTAGATCTAATTTCGGTACCGCGTGGCGTCCACCCAATGTGGCTGAATTATATCGCTTTGGTCAACACTTTTTCTTTATTGAATATGGTTTGTGGCGGCATACCATTAATGAAGATTTTGATATTGTTTCTACTGCTGAAGGGATTTTAGATGAAGATGATCGGGCTGTTCCTCCCGAAGTGGGTTATAAATGGATTAATACTTATGAAATTCAGCGTGAAAATTTTCGGGCAGAGTTTACAGGATACATTAATTATATTGAAAATTACATCTTTTCCAAGCCAGCTGGTCTAACCAGGACAGCTAGAGGATTTTTCGTGTATTTTATTTATGATCAGACAGATGCGTTATTCTGGGGGACGGATATCTCTGCCGAATGGACTCATTCTCCTTTATTTTCTTCAACCGTTCGCGGTAGTTATCTTTGGTCCAAACAGATTTCAGATAATGATAACTTCGCTGGTCAGCCTCCAGCAAAAATAAGCTATCAGCTCGACTTTTCACCCAATATCAAAAGTCTTAATGATCACAATCTTCAGCTTTTTCTTTCTTACACTTTTGAACAGTTTCAACATCCTAGAATATTGACGGTTGATGAATTTTTATTTGCTAATACAAATGGAATTGATCGGTTTAAAGGCAATGCTTCAGATTTTGATATTATGGCACCTCCTAAAGGCTATTTGATGACCAATTTTTCCTGGTCTGCTAATTGGAAAAAGCTTGGTTGGCGTTTTCAGGTAAAAAACCTGTTCAATGTAAGTTATCGTAACTATACTGACCGCTTGCGATACTTTGCGGATGACCTGGGCAGGAACTTCATTTTGGCACTTAATTATAAGATATAATTTTTTTTGACTCTCAGTTTGCAACCCTGTTGCATATTCCTTACTTTGCAACATTGTTTCATAAATTCATAAAATAAATAACAAAATATGAATGGAGCGTTCTACCAGATCTTAGTGTTTACGGGTATTTTTGCTAGCCTTACCTTCATAGGTCCCGAAAAAACTAATAACCAAGAATTGATTAGTGACATTACTGATATTACCTTAACCTTCACTCCTAAAAATGGTGGAGATGTTATCACTGCTACTGCTCAAGATCCTGACGGGAGCGGTTCACAAATGTTAGCGGTAGTTGATGCTATTGAATTAAAAGAAAGTACGGAGTATGATCTTACTATTTTAATAGAGAATAAAGATGCCGGAACAAACCTTAGCCAGGAAATTGAACAAAATAAAAATGATTATCAGTTTTTCTTTGGCTGGGACGAGGATGTTATTGCTAGTCCCGCAGGAGATGGAAATATAGACAATCGTGATGACGATGTATCTTATAATGATGTTGATGATAATAATCTTGACGTTGGACTCAGTACGACCTGGACAGCCTCCTGTGGAGAAGATCCACCATCAGGTGATTTTCGAATTGTTTTGAAGCACCAGCCCGGTGTAAAATCGGATACTACTTCTATATTTTCAGGTACTACAGATTTTGACCTAACCTGGACGGTTAATATTCAAGAAGATCCAAATGCACCCCCCTGTGAAAATGAAGAAGAGATCATCACCAATATGACCTTAACCTTTACGCCTAAAGAAGGTGGAGATCCAATAGTAGCTACAGCCAGTGATCCAGATGGAGAAGGCATATTGCCAATCGCAGTAGATGGACCGATCGATTTGGATGAAAGTACGGAGTATACGATGGCCATAACGTTAGAGAATAGGATAGAAGGAGAGGATATCACAACGGAGATCATGGAAGAGGACGATGAGCATATGTTCTTTTTCGGGTGGACAGAAGGGCTGTTTTCAGATCCTGCGGGAGATGGAAATAGGGACAACCGTGATGATGATGTAAATTATAATGATTTTGACGATAATAATCAGCCAGTCGGCTTAAGTACAGATTGGGAGACAGCCTGTGATGGTGAGGTGACGAGTGGTAAATTCAGAGTGGTGTTAAAACACCAGCCAGATATTAAGAGTGAGACTTCTACGGTTGATGATGGCGGTACGGATATAGATTTGGAATGGGACATCAACATAATAGCTGATCCAAATGCTCCTCCATGTGAAAATGAGGAAGAGATCATCACCAATATGACTTTGACTTTTACGCCCAAAGAAGGTGGAGATCCAATAGTAGCCACAGCCAGTGATCCAGATGGAGAAGGCATATTG
>JANQPA010000100.1 GCA_028285545.1 Saprospiraceae bacterium | reverse complement strand
ACAAAGTTGATGTGAATGATCTTCCAGCTGGTGTAATGTACTACACTCTTGAGTCTGGTGACTTCACTGCTACTAAGAAAATGATTAAAATACAGTAAGGTATATAACCGACAAAGAGAGTAGTCCCTTAGGGGGCTGCTCTCTTTTTTTTTAACTTAAGTGAAATAGATATATAAGCAATTAAAAATTTTTTTTACCTTCGGGTCAGTAAACACATTTTCAGCATTAGCTGAGCTTGAACATATACACTAGAGCGTATAATCCCATGATATGAAAGAGAAATTAGGAATATTATTCCTATTGCTGACTTTATTTTATATTGTCCATCCACTGTATTGTGTGATAGGCATTTTGTTTTTTCTCTCCTCATTGTGCGCTCCTCACGTCAAAAGACATTTCCATTTACTTTTCTATAGGATTTTCAATATTAATTTCAACTCTACTAGTTATCAATTAATGGATTATAAAGGGTACAGAACTCCTGTCCTTTCTTATAATTGGTTGAATACCACAAAAAAGATGGCAGGAATACCGAATTTTTTCGCTATTGTAAGCGAATATTGTATCCGATTAATATTTAGTCCGTATAAAAGTAAAAGATATAAACATTTATCACTATAAAAACTTATTGGATAGTCATTTTTTTACTTAACGTCCCAAATTCCGAGATACGATGAATAAACTGATATTAAGCTTTATTATGAGCTTTTGCCTTGCCTTTTCAATAGGAGCTCATAATGAAGAAAGAAAAGAGGTTGAAGCGAACATGGAAGGCTTGCAACTAACCATCGAAAGCAAGAACGTTCAACCAGGTGAAGATTTTTGTTTGTCCGTAAGCGTTCAGGGTTTTGAAAACCTTATCGGAATGCAATTCAGCATAAATTATGATCCCGATGCCCTAGATTTCCAATCTATAAGCAACCTCAATTTATCGGGCCTCACCGAAGGCACATTTGGTAGACCCGTTGGGGCTAATGGTACTCCTCCGGGAATAATTACCTTAGCTTGGGTAGAACCAGCATTAAGTGCTGTAACCCTTACTGACGGAACCGTCATTTTCGATATTTGCTTTACTGCAAAAGATGCCAGCACAAGTGATGTTGTATTCTCCGCTACTCCAACAGCAATAGAAATTACGAATAGTTCCGAACAAAGTGTCATGTTTATGGGCATAGATGGAGCAGTTGTTGTAGGTGATGGAGGAGATGGCGGCGGCAATAATGGTGGCGGTAATAATGGCGGTGGTAATAATGGTGGTGGAAACAATGGTGGTGGCAATACAACTGACTTTATACTAAACCTGGTAGATCAAACCGTAAACCCAGGAGAAGACATTTGTATTCCAGTGACCGTACAAAATTTTAACAATATCATAGGAATGCAATTCAGCATAAATTATGATCCTAACATTTTAGAATTTAAATCAGTTGGTGGTTTCAATTTATCGGGTTTAACTGCCGGAGCCTTTGGTACACCAGGCCCCGATGGAACAACTCCCGGAATTATCACTTTAGCCTGGGTAGAACCAGCCTTAAATGCCGTAACACTTGATAATGGCACCGCAATATTTGAATTGTGTTTTACCCCTCAGGTGAATAGTGCTACTTCTGATGTTATCTTTTCAAATAACCCTACAAGTATTGAGATAACAGATGGGGATGAAATGAACGTCCCATTTACAGGAGATAATTCAACTGTGGTAATTGGCGATGGAGAAGGAGAGGGATTTAGGCTTGCAATTGGTGATGGCAGTGTAAAAAGTGGAAATGAGATTTGTATTCCTGTTACCGTAAGAGATTTTGAAAATATCATAGGAATGCAGTTTACCATTAACTATGATCCAGATGAGTTGCAGTTCAATTCTGTTGGTAATTTTAATTTATCAGGCTTAACTGCTGGAGCATTTGGAACTCCTGGTCCTAGTGGAACTAGTCCTGGAGTAATAACCATGGTTTGGGTAGAACCTGCTCTGACTCCAGTAACCTTAGATAATGGTACTGCAATATTTGAACTTTGCTTCACAGCTACAGGTGATAACGGTACTACCACAGATGTTATTTTCTCAAGTACACCAACCAATATTGAAATCACTAATGGGGATGAAGAAAATGTGCCCTTTATGAGCAAAAAGGGGGTGGTGACAATAGACGATAATGTGGTTTCAGAGGATGCTTTAATCTTAAGTATAGAAGATACAACGGTGGCAACCGGAACAGATTTTTGTGTAGATGTTATTGCTGAGAACTTTACAGATCTGGTTGGCATCCAATTTACTATAGGGTATGATGCCTCAGAATTACAATTTAATGAAGTAACCAATTTTGGAATTACCGGATTAAATGCCAGTCAATTTGCTACTCCTTCAGATGGAATTATTACTCTGGCCTGGGTCGATCCAGCAATCACCGGGGTTACCGTAGCTGATAGTTCGGTAGTATTTAGCCTTTGCTTTACGGCATTGGGAACAACAGATTCAACAAAAATAGTTTTTCAGGATACTCCCACTGCTATTGAAGTAACTAAAAAGGAAGGGGATTCTGAAACGGGTGTTGATTTCCTTGGCAGAGAGGGTACTATTGAATTTTCCTCTGTTCCGCCTCCCAATATTGTTATGCCAGCTACAATAACGGATGCTACCTGCTCAATTAATAATAATCCTGGTGGTGCTATTGAAATAGAAGTCCAGGGAGGAAGTGGGAATTATTCTTTTGCATGGAGTTTTGACAATAGAACAACTCAAAATTTGATGAACGTTCCTGCCGGCACTTATACTGTTACGGTCACAGATACTGAATCCTCTTTAACAGATTCCGAAACCTTTACAGTGGGCGGACCTAATAACCCAATTGTAATTGATGACCTTGAAGTTACCGATGTAACCTGTTTTGGAGCTTCCACCGGAGCAATAAATGTAAGCGCCAGTGGAGGTGTGGGCGATTTGACCATTAGTTGGAACCAGGGCCTTGCTGATGGCCCATCTCAGATTGGTCTTTCAGCAGGTAATGGATATTCATTTACCATAACAGATGGTGCAGGATGTAGTCTCGAGTCAGATTTGATCATACTTGATCAGCCTACAGACCTGGTTGCTAATCCAGTTACAACTCCTGTACAGTGTGAGGGAGATACTGGAGGAAGCATTACTCTTAATATTACAGGAGGCTCTCCGGTTTACGATGTAGATTGGCCAGATGATTTAACAGATGATTTATTGGCTCAAACGGATCTAACCAATGGTATTTATCGAGTCGCAATCACTGATGCCAATAATTGTCCACTTACTCTTGATATTGAGGTAGGAGTAAATAGCCCTCTGAATTTAAGCAATGTACAAATTGTAGATATTGATCCTGGAGTTACTTTCGGCCGAATTGATATTGAAGTGACAGGAGGTTCAAACAATATGACCTATAACTGGACTGGACCAGATGGCTTCACAGCAGATTCTGAAGATTTAAATGGCTTGGTAAATACAGGCGAATATTGCCTTACTTTGACAGATAATGACGGAGGATGCAGTATTCAAAGATGTATAAATGTATATAATATCTTAGAAATTACTGGCGCAGATATTTTAAATACCTGTGCAGATACCAGCTCGGGAGGCATCTCTTTGCAAATTGCAGGTGGAGAAGCTCCATATTTCTTCGAATGGGATAATGAAGCAGCTACTCAGGATATTACCGGTTTGGCAGTAGGCACCTATACCGTGACAGTTGTGGACAATAGGGGAATATCTATCAGCCAATCCTTCGAAGTAGGCGCCTTTAGTGCACTCGCTTTGAATTCCAATGTTATTCCTGTTACTGGAAATCCCGATAATACGAATGGATCTGTTAATTTAATAATTTCAGGAGGACTTCCTGGTTATGATGTCAATTGGGACAACGGTAGTACCAGTCAGGTATTATCAGAAGTAGGAGTGGGAGAATATTGTGTGACCATTACAGATCAGAACGGCTGTGAAATCCAGGAATGTGTAGATGTCTTTTATCAGCCAATACCATTATCTGTAACTCCTTCATTTGAAAATATTAGTTGTAATGGAGAAGAGGACGGTTCCATAACTTTAGTAATTGCAGGAGGCCTTTCTCCTTATATGATCTCTTTTTCTGATGGTATGTCTACCACTAATACAAATGGACTGGTTTTAAGAGGGGGCTTGACACAAGGGACAGTGGGTTATACTATCGAAGATACAAATGGTGAAACCATAGAAGGTTCTGTAACAATTGAAGAACCCGACCCGATTCAAATCACCGGTAGTACAATAACTCATGATACAGAATCTCCAGGTTGTACGGGTAGTATTGAATTAATGGTTGCTGGAGGAACACCAGAATATACGATCCAATGGAATTCACCAAATATGGGTTCAAATATCATCAATTTATGTGCAGGTGAATTTACTCCAACAGTAATTGATGACAGAGGATGTACTGCTACTTTGGAAAATCCAATAGTAGTAACCATGTTTTCTGTAAATGCTATTGTTTCCAACGCCGATTGTCAGGATAGCGCCAATGGAGCAATCAATCTGGAAGTTAATGGAGGTGAAGGACCTTATTCCTATGTATGGAAAAATTCTGTTGGGCAGACCATCTCACAAGATGAAGACCCCGATAATCTGGCTCCAGGTATGTATACCGTTTCGGTCTCAGAAACATCAGGAAATACATTAGTTAAGCAGATTGAGATTTTCGCAAGCTCAAGCCTTGATGTTGAAGTTGATATCCAAAGTGATTTTAATGGATTTGCAGTAAGTTGCCCTGATGCCAATGACGGTATAGTAAATGCCAATGCCATTAATGGTTCAGGTAATTATTCCTACGAATGGGTACTGAACAACCAAATGGTCAGCATGGATGCCAATTTAAGAAATGCAGTTCCTGGAAATTATGAACTGACTGCTGTTGACGGGAATGGATGTACCATCACTAAGCAAGTGACCTTATCTTCTCCGCCTCAAGTTAACCTGAATGCTTCCACGCGGGATGTAAGTTGTAATGGTGCAAGAGATGGAGAAGTGGTAATTATCGCATCTGGAGGTGGAGGATCTAACCTTACCTATAATTGGAGTAATGGCGGCTCAGATGCCCGAATTAGCTTCCTATCAAAAGGAGATTATTCTGTTACCGTAACAGACGAAAATAACTGTTCAGTTTCCGGAAATTATAGTATTAATGAACCAGAAGCTATAAACATCAATATTGAAACCGTACCAGCTAATGATGGCTGTAATGGCTCGGCTACTGCAAATGTATCAGGAGGTACTGGCCCCTATACCTTCCAATGGAATGCTGGCCTGGGAACAGAGGCTACACAAAGAGATCTTTGCCCCGGAGATTATATGGTGATTGTAACAGATGCCAATGGCTGCTCCAATCTAAATGAGCCGGCCCTATTATCTGTACAAGACCGCAGATTCCCTTGTGTGGAAGCCAGAGTGGTTATTACGCCAGACGGAGATGGACTCAATGAAGAATTTATTATTAACTGTATTGATGAGCTTCGTAATAATAACGTGAAAATTTATAACCGTTGGGGACAACTGGTATATGAAGTAGATAACTATGACAATACCTGGAATGGCCGAACTACCAATGGTGATGAATTACCGGATGGTCCTTATTATTATATCATTGAGTACGAGAATTTAAATAAAGTTAAACAACAAATTAAAGGCTCAATAAGTGTATTGAGAGAATAATATATTGGAACTTTGATGTGCTGACTCAAGAATTCAATGAAGCCCTTGAGTCAGCAAAAACAAATCAATTCCATGAACCCTTTTAACCGATTTAATTATGAAAAAGATAATTTTACCTTTATTAATATTAGCATTAGCTGGAACTGTATATGCTCAGGATGAAGCTATATTTTCCCATTATAATATTACTCCAATCTTAATAAATCCGGCGGTAGCAGGATTTAACAATGCTCATCAAATTCAATTTAATGCACGAGCGCAATGGACAGGATTCCCTGATGCTCCAATGACATTGGGAGTAATGTATAATGGCCCGGTTGGAAACACCTTTGGTTTGGGTATTGGCTTAAGAAGTGAAACGGCTGCCCAGCTAAATCGTCTAAGAGGGCAACTTAATTTTGCCTTCCGTTTTCCCTTTAGTGATAATTTCAAATTTGGAGTAGGGTTTACTGCTGAATTTCAACAAATTCAACTAGACAATGCCTTTAGAAACTCTAATTTTTATCAAGAAGGAGATCAGATTGTTGAAAATGCAGTGAATGGACAAAGAGAGTTCGATGCCAATCTTGGATTTTGGGGAGAATGGAATGAAAGGACTTATGTTGGTCTTGCTTTTGCTAATTTGGTTGGGGCAAGATTGGACGAAATTGTAACCAACACCTCCAATGAATCTCCCTTTCAATATTACCTGCTTACCGCGGGACATAGAATTCAAGTAAATGACTTTTTTGGATTGGAGCCTTCTATTTTGATACGACAGGTTAGAAATTCACCATTTCAAATAGATTTTAACCTGAAAGCTAGCTTTTTGGATGATGATCAGTTGGTTGCAGGAATTTCTTACAGAAGCCTCAAAACATTTGGGGTACTCTTAGGTACAAAGGTTTCAAAAATTCAACTGTTTTATACCTATGATGTTTCCTTCCAGCAGTTTCAGCAATTCAACGCAGGCTCTCATGAAGTAACCGTAGCAGTAAACTTCGAAAGGAAGAAGAAAGTTGGATATAATCAACCAACAAATAATTAAAAACTAATTTGAGCAGGCCAGATCAGCACAACATTAAGTTTAAGGCTGGCTTGACTAATAAGTAATAAAATTTAGGATGAAAAGAATTGTCGAGTATTAATTCGACAATTCTTTTTTCATTTTAATAATAATGTTCTGATGGATTCCTCTTTGCCAATTTTTTATATAGATAGAAAAGTAAAATTAAGTCTAGGGCAGGAAATGGTCTATAAGTTGTTCATTATCAGTGTTTTTTTGCTGTTGCCTTTTAATGGTTTTAATTTGGAAAGTGAAGGATGATTTATTTAGAAAAGAGTCAGATAAAATATTTTGATGAATTTTTCAAAAAAAATTAGTTGAATAAAAAAAGTTGGTACGGTCTTTGCCTATACTATAGTGTACTTAACTAAAGAGAAAACTTGAGAAAACTTTTAGAAGCTAATAGGGAAAATACAACATACTATGAGGAGTCCGAGTACTCATGAGTAGAATAGATAAACACTTGTTTAAAGAAAATGCTATTCAAAGGACTTCCTGCAAATTTTTCCCACAAAAAAATTGTCTTGGTATTATTTAAAGAGTTGGACACCGATAAGGTATCCAAAAGAATATAGAGGGCAAACTCTTTATCGCTGCCAGACAGGCATTAAAACGGATAAAATATTAAGCATCAGTTGTAAAACTGAATATACAGTTTTTGCTACAGCTGTAGCTGGAATGCTATCAATCTGACTAAACTTACACATTGTGCCTTACGAGGTAGGGAAAGTACGGCTGCCTTCGGGCGAATATAACATTATATTATCGTATTCAGAAGGCAGCCTTTTTTAGTCAGAATCTCTGTTAAAATGCCAGGAAAAATTGAAATTTTGGTGTGGTATTTAGTTCCTGCGCCCGAAGAAAATTTACTTCGGAACCCTTCCTCCTCCTGGAGGAGGAAGGGGTAGGTTTTAAAATGCCATTATACTTAAAAATAAAACCTGTATCGATAGCTAAGCATAGCTATTGGTACAGGTTTTTTTATGCCCCTAATCCAAGTAAAATACCCCAAAATGGGTATGTGAAATACATTAAATAAACGTATATTTGTGTTGTTAAGTGTAGAGTGAAAATTATGTAGGCTTCCTTTTACCCCTCACCTCAATTCCTGAAGCACTACGATTTTCTGACTCTACATTCAAAGAGCTTTACAATATCTACACAATTACAGCGCCACCAATAATCCGGTACTGTATCAGATACTATCTACATACCAGTTTAATAGTTATGTATACTATGGGTTATTATAAATAAGGCGATTGGATTGTATGTGATTCACAAGAACCGTTTTCAAGTAAAATACTTAAATCGGTTTTTGGGATGGCCTCTCTCCTAAATAGGAGGGGGGCTTTTTTTTTGTTTTTGGCATGATTTTTTCTATTATATAAAAAAGAAATATGAAAAAATGAGGAGATGAAAAAAGTTGGCACGATATTTTCATATATAAAAGAGAACAAACTTACTATCAATACACATAATTTGAAAAAGCTATTTTAAGCTGTTTCCGGAATACCATCCGGGAAAAAAATACTACAAACTTACCACAACTACACACATCGGTCAGTTTTGACCAGGGAGGGCTCCTGGATTGAATTGCTTTATACTATGAGAAACAAAGTGATTTCCTTCCATTGATATGATTTCCTTCCCATCAATAAGATTCCAAATCAGAAGAATAAAATAATGCACTAGTCAGGGGATTACCTGCATTGGATTAAGCTCCTAATGCAAATAGGTTCGGCATGAGCAAGATATACATTAAAATTATTCATACTTAAATCACACCAAAAAATGAGAAACTTAAAAACAAACGTACAAAGAAGAAAACTTAACTTATTTTCAGAAGAAAAAAGACAGTTCTCAAAATTCTATCGAAGCTTTACTTTCCTAATTCTATTCCTGATGTCTTCTTTTGTGGCAAATAACTTATTTGCCCAAGGATGCCTTTCTTGTGAAGAATCAACAATGGATACTCCTTTCTTAATAGGAATTACCCAGGGATGTAGCGCCGAAATTGAGGTTAGCGATCTGGAAAGCGATACTTCAAAATGTACACAGGAACGACTCTTGATCATTACTAATTTAAACGGAGTAAAACTTTTTGAGGGAGTAAATAAGGTTATGATTGACTCTAGTGGCCTGATAAATGAAGTCCTTGTGGCTACCATTCGGAGCTCAGAAGATACCTCTGTTTGTATGACTTATTTTAAATTGGTTGACCTAAGTCCACCAACAATTGATTGCAATAATATACGCCTCACCTGTGGTTCGGATACTAGTGCTGTTGCCCTTGGTTTGCCAACAATAGATGACAATTGTGAGATTGACCCCGATAGTATTAGCTATCGCGATATCATCGTTGGGGAGGGATGCATTGGTAACTATAGCCTGGTTTTCAATAGAGAATGGACAGTACGGGATAAGAGTGGGAATGTCGCAACCTGTACCCAGGCCATTTCCGTACTCAGGCCTGATATTATGCTGGTTGATTTTCCTAAGGATATTGTCCTTGATTGTTCAGATTCTGACATCTCTCCAAATGTGACTGGATATCCACTTCTAGCAGGTGATCGAATTGATCAGGGTAGCCTTTGTAATGTAAGTGTTACTTATCTGGACGACACAATAAGTGTATGTGCCCCAGTGGGATATCATATCAAACGTAATTGGGTGCTGAAAGACCTGTGTACCAATAATGTTAGAGAGCATTTACAAAACATAAGAATTGTTGATAATGTAAAACCCGAAATTATTGGAGTAAAGGATTTGGTTATTCCAACAGATCCGGGAGCATGTTTTGCAACAGTTAATATACCAGTTCCACAAGTAATTGATAATTGTGATGCAAAACCTATAATCATCGTACAGACTTCCTATGGTCAGCAAGGTTTTGGTCCACATTTATTTGTACCTAAGGGTTTACATATGGTTCACTTTACAGCATTTGACAGATGTGGCAATGAGAATAAATTTTCGGTTAGATTGGAAATAGTCGATGGTCAGGCGCCTGCAGCAATTGCGGATGAATATACTTCCGTTGCCATTCCCACTTCCGGGTTTGCCAAAGTGCCGGCTAAAATTTTTGACAGTGGTAGTTACGATAATTGTCGAGGACAAATATTTTTCAAGGCAAAAAAAGAAATTGCAGGATCTTGTTCGGGAATTAATGGAGATGATGACCCAAATACTCCTGGTGGACAAGAATGGTTTGACGATGAATTATTATTCTGTTGCTCAGAAGTGGGCGAAAATGTACGCATCATTATGCGAGTATATGATGTTAATCCAGGAGAAGGACCCGTTGATCCTAAAAGAGAAGAACCGGGAGGTGATTTAGTGGGCCGTTTTACTGATGCCAAGATATTTGTTGAAGTACAGGATAATGTGCCACCATGGATGACTCAACTGGAAGACGTAACTGTAGATTGTGAATTTGACTTTACTAACCTATCTCAGTTTGGTAGTCCATTCGTAGATGATTATTGTGGATTTACCCTGGATTCAACAGTAGTCTTTGATCTAAATGAGTGCGGTGTGGGAACAGTTAGAAGGATTTTTACCGCCACTGATTTATTTAATAATAAAGCGGAGATGGTACAAACCATTTATGTTAAAAATGAATCTCCTTTCACTGAGGACCTCATCATGTGGCCTGAAAACTATACCTCAAACAATTGTCTAGGGAACATCAGTCCTAATGATTTACCGGATCCTTACTCTGAGCCAAAATTCAAATCGATTTCATGTGCTGATCTGAGTGTGAGTTTTGAAGACGAAGTCTATGAAACTAAAACAGAGGCCTGCTACAAAGTAATTAGAAAATGGACTGTTATTGATTTGTGTACTCATGACCCAAAAGTTCCTGATTCTGAGGGGAAATTCCAACATGTTCAAATAATCAAAATTGATGATAATGTAGCTCCTGAATTAAATATACCTGCTGATACCATTGTAGCTTTGGCTAATAATTGCGAATCGGTCACAGTGTTCTTAAGTCCAGCTACTGTAGATGACTGTTCGGATCAAACCATTATCTCATCCAACTCAGAGTTTGCTTTTAGTCCGGGAGGAGATGCCAGTGGGGTGTATCCGGTAGGAACAACGGTAGTAGAATTCACTGCCATTGATAAATGTGGAAATGTTGCCAAAAAATCTATGTCCATTACTGTAACAGATCTTACGGCTCCTTCTATCAGATGTAGAGTAGGTCTTGAGGTACCACTCAATGATGACTCTGGCACTCCAATGGGTACCGTTCAAGCACGAGATTTAGACTTCGGTAGTATTGATAATTGTACTAACCCAGCTGATTTTCAATACTTTGTTAGAATTTCCGATGGAACTCCTAACCCTACCAGGCCTACAACAACAGAAGTGAGCTTTTCTTGTGATGACATAGGCAGAAGGGCGGTAGAACTTTGGGTGACGGATAATAACGAAAACAGTGGATTTTGTGTAACCTTTATACAGGTGACAGATGCAAATAATGTTTGTCCAAATACCTCTAGTACTGGAAATACAGGAGGCCAGGGCCCCGAACCGATAGCTGAAAGTGGTTTAATAGCAGGAATTGTACTTACAGAAGAAGGAAATACCATTGAGGACGTAATGATTCAGATTGAAGGAGATGATCCTTTAGATATGATGACAGGCTCTGACGGTATATTTTCTTTCTCCGAGCTTCCTTTTGGTAAAAACTATGTGATCAATCCAGAGAAAGACAAGAACGTCATGAATGGTGTTTCTACCCTTGATCTGGTATTTATGGCAAAGCACATTCTAGGTACCAAATCACTCGAAAGTCCTTATCAGTGGATAGCTGCAGATATTGATGGTAGTGGAACTATTTCTACCCTTGATTTAATAAAACTACGGAAGCTTATTCTACATTTAGAGGACGAATTACCCTCAGGACAACCTTCATGGAGGTTTATAGATGCCAATTTCGAGTTTTCTGATGATGAATCACCTCTTTTACAGAATTATCCAAGCGTGCATTCTATTTCAGACTTCAATGACAAGGTCTTACATGCTGATTTTATAGGGGTAAAGGTAGGAGATCTGAATGTTTCGGCCAGAGTTAATGGTTACACCAACACTTCTCCCAGAACTATTGATAAGGACCTGAAATTATTCATAGAAGATAAGAAGGTGGTTGCCGGTGAAGAATTTAGCCTGACCTTTGATGGAGAATCGGAAACTGATCTGTTGGCTTATCAATTTACTTTGGATTTTGATCCTGAAAAAATGGAGTTAATTGATATTCAAATGGGGAATCTGCCTAATATGTCAATGGATAATTTTGGAACCCGATATGTAGAAGATGGGCTCATAACTACAAGTTGGAATGATTTCAGCGGACTGATCTTAGAAGAGAAAACTGAACTATTTACTGTTACTTTCCGAGCATATGAAGATTTTGAGGTCAAGGAGTCTGTATCGCTAAGTTCTCGCTTGACACCCGTGGAGGCTTATAATCAGAACGGTGAAATTTATAACATCAGTTTAGAATACAGGAGTAAATCAGGAAATACTGCCCAAGCAGTACAAAAAGGATACAAACTTTATCAGAATCAACCAAATCCATTTGTGGATCAAACGACCATTGGATTTGATCTGGCCAGGGAAGGGGAAGCGAGCTTGATTATTTACGATGCATCCGGAAAGGAAATTTACCAGAATAATCAATATTTTAGTTCGGGATACAACGAAGTGAAAGTAAATAGGAGCCAACTTCCAGCTAATGGATTGCTTTACTACCAGCTTAGATCTAAAGAATTTACGGCAACCAGGAAAATGATTTTAATAAAATAAAATATAATCACATTCAAATTGTGGTAGCAAGCGCTACCACAATTTTTTTAATATCTTCTGTGTGGCCAAGGGCGATACAGAAGATATTTTTTTTAACCTGCTACTATAAATTTAGAGTGCATCAATTCCACTTGCCTGCCAACAGAAAAATTACCTATTTTTAGAAAAAAACAAATGTTTTCTTCCCAAGAACTCGGAAAGTATGGTGAACACATTGCAAAGAAATTTCTCCAAAATAAAGGTTGGATTATACTAGAAACGAACTGGCGGCATTCCAGGGCAGAAATTGATCTCATCGGCAAAGATGGAGAGATTCTAGTTTTTGTAGAAGTGAAAACCCGGTCTAATGATTTTTTTGGTTCTCCTGAAGAATTTGTAACTGGAAAAAAAGAATCCTTAGTGGCAGATGCCTCCGCTGCTTATATGGAAAAAATAAACCATGAGTGGGAGTTTCGATTTGATATCATCGCCATTCTTTTTACCAATCCCCAGCAATACGAGTTAAAACATATCGAAGATGCTTTTTTTCCTGGAGAATGGTAATCCCAAGATTAATAAAGTATCTGTTTCCACTCCAGATAAACCCTGTGCTGGGCACCTCCGGGAAGCAAGATTGCTAATTCATTTAAAAAAATATCCTTTTGGATAACATAGCGATTAGCTTCCTCATTCCACCATTGTCTGGCATTCGTACTGGAAGCTCCTAAGCCTAAAATTTTAATAAAATCATCTGTATCACTAATTGCATCGCTCCAATTTTTTATACAAACCAGCTGAGACATGACAAGGTACGACTGGATGGGATGATTGGGCGAAACCTGATTTCGGGCATTTTTAATGATCTGGATGGCTTTCTCAATTCTGGCATCTCCTACTGGATCAAAAATGTTACTTCTATAGAAATTCTGTATTTCGTTAAATAATTGGCGTACTTGGGTAAAAGAAAGAGAGCCGTCCTTATTCGTTTGCTGAAGTTCTTTTTTTAATTCTCCAAGTGCATTAAAGGCCAAATCATTCTCAATAAACCCTTGCAATGCGGTCATTACTGCCTGGTCTCTTGAGGAAGGAATCTCACTCCTTTGAAATATCTGCTGAGCATTTTCGGCGGTAAGCCTTGCTTCACCATACTTTTGTAGTTTCCATTCACAAAGTGCTTTGAGAGCCATGGCATTTCCTAGCAAATCATCAGATGCCAGAGCTTTATCATTTTCCAGAGCTTTTTGAATCTCGGCATAAGCCTGTCTGTAAAAAAAACTAGGGCTTAAATTTGTCATTTCCTGTTCAATACTCTGACTTACATCTATATTGGTTTCTGCATTGGTACCCAATCCAGAAAATAAACGACGATTTTCAATATCGGCTCCTTTACTAAAAGCTTCCTGAGCTCGATCCAGGTGATTGAGCTGTGCACAGGCTGAAATAATAATGAGACAGAAGAACAAAATATATAAAATACTGTGTTTTCCAGCCTTTTCTAAAAAAATAGAATGTTTCATTTGAATTAGAGGATTTATTATACTAAAGAATCTCGTAGCTGTTCCAAAAGTTCTTCGCCATTACTTAAACGTCCTTCATCAAGTGCTTTGACGGCTTGTGCCACATGCTGTGAAGCTTCTAAAATAGCTTCCTCTTCAATAGGGTGGAAACTGGTCCGATATAAATAATAATCTAAAAGGGCATCCATTATTGAAGGTTGATGAATAACAGATAAGGTAGCCTTTATGCTTATATTTTGATAAATGGCATCAAATAGTTTTTCCATAACCCTGCTTAAAACAATCTTAGGAGAGCCGGCCTCAGTTTCTGAGAGGATTTCAAGATAGCCTGGATGATTTTTTACGGCTTCGAGTAGTTTAATTACAATTAATTTGATGAGAGAAAAACTAGGTTGCCGATGCCTGGGAATTCTTTCAAAAGCCTCAAAAATAGAGCTTAAGGTCAGATAAATTTGATCTTCAGTATCTAACCAATCTGTATTTTCAGACACTTCTTCCAGAACATATAATACAATCTCAACAATATGATCTGCTCTGAATACTGGTTTCCATTTACCTTCTTCTACTTCAAAAGCCAGCGCATCAAGTACCTGTCTTAAAGCTTCTAACAAGATATTTTTAAGGGCTCCGTCTTCATCATCAAACTCGAGGTCTATATTTTCAGAAGTTTGCAGTAGAATGATCTTTAATACTTTAGGAAGTAAATCAGGTTGATTCAAATCTGACTTTTCCAGGGACTGGGCTACTCCGGTAATTATCTTTTGAATGTTGGGATTGGGAGCGATAATCTCCGGATGAGTAGTAATAATTTCGAGTAAGGTTTGAATGTATAGATCTAATAAGCTCCGGTTTAGCCCATTTGACAAACCCAGGCGGAAATCTTCCGAAATGAGGAATTCCAAGACTCTTAAACCCAGGTGGTTGGGGTGTTTACGAATAATTTCCTCCAGAAAATATTTAAGCAGTTCAAGTAAATATTGGAGGCGATTAAGAGAGGTATTTCGATTTTTGTTAAAAACAAAGTCAGTAATTAATGAAACGGCTTTTCTAAGCACTACTTCCTTTTCCTCTGAATCCCACTTGGTTTTATCCAGGACTTTAGTGTTACTGGCAATGATAAAAATATTAATCTCAAATAATTCAATAAGGGTATCTAAGGATATCTTTTCACTATCTGGAATTTGTTTTAAGGTCTCGAAACTAACATCAATTAATTCTGACAATACTTTTTCCTCCCCAACCTGGTGACTTAGCCACTCCTGATGATCTAAAACTTCATTTAATAGCAAATAAAATAGTACTGATAATTGATCCTGGTTCAACTTCAATTTAGGGCTGGCTTGCTCTGCTGCCTGAATCAATAAATCTAAGATCTGTTGAACAGCTATTAATATTAAATGCTTCGGGTTTCCTTCTTCATCAATTAAAATAGGATGTAACTCCTGACGAAGGTATTCCAGGATGAGTTTGATTTGAGCAAGAAGCTTATTTTTATTATAGAATTCTCTTTCCTTCAATAGACCTATAAAGGATCTTATAATGTGCCATACTTCAGAGCCCTCATAAGAACGAGAAATTTGTTCCTCAAGAAATTCAAGGAAAATCTCACCCATCTGTTCCAGTAAGGATGCATCACCACTTAGGTCCAGGCCTTCCTCTGGTGATAGCAACAACTCTATTAACTGTAAACCGATGTGATTGGGGTGTTTAAGAAGTATAATTTCAAAGGCATAGCTTAGGAGTAATCTAAGCTGAGCAGCCTTTTCAAAAGCACTATAGGTTTCATTTTGATCTTTGAAAAGACAATCTAAAATTATATCTAAGATTTGTCTGAGTAGTACTTTTTCCTCCTCTTCCTCCAAACCCCATTTTTGCAATACTTGAGGATGGGAAATAATTAAACGAGTATTTAACTCAATGAGGATTTTAATCATTTCAAACTGGAGCCGTTCCTCTTTTGGCAATTGGGCTATGCTGGAAAATGAAGAAAGCAGCAGGTGGTGCAAAAGGGGTTTGTCTTCAACCTTACGACTTATCCAACCTGGATTATTAACCACTTCATCTAAAACGAATTCGATTAATTGAAGGATATGCTTTCTGGCAAATTTAAAAGGGCCTATCTCAGGGTCCGAAAATATTAGTAAAAATTCTTGAGTAGCTATTACCAGCATATGCTCAGCAGCCTCTTTGTCGTGATCCCAAAGCAATGGCAAATGAAGAGCCGTCCTTTCCAGGATCAAACGAAGCAACTCCGGAAGAAGATCTTGCAATGGCATATTGGAATTGGCCAGAGCAAGACTGATTTCTTTGACTATTAGCCGAATCCGATCATCCTTTGCTAATAATTCTGGATGCTGAGCAAATACTGCTAAAGTATTTTTGATAAAAATATCTAGTGCTTCGGCATTAAAAAGGGCTTTTAGATCCAGTTTAAGTTCTTCTTCAGAATACAGTAGGTCCAAAAGGGTAAGTCCGGTATTTTTTATTAATTGTTCTTGCCCTTTGTTGATGTCCAACAAATTAGAGGGATTAGCAAAAGCATATTGGCCGGCATTTCGAATCAAACTATTCAATAACAGCTGACCCCACTGAATGGCTTCATCAGTTTCTGATAAAGACATATCGGGTCCAATCTTTTGATAGAGATCTTCACTAATGCCTCTGGCGGTAGCTTCAATGAATAATTGGATTTTTTCATCCCTAATTACATGTTCCGGAAGGTCCTGCAGGGTTTCACTTACCGTAATAAATAATCGAGGAATTATTTTTTTGCTAATGGCTTTTTTAAAATCTTCCTCTTCACTAAAAGGGATGGTATCTAAGGCACGAAGAAAATGACTCAGGGCTTTACCAATTGCCGACTCTGTGTTAAGCGCTCCTGGGAATTGATTGAAATAATCTATGCCGATTTCTACTACCGTGCCTGCTACTAACTGTAGGGTAGTAGAGGCGTATTTTGCATTTTTTTCCCATTGCCGAATTTTTAACAAACTGATTAGATCACTTGTTACCAAACCGGATTGTAGAATATGGTCATTAGACTCCCCCTCGGTTGCCATGAAAAAAAAGATACGGTAATACTCTCTATATTCAGCCAATTCCTCAGATTCAAGGGTTTCAATCTGGTTTTTTCGATGCAGGAATTTTAAAGCTTCAATTTCTTCCACAAAAACTGCACCTTCTGTATCAAAAAACCTATTGATGGTAAAAGCATTGGGCAAGGAATCAAAAGAAGGAAGAGGAAGAAGGAGAGCCCTGGATTTCAAACTGTTAGCATAGGCACGCTGAATATTTCGACCCAGGCGCAAGGCAGAGTTGATGGCAAACAGGATGGCTTGTGCTGAAATACTATTCGGCATGGTATGGGTGGTTTTTCCTAAAAATTATTTGTAACGAATGACTCGACTGGAATTAAACTTTGAAATAATCCTGGTCCGTATATCCTAATAGCATTGCATCTGAAAGCTCACCTCCGGACTTTTTTAATTCATTTCGAATATCCCCTTCCCTACGAAACCCACATTTTCGAGCCAAACGCTGTGCAGCGTAATTATCTGCTGCCACTATCATATTTAGCTTTTTCATTTTGAGTTGTTCAAAGGCAAAGGATAAAATCTGCGACACGACCTCCGTCATAATGCCCTGTCCCTCAAATTCACGGTCAATAAACAGAATGCCTTCAGCCTTAGGAATGTTCCAATCAATATTATTCAATTCAATATACCCAATAATATTGGCAGAATCATTATCCCAAACAGCAAAACTAAAGGACTCCTGCGAATACCAAGAGGCTAATTTTTGGAAGATAATTGCTGTTGCCTCTTCATTTGAGCTTAAATGGGAAAAATTTGGAAAACGATCTTCAATTCTTTCCCTGTTATTTTGAATAAGCTTGAAAAAAGGTGCCCCGTCTTGCTCTTTAAACCTTCTGATTACCGTTCTAGAGCTAATTAATATATTCTCAGCCTCAAATACGTGTTTTTGCATATGCCTAGGAGTTAAATGGGTTCAATTCTTCTTGCTGGAAAACTATTTGTTAATTTTGTCGCTGTCGGATAAAAATCTGAATTTGCCTCCTTTTTTAACAAAATTAAGGATTCTAAATTGCACTTCCACTATCAAAGAAAAGTAGAAGGGTAAAAGTAGAAAATAGTAGGATAAAAAATATCCATGATTAAAGCGAATTATTTGGACTTATTTATTGTTAAGTCGTTTTATTTTCTGCCTTTTATCAGTCGCTCACATTGGTATCGCAATTTAGATTCTTTAATTTTGTCGACCGAAATGGTAGGCTGCTTATTTAAGAATACAGAAGGAATAATTAATGAAAGTATTACTAAGTGGGATGTCAAGAGTTAGAGTCAGGCAAGTGATCTGGATCAGTATCATTTGGACCTGCCTTGGTGCTTTAGATGCCTTGAATACTCAGGCGGTTGCTTTTACTTCCTTCTTTTCCATTCCGAGAACCTATATTTTTGAACAATTCTTTTGGGTCAATACCCTTTCGGCATTATTATCAGGAATTGTTTCCGGAAGTACTTTTATCTTTTTTCTGAGACCACGACTGAGGCGTCATTCTTATGGTTTTGCAATGGTTGTAAGCAGTGTGGTCGTTATTTCCATTAATTTCTTCATAACTATTTTAGGTTACGAGCTGTTTCTAAGTCACCAAATTGGAGAAGGTATCTTTGATTCCGTATTTATTAGCAGGACAGATTTTTTACTCAGAGCACCATTTTATCTGAAAAACATGATTTTTTGGATGCTTATTGTACTCATTACCATTTGGACCATTAATGTGAATGAAAAATACGGACCAGGAGTATTGTTTAAATTGATAATGGGTAGATATCATCAGCCCCGGGAAGAGGCACGCATATTTATGTTTGTTGATATTAAATCATCAACTATGATTGCCGAAAAACTTGGGCACATTAAATTTTTTGACCTATTAAACGATTTTTTTAGAGATATCACGAATCCCATTCTATATACTTCCGGAGAAATTTATCAATATGTAGGAGATGAAGTGGTAGTATCCTGGGCGGTACATGAAGGAGCTCGAAATGCAAATTGTATCCGTTGTTTTTATAGTATGAGGGAAGCCATTCAAAATCAGGCGGGCCGGTATAAAGAAAAATATGGATTTGTGCCTGAATTTAAGGCGGGACTTCATTACGGAATGGTAACCGTTGGAGAAATAGGTGTAATCAAACGGGATATTGTCTATTCGGGTGATGTTTTAAATACAGCAGCACGGATACAGTCTATGTGTAATAAATTCAGAGTGAAAATCTTATTGTCAAAATATCTGTTAGACAAACTTAACCTTCCACCTCATGAATATGCCTCCAAAAGAATGGGCAATATAGAACTCAAAGGTAAAAGGCAAAAAGTCGAACTATATACTTTTGAGGAAAGCCTTGAAACAAATGCTCCTATCTCTATTATCTCCGCCACATGATGGAATTTAGTAGCTTTCAAAGTGCTGAATGTCAATAAAATAGAGTAGGGGGCAATAATATAATAGCTTCACCTGAAAATAGATTAGTTCCTTGGTTTTATGGTTTTGAGTTTGTATCCTTGGCTTGGGTTAATCAGGATTTTTTAAGTCAATAGTCCGTTTAAACCTAATTTTGGCTAGAAGAATCTTTAGAGTAGCCTTTTGCCAAAATATTCATCCTGAATTATTTTTCGAGCCAACAACTAGTCATTTAGCATACCTTTTTTTGATGAGGCTAAATGCGATTCCAATGTTGAGATTCTTGCCACCTCAAATTGCTGGAATTTGGAGTGCATCCTATTTTGAACTAAGTAATATTCGTTGGGAATTATTACTTGTTTTTATTATTGTAGCTAGCCTAATTTGTTTTGTAAACTTCAAAAACGACTATTGGCGGCTATTAATAGGTTTGGCCATTTATCTTTCCTTTTTCTGTTTGGGTCTTTCCTTGCTAAAAAATAACCAAAGCCTGCCTAAGGACCATTGGACTCATTTCTCGGAAACAACTCATTTATATAGAGCCAGAGTGGATCGGGTTTTACCAAAAGAAAATCATATTCAATTCATACTATCTATTTTGGAAATCAAGGGAGATTCAGGAGGATTGAAAAAAGCTTCTGGCCGAGCCTTAGTCATGGTAAAATCGGCCACTAAAAAAAATCTTCCTCAGCCGGGTAATTTTATTGCTTTCCGTGCTGCTTTTAAGAATATTCAAGGTAGAATGAATCCCGGAGCATTCGATGCTGCTTTTTATTGGCAGCAAAAAGAGATTCAGAAACAAGCCTGGATAAAAGATCATGAGTTCATTGTGCTAAATTCACCACCAGCGCTTTCTTTAACCTCTCTTAGAAAAAGGACACTTAGATTATTAAAAAAAACGCTAAATGAAAAAGAGTCCCTTGGCGTTGCGATTGCTTTGATCATTGGGGATAAATCCCATCTCGACAAAAAAACTAAAAAGGCCTTTATTGAAAGTGGTGCTATTCACGTATTGGCTGTTTCTGGCTTGCATGTAGGTTTGATCTATGGGATTGGTCTTTGGATTTTGAAAACTATTAATAGATGGATTTTTATCAGCCCTTTTGTGCGAACGATAACATTAATATTATGGCTGGTTTTCTATGCCTTATTTACTGGAGCAGGCCCATCTGTTTGCAGATCTGTATTAATGATGGCTGCTTGGACAGTCAATTCTTCTTTGTATAAAACTCCCTCAATAATAAACATTATTAGTGTTTCGGCTTTTATTTTATTGCTTTGGCAGCCTATTTTGATTTTTGATGTGGGATTCCAATTATCCTATGCCGCAGTTTTGGGGATTATTTTTGTTTTCCCTTCAATTTCAATTATATGGCTTCCTAAAAATAAGATTGTTAAATATGGTTGGCAATTAATATGTATATCTATCTCCGCCCAAATAGGGACATTGCCAATTAGCTTATATTATTTTCATCAGTTTCCCACCTATTTTATACTATCCGGTTTAGTCATTATTCCAATCATAACGCTTGCTTTGGTGCTTGGCATTATTAGCCTAGCGGTTTCCAGTAATGATGGATTATTAAACCTATTTGGAAATATCCTTGATCTGTTGATAAACATATGCATTGAATGGGCATTGTTTATTCAAAAACTACCCTGCGCCATTTTAAAGGGAATATGGATAGAGAAATGGGAAGTATTCACTTATTATCTGATCTTGATCCTGTTGGTTTATGCTGTTAAAAAGCAGCTATTCATTTGTTATAGCCTAATTACTTTTTTAATCCTTTTGTGTGTGTGTGTTCATACCGGGTGCTTTATAAATAATTTGAATTCCTCTCGCTTTATCATATATCATACCCCTGGTTATTTTTTGGCAGACCGGTATAATCAAGGAAAATTACTCAGTATAAGTCCTGTCGAAACAAACAAAGAAAAGCTGGAGTTTTATACCCAAAATTTTCGAGCCCGTTTAGCAATTCTCAGCCATAAAGATTTGATTTTGAATAAGTCCGGGACGCCATCAGACACGGCATTATGTATTTCATTTGAAAATGAAGATTACCTGCTGATTAGAGCCACAAACCGCTGTGTGCCCAAAGGAGTATCGGCTGATCATTCCTTGCATTTGATTGTAAACCCTATAAATCCATATACAGAGTATTGGTTGAATCGGCTTGAAATTTCATCTGTGATTCTACTCAATCATTTTAAGGGTGCTGAAAACTGGAGGCGATTACTAGGTGAAAAGCAAATTCCATACTGGGATATCAGAGAAAAAGGAGCGTATATAAAAATAGAAAAATGAAAAATTTATTATTAAAAGTACTGTACTTTTCAAAAAAGGAAAGGAGGTCAGCCCTTCTGTTATTATTTCTATCGTTTGGCCTTATGTTGGGCCCAGATGCCATAAAAAGTCAATTTAAAAATACCATGGATCCGCGGCCATTGCAGGACTGGGAAAAGGATCTAATAGCCCATATTGACCAGGCTGAAACTCTTGTTACTGAAGAAGATAGCCTTGAGCTGGTTCCCTTTGATCCCAATACAACCAATAAGGAGGATTTGCTAGATATGAATATTCCTCCAAAAGTGGTTTATACCATTATTAACTATCGGGAAAAAGGAGGTAGATTTCGCAAAAAGGAAGATCTACAAAAAATTTATGGCTTAGATTCCAATCTTTACCTTCAGCTTGAACCATATGTTCAGATAAAAGGAAACGTTCAAACGAGAAATCCCCAAAAAAGAATTGTAACAAAATTCTTACCTGATGCTTCAAAAAACAAAAAGATTGATGTCAACCAGGCTAAAAGAGAAGATTGGGAGTCTTTTTATGGAATTGGGCCCGTTTTATCGGCGCGGATCGTAAAATTCAGAGAAGCACTTGGTGGGTTTTCAAATATTGAACAGGTGGGAGAAACCTATGGCCTTAAGGACAGTACCTTCCAGCAGATAAAACCCTCATTAAGCTTGGAAATAAAAGTACAGCAAATCAATATCAATCAAGCCAGTAAAGAGACCTTGGCTGGCCACCCATATATTTCCTGGAAATTAGCCAAATTAATAATTGCTTTTCGTTCGCAACATGGTCCATTCAAGGACCTTCAAGATTTGAAAAAAATGAAAGAATTGCCAAAAGATTTTTTTGAAAAAATAGGTCCTTATTTATCTGTTGATGATTCATAAATTGCTGCTTTTAATGTTATTCAATAAAAGCAGCAATTAAAAAAAATGAACTCTGAATCTATCTGTCTTTTCCGGACAATTTAGAAAATTTATGTGCCGTAAAAAAACCTTGGAAGTCTCACAAATGTTGTAACTTTAAATTACTCACTTAATCCTAAATATCATGAAACAGCGGTACATTTTCCCCCTGCTGATCTTTATCAGTATGGCCTTTTTTTCATTTGGACAGGACTTAGAAATAAGATCTCCGAAAGACAGCTGGAGCCTGGGTTATAGCCTTATTGATGAACTATTACCTGAGGGGACCACTTACAATCCAATCACTCTTTTAGGGAATTACCCCATATGGAGTAAAAAACGCTTCAGCATTTATGCCGAAAGCCAGTTGACCCAAGCTTATAGTGCGATTAATTTACGAACAGATTATGAATTTGGAATTAACATGGGAATTTCCTACTTTTTTATCCAAACTCAAAAACTTAGCCTGAATGCTGCCCTTGGTAGTGGGCCTCACTATATAACCGTTGATACGGGCCGTCAATCCAGCGGATTTATTTTCTCTGATAATTTTGAACTTGGAGCCGCTTATGACCTTAAGAGTGTCAATACTTCAATACTGCTGAAATTTAGATACCGTCATATTTCCAATGCGGGTCTAAAAGAGCCCAATGGAGGGATTGATAATTTCTTTGTAATAGCAGGATTTACAAGTCGTTTATAGCCAAATTATAGCTTCCTTATTGCATTGCAATTTGGGCTAGTAAAATCGATTGTCTATGTAATTTATGGCTTCTGCTCTTAAATAGCGGAACCCTTTAGATAGCTATGTCTATTAAACAGAGGTGCTGTGTTTCTCCTCTATTCAGATTTTTTCAATCACTAGTTTTTATGATGAGAATTATGAAAAAAATATGTTTTATTGTTTTTGCAGGAATTTGTTTTTTTGCTTGTAGTAACCAGCCTGAATCAGAAAAAAAGGAATCCACAAATGATTATGCCCGCACTACAGCAGGTGTTTTTGGTGAATTTGAAGGCCTTGGAAAAATATGGTATCAAGGAAAGGCGGAAGTTAGTCGGTACGATTTGGAACAAAATCGATATAATGGAGTCCACCCCGGAGAATTGATTATGATTTTTGTTACAGAGGATTTCCTCACAGATAAGCAGGTAAAAAATGATAATTATTCCAATCCAAATTCTACTCCGGTATTTAAGAATAACCAACTTCGTAAGTTTACTACGGGATTATACGATTACTCTATTATGACTTCAGTATTTACTCCCACTAAGGTGAAAGAATATCCTTTTACTGAAAAAATCACTACGAGTGCTCAAGATTGGTGTGGCCAGGCATTTATGCAAATTAATAAGAATAAGGGCGGAGGTTTTCAAATGCAACTTCTTTCCTACTTTGAAAACGAAGGGGATCAGAATATTAGCTTGGAAGAAGACGCCATCCTTGAGGACGAACTGTTCAACCGTATTAGAATGAACCCGGAAGCACTGCCCGTAGGTAAAATTCGGTTGTATCCAGGGACGCTTTATACTCGATTGGCTCATAAGCCATTTGGATTGGTTGATGCTGAAGCAAGCATGGATGAGTATATTGGTGAAGAGTTCTCTGGAAAGCAATTACAAGTTTATCGACTCCACTATCCTGGTTTCGATCGTAGTTTAGAGATTGTTTTTGAAAAAAAAGAGCCTTATCAGATTGAAGGTTGGATTGAGACTTATTCTTCTGCATTTGATAAAAAAAACAGACGAACGGTAGCTAAAAGGACCAGTACCGAATGGATTGATTATTGGGCTAAAAACCAGCCAGGAGACCGGAAGATCAGAGAGCAATTAGGGATTAATGGTTTTTAGAGATATTGTCCAAATTACAATAAGATTTTATGGGTAGAATAAAAAAACTGTTTAGGGTTTATTTTTTTGATTACCAGTATTATATAAAAATATATTTTCAATATGTGATTGCCATGTAAATCTTGTTAAATTGCATTTAATAATATAATTGTCTATTTTAGCGGGAATTAGATAATAAACTATATGGCAAACAAAATGACAGGGTTTAATAATTTTTTCAAATCCGCATTTACTGTAGATAATGTTATTTTTGGATTTGATGAAGGAGATTTAAAAGTGCTTTTGATTAAGCGGGGAGAGGAACCCTATGAAGGGAATTGGGCTCTGCCTGGATATTTTGTATATCCGAATGAAGATCTTGATTCAGCCGCACAAAGAGTGCTTAAAGAATTAACCGGTATATCAAATGTATATCTAGAGCAGGTTAAAACTTTTGGCGAAGTCAATAGACACCCCTTTGGAAGAGTAATTACCGTTGCTTACTTTTCTTTAGTAAAAATTAATCGATATACCCTCCAACCAGCTTCCATCGCCCTAAAGGCAAAATGGCACAGTATTTCTGATGTGCAGTCTTTAGCTTTTGATCATAATGAAATACTAAATTCTTGTTTTGAACGCTTGAAGTGGGTGGTTAGAACACGTCCGGTTGGATTTGAGTTGCTTCCTCCAAAATTTACACTTACAGAATTACAACATCTGTATGAAGCTATCCTTGAAACTGATCTCGATAAAAGAAATTTCAGGAAAAAGATTCTTTCTATGGATCTTCTTGTTGACTTGGATGAATTGCAGGAAGGGGTTGCTCATAGGCCTGCCAAGCTATACCAGTTTGACAAAGAGAAATATGAAAAATTTCTTGCTGAAGGATTTTCTTTTGAATTGAAGGAGAGTAAAAAAAAGGAGTTCAGAAGAATTGCTGCAACTAATACATAATCAAAGTTAAAGGTAATTTTTGGCAGTGCTAGCCACCAAAAACCTGTATTTAATCATTAATAGACCCAACCTTTATCGTCATACATAATAAGTTTTATATCTCCGTTGTATTGGGATTTTATCTTGTCAGATAATTCTATCAAGGCTTCTCTTTGGTTTGGGATGGTGAATAGAAAAGTTTTTAGCCTGGAAGAAATGGGTTGATCTACTAAGGCTACTTGACCACCAATCCCAATTCTAAAATGACCATAATATCCGGGAAGATACTCCTGTTCAATTCCCATCTCTTTCAATTCCTCAAGTAAATTTAAAGCAATAGATTCTTCTTCTATTTGGCTATAATTAATATAACCCCAGACGGCGTTTTGAGGAACTCTATAAAGGACCTTATTTAAGATATTAATTCCATCGTCTGTCCGCATGTTAAGAGAATAAGAGTCAGAATTGGCAATTAGAACGCCCTCATTGGAAACAGAGTTTTTGAGATCAATTTCCATCTGATGAGTAGCCTTTATCACGTAGCCCAATGGAATTTCAACATTAGCAGGCGCATTTTTTTGACTACAATTATTATCAGAATTAATATCATTGAGGGAGATCTTGAACCCCAGACTATATTGTTGCAGATTATAAGAAATGGTGGCATCAGGGCATTGTTCTTCTTTTATTGTCCTGATCATAAAATTTAAGGAACGTTGTGTTTCGGAAAGAGATTCCCTCCAATCAATGTAAAATTCATCTTCGACGTCTACTACTATAATGGGGTCGCCTACTTTTGCCAACTCGCAAGAAGACAAAAGCAAAATAAAAAATAGAAGGAATTGCCCTTTTTTAATCATGTCTGAATATCTTAACAATAATTCTCAATTATCTAATATTTAAACGGGCGTTTAGATAAAAAGCTGCCTCTATTTTAGATTAAATTTTAGGAATGGCAAAATTATCTAAATTTCAATGCAATTAGGTAATAATTATCAGATTCGAATTGATGAACCCTTCCTGTTTAATATATTATCAAAATTTTTTGACAAAATCGCAAATAATTCACTCTAATATTTTGAATAAAAGGAAGAAAAATTAAAATTCTTACTTTAAAAGTAAAAAGTATTAAAGTCGAATAAAAAGAGTGCCAAAAGATTAAGTACTTTTGCAGTCTGTTTTAAAATTGAAATACTTTTACAAATCCAGCTAACTATTTGCTTTCTTTGTCGTTTAATTCAAGAGACCATTTCTTAAATTGGAGAGAAATCTGCAAATAGTATAGTAGGGATCAGAGGAATTGACAATCTTTGTGTTAGCGAATTAAGTAAACGTTCATGAAGCATATTAGAAATTTTTGTGTTATTGCCCATATTGATCATGGAAAGAGTACACTCTCAGATCGCTTGTTGGAGTACACGAGTACTATTTCTGAGCGGGAAATGCAGGATCAGGCCCTTGACAATATGGATTTAGAGCGGGAAAGGGGAATTACCATAAAAAGTCACGCCATACAGATGTATTATAATCACACTGATGGAGAGACCTATACTTTCAATTTGATCGACACTCCTGGTCATGTAGACTTCTCTTACGAGGTTTCGCGATCTATTGCAGCCTGTGAGGGAGCCTTATTATTAGTAGATGCTTCCCAGGGAATTCAGGCCCAAACCATCTCGAACTTATATCTTGCTATTGAGCATGATCTGGAGATCATACCAATTTTAAATAAAATTGATATGGAGAGTGCCATGATTGATGATGTCTCTGAGCAGGTTTTGGATTTATTGGGCTGTGAATTGGAAGATATTATTCTGGCAAGTGGAAAAACAGGACAGGGAGTTGAAGATATCCTTTCGGCTATTGTTGATAAAATCCCTGCTCCAGAGGGCAATTCTGAAGAGCCTTTGCAAGCCCTAATATTTGACTCCATTTTTAATGCCTATCGTGGTGTGATCGCTTATTTTCGAATTCTAAACGGGAGCTTGAAAAAAGGCGATAAAATCCAATTTATGGCAACTGGCAGGGATTACCAGGCTGATGAAATTGGTGTCTTGCGTTTGAATCAGGAACCTAAGGAAGAGCTTACGGCTGGCAATGTGGGCTATGTTATTACAGGAATTAAAAATTCTAAAGAAGTAAAGGTGGGTGACACCATTACCTTGATGCAAAATCCAAGTAATGAGCCAATCCTTGGTTTTGAGGATGTAAAGCCAATGGTTTTTGCTGGAATTTTTCCCATTGATAATGATGATTTTGAGGATCTAAGAGAAAGCCTTGAAAAACTTCAGTTAAATGATGCTTCTCTCGTTTTCGAACCTGAGACTTCTGTAGCTCTTGGTTTTGGTTTTAGGTGTGGATTCCTGGGAATGCTGCATTTAGAGATTATTCAGGAGCGTCTTTCTCGTGAATTTGATCAGGATGTGATTACCACGGTACCAAACGTATCCTATCGGGCATATACTAAGAAAGGAGAAGATTTATGGGTACGCACCCCATCTGATCTTCCAGATCCTACACTTTTAGACCGTGTTGAAGAACCTTACATTTCCGCGCAAATTATTACCAAGCCGGAATATATTGGGAGCATTATGACCCTGTGTATGGAAAAAAGAGGGCATTTGATTCGCCAGGATTATTTAACCATCGATAGGGTAGAACTAACCTTCGAGCTTCCACTTGCAGAAATTGTCTTTGATTTTTATGATCGCTTAAAATCTATCTCTCGAGGCTATGCTTCTTTTGATTACTCTCCAAAGGATTATAGAGCCTCAGATTTGATAAAACTAGATATCCGACTCAATGGAGAACCTGTGGATGCTCTTTCTGCACTTGTCCATAGAGATAAGGCAGCTTCTTTTGGGCGTAAAATCTGTAAACGCCTTAAGGAATTACTGCCTCGTCAGCAATTTGTAATTGCTATTCAGGCTGCCGTGGGGGCCAAAATTATTGCTCGTGAAACCATTTCAGCCTTAAGAAAAGATGTTACGGCTAAATGTTATGGTGGTGATATTTCCCGGAAAAGAAAATTACTGGAAAAGCAGAAAAAAGGGAAAAAGAAAATGAGACAAATTGGAAATGTAGAAGTTCCACAAAAAACTTTCCTGGATGTTCTTAAGTTAGACTAATATTTTATTATAGTGATAATTAAAGAACCTACACTATTCGGAAGGCTGAACTAAAAATTAAGGGAAGATTCCTGTTTCTATAAAACGCAAATGGTTTGCCGCCAATCAGCAGCAAACCATTTGTCATTTAAAGATTGCAAAAATAAAGCCCCGGCTAACAATTGTTGACCGGGGCTTGTTTGTTTCATCTCTGGGGATTAGGACTTTAATGATTATATCTGCGTTTCGGATTGTATGCAGTTATGGGTAGGTATGTAGATAGCTGAAATTAAGAGATATAACCTTTAGTACTAATCCATTTCCAGAGACGAACGTGACTTATTTACGGACCTGGGGGGAAAAGATCCTGTCACAAGATTACAAGTTTAAACGGCTTTGCTTACCTAAGGGTTTACCATCGACGGCTCCCCCCTTTTTCTGTTAGTAAGCTTGAGGTTGCAATAATTCCCCTTCCAATAATAAATGCACCTAAAATAATTCCCAAGACAAGCATGTTCAATTTCCTTTTAGCGTGATTAAATAAAAATTATGAATACTTAATGTCGAACAGTTTTAAATTTTCAGGTTCTGTCCATGGGAGGATTGTAGAATTCATAACCAGGATCAAAAAAGCGTTATAGCCTAATAGGGTAAAAGGCAAAAATCGTGCCGAAAAATTAGATATGTTTGAAAGGGATGTAAGAAAAGGATATGTTCTCGTTTAATTAACGAACATCTCAAAAATGCAAAAAATATTTTTTTTTACCCAATAAATCAGGAATATTTTTTTTCAATCTATAAAAAAAAGAGGAATGGGTTATAATAAGCCGGAAACAACCAGCTTTTCAACTGTTGGAGCTGTGCTACCACCAAGAGGTTCAATGGTGATGTTTAGGGATTCGGCCTCAGCCAAATATGCTATATCCTGCAAACCATCGTAATCATTTTCCAAGAGCCCTACACTTATCATCACATGATCGACATCAGCCCAAATTTGATATTGCTGATCCTCGGGGAGCTCTGGCAGGCTGCCAAGGCTAACCAAACCCTTTTTCTCATTTGGGTTCCAAAAAGCTACGGCTTTTGTATGGGAACTGGGATTAGAACTTGCCAAAATTACCTTTTGGGTATACCTGTGTTTCATAAAAAGGAATTCCAGTTGATTAGCTTGGATTCGTTCATTTTGTTGATCGCAGGCTATCTGGAGCTCAGCAAATTCTCGCTTTAAATCTTGGTTTTGAGCATTTTTTTGGGTGTATAAGAATAACAGACCAAAAATACCTGCAAAGCCCAAAATTAATAATGCTTTCATCCAGTTGTTAGATGAGCCTGCTCTACCCCCTGAAGGCTTGCTGCCTTGTAATTCATCGATTCCAGCCATAATATTGGCTTTAACTCTGGGGTGAGGAGGAATTGCTTGCTGGATTGCATATTGCTCAACAGCATTTCGGATTTCGTCTACTTCTTTTTTTAACTCAGGAAAGGCATTTAAATATTTTTCTACTTCCAGATTTTCATTTTCATCTGTAAGTCCCAATGCGTATTGTTCAAGTAAGCCGGTATTTAAAAATTGATCCTTGTTCATCCTTATCGTATTTCCAAGCTAAATGTTTTAATTTGTTTATCCTAAAAGGCCGATTAACAGGACTATGATGCTAACCCTTTGTACACTGAAAAAAGTGCGTAACTCCCTTAATCCAATTCTCAATCTGGATTTAACGGTTCCCAAAGGGATGTTTAAGTGCTCATGTACCTCTTGTTGGGTAAAACCTTGAAAGTATATGAGATCAATAATTTCTCTGTACTTATCATCTAGTCCATTAACCACCTTATTTAGGCCTATGTGCTCTGTCTTGGGAGTATAACTCCAATTTAGGTGGTTTGTTATTTGAAAATCTATTTTCTGCTTAGATTCCAGCTGGCGATAATGGGAAGACCTTGTTTTATCGATAGCTGTATTTCTTGAAATATTAAGCATCCATGTAAAAAGGCTTCCTTTTGAAGCATTAAACTTGGGGCCATTCTTCCAAATTTTTATAAAGCTATCTTGTAATACATCTTCAGCCAGTTCTTCATTTTTAACAATTTTAATGATGATGCCGTATAATGCTCCCGCATATTGATCATATAATAGGTCTATGATTTTTTTGTCCCCATTCTTTAGACCATTTACCAAGTCGGTTGAATTCATTGTCTCATTGTATTTGGGTGCTGTGGGCAACATTGGTTATCAAAGTTATTAGTAAACCCCGATTAAGGGGCCCCATCATTAAATTTGATAGCAAAACAAGTATTTTCTTGAAAGGTTTAGAAAAAAAAAATTTATAAAAATTTGAAAACCGGTGATCCAAAAAGAAAAACCCCTCGTAAGTATGGCGTGTATTAGTAAACTAAACAATAAAATTTTTAAAAAATGAAACAATTATTTTTCATCCTTGCTGTTGTTCTTTTTGGTTCTTTATCTTTGAATGCTCAATCCTGGAAAGCAAAAAAAGATGTAGTTGATATTGCTATTGGATCTGAGGATCACACAACCCTGGTTGCCGCTGTTAAAGCAGCAGACCTTGTAGAGACATTGAAATCCGACGGACCCTTTACTATTTTTGCACCTACTAACGCAGCTTTTGATTTATTACCAGATGGAACGGTATCGACACTTTTGAAGCCAGAAAACAAAGAGAAACTTCAGGCTGTATTGACCTATCATGTAGTTTCTGGTAAGTTGGAAGCCAAAGATGTAGTAGCAGCCATCAAAGCTGGAAAAGGAGAAGCTACTGTTACCACTGTTCAGGGTGGTAAATTAACAGCCTATATTGACGAAGGAAAGGTGTTCTTGAAGGATGAAAATGGAAATGCTTCTGAGGTCACAGCTACCGATTTGAAAGGATCTAATGGAGTAATACATGTTGTAAATAAAGTTGTTTTGCCTAAATAAACTTGAACAAACCTGACTTGGTGGATTCTGTCAATAGTAACAGAATCCATCTTATACTTTTTTGGTCAATTCTAAAACACTTATTTCTGGCAAAATTCCTACCCGCCCTGCATAGCCAATAAATCCCAAGCCTCTGTTTACGTACAAATATTGATCCGCATTTTGATAAAGGCCTGCCCATTGCTTATACATTAATTTGACCGGACTCCACTTTATCCAACCAGGTATCTCTACTCCAAATTGCATTCCATGAGTATGTCCTGAACAGGTCAGGTGAATTTTCTTGAATTGAGAAGTTACCTCATCTTCCCAATGCGATGGATCATGTGACATCAATAGTCGAAAGTCTGCCTTATCCGTGCCTTCATAGGCTGTACTCAGTTTTCCATAAGTAGGAAATCGATCATAAACAGAATAATTTTCTACACCGATAACAGCCAGAATCGACGAACCAATAGAAAGTAGACTATTTGAGTTTAACAGCAAATTCCATCCCAGATTGCGATGAATGTTTTTTAAACGATCCAGATTGGCTTTTTTAGAGGCTTGATCAGGCCAATCAACATAATCGCCGTAGTCGTGATTGCCCAAAACCGAAAAAACGCCTTGCTTTGACTCTATTTTATCTAAAACATCCATAAATCCTTCCACTTCATCTGCTGTATTGTTAACCAAATCTCCAGTGAATAATACAAGATCAGGTTTTTGGGCATTGATAAGATTCACTGCCCTTATTAATGGATCTTTATAAACAAAACTGCCCGAATGTATATCTGATATCTGGACAATCTTAAATCCCTCTAGATCTTCAGGTAAACCTGTAATAGGAATTTTGGTATTCCTGACCTTAAAGCGAAAGGTATTCATGATTTTTCCATACAATAAAGTGAAAAAGGGTAATGATGCCATGATGACTCCTAGTTTAAGTAAAAACTTGGATCTCGGGCTTCTGGTCACAGCATCTGAAGCTCCCCTAGATAGCCAATTTGTCAACAAGCGGCGGAAATCGTCAATTACTAAAAATAGAAGTATAAAGACCTTGGAAAGAAAATATATCATAAAAAGGCTTTGTACATATATCAATGGAGAGTTCTGTACCGTTCTTTCGCCTCTTAAACTTAAATAAAATAAAAAGCCGATAAATCCCAGACTTATCATCCAATAAATGATAGAAAAACCGCGTCTCATTATGGGAGAATATCCTTCAACCAAAACTTTTAAGGCGGAAAAAATGTACCATTCAATAAGTAAGAAAATGATGATAAAGATGATTAAACGCATATTGTTTGGTTTTATAGAGGTTGTCTCATCCGCCTGAGACGGATTCGCCAGCCAATATTATTTCTTTGAGAGCATTTTTTTAAGGGAAAAATTCATTTTCCCTTAAAAAAATGCTCTCAAAAAGAAAATTATTTGGCGGATCAGAACGAGGATCCCGATAGCTATCGGGATATGAGACGCCCTCCAGACCACTAATAAGCCGAAAATAAATAAATTTGTACCATTATGAATATAGTCTAATTTTAAAAATACAATTAATGCTAGCGGAGATTCCAAAAACAAAGCATGTCGACTCAGGAAATTTTTTTGTTATTGCCGGGCCCTGCGCCATTGAGGGCAGAGATATAGCCTTTGAAATAGCCGAAAGAGTATCAACAATCTGTAATCAATTAGAGATCCCCTATATTTTTAAAGGATCGTACAGAAAGGCCAATCGATCTAGAATTGACTCGTTTACGGGGATAGGGGATGAAAAAGCCCTTAACATTCTAAAAGAGGTTGGGAATCATTTTGGAGTACCCACTACCACAGATATACATACTGATGAAGAAGCAACCATAGCTGCTGAGGTAGTAGATATTTTACAGATTCCTGCTTTTCTATGCAGACAAACCAATCTAATTGTAGCTGCTGCGAAAACCGGCAAGGTTGTGAATATTAAAAAAGGTCAGTTTTTAAGTGCTGAGGCCATGAAGTTTGCTCGGAATAAGGTGTTGGATTCCGGTAATGAAAAAGTTATGCTCACGGAAAGAGGGGTTACTTTTGGGTACCAGGATTTAGTAGTTGATTTTCGTGGAATTCCCCTAATGCAATCTTTTGGTCAGCCGGTTGTATTGGACTGCACCCACTCTCTCCAACAACCTAATCAGGCCAGTGGCGTAACGGGGGGCAAACCGGCCTTAATCGAAACTATTGCCAAAGCAGGAGTTGCTGTTGGTGTCGATGGTTTATTTATTGAAACACACCCAAGACCTTCAGAGGCTAAATCTGATGCAGCCAATATGCTGCCCTTGGACCGACTTGAGCCCATGCTGGAAAAATTATTGCGAATTAGAAAAGCCATTTTATGAAGGTGGAAGATTAGAAATTCATTGTATTTGAATTGATTATCAACTAACAACTATCAACCGGCAACAAATAAAGAATTATGAAGAAAGCAATATTGATTTTATTAGGTTTTATGATTTCCTTTACTCTAAAAGGGCAATTGTCGAGATCAATGCATCAGGTTTTTGAAATTGATTCGGTAGGAATGGTTAAAATTGACTTGTGGGCAGAAAATGATGAATACCAATGGGAAGTAGAGGTTTGGCCAAGCCGGCATATTATGGTAGAAACAAATGTTGGGTTAACCAATGCCAATGATGCCATTCTTGAGTTTTTAATGAAGGAAAAACGTTATGAATTACAAACACAAAGAGAAACCGATCTGATCATATTATCCAATGTATTAGAAGAACGGACTCCCTTGGGTACAAAAAAGGGGGACATTAGTGAAAAAATAAGACTCCTTATTTATATGCCAGAGTTTTTAGTAAAAGTAGATGATACAACCTGGAAAAGAGAACTGCCCCCAGAAAAATCTAATAATAAGTAGGGAGGAATGATTAAAGAGATTGAATTAAAACTGTTGCCTGTTGAGGCAAATAATATGGAGCTGATCCGAAGTAAGGCAGCACATAAATTGAAAATCAAGAAAGAGCAAATTGAACATTTACAACTTTTAAGAAGGTCTGTAGATGCAAGGGGGTATCAGGCTTTTTTTCGCTTAAGACTTGCCATTTATATTAATGAAAAATTCCAGCCTGAACAAGCCATTCTAAAATCATATCGTTCTGTTAGTAATGCCGACTCAGCTATAATTATTGGTGCAGGACCGGCCGGTTATTTTGCCGCCCTTGAATTGATTGAAAGAGGAATCAAACCGGTAGTTTTCGAAAGAGGAAAAGATGTTAGATCTCGTCGTCGAGATTTAAGGGCCATCCAACAATTTGGAGTGGTAAATCCACACTCAAACTATTGCTTTGGCGAGGGAGGAGCTGGTACTTATTCTGATGGCAAATTATATACCAGATCCCATAAGCGAGGAGATATATATAAAGTATTACGGCTGCTGGTAGAGCATGGAGCTGAGGAGGATATTTTAATTGATGCTCACCCACATATAGGGTCGAATAAATTACCAAAAATTGTGGCTGCCATTAGGGAGAGTATTCTTCAATTGGGCGGAGAAATACACTTTGACAGTCATGTAACTGACCTGATTATTGAAGATTTTGTGGTTAAGGGAGTCATTATTAATGATTCACAGGAATATTATGGCGATGCAATCATTTTAGCAACGGGTCATTCTGCCAGAGATATTTATCAAATGTTGTGGCGCAAGTCAATAACTATTGAACCTAAATCTTTTGCTCTTGGTGTTCGAATTGAACATTCCCAAATGCTGATCGACAAAATTCAATACAACCAGGAGTCTCGCGAAAATGCCTTACCGGCAGCAAGTTACCGTCTGTCTACTCAGGTGGATGGTCGGGGAGTATTTTCCTTTTGTATGTGCCCTGGAGGTTTGGTGGTGCCGGCCGCTACCAGTCCTGGAGAAATAGTAGTGAATGGAATGTCTCTGTCTCGTCGAGATTCTGCTTATGCTAATTCGGGAACAGTGGTGGCTGTGGAATTAGAGGACCTTCAGGATTATGAGCAATATGGAGTTTTTGCAGGTTTGACTTTACAAAAAGAAATAGAGCAGCGGATGTTTGAATACGGAGATGGTTCTCAAAAAGCTCCTGCCCAGCGTTTGATGGACTTTGTTGAAGGAAAATTATCAAAAGATATTCCTCCTACCTCATACATCCCGGGGCACATTTCGGCTCCATTGCATGAACTTCTTCCAGGTTTTATTTATCAACGACTTAGGCAGGGGATCCTCAATTTTGGAAAGAAAATGAAAGGCTATTACACCAATGAAGCGGTTGTCATTGGTACAGAAAGTCGAACCAGTTCACCTATTCGGATCCCTAGAATTCGGGAAAATTATCAACATCCCGATATCCAGGGGCTTTTTCCTTGTGGTGAGGGTGCGGGTTATGCTGGTGGTATTATTTCTGCAGCTATGGATGGCCAGAACGTGGCCCTGGCTCTTTCCAAATTTTATAAAGAAAAAAGTTAAACCCAATTGCTTTTAGAATTATTTAGGGGAAGAAAGTTTTACCTTTAGCCTCTGGGAGATAAGACTTAAAAGCCCTAAAATTATTACAGAATATGAAAGATGTTGCAGATCTGATTGGAAGAATTTTACTTGGATCACTTTTTTTGTTTGAAGCTTATAATGGTGTACTTTTCCTGGATAAGACTAAAACTTTAATGGAGAACTATGGAATAAACTGGCACCCTGATTTTTGGATATTTTCAGTGATATTTTTGTTAATTCTTTCCAGCACACTCCTCATAATTGGATATAGGGTTAAGCTGGCGGTGATATTACTATTGCTTTATTGGATTCCTGCGACCCTTATTACTTATAGTTTTTGGGATGTTTCGGACACCTTGCAGTTGAGAAGAATGAATCTGATTGACTTCATGAAGAATATGGGAATTACTGGGGCCCTCTTTATCATATGGGCTAAAGGAAGTGGGAGATATAGTATAAAACGATTATTTGCTACTTTCAAAACCCCAGGAGCCAAAAAATAATGGAGGCTTGGAATTTTTTATTGTTCAGATTTTAAAGATTCACCACAATATTTACAATATACTGCATCATTATCATGATCCTCCTGTCCGCAATAACGGCAGCTTTGTGTATTTCCTTTTTTGTTCCTGATATTTTCACTGTTGATGATTTCTGCAGAAACGATTCCGGTAGGAACAGCTAAAACGGCATAGCCAAGGATCATAACAGCAGCAGATAAAAATTGGCCTAGATTGGTTTGGGGAGTGATGTCTCCATACCCAACGGTAGTAAGGGTTACCACTGCCCAATACATCGACATAGGAATACTGGAAAAATCAGGGTTTTGCCCTCCTTCTACCAGATACATTAAAGCACCAACAATGGTAATCATTAATAAGACAAAAATGAGGAAGACCGTGATCTTTGCTCTGCTGGCTTTTATAGCGGCCATTAATACTCGGCCCTCGATCATAAAATGCCCTAATTTAAATATTCTAAATACTCGTAATAAACGAAGGCCTCTGATTATAATAAAATATTGAGTTCCGCTAATAAGTAATGCAAGATATGTTGGAAGAGTAGCCAGCAAATCTACAATTCCATAAAAACTGGTGGCATATTTTAGGGGTTTATAAACACAATATAAACGCAAAATATATTCGATGGTAAAAATGATGGTAAAGGTCCATTCCAGGGCCTGGAAGACATCCAAATACTGATCTCTCAAAGGTTCCACACTCTCTAGCATTACCACTACTATACTAGCAATAATAACCACAAGGAGGCTAATGTCGAACACTTTTCCGTAAAAAGTATCGGCTTCAAATATTATTTCATGAATTTTTTCTTTTACAGGGTTAGGTTTGATCTCCTGTTTTGGCATGTTAATATTTATTTTAATAAGACGAAAAATAAAAAAAATCTGCTTTTTAGCTGTCGCATTTTGAATCTTTTAATGTATCTTCGCGTAAATTAAATGGAAAACAGTGACCAAAGCAATAATTGTTGAAGACGAAGTTCGAGGACTAAATAATTTAAAGAATTTATTGGCTCAGAATTGTGCTGAAGTTGAAATTGTGGGTACAGCCTCCAGTATAAAGGAAGCTGCTAGACTGTTTGATGCGATGGATGAAAGTCCTGATCTTGCATTTCTTGATATTAGTCTTCCGGATGGCCTGGTTTTTCAGTTGTTAAACATCCTGGAACCTCTGGATTTTGAAATAATATTTGTTACGGCTTACGAGGAGTATGCGATTAAAGCTTGTGAATACAGTTCTATTGGCTACATTACTAAGCCAATAGATCCGGACAAGTTGGTAGAAGCCGTTAGACGTGTTAAAAGTAAGAAGAGTAGATATATAAATAAGCGTTTGGAAATTTTTAATAATGTTTATCATAATAATCCAAATGCTTTTAGAAAAATGAGTATTTCTGCTTTGGATGGTATTTACTTTATTGATATTCAAAATATCGTCCGTTTCGAAGCTGAAGATAATTATACCCATATCTTTATGGAAGATGGAGAACGCATTACTGCTTCAAAAACCATAAAATCTTTTGAAGATATGCTTGGCCCCTACAATTTCTACAGAGTCCATAAACGCCATGTTATTAACCTCAATTATATGAGAAAGTTTGTTAAAGGTGATGGAGGTTATCTAATTATGGATGATGAAAAAAGAATCGAAGTATCCCGTAGACGCAGACCTGCCTTTATGGAGCAGATCAGACGATTGCAGGAAGGGCTTTAAAGCTTCTAAATACCTTCATTCTAAGCCTTTTCATACATTTAATCGCTACAGCGACCTTTTCATGTAAATTTCTGCCCCCCTTGATACTTAGTTGAATGTTAGGTATCTTATTTGTCTCTTATTTATAGGAACAATAAATATGTATTTGAATAAGAGAACATATGAGATAAAATTCGAATAATTTTGTACTTTTAAGAAAAATTTCATTGTTGATAGTATTATAATCTTGTATCCCGTGTTCACATATTAAACTCAAAAATCAGATACTATGGGAAAAAATAAAAAGAACCTAAAAGATTTAGAAAAAAGTAAGGATTTAAAAACCTTAGGCAAGGTAGAAATGAAAAAAATCATAGGAGGGAAAGGAAAAAGATCAAAACGAGGTAGTAACGGATGTGGTAATTTCACTCCTCAGTAATTTTTATTTCGCGATCTTTTGAATAGAAAGGACTAAAGGACTATATTTCATCTTTGAAATATAGTCCTTTAGTATTTTAAGAAACCTTTTTATATGTTTGGCCCGGTTAATCGCTTCCAATATGTACAACAACTGGAGGATCAATTAGTAGATTTTATTGATTCTAAGCAAAGACTCCTGGTAATCGACCAGCTGGTAAGCCATTACCTTTTTACGAATGTAATTCGGAGTAAGGCTTTACTTGAAGAGCAGGAGCAAATTCTTCGTAGTTATGACTATCCGGAGCTTCACCTTAATTATACCTGGAACCGGGCATTGTTTGAGAACCAAATGTATAATTATGCCTCCGCAAAGGTGCTTTTTGAAGAAACCATTGAAGAATTGGAATCTATCGGCCAGGTCCAGCAATTAGTTGATGTTTATATTGACTATTCAGGTACCTGCCTTAATTTGAATAACTGGGAAAAAGCGGAGCAACTTCTTGATAAGGTGGATAAGCTCCTAAACAGTTTTCCGAACGAGCAAATGATTGGAAGGTCAATTTGTCGGAGAGGTTATCTTCACCTTCACCTTAAAGATCTTTCACAGGCAGTACAGCTTTTTTTGGAGGCCGAAAAAACAATGACCAGCGGGCCAGAAGCACTTAGCCTTAAGGATTATTATTTTTTAACCATCATTAGTAGTGGTTTGGGCGCAATTTATGAGCAAAATGATGATCATAAAAAAAGCGTCAAAGCTTATTTGCGGGCAGTGGATATGTCTGAAAATTATGGACTGCGAGGCCGGTTGTCCTGGCATTACCTTAATGTGGGCAAAGGCTATATGGCATTAAATGATAACACCAATGCAGAAGGGTATTTTCTCAAAGCCATTGAAATTACTGATGACATTAGCCAGCAGGCACGTGCCAATGCCTATGCAAACCTCGGATATTGTTATTTTGACAAACAAATGTACGAGGAGGCTCTCGAACTCTTCGATCGGGCAGAAATGCTCTATGATGAAAGACCCGAAGAAAATTACAGCAACTTCTCCAATATTGAATTTTGGCGCGGAAGGTTATACAGTAAATTAGGAAATCACGATAAAGCGGTGCACCACCTCATTGAAGCCTATGAACTTGCCAGTGACGACAAAGATTATCGACAATTATCGGATATCTCCAAGTACATTGCCAACCTATATGCTGAACGCAAAGACTTTGAGGGTGCTTATAATTACCAGTTGCTGTACGATAAATACTCAGAACTTCATATGGATGAAATTGAAAATCGGCGGCAAAGAGAACTGGAAATAAAATATGATGCTGAGAAGAAACAACGCGAGGCTGAAGTTTTAAGACTTCAGGCAAATCAGCTACAACTTAAAGCCTTAAGAGCTCAGATGAATCCGCATTTTATGTATAATGCACTAAATGCTATTCAGGATTATATTACATCTGATGAAATGGAAAATGCATCAAAATACCTGGCCAAATTTTCTAATTTGATGAGGCGTAGCCTGGAATATTCAGAATTGGAAAGCATTGTCCTCGAAAAAGAAATAGAATTTATTGATGAATACCTTTCCATAAATGAAAAATTGAGATTCCAGGATAAATTCACTTACAAAATACAAGTGGATGACGAAATCGAGGAAGATCTTTTTTGCGTTCCCACAATGATAATACAACCCTACGTGGAAAATGCCATTGAACATGGCTTAAGAAGTATTAATAATGGTTTCGTCTATATTGAATTTTCATTGCTGGACGATGATACTATTCTTTGTGTTATCCAGGATAATGGAATCGGAAGAGATAAAGCACGAGAACTCAAAGCCATGGATGTTAGGTATCAAAACCACCGTTCTAGAGGCACGCTGATTACCGAGACCCGCCTTAAATTACTCAACGACTCCAAGGAGAATCAGGTTTTTGTAAAAACGATTGATTTAAAAAATGAACTAAATGGAGAGCCTCTTGGTACCAGAGTCGAGGTTGTTATCCCTGTTGTGGATGTAAAAATAAAATAAAGGAGGTTTGTCTTAACGGTAATTGATGAGTGAATGATCTCCTTAAAAACAGAAGGCGCCGACCGACGCCTTCTGTTTTTGTTTTCTTTCTTGTAATTGTTTTTAAAACAACAAAAAATGTATAATAAAATTATATATGTTTTAATTATATTTTTTATCTTGGCAGGAGTTTTCTCATAGTATGTTTGTTTTTTCCCTGCACCAAGCCCTCTCGGTGCAGGCTTTTTTTCCACTTTCTAAAGAATATGCACCGTTTTGTAAGAATAGGCTACCGGAATCTAAATGAGGATGCGTAGGGCCAGATTATCTGGTTATATTTGAACCAGTTTTCTCATAGTATGTTTAATTTTCCCTACACCAAGATTCCCTTCTGTGGTGTAGGCTTTTTTATTTATAGAGCCATCATTGCTATTACTGGCCACCTACACATCCTCTTACTTTTAATTGTACCTTTCTATACTTAAGCGAATAATTTTACACAAAAGACCATAATCTAATTGAATGCTACCTGTTAAGAGGTTGAGTTTCCCTCTTCCTAAATGGTGTTTTTTTATACCAAAAAAGAAGGATACATTAGCATTGTAGTTTTCTCATAGTATGTGTAACGCTCCTACATCCGAAAGCCTCCCCCCCTGGTGTAGGAGCTTTTTTTGTATAGAAATTGAGTAAAGATAGATAATTAATAGGGCCTCTCAAAAATCCTTCACTAATTTTTCACCTACTAATTTGATTTTTGTCTTTTCGCCACCTCAAAATGACAGACAATTCTTTCTCCTTTCTCATCAACTAAGGTAAGGCGATGTATCCCCGGACTTGGATTTAATTCCTTTTCATGAAAATGTTGGCTGCTTCCAATATATTGATCGTCAAGATGCCAATAAATAAGACTTGCCTGATTGCGGTGTGCCGCTTTTAGCACTACACGAGAGGCTTTCCCGTTCAAATCAACGGGTACATAAACTTTCGATCCTGGCTTTGGATAAATAAGTTGTAAATTTTTTTCTTCTCTGACCGCTACTTCACAGCCCTCCATCCAGGGGGGAAGGGGTTTATAATCAGGATCTTTAAATTGATAATAGCTCGCTTCAATTGGAGGGAGGATAAACCAGGGCTGATGAATAATCGTTGTTGGGTGAACACAGCTTGAATTGACCCGAAATTGTCGGCTTTGATTCAAATGAATACTTTCATGAAAAGGACAGCTTGCACTTTTTAACCCAGATCTGGCAATCCACATGCTATCCCGGGGGCAATTAGGAGAAGCAAGATAACCGGATTTTGGACACACGGCATTCCATTCCATATCATCCAAAGGCTCCCCAAACCAGGGGCTTGATGGAACCTGATCAAATAACTCAAAAAGAATGGGAGCGGCAGTCCGCACACCAACTAGCCCTGGACGGCCTTCTCCGTCTGCATTTCCTACCCATACTCCGATGGCATATTTAGGACTGACTCCTACAGCCCAGGCATCTCTAAATCCAAAACTAGTTCCCGTTTTCCATGCAATTTTTTGACTGGAACTGAATTGCTCCCATCTTCCCTCTTGAGTTGGTCGTTCCAGATTTTGCATGGCCTGGAAGGCTTGCCATATAGCAGCAGCTCCGATTCTGGATGGAGTGTTCTGCCAGTCTTTTTTATTGGGAGTAGAAAGGGGAGTCTTATCGAGATAAATTTTTCTAAAGTCATTTGAAAGATATTCTCCATCCGACTCCTGGTAATGATTTAATACCCGTGCCATTCCGGCATAAACATTTGTTATTTCCTCAAGGGAAGCTTCTGCTCCTCCAAGGATTAGGGTGAGGCCATAATGGTCAGCCGGTTGATCAATGGAGTGAAACCCTAGTTTTTGAAGTTCAAAATGAAATTTTTCAAGACCATAAGATTGTAGTAAATGTACAAATGGAATGTTTAGTGATCGAATCAATGCTCTATTGGCAGGTACCATACCATCATATTCTTCATAGAAATTTTCAGGTTGATAACCATTAATCAATGTTGGGATATCCTTTACCAGGGTTTTGGGGAGGATCTGGCCCTCATTTAACATCAAACTGTATAAAATGGGCTTTAATATGCTTCCAGTACTTCTCCGGGCGGGAATAATGTCTACAGCAGCTCCATGATCCGAACCGGATTCTCGAATATTTCCTACATAGGCCAAGGCCTCTCCAGTTTGTACATCCAAAATAAGAGCGGCGGCGTTGTGGATTCCATTGTGTTTCAATACTTGGTGGTGCCGCTTTAGAATTTGTTCAGAGAGCTCTTGCAGATGAAAATCCAGGCTGCTTTGAATTTTTGCGTGGCCGCCGTTTTTAGTGTTCTTTATTCTGCCTTGTATCCGATCAAGTAGGTGAGGCGCCAACTGCGGTAGGGGGGCAGGTGCTAAAGGCAGTGGCTCCTCCAGGGCAAGTTCTAATTCGATTTCATCCATATTTCCATGTTCAAATAATCGTTGGAGAAGACGGTTGCGTTTATTCCTTAATGCATCTCTGTTTCGACCGGGATGAATTAGTGAGGGAGCATTAGGCAAAACGGCAAGCATGGCTGATTCTGCCCAACTTAGAGTATAGGGAGCTTTGCCAAAATACCTCCACGAGGCGGATTCTAGTCCCACCACATTGCCCCCAAAAGGCGCATGAGATGAATATAACTTCAGAATTCTTTCTTTAGAATAACCTAATTCAAGACGTGTAGCCATGATGATCTCAATAATCTTATTGAGAAGAGTACGTTTCTTTTTTTTTCTCATCAGGCGAATAACCTGCATACTTATGGTACTACCACCACTCTGTATTGACCCGCTTTTTATGTTTTGCCAAAGAGCTCTACCTAAACTGATTATATCAACACCTGGATGCTTGTAAAAACGCTTGTCCTCAAAACGTAAAAGGGCTTGACTGAATTTTAAGGGAACACTATCTATCTCCGGAAAGCGCCATTGCCCATCATTGGCAATCCTGGCGCCTAATAAATGATCATTCCGGTCTTCAAGAACAACGGCTACTGGATCGCGGAAGAGTGGCCTGGGCAGGCAAAAGATATACCATAATAAAGCCACCAGAAACAATATTCCCAATGAGCGTTTGTAGGTTTGGATGAACTTTTTAACTCGTTTCCACATCAGGTTTAGAAGAAATTAATATGAAAGTAATAGAATAAACGAATTATTACCTAAAATTAATGTTTTACCTCTCTCAAAACTGAGTTAATTTCAATACCCCAATACCCCAATACCCTAATACCCTAATACTATTTCTGCACTACTTTTTTGAGATTACTACGATACTCACTAGGAGTAAGCCCTGTAATTAATTTGAATTGCTTATTAAAATGGGAGATGTTATTAAAACCACTCTCAAAACTAATGTCAGTAATCATTTGATCTTCCTCACCTAATTGTTTAGAAGCGTAGGCGATGCGATATTCATTCACAAATTGGACAAAAGTTTTGCCTGTCAACTTTTTAAAATATCTACTGAAAGCAGGTGGAGTCATATTGATCAGTTTGGCCACTTCATCCAGGCTTATATGCTCTTTAAAATGCTGGTCTACATATTGGTATATGGCATTTATTCTGGGGTAATCCTGAGCATTTACTTCAAAGGCATAATTGGTAGCATTGAGGGTTTGATAGTCCTCAGAGGTAGCAAGAAAATGAAGCAATTCCAGTAAGGAGATCAAACGTTCAAACCCCTGTTGTTTTGCCATCTGAAGGAGAATATCTCCTGCTTTTTCTTTTGTTTTTCCAAAAAAACTGAGCCCCAGATGAGAGCGCTGAAACAATTGGGCTATTTGAAAAAACTCGGGTTTGCTTAGAAAATCATCTCCTAAGAAACTCTTTTTCATTTGAATAACGATCTCGGTATGCTGTTCGGTCATCTGCTCAGTAAACCCAAAATGAGGGAGGTCAGGTCCTAAAAAAATTAAATCTCCATTTTCAAATTGGGATATATGATTGCCAATATGGCGTTTTCCTTTTCCATTTGAAATGTAAACAATTTCATATTCAGGATGGAAATGCCAAGATGACCTATTACAAAAGTCATTATTTCTAAACTCTTTCAGAGCAAAAGAACTACCAAAACCAGGTTCTATCTTTTCAAACTTAGCTTTCATTCCAGATAAATTCTTATTACAAATTAATCACCTGCAAACACAGTTGAATTACATTTAACTGATTAAATGCAGGCAAAGTTTAATGTTAATTGGTCTAAAGCTTTCTAAGACTAGCATAATTAAAGATATGCTGCTTGTGGTAAGGAAACTTTAAATTTCAATAATTGGTTTGTAGCAAAATATTAGTCAGGAATAAACTAAATCCTAAGGACTCAACTTTTTATTTAGGCCTTCAAACTTTAGAAAACAGTACTTTCAAGATATAAGTTTTATTATTTGTAGAATTTTCTACAGACCTGATGATTTTACTATCAGTATAAAAGAGATCCCCTTTGTTTAAAATAATGGTTTCATCTTTTAATTCTAGTTTTAAAATACCTTGAATTATATAATAAAGTTCCATTTGGTCGGAAGACTTTGGAATACGTTTGGTGAGAGGTGCTATAACCAGGTTTTTTACTTTGATATTAGTGTCTAAATATCCAGTATTGAGCAAATATTGATGGAGGCCTCCATTTTGATCTTCTTCTGAAGGGATACTCCCATTTTTAATGTAAAAATAGGGCAATGGATTAGGATGCTCCACTGTCTGGACCAACTCTGAGAGAGGTACTTCCAAGGCCACTGAAATTTTGTGCAGGACAGGAAGAGATGGAAGAGTTTTAAAATTTTCTATTCGTGAAAGGAGACCGGCAGTAATATCACTTTTTTGTGCAACATCCTGCAGATTCATTTTTCGCCTCTTACGAATTTCACGTATTTTTTTCCCAACCTTACCGAGCTCGGCGCTTCTCATACATCCTTGTTTTCAGATAATTTAACGGTGTATTGCTGAGGCAAAATTAGTTTGAAGAACTAAACTACGTGTAAACCTAAAGTTAAATTTAATCCCAAAACCTCCATTGAAAGCCTAGCCTGAAACCTGAAGCAATAGAGTGTGGATAATAAACATTTAGGTAAAACAATTCATTGGGAAGAAAGGATTGACTTACATTTTCTATCTTAAAAAATGCCCTGAGCTTAGTAATTTGAAAGGCTGCATATACATCGATAGACGGATAGAGTTCTACCTCGCGATCATTTTGAAGAATAAATTGACCAAAAAGGGGATGGTAATAATTTCCTTGATAACTTGTTTGTAAACGTGCATCAGCACCAAGTCTGATGTTTAAAAACCTAAACCAGACTGATTGATAATATAAACTGTGTTTGGAGTAGATGGTAGGGAGCCTAATTTCATCTTCAGAGCTGGATTGCAGGGCAATGGTGTTTTCCAAATGAAAAGCCCCAAGTCTTAGATCTTCTTCAACAATTAATTGTAAAATACTTATTGGTGTAGATGTTTGTTGAGGGATACCAAGAGTATCATTATAAACAAAATTATTGACAAGGTGATATCTTCCACTAAGCCTGAGGCCTAATTTAGATTGTGAATAGGTAGCTTCCAAACTGGTGCTTAGTGTTTTTTTAAAATCATTATTCCAACTTTGTTGCTGATTGATGTAAAACCTGTTTTGCAATAAGGTGGGGGTAGATAATTGATTACTGGCTCTTAATTCCAGGTTGCCAATACCTTTAAAATCCAAAAGCAACTCTCCGGATAATCGATAATCCCCTACATGATCAAGTAGGCCCAGGTGGGCAGAGGCATTTAATTGCAGCCGGTCCTTAAGTGCAATATTTAACAATCCATTTAAAAACAGGGTGTTAATGCTACTATCTGCAGCTTCCTGATCGATAGAATAAAAACTATGAGTAATACCCAGTTCCAAAAGATCCCGTTGTGAACGAACTTCTTTTTCACTGGCTCCCGCAGCCAGCTTGAAAGATTTTAATCTAAAACTGTTAGAAAGCTCTTGGTAATTAAGGGCATGCCGAAAGCCTCTGGGATCTCCCAAAAAGGATTTGTAAACAAAAGAATCCAGATCATTAGAGGTGTCAAAAAATTTATACTTATTGGAAGCATACTTAACTTGATGACCTACAGAATAACTTCTGCGTACTTGCCTTGTAGAATCCTGTCCGCCACCTAATGTAAAATAGTGGGTATACATGATTTCTCGTAAGGCGTGCCTTGTTTCTGCTTCCTGCAAAAATATTTCTGCTGAAGTAGGACTCCTAAAACCAGTAACATCCTGTGGGATACTTCCGATTCCTCCATTGTCTTCCTGCCGGATGGTATTAGCGGCGAAAGCTATCATACCCATGTACTTTTTACTGGGGCCTTCAAGACGTAATCCAAATGCAAGGGCTGTATTTTGAATATCCTGGCGTAGGTATTTGGTTTGAGTACCTAGTTGGTTGATGCGTTTATAGTCAATACTCAAATTGATCCCGTCTGCAAAATTTCGACTAAACTGGGCTTCGATGTAGCCATTGGATTGTTCGGAAACCTGGCTGTAGGCTAAATTTGTAAAGGGACGGGTAATTCGATAAAAGGGCAGGTCTTCTACCTTAGTTTGATAAAGATCAAATTGATGAAAACCCAAATCAAATCCCTTGCGGATTTGGGGACTAAATACTATAGCTTGATGAGCTGATCCCAAGTGGCCAAGATGGGAATAATCCAATCTTCTTTTCCGGATAGGATCGTACTGAACGGTGTAGCGCCCCAGGAGGGTATCCGAAAAAACGTATTCGAGAGAGGGTTTATCGGCAAAAAAATAGATTACATCACTGGTATCTCTGGTAAAATAATCGTCAGACTGTGGATTCGAAGCTCCAGGCCCGCTAACCCCGCCAGGTAAACCAGGCCTTTGCCCAAAGGAAAAGGAAAGAAAATTAAAGTATACAATTATAAGGAGCCAAGTATATTTCATAAAGAGGACAGCGGATAATGAGGGCGTCTCATATCCCGATAGCTATCGGGATCCTCGTTCTGAGCCGCCAAATAATTTTCTTTTTGAGGGGTGATTTTTACCCGTACGGGTAAAAATCACCCCTTAAAGAAATAATATTGGCTGGTGAATCCGTACGGATGAGACAGCCTCTAGTGGATTACTCTAAGACCTTTGGATTCATTCCCATATTTGAAAAACCACCATCATGATAAAGATTTTGCATAGTGACCATTCTTGAAAGATCAGAGAAGGTTAGGACACAGTAGTTGGCACAATCATCGGCGGTAGCATTTCCCAGAGGTGACATATTATGAGCATAATCAAAAAATTCCTGAAACCCTTTAATGCCACTACCAGCAGTAGTCATGGTGGGAGATTGAGAAATGGTATTTACTCTTACTTTTTTCTTTTCCCCGTAATGGTAGCCAAAACTCCTGGCGAAAGATTCTAATAAGGCTTTGGACTCTGCCATCTCATTATAATCCGGGAAAGTACGTTGGGCGGCAATATAGGTTAATGCGGTAATAGAACCCCATTCATTCATAGCGTCCAGTTTCATAAGTGTTTGCATGACCCTATGAAAAGAGATGGCAGAAATATCAAAGGTTTTGTGCATCCAGTCGTAGTTGACATCTGTATATTCTCTCTTTTTTCTAACATTTAAAGACATGCCAATAGAGTGAAGAACAAAATCGAGAGGACCGCCTAATACCTCCATTGATTTTGAAAAAAGATTCTCCAGATCTTCCATGCTAGTGGCATCTGCTGGAATGATTTCTGCATTTAGTTTTTTTCCAAGTTCCTGGATTTTTCCAAACCTCATGGCCACCGGTGCGTTCGTAAGGACGATATCCGCGCCTTCTTCCACACAACGTTCTGCTACTTTCCAGGCAATGGATTGGTCATCTAAAGCTCCGAAAATTACCCCTCTTTTCCCTTTCAGTAAGTTATTAGACATATTATTTGTTGTTTGTTTAAAATATGGTCAAAGCTATAAAACTCTATCTTTTTTTCAGCAATTCACGGGCATTTTCAATGGCAGAAGCACTAGGTGGATCCTGACTCAACATCATTGCAATTGATTTTACCCGTTCTTCTTCCTTTAAAACCTTTACTTTTGTTACCGTCTTGTCATCTTTTAAGGCCTTATATGCAAAATAATGCCGATCCGCCTTTGAAGCTACCTGCGGAGAATGTGTAATGGAAATAACCTGGTGCTCATCGGATAGTTTGCGTAAAATATTCCCCATTTTTAAAGCTACACCTCCCGATATTCCTGAATCTATTTCATCAAAGATAAGAGTGGGTAGAGGTATTGCACTTGCAACTAATGATTTTGTGACCAGTGCCAGCCTTGATAATTCACCCCCTGAGGCTACTTCCTTTATCTTTTGCAGGCGACCGCCCTTGTTGGCGGCAAACAAAAATTGAACATCATCTGCACCATTTTGTCCTAAAGATTCTGTTCTATCCATGGACACTTCCATCAACGCATGAGGCATAGACAATTCGGACAACATGTCTCTTACCTTTTTTTCAAAAGGAGATACCGTCTTTTTTCTGCGCTTCCTCAAAACTTCACTCTGCTTCCAAAGCTCTGCTTCCATTTTTTGAATATCCTTATCCAGAGCTTCAATCTCTATAGAAAGATTGGAAAAAGTACTCTGCTGCTTACTTAAGTGCTCTTGAATGTTTAATAATTCTTCAACACTTTGAACCCCATGTTTATTTTGTAATCGATAAATGAGGTCTAAGCGATTCTGGATCTCCTGGATGCGTTGGGGATCAAACTCGGTATTCTCAGCCAGCTGTTCAAATTCCGAAGACAAGTCTCTTAACTCTAATAATACTCCTGCAAAACGATTAGTAACCTCATTTAATTCAGAGTCGAATTTACTGATTTGATTTAGAGCAATATTTATGTCTTCGAGCCTATCTATTATGGGCAGTTCTCCTTCATTTAATTGCTGGTAAGCGCCACTTAGGCTTCGAGTAATATCCTCGGCATTATTAAGCCTGCTTATTTCTTCTTCCAGTTGTTCTTGTTCTCCTGATTTTAGCTGAGCATCTTCAAGTTCTTTCAGTTGAAAGCGAATGAATTCGAGTTCTTTGACGGAGTTTTCATTGCGATGGATAAGATCAGCAAGGATCTTTTTATCGGCCTGATAGCTTTTGTATAGGGTTTTGTAGTTCAGGAGCAGAGATTTATTATCAGCAAGAGCGTCCACCATTTGGAGCTGAAAGCTATTATTGTGAATATCTAAGGTGTCAAATTGCTGATGGAGATCAATGAGGGCATTGCTCAATTGCTGTAAAACTTTCAGATTGGCAGGAGTATCATTAATAAAAGCCCTGGATTTTCCCGAAGGGGTTATTTCTCTTCTGATGATCAATTCTTCATCGTAATCGATATCATTCTGATCAAAAAAATCTTTCAACTCGTATTTGCCTATCTCAAAAATGCCCTCGACAATACATTTTGTATTTTCTTCATACAAAGATTTAGTATCAGCCCTTTTACCCATGATCAAGCCTAATGCTCCGAGCAAAATAGATTTTCCGGCACCCGTTTCTCCGGTTATTATGGTTAAACCCTTGGAAAATTTGATTTCCAGGGATTGTATCAAAACGAAATTTTTGATGCGCAGACTCTTAATCATATATTTTAGCGATTAGAAAACGCCTGTTGTAATACATTTTAAATTTAATATAGGCGCAAAAATAAGCCTTTTACTATAAAACACTTATTTTTGCTACCTTAGAAATTTTATTAGTATAAAGTAACTGCTTAAGTCGGCAGTCAAGAAATGTAGAAAATAGAAAGATCTTAAAGTAGAATGCAATAATAGTTGAGCCTTTCTACTTTATACCTTCTACATTCTGCTATTTTTAAATTAGGTGAATAAAGGAATGATAATGAGAAACACTATTATAGTCTTAGTACTTTCGCTCTTTCTGTTTCATTGTCAGAACGACGGGAAAGACCAATGGAATAGTATGGATTTGCTCGAGCATGGTATCCCTCTTAGTATCCTTGCTCCGGATAGTACTAAGGTTGATAAAATGAATTTAGGAGGAATCCTTCAGGATGTAACGCTTAGAAATGGAGATGATTTTTATATTCAGATTTATGCCTCCGATGCTGCTACCAATGATGTTACCAAATTGAAAGCAGATCAGCTGGCAGAAGTGAAAACCAACCGTTTCTTTTCTAAGATCATTGAAGAAGATGAAAGTGGGTTTATTTATGAAACTCAGATAGATTCTCTCATAAATTATGGATTTAGATATGTACATCTGCAAGCTGACAGGGAATATATTTTTCAGACAGGACTTACGGGTACTTATTCCTTAGATCAGGTGAAAAGAATGTATGGAGCCGTACAGCAAGGTCCTCAATAGAAAGAAAAACCATATTAGATAAAAACAAAAACCCTCGAAAATACGTCATTTTCGAGGGTTTTTATTGTTTGGGTCAAATAGCTCCTATTTGACTTCGCTTACAACTTCTAGTCTGAATAACAATAATACAAACAGAAGTAAGGACATAATGATCATGGGAAAAAATTTTAAATTGTTAAAATAAGGATTATACTTTGGATTGTTCAATACCAAAAATAAGTTAAAAATGTAAAAAATGCAATTTGATTTTTGGTATAAAATGCCCCTTTTTTAACAAATTGAATGAGTTGGATATGTATTAATTATTGATTGATAATTGTTTATTGAAAATAACAATAAACTGGGAATGTGGATAAATAATTTTCTGAGACTTAAGGAAAGGAGAGATATTGAATGATAAGGAAGTAGGGTAGAAGTATGGTCGTCTGTGGCTCCTGAAGTATAATAGAAGTAAATTGAAGTATATAGAAGTAAACGTATTTTCTATTTCTACTTGCTTCTACTGTACTTCTATTTACTTCAACTATACTTCTATCTTAATTCATCAAAGTAATATTAAAAATCGGAAGCTCCTGGATTTGCATCATTATATCTTTTGGTTACTTCGTGCCAATTGATGACATTAAAGAAAGCCTGGATATAATCAGGACGACGGTTTTGGTAATTCAGATAGTAGGCGTGTTCCCAAACATCTAGGCCAAGGATTGGAGTTCCTTGCTGGTCAGCCACATCCATTAATGGATTATCCTGGTTGGGAGTTGAGGTAACGAATAATTTATCATTGCTATCCACACAGAGCCAAGCCCATCCCGATCCAAAACGAGTAGCTGCAGCATTAGAAAAGGCAGTTTTAAAGTCGTCAAAAGAACCAAAATCTCTTTCAATGGCCTTATGAATGTTCATCTGAGCGGAAGGCATACCTCCTTCAGGAGACATGATTTCCCAAAACAATGAATGATTGTAAAAACCTCCGCCATTATTTCTTACGGCAGTAGAATGCTGTGAAATATTTGCTAGTATATCTTCGATTTTTTTTCCTTCGAGATCGGTGCCTTCAATAGCTGCATTTAATTTTTTGGTATATCCTGCATGATGCTTTCCATGATGGATTTCCATGGTGCGGGCATCAATATTGGGTTCTAGGGCATCGTAAGCATAAGGTAAATCAGGAAGTTGAAAGGCCATAGTGCTGTAATATTTTGATTAGTGAATATGTGATAATGATAGGGCTTTTCAGCCTTTGAATATCGTAAATTTAACGCCAACAAAGGTAATAAGTTTTCGAAGCGGAAAAAATTTTATTTGGTTGTACATTTTTAGCCCTTAAGAGATGGTTTAAGGAAAAGATTATCGGTAAATTTGCGCTAAAAGTTTTCAAGTTTTCAAGTTTGCAAGTTTGCAAGTTGATTTTTTGGATGCCGGCTAATTTTCCAACTTTAATAACCATAAAATAGAATAATGAACTTCAGACAAGAAAAAGATAGTATTGGTTTTGTAGATGTACCTGCTGAAAAATATTGGGCAGCTCAGACCCAGAGATCTTCAATGAATTTTAAAATTGGTGGCAATCAGATGCCCATCGAAGTTATTCGTGCTTTTGCCATCCTGAAAAAGGCTGCAGCCTATACCAATATGGAGGCAGGGGTGCTTCCCAAAGAAAAAGCCGATCTTATCGCAAAGGTATGTGATGAAATTCTGGAAGGTAAATTGGATGATCAATTTCCTTTAGTAGTATGGCAAACGGGGTCTGGAACTCAATCAAATATGAATGTAAATGAGGTAGTGGCCAACAGAGCTCATGTACTAAATGGAGGACAATTGACAGACAAGGAAAAAGCATTGCATCCTAATGATGATGTCAATAAATCACAGTCTTCCAATGATACCTTTCCTACCGCCATGCATATTGCGGCCTATAAAATACTGGTTGAACTTACCATTCCTGGTATCGAGAAGTTGAGAAATACCCTTCAGCAAAAATCGGAATCTTTTATGGATGTGGTGAAAATTGGACGCACCCACTTTATGGATGCCACACCAGTGACAGTTGGTCAGGAAATTTCAGGATACGTATCTCAACTGGATCATGGTCTGAAAGCCATCAAAAATACTCTTGCTCACTTGTCTGAGCTGGCCCTGGGAGGTACTGCTGTAGGTACAGGATTGAACACGCCTCCCAATTATGCGGTGAATGTAGCAGCAAAAATTGCTGAATTAAGTGGCCTACCTTTTATTACTGCAGAAAATAAATTTGAAGCGCTTGCTGCTCATGATGCTATTGTAGAGGCCCATGGTGCCTTAAAAACGGTAGCAGTTTCATTAATGAAGATCGGTAATGATATTCGAATGCTTGCTTCAGGACCACGTTCTGGTATTGGAGAATTAAATATTCCTGCTAACGAGCCAGGCTCCTCTATCATGCCTGGAAAAGTTAACCCTACTCAGGCAGAAGCCTTAACCATGGCCATGGCGCAGGTAATTGGCAATGATGTTGCCATAAATGTAGGAGGGATGACCGGACATTTTGAACTCAATGTATTCAAACCAATGATGATTTATAATTTTCTCCATTCTGCTCAATTGATTGGAGATGCCTGTGTTAGTTTTAATGATCATTGTGCGGAAGGAATAGAACCCAATTATAAAAAAATTAAAGAACACCTTAATAATTCACTCATGCTGGTTACCGCCTTAAATACTAAAATCGGTTATGATAATGCCGCCAGCATAGCTAAAAAAGCTTACAAAGAAGACAAAACACTTAAGCAGGCAGCAGTTGAACTGGGCTTGCTCACAGAAGAACAATTCGATGATTGGGTAAGACCTGAGGAGATGACCAGTGGTTTATAAAGCTTAATAGAGAAAAAGGCCATAAGCCTTTTTCTCTATATTGAATTAAATCATTCATATTTTAAAGCCTCGCTTGGATTGGCTTTTGCTACACGCAAGGATTGGTAACTTACGGTAATAACAGAAATCAATCCTATGACTCCACCTGCTATTATAAAAAGCCAGTAATGAATGCTGGTACTATAGGCAAAATTGGCTAGCCAATTTTGCATTGCCCACCACGAAATTGGAATAGCCAAAATAAAAGCAATTAGCATTAGGACAATAAGGTCTTTATTTAAAAGATATAACACATCATAAATGGTAGCTCCAATTACTTTGCGGATACCTATCTCTTTGGTTCTCCTTTGAGCAGTATAAGAGCTTAGGCCGAAGAGTCCCAGGCAAGCGATAAATATGGCCAGTCCAGTAAAAAATGAAAAAATACTGAAAAAGACAGCTTCTTTTTCATAAAGAGATTGCATGCTTTCATCCAGGTATTCATAGGTAAAAGCCTCTTCAAACCCAAATTGATTCCAGGTTGTTTCCAGAGCTGCCAGGGTAGCCTGTTGTTGTTGGGGCTGAAGACGAATTGACATTTCATTGATGTTGTTTTCTATTAAGAAAAAGGCCACTGGATTTAATTTTTTGTATAATGGCTCAAAATGGAAATCCTCAACTATTCCAATAATTTTATAAGGCGTAGTATTCTCTCTGGATACACCGATGTTTATATTTTTACCGAGTGCCTTTTTGTCTGCCATAGCTTCCCAGGCTGATCTGTTAATAATAACTGAGATGGAATCACTTTGCCTTCCTGGTTCAAAATCTCTGCCTTCTAAAAAATTAACCCCCAGGCTTTTAAAAAAGTCTTCTTTAATTCCTATAGACGGATAGGATAATTTTTTTTCCTCAAAATAAAAGGTTGTAAAATTTGAATGAACAGTTGCAAAACTTTTGCTACATGCAGATACACTCGATACTCCACTTAATTTCATCCATTCCTTTTTCAAGGCAGAAAATTCATTGACAGCTTTTTGTGAAACGATTGGAAGACTTATGATTTGATCTGCTTTAACGCCTAATTTTTTATTGCGTAAATACTGCCATTGGTTAAAAATAACTAAAGTGCTGACAATTAAAATAATGGAAATAGCATACTGAAAGATCACCAAACCCTTTCTCATTAATAGGGAATGTCCATCCATTTTGGTAGCAGAAAAAGCATTTTTTAAGGCCCTTAATGGACGGAAACCCGATAAAATAAAAGCCGGATATATACCAGATAACAGACCAATTATTAAGGAAAGACCTAAGAGGTAAGCCAAGGAGGTAGGCTGATTGACAAAATCCAGATCCATTGCAATACCAGTGACTCCCTCAAAAACCGGACTGGAAAATTGTAATAAAATCAAACTGATCCCGAAAGCCATTAAGGATAGAACCAGGGCTTCAGCTAAAAATTGCCAAATTAACTGTGATCGTTTTGCTCCCACCACTTTTCTTAGACCAACTTCTTTGGCACGCTCCACGGATCTGGCAGTTGCTAAGTTCATATAATTAATACTCGCAATCAATATGATAAACAATAATACAATGGAAAAAATGCGCACATAAGATAGGTCTCCCTGTGCCTGCATTTCATCCTTGATATCTTGTGATTTTAAATGGGTGTCATTTAAAGACTGAAGACTGAAATAGGCCCAATCTTCAAACCAATCCGGTGCATGTTCGGCAATAATCTTTTTCATGCTCTGTTCCAAGTCCTCAGGTCGGGTATTTTCATTGAGCAGGACATAGGAATATTGCGAAGTCCATCCCCAACTGTTAATTTTTCCGGGAGTGATTTGATCACCCGTTTTCATTGAAATGAAAAAATCTCTGTGAAAATGTGAATTGCTTGGAATTTCTAAAACACCAGTCACTGTGGATTTAAAGGAAGAGTTATCAAAAGGATTTTTAAAATCTAAAACTTTCCCGATTGGATTTTCATTTTGAAAATATTTTTGCGCAATTTCCTCTGTGATAACAACCGTATTGGGCTCATCCAGGGCACTTCGAGGGTCTCCTAGTTTCAGATTAAAAGAAAAAACATCAAGAAAAGTACTATCAACAAAATTGATTCGCTGTTCCTGGTACTTAATATCGTTATAGGAGACAAGGCGATTGCCAATAGTGGCGTCAATCCGAACATAACTTTCCACCCCGGGATGGTTTTCATGTAATAAAGGGGCAAATTTATAAGGTGAAAGAGAGGTAGTGGTATAGCTATCCCCATTTCTGAAACTTTGTAAAACACGATAAATCTCATCGCTATTGTCATGAAATTTATCATAACTTTTTTCCTGCTTTACATAATGGAAGAGCAACATGCTACTTGTTAATCCAAGAACCAGGCCAAACAAATTGAGAAAAAAATAAAGCTTGTTTTTGAGTAAACTGCGGATGGCAATTTTTAGGTGATTTTTAAGCATGAGTGACAGTTTAAGGTGATGTATATCTTTTAAGGACTATAAAAATCCAGAGAAAGTTACAGTTAGTGGCTGGATTTAACGAAGACACAAGGAGGCTGTCTCATCCGTACGGATTCGCCAGCCAATTAAATTCTTTTAGGAGTAGTTTTTCAGAAAAAAACAAAGTTTTTTTCTGAAAAACTACTCCTAAATAAAATATTCTTGGGCGTCGAATAACGACGAAGGCTTGTCTACCGACAGGTAGAAGTTATGAGACGCCCTCTTGAAATTATCGAGATATCACTTCATCTCCTCTAACTTCCAGACCGTCACGATTCCTTCAGGTTGAACAAATTTGACTTTAACGATATAGGGCTTTTGATCGGCAAGCCAATAGGTGGTCTTAATGCTACTGCCCATATCACTGAGGACCTTAGTGTTAAAGGTGCCAATGCCTTCAATTTTCAGCTGCTCATCTTTTTGATATTCAAAATTTTTTCTTCCTAATTGAGGATTATGAGGAAGCCCAGACAAGGTTTGGAGGGCAAAGATTTTATCCGTTTTGCCAGCAAAGGCAATTAGCGCAAATCCGTCTGAAGACCAGGTGAAACCTTTTTCTTCTAGCTGTGAAACACTCATTTTAGATTCTGAAAACTCATTTTTAAGTGAAGTACTAAAAAGTTGTTGGCCATTGATATCTGTATGTTGAACATAATTCGGATTCCAGCGAATGTCTACTGATAAGGGCTCCAAGGTTTGGTAGTCTAGCCGATCCGATTTGATGTATATGTTATTGTCAACATCTTCCCATTTGAGGGTTCTTTGAATGACTTTTGATTCATTTTTGTTCTTTTCTATCGTAACGATATCTGTAATGGTGTTTATTCCTTTCCTTTTCTTTCCGTCGGGTTCTGTCACATCTTGAGACCAAATTACTTCATATGGTTCTATTTCAAGAGCATGTTCAATATTATTCGGTTTTAAAATAAAAGTATCCGGATATGAAATAAAATCGTTTTTTCCCTTCACAAGAAAAGTAGCTGACATCAATGACAGTATTACAATTAATTGCTTAGTATTTCTTTCCATTTTTTTAAATAATTGATGGTGTGAAAAAATGTTTGATGAATACTGTACATTGGTTAGTAAAAGGTAGAAGGTAGAAGGTAGAAAGTAGAAAGTCGAAAGTAGAAAGTCCTACTACTTTTTACCTTCTACCTTTTACTTTCTACTAAAGATTAATCATTTGCTTGGCCTTTCTTTTTTCCTATTTTGAGCACCTTAGCCAGAAAGGTAAGCTCATCTGCATAGGTTTTTTCACTGCTTTCACGATCAGTGCCAAAACCATGGCCGCCACCCCATACTATTTTTAGTAGAGCAGGGTTTTCGCATTGAGCTTGATGATCCTGCATGGCAGCAACAAATTTATACCCATGTTGGGGTGGGGTAGTAGGGTCTACTTCCCCAACTGTTACCAGCATGGGAGGGTAACAAGTGTTTTCTTTAATGTTGTGATAGGGAGACCAATTGTATAAGGTTTGGAATTCTTCCTTAATTGATGACGAACCGTATCCTCCTGTCCAGCCTTTAAATTGGGTGTATTCTTCATACCTTAAAAGGTCCAAAGAAGGAATACCAATTAATGCGGCCCCAAAAAGATCTGGCCTTTGCATGGTTGAGGCGGCGGCAAGAGATCCACTGGCACTCCAACCATTGGCTACTATTTTTCCTGCTGAAGTATATCCCTCAGAAATTAGGAATTCAGCTGCAGCAATATAATCATCAATCGCATTTTGTCTTTTCAGTTTTATACCTGCTTCTTTCCAGGCATCCCCAAATTCACCTCCTCCTCTTACTCCTGGAAGAACATATATTCCCCCCATTTCCAGCCAGGCCATCATGTGGGCTTGGTACCAGGGTACTGCTACCCATCCCCCAAAACCATATCCATACATAAAGATTGGATGCTCCCCGTTCATTTTTATTCCCTTCTTATGTGCGATATAAATAGGAACTTTGCTTCCATCTTTACTCGTGTAATAGGTGTTGCGAGTAACATAATCCGCAGGATCAATGGGGCGTTCATTTTTTAAAAAGAGAGACTGCTTTCCTGTTTTTAGGTTAACACCAAAAACAGAGGTGGGATCCAAAAAGGTATTCAGGGTAAACCAGGCGTGATCTTCAGTAGCTTGCCCTACAATTCCAGACCCGATCCATCCGGTCTCCAACTCAATCTCGTGTTGTTTTTTTCCTTTTAAATCATAGATTTTCAGGTATTGATGGGTAGCGTATCGATACAACAAGACGAATTGATTACCAATCATGTTCATGGCATTCCCTCCAGCAGTACTGCCTCCTGCCAGGATTTGCTCCTGTTCAGGAATAATTTCTTTCCATTTGTTTGAAGCAGATTGACGGATGTTCAAACTGACAATTTTACCATTTGGAGCATTCTTGTTGGTGTAGAAAAAATAATTATCTCCGGAATTGCCTACATATCTTAACAGGTGTTCGTTTTTTTGAACCAATGATTGGGTCTTTTGACTTTTTGTATCTATTAATATTACGTCGTTTCGATCAGACCTTCCTACGCGTACTTCAACCACCAATTTATTCCCATCTTTGGACATCGCCAATCCATAAAAGACATTAGCTTTGGGTTCGGCTGGGAAAATATTTTCATCCTCTTTACCCGATTGACCAATCTTATGGTATTTGATAACAGGGACAGGTGATGCTTTTCGTTCTAATAAATCTTGAGTAGATCCAAAGCAAGTATAATAAAATCCTTCCTTGTCATAAGTCCAAATACTTTGATTGCCACGTACGCCCGTTATGACTTCCTCTTTGAGCGTTTTATTTTTTAAATCAAAGATCCTTAGGTTTCCCCAGCCAACTTGACCATTTCTTTCAAAAAAAACTGCATATCGCCCATCCGGACTATAAGAATAACCATTTAGGTTATCTGATTTTTTGGTATAAAATTCATTTGGGTCTAAAACTTTATAAGGTTCACCGGCAAGCCCTTTTTTAGCATAAATAAGGGAATGTTGGATGCCTGGATATGATTTCTGGAAATAATAGGTATCTCCAGCTAAAAATGGAGTGGAATAGGAAGAACCCGTTTTACCCAATTCATGGATTCTATTTTTAATTTTTGACCACTCTGGTTCGTTGCGTACATAAGACTGCAAAAGCTTGTCCTGTTTGCCCATCCATTCTTGTAATTCGGGATTTTTTAAATCCTCCATCCAAATGTAATCATCAGCGATTTTGACTCCATGGTAATCAATTACCTTTTTTTCTTTCTTCGCATGGGGATAAACGAGAGCTTGGCTATTCAAAGAAAATGCAAAGCATAAACTAAATACAAATACTATTATTTTTTTCATAATCAGCTCGGTTTTAATGTAAAATTTTTTACACTTTTTAATAAAAAAAATTTATGATGTAAAATGTTTTAATTGTGTTTTCGATATAGGCTTTATTTTATTATTCCCCAGATATTTTTCAAATCATTAATGCGGTGTTCATTTTCTTTACTAGCCAGGACTTTTTGTAATAATTGCTGTTTATAGCTATCCTCTCCTGCCAGGCAGTTAATAAGTTTATCTGTTTGTTGTAACTGGATTACCCCCTCCAGACTATTGGTACATAAAGAGGAAACTTGCCGATATTTCAAATTTCCAGATAACCAATATTGAAGCTTTTGCCTATTCCAGTGATTCAGCAAATGTCGAGCAAGTAGTTGGACTGAAGCGTCAGGATCTCCTAAATGGAGACTTGTGTAATAGAATGCTGGTAAACATCCTATTTGACTAAGTGCCCATAGGGAGGCTTTTCGGATATCAGGATCAGAATGTTTTAATAAGGGGATTATGGAATAAAAAGTTTTATTATAGCCGTACTCCGCTAGGGATAATAAAATAGACTCTTGGACCTCGGAATCATTATCTGAAATATGTTCTGTTAAGGGGGTGATGGCTTTATCACATTTCAATTGACCCAATGCCCAGGCAGCCGAGGCACGTACAGCTGAATTTTCATTAGACAATAAAGGTATAATAGCTTCAGCAGAAGCCGTAGATTTTCTTTCTACCAAAGCTACCAGGATCTGTTGGACAGCATTGGCATTTCCCTTGTTAATTTGTGCAGTCAGTTGATCTTCTTGACTAAATAAAATGGGAAGCCTGGTTTGAATATGTAAACAAGAAAATAATATGGGTAAAATAATTACTGAACTCAAGCAGAAAATTCCTGCTTTAAATTCTGAAAAATTTGGTTGAAGTAAGGTTTTAAATCGCTGCTGTAAAAAGGAGGGATGGCTTAAAGAAATACTTAGGCGATTTCCTTTTTGTGGGCGATTTTGACTGAGAAAAGATGCGATGGCTAATAATTCGCTGGCATATGTAAGCCTGGATACACCCAAATTTACTACCTGTTCATCACAGGATCTCTCACATTCCAAGCTTACTTGTTGGCTTAATGTCCAACTCAAAGGATTAAACCAGTGTATAGATCTAGCTATCCCTATTAAAATCTTTATTAAGTAATCATTCCTTTTGATATGAACGCATTCATGTAAAAGCACCATTCTTTTTCTGGTTGTTGACCAATCCTCAGCATGTATAGGAACGATTACAATGGGGTTTATAAATCCATAAGTGATGGGGGTTTGAACTCTTGAGCTATAAAATAAGGAAGGCATTTTTTTTAATCTTAGCTCTTCTTTAATGGAGAGAAGAATATTATTCCAATTCTGACTAGCAGGTCTTCTATTTTTTGTGATCCAGCTTCTCCAAATAATTATTTCTGCTATCAATTTCACAATCAGGCCGAAAGAAATTAAAATCCATGTGGCAATCATAAAAAAGGGCCAGCGTTGTTGGAAGCTAACAGATTCTTTAGTGGGCATAATTAGTGGCGGACCCATATTAGTGTTTGGCTTCTGATAGGGAATTATTTTTTGTGGGTTGGCCAAAAATGTTTCATATGCAGGTTGGGATATTTGGGGAATATCTTTTTGAAAGGCAAAGAAGGAAAATTTGAGATTGGATGATAGATTTAGGATTGGTATGATGGCCAAACCTAAAAATATGCAGATTAGTATTTGATACCGGAGCTTACTTTTATGAACAGGAACCACTTTTAAAATGATTACTGAAAATACAAGAAACAAAAATGATTTAAGTACCAAATCCGGGAAAAAGGTTAGTATGCTAAAGTTATCAACTATCTCCATCATCCTCTGATTCTTTTTTTGCTTTTTCAATCATTTGAGCCAAAAGCTCCAGTTCTTCCGGGCTCATTGTTTTATGAGATAATAATGCCGAAACCACCTGTGGTACTGAGCGATCAAAGTGTATCTTCAAAAGGTGATCAATGGCAGATTTTTTTGCTTCTTCTTTCTTTAGAGTTGGTTGATAGATGTATTTATTTTTTTCTTTTCTATGATTGATAAAACCCTTTTTTTCGAGAATTTTCATTAGGATTCTAACGGAATTATAGCCGGCAGGATTAGGGATTTTTTCTAATACATCACTTACACTTCCTTCTCCTAATTGATGCAAGGCTTCAATAATTTGTCGTTCTCTTTTACTTAGAGATTGATATGGGTGATCTTTCATAAGTGAAAAAAAATTTACAGTAAAAATAGAACAAAAGAAAAGTTTTGTCAAGTAAAGCGAAAAAAAAAGTATCCAATAGGCATTTTGAGATGAAGAATTACTAGGAATTAGCCTCCAAATGGCCTGGAAAGCGCAGAATCAATAAGGAGTTAAGTATTTAATAAATATTAATTCACCTACAATTTACAATTGTGAAGCAATTTGCAGGCAAGAAATGATTGCTTTGCTGTGAAGATAAGATTAGAGGGGGCCGGCCGGTACCCTCTAATCTTATCTTTATTTTAAGAACAGAACGCTACAACTTCGTACAAAAAGATATATGAATCGGGATTTAGATATAGTAGTACTTTCAGATGTCCACCTAGGAACCTTTGGATGCCATGCAAGGGAGTTGCTAAATTATCTAAATAGCATTGAAGTGAAAAACCTCATTCTAAATGGAGATTTCATCGATATGTGGCAATTCCGAAAACGCTATTTCCCAAAAGAGCATTTGCAGATTATCCATCGCATTTTAAAAATGGCTTCCAATGGCACTAAAGTTTATTATATCACCGGAAATCATGATGATATTTTGCGCAGATATTCGGATTTTTCAGCAGGAAATATCCACTTAAGGGATAAATTGGTTTTACAATTAAGGGGGAAATCTTACTGGATTTTTCATGGAGATATCTTCGATCTTTTTATTAAGTACTCGCCTTTTATTTCCCGATTCGGAGGAAAAAGTTATGACTATTTAATTTTACTAAACCGGCTGATTAACAAAATCAGAGGCTTTTTTGGATTCCCCAAGAGATCCTTTGCCAAAAAAGTCAAAAGTAGTGTAAAAAGAGCCGTTAAATTTATCAGTGATTTTGAGGATACCGCTATTCGCCTGGCAGCTGAGAAGGATTATGACTATGTAATATGTGGCCATATCCATCGCCCACAAATGAAAAGTACAGAAGTAAATGGCAAAAAAGTAATTTATCTCAATTCAGGAGATTGGGTAGAAAATTTGACTGCCTTGGAATATCAATGGGGACGCTGGTCAATATATGAATATGATGAAATGGATTTTTATTCAATAAATCGCCGATTAATGGTAAAGGACATATTAGAGGAGGAGGATCAGGAGTCGAAGTTAAGCCCTGAAGATTTTTATGATCAGATCGTTCGCAAAAGTGATAAGAACAATACTTTTTTTTAAAAAAGTATTGTTCCAATTATCTTTAATGTACAGGAATTTTATTTTCCGTTCGAACGAGCAAGTGATTCCCTAATTCAAGAAATTGTTGCTCGAAAGCTCTTCCCGGGAAAGATTTCTCTCCGTTTTGATATTTCTTAAGCAGCGAAAAATAATAATTCTGTGCTCTCCAAATATCCGGCTCAATCCCTATCGACCGTAGGATTTGGAGAATATTAATGATTTTATCCAAAGCTTCTATTGATCCCATTTCCAGTTGATCATTCTGCAATTCTTCAAAAATACGTTCACTAATGACCAAGTGGAGCCGGTCTGGGTCGTGAAGTTGGATGTCCCATTTCTTAAATTCTTCTGCCAGTTGAACCAAGCGGCGGATATTCAATCCATTTTCCACAAAGAAATTATATAATTCTTTGTTCATAATAAACTGGACTGCGTCCTGAAAGGCTTTCGGTAAGGGGATTTTGCTGTCGACTATGCCTTTCATTAATAGGTTATTGTCATTATAAATTTCCCTGTAAAGGCCTTCAATTTTATTTAAGTTGGTAGCCGTAATTTGCTGGAGGATTTTGCGTTTTTCATCCCTAAACAAATGCCATATGGAGAATTTTTCAGAGCTAAAACTTTCCTGCATATGTGCGATAACGTTTCCTAAATTAGCATTCTTGAAAGCCTCGGTAACTTTCTGGTGCATATTTTGGAAATGCTCTTCTGGCATTTCAGTATTTATATACCCTATGATATTATGTTGACCTAGATATAAGACAGCAAAACCAAAGTCTTTTTTAGCGTGGGTAATTCTAGATTTTAAACTTACCTGGCCAATTGCCAATTTTTGTATCCCTGCCTCTAATAACTCGAAACTTTGAATATCAGAAATGAAATTAAAGAACTCAAGATGTTCGGGATATTCCTCGAAAAGAGAGGAGACGGCATAATGCATTCCTACTTTTACCAAATCTACGCTGGCTGGTGCAATATGCTCTTCATAACTACCGGCACCGTTTTCATAGACATTACTGGGTATCTGTTGTAGTTTTTCCAAAAAGGGATCATGTAATTCAATATCGGATATCTTTTTGGCATATTGAATAGCCCGATTAGCGTACTGTAATATCTGATTGGTTTCTATACCAGAAATTTCATCGAAAAACCAACCACAACTGGTATACATAAGCATGGCATTCCTTTGCATTTCTAGCAGACGGAGCAAACTTATTTTTTCGGAATCATCAACGGGTCTTTTAGCATATTTTTTAATAAAGGCATCCACATTTTCTTCACTCCTGTCTAAAATAATCTTTATGTATTCGTTTCTTACCTGCCAGGGATCTTCAAAATAGGGTTTACAATATTTAACAAAAATGGGACGAATTGACTCCCTCAACCAGTCCAGTGTGTCTCTCAGTGGAGATCGCCAAAGCTGATTCCATCCAGGGTGGCCTCCTGAATTACAACCACAGTTGGCACGCCAGCGCTCTACACCATGAACACAACTCCATGAACTATTTTCGTGAATCTGAGCTTCATATTCAGGTGGGAATAATTCCAAATAGGCCCCATAATTGATGATTTTAGCAAGATTGTTTTCTTCTATATGATTGATACAATCGGCCAGGGCCATTTCTCCATGGCGGTGATGGTGCCCGTAGCTTTCTCCATCAGTGGCAATATGAACCAATTGTGGCTGAGTATCATTCGGATCGAAAGAACTGATTAAGCTTTGTGCAAAATGTTTGCCATTATTCAAATACCCCTCAAAAGCAACCCCCCGGGCATTATGACCATTATAAAAAAAGAGGGCAATTTTTTTCCCTGAAGGCAGATTACAATAATAAGGACGGCGAGTATCCAGTGAATTTTCATCAACAGAATGCCATTCTTTATCCTTCAGGTGTTTGATAGCCTTAGCCTGTCTGGGAGCAAGAATAGTAAATTTGATTCCGTGCTTGGCTAGTAGCTCTAAACTTTCGGTATCTACAGCAGTTTCAGGCAACCACATGCCTTCCGGCCTCCTTTTAAAACGATGTATAAAATCCTGGATACCCCAGACGATTTGAGTCTCTTTATCTTTTGAATCTGCTAAAGGAGAAATGATGTGATTATAGGCCTGTGCTATAGCGGAACCATGGCCATTGAAACTTTGCTGACTGCTTTTATCAGCACCCAGAATGGCTTGATACGTTTTGGGGTCCTCCTTTTCCATCCAGGAAAGAAGCGTAGGGCCAAAGTTGAAACTTAACTTGGTATAATTATTTAGGATTCGAATGATCTTATTTTCATGATCCTGGATTCGGGCCGCAACATTGGGAGCGTAACACTCGGCATTGATCCGCTCATTCCAATCGTGATAGGGAGCAGCTGTATCTTGGATTTCTACCACCTCTAACCAGGCATTTTCCCTAGGAGGTTGGTAGAAGTGACCATGAATGCAGACGAATTTATTGTTGGACATATCGATTATGATGTTGTTAGTTAAGCATTATTTACTAAACTAAATTTCTGTAATTAGGTTTCAAAAAAACACATTTTAATGGAATAGTGTAATTTTCACACCAATATTTTTTCCACAAACTGAATATTTAACTATTGGATCAATGAGAAAATAGTACACCTTTTATCAGCAAATAGTGCTACTATTAAAATATCTTTAACATCTTGGATGCCCTGTATTGCCTGTATAACTTTCTATATTTGTGAATCAAAGGAAACTTGAATAGGGTGATGAAACACTCATCTCTCTTCTAATCAAAATTAATTCCATTATGTTATTTAATCGATTTTCTATATTCTTGGTTCTATTGTTTATTACGGGCTTTATATCAGAACTAAAAGCCCAGGCTCCCAAAAAGCCGACCTCTGCTGAAATTTATGAGGATATTAAGAAATTAAATTTTCTAGGATCGGTCCTATACGTGGCAGCACATCCGGATGATGAAAATACTCGTATGATTTCCTACTTGGCTAATTCAGTAAAAGCTAATGTCGCTTATTTGTCTTTAACAAGAGGAGATGGAGGTCAGAACCTTATTGGATCTGAAATAAGAGAATTATTAGGGGTTATCAGGACCCAGGAACTACTGGCTGCTCGTCGAGTAGATGGAGGAAATCAAATGTTCACAAGAGCTAATGATTTTGGCTATTCCAAACACCCTGATGAAACATTAAAGATTTGGGATGAGGATGAAGTTTTTGCAGATGTCGTTTGGGGTATCCGCAAATGGCAACCTGATGTAATTATTAACCGCTTTGATCATCGTACACCAGGAACCAATCATGGGCATCATACTACTTCTGCCATGCTTTCTGTAAAAGCATTTGATCTTGTTAATAACCCCAATATATACCCTGAACAATTAAAATATGTGGAAACCTGGCAGCCCAAGCGCCTGTTTTTTAATACAGGATGGTGGTTTTTTGGAGGAAGAGACGCATTTGCAAAGGCAGACAAATCCAACCTGACCAGTATGGATGTAGGGGTTTATTTTCCTTCTTTAGGGAAATCTAATAATGAGATTGCTGCAGAAAGCCGCAGTATGCACAAATGCCAGGGTTTTGGTTCAAGTGGAACCAGAGGTTCTGAATTGGAATACCTCGAATTGATTAAAGGAAATATGCCTAAAGACAAGTCCAACTTGTTTGAAGGTGTTAATACCACCTGGACAAGAGTTAGAGGAGGTGCTCCTATTGGGAAGATTTTGAATCGGGTACAATTGGAATTTGATCATGATAATCCAGGATCTAGTGTGCCTGATTTATTGCAGGCTTATAAAATGATTAAATCTCTAAAGGATGGCTATTGGAGAAATGTAAAATTAAAGGAGATTAAAGAGGTGATCAGCGCTTGTATGGCATTATACCTTGAGGTCGTGGCTGCCAATACCTCTGTTACACCGGGCCAGGAAATCAATTTAAATTTTGAAGCCGTCAATCGATCTAGTGTAGATTTATCTATTGTATCAATGACCATTCTTCCTGAAAAATTTGATAGCACTTTAAATTTAAGACTTGAGAATAATCAGCGTACACGCTTTTCAAAAAAGGTAGTGATTCCTGAGGATATTGCCTTAACCAATCCCTATTGGTTGAATGAAGAAGGTAGTTTAGGAGTTTATAAAGTAGATAATCAATTACTCCGAGGATTACCTGAAACGCCCCGAACCTTTAAGGTAAGGTTCCAAATGATGGTAGAAGGCACTCCTCTGACCATAGAAAAAGATGTAGTATATAAAAGAACAGATCCTGTCTATGGAGAGGTATACCAGCCTTTTGAAGTCATCCCACCAGTAGCTGCCAACTTTACTGAAAAGGTAGTACTATTTGCAACAGAGGGAGGTAAGGAAGTTGGTGTTATTGTCAAAGCAGGAAAAGCGGATGTTGAGGGAACACTTACGCTTGAATTGCCCGCAGGATGGAAAGCTGAGCCTGAAGAAATAGATTTTAAACTTAAACTTAAAGGAGAAGAAAAAAGAGTGTCTTTCCAACTTTTTCCTCCTAATGAACAAAGTGAAGGGTACATGCGCCCCATCGTTAAATATGGCGACAGAGAATTTAATAAGGGAATGGTATTTATAAATTATGACCATATACCCACTCAAACTGTTATCCAGGAATCTAAGACCAAGATTGTAAAAGTCAATTTGAAAAAGGCTGGAAATAGAATTGGTTATGTGATGGGCGCGGGAGATGAAGTACCTACTGCCCTTGAGCAGATCGGCTATGATGTAACAATATTAGAAGATCGGGATATGACCGTCAATAATCTCCAAAGATATGATGCGATTATTATGGGAATAAGAGCTTATAATACCAATAAGAGATTGCGCTTTCATCAACCAAAATTGATGGAATATGTGAAAAGGGGAGGAACCATGGTCGTACAGTATAATACCAGTTCTCGATTTTCCAGAATGGGATTCCCGATGGAAGAAATTGGTCCTTATCCCTTAAAAATTTCCCGGGACCGAGTTTCTGTAGAAGATGCTGAAGTCCGCATTTTGGAACCGGATCATCCAGTCCTAAATCATCCAAATAAGATCACTTCCAAAGATTTTGATGGGTGGGTTCAGGAACGAGGACTTTATTTTCCAAATGAATGGGATGAAAATTATCAGGCCATCTTATCTTCTAATGATCCTGGTGAACCAGCCAGAGATGGAGGATTACTAGTTACAGAATATGGAGATGGATATTATGTCTATACTGGTTATTCGTGGTTCAGAGAACTACCGGCCGGTGTACCCGGAGCATTTCGTTTGTTTACCAATTTGATTTCTTTGGGTAAGGAGATAAGACCGTAAATAGTAGTCTGGTGGTCTGGTAGTCTGGTGGTCTGGTGATAAGAGTATTTTAGGTACTTGGTATTCATAAGAGGTTAGCAGGAATGTATGTCAACTTTCTGATAACTTCCGAATAGTAAAGAATCAATCACCAGACCACCAGACTACTATACCACTAGTTAAGATATGTTAAAAACTTCTTCACTCTCCTTTATAAATCTATTTTTAGTCTCAAAAAAGTATGGAAACACATGAGAATGAGCCTTTAAACCAGGAAAATGGCCCTCCTGTTTTCAAGTCCTGGAATCAATTGTATGCCTTTGTACTCATCCTGCATGCTGTTATTATTTTGCTTTTTTATTTATTTACTCAAGCCTATGCTTAGGTTTGAATGTGACCTACAACCTAATATCAACCGAAAAAAATAACTAATGCACACCTTAGATTGGATTGTAATGTTAGGAACCCTACTAACTATTGTAGCTTATGGGGTTTGGAAAACACGCAGCGTAAAAAGTGTTCAATCATATTTACTGGGAGATAGGGATTTACCCTGGTGGACGATTGGACTATCAATTATGGCTACTCAGGCTAGTGCCATCACTTTTTTATCGACACCTGGACAGGCCTATGAAGATGGAATGCGGTTTGCCCAGTTTTATTTCGGTTTGCCGGTTGCAATGGTTTTTTTGGCGGTATTTGTGCTGCCTATTTATTATCGATTAAAAGTATATACGGCTTATGAATACCTGGAGGGGCGCTTTGACCTGAAAACCAGAACTATGGCTGCTATTCTGTTTTTGGTACAAAGGGGTTTAGCAGCCGGGATTACGATCTATGCTCCAGCCATTATTTTGTCTTCTATTTTGAATTGGCCGCTGACACCAACTACCTTGTTTATTGGGGTGGTTGTCATCTTTTATACTGTGATGGGCGGAACCAAGGCTGTGAGTGTCACCCAAAAACAACAAATGATCGTCATTCTTACAGGAATGTTTATTGCAGCTATAATATTAGTCCTTAAACTTCCTACTGATGTAAGTTTTAGCGATGCTGTTGGGGTGGCTGGTAAAATGGGTAAACTAAATGTGGTAGATTTTAATTTTGACTTGTCTAACCGCTATACTTTTTGGTCTGGAATGCTGGGTGGTGTCTTTTTATTCCTTTCTTATTTTGGAACCGATCAATCTCAGGTACAGCGTTACTTATCGGGTAAGTCTTTAGCAGAGAGCCGATTGGGCCTTTTGTTTAATGGTATTCTGAAAGTACCTATGCAATTTCTGATTTTATTTGTAGGAATTTTGGTATTTGTCTTCTTTCAATTTAATCATCCTCCAGTTCACTTTAATGCAGCCAATGTAGATAAATTAAAAGGGACAGCCTATGAACAGCAGTATAATGACTATTCTGATCAGTACGCACAATTAAATGATCAGAAGGAAGCTGAGATTAGACAAATGATTCAAGCCATGCGCCAGGATGATGATGCATCCTTGCAGTCTGCTCAGAATCGTTATGAAACGATTAGTCAGCAAGAGGAAGAAGTCCGAGATAATGTAAAGGGTATTATTCTTGAACAGAATCCGGGAGCAAAAACAGAAGACACGGATTATGTCTTTATTACCTTTGTAACAACTTATTTACCAATTGGTCTGGTTGGTTTGCTTTTAGCTGTGATTTTCTCGGCGGCTATGTCCTCTACTGCTTCAGAATTAAATGCCTTGGCTACTACTACCGTAATTGATTTGTATAGAAGATCCTTTGCTTCAAACAAGAGTGATCATCATTATTTGCAGATGTCTAAATTCTTTACCATCCTTTGGGGAGGAATTGCTTTGTTATTTGCACTTATTGCCAACCTCTTCGATAATCTAATTGAAGCAGTAAATATAATTGGCTCACTCTTTTATGGAGTCATTCTTGGAATTTTTATGGTGGCCTTTTTTATGAAAAAAATACGTGGCAATGCTGTATTTATTGCTGCTATAATTGGTGAATTGATTGTTTTAGTCATCTTTGTTTTAGATAAATATGAAGTAATTTCTATCGCTTACCTCTGGCTCAATCTGATTGGATGTATTTTGGTAATGATTCTAAGTCAACTATTTAGTTTAGGTAGTAATAGAGATGAGGAGATTGTTTAATGGTTTAAAATAGAAGTATATTGAAGTAAAATAGAATTTAGTAGAAGTAAATTGTTTTATAGGAGTACAATTTACTTCTACAATACTTCAGAAGTCCAGATGGACGACTAAGCTTCTACTTTACTTCCCTTTGTTTATTTGTAGACGAGGTCATTAAAGCAATTAGATATTGGGAAAACTCCTCATTATTCTATTAATTTAATGATCTTCCATTGGTTTTTAACTCTCTTAAAAATAATCTCCTGATTTATTGGCTTTTCTACAAATTTACCCCAAACATACCCTTCTAAATTCTCTTTGGTTTTAATCTTTATCCAGGGAAAGGTTTCCTCATTGATGGTCGTTTCTTCAGAAGTTGTTTCCAGAATATCTATGAGATCATGAGATAAATTTTTGAGTATTTTGCTATTCAGTGAAGGGGCAGAACGCATGCGTACCCCTGCACCTGATATGACTCCTGCCTGCCTCGGAGGGGAGTCATTCGGATAGGTAGCAGAGATATAAGGACCATGAAAACTTATTTTAAAATCATCAAAAACACCTCCTCCCTCGAGTAATTTATCTAGTACAGGCCATAAAGGAGATTGAAGGGTAGCTGACTCAGAAGTAAGCTCCCATTTTTGAGCAAATGAGCCTATCCCAGAAATTTGATTATCCAGGACGATATTTTCATCGATGGCATCCATGAGAAAAAAAATGTTTTTCTCTTTAACCGCTTTTTTTAATTGTTCTCTAAAAACAAAGAAAGCCGTATCTAGAGGCGCTTCATCTACAGGATAAAGTTTGTTTTTTTCAATGATTTGCTTGGTTGGAAGAGGCTCTATTTGGGCCTCAATAGCTTGATGATAAAGAATTCTGAGTGAATCTTTAGAAAGTTTAGGAGAATGTTGCTTTCCAGCTGATTTGTCAGCGTTTTCCTCCTTATTGTTATTATTGCAAGCCCATAGGAAGCAGGCCATGATTATGATTAGAAGCGAGGGTCTCATATGTGTCTTTTTTCCTTAAAGATAAAAGACACAAAACCAATCTTCAAATAAAACAAAAAGCAGTGCTCGGAGAGCACTGCTTTTTGTTTTAATCTACATTGATATTTCTTCCATCACCCGTTTTCCTTTCCTTTTTTCCTAAGCGAATGTGCAGGATGCCTTCGGAATATTTAGCGGAAATTTTTTCAGGATCAACAGAGTTGGGAAGGGTGAATGAACGTTTAAAAGTGGTGTAGTTAAATTCTCTTTTGGTAACTCGACGAGTATCTTCTTTGGCTTCTTCCTGTCGCTCACCGGAAATAACCAAAACCCCTGCGTCAAAATCCAGTTTGAAATCTTCTTTCTTAAAGGTAGGGGCTGCTACTTCCATATCAAATCCTTTGTCATCTTCAAAAATATTGACGGCCGGAATGCTGGTGCCCGTAGAAAAGCCTTTAAAAAAATCATTGTTGAAAAAATTCTCAAACATGTTGCCTACAGAGGTAAAGATGTCTTCATCCATTTTTCTTTTGAATGCCATTGTTCTCGTTTTTGGTAAAAAAATGAAGGTTTTATGGGCTCAATTTGCTTGTATAGAGCCAACTGAAATAAAAACAATATCAATTTTTCAGAAGTTGGGTTAAGGTTTGTTTTTTGGATGAGGGTATGCTAAGAGACTGAAAACGAAGCTTATACTTCGACTAAAGACCACTCCTACTTCCAATCCCAAATCACCAAAGCCCAATGATCAGTTTCATCCTCAAATTCCTTAAAAACCTTAAAACCCATTTTTTCATGTGCTCGTATTGATCTGGGATTCCGAGTAGCAATTTCGGTAATGACATATTTAAAATGAGGAGATAAATATTCTCTCATTTTTTCATACAGTCCTTTAAAAACTCCTTGTCCTCGATATTCTTTTTTGACGCAAACCTGTCCAATCAAAAAATAATCTTCATTCTTTAACACCTCTCCTCCATAATGGGTGGAATTAATTTGTTCGAACATAGGAACCAGAATGGGAATTCTCTTTTCCATCGCCTTCAACATAGTCAAAACATAAGCTACTACTTCATCACCATCTTTGGCAATAGTATGTGGAAACAAGTCATTCATCTCTGTTAATAATTCCAAGGTATGGGATACCGTAACGAAACCTTCTTGTTTGAGTTCTTGAGCGGAAATGGAAGCTTCTGCATTTATCTTTTGCAGGTGGAGAATCTGTTCGAGATCAGCTTTGGTACGGGATTGAGTATATTGAATCATAATAATAAATTAGAAAGCGGCAACCGCCGCTTTCTAATTTATTATTATTTACGGCCGTTTACCGGTCATTGGTTTTTCATTATTCATTGGTACAATATCGGTACTATTTGAGAAGTCTCCAATTAAGTGTTTGCAGAAATAGTCGCTTCTCAGCCAGAAGAAATATTCATTCATACTTCCATAACCATGTCTTTGCCCTGGAAAAATGAAAAAGTCGAAACGTTTGTTGGCTTTGATCAAGGCGTTAGCCATTCGGATGGTCAAACCAGGATGAACATTATTATCAATATCTCCGGTAGTGATCATCAATTTGCCTTTTAAGTTTTTAGCCAACTCTGAGTTTTTGGCAATATTATATTTAAAGCTAACATTGCCCTTGTCATCTTTTACCTCATCCACCCCGTGATGCTTTTCGCTCCACCAGCGATTGTAGATATTGTTTTCGTGATTACCAGAGGAAGAAACAGCAACTTTAAAGAAATCCGGATAAACCAGCATAGCTGCTGTAGACATAAATCCACCCCCAGAATGACCAAAAATACCCACCTTGTCCACATCAATGAATGGATGGCGATCAGATAATTGCTCAATAGCCGCTTTCTTATCTGCCAAGCCATAATCCCGTAGGTTGCCATAACCATAGGTGTGATACCAGCGAGATCGTGCAGGATGACCACCACGGTTACCCATGGTGACTACAATGAAACCAAACTGAGCTTGACGATCAGTACGATCCATCCGACCAGACCAGGATTTATTTACTGCTTCCGTTTGTGGGCCTGGATAAACATAAGCAATGACAGGGTATTTTTTAGTGGAATCAAAATCAAATGGTTTGTACATCACTCCATAAATATCAGTAATGCCATCATCTGATTTTACCTTGTATGGCTCAGGAAATTGATAGCCACTTTCCATCAATTTGCTGAAATCTGCCGTTTCCAAGTCCATTAATTTATTACCCCGGGTGTCATAAAGACTGGAGGCTGGAGTGGTATTTACGCGGGAATAATTGTTGACAAAATATCTGGCATTATCATTTACACTTACGGCATTATCATAGTCTCCAGGATTTAAAAGTTTTAGGCCAGAACCGTCAAAATTAACACTGTAAAGATGATAGAAATAAGGGTCTTCATTTGCCTCTTTTCCATTGGCACGGAAATAAAGGACTCGATTTGCCTCATCGATACCCTCCACACTCATGCAGTGATAAGGACCTGAGGTGATCTGATTTTTCAGGTTTCCTTCTCCATCGTAGAGATAAAGATGGCTCCATCCATCCCTTTCGGACATATGAATCAATTCCGATCCACCATTTACCAAGCGAAAAGGAATACCCCTGTTTTCTACATAGGGATTCAGCCTTTCCTCGACCAATACTTTGACTTCACCAGTTTCATAATTAACCTTGCAAATATCAATTCTCCTTTGGTCCCTGCTGACTCTCTTAAAATAAATTTCATTATTGTTTTCTGCTAACCAAATAGCAGGGTTATACTCATTATCTCGGTTTTTCTTTTGAAAAGGAGCACTGAAAATGCTTAAGGTCTGATCTTTGAAACTATCGACTTCAATGATTTTTTGATCCTTATCTTCAAAATCAAAAATGTGCAGCTCATATTGAGGGGCTTCTTTTTCCCCAGGCATATGGTATTTGTATTTTTCCAGAGTAGGGCGAGGCTGGGCCACTGAGTTAATCACAAACAGGTCTTTAACTTCCCGATGATCCCCTTTTACCATGGCAAAACGGCGGGAATCTGGTGACCATAGGACGAAGACACGCTTTCTGTCGTCTTTATTTTTGATGCGATCCTTTTCTGTTTCTCCTCTGCCCGTATTATTGGAAGCATATCCATAAAACTCTACCCCATCCTCGGTCCATTGGTGTTCTACAATGGTGCTATCCTTGTCATCGATCTTTGCCTTTTCATAATTCTCTTTATCCATCCAATAGAGGTTATGATTTTTAGCAAAAAGAATGATTTCTCCGTTTGGAGAGATATTGGCCCAGCGAGGGTTGTCCTTAGGCTTTTCATAATCTTCCAGAATTCTTACCTGCTGAGTATTGAGGTCATATTCAAAGTGCCAGGATTTGGGCTTCATCTTTTTAGGCCTTTTTTTCTGACTGTTTTCTTCCTGTGTTTTTCCATTTTCATCATCTGTATCTTCTTCTTCCTGATACTTACTCTGAATCTCAAACCGGATGGCGGTTTCATTATTGATAAATTTCAGGTTTCTAATGGGTAGATGCTTGGCATCAAATGGATCTCTGGTTAATCTGGAAATATCTGCGGCCATTTTGACATTGTCAAATAAAAGAGCCTTATTGCGTCGGGCTGGATCTACGAGGTAATATGATCTGCCATCGCTGGTTTCATAAGAATACCAAAAACGGTCGGATTCCTTGAGCCAATGCGGGTCTACTCTGGTAGAAAATACCATTTTAGACAACTTGGAAGGGGAGTATCTAGCTGCCGCCTTATAATTTGCTTTAGAAATCGGTTCATTTTGAGCTAAGAGACCAATGCCAAAGCTCAATAAAATGAGTAGTAGTGGAAATTTTTTCATGATTTTTTAATTCTAAAATGCTGTAATGCTATAATCCTTTAATGTGATAAGTCGTTATTCGTTAATTGGTTATTCGTTAATTGTTATTCGTTATTTTCATCAGCTTCCGATGCATTATTCACTTTTTCAAATATGGCCTGAGGGCTTTTGCGGTGTTGAGTGCCTTGCTCATAGGCGTAGCATAATTTGATAAGGGTTGGTTCATCAAACATTCGGCCCAAAAACTGTAAACCTGCAGGCAAATCCCCGCTTGTAAATCCCATAGGAATGGTAAAGGCAGGCTGACCAGTATGAGGAGCGATGATTTGACTATTATCTCCTTTATAGCCACTCTGGTCTCCTATTTTTGCAGGTGGATGGTTCCAACTTGGATAGATGATGGCATCTAATTGAAGGCTATCCATCGTCTTCTCAATCGCCTCTCGGTAAGCGATTCGTCTTTCATCCTCAAAAGGATCCAGGCAAGGACGCTCTGAGTCTAGGGGATTAATTCCATTTTCAATTTGATAATTAAGCCTGCTTTCGATGTAAGAGGAATATTTTCCGGAGGCGGCAATATCTTCTATGGTTTTCATAGGAACATCTGGACCGAGAGAAGCCAAATATTCATTAATATCATTCCTAAACATAGAGCACCATTGATCCTGCCTTAGATTTTCAAAATCAGGTATATCAAGTGGATCAACTACTTCTGCCCCTAACCTTTGCAAATCGGAAATGGCCTTTTCAAATAATGCTTTTATTTCGTTATTAGGCTCATCTTCACTTAAGACTCTTAAAACCCCAATGCGAGCTCCTTGAAGTCCATTTTTGTCCAAATAGTCTAAATAATTATCCGCTACCTTTCCTTGAGCATGCCGGGTTACAGGATCATTGGGATCATATCCGGCAATCATTTGGAGTACCCTAGTGGCGTCTTCCACCGTCCGACACATAGGTCCACCAACATCGTTTCTGAAATAAAGTGGTGCAATACCTTCTCTGCTGGTTAATCCCAAGGTTGATCGAAACCCTACTAAAGCATTGTGAGAAGAGGGGCCACGAATGGAATTGCCGGTATCGGTGCCTAAACCTATTGCTCCAAAATTGGCGGCCACCGCTGCTCCAGTGCCCCCGCTAGAACCCGCTGTTGTATGCTCCATATTATAAGGATTACGGGTTTCGCCTGCAATTGAACTGATGGTAACAGCAGGGCTGAAGGCCCATTCCGCCATATTGGATTTAGCCAATACAATCGCACCAGCTTCCTTTAATTTTCTAACCTGATAAGCATCTGTGGAAGGTTCAAAGCCTGCCAAAGCAGCCGATCCAGCCGTAGTCTGCAAACCAATAGTGTTGTAATTATCTTTTACAATAACAGGAATGCCATGAAGTGCTTTCAACTGGCCCGTGTTCTTAAACTCAGCATCTAAACGCCTGGCTTCATTTAATGCTTCCGGGTTAATAAGGACAATGGAATTGACTCCACTTGTCTGGTCATATTCGTTGATTCTGTTGATATAAGCTTGTGTTAATTGTTCAGCTGTATAATCGCCATTCTGATAGGCCTGGTGGATAGCAGATATGGTCAATTCATCTAATGCAATCTCTTGCTTGGTAGGATTGGTCGTGCAGGAATGCACCAAATACACTAAAGCCAATAATAGAATATTGGGAAAAATTTTGAGCCTCATAAATCTATGGGTTAGGGTTAATTGAGAAATAGTCAAACTATTTACTTATTGGGAGGACAACTTACGACATTATTTTTTTGGGGAAGGTCAAAAAAATAGAGGAAAAAGGATTTTTCCTCTATTTTTTCAGGCAAGAATTTTCGAAATCGTTACAATAACAATAAAAAATGGGCTTCTACGACTGGAAAGGATCACTAAAACGTTCATCCTGAAGAAAGGATTGATCCGTTAATGTTTTTAGAAAATCTACCAAAGCTCGTTTTTCTTCTTCGCTTAAATTCATTCTGATGGGCTGGACATTATTCGGTCCTTCATTACCTGGGAGCCTAAGTTGAGGGGATAAATTAGGGTGGGCCTGAATTCCGGAATTATAATGTTCAATGACTTGTTCTAATGTGGCAAACCTTCCATCATGCATATATGGGGCAGTCATTTCTATATTCCTTAATGAATTGACCTTAAAAAGAGCTTCCTCCCTGCGATCTCTGGTGATGACACCCACTCCATTATCTTCTGAGACCAAGTCAAGTCCATTATTGAAGGGCCTTGGAGCCACAAAATTAATGGACCCATGGCAGGCAGCGCAATTGGTCCGACGAGAGAAGAATAGCGCTTTCCCCAGATTTTCAGAAGCGGTGAAATTTGAAAAATTTACATTGCCAGGATTCATTCCAGGAGGGCTTGTTCTTAAACCTTCATCATATTTGGATTGATAAGAAACCATAGATCGGATAAACTGAGCCAGGGCCAAAGAAATGCGATCAGATGAAACCTCAGAATCCCCAAAGGCTTGTTCAAATAGTTCAGGATAATATTCAAGCTGACTTAATTTTTCAGTAAGGTCCTCCAAATTCATACCCATTTCAACATGATCCTGGATGGGCATCAGGACCTGATCTTCCAGAGTAGCTGCTCTCTCATCCCAGAAAAAAGACCCTCTCGCGTAATAGCGTGCATTGGTTAAACCCATCGAATTTCGGCCTGTTAAACCACCTTCAAACCCTGTGCTAAACATATTGGGGTCGGAAAAACCACTTTCCTGCTCATGGCAGGAGGCACAGGCTATGGTGTTATTTAGAGAAAGGGCCTTGTCATAAAAAAGAACTCTCCCCAAAGTAGCCCCCCAATTGGTAACAGGATTCGAATCAGGCTCATTATCCTGATCCTGAACATCCGGGCGGTTAAAAAAAGGTGGCAAATTCAAATTTGCATAATTAAAAACTGGATCTGGTAAATTGATAATAGGGGGTGGGGTAGAGGTGTCTTCTTCGTGAGGGTCGCTAAAATCTGTAGTTTCAATTGGAAATGCTTCATTTAGAATGGCCTCCTTTTCGCAGGAAAAACAAAAGAAGAGGATAATGAATAGATTGGTTAGCATTATTGGTTTTGTGTTCATTATGGATGTGTTTTAAGGATTAAAAAGCATGTGTAAACCCTTAGACTAATTAGAGCGAATAAGGTTTAGATGCTGCCTTTAGGAAAACCTTGCGGGGTGAGGTGGAATTTTTTTTGACACTGGCTAAAGCACACAGACTGTTAATGACTTACACTGTTTTAGTTTTTTTAATTAAAACTTAGCCTACAAATTATAACCTGTCAATAAATGGCTGTACAGCCTCTGGTATTAGATAAAAGTCATGCAAATAAGTTGCCGCGCAGCGATACAATGGCCAGATTTTCTATAAAAAAGAATTGAATTTAAAGCTAGGTGGTTAGGAAAACAAGCTTATTAATTTTTATACCTTTCCGGAACTGCCTCTCCTTTATTTTGATAATATTGTCGGATAAAATTTAAGGCTTCACTGGTATACCAAAATCGCTCATAATTTTGGGCATCGACGATGGTTTTGAAGTGCATAAGAGCCTTTTCTTGCTGATCTTGAGAAGCGTAATATTCGCCTAAGTACAGGTTGGCATAAGGGTTTTCTGGACATTCTTTGAGTAATTTTTCGCCAACTTTCAAAAAGGTATTATCAATTGTATTATTCCCCAGGTGTGGTAATAAAGCATGCATTAAGGACAGATTTTGGTGTTGATACTGTTCATCAAAATATTTTGTTCCTAATGAGAGTATTTCTAGGCTTTCTTTCATTTCTTCTTCAAAAGCCTGGCCCATAAAACTTTTAGCGAGACCCCAGGCAAGGGTTTGTTGAGCTAAAATGGTGGATTGTTTTCCAGATGGATTGTTTTGCGATAGGGTTTCCTTCATATTGGAAGGAAGGTCGATGGATTCAGTCCAAGCAGCATTTTTTTCTGAAAAATCATAAACATAGTTTTTCAAAAAACTAATAGCAAAAAGTGAATAGGTGATGTCTCCATAAATTAGCCTGGCGGGATTACTCATTAGATTATTATTGGCCAAAAGAATGAGGGTCAGGTCCTTATCAGGGATTTTAAGATAAAGAGAGGAAAAGCAATCATATTGTCCATAGCCCCATATTAGTTCCAAACCATCAATTTCCTGAATGAAAATGCCTAATCCATATGGAGAATCTTTATAAAACCGACTAAACATTTTCTTTTTGCCTTCTTCGGAAATGAGTAAATCTTCATTCAGTGCCTTATCAAATAGTAATAAATCCTTGGCATTCATCATCAAGCCTGCTGAAGCAGAATAGCCCAACTCAAACTTTCCCTTTTCGATTTTACCCCTAAAAGTATAAGGTTGTGCTATCTGAAATCCAAGACTCTCTACTTGTTGTTCGGAGACTAAAAGGAAGGTGTTTTTTAAGTCTAATGGCCGAAGAATTTTATCTTCCAGCTGTTCTCGAAAGGAACGTCCACTAGCCATTTCGATGACCTGGGTTAGATAAGCAAAGCGGAAACTATAGAAAAACTGCTCACCGGGTTGGCCTTGTGAAGTATGAGATAGAATGTGTTTTATTTTTACATCCTCCGAAATATTAGCAGTAGGTACATATTTTTTAATGGGATCTTCCAAACTAATTTTTCCTTCTGCTTCAAGTTGAAAGACTAAAGTAGCGGCAAATATTTTGGTAAGGGATGCTATTGGGAAAATGGTATTGGCATCTACTTCAACTTTTTGTTCCAGGTCCGCATAACCCAGATATTTTTCAAAGACAATTTGATCTCCTTTTTTAACAATAGCAGCCATTCCCGGAATGTGAAAGTAAGATTGTAAGGTGCTAAGATCTTGCTCAAATTGGTCCTTTTCTTCTTCCTTTTGAGTACAAGATAGGCTTATCATTAAACAGAGTATTAAGGTTAGTGGGTATGTTTTCATTGAATTGATTTAGTGTTTTTGGATGATGGAGTATTAGGGTATTGGGGTATTAGGGTATTGGGGTATTAGGGTATGGGGTGCTAGTCATTACTTCTTAGATGGGGTGCAGATATGTTTCCCCTTATTGGGTAATCTAAACTCAGCCCTAATTAGTCTTTCCCTAATTAAAGGCATTTGAGTCCTATTCTTATTTTTTTATATCTACATGCTGAAAATACGGATATAGAGGCCTAAATATTGCAATTGAAGATGCTTGAGTCCCATTTGTGAAAACCTTCCTTTGTGGTGAAAAATACAGCTGCCAATTTAATATTTTAACTCTGCGATTTGAGAGGGTTTATGCTCCGATTAAGATTTGATGTCCGACACCCTTAAATGAAAACTAAATTTGAAAACCATGAAAAGAAGAAAATTTATTGAATCAAGCTGTTCATTGGCCGCATTTAGCTTTTTACAAGCCCACACCCTATTAGATTTTGACAATATGAATGAAAATAAAGGGATTAATGAAAAGCATCTCATTCAAGAGTTGTGGTTGGAAACAGCTTCTTCTATTGAATCAATGATTAATTTTTATAATAAAATAATAGGCCTGGAGATTGTTTCAAGCACTAGGAATACTTTGAAAATAAGGGCAGGGGAATCCATTTTAAATTTTGAATATGTAGATAAAACGGGATATCGACCTTTTTATCATTTTGCCTTTAATATTCCTGAGAATAAAATCCAAAAGGCTTTCCAGTGGCAAAGAAATAAAACACCAGTTATCCATCCCAATCCAGACTTTGCCAAAGACCAAATAACTCATTTCCCGAGTTGGAATGCACATTCGATCTTCTTTTTGGACCCTGCCGGGAACTTGTTGGAATATATCGCTCGTCATGACTTAAGTAATGGAAGTGCTGGTGGTTTTTCTACAAAAGATATTTTATACATAAGTGAGATAGGTTTAGTAACAGACAATACTCAAGAAACTGGCAATAAGATAATTAAGGCCCTTAATATTAGTGAGTATCGCAGAGGAAGTTCCGGTTTTTGGCCGATTGGTGATGAACGAGGATTGATTTTGATGATTGGGAAGGATAGAATTTTTACTGGCCATACAGGACAGATAAATAAGGCTGATGTTTTTAAAACAAAGGTCAGAATTGATTCCACTGTACAGGATGGTTGGTCCTCAAACACCTATCCCTATAATATTACTAAATGAGACTTACTACGCTGTAATAATTTCAGGAATTCATGATGGTATTTTCAAAATCATCATGATTAATGTTAAATAGGCCTTAAAAAAGAAATCATTCCCCATATTTTCCACTCAGTATAATTTTTTGAAACTCAACTTTATTATAAGTATGATCCATCATTTTTAATAAGCTCTTTTGCAGAGGAGAAACTTTGAAGGCAAATAAGAGTATATCATGCTTGTTGACTTAATAGGTGACAGCGGGAGTTTTTCTGATATAATTATTTGTTTCTAATTCATTGAGAATAAAATGGGCTACATCAGCTCTTGAAATCATTTTTGTCAGGACATAATGGCCGAGCCCCTCTCCGTGCTTATAAACGGATCTTTTTTTCCCATTGGTGAGTTGGCCAGGCCTCACAATGGTCCAGTCTAGATCACTTTTTTTGATTATTTTCTCTTGTTTTTGAAGTTTAAACTTATCGGGCTTGCGCACGAGTGCTGTTATGGAATGTCCTTTCTCTAAGGCTGGCTGTATAATCTGTTTGCCCGTTCCTTTTGTTCCTCCAATAATCAGAAATTTCATTTTTTGAACTAATTGTTTTGATCTTAACAAATCTAATTTCAACTGAACCAATCATTTTTAAGCCTTTTATAAGCTGCTCTCCCAATGGGTATTTCATCATTATTCTTCATAACAAGCGAGTATTTTCCACCGGGGAAGACATTAACCGATTTGAATTCGGTCATTTTTACGATATATGATTTATGGACTCGTGCGTAGTTTTGATTAAGTAAGGGCTCTAAAGTAATTAGTGCTTTGTCATAAAATTCAACCCTGCCATCTTTTAAATACATTTGAGAATAATGTCCATAGGCCTCGAAGTATAGGACATCTTCCTCCCTTATTCTTATCAATTGATGCTTCTTCTTAATTATAAAGTATTTTATGGTACTATGGGAAGAAATATCATTACCTTTTAGCCTGTTAAATGATTTTTTAAGTCTTTCCTGAGAAAAAGGCTTTGGAACAAAGTCCAATACTCCGTATTCAAAAGCCTCAATGGCTTTTTCCAGGTAGGCAGACACCACAATGACATGAAAAGGTTTAGAAACCATCAGCTTAAGTAGGTCAAAACCATCTTTCCCTCTCAGGTTTAAATCGAGCATTAATAAATCTATCTTATGATTTTTGAGATGCTCAATCGCCTGATTTAAAGAAATACTGATTTTTACATCCGCTTCCTCCTTTTCCAATAGGCTTTTTATCACTTTGGATAAATGTCTGGCAATATGTATTTCATCTTCTACTATCAAAATTTTCATAGAACATAATTTATGATTGTTTGCCAGCCGTAATCTTTCAAATGATAATAATTCAGATTCCACTTTCCTGGAAAACTTTCTTCCAATCGGGAACGGATGTAATATAAGCCTGTTCCTTCCTTTTCCTTAATTGATTTTCCCTCAATTTTACCTTTGGAAATAAATTTTATAGTCACTTCTTTATTTTTTTTCTTTACACTTAAATCAAATTTTACCATTCCATTGATGGGCTCACAATGAGTAATTCCATTTTCCAATAAGGTATGGATGACTGCCGGAGGGATTTTTATGATTGAAGAATCTGACTGGATATCAAATTTATAGTCAATATCATTTCTAATCCGCATCACCTTTAAATGAGATTGACACAGTTTTAGCTCGTGTTCAAGTGGGACCAATTTTTTATCGGTCATAAAATTTAGCAGATGAAACTCTTCACTAAGTGATTCGATTAAGTGAATACTAATTTTTGGTTCACTTTCAATTAGTGAGATGATGTTGGTAAGTGTATTCATCAAAAAATGAGGCTTAATGTTTTTTTTCAGGAGCTCTAATTCCAGTCTGGAGGAGCGAAGAAGGGAGGCTTCATACAGCCTTTTATCTTGTTTTTGGACAACAGCCAGCGAAAAAAGATTGGCTATAACCAAAACCGCGAAGCCAATAAATATACTCAGATCGAAAGTCATAGCTCCCAGTAAAAAAATAAACAAACCTGCCAATGCTTCCCAGGATCCTAAGCGTTTTTTGAAAATGGCCCAGATGGTTAATATTGTTGAAATAAATACTGAGATGAAGGAGGAGGCCAACTCCTCGTCTTTAAAAGTGAAATGAGAAACTGTAACCAGTAGAATACAACTAATGGTAAGAAGTGATTTTCGAGGGATTTGGAAATTCTCAATTAAAAAAGCGGGTAAAGTTATCGCTGATAATAATTTTAGCCAGGTTGCCATCAAATACCAGGTTTTATAATCTGGATACTTAAAAGACCAATGGTTTCTTGAAAAAGTGATTACAATTAGCAAAAAAAGGCTAAGACATAATGCAGCAAAAAGAAAATACCTCAAATGTCTAAAGCTGACAAAATATAAAAAGAAATAATACAAGGAGGCTATCAAGAATATTCCAGAGAAGGTATTTAATAGGGCCGCTTGCTGCATTTTTAATTTAAAATATTCATGGTAATTATTATACTGGAGATAGGGAATTTTGGTCAGATTTTGTTTTTGATGATTGCTTATCCGTAAGGCAATTTGTAGGTTTTCTTGGTTTGATAGATTTTCAGGGAGGATGAATTTTTGATCCAAAAATCCAGCAATTTCTTCTTTTGCGCTATGACCTACTTTTCCATTTTTTCCGATAAAGACTCCATTTGCATAAACTTCGTATGAGCCCTGGATCGCAAGAATTAATATTTTTTTTTCAATTGAAGGAGGTGCCTTGCTTAAATCGAACTCTGCTCTTAGCCAATAAATACCTTTATATGATGAGATGTCATCTGTCCAATTGGAAATATTAACTCCTTTTTTTGCCCAATCCAAATTATCTCCCATATGATAGGCTAAAGTATTTGGATGAATAGCGGATGGGTGTTTAATGATCTTATTGAACAAGATCATAGCGCTATGTAATACAATTGCTAATGCAAGTATTTTTAGAGCACTGTAAATATTTTGTCTTGTTTTGATTTTCAAATGTGGATATTAATCTTAGTTCCGAGTTCAACCTACCTTCGGTAGGTAAAAGTTCCGAGTTCAATGAATCCTTTTTTTCCTGGTTTCAATGGGGCTTAAAATTATGGTGTTAACCATACAATTTAATTGTTCTATTGTGTAAGTAAGGCTTTCCAAAATAGATCATTTCTGTCTATTCCCAAGGCAAAATTTGTGATGAAGTGCATCTAGGTTTCACAAAATGCATTTTTTCCATATGGGCAAAATCAAAACCATTCTATACATAAAAGCAAAATTTCCTTTCCATTGCCATTAATGATGGATGAGTGCTATTAATGTAATTAAAATACGAATCATTAAAGCTACATCGCAACTTTATAATGAAATGAGGATTTGTCAAAATCCAGTGATTTCAATCTTATTTCATTAAGCCAATTAAAATTAAATTATTGCCCTTGCATGGAAAGCTTAATTATACCCATTCATGTTCTGATCAATATTCTTTTTGGACTATACCTCCTTATTAGGTTAATAATATCCGTGGTTGGTCATTATCGCAAAAAAGAATTGCTTAAAACACGAAGAGTCTTAAAGAAGGTCGAAATTTCCTTTTTATTGATCATTTTAGTACTAGGACTCTATCCATTAATTGCCCTACAATATTTTAAAATTTATCATCTAATTAAATTATTGCTCTTTGCCTCTCTACTGTTGATTTCTATATTTTATCATCAAATAAAATTCCTTAGAGAATCAATAATTCTAATTGCCGTTTTTGCATTGGCTTTTTTCATTAGTATTGTCAAGCCTCCTGTCATTTCTTCCAAATACTCACGCCCTGCCCAAGCTTTGGAGGGAGTTTCTATGCAAGCCAAAGGAAAGGCTATTTTCAAAATTCACTGTGTACAATGTCATGGAGAAGATGGTAAAAAAGGGCTTTTCCAGGCTGCTGACCTTAGCCTTACCAAATTGAGCAAAGAACAAAAAATACATACGATTACCAATGGTGTCCCCTTGACAGTAATGAGAGCTTTTAAGCATGATTTGACTGCGGAGGATATTGAGAATGTGGTGACTTATGTAGAGTTATTAAAAGAATAATTTGATTTCATACCCTATTAAACGCAATTAAAATATACCACACCTAGGAAAACGGATAAAATAAAAATACTCATGAATTTGACCATTCGAAATTTATCCAAAACATATGCTAGTGGAGTAAAAGCCCTTAATAAGGTCTCTCTTAATATTCCAGTTGGAATGTTTGGTCTTTTGGGGCCCAATGGAGCTGGTAAATCATCTTTGATGCGAACTATTGCAACTCTACAAGACCCTGATGAAGGTAGTATCATGTTAGATGATCTTAATGTGCTTAGGCAAAAGGAAGAGGTGCGAAAAATTCTTGGTTATTTGCCTCAGGAGTTCGGAGTATACCCAAAGGTTAGTGCAGAAGTTTTATTAGATCATTTAGCAGTTCTAAAGGGGATTGTCAATAAAGCAGAACGTAAAGAATTAACCTCAGCATTATTGAATAAGACCAATTTGTGGCAGGCAAGAAAGAAAAAATTAGGTGGCTTTTCTGGAGGGATGAAGCAAAGATTTGGTATTGCTCAGGCTCTACTCTCCAACCCGAGGTTGATCATAGTAGATGAGCCTACTGCTGGCCTTGATCCAGCGGAAAGGAATCGGTTTCTTAATCTATTAAGTGAGCTTGGCGAAAATACTGTAGTTATCCTTAGTACCCATATTGTTCAGGATGTTAAAGAGCTGTGCACAAGTATGGCCATTATTAATAAAGGTTGTGTTCTTCTTGAAGGAAATCCTATAGGAACCATTGAGAGTATTCGTGGAAAAATATGGAGAAAGACGATTGAAAAAAAAGAATTAGAGGCTTTCAAACAATCTTATCAGGTAATATCAGAACGACTAATCGCAGGAAAACCTCAGATACATGTATTCTCTGATTCCTCTCCAGACAATTCATTTGAAGGGGTGGGTCCTGATTTGGAGGATGTTTATTTCTCTCACGTTCTAGGGGCAATGGAAAAATTTTGAATAAAAATAAGCTTATGACATGGTTTAGGATTTTTTTATTCGAGTTGCAATACCGAAAAGAGCGGCCAGTAACCTACATTTATTTTGGAATACTTTTCCTGGTGGGGTTTTTTACTATGAGTAGCGATGTGGTCAGCATTGGCGGAGGTACAGGACTGGTCAAAGAGAATGCTCCTACAACAATCGCCACCATGATGGTGATCTTGTCTGGTTTTATGATGATGATCACTTCCGCAATAATGGGAGTGGCCGTGCTTAGAGATTTCGAGCACAATACTCATTCTATGATTTTTACAAGCCCTATTACTAAGTTTGACTATTTGATAGGTAGGTTTCTAGGATCCTTTGTTATCACAGTATTTGTCTTTTCGGGAATGCTGTTTGGGTTTATGTTAGGAGAATTTATGCCGTGGCGTGATCCTTCCAGGCTGTTGTCCTTCAACCTTTGGAATTACCTCCAACCTTTCTTGGTATTTAGCATACCCAATCTTTTTTTTATGGGTATACTCTTCTTCTTCACGGGAGCTTTATCCCGGAAAATGATGGTCATATACGTACAATGGATTGTACTCTTTGCCATCTATCAACTTGCCGTAATTCTGACCAGGGAAATAGACAACCGGTCCATTGCTGCTTTACTCGATCCCATTGGGCTTAATACCATACGAAATACCATTCAATATTGGACAGTAGCAGAGCAAAATACAATGAATATTGCATTTAAAGGGATGGTATTTTGGAATCGGGCTTTGTGGCTTGGCGTTGGGCTAATTACCATGGTAATTGGCTATCGAAACTTTAATTTTGCTATAGTCAAATCTTCTATTATTAAGCCATATGAGGTTAAAGATTATGGGACTTCAGACTTTACAATATCTGTTCCCAGGATAGCTACTCATTTTGGACCCCGTACTTATTTAATTCAGCTTGCCAAACTGTCAAACTTCTATTTTAAATACATTCTAAGAGGAATTCCATTTTGGTCCATCACTGGATTTGGCTTTTTGCTTATGGTAGTAAATTCATTTTCTATCGGTCAGGTATTTGGCTCCTCCTCATATCCAACCACCTATTTGATGTTAGAGTTGATCACTGGGGATTTTACCATATTTTTTGTCATCATTTTGGTTTTTTATGTTGGAGAGTTGGTATGGAGGGAAAGGGATGTAAATATGGACTTTATCCAAGGTTCTTTACCAGTATCTGATTTTGTGCATCTTTTTAGCAAATTTTTGGGTTTGATAATGGTTTTTGTTGTCACCCTATTGTCTTTAATTGCTTTTGGTGTGATTATTCAGGCTATTCTGGGCTATTATAAATTCGATTTGTTGGTCTACTTTGGAATTCTCTTCAGCGAGACCTTGTCGCTATTAGTTCTGTTTTCTGCAATGGCTTTTTTCATTCAAGTGCTGGTAAATAAAAAATTTTTAGGCCATGCACTTATGATTCTCTTTTTTATTGTCATGGGAGTTCTCGATGAATTGGGCCTACAACACAATTTATTCCAATTTGGTGGAGGTAATCTTGGAATTTATTCTGATATGAATGGCTTTGGCCATTTTGTTAGAAGTTTTCTATGGTTTGATATCTATTGGCTAACTTTTATTTCATTTCTTTTCCCTCTTTCCGTTGCCCTGGTTGTTCGCGGAACGGAATCTGGTATCAAACAGAGATGGAAAGCATGGAAGTCAAGGCTTAACCCTCATTTAATTATTCTTAGTATCTGTTCTTTGATGCTTTTTGGACTATCTGGATTCTATATTTTCTATAACACCAATATACTGAATACCTTTAAGAGTACCGTTGAAATGGCTGCATATCAGGCGACTTATGAAAAAAAATTAAAAAAATATGAGTTCATAAAACAGCCTAAGATCGTCGATACTAAGTTGAAAATGGAAATCTATCCCGAAACTCGCGATTATACTGTAAAAGGGACTTATGTACTTAAGAATTATGAGTCGGAGCCAATACAAGATATACACGTACAGTTGGGACAGGATGATGATCTTTACTTTAGAGAGGTAACTTTTAACCAACCCGCAGCTATCAAGGAAAATTATGAACCATTCAGATATTATGTATATCAACTAAAAAAACCACTATTATCTGGAGACTCTATGGAGCTCCATTTCCAAATGGAATACATTACTCGCGGATTCAAGGAAGATCCTAATATTGCAAGTACTTCTGTTGTTTATAATGGCACCTTTTTAAATAATATGGAATTTCCATCCTTAGGCTATTCTGAGGCCCTGGAATTGACTTCAGATAATAGCAGGAAAAAGAATGGCTTGCCACCTAAGAATCGAATGAAGTCACGAGAGGATTCTTGTTGCCTGGGAATAAATTTCGTAAGTGATGATTCCCATGGTACAGGTTTCGACATTACCATAGGAACAACCGCGGATCAAATTGCAGTGGCACCTGGCTATCTTCAAAATTCCTGGGTAGAAGACGAGAGAAGGTATTTCCATTATAAGATGGATCAACCTATGATTCCCTTTTTTAGTATTGTATCAGCCCGGTATGAAGTGCTGAAAGATCAGATCGTTCTCCCCCATGGAGAAGGTAAGAAGGAAGTTGATTTGGAGATCTATTACCATAAAGGCCACGAATATAATCTGGAAAGTATGATGCAAGGAATGAAAAACGCTTTGACTTATTTTTCCGAGAATTTCGGACCCTATCAGTACAAACAAATGCGGATTCTTGAATATCCTAGATATACCTCAAATGCCCAATCCTTTGCTAATACGGTTCCCTTTTCTGAAGGAATTGGTTTTATGACAAAAGTAGAAAAGGATGAAAATGTAGATGTACCTTATTTTGTAACTGCCCACGAAATGGCCCATCAATGGTGGGGCCACCAATTGCAGGGTGCCAATGTTCAAGGCAGCTCTGTATTTTCTGAAACTCTTTCCCAATATTCAGCTTTGATGGTGATGAAACAAAAATACTCGGAAGAGCAGGTCAAGAAATATTTAAAACAAGAACTAAATCGCTACTTAAGAGGAAGGACTACAGAGCAAAAAAGGGAAATGCCATTAGCTCAAGTCGAAAATCAACAATATATACATTACGGGAAGGGTGCTAATATTATGTATGCACTTCAAGATTATATTGGAGAAGACCATGTTAATCGGGTACTCAGGCACCTGCTAAGGGATTGGAAGTCTTTTGAAAGTCATGGACGTTACGTCACTACAACTGACCTTTTAGAATACCTAAGAGAAGAAACTCCTGATAGTTTGCAAAATGTTATTACCGACTTTTTTGAACGGATTATTTTATATGAAAATCGGGTGATTGAATCCTCCTTTATAAAAAAATCAGAGCATGAATATTTGGTGGATATCCAAATTAATACACAGAAAATCGAAGCAGATAGTATTGGAAATACCAGGGATATAATGATGAATGATTGGATCGATGTTGGAGTTTTTACAAAAGAATCGACCGGAAAAGAAAAGCTTATTTATCTCCAAAAACATCATTTTAAGGAGAAAACAAGTACCCTTAGAATAAAAGTAAATATGTTGCCCTCTTCTGTAGGAATTGATCCATATCATAAACTTATTGATAGAACCCCATCTGATAACACAGTAGCGATTAATTAATGTGATATGAAATTTCCCACCACAATTATTTGCCTTTTATTATCAGTATGTTCTTTTGGTCAGAAAATATTCCCTCCATCGGAAATTAAAAGAAGTCTAAGCGCTTATGAAATAGATGATCAAATCAAACTGGACGGAATTTTAGATGAATTATTTTGGGAAAATCGAGAGGGCGTAAAATCTTTTGTACAGGTAGAGCCTCAACAAGGAAAAGAGGCCAAATTCAAAACCATAGTAAAGATCATCTACAATGATAAAAAAATATTCATCGGGGTACAGTGCCTGGATAGTCTTGGGAGAAAGGGAATCCGTGTCCCCAATCTAAGAAGGGATTTTGATTCAAAAAATCAGGACATCTTTGGGATAACTTTTGACCCATTTTTAGATCAAAGAAATAGCCAGACTTTTGAAATAAATCCATATGGAGCACAAAGAGATTTACTGGTCACAGATGGGAATAATGAAAATATAGACTGGAATACGATTTGGAATTTACGTACTAAGCTACATAATTGGGGCTGGAGTGCAGAAATTGAAATTCCCTGGTCTTCTTTAAGATATCCCAATGGACAAAAGGAATGGGGGGTTAACTTTTACAGGTTGGCCAGGAGAACAAATGAACTCTCAGTTTGGTCGCCAGTGCCAAGAGCATTTTCCGTTACAAGAATGGACTATGCCGGCTTATTAAAAGAATTGAATCCACCACCGCCGTCTACAAATATTCAAACCCAGCCTTACTCTTTAATCACAACAAAAAATAGTGAAGAAAATAATGAAAAATTATTTGACGTGTCAAAGGTAGAGTTTGGCGGGGAATTAAAATGGGCGATAGGGCCGAATACTGTTTTGGATTTTACAGTAAATACCGATTTTGCTCAAGCTGAAGTAGATAGAAATGTAGTTAATACTTCTCGTTTTTCGGTCTTTTTTCCAGAACGCAGACAATTCTTTTTAGAAAATGGCAGCTTATTTACTGTAAGCAACCAAAGAGCCATCCAACCTTTTTTTAGTCGAAGTATTGGCTTGGATGCCTCCGGAAATCCAATTCCAATTAACTTAGGTCTCAGGATGACCCATAGAGATATTAATAAGAGTATTGGGGGAATGGTAATAAGGCAAAGTGGAAACTTAAGAAATCCGGCTACAACATTTGCGGTGGCAAGGTATTCAAGCAATTTTGGCAAACAAAATCGAATAGGAGGATTACTAACAGCTGCTCTAAAAGGAGGGACTGATTCCCTCGCAAGTGCTTACAATTATACTGGCTCTATGGATGGGTTTATCCGGTTTAATGACCCCTTGTCCTTAAACTTCACCATAAGCAAATCTGAAACAGAGGGTAGGGGGGGCGATGGTTATGCTGCAGCTACCAGGCTCACCTACAATTCAAACGATATTTTCTCCTTCTTAATTTTTGATTACGTTGGTAGAGATTACAACCCAGAAGTGGGGTTTTTGGCAAGGAGTAATTATTTTAATATTAATCCAGGCTTTATTTACCTATTGAGACCTAATTGGTTACCTCAATTTATCCGATCATACGAACCAGCTGTTTTTTTTACCTCTATACTTAGTGCAGATCAAGGCCTCGAATTAGAAAGGATCTGGAGCATCTATCCATTCTTTATAACCTTTCAAGATGGCTCCTCTTTTTCCTTTTCTGTCAGACCAAATTTTCAAAGACTAAACAATAATTTTTATCCACTTGGTGTTGCTATTGAGCCTGGAGAATATAATTTCACTCGAAATGTTGTAGAATATAATTCCGATAGTTCCAACAAAATTTCCTGGAAAACAAGTTATTCATGGGGAGGTTTCTATGACGGAAATTTAAATTCTTTTTCGGCAGGGCTAACTTTAGCTCCTATTTCTCAAACCTTTTTTACTTTAAGTTATGAGTTAAATAGAGTCAAGGAGCTAGGCATTGCAAAAAAGAACCTTAATCGTAGTTTGCTAACACCAGAATTGAGATTAGCCCTAAATCCCAGGGTGCATTTCCAGGCATTCTCCCAATATCAATTTGACAGGATTGAATCAGAGAGCTTTCTAAACAAATTTAGGAATTGGAATGTCCGATTCTCATGGGAATTTAAACCATTGTCTTTCTTGTATTTGATATTTAATAATTCTAAAAATGACTTTATAGATCCATCTATTAATAGAAATCAAATAATCGGAAAGCTTACCTATATTATACTCCCTCCTCAGGCAAGAGCGACAAATTGAAGGCAATCTGCTTCTAGATTTAATGGAAGATGATTTTAAAAAACAAGGTTGATTTTCCATTTTCAATGCGTTCTTCTAAATAGCTCATCCCTAGTCTTTCCATGACTTTTTGGGAATTAAGGTGAGGTTTGTCGGTAGCTCCAAGGAGATAGGAGTATCCTAAATCTTTTTTTGCGTAATTCAGAATACACCGAGAAGCCTCGGTAGCATAACCGAATTTTGAATACTCAGGTAAAAGGCCATAAAGCAATTGGGGCTGAGTTTCTTCAAAAAAGGGCCAAAGACCTACAAAACCAATCAGACTATTATCCTTTAGTAAGCGAATTTGCCACAAACCCCAGGAAGATTCTTCAAAGTATTTTTTATTAGTCTCCAGGATTTCCTGAGTCTGATCCATTGAGATGGTTTGATCATCCCAAAGGTATTTACGCACATATGGCTGAGTGAAAATATGATGTAATTCTTGAACCTGCTGAATTTCAAAAGGGATTAATTTTAACCTTTGGGTGTTCATAACTAAAGGATTTAAAAATCTAAATCAATATCTATATCAAAATCTATATCCTCTTCAATTATTTCCTGTACCCGTCCTACCTGACCATCATCTAACATAACTTTAATTCCATGAGGATGATGAGAGGATTTGGTTAATATTCTTTTGACAAATCCTTCCGTTAATTCGCCCGTCCTTTGGTCTTTTTTGAGCACTACATTTACCAATTGACCAATTTTAACATTACTTCTTTTATTGCCATCCATTGTAATAGAGTTATAAAAAATTGCAAGGTATAGAAAATTAAGAGTAGATATGAAAAAGTTGTTATTCAGCTGTTAAACAGATTAATAAGACACATAAATGAGAAATAAAAAAATAAACTTTAAATTTGCGGACTTTATGGAATAAAAAGATCTTGTAGATTTGCCCTAATCAATTTTCTTGACGACACTGTTGGCAACAATGATCTGCAAATAACGTATATTTAAATAATTAAGTACAAAAAATAAAATCATGAAATGGACATCAACTTTTCTTATAGCCACGCTTTTCATCTTTATTTTGGCTTGTTCGAATGATAAGACGCCACCGAGTGCACCTCAGCAGGTTATTCCTCCAACTAACCAACCCGCACCTCCAATAAATACCAATACCAATTCTAATTTACCAACTGTAGATGGAAATAATTCTAGTACTGGTACTGTTTTTCATTATACCTGCCCTAATGGCCATGATGGATCAGCTTCTGCTGGGGTCTGTGCCACCTGTGGAGCAACATTGGCTCATAACCAGGCTTGGCACAATCTTCCTAGTAATAATCCCAATATAAATACCCCAACTACAACACCTCAAACACCACCTGCTTCTCCAGCAAGAAATGCAGCAGGAGAATGGCATTATACCTGCCCTAATGGCCATGATGGAGCCGGAGCAGCTGGTGCTTGTGCTACTTGTGGTGCAACATTGGCTCATAACCAGGCTTATCATAACACTGGTACTCCTGCAACGCCTAGTATAACCACTACACCAGGTGCTTCTACACCTATCAGTCCAATTATTCAATCCGGACAGCAGACTCAACCTCGAATTAATGTACCTAATAGCCCTGGTACTGCTACAAACTCTAAAGGTGTATATCACTATATTTGTCCAAAAGGACATGCTGGTGGTGCAGCTTCAGCGATAGCATGTGCTTCTTGTGGTACTACCTTAGTTCATAATCAAGCATATCATAATTAATATTTAGTTCCTTGTACTGTGTTAAGTTTTACAAGGTTTAAGGGACTACTCCTATTTAACACCTTTTTTGGCACGCAGCGACCGAAGGTAGCTGCGTGCCAAAAAGCTATAATAAACACCTTTACCCCAAATTTTGCAAGCCCAAAACGTGAACATCTAACTGTCGGTAGACAGGCGTGAATACTTGAACACGTGAGCACATAAACACATCTAATACTTAAAAACCTCCACTTCCTCAGAAATAACCGCCTCAATTTCCCCGTCTTCACCTTTTAAATAGCGCTTGAAAAAAGTAGCCATATAATTTAAGCAGGTATCTAAAGTTTTTTTTGATCTCTCTTTCTCTTCTTCATTTCCTGCAAAATGATAGTTCAAATCTGTAAAACTATTGTGATTGATATTGGCCAGTAAGACTCGATAAGAATCGCCTCTGTTTTTTTTACAAAAATCACTCCTGCGATCAAATTGTTTTTTGTAGCCCTGGTGGTTGCGATAATCTGTTAAATCTTCAAGAAATAAAAAATGAGCATTGATTCCATTTTTTAAGGCTTCGGAAGGAGGAGTCCCATCCATATTTAAAACAGCTTTTATTCTGGGATCTACTCTGGCCGCAGCGATGGCGGCAGCACCTCCTATAGAATGCCCCCAGGTCCCGATGTTTTCAAAATCAATTAGGTTTTTAAAAATCGTTTGATTGAGTTGCTCTAATTTTTTTATGCAAAAAATCAGGTCCTTCCCTAGTACTTGAAGGCGATTAGATTTTTGAGCCCTATACTCATCAGCAGTAATTTGGTCTGGAATCTGAAGGGTTTTAAGACTATCGTGAAATTTGTGGTTGAGAGGAATTATGTTGTTATCGGAGCCAAGGACATAATTACTTTCATGTTGATGATTGACTCCTACTACTACGTATCCCTTTCTTACCATTGCTTCTGCGTAAAAATTATAATAATTGCGATGACCGCCCAAGGATGGCGAAAAAAACAAAATCGGGTAAGCTTCAGGGGATGGGAAAATGCCAATATTTTGGTAGGCTTTTGTTCTAAGTTTTTTTATTGAATGGATGTCTTCTTCACTCCAATGTTTTAAGTGAGTCTGGATTCTTTCAAGCTCAGGAATATAGCCTGCTCTACGCATAGATTTAGCTTGTTGGGCAGGATACCAAATCTGAACAGTGACTCTCCGGTATCCACCATAAAAAGCATCTATCCGGCTTGAATCCGTCCAGGAATATACTCTTGTCCCCACTACGGCCTCCACCTGTTGGGATTCTCCCTTTTCATTGATGCTGTTTTTTGATTGACAAGAAATGGCGATTAATAGAAAAGACAAAAAGAATAACTTGGCTTTCATGCAGAAAACTTTAAAGATTGTGTATCCAATAATAAAAATAAGGAAGCATTTTTATCAAGCAGCAAGTGCATTTTCTTTTTCTAAACGCTTAACCGTTTCTGTGGTGGCGGCAGCTGCTCCTAGGGGTATGGCAAATAAAAATCCAATACCAGTTAGCAAGAGCAATAAAAATACAGCACCATTTCCGAGGGCCAGACCCCAGTTTTTTCTGACAAATCGGACACTGCCCTTTACCCTATAATGGCGCTCCAGGGTGAAATCCATATTACCAAAACCGGCATAGTAAGCCTGAACTAGAAAAATTAGCACAGAAGTAAATGGGGTGAAAATAGGAATTAAGCCTAAAAAAAACAGGACCATTGTATAGAATAATTCCCGTATGATGTTGCGAAGAGCTATGGTAAGGCCACGGACTAAATCGCTGAAAAACTGAGAGGCACTGAAAGGGACTTCATGTTTTAGTCCAGACATTCTCATTTCAATTTTTTCAGACATTGGGCTCATAAACGGTGATGCCAGGGCAATTACCAACTGTCTAAAAATGATCAAACCAATGGCAATGACAAAAATAGCACCAAAGACAGAAGCAATTTTTTCAAGTACAGCACGACCCCATTCCCAGGGGTAAAGAGAGATTATCCATTCTCCGATATTTCCGGAAATGCCATAAGCCGTTCCAATAATGGCAATGCCAAGAACAATGCTAACCAGGGCCGGAGCCAGGAAAAAGGCCCATAAATTGTAGCGGCCAATTATTTCAAAGGCTTTGATATAGGAGGTGGCTCCTGCAAAAATTCCTTTCATGCTTTGATCGTTTCGATTTGCTGTTTAGTGATTAAGATATAATCCTAATCTTACCTTTACAAATTATAAAGACAAGATGATTTTTTTTCAGGAGAAAGCAAAATCAAATTCTACGGGATTAATAAGCAAATCGACAAGAAAAAATTATTTTGCCGGTGTTTTCTTTTTTCGACGTGTTTTGAATAATTCGATAATTTCCTTCTCTTTAAGAAATTCAAAATCTTTAAAGGTTCGGGACACAAACTTTTTGATATCCTGGTAATCCTTTCCTCTCTTATCCGTAAACCTTTTCAGAAGTTTTCGGACATATCGCATAGAAAGCTCCTTCAGATTCTGATTGAATTTTTGATTGGCAAAAATACCCATATAAATAGGGTATAATTTTGTGATTTCAAAAAAGTCGGTATAGGCTTCCGTATCAAGGTTGAGGATGAATCTTCGGAAATATTGATAGATGGTTTGCCGCACGCATTCGTTAATAGTGGAGAGTCCTTCATGCTGGATGTAAAAGACCTTTACGGCTTCCTGAGCTTCCTCCTGATTAAAACCCTCTTCGTGAATGATATTAAGCAGTTTAAAATATTCGGAGAGCTCATCTTTTTGTTTAAGATTGAGCAATTTCCCCATTCTAAGATCTGCTTCAGGTGTGAGGTCAATTTCAGGATTGGCATGCAAATCGAGGGTGAATTTCAGGAAATGATCTGAAAACTCAGCCTGCTGCTTACGTATTTTATTTAAAATTTCGGAAACATGAGCCTGATCCTCTTCATTAAGTTCAAAAAAGAAACCATAAATGGTCATTAGGTGAAGGTGTTCAATGCTCCCTTGGAAATCTTTGTTTTCCAAAAACTGCTTCATCGGTTCAACAATACTGTTATTGTTGAGGTTTTTCCTAATCCTGTAAAGTAGAAAGGATTTAAGGGAAGAAGACAATACTTTCAATCCACCAACGGAGTCCGGAAATTCAGCGGTTTGAAAATTTTCATTAATAAACTGGCGCTTGTATCTTAAATATCCTGCTGTTCTTTCTTTAGGACGTCTATATTTTTCCAGTTTTTGTCCCTGCAAGAAATACCGGATGCGTTTATTATCCAGGCTGGCGATGAGGTTGGTCACCCAGATGTCACTACTTAAGGCAAAACCAATCTGTATGGACTGACCAATTCTTTTTTTGATAATATCGAAATTAGCAGAATTACAAATGGCCAGAAGGATCTCCTTAAAATGCTCCTGTGGCCTTACATATTTGACATCATCATTCACTTCACCTCTGAGAACGGAGTAACCAAGAATTCTAGGTAAAAAGAGTCCTTCAAAAAGAGGCTCTAATAATAATTCTTCAAGAGGAATTAATTGAAGGGGGTTTTCAGAAGCTACTTCTTCATAGAGTAGACCAATCCGGGGCTCAAACATTTCTTTGAGTCGAATAAAATCCTCTTCTTCCTCCTCTTCCAGGTATTTATTAAGTTCTTCTGATTCTTGAATTTCGCTGGCAAGAGTTTCGAGCCTCTCGATATATTGTTGGTCTAATTCATACATAGCCCCTATTTTTTAAATGGAAACCTGATAGTGCAACTCAAGGCACTACCAGGTCCGCTGAATATTTAGAAATAAAGTATAGCCTTACTTAGAAAATTTCTGTAGCAAATATAAGTTAAAGCAATTTGAACTACAATAGTAAAGAATGATTTATTTGGCAACTCATTCTTCTTCGCTTGTAGCTTCAGTAGCCTCAGTTGTTGCTTCTGCAACGGGTTCCTCTGCTGGGCTTTCTGCTTCCGCCTCTGCTTCAGTTGCTTCCGCTTCAACTTCTTCTGCACTAGGTGCTTCAGGTGCTTCAACTTCTTTAGCTTCTGCTTTAGCTGTTTCTTCTGCTTTGGCTTCAGCTACTGCTGCTGCCTGTTCTGCTACTTCTTCTTCATTAGTTCCACTAAGACGATGTTGGTCTGCAAGAGAGATTCCTGCTACCTTAGCGTTAAATGCTGCTTGTTCTGCGGCTGCCTGCGCAAAACGCTTAGCAATTTTTTCTTCCTTAGCTTCTACCCATTCCTGATATTTCTTATCGGCTTCTTCTTGGGTAAGTGCTCCTTTTTTAACACCCCGCATTAGATGTTTCTTGTAATAAACACCTTTGAAGCGCAAAATCGCTCTTACGGTATCGGTAGGTTGTGCACCTTTTGTCAGCCAGTCATATGCTTTATCTCGATCGATTTCGATGGTGGCTGGTTTGGTCATTGGATTATAAGTTCCAATTCTTTCAATGTAACGTCCATCTCTGGGAGCACGAGAATCAGCTACTACAATTTGGTAGAAAGGACGTTTTTTACGCCCTCTTCTCTGCAATCTAATCTTTACAGGCATTGATTATTATTTAAATGGTTTAGCCATACCCGCTTACCTTGCTTAGCAAGCGACGGATTAATAACGGCCGCAAAGGTAAGTGATTCTTTGATATTTTACAAGTGGTAGTGGGAATAAGTTGGTGGTAGTCTGGTAGTCTGGTAGTCTGGTAGTCTGGTAGTCTGGTAGTCTGGTAGTCTGGTAGTCTGGTAGTATAGTGGGTTTATGAATTTTAGGTATAGGAATAATCAAATATTAATTGTCGGAGGGTATATACTTTTAGAGGAATATCAATTTTTATTCAAAAAAATACCTATTTTAAACATAAGTTCTCTTCTTTCAACGTTTTTAGTAAACTACCCACCCCTCATCTTAGAATTTTCAAATAACTTAAGCACGCTTAGGGGTAGAATTTAGTAGGTTGGAGTTTGAAGGTAAATTTACTGTTTTAGCATTTTAAAAAAGAAGTCATTATACCTTTTACCATCTACTTTCTACCAAATAAGATCCCATAACTAAATTAACATTTACGTCCATGCGCTTTAAACATTTACTTTTTTATTTCCTCTTTTCTGTTCAAATTTTAGCTGCTCAGGAAACCCCTATTTCGGGAGTTATTAACGAGTATGCCAGCGTTAATCTTATTGATTATTGTAGCAATGCTATCGGGGTGGATGACCCTTCTGGTTTTGAAATTGGCATGCAAGTTATCTTGATTCAGATGAAAGGAGCTAGTATCAATAGTGATAATAATGGTGATTTTGGAGACATCACAGATTTAGGAGAGGCCGGGTTTTATGAAAAAAATAAGATTGTTAACATCGTAGGAAGTATTCTGGTATTGGAAAAATTTCTGCTTCATGATTACGATACTCAAAATGGGCTACAATTGGTATCAATGCCTGTATATGAAAATGCAATTACAACTGATTCTGTTATTGCTCAACCCTGGAATGGAAGCACCGGAGGGATAGTAGCCTTTGAGGTACTGGGAGAATTGAAAATTGATGCACCAATCGTGGTCAGTGAGCAAGGTTTTAGAGGAGGGGCGGCTACAGAGGTGGATGCTAGCGGTTGCAATTTTCTGCAAAACCACAATGATTTTTCTTATGAGGAAGGAAATTGGAGGGCAGCCCCTAAAGGAGAAAGTATTGCCTCCTTTGTAAATAATAGAGAATGGGGAAAAGGAAGTCAGGCCAGTGGTGGTGGTGGTGGAAATAACCATAATGCAGGCGGTGGTGGTGGTGCTAATTTGACACCTGGCGGTAATGGTGGACGGAATAATGTACCTGGTGCCTTTGATTGCAAGGGTAACAACCCAGGCTTAGGAGGAAAAGCTCTCCCCGAAGAGATTAATCGTATTTTTATGGGTGGTGGTGGAGGTGCTGGACATGCTAATGGTCCATTTTCAGTAAGTGGCGGTAATGGTGGCGGTATAGTACTCATTAAAGCAAGAAAAATTACCAGGGTTTTTGCCGGTATTTATGCCGATGGTGGTAGCCCTGGAACTGGCCAAAATGATGGTGCCGGTGGCGCTGGTGCCGGTGGTACCATATTATTAGAAGTCGATACCTTATCTGCAGATATTTTAGTACATGCCTTCGGGGGAAATGGTGGCAATATTGACAATTTAAATGCAAATCGTTGTTTTGGACCAGGCGGCGGTGGTTCGGGAGGGCGAATTATGCTTACTCTTCCTGTTAATTTGCCAAGCACTAATTTTCAGATAGTCGGTGGGCAGGCTGGCAGAAGTATTAACTCTACTTCCTGTGAAGCAGGATCTAATGGTGCGGAAGCCGGAGAGAATGGCATAGTAAGCACCTTTGATAGCCTGGAAGAAAACACTAACCTTTTTGAAACTCCACAAATTCTCAATCAACCCTCTGTAGCAACAGTATGTACCGGCAATCCTCTTTTATTGGAGGTGGAAACTTCTGGAAACAACCTTAGCTATCAATGGCAAATAAATAGAGGGGCTGGATTTGAAAATTTAAGTAATGATGCCACTTTTAGTGGTACCCAAACTCCTGCTTTGAGCGTGACGGAAGCAGAAGCAGATATTTTAACAGCGACCTTCCGTCTTACTATTGATGATGGTTGTGGAAATCAATTGTTTTCCAATAATATTCCTGTAGAAGGGGGAGATATTCCTGATGCGAATTTTAATTTAGAAATTAATAATCTGACCCTTACGGCTATAAGTGTAAGTCCTGATGATGCAGATACCTATTTTTGGGATTTTGGCGATGGAAATACGTCCACTGATACCACCCCTACCCATATTTATGATAGAGGAGGAGATTATCCAGTGAAGCTGGTTATCAGTAATTCCTGTGGCCGAGATTCTCTAACCCAGATAATTACAGCTGTAGGATTAGTGCCCACAGCAGCTTTTTCTTATAGCGATACTACGGGGTGTGGACCAGTTTCGGTTAATTTTTTCAATGAATCGACATCAGATGCGGTAAGTTTTCAGTGGACTTTTTTGGGGGGCATGCCAGCAACCTCAATGGAGGAAGATCCGGTAATAGTATACGAATCAGAAGGAACCTACCAGGTCAGGTTGATTGTCGCTAACATCGACGGGGCAGCTGACACCTTGATTCGGGAAATAAATGTAGTTTTTACTCCTGAACCTACGGCTGACTTTGATTTTGTCATTGATGGTCTCAATGTCAGTTTTGAAAACCTTTCACAAAATGCTTCGGATGCTTTCTGGGATTTTGGTGATGGAGTGATGAGTATGGATACCAGTCCGGTGCATAATTTTCCGGCCACTGGTAGTTATGATGTGCAATTGATCGTGACGAATTTGTGTGGGAGAGATACCTTGACCGTGGGTATAGATGTAATAGAACCCCCTGCAGCAGCTTTCGTAGTTCAAAATATTGAAGGTTGTTCCCCTAAAGTAATCACTTTCCAGAACCAAACCAGTGGGGACTATGATCGGCTAGCCTGGTCATTTCAGGGAGGAACACCCGATTTTTCTACAGATGAAAACCCGGTAGTAACCTATAATAATAATGGAATATTCGAAGTGGTATTAGTAGCTACCAATGCAGGAGGGAGCACCACTGCTATTCAAAGCGTAGAAATTAATCTGACGGATCCTCCTACAGCAGATTTTATCGCCAGCAGTGATGATTTGAACGTAGAAATCTTGAGTAATCCCCAAAATGCAGATAGTTTATGCTGGTTTATTGAGCAGGATGGTATTAAAATAGATAGTATAGAAGGGGCATTAAATGCCTATACATTTGAAAATCCAGGTACATATACGTTTTTGCTGATTGCCAAGAATGATTGTGGTAGAGATTCTTTACGCCAAACCGTAGAAGTTAGCATCCAACCGGTAGCTGACTTTATTTTTGATACCAATTCAGGTTGTAGCCCTCTTGCCATAAATATTCAAAATAATTCGTCTTTTGCAGATGAATATGAATGGATATTTGAAGGCGGATTCCCCGCTACTTCTACAGAAAGAGAGCCTGTAGTGGAATACTTGGAGAGCGGAGAATATGTTTGGACTTTGATCGCAAAAAATTCTTTTGGTGGAGATACCATTCAAGCGGCTGTAAGCATAGAAATATTTGAAAGACCCATAGCCGATTTTGAAGAAAACTCTATTGATGTATTTAGTATTTCTTTAAAAAGCCTTGCCCAAGATGCAGATTCAATCTGTTGGATTGTTGAAAATCAGATCTTTCCTGGACTAGCTATTGATTCTAATTTTACGTTCACTTTCCCAGGTCCAGGTATCTACAATTATGGGCTGGTAGCCAAGAATGAATGTGGCACCGACACTTTGAGATCACAAATTACCATTGATGGAATTCCCAAAGCTGAATTTGAGGTGTTAAATTCTGCAGGCTGTGCTCCATTAACAATAGAGATATCCAGTCCATACTTTTCACCGCCACTTTTACAATTCTTACAAGATTTTCAGATTACGGGTATGGATGGTGAAAACTTTGAATTAGATCAGGCAAATAGCCTTGCTAGAATTGTCACTACATCAGATAAATTGATTATTCAGATGGTTGTAGGTAGTCAGTTTGGTAGTGACACACTTCTCCAGGAAATTAACCTTAATATAGATCCTTTACCAATAGCGGGTTTTAACATCACTCAAAACGGAAATACACTTAATTTTTTAAACCAGTCAGTAAATGCGATTGATTATTTATGGGATTTTGGAGATAATATGTCTAGTCAAAATGCAAATCCTTCCCATACCTATTCTGATTTAGGAGACTATCAGGTGCAACTGATTGTAACCAATGATTGTGGACAAGATACCCTTACCCAATCGGTGAGGGTTAATATTGCTCCGGTAGCTGCTTTTGATATAGTGGAAGAGGGTAGCTGTGCGCCATTTGAAATTAGATTATTAGATCAATCTGAAGGCCTGGATAATCAGGTGAGCTATGAATTTTCAGGCCCTGCCGTTTTACCGATAGATGAAGCCAATGGAGTCTATGAAGTCAGAGGAGGAGGAGAGCTTGAAATTATTATGACCGTTCAAAATGAGTTGGGTACAGATGTTAATTCTCAAACGATAACCATACAAGGGCCTCCTAATGCTGCTTTTGCCAGTCAAAGAAATGGTCTTACGGTAAGCTTTGAAGATCAGTCCACAAATGCAGATGATGTTAGCTGGAATTTTGGTGATGGTAATGCCAGTCAGGAAAGAGAACCCATTCACACCTATGCTGAAGAAGGGGAGTATACCATTCAAATGATTGTCAGTAATGATTGTGGTCAGGACACAGTTAGTCGCAACATTACGGTTGGGGAAGTCTTGCAGGCCAAGTTTATTGCCCTCAATTCCTTTGGCTGTTCACCTCACTTGGTTCAATTTCAGGATAAATCTAATGGAAACTATTCCACAAGAACCTGGTCCTTCCCTGGTGGAACCCCTGCCGCTTCTACAGAAGCAAACCCGCAAGTGGTTTATACAGAACCTGGTACTTATAGCGTTACGTTAATGATATCTGGTCCTCTTGGAACGAGCTCTTCTGTAATAACCAATCTAGTGACCATCGTGGACTTTCCCAAGGCTGATTTTTCTTATGAAGTGGACGGCTTCCAGGTGCGATTTACCAATCTATCTTCAAACTCAGAATCTTATCGCTGGGATTTTGGTGATGGAACGGTAAGTGAGGACGAAAATCCAGTCCATACTTATAATAGGGGAGGAGTATTCTCAGTAACTTTAAATGCCAGCATAGCTACTTGCGGAAGCTCCGTTACCATGAATATTCCGGTTATGCTAACCGATGTAGAAGATGTTTTTACCTCCAATGATTTTAGAGTATATCCAAATCCAACAAGAGAAAATTTATTTATCGAAAGCCTTAGGCAGGATGTATTTCCTCTTGAAGTATCATTGCTTACTCAACAGGGGCAAATATTAATGCAAAAAGAACTAAACTTTAATGATTACTTGAATATGAGTGCATACCCTTCAGGCACTTATTATATAAGCCTAAGGAATAATGAAAAGCAATGGGTAGGTAGGATTCTTAAATTGGAATAACTTGTGGCTAATGATGAATTTTGAATGATAAATTTTGAATACCATTAACTAACAACTAACAACTAACAACTAACAACTAACAACTAACAACTAATACCCCGGATGAGGGTCTTCGATAATTTCAGTATTGTCGGTTTTCTGCATTATGGGAAAGCCCATCTTTTGTAAGAAGATACTTAGTAGAATAATGACTATAATGATGAGAAGGAAAGTTTGCCCTTTCTTCAGTTTTCTTTTTTTTATAGGTGTTGCCATGAGTTTTGGTTAAGGGTTAACAGCTAATATCATCAAATATCAATTATAAAGTGGATTGGGGACCTATTGGACCACCTGATGCATTAAAAATAACTAAAATTCCATTCTCATTCTCAAATTAATTCTTCGGGATGTCAGATAATTAGGAATAGCGTATTGCTGGGCAAACACTGTTTTTATCCAGGTATTGTCAGCCTGGTTTTGAACTTGCATCAAATTAAAAACCTCAAGACTCAACCAGGTACTCCGAGTAAATCCAAGAAAATGATTAGGCTTTTCCGCTCTTCGACTTTGTTCCCATAAAGCCAATGAAAATCCTATGTCTACCCGATGATAGGCTGTTAAACGGTAGGTATTCCTGAAAATTTCATTATTATCTCTTAATCCAAAAGGAAGCCCTGTTCCAATGGATAAATTGAGGTGCATTTTAAAGTTTTCATTTTTAGGCAAATAATCCTGGAAAAAAATAGACAGATTGACAGCTCGGTCAGTTGGTCTGGGAACATCACTAACAATGGTGGCTTCTTCCTGGCCAACTTCTCTGCGTAAGTGTTCAACTCCATCTAATTGTTCTCTGGCTCGAAGAATGGATAGATTAATCCAGGATTCTGCACCTGGAACAAATTCTCCATTCATACGGATATCCAATCCAGTAACATATCCAGTAGCATTATTTTGCCCGGAATAGCGGATACGGACATTTTCAAAATCATAATAAACGAGGTCCCATAATTTTTTATAGTAGGCCTCAGTGATCAAGCGAAATTTCTTCGGATTGTTTTTTCCAATGTAAAAATCCCAGGTTAAGCCTCCTACAATATGAGCTGATTTTTGGGCTTTAAGGTCTGTATTTATGCTCCCGTCAAGGGATCTTAATTCGCGATAAAAAGGAGGTTGGTGGTAAAGGCCGCCTGCCAAACGGAAAGATACATCTGCTGAACTAGCTAAAGGTTTGAACATAATTTCTGCTCGAGGAGAGATTAATAGTTCCTCATTTAAATCCCAGTAATTAGCCCGAATACCTCCCGAAATTCTCCATTCAACTGCATCTTCCTTTCTGTAAGTAAAAGTATTCTGTAAAAAAGCACTGTATCGATTAGAGGAAATGGTGTTTTGGGTTTTCAAAACATCGAAAAGAAAAACATCGGTATCACTAAATGGTAAGGAATATCCTGCCGAATCTAGTCGCTCCCATTCTTTGATATTGTCCTCAATTTCTTCTTGCTGGTATTTCAGACTCCATTGCAGGAAGTGACTGCTGGTTATATTTCCGCTTGGATCATTTTTGGGGATCTCCCAGCCTCCACGATGCTCAAAATTGGTAACTCGGGTGTCCAGGCGGTTTCGGATGAACTCATGTTGTGTTCCTGTACCCAATTCAGCAAGCACCTCTCCAAATTCATTACTTCCCAGGCCAGTTTCGATCTGTCGAAGACTGTAATGACCAATAATATCTGTACTTTCATTTTCGTCACTTCCCTGAGCTGAAGCCATAAATTTCAGATAAAACGGATTTTTTACATTGCTGGGAATATAGGTTAAGGATAGGCCTCCCATGGCGGTGGTTAAGTCGGTCAGTTCTTCCCCTTCAGAAACAGTAAATAATTGAAGAGCAAAATTTATCAAACCCAGGGCAGTACTTCTTTCAGTTGGAGCAAATCGATATTGGGATCGATTATAATTTCCTAAAAAACCTAGCTGCCAGTCCCTCGAAATATCATAAGTGAGGTAAGCTTGAATGTCTGAATGGTTTGGGTTGTATTCTCCTTTATTGTCTAAGGTTCCTAATAAGTAACGATTATTTTTGTATCGAGCCCCAATCAGGTACCTGAATTTTTGATAATCATTATTTCCTGTCCTCAAACTTCCTTCAATATGAGCCGAGGCTCCCAGCATACTTAAACTTACTGAACCGCGCAGAGAATCCGGACGCTTGTATTTAATATCAAGGACTGAAGACAATTTATCACCGTATCGGGCCTCAAAACCACCGGATGAAAAAGTCAGATCTCTAATTAAATCGATATTTGGGAAAGACAAACCTTCTTGTTGAGCGGTTCGAATTAATTGTGGTCTATAAATTTCAAAATCATTGACATACACCAAATTCTCATCATAATTCCCTCCTCGGACGGTATATTGTGAGCTAAGCTCTCCTCCGGTTCCTGAGGAAGTACCCAGTGCTATATGAGGAAGAATACTTTCCAGGTTGCCGGAAGCAGTTGGGAGAAGTTTAAGAGACTCCACTTCCTCTTTTATCATTCCTCCTTCCTGGATTTTGCTTTCCCGAACAATAACCTCCAGATCAGAATCAGAGGAAACCAGACCAATATCAATCTGGCGGCTACTTCCGGAAGGCATAGGTCTTATTGTGGTTTTTGTTTCTTTATAACCGATTCGCGAAACCACCAGGGTAAGCAATTGGTTTGCAGGGATTTCCAGGCTATACCGACCATTAGAACTGGTCTCGGTAACAATATTGGTATCCTGAATATAAACAGTAACTAACTCAATGGCTGCTCCGGTTTGTGCATCTGTGATCTTTCCTGTTATGGTGGCGTTTTGGCTGGTTTGTCCAAGAGTATATATATGGATTCCGCAAAATAGCAGAATAAAAGTGAAAATCCGTCTGTTCATCATTTTATCAATCATTCTTGAATATAGGAACAAAGTTACGATCTTATTCCTTAGAAAAAGCCAGAATTGTTGTTGATTTGACGACTAATTCTGAAGATGTATTGGTGTAAGTTTATTTTAGGATTTTGCCCTGTTCCTAGAACGAACTAAAGAGATCTTTATGCTTTGTTACACGAAACTATTTTTACTGCTCCCAATAGCTTTTAATTCACTTATTGCTTTTGAAGGATCTTTGCTTTTAAAAACACTGCTGCCTGCCACCAAAATATCAGCTCCTGCTTGAAGGATGGCCTCCGCATTATGCAGTCCGACACCACCATCAATTTCTATGAGGGTGGAAGTGTTTTGTACATTAATCATCTGTTTGAGCTTTCGGACCTTGGGAATGGTCCGGTAAATAAACTTTTGGCCACCAAATCCTGGGTTAACAGACATAATAATAACCTGGTCCAAATCTTCTAGCACATCTTCCAGAAGTTCTACATTGGTATGTGGGTTGATGGCTACTCCTGCTTTTGCTCCCGAATGTTTTATCATTTGAATCACGCGATGCAGGTGAGGGCAGGCTTCATAATGGACTGAAATGATATCCGCCCCTGCTTTTTGGAATGCCTCCACATATTTTTCAGGTTGTACAATCATTAGGTGGACATCCAGGGGCTTTTGGGCAACTTTTTTGAGACCCTCCACAACCAACATACCGAAAGTAAGGTTAGGAACAAAAACTCCATCCATTACATCAACATGGATATAATCAGCTTCACTGGAATTAATCAAATCGATTGCATCATTAATTTTTGAAAAATCAGCGGCAAGGATGGAAGGTGCAACAAAATGTCTTCGCATGCGTAAAAGATTAATATAATTCGTAAAATGTTACGTTGTTGTATTGAAATTGAGGAGAAATTCCTTATTTTGCGCGGTAAGATAAAAAAAAACCGGCTAGAAAATCTAGCCGGCCTTCGAAAAGAGCTTTGAGAGGCTATCTACATACCAGAGTGTGAATGTCCTTTGACATCCACTAAACTTCGTCCATGAGATTATAAATTATTGTATTCGTGGGATTATAACATTTTTTTATCTGTCAAAGCTACTTTTTTAATAAGATTATAATTTGTTAGTAGTAGCTCGTAAAATTTCCTTTCTTCATGATTACAATACAAATATCGGAGAATCAAATCCAATAAATTAGTACAATTTGGTGTATTTCTGACATTTGTATTTTTTTAAACTAATTAGTAAGTGTTTGATTTTTAGTTGTTTAAAGTGAAAATGTTGAAGGGTTTCTGGGATTATTCCACTGAAACTGGTAAAAAAAACGCAAAAAAAAAGTGGATTTTTTTTTAAAAAAAGTTCAAAAAAAGTTTGCGGAGTGTAAAAAAGAGCTTTAAAAAAGAAAAAAGGGCCGGATTTTCCGCCCCTTTTTTCTTTTTAATCTGTCCAAGATTTAGGATTGCCACAAAAAAAAACGCCGGCTATTGGTACTCCCCCCTTGACCAAATAGCCGACGAATCAAAATAGTAATAATAAATATTGGTTATTAATTCGTGGAATTATAATTTGCAGGAATTCAACTCCCGCAATAAAATTTAAAATAGTGCTTCATCGTGATTGCATAACAAATATCTAATAAATTTACTTTTTGATTTAGTACATTTTTTGTAATTTCTGGCAAGTTGTAGTTTATGTGTTTTTCTACTTGTCTCTTATTTTCAGTGATTTAGAGTGTAAAATGGTTTTGGATTCTGGAAAATATTCATTATGCATCAAAGTAAGTTAGTACAACATCTCAGGGAATTGCCCCATAAAGAGCGGGAACGGTTCAGGACATTTGTCGGCTCTCCTTATTTTAATCAGCATCAAAAAACGATTGCCTTATTAGAGATTTTATTAAAAAATATTAATGGTCATCGCAAAACCAGCATCAAAAGAGAGGATATCTATAGTGTTCTTTTTCCGGAGGAAACATATGACGAGCAGCAAATGCATAATGTCATGTCCTACTTGAAAAAATTATATCATAAATTTTTGGCCTTTCGCCATTTTGAGGAAGAAGATTTGCAAGAACAGCTTTATACGGTTGAACAAGCCTTTTCATTTACGCAGTATGATTTAATGAATAACAGATCAAAACTGCTGGAAAAGAAACTGGAGAATCATCCATATAGAAATAGTGACTATTTCCATGTCTATTATCGGCTAAATAATTTATTGGGTTTTTACAGTGGTAATTATATTGACCGGTCGAAGTCTAAGACCTTCCAAAATATGTTGGACAACCTTGACAAATATTATATCATTGAAAAACTAAGAAATTGCTGTCATCTTACGGCCAATTCCATGTTGATGAATACTCATTATGATTATGGCTTATTTGATGAATTGCTCCTTTTTCTCAGAAAAAATTGGGAAGTTTTGAAAGAAGAAAAATCTATTCTTCTTTATTTCAGTATTCTGATGTCTTTGAGGGATGGAAATGATCCTAAGCATTATGAGAATCTCAAAGAACTATTAAACCACGATCTAAAGCACTTTAGCCGCCGCGAAATAAATGACCTTTATGGCTTTTCATATAATTATTGTATCAGACAGATTAATTTAGGTAAAAGGGAATATCAACGAGAATTGTTTGAATTGTATCAGGAAGGGGTTAAAAAAGAATTACTCATAAATAATGGCATCCTGTCTGAATGGGATTATAAGAATGTGGTAACCTTAGGATGTAAACTGCAGGAATTCAGCTGGACAGAGAAATTTATTAATGAATACAAGGAAAAATTACCCTTATCTAAAAGAGAGAATGCCTATAAATATAATCTGGCCAATCTTTTTTATAATAAAAAACAATATAATGAAGCCATTGAAACCTTATTACATGTTCAATTTACGGATGTAAAATACCACTTGAACACTACCTTCTTACTTTTAAGAACTTATTATGCCCTTGGCGATACAGAAGCACTTTTATCCCTAATTGAAACCTTTAGAATTTATGTCATTCGAAATCGCAAAATGACTACTGATCAGAAAAAAGGGTATACTAATTTTCTTAGGTTTGCAAAAAAACTGGTTTTATTAAAACATCAGTCGGCTACTTACACGCGAAAGACATTAAAAGAAAAGGTGGATAGCCTTGCTCAAAAAATACAGGATACCAATAATGTAATTAATAAGTACTGGTTGCTTGAAGAATGCCAAACCTCCGATACCGTGGTCGCAAATTAAACACACTTGAAAAGAAAAATACTGAATCTACTTTATTGGCTGCTGATTGTACAACTTTGTACCTGCTCTAATTCTCACAGCCAAACACCTAAACAGGAACGTCAGGTAAGAGCGGTATGGATTGCCACCTTCTTTCAGCTTGATTTTCCCAAAAACAATACCACTAATAAGGTAGCCCTGACGGAACAATGGCGTCAACTTTTACGTCAACTTAAGAGTGCAGGTATAAATACGCTTTACTTTCAAGTTCGCCCTTCCGGAGATGCTTTTTATCAATCCAATTTGGTTCCATGGTCTCGATTTCTTGCCGGGAAAGAAGGTATTGGCCCAGAAGAGGATTTTGATTTATTACCTACCTTCATTGCCATGGCTCATAACCAGGGAATGGAATTTCATGCCTGGATGAATCCCTTAAGAGCTACGCCTAACCAAGACGCCAATAGTCTGGATCAATCAAATGTATTATTAAAACACCCGGAATGGGGGTTCCCATATGGAAACCGTTATTACTTTAACCCGGGGCTTCCGGAAGTAAGATGGCATCTATTGGAAGTAGTTGATGAAGTGCTTTCAAAATATGATATAGATGGTATTCATATGGATGATTATTTTTATCCTTACCCTTCCTCCGGCGAAGTCATTCAGGATAGTGCAGCTTTCAAATTATATGGTGAATCTTTCTTTAATATTGAAGATTGGAGGCGTTCCAATGTTAATAATATGATTCAGGAGTTGTCCTCAATAATCAAACAAAAGAAAAAATATGTAAAATTTGGGATTAGCCCATTTGGAGTTTGGCGCAACTACGAAGTAGATCATAAAGGCTCAAATACTGAAAACAGACTATCTTCTTATGATGATCTGTATGCAGATGTTTTGAAATGGCTAGATGAAGGTTGGATAGATTATGTTGTCCCTCAATTATATTGGGAAATTGGACACCCAGTGTCTGATTACCAAACCTTAATCGAATGGTGGTCTTCAAAAGTGGATCGACAACAGCTTATTATCGGCCATGCTGCACATAAGGTAGGAACAGATGTTTCTTTGGCCTGGTCTTTTCCAGAAGAAATCCCTCAGCAAATCAAAGTTGCACAGTCCTATAATAAGGTAAGGGGCCATGCATTTTTTAGAGCCCGTTCATTATTAAGTAATAGTTTGGGGGTTCTGGATTCTTTGCGGGGCTTGTTCAATCATCCCGTCCTATTACCGGAGTTTCCAAGTCAAGAAAACAGAGCCACCTGTCAAGTAGAAATGAATAGGCCTCGAAAAGTGAAAGAGGGAACCAGAATATGCTGGAAAGTTGACCCTAAAAAAGAATCTTTCAGATATTTTGGCCTCTATCGTTTTGATGGCCCTAAGAGCGCCTGGAAAAAAGGTAAAGAAAAATTGCTGTATACCACACCTTTTGGTAAAAATGATCCTCGTTTTTGTTATCTGGACACCTCTTCTCAAAATGAACAGACCTATACTTATTGGGTGGTGGCCTTCGACCGATTTCATCGAAGAATAGGAAGTAGTGAAACGAAAACCATAGAGGTAGAAGGAAGAAGGTAAAAAGTAAAAGGATATATCTTTCTACTTTTTACCTTCTTCCTTCTACTTTTTACTATGCATGCTCTCTTATGTGTATCACCTGATCTTCTTCGAAAAGAGGTTTTCTTTGGTATCTCAAAAAAAGCTGAGCAGTGGCCAGGACATCTTTTTCACAGTATAAAGAGATGCGATCCAGATCCTTCTCTTCCCAATAAACTCTTCCAACGTTACTACCATCTATATCATCTTTAGGGGAGGGGAAATCCAATACAGCAGCTAATAACTTCAGAGAAGTATAACTTTTATAGTCGCCAAACTTCCAAAGCTCCATGGTGTCGAGGAGATATTTGGTCTCCCAGGGTTTTTTTCCTGCCAATTGGAGCATTCCAGGAAGGGGAAGCTGATTGATGACCATTCTCCTGCAAATGTAGGGTATGTCAAATTCACGGATATTATGTCCGCAAAGGAAATATTGACTGGTATTATTATAATGTTCAAAAAGAAGTTTTGAAAAATCGTGTAAGAGTTGCCGTTCATTACTATCGGCAAATGACTTCAAGCGAATTTTTAGCTTCTTACTTTGTTTATCCCGAAAAACGGCACCAACAGAAATGCAAACAATTTTTCCGAATTCAGCATAAATACCTGCCCGATCTGTAAAAACTTCTTCAACTTCTTCTTCACTTAAGGGGTTTTCGCGGGCTCGCATGATTTGATTGGCCTTGGTAGTCCAAAGATTTTGTAAGTCAGAATTCAGCTGGTCAAAGGCGGGTTTAACAGAAACGGTTTCAATGTCAAGGAAAAGAACTCTGCCGATATCAACATGGTCAATCATGCATATGATTTTAAAGTGCTCTTGAGAATATCCAACAAATTTAATAATTTCTGATCGGCAAAAAAACCTAAAAAAGATCAGTTTAGCACACCAAATGGCCTTCTTTTGTGCATTTGTTGCAACAATATTGGAAAATGAAACAATATCGAACACTTTTGCAACAATACCTGACGCGACGATATGAATTAGTCTGCACTTTTGTACCGAAAGTAATTGAAAGCAATTTACACGTAAACGATAGGAAATCAATTAACCAAAAACTAATAGCCTTTTTAAAAGCTATTTTTCACAAAATTGGAAGAAACTTATGGCAACCACAAATCCGAGTAACAAACCAGTAACTCCAAGTTCAAGCTCAAATTCTGACAGTGCTAAGCAAAGAATCATCGCTATTTCTGCGACTGTAATCGTTATCTTGCTTGGTCTAAGTATTTTTCTATTTGTTAAAAATCAAAATCTGAGTAAATCTCAGCAGATGACTTCTGTAAAATTGGATGAGTCTGAACAACTGAAAGCAGAATTAGAAGAACAGTACTATCAGGCACTATCTGATTTGGAAGAAATGCGTGGTTCTAATGAAGAATTGAATCAGCTGATTGACAGTCAAAAAGAAGAATTGGCACAGTCTAAATCCAGAATCGATGGCTTACTTAGAAATAAGCGTGACCTGGGCCGTGCCCGTGAGGAAATCAAAAAATTGACTACACAAGTTGAAGGTTATGTTGCTGAAATTAACCAATTGAGAGCCGAAAACCAGGAATTAACAGCAGCTAATGTACAATTGTCTGATGAAAAGCAGACTTTGGAAACTCAGCTGACCTCCACTATCCAGGAAAGCGAAGCTACTAAAGCTACTTTGACTGCTCAAAATGAAGAACTATCTCAGGAAAGAGAGCAGTTAGCTCAAAAAGTAAACATCGCTTCCGTAGTAAAAGTCAATAACATTGAAGTGACTGGATTAAAAGTCAGAAATAACGACAAAAGAGCGAAGAAAACTAAAGCCAACAGCATTGATGAGCTTCAGGTTTGTTTCACTCTTACTGAAAACAATGTAGTAGAACCTAGCATGGAGCGTTTCTTTGTCAGAATCGTTAATCCACTAGGCGAAACATTAGCAATCGAAGATATGGGATCAGGCGTAATTAAGAGCAACGATTCTGGCGAGCAAATCCGCTTCACTAAAGCAGAAGAAATGGACTACGATCGCTCTTCAGCAAATATGTGCTCCGTATGGGCTCCTAATCAGGAATTCCAGAGCGGAACCTACACTGTGGAGGTTTACAATAAAGGTTATTTGGCTGGAAGTTCAACTTTCACTCTGAAATAAACCATCTATTATCTTTATAAAAAACCTTCTTTCACTTTACTGTGGGGGAAGGTTTTTTTTATTTAAGCCCCTTCATTTGATCTTCGATCCAAATGAAGGGGCTTAAATTATTGATAAATGCCGAGGCCAGGCCTTAATCTTTTTATAGATTTATTCGTTGTAAAAATATTGATTGCAAAGATTCCGTTTTTTGAATATTGATTTATGGAAGATAAGAAGAAAGAAAAGCCTAGCAATAATCCTATTGATAAGGATAAAATAAGTGAAAATCCTCATATTCTCCCTTATGCCCATACCGTAGGAGGAGTACAAATCAAACCTATTGATAAAGGTAGGGTAAAGGGTAGAGCAGTCGAAGCCATGTATGATCAAACTGAAATGCAGTTGGATCAGATTAGAGAACAAATTGAATTGTTGGCCCAGCAAGCTAAAAATATTCACGACCGGGTCAATATTTCAGAGGAAATTTACCTCTCCGAGATGAACTTCGAACCTTTAATTGGCTTTACCTATCATTTATATGAGAAAAAAGATAAAAAAAAGGTACTCTCAATGGTGGGACCAAGGGAATGGGGAAAAAATGCTCCTTATGATTTTATCGCTACCGTGAAATTATTATCAGACCACACCTGGGAAATTTTGGAAAAAAAATAATTTATGTACCTGAAAATATTAACTTTTACCTGGCTCCTTTTTCAATCTTATGCAGTTGACTGGCAACAAGGTACTCATCATGATTTCCAGGAAATACCTTTTGGCAAGTCCATTAAGTATGAATTTTCCTTTAAAAATATAGGAACGGAACCTTTAGTAATAGATAATGTCCGGGCTTCTTGTGGCTGTACTGCTACTTCCTGGGCGCAAGATCCCATTCCTCCGGATTCTACCAGCGTAATTAAAGTGGACTATGATGCAAAGGACAAAGGCTACTTTTACAAAAAAATAAAAGTTTATTTCAAAGGAATCCGAAAAGCTGAAAAACTGACTGTAGAGGGAGAGGTCGTCGAATAAAAAAGCCATTATATCCATGTTAACGAGTCTATAACGCTTCCATCCTCTTAAATTAATTTATATTTGCGGTGCTGAAATCATACTGTTATTGGATTAGCAGTTATGGATTTAATCAAAATAAATACTTAATGGGAATGTTGATCTTTCTTATTATAGGATATGTGTTATTGAGCATTAGTCTATTTTTTGTTTTTCCAAAGGCTGAGCAGCCTGCATGGCAGGCATTGGTCCCCGGGTTAAATTTTGTAGTCTGGGGTAAAATAATCGGATACCCACTTTGGAGAGTAGCCTTAATTTTATTACCCATCGTCAATATTTTTATTTATGCTTCAATGGCGGTTAGGATGGTGCGGTCTTTTAATAAATTAAAATTTTGGCATAGTGCCGTAGCAGTCGTTGCTGCTCCATTGGCATTTTTTTACCTGGGCTTAAACAAGGATGAGAAATATGATGGCCCTAATTTTACCAAAGAAAGAGCCTATCTAGCTCAATTAAAAGAAGCAAAAACCAATAAAAATGAGCGTCAGTTTAAAAAATTGCAGGCTCAAAACCCTTATCATAAATCCAATACCAGAGAATGGGCGGAGGCAATCATTTTTGCAGTTTTTGCTGCTGCTTTTATTAGGATGTTCTTGATTGAGGCTTACGTTATTCCTACTTCCTCCATGGAGGGCTCCCTGATGGTGGGAGATTTTCTTTTTGTAAGTAAGGCAAATTATGGAATCAGAACACCTCAAACTATTGCCATGCTTCCGCTTTTGCATAATAGAGTTCCGGTTTTGGGTGGAGAATCTTACCTGGAAAAACCACAGCTTTCTTACAAAAGACTTAAAGCTTTGGAAACGATCGATAGAAATGACCCTGTCGTTTTCAATTTCCCAGAAGGAGATAGCGTCTATATTTTTCCGGGTCGGACCTATAGCATTTATGATTATCGGCGTGGTCAAATTGATGATCAAATAAAAATCCAACAAATTAAGACCAATAGAAAGCCTCTGGTAACGCGTCCAATGGACAAAAAGGATCACTACATCAAAAGATGTATTGGCCTTCCTGGAGACTCTATTGAAATCCGAGACCGACAAGTTTTTGTCAATGGAGCACCAGCCGAAACTCCTAAATACCTTCAATATCTTTATATCGTCAACTTTTCATCTAGCTCAATAAATACCCGAAATTTTGCAAAATGGGGTATTTCAACAGAGGATATGCAAGGTCAGAATGCTAATCAAATGGTTTTAATTCTGAATGAGGAGCAAAAAGCAAAGATCAAAGCCTTAGATCCCCAGGTTACTTTCCAGGTAATCGATATTTCTGAGGTCGACCCACATCCTAATGGTGTGTTTCCGCATGACCGCAAAATTAATGGTACCTGGACTAAGGATAATTATGGCCCCATTTGGATTCCCAAAAAGGGAGCTACCGTTCAGCTTAGTCCTGATAATATAGCCCTATTCCGCAGAGTAATTTCTGTTTATGAAGGAAATGATCTTCAAGAATCCTCAGATGGTCGAATTTTTATTAATGGAGAAGAAACCAAAGAATATACCTTCAAAATGGATTATTATTGGATGATGGGAGATAATCGACACAATTCAGAAGATGCCAGAATTTGGGGGTATGTTCCGGAAGATCACGTGGTAGGTAAGCCTTTATTTGTATGGTGGTCCTTTAGAGAAAATAGCCCGGCCAAAGGGGTTAATTGGAGTCGAATATTTAGATCTGTTAAAACTCTTTCAAATTAAATAAATTAAAGACACCCCTAATTTTTTTAATTGAACTTAATTTAAATGAGATATATAGAGATATATAGAGATATATAGAGATACATTGTTTTTACTCATAATAGCTTTATTTTTATTTAATAAGCAAATTATCTCCACCTATCTCTATCTGTCTCAACTTATCTTCTATGTTGAAAAGCAAGCTTTAGGGCATTTTTTTTAAGGGGAAGCCCCAGTAACTTCCAAAAATCTCGCTCAAATGGTTATAGAGATTTCTTTTTCCTTAGCCCACTACATCAATCTTCAATTAGCGATCACCTGTTGAACAGGGTCGCAAGGCCCTTGTTTAGTAGCTCATGGACGAAAAAAGTGGGCTGCCTGTAATCTCGAAAAAGCGGTCTTCTGCTAGCAGTGCCGCAACAAGTAGATACCAGATGCAGCCCTTATGTCCAGATGTAGCCTTGGAGGCTAAATTCTAAAAATCTCTTCCATAATCATTGGATTGCCTTTGCTTGATTTTACTTTTTTGCTGGTTAACAAGCAGCTGAAAGAAAAATGCTATGCTCTATATCTATTAAACCACTCTATAAGTTTGTCCATTCAACCAAATCGTTCTTATTCGATTTAATAACTTCCTAGCCACTTTAATAATAGCCTTTTGTGCACACTTGCCTTGTTCAATGGCTTTCATGTAGCTGGCCTGAAGCTGTTCATCATAGCGTTTACTTACCCAGGCACTTTCTATTAAGGCCGTTCGTAATCGACGATTGCCTCTTCAGCTCATGCCCAGGACTTTTGTGCGATCTGCACTGGAGCGTATATCCGGTACAATGCCACAATAACTGGCTAGTTCATCCAAGCGCTTAAATCTACTCACACTACCTAACTCCCCTATCAATAAACTAGCTGTGTGCCAGCCAATGCCCGGAATACTAAGTAAGCATTCATACACCCCAGCATAACTACTTTGTTTAATTTCTTGACGCAACTGTTTGGCTGTCTGCAATTCTATTTGTCTAATTTGTGCATACATCTTTTTCAATTGACCTAAACTGGGATGAGCACTCACATACCCAGATAACCAGCTTTGTCCTGCCTTAGTCCATAATTTCCCCTTCAACTCTGGTCTTTCATCTATACCCTGACGCATCATATATGAGCGTATTCGACACATGTATCTCCTCTTATCTCGGGATAGGCTTAAGCGCATACGAACCAATTCTCTTATTTGTTCTTCTTCCTCACTCGGCACATAGATCCCCTTTAACAGCCCTCTACTTAGTAAACTGCCTAGCTTTCGGCTATCTATTTTATCACTCTTGCGACGTCTTTCCCAATCTGTACTCGGTATATCTGCTGCATGAACAATACTACAGCTTATTCCCCGCAAGGCTAACTGGCGATGTAAATAATAGCCACTAAAGCCAGATTCATACGCCACTTCTATGACCGAACCTGAATAATGTTTTTCCAAATATTTTAATAATGCCTCTACACTGCTACTTTGTGAGTAGGTCTTAACAAACTTATCTCCTTCATATACACTTACTACCCACTTGACCTTATGTACATCTATGCCTAAATAGACCTGCTTCTCTTTTTTCTCCCTTTTTTCGTTTCTTTGTAATATTACCATTTTGCTTTAGGTTTTGGTTATTTATTTTTTTCTCAGCCTTAACCTAAAGCTTTTTTCTTTAGCGCTTTTCAAACATAAGATCTCAAAATATCTCCTTTTTTCAAAAAAAGTAAACCATCAATCATTCGAAAATTTGAAAAGAAGTTATTTTTTATTTCCTTCTATCAACTTCATACATTCTTGATATAAACTATCCAGCTTATCATCAAGATCAACTTTTTCATGACTTCCCCAGGTAACTTTATTGCTGCTTGTAGAAGTCTGACAACTCATAAAACGATACATATTACCAGGTGCATCTCGTTTTAAGGTAGGGAATTCTGCTTCTTCCAGCTGTTGAAATATTTTTTTGGCTTTGCTCTTTTTAATTTTTCCAAATTCTTCCATAGATCCTCTTATCCCTTCCTGTTTAAAGATTTGGCCATTTTCTAATAAAATGTATTCTGTGTAGGCACCTGCAAAACCGCCACCGTTACCAAAGGACAATCGAATTTCAGGTAAATTAGAAGCAGAGTATTTTTCTGTTTTACAAGAGAACAGTGAAAAGGGAAGGAGTGCAAGGAGAATAAAATATTGATGTTTCATCAGTCTTAGATTATTGTTGAATAGCTCAAGGGCCTTTTTGTTTCACACAGACACCACAAGATTTTATTGAGTTTGTGGTATCTGCATGAAACAATGCTCAAATGATTGGTGAAATCTACAATTCTAAAAGCCTACTTTTTCACAAACTTACTAGTCACTAAATGCGTGCCTACTTTTAATCTAAGTAAATAAGTAGCTGGTGCCAATTCATTAACCTCAATGGTTTGCTGAAATTGTCCGCTTTGTCTACCTAGATTAGCAGCTTTAACCCTACGTCCCAACATATCAAATACTTCAAGCTGGATATCAGATGATTCTTCTAATTCCATACTTAGGGTGAAGTTTTCACCAACTGGGTTGGGAAATAATTTTAAGGCTAATTCAGATGCAATTTCTTCATTAGTATTGGTAGGCGTAAAGTTTCGGGTACCATTGGAGAAAATAATCCCCCATTTTAGCCCAAAGCTGCCCGGATTATCGAAGAAAATAGTAGCATTACCATTAGGACGAATTTTATCCTGTTGTAGATTGATAGAGGCAATAATCTCTTCCCCTCCATTGGTGACATCAAAAATCATGTAAGAATCATCCACAGAATAATTAGGAACTCCAGCTTTGTTGTTGTTGAATATGGTAGCCTGATCTCCCGTTTGAATGTCGACACCATATACAAGATACTCATCATTGAATTCATCAATTACATCTAGGACAATGATGTTAGGTGAGTTTTTAGAAAAAGATGGATTTCCCACACTTAAATCTCCACTAAGGCCATTGAATAATTTTTCGATGCTTCCGTTACCGAAATTATTGATTTGATTGTTCCAAACATTCAAAAAGCCAATATCCCAATATTCAATATCTCCGGAAAAATTGGAAATTCTATTTAATGCATCATACATAATAAATTCACCCGTAAAATCCCACTGGAGCACATCTGCAAGAACAACATCTCCTGTACTAATACCTTCTGTAAAAGTAGGATTGAATAATTCAAACTCTCGAAGCCCACCTGAATTAATATCAATTACAAAAATGGAATTTCTGCCGTCATTGGTGGTGGCCGCTAACCTGGATCCATCCTTTGAAATGGAAACATTACCCCAGATGGTAGACTCATTAATTTGGTCAGAAGTAACGTCTCCAGTTTCCCAGTCTATTTCAATCCCCCATATGGTATTATCCTTAGCAACGTAAATGATAAAGCTACCGTCATCGGTAATACTAGGTGGGCGTAGAGGTCCTGGAATATTCTGGAAAGGGTTAACTAAGGCGTTTCCGGCGGTTGAAAAGAGAAATAAAGAAGTGTTATCCTGATCCGGATCATCACTATGATTGGTAAACAGGATCAATTCATCACCTGTATTAGTAGGTACAGGTTCAGGGTCAGGAGTGCTTTGCCCTGCAGTAATGCCTACAGTATTAAAAGCGTTTATGGCCGCATTCACTTCAGTAGAATTTGCTCCATGAATATCTTGAGCTGACTGAATAACTGCATTGCGAAGGTCAATAAACTGAGAAGTACGAGTTAAATATTGAGTAAGTGCCCGATAAAAGACTTGTTCTGCCTTTACTACATTCATTCCATTGGCAGTGGCAAAAAGATAATAGGCTCTATTAGGGATTCCACTGTTGATATGGACTCCTCCATTATCTTGTTCTGGAGTGGGATCCAAATTCTGAAACTCGCTCATGTCTTTAGGCTGCCATCTGAAGTCACCAGGGCCAGAGCCTCCATTATTGGGATTACTCATATCTCTTAGGGCTCCTGTCGGGAAAAATTGGGTGTTGACAATGTCTTCTCCCAACTGCCAGTTTTCTCTTTCGATCATAACCCCAAAAATATCGGCAAAGGATTCATTCAAAGCACCGGATTGAGAAACATATTCCAAACCAGCAGAATTTTGAATGACACCATGAGACATCTCATGACCGCCTACATCTAAAGAACCGGCAAATTCTGAAAAGGCATCTTTTCCGTTTCCATAAAACATAGCGATCCCATTCCAAAAGGCATTATCCATTGCCTCATTATTCTCGTCTGTAACGTTGATGATGGAATAGACGGTACCTCCTTGACCATTGATGGAATTCCTGTTAAAGGTGTTTAGGAAATATCGATAAGAGGTAATGGCATTAAAATGAGCTGAAATTCCATTGGCATTCCAGCTGTTTATGTTAGAAGTTCCCACATAAGTAGTTTGGAAATTATCTGTTTGCGGAGAAGTGTTACTGGCATCCAAGGTGATGATTCCTCCTACTACATCCTGTGGGATATTGGATCGTGCGGCATCAAACATGGGCTGAGAAACATCCAGCATAATAAAATCCGAGCCAATCTCATAAACATTGATGCTACGATTAACACCATTCAGGTCAGGTCCATTGGCGGTTCTGCCTCCATCAAACATAGACGTTCCAAAAGATACCGCATTAGATTTTTCAGGAGCCGCTGATTTCAGGCAAGATTCATCTAAATCATGAAAAAATTTGCAGGTTTGATTATAGGAATCCAATATTTCCCCTGTATGAGCATCGATGAAATAAGACCAATGATCACTTAAATTGGGCACCAACTCTACTTTCCAGGCCATATGCTCAGCATGGAGGTCCATTTTTTCATGATAAACGACCAATTGGGCCTTTGCTTGAGGGCCAGCAACAAATGATTTTAGGTGTTTAGGAATTTCAACGACCTTAGTATAGTTACGAACATTTTCCAGTGCCAGGCTTTTTGCCTTTTCTTTATCAATTGTTGGACTTTTTAGCTCCAATTCTGGAGTAGGGTAGTAGCGACCATTCATTAAGTAGATGCTATTATCTTTTGAGTGAAGAACAATCTCTCCACCATAGACTTCCAATTTTCCAAAATATTGTTGAAGGCGGATGTGGGTATGTTTTAATTCATCCTCTTGTACAGAAACTATTTTAAACTCATTTTCCGGGTCTACAATCTCAATAACATCCTTTAACTTATTTAGGTATTGCGTACTTTTTGATTTCCAGCTAACCTTTCCACTAACAACCTGATCGGCATTTGGAATTTTGCCTTCTATCATGATTGGTAATCCATTTATAGGATCTTTTTTAACTGTAAAACCGGCCTCAAATACTCCGGAAAATTTTGTGGTTTTTATTTGATTAGGGGAGAAATATAGGCCCTTAAAGGGGTTTTCTGCCCTGGGAAGACCATTAAAAGCGGAAAAATCAAAATCTGAAATTTTCGGCGAAGGGTATTTTGAGTTAGTTCTTTTGATGTCCTTGAAAGAGGATTTGACTTGCGAATATGCTTGAAATCCCAAACACATAATCAACAATAGGAGTATTAATCTTTTCATTTGGTAAAATTTTTATAATTATAATGACGATAGGCCAGCAAATGGCTTAGTCAAATATTGACATACTAAATTGACTTGACAATATCAGGTGTTAAATATAATATTTCTAGAATATGTTAGAAGTCTTTAGGCCGCCACTAAGTAGCTTGTTGGAGGTGAATAACTTTCTACTAATTTACTTTTCTTTGGATATTTATCAAAAAAAAGTAAAAAAAATCGGAATGATAAATCTTATTTCTTTTTAGAAGGCAAAGACAAAGACTTAGTACCCGGTATCCATTCAGAAGCAGTCAGTTCAGAATAAAGAATTCCGTGTCTGTAGGCTCTCAGTACATGTTTGACCGTTAGGGTCATGTTCTCTGGTAGCTTATCCAAGTCAAACCATTCTACTTTTTTGAACTTTTTGGTTTCCTTGGATTCTAATTGTCCTTTCCATTTGTTGGCTTTAAAATAAAGCGTAACTCTTTGTTCACCTCCCCTTATTTTTTGCAGAACATGAACAAGCTGCAAATCTTTTTTATTGATGATTATACCTGCTTCCTCGAAACTTTCTCGTATTACACTCTGCCGGGCAGTTTCATCTTCTTCTACCGTTCCGCCAACCAGGGAATAGTTGCCCCCATTGGGTTTTGTTTGTTTTAATAACAGAATTTTACCTCTGTCATAGAGAATTAATCTTGCCTTTAATGAAATTTTTCGGAGCTTCATATAATAAGTTTCAGTCTTTGACTGGCTACAAAATACAATACCTGCTATAATTGCTCCTATACTGATTTTAATTTTTTCACTTATATGCAATAATTTAACAAATAAGTGCTTTCAATCCTGCCTATAAGAAAATAAAAAAAAATGAGCTTTTAAAGTTCATCCTTTTTTTATTCTATAATGACAACCAAACTTAATTTTGCACCTCATCTAATATTCCATTTTCTCCTCTGTTATAGTGTTTTAGACAAGGAAATAATATTTAGTGGTCTATTTTTTATGCAATAAATTCACATTCCTTTTAAGGCCATAAAGGATTAAATTAACGAATGTTTGTAGATTAATTCTTTTATTTTTCAATAGCATGTACTAATATTGCACTGGTTTTTGTCCTTTAGACAAGGGGCTATTAACCAACTGTAATAGGTAGATTTTAAAAAAAACTGGCATTTCATTGCCAATACTGTATTGGAATTGTAAAAAGTTACAAGTTCCAACTAAGCTGTTTTATGTCAAAAGGGTAAAAATTCAATGTTCTTATCCAATCTTGAAATAAAATAATAACCATAAATCAAAGTATTTATGTATTGCGAAAACGTTTTGAAAACAATCGGAAATACTCCACTCATTAAATTAGGTCGAATGTTTGCTGATTTTCCAGCACAGGTATTTGCCAAGGTGGAGTCTTTTAATCCCGGGCAATCAGCGAAGGACCGGATTGCCTTATTTATGATAGAAGAAGCTGAACGTAAGGGCTTGCTTAAACCAGGAAGTACCATTATTGAAGCTACCTCAGGTAATACAGGTTTTGGCCTGGCTATGGTTAGTGCCATAAAAGGTTATAAATGTGTACTTACAGTGAGTAGTAAAGCTTCTAAAGAAAAATTATCACTACTGCGCTCATTAGGCGCTCAAGTAGTCGTTTGTCCATCAGATGCAGCTCCCGAGGATCCGAGATCCTATTATTCCAGAGCTGAGCAACTAGCCAAAGAGATCCCCAATTCTTTTTATGTGGCTCAGAATTTTAACTTTGATAATTCTGAAGCTCACTACAGGACTACTGGGCCTGAAATTTGGGAACAAACACAAGGAAAAATAACTCACTATGTTTGTTGTGTAGGGACAGGAGGAACCATTTCCGGGACTGCTCGCTACCTGAAAGAAAAAAATCCTAATATCAAAATAATAGGCGTTGACGCCTACGGATCAGTGTTGAAAAAATATTGGCAAACGGGAATTTTTGATAAAAATGAAATTTTTTCCTACAAAGTTGAAGGTTTGGGGAAAACCATTATTCCCGATAATGTTGATTTTGACTTGATAGATGACTTTATAAAAGTTACCGATAAAAACAGTGCCCTTAAAGCACGTGAAATGGCCAGGAAAGAAGGGATGTTGATTGGATATTCCAGCGGTTCCACCTTGGAATGTATCCATAAGCTAAAAAGTCAGTTGAAAAAAGATGATGTGGTGGTTGCTCTGTTTTCTGATCATGGATCTAGATATTTGGGCAAGGTATTTAATGACGATTGGATGCGTCAGCAAGGATTTTTACAATCTTATGACCAGAGTGAGGACGATTCTTCCAGTTATGAGGCCATGAAGCACAAATTCCGTGCTTATAGATTGAAATATAAGAAGTATCTTCGTCAAACAATGCAATCATTGAAATTCTAATTGCATCAACATAAAAGATAGCAACCATGAAAAATACAGAAAGATTAAAAACTCATGAGGACTCAGTTAAACTTTTTCATAACAAGTTTCTGGATAACCTCACCAAAACGCACAGCGCTATTCCTATTACCTTGTTTATCCTATACGCTGCCGGCTTAATTATTTATACTAAAAGATACACCGACCTGGGGAATTGGGAGATTGTAGGTCTTTTCTTTGCAGGACTACTTGCGTTTACCTTTGTGGAATATTGGATGCATCGCAAATTATATCATATACCTGTAACAACGGAAAGAAGAAAAAGACTTCAGTTTATTATGCATGGGGCTCATCACGATGCACCTAAAGATAAAGACAGGTTAGCTATGCCTCCTGTTTTGAGCATTTTAATTGGAACGGTTTTATTATTTCTTTTTAAACTAGTTCTTGGACAATATACTTTTTCTTTTCTGGCTGGATTCCTGGTAGGATATGCCGGATACCTGTTTGTTCATTACATTGTCCACATATTCAGGCCACCCAATAATATATTCAAGGCCTTATGGACCAATCATGCAATTCACCATTATCAGGATGATACGGCCATGTTTGGTGTTTCTTCTCCTTTATGGGATTATGTATATCGAACTTTACCCAAGAAAAAAACTGCTAAGAAACAAGTAGAAGTAAAAGTATAAAAAAAAGGCCGGCGATTTCGCCGTCCTTTTTTTTATACTTTCTTGTGCATTACTCTGAACCATAAGGGAGGTACTAAAGCCATAAGGATTGAGGCAGGATATCCTAAGGGTAGTTGAGGGGACTCATCATGGTGATCCAAAACCTGGTATTTTTTGCTGGCCAGATAATGATGATCGGAATGCCTGGTGAGTTCATAGAGTATGATCCTTCCTAATTCAAAATTCGCATTCCAGGAATGCTTTGGCTGGACCCTCTCATACCTTCCATTTGGCAAAAGTTTTCTTTCCAATCCATAATGCTCTATATAATTAATACTTTCTAGCAATAAAAAGCCAACTACTCCCGCTGCCAGTACCAAAAGCATAATGTTTAAATTAAAAATAAAATAGATCGATAAGAGATATCCTGTTTGAACAAGAAGAAAAAGCAACATTTCATTATGAAGACTAAATATTGCTTTACCTTCTTTTTTTAAGCGTGTATTCTCTAAGAGCCATGCATTCCAATAACTACCTATGGTAGACCTTATCCAAAATGTGTATAAAATCTCTCCGTATCTGGCCGTAGCCGGATCATGAGGGGTAGCTACATTTTTGTGATGACCTTTATTATGTTCGATAAAAAAATGCATATACATGGATGGCAACAAAAGTACTTTAGCAAGTAATTGCTCCATTTTATTATTTCTGTGCCCCAATTCATGCCCCACATTAATTCCGCAGGTTCCAATGACAATACCTACTGATAGAACCAAACCTGTTATCTCATAATTGGCAAGAGAATTGTTGGTCAAGGTATAAACTAAGAAGATCAAAATCCCATACATTATGGGGAGGTTGAGGTATAACAGATAGTCAAAGACTTTATTTTTCAAATAGGTTTCTTTTTGATCAGAAGTTAAGTTGGCCTCTGATCTAGGCATTAGTGGATCCATAATAGGAATGATTCCAAAAGCAAATATCACTGTACTATAAGACCATAATCCCTGGAGACTAAGAGCAATCACTGCCGTTAATGGAATTAGGTAGGCTGCCAAATATTTCAAATCACGCATATAAAGATTATTTAGTATCAATTCGTCGAAGCTAATGAATTGAGAATATATTAATTCATTTGTCCCGATAATTAATCTTTAAATTTAATACAAAACGACATTAATTGGTAAAATGTAACTACCTCCGGCAGTCAAGAAAGGTAGTATGTAGAAAGATCTTTAGAACCATCTTATTCAATGTTAAATAATTCGAAATCCAATTAATGATCCGGAATTATTTAAGCTAAATTTTTTACAAAAAAATATGGAAACAAAACAATCAGGTATTTCACATTTTGCTACAGTTATTGGAGTCTCCAATATCCAGGATACTATTAAATGGTATAAAAACAAATTGGGATTTGAAATCACCTTTTCCTGGGGAGAACCCATGGATTATGCCGTACTAAAAAGAGGAGACAATATTAGTATTCACTTTAGTCGGATTGATGAATTTTCGAAGGCAAAAGTACCGGAAAATACGCTTATCTATTTCTTTGTTTATGATGTAGATGCCATCCATGCAGAATTTGTTGAAAATGGTGTTGAAGATATTCGATCTCCTGAAGATCGGGAATACGGGATGCGTGACTTTGACTTGATCGACCCCAATGGTTATCGCTTGTCTTTTGGAAGGGGAGGCTAGGAGCTTGATAGAAGTTCGAAATAAGAATATATTTGTGGTTTTGAAACTTAAAGGACATAAACCTAAACAGGCTTAGGACCTCAAATCCATATAATTATGAATGTTGTAAATCTCCAACAAAAATTTAGCCTCTTTTCTGATCATTGGCATCCACGCATCATTGGAGAACTCAATGGACAATTGGTAAAAATTGCTAAGATCCAAGGAGAATTTATTTGGCACAGTCATGCCAATGAAGACGAGCTCTTTATGGTAATCGAAGGCCAAATGTGGATAGATTTCAGGGATAAAACGGTAGCCTTAAATCCAGGAGAATTGATAGTCGTTCCCGGAGGGGTGGAGCACCGACCCCGTACAGAAGGAGAAGTAAAAATAATGCTTTTCGAGCCTGCCTCTACCCTTCATACTGGTGAAGTGGAACATGAGCTTACAAAAAATGATCAGAAATTAATATAAACGCGACTCATCTTTATTTTAATTTAACCTTCTATTTACACTAGAATCCATACATTTGTGCCTTTAAAGGAGCCCTACCAAGCAAACTTTTTTTTAAACAGCAAAATTATGATGTGCTCCTATGAAGCAATCCTATTTGGTTATCGATTTTGACAGCACCTTCACTAAAGTGGAGGCCCTGGATGCACTTTGTGAAATTGTCCTGGCAGGCAACCGCAAAAAGCAGCAGGTTTTATCTGAAATTCAAGATATTACAGATCAGGCCATGGACGGCAAACTGGATTTCAGAACTTCCTTATCAAAACGCCTCAGCTTGATAAAAGCTCATAGGGAGCATATCCAGCTATTGATTGAGCGCTTGAAAAATGAAATTTCTGACTCTTTTCGACGCAACCAATCCTTTATTGCTGCCAATAAAGAACATGTTTATATCGTTTCAAATGGCTTTAAAGATTTTATCGTCCCTGTTGTGGAAGATTATGGTTTAAAGGCTGAGAATGTTTTTGCCAATGACTTTGAATACGACGAATCAGGCTTCATCAATGGCTTCAACAGAAATAATCCCTTGTCCGAAAGCGGAGGAAAACCTCGGGTCATTAGTCAGTTGAAACTGGAAGGTAAGGTATATGTTATAGGTGATGGCTATAACGATTTTGAAATTCGCAAAGAAGGGTTTGCCAATAAGTTTTTCTTGTTTACTGAAAACATAGAACGCGAAAAGGTTAAGCCTAGTGCAGATTTAGTTGTAACAAATGTTGATGAAATTTTATTCGAACTTAAAATGAGCAGAGCACTTTCATATCCAAAAAACAGAATTAAGGTTTTATTACTGGAGGGGGTTCATTCCAATGCAGTAAAATTATTTGAGAAAGAAGGGTATCAGGTTGAATATATGCATACCGCTTTGAGTGAAGAAGAATTATGCAAAAAAATTCCAGATGTCAACATATTGGGTATTCGATCCAAAACCCAGGTGACCAGGAAGGTAATCAGCAAAGCCAGTAGATTAATTAATATTGGTGCATTTTGTATAGGAACCAATCAAATTGATTTGGAAGCTTGTAGTGATTATGGCGTGGCTGTTTTTAACGCTCCTTATGAAAATACAAGATCCGTTGTTGAATTGGCCATTGCAGAAATGATTCTTTTAGTACGGAACCTGCCAGATAAAATGAGAGCCATGCATGAAGGCCGATGGGAAAAGTCTGCTCAGAGTGCCAGAGAAATTCGAGGCAAAAAGTTGGGAATAATTGGCTACGGGAATATCGGAAAACAATTATCCATCGTAGGAGAGGCCCTTGGTCTCGATGTCTATTTTTATGATATAGAAGATCGCCTGGCGCTTGGAAACGCTACAAAATGCACTACTATTGATGAGTTACTTGGACAGGTGGATATTGTTAGCTTACATATAGATGGCCGCACAAGTAATAATAATTTATTTGGCGAAAAAGAATTTGCAAAAATGAAAAGTGGGGCCATCTTTATGAATTTGGCTCGAGGAAAAGTCGTAGACGTAAAGGCCCTAAAAGAGGCTATTGAAAATGGGAAAATTAAAGGATGTGCGGTTGATGTTTTTCCAAAAGAGCCTAAAAGTAATAATGAACCTTTTGAATCCGAACTTATGGGGATGCGAAATACCCTGCTAAGCCCTCATATTGGAGGTAGTACTATTGAAGCACAGGAGAACATAGGAATCTTTGTTCCCAATAAAATTATCAGCTACGTTAACTCAGGAAGTACTAATGGTAGTGTAAATCTTCCCAATGTACAACTTCCTCCATTGAAAGGTGCACACCGCCTTTTACATATCCACAGGAATATTCCTAATGTTTTAGCTCAGATAACCAATATCTTATCAAAAAACAACACCAATATCGTTGGTCAATATTTAAAAACCAACGAATCGGTGGGATATGTGATTTCAGATATTGACAAAGCCTATGGTGAACAGGTAATTAATGAACTAAAAGCAATTGAAGGTACTATCTGGTTAAGGGTTCTATATTAAGAGAAATGGGATTCATTCCGAAAAAATGAAGAACGTGAGATAATCCATGTTTTTCTTCAGCTTGTCCTTAAACTTACTTTTTAGCCTTCCAAAATCTACATTTGGTATACTCAAGATTTGTTAGCTTTACATAGTAAGGGATTTACTGCACAAATGTGATTAACATCAGAATGCATATGAGTAGGACTCAACTATTATTGATTGCCTTATTTCTTTTGGTTTTTTATGCCTGTACGGAATCTAGTGCAAAAGAATTGATACCCGTAAACACTAAGGTCTTGGACTGTAGCTTTCTTGGAAGATTATCAGACAACTCGGCAGTTCAGTGTGGATACATAGACGTTCCTGAAAACCATAATGAGCCCAATGGGCATCAAATTAAGATTACCTATGCCATCTTGAAAAAAAAAGAGGCTACTGCACAAACCTACCCCATAATTTATTTTATGGGTGGACCAGGTGGGAAGGGGCTTAGCCAGGTGAATGCGTTTTTGAATCATCCTTTTCGGCAAAAAAGGGATATTATCCTATTAGACGAAAGGGGGATTGGTTTTTCCAGTGGATTACCTGATATCGGCCCACGTCTTTATTCCATTTTAGCAGGTAATTATGAACTGACTGAAGAAAAAAAACTGTTTAAAGAAGCTATTGAATCCTTTTTATCTGAAAATGAGAACCAAGATTTTAATTTGGCCAATTATAATGTGTATCAAAATGCTCATGATATTGGCCAGTTAATGGATAAGCTGGGTTATGAAAAGTATAATCTCTATGGAGCTTCATATGGTACCACTTTGTCCAGGGTAATTATGAAATACCATCCTGAAAAAGTAAGATCAGTAATTCTGAATGCACCTAATCCGCCTAACTGTCAGTTTTATTTGAATATTCACGAAATGCTTGAGCAAGCCATGGACGGGATTTTTAAAGCGTGTAAGGAAGATGAAGATTGTCATTTACATTACCCCGACCTGGAGCAGGAATTTAGAAGTGGCATTGAAAATATTAAAAGTACTCCCCTCGAAATAGAAATTGCTGGTGATCCCTTTGTGTTAAATGCTCAGGATGCCCTGCTAATTTTGAGGCAATGCTTGTATCAGAGTAATGCTCTTTCCACAGTTCCCCGATTTATTCGGGCTATGAATAACAGAGATAAAACCACCCTGGGAAGATTGGCTTTGCCTACAAAAAGTGTTTTGGAGGTCATTAATATGAGTATGCACTTTTCATCAATTACTTATGATGATGTGACTAAGGAGACCAAAATTCTTTTTGAACAATCTGTCAAAAATTCCAGACTTGTTGAACCGGGCTTAGGTTTTATTGTTTCTGTGGTTCCTATGTTAGAGAATTGGCATTTAGGGCGGGCTAGCAAAGAAGAAAAAAGATTTCCAAAATCCGATATTCCTGCTCTTATCCTGGCCACTACTTTTGATCCTGCCACTCCTGCCTATAAGGGGAAAGAAATGGCACAAAATTTAAGTAATGCCTATTTTTTTCCAGTAGAAGGTTTTGGACATGGAGTCTTAAGCCGTTGTTCAATTCGAGTAATGGAATCTTTTTTGGATCAACCTGAAAAATCTCCAGATGCGAACTGTTTGAATTAAAACTTTTATTTAAAGCCATAATTTTGGACAAAAACGTCCATTTTTTGTTAGTTGAAACTTTATATTATGCTAGAATTAAAAAATTGGATTGGTATATTTCTGCTAAGCTTTATCCTGGCTTGTTCTACAACCAATAAAAAAATACAAGGCTTGGGGCAATACAAGGTCCAACAAGTACTGGATGACAACTCATTGCCCAATGAAGTTGGAAAATTGGTTGGTGTAGTAAAAGATATAGAAACCGGAGAAAGACTCTCAAAAGGATCTTTATTTATTTATTCATTGAACAAAAATATTCCCCTAAATAAAGATGGAAGCTTTGCGCAGGAATTACCTGCTGGTAAATATGCTTTTACCTTTGACAGTGAAGGGTATAATTTGATGACCACCTCTACGGTGTTAATTCGTACAAAAACTTCTACTTTTTTGAATGTGGAATTGTCTTCTTCTAAATCCGGACAGGGCCCTAATCCTACAAATAACCAATTTGATTATTAAAAGGCTAAAACACTTTTTAGCTGCCCCGAACCTAATCTCAGTTTGAAGCTAACAGGGCGATTGTGAGTCTGATAAATTGTTTGGATATCATCATTATAATGGTCCACCGCCTTTCTTCGGTAACGACCTGAGATGACCTGAAAAACAATGCCGCTGCCCAAGCCTAAAGCCCCCCAAAGTTTTAGATCTTTACTTATTTTGGGGTTTTGAGATTCTGAAATGAATCCCGTAAGCACAAAGATGCTGCCTACACTATAACTTGCAATACTTACCTGTTCACTAATGTTTGAAATCCTGATATTTTCATAAGCTTCGGCGTAATCTGACATGAACCATTGCATTACGGATGGATTCATCTTTTTTCCATTTAATAAATAGGAAGAATTCAGAAAGCCATGGTGAGCTACGATTGTATCTCTAGCGATTCTATTATAGGTAGGTTGGGCGCTTAAGCTGGAGCAGCTAAACCACAAAGCAAGGCATATCAGGTTAGGCAGTCGCATGATTCAGATTTAATCTCTTAGGAAAGATAAGAAGTATTTGTGGCTTTACATAAATAGAATTAGACTAGGATTAAACAAGGCGATATTGGCAGCCACAGGCTGCCAATATCACTAATATTTTTCAATTATCTTTCAATGGATTGACCATCGATGATATGGCCAAAAAATATAGCATTGGCAAATAATTTAGAGGTACCGTAGAAAAAAGCTCTGAAATTAGGATTGTCAGCCATATAAATGATTCTGCCCTGCCCTTCTCCACTAACTACAATCGAGGCAGAAGACTCAATAAGTGCTGCGTTTTTATCACTGATATAACCACTAAGTAGAGGATTTTGGGAATATACTAAAGGGGTAGCATATGGGTTTTTTGCAACCTCCAGGAAAGTATTGCCTTTTCGAAGTACAGGCAATTCACTTTTCCGGTAACCGTATCCAAGTGGGTGGCTTAGATCAAGTAGGGTTTGGAATATGGCACCACCAATTTGTTGAGCACCATTATCTTGCTCAAGTTGACCGTAGGGCCGTCGTCCCAATTGATCTTCTTCAATTGATTGGTTTTTCAAATTAACCGTACCAATTTTATTTCGATTGAGCCAGTTGACTGCTCTTTTCATACCTATTAAGGTGCCTCCATTTTGAACCCATTCTTTTAATTGTGCCACCTCATTTTCTTCAAGTGTATTATAAGATCCGTCTGGCATAATGATCACATTATATCTACTTAGATCCGTTCTTCTTATGTCAATAGGTTCTCTCAGCGTTACGGGGATTTCATATCGCTGATCTAATATAAACCAGTTTTCTCCGGCATCGTATCCCGTTACTCCTTCTCCTGCCATAATAAGAATCTCAGGCTGCTTTAGAGGACGTAGATAAGAACTTCCAATATCCGGGCCTTCGGGTGTGAGTCCCCCATCAATATCATAAATGGTGGTTCCTGTGGCTCGGGCAGCTAATTGCATCATTTGGAATATCTCATCTGGACTTTTGTTTTGGCCTTCAACCGGAATCATAATAGTACCACGGGCATACCTTTTTCCTTCAGCTATCAACTCTTTAGTCGCAACTTTGGCTCTAAGTCCATTTTTTAGAATATAAAACAAGGCTTTAGGTGCATAATAGCTATCCCACTCAAATAAGTAGGCATATGCACTGTAATCAGGAGTTTCACCGGAAATTATTTGGGGAATACCTTCTACCGGGGGGCCCAGTAAAACTGGATCATATTCTCTTCTATCCAAAGGAGCATAATTTAAATTAAATGCCAGGGGGAGTGTCCATGCTGAAACATCATAAAATAAGCTATCCTGAAAACTTAAATTCCGCTCAAAAATGGCTCGTATTAATTTAAATTTAGGCTGTTCAAGTGGAACGATATAAGAGTCATTTGATTTAAATTCAATACCTGCAACCGTGAGTGGACTATTTAATTTATGGACGTTGATCTCATGCCTGCGCAATAATTCAAGAAAATGATTTAGCCGGGAAGCATCATGTGATTCGCCAAAGACAAACCCTTTTCGGGTATAACTTGTAGCTTCTTCCAATGATTTTGAATAAAAGTTACGTCTGTATTCCAATAGCTTTTCCTTCAAGGTCATGGCAGCCTTTTGTGTAGACAAAGAGGTGACTACCTGATTCCGTACCGTAAAAGAAAATTCAAGGATGCCATTTTCACTTTCTTGGGCCTTTCCTCGGGAACTGGCTTGCTCAAAAAGTATACCTATACTGCCATTGACATCAGGATATGTAGATCCTTTGCCATAATAGTAATCATCATAACGTTCATTGGTGAAATATAAAGAGCCAATAGATTCTAAGGCCGAGGCATGAAAGTTTCCGATTTCTGCGGTCAGATCCATTGCTTCCTGTGGGGTTAGGGGATGGGTACGGGTAGCAACACCAGGTTGGAAGAAAAAGGTGGCATTGGTGCTCATTTCATGATGGTCCGTCAAAATATTCGGGTGCCATTCCTGGAAAACCCTAATTCTTCCTTGACTTTCGGGGTGTTGTACTGGCAGCCAATCTCGGTTTAAATCAAACCAATAATGATTGGTTCTTCCACCTGGCCACACCTCATTATATTCTCTATCCGAAGGATCAGCGGTGATGGCTTTATTTTTGTGCATATTGGTCCAGCTCGAGAAGCGATGAAAACCATCAGGATTATAGCAGGGGTCAAGCAAAATAACAGCACCCTCCAGTAGATTTTCTACTTCCCTACCTTTTCCTGCCGCCAAATAATAAGCTACTAGAGGGGCGGCATTCCCTCCACTAGCTTCATTGCCATGAACACTGTAACCCTGATATACAATTATTGGCTGTTTAGAAATATCCACCTCAGCCGAAGCGGATGGATCTGATAATTTTTTATGCTCGCCTTTTATCAATTCCATGTCCCGATGATTTTTCTCGGAAGTGATGGTCAAGTATACAAGAGGCCGATTCTCGTAAGAGCGGGCATATTCAGTTAGGGTAATCCTTGGGCTCTGTTCGGCCAGCATTCGCAAATAAGCCAATTGCTGATCATGGCTAATGTGCCATTCTCCAATTTGATATCCCAGAAATTGTTCTGGAGTAGTGATTTTTTTATCGTAATTAATATCGGGGAGATAATAAGTTAATTCCTTCTTCTGTGAGTAGAGGTTTAAACTCAAAAAGCAGGCTATCATTAACATAAAGGTAAATCTATATTTCATCTGTATTTTAATTTATGGTACTGCTTCAGCAAAAATAAATTGTAGGTAGGCTTAAAATTAATTATTATGCTTAATTCCTTAAAAACTTTATTAGCTAATTTCAATTAAATATATTTAGTGCTTAGTATTATTGCAAAAAAAATTTGAGAGACTTTTAAAAACCAATTATGGATTTACAATCATTATTATCAGAAATTGAAAAACGTGCTTCCAATGCAGCTCCTCTAGGTGCAACCCTTAAATTTGATATAGGCGATGGAGATGTGATATTCCTTGATGGAACAGGATCCGAGAATGAGGTGTCAACAGAAGATAAAGAGGCGCAATGTACCATTAAAATTAGTAAAAAGAACCTGGATAAATTGATGAATGGAACCCTCAACCCAATGATGGCCTTTATGGGCGGACAAGTAAAAGTGGAAGGTGACCTGGGGGTAGCAATGAAACTTCAGTCCTTAGTATAACTTGTTTTAGTACTGGGTACTGGGCATTGTGTAGTGGGAAGAGTGGTTTTTAATTTAATGCTGATCTACTCAATACTCAGTACCCACTACTCAGTACTAGATTATAAATTTATTAATCAACTACTATAAAAGTATATGTATATCCTGCTAATCTCCATAGTGATTGGATTATTCATTGCTATGCTTTTTCTTAATCTTTACTTTCGAGCCAAGGTGCTGCGTACCTACCGGAAATTAGTAGAGAACAGGGTTGAGTTTGGAGCTTCCCACTTGTTTAATAAACAAAAAATGGAAGCAGAAGTCTATCCTAAATATCCGCATATGAAGGAGGAGATAGAAACTTTTTCCAGGCATATGCGATATTCTATTAAGATGGCTTCGGTCTTAACGGCTCTTATCACTTTGTTTGGAGCCATCTTAATGTATTATAGATAGGATTGGGGTATTCGGATTTGGGGATATACGGATATACGGAAGCTCATTAGGTATTAGGGGAAAATAATTCACTTAAACTAAAGAACATGCAAAAAAAATTCCTTTTCATTTTTGTCCTTTTTGTAGTTAACTCCATTGGTGCTCAACCTTCAAAATATCTGGAAGCCATTGATAGTGCCATTATTTATATTGGAGAAATGAAGGAAGGGAGTAAAGTTCCAGGCGTTTCGGTGAGTGTGATGATTAAAGGAGATCTCGTATTCTCTCAGGGATTTGGTTATGCCGATTTAGAGCAAGGAGTAAGGGTTGATCCTTCAAAAACTAAATTTAGGGTAGGTTCTGTTTCTAAGCCTATGACCGCTGCTTCGCTTGCCAAATTATTTGAAGAGGGTAAAATAGATTTAGATGCACCCATTCAAACTTATGTTCCCAACTTCCCGAAAAAAGAGTTTGATATTTCTCTTCGGCAGCTAGCCGGTCACATTGCAGGTATTCGACATTATAGGGGAGATGAGTTCTTAAGTGCTAAAAATTATGAAACGGTCACGGAAGGACTGGAAATTTTTGCAGAGGATGATTTACTTTTTAAACCTGGAGACCAGTATTCTTATTCCAGTTATGCCTGGAATTTGATAAGTGCAGCTATTGAGTCAGCTGCAAGAGAAGAGTTCCTTTCCTATGTAAACCAGGTTGTTTTTCAAGAGTTGGGAATGAATAACACTTGTGCCGATCATATTGATAGCTTGATTTCCTTCCGCACTCGCTATTATGCAAGGACTGGATCAGGAGGTATAGTTAATGCACCTTTTGTGGATAATTCCTATAAATGGGCTGGTGGAGGTTTTTTATCCACCACAGAAGATTTAGTAAAATTTGGAAATGCTCATATGAAGGAGGGCTACCTGCAAAAAAGAACTTTGGACATTTGGCGAAGCTCGCAGAAAACAAGCGATGGGAAAGCTACTAATTATGGAATTGGCTGGAGGAGTGGTGAATATGGTGGCAAAAAATGGTTTGGACATAGTGGAGGCTCAGTAGGAGGTATCACTCAGCTCATTATTTACCCGGACCAAGAAATTGTTGTGGCAGTCCTAACCAATTCTAGTGATGTGAATTATAGAAATGTACACCATAAAGTAGCTCATTTATTTATTCAAAATTAGAGAATGGATCCGATGATCCTATAACCTTTGACAACAAAGGAAAGCCATTCTATCAAAAGTGTAATTAAAAATTTCAATTATTAATTGTAACAGACTAACTGCCTTTTCGTAAGATATACAAGTAAAATTTTAATACACTCCCTCTGTAATCGCCTCTTATTTTAACAAAAAAAGTGAGATGGTGAATCTCTGTATTGCTATCAATCTATTTATTCTTAAGCTTATCAAAATCAGGTATTAGCTATTGCTCTGATTTAAGATTTGGATTAAAATATTTTAAAAAATAAATTTTAGAATAGTTCTGAGAAACTCAATTCATTTGCTATTGAGGAACTTAGTAAAAAGTTAGATGATATGGTTAGCATAAACATAAATGGAAGATTACTACGAAGTTGTATTCTCTTAATACCAATACCAGTAATAGGCCTGTTTTTATTATTAAAGAAGCTGGACTTCATGTTTTATAGAAAACTTATGGCTGAAGATAGTGTCATTGAATACCTAACTTCGGGCTTCTATTTTCTGTCCTTTGTTATCGCAATAACTATTTTTCTTTCTTTCTGGAAACTGGCCATGAAGCCCATTGCAATTTTGTATTTCCTTCTTTCTTTAGCAATGTTTTTCATTTTTGGAGAAGAAATAAGTTGGGGACAAAGAATATTCAATTTAGAATCACCAGAATATTTCATGGAAAATAATCGGCAGAAAGAGTTAACTGTTCACAATCTTTATCCGATTCAATATTTATTACATAGTATTTATATATTGATAGGTGCCTTTGGAGCATTTCTTTGGATTGCAGTTTTCTTTATAAAACAGTTGCGTTCAACATTAATTCCCTATCTCATCCCAAATTGGTACCTAATGACTTATTTCCTTCCTGTTGTTCTTTTTTATACTTATTATGATTACATCATGGAAACGAATAATTTCTTAGACTTCACTCATAGGGAGCAGGAACCATCAGAGTTTTTTCTAAGCATAGGATTTTTTTTATTTATATTAATAAATAGGTTTAGGCAAAAAATCGATTTTAACATTTCCGAATCAAAGACTTTATCCGTTAAATGGATTACAAAAGGTAGGGCATAGTATAAAGATGCCCAATAAGGCTACATAGTCTTCCTTCTTAAGTATCATCAGCTTGTGGTTTTTCTCATGCCTTGGGATGCCCCCAATCCCCATTGCCTAATTATATTAATTGACTGCCTTCAATAATCTAAACATCCTTTATTTATTATTCTGGTTTAATTAAATAACGCAAGTTGCATGCAACTTGAATTAATTATTAAGTTTTATGCCAGAATTGATTTCTTTGTTTTTATTACCTATTACAAATCAATTTTCTTGTTAGCTTTGCCTCGGTTTTAAAAACAGTTCATCGTTAATGGTTATTTGACTTTAATATCTTGAGAGACTTTCAATGAATAACCTAATAACGAATAACCTAATAACCATTCTATGCTAAAAATAGGTGTTTTGGGAGTGGGTCACCTCGGCAAAATCCATGTCAAGTGCATTCAACTGGCTCAACAGGATTATGAATTGATAGGCTTTTATGACCTTAATGATGCAGCTGCTGAACAAGTAGCTAAGGATTTTAATATCCCTAGATACACAGACCTTGATAAATTAATTGAAGCCTCAGATGTGATTGACATTGTAACCCCTACACCCACTCATTTTGAATTGGCTTCTAAGGTTATCAAGAAATCCAGACACGTTTTTATCGAAAAGCCTATTACTCAGACTCCCGAGCAGGCCGAGCAACTTCTTCAACTCAGCAAGGATTATGGAGTGAAAGTGCAGGTTGGGCATGTAGAAAGGTTTAATCCAGCCTTGTTGGCACTGGAGGACATGAGCCTGAATCCCATGTTTGTAGAAGCTCATCGCTTGGCAGTTTTTAATCCTCGCGGTACAGATGTATCGGTGGTGTTGGATTTAATGATCCATGATTTGGATATTTTATTGAGCATGGTTCGATCCAATCCTAAAGAAGTGCGGGCCAGTGGAGTTGCAATTGTGAGCCACACCCCGGATATAGCAAATGTACGCATCGAGTTTGAGAATGGTTGTGTTGCTAATTTAACCGCGAGTCGTATTTCTCTAAAGCAAATGAGAAAAGTGCGCCTTTTTCAGGATGATGCCTACCTAAGCCTGGATTTTCTGGAGAAAAAAGCACAAGTAGTCAGACTATTTGACAAAAATGGAGATCATCAGTTAGATGGAAATGCATTTATGTCCTTACCTACTGCCAAAGGCGAAAAATTGATGCACGTTAGCATGCCTGAAATCGAACCAGTGAATGCCATTAAAATGGAATTGGAAACCTTTGCTGAAAGTATTCGCAGCAATACATTGCCAAAGGTGAGTATAGAGGATGGATACAGAGCCCTGAAACTAGCTCATGAAATTGACCGCCAGATTGAAGAAAAGCTTAATGGCTTGTAAAAGAGATGACAAAAGTATCGATTCAGCTTAGGGTAATTGAGCATTTGAATCGTTTATTGATATATCTTGGAAACCGAAAATCTAATGTTTGTTAATTGGTTAATCGTTATTAGGGTTTCACCCATTAACGATTAACCAATAGCTGACAGCTGACAACTGCAAAGCATTTACATGAGGGGAATGAAAACTATTTTATGCAAAATAAAGCCCAAAAACTATTACTTGATGATGTTTTTGGCTGGTTTTATGGTATCGTCCTGTGAGCTTATTAATCCAGAGGAAGATATTCCTTCCTATCTATATATTGATAATTTTTTGCTGACTACTAACCCGGGGACACAAGGCTCTTCTTCCTCAAAGATTACAGAAGCATGGTTATTTCTAGATGGTGAATTTCTGGGTGCCTATGCCCTTCCGGCCAAGGTCCCTTTACTAACTACAGGATCTCATGTGGTTCGATTAGAGCCAGGTATCAGAGATAATGGAATTGCGAGTACACCTGAAATATACCCCTTCTATGAAAGTTTTGAAGCCAATGTAGAATTAAGTCCTAATACAATTGACACCCTTAAACCTAGTACTTCTTACAATAGTCAGGCTAAATTTCTTTTTGTTGAAGGATTTGAACGGTCCGATCATTTATTCAGAGATGTGCGTGTTGGTGCAACTGATACCAGAGTGAATCGTACCCAGGAAGGTATTTTTGAAGGAAATTTTTCAGGCGTATTAGACGTAAATATAGATCAGCCGGAAGTATTGATTGCCACCAGCAGACGATTTTCTTTCCCATCACAGGTAATTCCTACCATTTATCTGGAAATGAATTATAAATCCGAAGGAATAGTTGGGTTTGGTATTATTGGCTACTCAGCACAGGGCCTTGGGGATGGAGAATTATTATTGTCGGCAGGCTTTCGACCGAGGGAAGATTGGAACAAAATCTACTTTAATTTAAATAGAGTATTTGCAAATCAAAATTTTTTAGAATATCAAATAGTTTTTCAGGCAGCGATTCCGCAAGAAGAGGGAACTTATAAACAGGAAAACGTTCGTATATGGTTAGACAACATCAAACTCATTCAATTTTAAACCTCGGAAGTATCCGTGATGAAAAGCAAATGATCAAAAAGCGTCGTTTGCACACCTTTTATTATAAACTGGCAGATTTTTGCTCTGCTTTGTTCGCATGGGCTTTATTTTTTGCGTATAGGAGTTACCTGGAGGTTGGGAATTTGAATTCAGGAATTTTTTCTGACGCTAACTTTTGGTATGGAATCGCTTTAATCCCTGCCGGATGGATCTGCTTTTATGCTATTTTTGATCAGTATAAGGATATTTACCGACTGTCCCGTCTGGCCACCTTAACAAGAACCTTTTTCCTTAGCTTCTTTGGTGCTTTATTTCTATTTTTTACCCTCTTATTGGACGATGCAATTGTCAATTATACCACTTATTATACTTCTTTCCTCTCCTTACTTTCTTTGCACTTTATCATTACGGTAACCGTAAGGATGATTTTGTTGTCTCGAGCTCATAATCGGATCAAATCCGGACAAATTACCTTTAATACTCTGGTTATTGGAGGAAATCAAAATGCTTTCGACTTATACCAGGAAATAAAAAACCGAAAAAATAAATTAGGATATCGATTTATAGGATTTATAGACACCAATGGTGATAGTGTTAAACAATTATCGGCGCATATCCCTAAATTAGGTCGACTTGAAGATTTAAAATCAGTAATTAAAGGGCGTCATGTGGAAGAGGCCATCATTGCGATTGAATCTTCGGACCACCCAAAAATTGAGAAAATCCTCAATATTTTATTTGAATTTAATGATAAGCTCCGCATTAACATCATTCCTGATATGTATGATATCCTAATTGGAAGGGTAAAAATGAATGAAGTATATGGAGCTGTACTTATTCAGATCAAACAGGTTTTGATGGCCAATTGGCAGCGGGTAATTAAGAGATCCCTTGATATTGCTGTTTCCCTTTTTATGTTGTTGTTTTTAGCTCCCCTGTATGCCTACATTGCTTTACGGGTAAAGCTCGCTTCTCCTGGTCCTATATTTTATAAACAAGAGCGTATTGGTATTAATGGAAAGCCATTTCATATTATCAAATTCAGATCGATGTTTATGGGTGCTGAAAAAGATGGACCTCAGCTTTCCAAAGATGGAGATTGCCGGGTTACACCCTGGGGCACCATAATGCGAAAATTGCGCTTAGATGAATTACCTCAATTCTGGAACGTATTAAAAGGAGATATGTCACTGGTAGGCCCTCGGCCAGAACGTCAATATTTTATTGACCAGATTGTTAGTCGTGCTCCTCATTATCATCATTTGCTGAAGGTGCGTCCTGGCATCACTTCCTGGGGGCAGGTTAAATTTGGCTATGCCTCAAATGTGGATCAAATGATTCAAAGATTAAAGTTTGACATTCTCTATATTGAAAATATGTCCCTTTCTCTTGACTTTAAAATACTGTTTTATACTATCTTAGTTGTTATTCAGGCTAAAGGAAAATAAAATAGTATGCTTCAGTCACGTTCTCGTGCTTTTGTCCTTATCGGCATTGCATTTATCGCTATTGGATTTGGTCAAATGGGAGGGAGTACCTCCTTTTCTGCCTTTATTCCGGTAGGCATTGTATTTATCGTTTTAGGATTGAGGAAAAGACCCGATACTGAGTAAGGAAGAGCACACCTACATACCTATTAAAACAGAAAATTGGATAAATGAAATACTTATTCCTGCCATTCCTATTGCTAATTTGTTCTTTTCTATACTGCCAAGATAAAAAAGTCGCCATAACAATGGACGACATGCCTTTCAATGTAGCTCCTCACTTTTTTGACCTGGAGCAAGCTCAGGCAATGAATGAAAAATTGCTTGGGAAAATAAAAAAAGCCAATACTCCAGTGACAGCTTTTCTAAATGGAAAAAAAATACTTGAGTTAGGAGAAATTGATCAGCGACTGGATGTTTTAAAAAAATGGATAGAACATCCCTTGGTAAGCTTAGGCAATCACACCTACAGCCATTCCAATTATGCTCAAAGTACTTTTGATCAATTTAAAAGCGATGTAGAAAAAAATGAATGGCTTATTGAAGTGCTAAGTGATCAAAAAGTTCCTTTTTTTCGCTTCCCTTTCAACGCCACTGGAAAAGACAGCATTAGTAGAATACAAATGGAGGTGTTTCTACAGAATAAAGGCTATAAAATTGCCCCTTTTACCATCGAAAGTGTAGATTATTTATATAATGCACTGTACCAGACCGCTATAAAAGAAGGCAAACAGGATAGCGCCAAAATGATTGCCCAAGCCTATATCGATTTTACAGTCGAAACCTTTCGCTATTATGAAGGCGTCTCGAAAGAGTTATTTGGTCGAAATATTAAGCATATATTTTTGTGCCATGGTAATTTAATGCATGCCAATTATTATCTGGAATTGATTGATGCCTTAAAAAAAGAAGGCTATTCTTTTATTAGCCTGGAAGAAGCCTTAAAAGATCCAGTATATCAGAAAACAGATCATTACTACAAAAAATGGGGTGTTTCCTGGATTTATCGCTGGATTGAGTCTCCGGATGAAAGAATGAAGTGGATGCGTGCAGGGATTGAACCCGATAAGGAGTGGTACCAGAGATATGCAGAGTTGAGAAATTAATCATTGAGGCCTTGTTTTCCCTACAAAGCGTCATTTTATTAGGATTGGTCTATTAGAATTTATATTCTGAAAAAAAGAATGTACATCTATAAGAAAATTAGATGTAATGTTTGTCGGGCACTTTAAAATAGATGGGCACAGTAATCCTAAACATAAAAAAGCCTTTCACAAAAGAAAGGAAGCTTTACAAAAAAGAATTAAAAGCAATGGTCAGATTACCAATAGCTCTGCTCGTAAGTCTAATTTCCATAAAAGTAGCATACTTTCCATAGTATTAATTCTATTCGTGATATTTTTGACCTATTCTGGTTGGCAATTTGTTCAAATGGAGTTTCAAAATTATCAGGCAAGTACTCAAAAAAAAATTATTTTTTCTCAAAAAAGCGAAGAATTATCGGATCAACAATTATGGTATCGTGCACATACTTTTATGCAGAATGAGACCTACAGGAATGCATTAGATGATTATGTTGAATTATATAAAAGAGCAATAGATAGTGAAAAAGCAGTGAATAATATGCTTTTGTGCTATCAAAACCTATGTAAAAAGGAAGGCGATGAAATTGCCTGCAGAAAAGTCGAAGAATGGAATTTGTTTTTGAATAAAGTAAAGCAATGAGATCAAGTACTTTAATTCCCAAACCAAATCATTTTGACTACCACAAATGCCTTCAGGTATTAGGAGATAATGATTTTGAGTGTCTCCATTTTAAAGAAAATGGTACTATTGTAAAAGCTTTGTCCAAAGGTGGCCACCCTTTTGCTTTTCGAATTAGTGAAGAAAATGAAGGACTAAAACTTGACTTATTAAATGGACGCAGCAACTATTTGGCAGTAGCTATATTCTATGTTAGAGAATGGTTTGACATGGACCGGGATTTGAAACCCTTTTATGGTCTACTAAATGAAAACCCAAAACTGTCTTTTTTGCTGGAGCATTTTGAAGGGCTCAGGTTGATGGGGATTCCTGACTTATTTGAAGCCCTATGCTGGAGTATTCTGGGGCAACAAATCAACCTTAGCTTTGCCGCCAAATTAAAACGAAGACTGGTAGAAAATTATGGAGAACGGCTTGAAGTGGAAGGTAAAATTCACTATTTATTCCCTAGACCGGAAGCCCTGGCTCCTCTTGACCCGGAGGCTTTGAGACCTTTACAGATCTCTCAGCGAAAAGCCGAGTATCTTATTGGTATTTCCAGGTTGTTTCTGGAGGGTAAAATTTCTAAACAACACCTGGAAGGGATAGGGGATGCTGAGGCTGTACAGGAGACCTTGCTAAAAATCAGAGGGATCGGTTTATGGACTGCCAACTATGTTATGATGAAGTCTCTATTACTTCCTAATGCGATTCCTTATGGAGATTCAGGGCTAAATTCGGCGCTCTACCGGCTAGAACTAACAAACAAAAGACCAACTAAGGAAGAAGTGGATGCAATTTTCGAACCCTTCGATGGCTGGAAATCCTATTTAACCAGGTACTTGTGGAGAAGCTTAAGTTTAAATACTTAGCTTTTGCCTATTTTAAAAAAGAAGCATGACTTCCCTCAAAATTTCTAAAACAGACCTCTCTGAAATCCTTAGTCTACGCGATCTATATCTGCAGGAAAATAATTGCCAGATTCGATATAATGCTTGCCATGAACGAAATTGGACAGATTCTTATATTCTGGAATATGATGGGAAAAAAGTAGCTTATGGTTCAGTCAAAGGAAAGGTAGAATTGGCAGATCGTGATGCTATTTTTGAATTCTATGTACTGCCAGCTTACCGGGCAAAAAGCAGTATTTTCTTTTCAAAATTATTAGAAAAATCTAGGGCTACCTTTATTGAAAGCCAGTCAAATGATTTATTGACTACTTCCATGCTTTGGGAATTTGGAGAAAATTCAAGCTCCAATGTCGTTTTGTTTGAAGATCATTTCACCTCTCGTTTAGCTCAGCCTGGACTCCTTTTTAGAAAAAGAAAAAATGGGGATGATGTTTTTGGAAAAAAAACAGCTGATGCCGGGGAATATGTATTGGAAAAACAAGGGGAAATCGTTGCGGATGGAGGATTCCTAACTCATTATAATCATCCTTTTGCCGATTTGTATATGGAAACGGAAAGTGAATGCCGGGGTAGGGGATATGCTAGTTTTATTTTACAGGAAATCAAAAAAGAGTGCTACCACGCTGGTAAAGTCCCTGCCGCACGATGTAATATGAGTAATAAAGCTTCCCGGGGGGCGCTTCTGAATGCAGGGTTTAGAGTTTGTGGATATATGCTTAGTGCTGAGGTGTGAAGGTAATGAGGAGACATGTCATGTCGAGAAAAATAAGACATGACATATCTAGACATGTCATGTCTTAGAATAGATACATATTCCTGAGCAAAATTTCTTTAGTTTAGTCGGTTATTTTTCTTGTTGGCAGGGTTATTTCTTAAGTAATTGATTATCAGTTGCCTATTTATGCTGCAGCTTCGGCTTGAAATAGGTTTTTATTCATTAATTAATATTCTTTTGCTTTTGGTAACATGTCATGTCTAGATATGACATGTCTCCTATTTGGGGACATGACATATCTTAAAAATGACATGTCTACTATAGTCTTTAGATATGAGAATGTTAAAGTTTGCATAAATAGTTTTTCTACAAAATCGAAAAAACCTATCTTTATGACAATTTCAAACTAAAAAATTATGAAAGGAACAAATTTAGGGGAGTTTGAAGAACTGGTGCTTTTAATCGTAGCAGGCTTATTTGAACAGGCTTATGGTCTCAAAATTCAGGAAGAAATCAAGAGCAAAGCCAAGCGTAATGTAAGCATCAGTACGGTTCATGCTACCCTGCATCGACTCAAAAAAAAGGGCTATCTCACTTCTGAGTATGATAATACAGAAATTGGATCCAGAGGAGGGCGCCCCCGCCTAATTTTTCGAGTTACCAAATCTGGTTTTGAATCCATTCAGGCTATGAAAGAGTTGCGGAATTCTCTTTGGGACAATATTGGTGATATCGCTTTTAATTAGGTGACAGGAAAATTAGGCATTAAATGAATGACAAACTACCTCCTAAATGGGCAGTGAATTTGCTGAAAAAAATGTTGGACCCTTTTTTATTTAATGGGATCTACGGCGATTTATTAGAGCGATACCACGAAATATATCAACAAAATGGAAAAATAAATGCCTCTTGGTATTTCATCTGGAATACCCTTGGCTTCATAAGATATTGGAGGCTTTTCAAAAAACGAAAGCTTCATTTTTCAAATTCAATTTCACCCGGCATGATAAAAAATTACCTTAAAACCATTTTTAGAAGTTTCCTAAAACGGAAGGCTTATGTTTTTTTAAATATTGCAGGACTTTCTATTGGGATTGCTTCCTTCATTTTAATATGGCAGTATGTAAATTATGAGAAAAGTTTTGATCAATTCCATGAGCATTCGGACCGTATTTACAGACTAACCCGAAAGGATAAAAGCATTGGAAAAGAGATGGCAAATACCAAGCCGGATCTTCTGGACGATCTAGTTGATGCTGTCCCTGAAATGAAAAAAGGTACTCGTTTTTTCATCAGAAGAAATGCTAGTTTATTGGTCGAAAAAGATGGTACACAAGAAATTTTTAAAGACTTGGATGTATCCTATGCAGATAGCAATTTTTTATCGGTTTTCACATTTCCTTCTGCATTAGCCTTTCAAAATTCCAATGCATTGGCCAAAATTAATTCAATTGTAATTGTAGAGTCCTTGGCTTTGAAGCTTTTTGGAAAATCAGAAGTTGTAGGGCAGCGTATAGGTGTAAAAGATCCCAATTTTCCTTTGACCTTTTTTAATATTACGGAGGTCATTAAAGACGTTCCCAAGTCTTCTCATTTTAGATTTGATGCCTTACTGTCTTTGAATACGCCTTTAAGAGGAGGGCAGTCATTAAAAGATTTAAATTGGAATGGCTTTTATTCTTATATGCTAGCTGATAGAAATGCGGATCCTACCGCCATTCAATCAAAGCTTGATAATTTTTCAGGTGAGTACTTCAAAGATGAAGTGAATATGGGCTTTGGTCTCCAAGCAATGACCGATATTCATTTGAAATCAGATATCAATTTTGAGGCTGGTAAGAATAATGACATTCGAACAGTGAATTATTTAGCTATGACTGCCTTTTTGATTCTTTTAATGGCTTATTTTAATTATATCAACTTTTCCACTGCTAAATCTACAGACAGGGCTAAGGAGATAGGGGTTCGCAAAGTTTTAGGAGCACAAAAAGGAGAGTTGCGACTACAATTTTTTGTAGAGACAGCTATTATCAATATCCTTAGTATTGTAGTGGCTATTCTGCTTCTTTTTATGTTAAAACAGTTGTTCCCATCAGAGCAAGCCTTGTTTTTTTACAATAATTGGCAATCTATATTTTCCATTTCAGGGCTTTACCTGGTGCTTATATTAATTGCTGGTATTTTCTTATCGGGCCTTTATCCTGCTTTTGTCATGTCCTCCTTTAACCCTCTGAAAATTTTAAGCGGTTCTTTTAAAGGGCTTGGTAAAGGAATACCCGTTAGAAACTTTTTAGTGAGTGCCCAATACACCATTTCCATATTTTTAATCATTGCCAGCCTGGTTATTTATAATCAAGTGAATTATATGCTTAAGCAAGACAAGGGGATAGATATTAATGATGTATTAATTGTAAACCTACCGGATATCCGTGATGAAAATTACAGAGAAAAACTAGGTGTCTATAAAAATGAATTGGAACAAATGGCCTTTGTAACAAGTATTAGTACTGCATCCACAACTCCAGGTAATGGTTATAATTATTCAGTTCAGGCAAGAACTACTCAGCAGCTGGCTACGGAAACCTCCACCTTCTATATTGATGGAGTGGATGAAAACTTCTTAGACCATTACAAAGCCGAATTATTAAGTGGCCGAAATTTCAGGGGAGCTACGGAAGGAGAAAAATCAAAGGTTATTCTTAATGAGGCGGCCGTCAGGCAATTGGGTTTTAATACCAATGAGGAAGTTATTGGTAAGGAGTTATTGTTTGATGATTCAAATTTTGAGGTTATTGGAGTAATTGCCAATTATCATCATAAATCCTTAAAAGAAGCTTATGACCCTCAAATTTTGGCTTATTATGGCACTTATGTACCTCATTTCTCTGTCCGAATTCCATCCAACCCCAGCCAGCAAGCAAACTATTTAGCCCAATTAGAAAGCAGCTACAAGACTGTTTTTGGGCAGCCTTTTGATTACTTTTTCCTGGAACAACATTTTAATACTCAGTATGAATCGGATGTCAATTTGCTGAAATTATCAGGAGTGTTTTCATTTATCGCCATTCTTATTGCTGTTTTTGGCTTGATCGGAATGGTCGCTTTCACCATCACACGAAGGTTAAAAGAAGTAGCAATTCGAAGGGTACTAGGAGCCAGCGCTTGGGGAATTCTTATGATTTTATCCAGGAAGGTTTTGATCCTCAATCTCATTTCCGGGGTGGTAGCAGCCTTACTTTCAATCACCTATTTGAATCAATGGTTAAATGATTTTGCTTTTAAAATAAACCTCTCCCTTTTGCATTTTCTAGTGCCGATCATTTTGGTATTGGGAATTACTATCCTAATCGTTCTATTGCAATCCTCTAGAGTATTGTCATTGAGTATGAGTCGATTTATCAAGGAATGAGTAGGACCTGACATGCCTTAGAAATGGGTTGTGGGATAACATCGGAGATATTGCCTTTAATTAAGAATCATTTAATGCGGTTTTCCTATGAAAAAAAGCCAACTTCCAAAGTGGACCTTTAGATTCCTGGAAAAAATTATAGACCCGTTCCTTTTTGATGGAATTTATGGAGATCTGTTAGAGCGATATCATCAGATGGAGACAAGTTATGGTAAAAAGAAGGCCAGGCGGCAATTTATTTGGAATACGCTGGGATTTCTAAGGTATGTGAGACTTTTCAAAAGAAGGAAACATTATTCTTCAATTTTAATAAGACCCGACATGTTAAAAAATTACCTCACTGCATTTATTCGAAATACTGTAAAAGACAAATGGTATAGTTTGATCGTGTTTTCAGGACTCACAATGGGGATATGTCTATTCATCCTGATCATGAGTTATGTTTATTTTGAATTTAATTTCGAACGACACCTGCATCAGCCCGAACAAATTTACAGAGTTTATAAAGAACAACCATCAGGTGCCTATAAAAATAATTCTGCCTATGCGGTAACTCAGTTTCCACTAGGCCCTTTCTTAAAGGATAACTTTAGTGAAATAGACGAGTATAGCCGATTAATAAATTATAATATGCTTATTCGTAATAATTCCTTATCCTCGGTGGAAGAGGTATTTGGTGTCGATCCTTCTGCTCTCGACCTGTTTTCCTTTGAATTAATTCGAGGCAGGGGCCTAAGCGATAAGAATCCAAAACAAATGTTGATGTCTGAAAGTATGGCTGATCGTTTTTTTTGGGAAGTTGATCCCCTTGGGCAGTCCGTAACTTTGGGAGACAGCTTATTTTATGAGGTGGTAGGGATTTTTAAGGACCCTCCTGCCAATACTCATTTGCAAGTACATGCGATGATTCCGGTTACCTGGATAGCATCTCAAAGGAGTACCAATCTTTGGTCCTGGCAAAATAGTAGTTTCAGTACTTATGTTCGCCTTGGAAAGGGGGCTGAAGAAAAATCAGTGGAAGAAAAGATCCAAAATGCCTTAATGGAAGTGATCCCTGATTCAAGAGATGATGAAGGCAATCCTGCAATCATATTTAAATTCCAGGCCATAAAAGACATTCATCTCCAGCCAGGCTTGAATTTTGATTGGCAGGTAGCCTCTAACCCATTGACTATCCGAATTTTTGGCATAATTGCATTTGTTATTTTAGGTCTTGCATGTATCAATTATATCAATTTATCTATAGCGAGGTCTGGCCGTAGGGCATCAGAGATAGGAGTAAGAAAAATAGTTGGTGCAGAGAAAGGAGAACTGATTTTTCAATTTTTGTTCGGTACTGTAATCATATCTTATATATCATTTATTGTTGCATTCGCAATGGCCCATTTATTGTTGCCTTATGCAGTGCAATTATTAGAACATCCTTTTGATATTGGAGTTGTTTATCAGCCTAAAATAATTGTGGCCGCTCTTTTATTTCCCTTAGTACTAGGTTTGTTAGCTGGCCTTTATCCCGCTATGATTATTGCTTCTTTCAAACCTATCCAGGTGCTGAAAAATCAACTGGCTTTATTTTCTCAAAAGAGTCGCTTGCACAACTCCCTCATCTTGATTCAATTTGCAATATCTACCATTTTAATCATCTCAACTTTGGTGGTGGCCCAACAACTACAATTTATCCATAATAAGAAAATGGGCTTTGATCGAGAGCAAATTATTGGGATTAGATTGCGAGATACTCGATGGAAGGAAAAATCAGAACTCATCCGCTCTCAATTGATGAATCATTCTAACATTCAGGAGGTGGCTTTTTCCTGGAGATTTCCGAATAATATTAATTCTCAGACTTCTATTAATTGGGAGGGAGGACAAGATCAGTACCTTTCCATCTATTTTAACCCTGTTGATCAAGGGTTTACCCGTCTCTACGATATTGAATTAATAGATGGAGAAGACTTCTCTAATTTAACTTTTAATGAAACAGAGGCCCATTTCCTGGTCAATGAAGAAGCTGTAAGGCAAATGGGGATCGAGGATCCGGTTGGTCAAGTCATTTATCGAGGCAGTTCAGACAACCGGAGGGATGAGGGTAGAATTGTGGGAGTCATCAAAAATTTTCATCAGCATGATCTTACACAACCCTACCGGCCTGTTTATTTCAAATTGGAAAACTCCGAAAATTTATCTCAGCTGAGTATTAAAATTAGCCCTGACAATATTACTCAATCTATTGATTTCATCAAACAAACCCTTAGCTCAATATCTGATCAATATCCCTTTGAGTATGTCTTCTTTGATGAAGTTTTTGGAAAGGCTTACCAGAAAGAATCTCGACTCCTGCTTTTATTCTCTTGGTTTTCTATTATTGCGATTTTCATTGCCTGTTTAGGGTTTATTGCCATGGTTGCTTATATTACAAGTCGCAGACGAAAGGAAATTGGTATTCGGAAAGTGGTTGGAGCTTCAGGAATGGATATATTAATACTGCTCACGAGAAAATTCCTGCAGCCCATTTTAGGAGCTATTATTATAGCCCTCCCATTGGCCTACCTGGCTATGAGTAGCTGGCTCAAGGAATTTGCCTTTCATATCAAGCTTCAACCAGGTATTTTTGTTGTAGCAGTGATTTTAATTTTTATGATGGTTATTCTTTTAATTAGTGTTCAGACCTGGAAAACGATTTCGACCAGCCCTGTTAAAATGATTAGTAGAGAATAATTTGTTTTATTATGACCAATGAAGAATACGATCAACTTCAAAAGGCCTTTCAGTTTGAATTCCCTGATCCTCTAAAAGAAGAGTTTGCTAAGTGGTGGATAAAAAAATCTTTCAAAAAATCAGAATTAATCACGGAAGGGGGGCAGGTCGAACGGTATTTTTATTTTGTTTTGGAAGGTGTACAAGCGCTTTATCTAATAAGTGATAAAGGAGAACGAGTTATTCTTGGTTTTTCCTTCACAGGAAACTTCTCAGGTGTTTTTGATTCTTTCCTAAAACAAAAACCAGCCGCCTTTTTTTTGGAAGCAATGAGTCCTTCCAGTATGTTATGTCTTCCTTTAAGGGCTTATCAAAGTATGTTTGAAAAATATCCGGAATTTGATCGATGGGGCCGGATTTTTTTTCAAAATATACTCATAGGAAGAGTAAGTAGAGAAGTAGAGTTACTGACTTTTTCAGCGGAGGAAAGATACACTTCTTTCATGCGGCGTTGTCCGGAGGAACTACTGAAAATTCCTCAAAAATACCTGGCTGCCTACCTGAACATGACACCAGAAACTTTTAGCAGACTACGAGCCACCGTAAAATATTAAAAAGTCATTTTACCTTATTTTTTATACCATCTGCTAAAAAATTGATCCAGATCAATTTTTTTCATCCTAGCATACTGCACATTTGTATTAACATCAAAATATTAATCAGAAACATTATGAAAACATCTGTGCAGCAACAAATCCAGCGTCTAAACCAGTACGTCCAAGAAATGAAAACCTATTCAAATAAGGATCTGATTGAATTGATCGAACGTCCTGCCCCTAATAATTGGAGTTTGATCGAAATAGTAGGACATCTGAATCTGGCTTATGAATTGTATCGAGATCGCATGGCCACTTTGCTGGAGGTCCTTCCTTCCCTTACCGAACCAAAAGATGAGATGAATATCAATGGTATAAAAGGATTTTTGATCCGCCAGCAGGCACCGCAGAATGGCCAGCGGAAATGGAAAATGAAAACCTTTACTAATTTTCAGCCTGTTTTTGATTTGAAAAAAATGACAAATGCAGAAAAAGAGCAAATTTTTTCCACTTTTTTTAATGACATGCATCATTTAAAACAATTGCTATTAAATAGCAGAACCAAAGATTGCTCACGAGGTAAATTGCACTCAGCTATTGGATCGGCTCTTAAATTTACATTGCCCCAAGCCATCGTTTTTAATCTCAATCATATCGAACGGCATATGCTACAAATGAAAGAAACCGTTCAAGCGTTAAATCATAAAATCGAAAGGATATCAGATTAAGAATTAAAATGAAAATTGAATAAAGAAAGATTCTGAATCAAAAAGGTAAAAAGACTGCTAAAATCAGGATAAAAGCCCTAAATTTTTTTTCATTTTAAATAAAATGATAAAATTTGTTCAAAAGATACATCCAAAGCCATGATTTACAGCAGATCCGATTTCTTTTTTGATTTTGAATCACCAGTTATCCAGGATTTAATTCAAGAATTCAATACAGCAAGCCTTAGTGATAAAGAAAAAGCAAGTTTAACTTATCTAAAAGTAAGAGATGGCTGGAGGTATAATCCGTATCGTATAAGTTTTCAAATGGATCATTATAAAGCCAGCTATATTGCTCAAAAGGCGGAAGGACATTGTATTGACAAGTCAATTTTGTTGATAGCCTGCCTCAGGGGTTTAGGTATACCTGCTCGCCTTCATCTGGCAAAAGTGAAAAACCACATCGCCGTAGAAAGATTGGAAGAAAAATTTGGTACCAACGAAATGACTCCTCATGGTATGGTGAATATCTATTTGGATGATCAATGGCTAAAGGCTTCTCCCGCTTTTAATGCATCCCTGTGTGCCAAATGTAATGTTGCCCCCCTTGAATTTACAGGTGAGCAAGATTCTATTTTTCAGGAATATGATAAAGAGGGAGGAAAGTTTATGGAATACCTGGATGACTACGGACACTTCCCCGATGTCCCTATTGAGTTCATTAGAAAAAACATTATTGAACACTACCCAAAATTTCAACATCTAATCAATTCAAACAAAGAACTAATTCTATAAGCCCCCAATACCCAATACCCCAATACCCCAATAACCCAAATATCTTTTCTAAATTTACGGCAGCTATTAACTTTTAGAAAAAGACTGTTTATGAAAAAAATCACCCTCTTTTTACTGGCTGTATTATTAGTTATTTCCCTAAAATCACAATCTGAAATTCAGTATCAGGTCAATCTAGATCAAATCCATCACCATGAACTGAACATAGTCATTACCTTTCCTTCCTTACCGAAGAAAGCTTTGCTAGTAAGGATGCCCCAATCTTCTCCGGGGCGATATGCCATTCATAATTTTGCAAAAAACGTTTATGAGGTTAAGGCCACTGATGGACAAGGCAACCCTTTGCAAGTAGTCAAAACAAAACCAACAGAATGGCAGATCAGCGGACATGATGGGAGTGTGCAATTTGAGTACACACTTTTTGGCAATCACGGCGACGGGACCTACACCGGCATTGACAATAGAAAACTTCACCTCAATATGCCGGCTACCTTCATTTATGGAGTAGGCCTGGAAGGCCGTCCCGTCAAATTAAATTTTGATTTGGGCGAATACCCGGATTGGAATGTGGCCACCCAACTGAAAAAATTATCAAAATCAGAGTTTTGGTCTCCTAATTATTACTACTTTTTTGATAGCCCAACCTTTGTAGGTCCTATTGATTTCAGGTCCTGGACAAGTTCATCTAATGGAAAGGATTATACCATAGAGGTAGCTATGCTTCATGAAGGCACAGAGGAGGAACTAGATAATTATGTTGAGTGGGTTAAACAGGTAGTGGAAGTACAAAAAGCTGTTTATGGCAGTTTACCTGACTTCGATTTTGGAAAATATACCTTCTTGCTGGCCTATAACCCATGGGTTTTTGGTGACGGGATGGAGCACCGCAATTCAACCATCTGCTCTAGCAAAGGTAATTTGGCCCAAAATGCAAAGGGACTAATAGGAACGGTGTCTCACGAATTTTTTCATTGCTGGAATGTGGAACGAATACGACCCAACTCACTTGAACCATTCGAATTTGATAAAGCCAATATGTCTGGAGAATTGTGGTTTGCTGAAGGATTTACTTCCTATTATGATGATTTAAGCCTTTGTCGAGCGGGAATTTTGGAGCTGAATAATTATGCAAAAGGCTTAACAGGTACTTTAAATTATGTAATAAATTTTCCAGGGCGATCTTATCGCAATCCCATCCAAATGAGTCAGCATGCTCCCTTTGTAGATGCAGCTACGGCCGTTGATGAAAATAATCATATCAATACCTTTACCAGCTATTATTCATACGGAGCGGTTCTAGGTTTGGCATTAGATTTGAGAATTCGCCTTGGTTTTGAAGGTAAAAGCCTGGATGATGTTATGGAATTTTTATGGAAAAATTATGGGGAACCAGAAATACCTTACGACATCCCGGATTTGGAAAAGGCTTTGGCTGAGGTTACTGGAGATGCCAGTTTCGCCAAAAATTTCTTTAACCGCTATATTTATCAGAGCGAATTACCAAATATCCAAAAACTGCTGGCAGAATTTGGAATCCTGCTAAGGCCCAGGTTCCCGGATGAGGCACTGATCAATAGACTTTCCGTCGATTTTAATGACAAAGGAGCTATTATAAAAGGGAATATCCTGAAGAGTTATGCACTTTATGAGGCGGGTTTAAATAAAGGTGATGTCATAACTGAAATCGATGGCACTCCGATAAAGGACAGGGATACTTTTAAATCGGTGTGCAGCAAATTAGAAATTGGAAAATCTTATTCAATTAAGTTTTTACAAAATGGACTTGAAAGTTCCTCTTCTTTTTCACCTAAACTAAATCATAGTATCGAAGTAATGCTTTTTGAAGATGCCGGTGAAAAGATAAGTGAGGAAGCTCTGAAAAGGAGAAAGGATTGGTTGAAGCAGTGATTATGGGTATAGGGATATACGGATATACGGGTTCACGGGTATATGGGAATGGATTTTATAAATCACATGAATCCGTGAACCCGTGAACCCGTTAACTCATTTGCCTTTTCTCTTAACCATTTCTTATTAGCGACAGGCTCCATCTTTTTTAATTCTTCCAGAATAGACTGGTGTTTCCGGGCAAAAACTAACTTATGGGTAGTGTCACGTTGGATTCTAAGTTTGTATAACTGCTTGGTTAATTTCAGGAAATTGTGATTAGCCTTTTTTTGATATTCAGGAATATTTTTACTTCGGTTAATGTACTTTTGAAAAGCATCAATTAAGGAAAGCATGGCCTCCTCTTCTTTCAATTCAAAGTAGCTTTTCAATTGCAGAATTTTGGCCCTGAGGTGATAAGATGGATCAGTAAACTCAACTGTATTCAGATAACCCAATGCTTTTAGGTAGTCATTTTTTTCGAAATACAAAGCCGATAAACCATAATTGAAAACATTATTCCTGTTTTCAGGAAGTAAAGCATTGCGGTATTCAAAAATAAAACCCTCGGTCCATCGATATTCCTTCAAACGAATACCAGCAGTGATGATATTTATGTAAGTCCATTGAGTGAGGTATCCATTCTGAAAAATTATTCTCTGCTGTAAAAGAATTTTATAAAGCTCATGTATTTCGCGGTAAAATGATTCTTCTCCAAAGTTGATTTTTCGCACACAATAATTTAAAAGATATTTATATATGTTGTTGATCTCATGATCAGGAAATAGATTGATGTGCTGGTAGAGTAGGGGTTTTAAATCAAAATAATGAGAAACTGTTCCAAAGTCCGTAAGCATTTTATGGGTTCTGAAATAAATTTGTAAAACGGGGTGATCCCTCAACTGGAGCTTATTCAGTTGAAAATGCCGGATTAAATCATCCCAAAAATGACAGGTATATCCAGATTGGGTCACAATATTCCGACTCGCCATATCACAGGCAATGCTAAATTTATGGCACCAATAATAAAGATCCAGGGCATCATTCTTTTGCTGAAGATTTTGATCATAGGATCGCTTACCTTGTACCAATTCGTATTGATCTACTAATTCGTGGAAGGCTACCTTCTCAAAGTAAGCTTCAAAGCTTTTTTCAGATATATTTTGGAGTTTTTTCTCATATTTTCGTACCGCACCATCAAGGAAGTAGAGGGCATCTTTTTCCAATAAAGCTTCTACTAGTATTCTCTTTTTTAAGCCGGATTTATTTCGAATTTGCTGATAAATCAAAAACTCCTCCAGAAGTTGAAAAAGATCAGAGATAAGGTTATTCATTCTTTTTTCATCATAAGGCTCTGCCCCATAAATAAGGTGATAGATGTATGCCTTATCTAAATTCCCCTGATCTATATCTGGATAGGATTCAAAAATAATTCCACATAACTTTTTTAGCCTTTCATTTTTGGTCACATAGCCCGAAAAAACAAAATCTTCGAACTGCTTCTGTTCTCGAGGGGAGATATGATTAAGTAGTTTAATAAGTTTTGAATTGCGCACAAATGTTTTGTTTGTTGTAAATCATTGATTTTCAGTATTAAATTTAATGATTTTAAATTAAATTTTTCTATAATTTGACAAAAATGTACTTTTTTTTTCTTTGCCCTTATTCTAGATTTGTAATGTGATTATACTATTAACAGGACAACACCAAAACTATTAGTCCCATGAAGCTTATTTACAGTTTAATTTTTTATTTTCTCAGTAGCTTAATTTTGCTTTACGGACAAGCATCACCCGACTGTAAAGTGATCTATATTGAGCATGAAAACGCCGATCCTGGCGATATTGTCTGTTTAGACATTAAGACCAAATCCTTTCAGGACATGTTAGGGGTTCAGTTTACGCTGAACTGGGATCCCGAAAAGCTTGATTTTTCAAGCCTGGATAATTACAACCTGCCTAACCTGACTTTCAACAATTTTAACACCACCACGGAACTATTATCTCAGGGAAAACTTTCCTTCGTCTGGTTCAATGTAGACATCAATCAAGATGGAATTAGCCTAAACGAAGATGAGGCTATCTTTTCCATTTGTTTTGAGGTAAAAGGAAATTCCGGAACCTTTGCTCCGGTTTCTTTTACATCTTCGCCTGCGATGACCGAACTTTCAGGGTGGCCTGGGCCCCAGGCTTTCGATCATTTTATTACCACAAGTGGTGGTATTTTTATAGGTGATTTTCCCCAGGTTCCTCCCCTTGAATTGATCTCACCTTGTATTTTCGAAGTCGCCTGTAATTCGGCTTCTAGCTATGCTGCTGACATTCAAGGAGGCACCAGGCCATATAGCTACCAATGGTCAAAAGATGAAGAAATAGTATCTACAACGGATACCATTAAAAATCTAAGCGAAGGGCGATACCGACTTTTGGTGACAGATGCAAACCAGCAGGAGTTAGAAGTTGAGTTTTTAGTAAGTGAGTCTAAATTGGATGTTTCTGCCTCCATTACCAATACTTCATGTGAAGAGAACACTGGTGCCATTGATTTAAGTATCACAGGTGGAACAGGTCTTTATGATTTTGTTTGGTCGGATAATAATTCAAATGAAGACCGGACTGATTTGGCCCAAGGAACTTATTCTGTGACCATAATTGATGAATTGTATGGTTGTGTCCTGACCGAGAGCATTGAAGTGAAAAATGATTCCTGTACAGATGCCTCTCCAAAGCTGAGTATTTCAAATAATACAGTTTTACAAGGAGAAGAAATTTGTTTGGACATTACAGGTGCAGGCCTGAAAGGAGTAAAAGGATTTGATATTGAGCTTACCTGGGATTCTTCAATTGTGAATCTGGACAAAATCCAGATAAGCAATTTACCAGGAGAAGAAAACACAGTACTGACTTATAATGAACAAGGAAATTCCATTTTTTTGACCAGACGCTATGCTGAAGCCGTGGATTTTGAGAACGGTGAGGTCTTATTGCAACCCTGTTTCATAGCCATTTCAGAAGGAGGAAGTTCGAATATAGAATTTGAAGACATAAAAACCAGGATAATATTTGATGGCGATGATGTGGTGCATCCTTCTTATGATAATGGTAGAATTACCTTGCGTTCGCCAGATACTCTATTCTTGCATGCAGACATTGTAGCGGGTAATCCTGGTGATAAAATCTGTATGGCTGTTCGGAGCAGAGAGTTTAAAAACATAAGTTCCCTGCAATATGCTTTGGAATGGGATACCACAATGCTAGACTTGATAAATTTAGAAAATGGTGTTTTTCCATCTGAAGTAGGAGAGAATGCAAGGTTTTGGCTTATTGATACCGAGCAAGACGGGCGATTAAGCTTTGTTGGTCACGAGATTGAGGGAGCTACTGTTTTTGATGAGATTCCACATTATGAACTTTGCTTTACGGCTAAACAGGCTGGCGTAGCGGAGGTCAGATTTTCAGATGTTATTCTTCCCGTCGAATCCTTCAATAATATTGATCAATGGGTCCCAGTTGTAACCAGGAATGGCTTGGTGAATATTGGTGAGGCTCGTCCCCAGGCTGTCCTTAGACTAGATCAAAATTCTGGCGAAGAAGGAGATGAAATTTGCCTTTCTTTAGATGGAGAGCAGTTTGAGGGACTCAGAAAACTAGAATTAAACCTGACCTGGGACAGTGATATCATAAACTACAATTCTCTTAAAGGAGATTTGACTGGAGAGTTTGGTGTCGGGAACTGGGAGGTAAATCAAAACAATGGAGGTCAGCTTTCTCTCAAATGGATGGACGATCAGAATCCGGTTAGCTTCTTCCAAAGGAGACAGTTGGTTCAAATTTGTTTTCAAGGCATACAAGCTGGCAGTACCTTGGTTAGCTTTGGGAATGATCTGGTTTTTGAAAGTGATAATGCTAATCTCAACCCTCAATTAAACAATGGGAGTATTACGGTTCGAGATAGTACAGGATTTAGTGATCGCTTAACTTTATTGATCCCTGATGTGGAAGCTGCACAAAATCATTCAGTGTGTGTGCCGGTATTCACCCGAAATTTTAAAAATATTGTTGGCTTGCAGTATTCCCATCATTGGAATCCGAGTGTATTAAGTCTGGACTCAGTTATTATTGGTGATTTGCCAGGCTTACAGGCACGCAACTTTTTTGCCAATGAAGATACTTTAAATTTTGCCTGGACAGCTAGTGAGGTTGGGGTAGGTATAAATCTTCCAGACAGCTCAGTTTTATATGTATTATGTTTTTCAGTAAAAGGCGAGGAAGGAGATGTTTCAAATATCATAATAGATGGAAATCCTGTACCTATTGAAGTAGTTTCTAGTGATTTGGAAATCCTTGGGCTTAATGTAGATAATGGTAGTGTTACCATTACCCGAAATTTTGTGTGGCCAGGAGATACCGACCATAATGGGATTGCTAACCATCAGGACTTGCTAAATATTGGTTTGGCTTATAATGCAACAGGCTTAGAAAGGGGCAGTTTTGGTAATCTTGAATGGAAACCTAATCGTATTGAAGATTGGCAAAGTAATACTCCTCTTACACTTCTTAATTACAAACATATAGATGCAGACGGTAATGGAGTAATAGAGGCCTTGGACACTGCTGCCATTATTAGAAATTGGGGAAAAACGACACCTTGGTATGAAGCTCCTGTTGATGAAGGAATTGTTCGTTTTGAATCAAATGTTGGAGCACCCTTGTTTGTAGCTGCCAGAGAAGAAGTTCGGCCAGGTAAAAATACTTTTGATGTTATTTTGGGTACCACAGAGGACCCGGCGGAAGAAATTTATGGTCTGGCTTTTTCAATATTTTATGAGTATGAAGGAATAGATAGTGAAAAAGCATATGCAGCATTTGGCTCAACCTGGTTAGGGACTGTGGGAGATAATCTATTAACTCTTCAACGCAATGATCCGGAGAATAATCGAATTGATATTGCGATGACCAGGATCGACGGCAGAAACATCTCAGGTGAAGGAATCATTGCCAGTCTTCACCTTACCATTGAAGATATCATTTTATTGGAAGGAGATAATATGATACAGTTTAGAGTAGAAAACATTACTGCTATTGATGTAAATGAGGAGGCCGTCCCCACCGCAGCCACTCCAAGTACAGTAATTATTCAGCAGCAAACAACACCTACAACCGAAATCCTGAATGAGTATAATATTGAAATTTTTCCTAATCCAGCAACCAATTATCTGCTGATTCGAAATCAAGGTACGGATATTGAGAAAATTACAATTCTGACTCCTCAGGGAAGAGTATTGAGACAGATGAACTTTGAAAAAAAGATCTACCTCGATAAGTTGGATGCCGGTCTATACTTTATCAAGCTTGAAGCACAAGGTCAAGCTGTTTTTAAACCCTTCATTATAATTCATTAATCCCATGATTCCTTATGGAGGAGGTTGTGTTGCAAATCGGTTTTAGAAAATCAAATTTTCTTTTTAAAAAATGCACAACCCCTCCCTTTGGGGGAAAACTTATCATTATGAAAAAAATATTTTATCTATTCATTTTTCTTTTTGGCTCCGCCCTTAGTATAAATGCACAAGTGACCATTCAAGGGGCGGTTAAATCTGCTGAAGATCTACCCATGACTCAGGTAATTGTAGACGTCCTGGATGGGAATGATAATCTATTAGGGACGGGTACTTCAGGCGAAGATGGAAGGTATTCAATTAGTGGTTTACCCATCAAAACGACTTATTATTTAAGATTAAATAGAAAAATAAATTCCCTTGATGGCGTTTCGACCTATGATTTAGTTCAGATGGTGCGCCATATTTTAGGCAAAGATTCTTTTAAGGATCCTTATCAAATAATTGCTTCTGATGTCAATCGTACTCGCAGCATCACTACGCTTGATCTGATTCACCTTAGAAGACTTATTTTAGGAGTAGAAAAAGAATTTCCAGATGGAATTTCCTGGTTTTTTATTCCTGATAAGGACATTCCTTCAGGAACACCTGAAGAAGTTTTAAAGGACATTAAAGATTTGATACCAGTGAATATCACCGGTGAGGTAATAAATTTTGATGCTCGTGGTGTCAAATTAGGAGATGTAAATAATTCAGCAAAAATTAACTAAGCATGAACAAGAAATTTCTATTTATCATATTTGCTTTTTCTGTTTTTTCAGGGCTAAAAGCTCAGGCTCTATTAGAAATTAGTGGCAGTATTGAAACCCTACGAAGTTATCCGGCTAAAGATGTAGCTGTTGATTTATTAGACGAGCAGGGCAATTTAATTAGAATTGATTCAACCGATAGGGATGGGATATATGCTTTCAGAGAGCTAGAACCGAATACGGTTTATTATGTGCGGCCGCGCTATAAGGCCTCTGTCTACAATGGCGTATCTACAATGGATATCGTCCTAACCAGAAAATATTTGCAAGGAGAAAGAGATTTAGAAACTCCATATGCATTCATTGGTGCAGATATGGATGGATCCGATACTATTACTGCCCATGATCTTTTGGTAATGACCAAAGTGGTATTAGGGGAAGTAGATTTCTTAGAAGGGAAACTGCAGTTTATTCGAAAAGATTGGGTTTTTAATCCGGACTTTAGCTCCTTTCATAATATTTCAAAAGCGGGATGGAAGAGAGTTGAATTGAATTCGGATTCTCAGGTGGTTGATTTTTTCCTGACTAGGAGAGGAGATGTAAATAGTACATTAGTAGTGGAATAAAATCATTATCTGGTCTGCCTTCAGAGTTAAAATAGAAAGAATATTATTGCCACTGACTAGCGCTGATCGAGCTGATACCCACTGTTTACTAACCAATAGTTTAACAGAGAAAATCAGCAAAATCAGCGTTTACCAGTGGCAATTCACTTCTTTGTGAATGCCTATAAAGGCATATTGGATAGCTTCTTTTATGATAATCCAAAAGCCTGCCTCACCTGATCCACATAATCAAGTTTTTCCCAGGTAAAGGTTTCCACCTCCATATTTTTAACATTGCCAGACCCATCTGTGAAGCTTACAGTTTTAGTCTCAGAGTCACGTCCCATATGGCCATAGGCGGCGGTTTCAGAATAAATTGGTGTGCGTAGTTTCAGTCTTTTTTCGATGGCGTAAGGACGCATGTCAAAAATATCGGTTACTTTTTCAGCAATTTGACTATCCGAAAAACCTACCTTGGCACTTCCATAGGTTTGAATGTAAATATTGGTAGGTTTGGCTACTCCGATAGCATAAGAAACCTGAACCAGGATTTCATCACAAACTCCTGCAGCTACCAGGTTTTTGGCAATATGACGAGTGGCATAAGCAGCAGATCTGTCCACTTTTGAAGGATCTTTCCCAGAAAATGCTCCACCACCATGAGCCCCTTTACCGCCATAAGTATCCACAATAATTTTACGGCCGGTCAAGCCTGTGTCTCCGTGAGGCCCTCCGATAACAAATTTACCCGTTGGGTTAATGTGATATTTGATATCCCCGATGAAAAGTTTGCGTAAATTATCATTAAGGGTTTCCTTAACTCTTGGAATGACAATGTCAATTACATCATTTTTTATTTGTGCCAGCATCAACTCGTCTTCATCAAAATCATCATGCTGAGTAGAAACAACTATTGTATCGATACGCAATGGAACGTTGTCATCTGAGTATTCGATGGTTACCTGTGCTTTTGAATCTGGCCTTAGATAGGTCATGACTTCACCAGCCTTTCTTATTTCAGCCAATTCTTTTAATATCTTATGTGAAAGATCAAGAGCTAAAGGCATGTAGTTATCTGTTTCATTAGTTGCATATCCAAACATCATCCCCTGATCACCTGCCCCTTGATCCTCTGGATTGGCCCTTTCAACTCCTTGATTAATGTCAGGAGATTGCTCATGGATGGCAGAAAGAACTCCACAAGAGTTTGCTTCAAACATGTATTCAGACTTTACATATCCAATATTTTTGATCACATCCCTTGCTATACTTTGGACATCAAGATAAACATCAGATTTGACTTCACCGGCAAGAACAACTTGTCCGGTGGTGACAAGTGTTTCGCATGCAACTTTTGAGCTAGGGTCAAAGGCAATAAAATGATCGACTAAGGCATCTGATATTTGATCTGAAACTTTATCAGGATGGCCTTCTGAAACGGATTCTGAAGTAAATAAATATGGCATTGATTATTTTTTTGATCGCAAAAATAGAAATAAGTTTGATAATTCTTTCAAGTCAGTATACGACGCTGGATTTCTGGAGGTGGGAAATTCACTACCTGTTTAATGCTGGTATGTGCCTAACCCTTTATTTTATGGCGCAGTGAAACATTTCTTTAGTTCCATCCTGAGTATGCAAAAAGCCTTTCAGGGTATCTCCAATGTTTACTGGACCTACTCCGGCAGGAGTACCTGTGTATACGAGGTCTCCTACTTGAAGTTTAAAAAATTGTGAAATATATTTAATGATCTCATCAAAGGAAAAGATCAAATCTTTCGTGTTTCCTTGTTGGACCTTTTGGCCATTTTTTTCCAGATGAAATGCTATAGATGAGGATTCAAATTGATCCATTGGCACAAAAGGACTAAGAACTGCCGAACCATCAAAACCTTTGGCAATTTCCCAGGGATGCCCTTTTTCCTTGCATTTTGCTTGTAAATCACGAGCTGTAAAATCTATTCCAAGAGCAATTTGATCATAATAGGTATGGGCAAAATCGGATTGAACATGCCGGCCATTTTTACAAATCTTTAAAACTACCTCAATCTCATGATGTAGATCTTGTGTGAAATCGGGATAATAAAATGGCTTATTATTGACTAAAAGAGCAGAAGGCGGTTTCATAAAAACCACAGGTTTCTTGGGAACTGGATTATTGAGTTCCTTAGCATGTTCAGCGTAATTTCGACCAATACAAATAATTTTCATCTTTATTAAAATTTCACATTCATCAAACCAGACAATTCTTTGACATCCCTTAAGGTCTGTTGAGCTTTTTTCCTAATATTAGCCGAAGAGGCTTTGATCTGATTTTTGACCTCCTTTTTGTTACTGTCCAACTCTTTTCTCCTGGCTTTAAACTCATTACTTATGTTTACTAAGGTATCGGCTACGGCATCTTTGAGAGCCACATATTTTAGTGTGCCATTTTCGTATTCTTTCATCAATTGATCATAAGCATCTAATTGCTCACCAGCTTTAAGCAATTCAAAAAGATTCTGAATTCCTGCACTCATTTCACCACTGGTGGAATCCCCTGTATCTGTAACTGCTGACCGTATTTGTTTTCGGATTCTGGCCTCATCACCAAACACATTGATATAATGTTTTTCTCCTGCACTTTTACTCATTTTTCGACTTGGATCCGCAGTGGATTTTACTTTAGGGACTTCAGTAAACAAGGTTTCGGGAAGTACAAAATATTCTTTGCCAACCTGATTGTTGAATCGTTGAGCAATGTTCCTGGAAAGTTCTAAGTGTTGTTCCTGATCTTTTCCAACCGGAACATAATCTGCCTGATAGATAAGAATATCTGCTGCCTGCAGTACCGGATAATCTAGCAGCCCGGCAGAGATGAAGCCACCTGAATCCTGTTCATTACCATGGGTACTTTTATCCTTAAATTGTGTCATCCTGGTCAATTGTCCATATGAGGCGAAACAATTGAAAATCCAACACAATTCAGCATGTTCTGGAATCAAAGATTGAATAAAGAGGAATTCTGGTTTAATACCGGTGGCAATCAAGTTGAAAATCAGAGCCCAGGTATTTTCTCTTAATTTTTTTGGAGAGTAGGGCATAGTCATTGCATGATAATCTACTACTCCGTAAATACAATCATATTTTTGTTGGAGGTCAACCCAATTTTTGACAGCGCCAAAATAATTGCCAAAATGCATGTCTCCGGTTGGTTGAATACAAGAAAGTACCTGTTTTTTCTTTTCCATGATGGGTAAGTTTTAGGCAAAGGCAGCAATTACAGAAATTTCCACATTGACAAGTTTAGGCAGGTTTGCTACCTGAACTAATTCCCTTGCCGGGGCATTTTCTTCGTCAAAATATTGGGCATATACTGCATTGATCCGGCTGTAATTATTAATGTCACTTACAAAAATAGAACACTTAAGAACATCTTTAAAGGTAAGGCCGGCGGCTTCCAGAATAGCTGCTATGTTGGTCATCACCTGATGGGTCTCGTCTTCAATATTATCGGTCACCAATTCTCCATTGGAGGGATTTATTGCAATTTGTCCGGATGCATACAAGGTGTCATTATGAACTACGGCCTGATTATAGGGACCAACAGGGGCTGGGGCCTTGTCCGTTTGGATGATCTTTTTCATAGGTTTTATTTAAGTGGATCGCAAATTTAAAGAATACATTTGGGCTAATATTATCAAATTGGATAGTACAAAAAAATCAGAACGGTCAAAAGGAAAAATTACTTTCCGACTTTGACCGTTCTGATTTTTGCCTGCAAGCAAATAAGTAATCAGTTTATTGCTGCTTGGTAATTCCTAATAGAAGGAAGCCACATAAGGAGTGTCTTCATTCCAAAAAATATTTTAAAAAAGGAATTATTTCCAAGAACCTAAACGTCGTCCTCTTCAGTAGCTTTAATAAGCATTTTTCCTCTGTAATACAGATTCCCTTCTGCATCATAATAGGCACGATGCATCTGATGTCTTTCCCCTGTAGTATTGCAAGTAGTTACAGTAGGAAGCGAAGCTTTATAATGAGTTCTGCGCTTACGTTTTCTTTGCTTCGAAATTCTACTCTTAGGATGTGCCATTTTTCTTTATTTAAAAATTATCGATTTTGTTGTTGTTTTAATCTGTTATTTTTTATTCCAGATTTTTTTAAGCCTATTCACTATCAGGATTGAATTTTTTGAGTTCTTCCCAGATAGGATTGCTTTTTTGTTCTGAATTAGGTAGCTCTTCTTTTTCCAAATAATCAAGCATCTCTTGATTACAAACTGGAGGTTTTTCACCTTTACAATCGTAGACTTTGATCATTGGAATAGCTAAAATGATGAATTCATAAACAAAGCGAGCAACATTTAATTGTTGTTGTTCGGGATTTATATATATCACTTCAGCTTCCTCCTCTTCATGGTCTAAGCTGAATTTTACAATCAGCCTTTCCTGACCTGAAATTGGAAGATTAATCTTTGCCAGGCAGCGATCACAATCAGTTCTTACGCTGCCTTTAAAGTTAAATTCAAAGATATACAGGTCTGTACGCTTATCAAAGCTTAAGTCGAGCTCCAGATCTCCATTTTGAACGGGAGAATTTTCAAAATGTGAAAAAAATTGTTCTCCTATATCAAAATGAAATTGATGGATGCCAATCCCTAATCCTCGAACAGGGATGACAAACTCTATTAAACCGCTCATGTTAAAAGAACTTTTTAAAAAAACGCACGCAAAGGTAAAAAAATATCGTGCAACTTGCCAGTAAAAGATTTTTTTTTTTCTCAAAAGCAATCTGGAAAGCATTATTCAAACTTCATACTTTCAGAGTGTAAGTTTGCGTTTCTATTTGGTATTTTTACCGCTTTAATTCGTTTATGCGCTTTATCTGTAATTGAAAAACATCAGTAATTGTAAAGAAAAGGAGAGATATGCAACCTATCCCTCCACTTAAGGGTAAAATCAAAGTGTATTTATCAAATAATAAAATGACGAATTCGTTTGATTTAAATGTATTATCTATGAGATACGGGTTTGGTAAAACCTTGATTTGATCCCTGAAACAATAGAATGATTATGTATAAGAACCTTGACTATCCATTTGTAACATTGCTGGCAAGTTGCTTAATAGCAGCAATTTCAAACCTAAGTATGTTACAAGCTCAAACCGTGTTAAATCCAGGTGATATCGTTGTCGTAGGTGTGAACACCAATTTGAGCGGCTGCGGATCAAGCGGAGGGGAGGACGAAATTAGTATTGTCAGTTTTGTAGACATAGAACCTGGAACGGAAATTCACTTTACCGATAATGGTTGGGAACGTGTTAATGCCGGCCAGTGGGGCAATAGTGAGGGATTCCTGTTAGCTCGACGTTCGGCGAATGCTGCTGTTATTCCTGCCGGTACACTTATCGTTTTTCGCTTCCCTCCAATTCCTTCGGCAAATAATCCTGTTCAAGCAGTTTTACCCGATGCTAATTGGGAATTTCAAAAACTTGGCTTGAATAATATAAACCTGGCTACCGAAGGTGATCAATTGTATATTTTACAAGGGGGGGCATGGGATAATGGTAATGCTACAATAAGTAGCCAACTTCATGATGCCACCTATACCGGCGGAAGAGTACTCTATGGTTTTAATACCAAAACACAGTGGCTGGGCCTAACGAATACTTCCGAGGACTCCGGACTTCATCCTGATGTTATGCCTTGCTATCATATGGAACCTGTTGGTGGTAGTGCAAGATATATTTCTTATCAAACACCCAACACTCCAACAAGCCACCTGGAATGGCTTTCGAGGATTTCTAATCCACTAAATTGGGTCACTTTTGCTGATTGTGCTTCTTATCAACGACCTGGTGAAACATTCGGAATTACTCCTGTGGCTATAGGTTTAAATTGCACTCAATGCTCAGGCTGCGGTTTGGTAAACGAGCAATTGGTGATTAGCCTTCCTAATACCGGCGGGCCTTTCGATGTAGAATTTTATAATGGAGTGGATACCTTATTGATATCAGATGTCGTAAATGGCGATGCTATTAATGCATCCATTACTCAAAGCACTAACTTTTATTTGGTTTCTGTTAGCAATGCCGATGGCTGTCCTATTTCTTCCAACCTGGGGAGCCCTGTGTTGGTAGAAGTTTTCAAAAAACCTATTGCCAATAATCCAGGCCCCTTTAAAACCTGTAATGAAGGTGGAATGGGTAGTTTTAATCTTACCAGTTTGAATGAATCCATCCGCAGTGGAAGTAGTGGTATAGCGGTAAGATGGTATACAGACATAAACTTGAATAATCCCATAGCCGATCCACAAAACTATGTTAGTGGCCCTGGCTCTGTTTTTGCAACCACCTTTAATGGAGACTGTGAATCGGACCCGGTTGAGATACAACTTGAGTTGGGTACAGAATCCAATCCCGTTATAGTAGTCACAAATCCTGTGAGCTGTAATGGTGCTACTGATGCCTCAGTATCGCTGCAAACTTCAGGAGCAGGAGCTCCCTACCAATTTGATTGGAGTGATGATAACCTGGATGGCCAAGATAATGGTACTGGCTTGGGGGCAGGAGTTTATGAGGTTACTGTGACAGATGTGGATGGTTGTAATGAAATTGCTACCATTACAATTGATGAACCGGATGCACTTGACTTATCCTGCGGACAAAATCAGGCAGTAACAGTTGTAAATGGTTCGGATGGAATTGCAAGAGTTAATATTCAGGGAGGTACTGCACCATATACGCTTGAATGGTCAGGCCCGGCTACAGGCATGCAGATGGTAGCTGCAAGCGGCGATGCGGACGTTACCGGGCTGGTGGCCGGCACTTATAACCTCATCCTAACAGATTCAAATGGTTGTAACCTGGATTGTATTTTCACCATTAATGACCCCAGCTGTAATTTTACTGTTACGGTAAATAAGCAAAATGCAAGCTGTGAAGATGTACCAAATGGACAAATAGCCCTGGTATTTAATGGCGGTCAAGCTCCCTTTACCATAGATTGGAATGTTGATGCCTTTGATGGCATGCAAACCATAACAGACCTGGGAGTTGGTAATTACAGCGCTTTAGTTACTGATGATCTGGGCTGCTCAAATAATATCACTGTCACCATCAATGCAGTGAGTGCCAGTCCAACCGTTTTAATACCCGATATCGGAACCGTTTGTCAAAATGAAGGCTATGATCTTGTGCTTAACTTTACAGGTCAGGGGCCTTTCGAACTCCCCGTCCGTCTGGATGCTGGTAAAGGTGAAGTCCCGGTTACTATTCAGGCAGATCAAAATAGAGATACTTTTACCATTTTCCCAGCTGATTTTGGCCTAATAAGTGGCTCTATTGCGATTACATTTGATGCCTTACTGGACCAAACTACTTGTCCTGTTAATTTAAATGAAACTCGAGTGCTAACGGTGGTTCCTACCGACCAGGGATTCTTAGACACCATCCTTTGTCAGGAAGACTTTTTGTTTTTTAACGGGAGTATTTATGACCGAAATAATGCTACCGGAATGGAGGTAATTGATGAACAAACCATTAATGGTTGTGATTCCATAGTGAATATCAATCTGTCTTTTTTCCCTGTAGCTCAAAAAACCATTGATACCTTATTATGTGCTGATGAATCCTTCATCGTAAATGGAACACTTTATGGTGTTAATAATCGATCTGGCACAGAAGTCTTTCCTAATGCTAGTGCTAATGGCTGTGATTCTCTGGTTTTTGTGAATCTGGATATAGATAATCCAGCTACTACTATTATCAGTACCACTCTTTGTGAGGGTAGAAGTTTGGAAATAAATAATATAGTATATGATATCAATAATCCTTCGGGTACTGAGTTTTTTCCCAAAGCTCAAGGATGTGATAGTACTGTTTTTGTAAACCTAACCTTTATCCAAACGAAAAGAGATACTTTTAAGACCAATTTGTGCCCTGGGGCAAGTATTGACATCAATGGAATTACCTACAGTGAATCCAACCCAGGTGGAACCGAAAGGTATGTGGCCGCCTCCGGCTGCGATAGTTTAGTATTTATTGATATTGATTTTAATTTTATCAGAGAAAGTTTCTTTGATACAACCATTTGCGAAGGAGAGCAACTATTGATTAATGGCACTATTTATGATGTCAATAATCCTATCGGAAGGGAAGTCTTTCCTGTAATCAATGATCAGTGTGATAGCTTTGTAAATATTACCATCAATTTTTTAAAATCCGTAGAGGTTCGTCTTGCCGGTGGAGGAGCGGTATGCCCTGGAGATTCAATCAACCTGGTATTTAGGGTTTTTGATACAAATATGGTTGATTTGGAACTTTCAGATGGTATGGGTGGCATTATACCTCTGACCGGAGTGACCGATGGGATGACCCTTAAAGTGTCCCCAAGTCAGACTACTTCTTATTCCATTGTTTCAGTAGATGGTGCAGATATAGGTACCGGATGTCCACCTGTTGTCCAGGGAATTGCCCTGGTAGAAGTTCGACCCATCGATGCAACAGGGGTGGCCGTAAGTGAATTTGGAGGTTTTAACCTTAGCTGTCCTGAAAGTAGTGATGGAGTGGCTTCGGTAATCATCGATGGTGGGGTGCCTCAATATTTTGTTAATTGGAGTAATGGAGCTACCGGGGATACTATTTCAGGCTTAATGGCTGGAAATTATCAATTTACAGTAACCGATGCTAATGGATGTCAAACCAATGGAGATCTAAATTTGGTAGCGCCAGATCCGATCTCCCTTACTACAGATATTATTCCACCTTTGTGCGCAGATGATAATAATGGGGCTATTATTTTACAAGGAATCAATGGAGGCACTCCTCCTTATGAATATTCTACTGACGGGCAAAATTTCAGATCTCTTGATCAAACTGCTCCCATAATAACAGACCTTGCTTCAGGGACCTATTCCTTTTCTATTCAGGATGTCAATGACTGCTTTACTGTAAATGTGGTCACCATTCCGGAGCCTGACAGATTGGATATCGATTTAGGACCTGATATGACTATTAAATTTGGAGATAGTGTTCGTTTGGATCCAATCCTTAATTTTTCGCCCGATCAATTTAGTTGGAGACCTGGAGGAAGTGTTTCTAATCCAGGAATATTAACGCCCTTTACCAGCCCTACCGAAACCACAACTCTTGTTTTGACAGCTTCTACGGCGGATGGTTGTGAGGTATCAGATAATTTAACAATTACTATAGATAATAGCAGAGATGTATTTGCTCCTTCCGCCTTTAGCCCTAATGGGGATGGCCTGAATGATTTTTTCAGTCCATTAGTTGGACAAAATGTAAGAAGTATTAGTTTGTTACAGATTTTTGATCGTTGGGGAACAATGATGTATGAGGGTAAAAACCTGCCTGGAGATAATTCCAACACTGGCTGGAATGGAAGGTATAATGGAGAGTTTGCCCCTCAAGGAGTATATGTCTTTTATGCCCAAGTTGAATTCCTGGATGGAATTACTGAATTGATACAAGGGGATGTTATCTTGGTAAGGTAGGAGGCAGAAAGTAGAATGTAGAAAGTAAAAGGTAGAAAGTAGAAAGACGAATCCTTCTACTTTCTACCTATTACTTTCTACTAATTAATTGGTTGCTGGTTTGGGAAGTAGGAAGTTCAGAACAGTCTGATTAAATTTTTCGTATTGTTCGATGTTGACAACGTGGCCACATTTTTCGAAAACAACCAGGCTGGCTTTAGTATGGTGTTCTACAAAGTTCTTTGCTGCTTTGTAAAAAACATGGTCTTCTTCTCCCATAACGATAAGGCTTAGGGCATTCATTTCGCGAGAAAAAAAGCTTTTTAGCAATTTAAAAAACTCTTTGTACAGGGCTACCCACTTCAAATATTCTTTAGGAGCTAGTTTTCTGGATTGCATGCGAAATATTCTGCGAGACTGGGCATGGTTTTTTTTAGGCAAAACGATTAGCGAAAATAGGTTATACATAACCCGGTAGGGGAGGAAGTAGTTAAGAAATTTTGCGGAATGAACGAATATCTTAATCTTTAAATCTGCTTTAAAAACTCCACCCGCCATAATCATTTTGTCAATCATTTTAGGCCTTTTTTCATCAATTTTTTGTAGGACTACACTTCCTAATGAAAGGGACATGAAATGAGCTCTTTGAATGCCAATGTGATCAATAACTTCCAGAATATCATCACATACAATATCAAAGTTATACTCTGAATATTCAGGCTGCATATTTTTAGAGTTCCCGTGATCTCTCATATCTACAAAAAGAAGGTTGAAATAAGGACGAAAAGCTTCTTTTTGATATTTCCAGGTTACGATGCTTCCTCCGGCACCATGCACAAAAACAATCCATTCGGCTTTATCATTCAAAATATAAGTTTCGTAGTGAAGCATGAATTTTCTTTTTTTAATGTAATATTAGCCTTTTTTGTCGAAGTTCTTATTTTTTTATCACAACCGCATCCTCTTCAAACTTATCCTGGATGATTTTAAGGTTTCGGTCAATTTGATCCTGCGAATCATAAGCAAACTGAATGCCTACTCTTGTGAGTGTACCTCTTTCTTCCAGGAAGGGTTCAAAGCCTGAATCGTAAATCCTCTTTACCAACTTTGATACGTTATTCTGGTCTCCAAATAATCCTATCACAATGATACATGATTTTTGCCCGGGCAAAACCCTGGGTTCTTCAACAACCGAATTGGCTTCCTCGTCCTCAGAGGTCGTTGCTTGATTTTGATTTAATGAATCCTCATCAATCTGGGTGGTGGCTTCATTCCTTTTTGAAGGGCTTTCATTGAGAGGTCCTTTTTCCAAATCATCTTTAGCCAGAGGTTCTTTGGATGGAGAATCATAAATTAATAAAAAGATGATCAGGGAAATGATAATTACAGCTACTGAAATAATTAATGGGAAATTATTTTGAAACCAATTGGCAAGCTTTTCACTAATTTCTTCCTCCTTATTTTTAGCATTGGGATTTCTAATAGCGGCAGCAGGACTGCGTTGTTGAAGTTCTTCTTTCGAGCGAATAACCGGCTTATATTGCATAAGGGGTAATCCAAAACTGCCAGGATTGAAGTTGGTGTTCTCGGCCAAAAATTCAAACTCTCCTTTATAATTTTTGTAGAGTCGCCCTACTTTTGGGAAAAGAACCATTTCTTTACGATCAAAGGCCTGTAAAACTTGTTGTACAAAATCCTCAACAGATTTTTGAGCCTCTTCATTATTTAGACCATGCTTTTCTGTCAGGTGTTTAATTAATATGCCATCATTAACCTTAAGGTTTTTGTTGAATCGAATCTCTTTAGATGGAGGTTTTATGGTTCCTTGAATCTGATCGACATTGGCATTTTTGTATTGGGACGTAAAGCCACCCAGACCAGGAATGATAACTGATTGGTGTTCGTATAGTAGTTCTGCAATATAGGCTCCGACATCAATTTGCATAATAGTATGGAATTATAAAAAACAGTGCAAGAAACGAATTTTTTAGGATTAAAGGCAAATATTTTTTGGATCAGTTGTTCGATAAACTTCGTATAGCTTCTTACATTATTAAGACGTAAGTGTGGGCCTGAATGTTTACCTTTGCGGGATAAAATTTAAATTCCACCCCCTTTTGATTATTTGATAAAAATGGAAAAAATGGAATTCATAGATACTGGAATTAAGCGAACCGAGTCAGCCAAATTATTTGAAGCCGCAAAGCAATATTTCCCCGGAGGTGTAAATTCTCCTGTTAGAGCCTTTAAATCCGTTTCGGGACCTCCTTTATTTATAAAAAAAGGAAATGGTAGCAGAATCACAGATGAAGATGATAATACCTATTTAGATTTTTGCTGTTCTTGGGGCCCCCTTATTCTAGGGCATAACCATGCTTCTATACGAGAATATGTTTTAAAAACTGTAGAAAATGGTTTGTCTTTTGGAACTCCCAATCGATTAGGTAATGAATTAGGCAAATTGATTCTGGAGAATAATAGTTACATTGAAAAAATTCGGTTTGTAAGCTCAGGTACAGAAGCGGTCATGTCTGCCATCCGACTGGCAAGAGGAGTGACTGGAAAAAGTAAAATCATCAAATTTGAAGGTTGTTATCATGGACATGTAGATTCTTTGCTGGTCAAGGCAGGATCAGGCCTGGCTACTTTTGGGGTGAGTACTTCTGCTGGTATTCCAGAATCTTTCGCAAAAGAAACACTGGTATTACCTCTAAACGATCCTAACCTGTTGGAGGAAACATTACAGAATTATGCCAAAGATATTGCCTGCATTATTATTGAGCCGGTACCTGCCAATAATGGCCTGTTGATCCAGGATCGTTCCTTTTTGGAATTGTTACGTAAAAAGTGTGATGAGTATGGAGTACTGTTGATTTTTGATGAAGTAATTTCTGGATTTCGAGTAGGCTTTGAAGGGGCAGCGGGTTATTATAATATCCAACCAGATATCATTACTTATGGCAAAATTATTGGTGGTGGAATGCCTGTAGGGGCTTATGCTGCCAATTCGAAAATTATGTCGAATATTGCTCCTGAAGGACCGGTGTATCAAGCAGGCACTTTATCTGCCAATCCTGTAGCGATGGCTGCCGGATATGCTGCTTTACAAGAAACACTCAAACCAGGATTCTACGAATCTCTAGAAAATAAAACTTCTTCTTTTACCAAAAATATTGAAGATTTTTGTTTGCAAAAAGGGTATGACTTAACGATTCCTCATATTGGATCCATCTTCTGGTTGGCTTTTACAAAGGAAAGGATAACAAGTGCAGATCAGATCAATCCTGCAAGCATGGAGCAATTTAAGTTGCTGCACCATGAATTGTTACAACGAGGTGTTTACCTTGGACCATCCGGCTATGAGGTTGGATTTGTTTCCGCTGCACATCAGGATTCGGATTTAGAGGAAGCTGCTGCTAAAATAAAAGAAGCACTTGTAGTAGTTTTCGATGGGAAAAAATAGGGTGCATCTTTTTTGGTACTTAATTCATAGCTTATGAAAAAAGTCATTAACCTTCGTTTATTGTCCTATTCAGTCATTGCATATATGATGCTGGCATTTGCCTGGTGGTCGGTATTGCTGTTTGTAAAAAATCGCGATGCCTATATGGCTAAAAGAGACAAAGATCGAATCCTGTTAGTGGCTCAAGGGGTGGTTACCAGTGATGCTGAATATTTTCAAACAGAGGAATATAAACGATTAACTAAAGATTATAAACGCCAGGAATGGATGATATTAGGCGAATCCATAGTTTTTGTCATCAGCCTGGTTATCGGAATCTGGTTAATTAACAGAGGCTATAATAAGGCGGTCAATGCTGCCAGGCAGCAGCGCAATTTTTTATTATCTATTACTCATGAGTTGAAATCTCCTATTGCTTCTATTCGCTTAGTGCTAGAAACCATATTAAAACGGGATTTGACAAAAGCACAAACTGAAAAATTGAATATCAGTGCTTTGAAGGAGTTAGAAAGACTCAATGGACTTGTAAATGATTTATTGCTTTCTGCCAAATTGGAAACTGCCTACCAATTGCATTTAGAACCCTTTGACCTGGGATTACTTTTTCGGGAAATTATTGAAAAATTGGAGTCTAAATATCCTAAGGTCAAATTTTCCTTTTTTCCATCTGAACAAAATATTGAAATTAATGGAGACAAATCGGCCTTGACCTCGGTCCTCATCAATTTATTGGAGAATGCAGTGAAATATTCAGATGACGACCCGGAAGTTGACTTGAAGTTAGAGAAGGGCGTCGATAAAGTTTATTTTTCAGTCTATGATAAGGGAATAGGCATTAGTGATAAGGAAAAAAAGGTAGTATTCAACAAGTTTTACAGAGTGGGTAATGAAGACACCCGAAAAACTAAAGGAACCGGCCTTGGCTTATATATTGTGAACCAAATTGTCAAAGCTCATAAAGGAACAATCGAAGTAGTGGATAATAATCCCAAAGGAACTGTTTTTAAAATAAAACTACCCTTAAATCCAGATGAGGAATTGAACGGGCTCAGCAGTAAGCAAATGACAAATCTTACTGCATAAACTTAGCCCCTAATCAGGGGGCAAACCCTTTCGAATAAATATTGTTTTAAGCTTCATATTTTTAAATATTGAATTTCACTTAAATACAGGATCATGATGCGAATACTCTTGGTTGAAGATGAAGAAAATATCAGGGAGGTGGTCAAATTAAATTTGGAAATGGAGAATTTCGAGGTTGTGGCAAGTGATAATGGAAAAGATGCCCTGAAGTATTTTTATGAACAGCATTTTGATTTACTAATTCTGGATGTAATGCTTCCTGAAATAAATGGTTATCAAATCTGTGAACAGGTTAGATTAACCAATATGGAGGTCCCAATCATCTTTCTAACTGCTAAAGATGCCTCCACAGATCGGATTCTGGGACTCAAAAAAGGGGCAGACGACTATCTTACCAAACCTTTTGTGCTGGAAGAATTGCTACTTAGAGTTAATAATCTGATCAAAAGAACAAGTAAGTCGCCAGAAAATACACCAGAAATATATGCTTTTGGTGATAATAAAATAAACTTTGCTACTTATCAGGCAGAGGGTAATCCAGGCAGTTTTAATCTGACAAAAAAGGAGGCCATGCTCCTCAAATTGTTGATCGACCGAAAAAATGAAGTGGTTTCGAGGCAGCAGATCCTGCAATCTGTTTGGGGATACGATGTGTATCCCTCTACCAGAACCATCGATAATTTTATCCTTTCTTTTAGAAAATATTTTGAACAGGATCCTAAAAATCCAGAATATTTTTTATCTGTTCGCGGAGTGGGATATAAATTTATTGGATAAAAGAAGATTTCTCATATGAATAGAATAGCCGCGGCTATTCTATATTATATGGTAATTTATTGCAATAAAATTTCCATTCTCCTTTCTAACATCTCCAGGGGATCATAATTATTTTGTTCCAGGAAAATATGTTGTTCAGCTACCTGTGAATAGTACACAAATTGTGCTCTGGCTATTTTGTCAACAGCCTTAAAACCCATTTTGTGAAAAATTGAGGCACAATAATCCAGTCTATGCTGATCAATACGATTAATGCTTACTCTTACCTCCTCTTGTGTTACGGACCAATGACGAATCGCAATATCATGCCGTACATCTTTTTTCATTATATATAAAAATAAAGATCTTAGTTCTTCTTTTGGAGTGGAATAAGGAGTTGCTTTCAGTTGATTGAGATAATCAAATTGACGATTTTCCCAATATCCCAACATTTGAAAATGTAAGTCAGATCTATTTTTAAAATGATGATAAAAGCTACCTTTGGTTATCTTTAGGTTCTGAGCAATGGGTTCAACTCGAACATGCTCAATACCCTTTTCAGCAAGTAAATCAAGAGCTGCTATTATCCAATTTTCTTTGCTTACACGTGCCATTTTAAATCGTTAAGATGTCTGTTGTAACCATATTTGATTAGAGGACGTCATAAAACATACGCTAGCGTATGTTTTGTTTAATTTAATAATTTAATTGATCTTAAAATGAGAAAAAATATTGTAATCTTCCTGGTTTTATTCAATCTTCCTTTATTTATTTTCAGTCAGGGAGTACCTCAGCTTCTGGTCGCCAACGTTCCTATGGAAGATAGTGTTCATCTTGCTACAGATATTTACCTTCCTTCATCGCAAGGAAAATTTCCTACAATTTTATATTTGCTGCCATATGATCGGAGGACTAGGGAGCGGCAGCAGTTTTGCCAATTTTTAGTAAGTCGCGGCTATGCAGTAGTTATTCAAAACCCAAGAGGGAAATTTGGATCACAGGGAAAATACCTTCCTTTTATTGATGAATTAAAAGATTTTGAGCAAACCTTGGAGTGGGTATTGAACCAAGGCTGGTGTAGTGGAGAAATAGGTATTTTTGGAAGCTCTTCTTCAAGTTATAATGCTCAACTTTTAGCTTCTACCCAAAATCCTTCCATAAAAGCTATTATAAATCATTCGGGATTAACGGATATTGATCAATTATTTTTCCCTGGAGGGGCGTTCAGATTAAATACCATGTTTCCATGGCTTAATTATTTTTATCTGGAAAAAAGAGTTCCCTGGGATCAATGGGACGATATCTTCAAGAAAGCTCCCCTGGCAGAGCAAATGGAGTGGGATACCTATTTATTACATCAAATGGCTAGAAAATCTGTAGCTACACATAGGGTAAAAGTTCCGGTTATGCATATTACAGGATGGAATGATATCGTATATCGGCAATCCTTCTTTTTATATGAAGATATTAAACATTTTAATGCTTCAGTGCCCCAACATATGATGGTAGGTCCATGGGAACACAATTATAACCACTCTCAAACAAGCTTTGGAGATGTAGATTTTGGTCCTGAAAGTATTTTATCCTATAGAGATTTTAGAATTAATATAGCCAATTGGTTTGATCGTTATTTAAAAGGAATTAATGTACCAGTAGGGCAGCATCAATTTTTTATTATGGGCATGAATAAATGGGTTTATGTACCTACATTTCCCATTCAAGAAGCACAAGCTCATATATTTTTCTTAGATGCTGAAAACCAAATGATAGATAGTCTGCCTTCTTCTGAAAACACTTATTCTTATATTTTTGACCCTGAAGATCCAGTACCCACTTTTGGAGGGGTGAATTCACATCTTTTCCCAAAGGAAAGTGGTCCAAGAGATCAGACCAGGTTTATCGAAAGAGAGGATGTAATTTCCTTCCAAACGGACACCCTGTCAGAAGAACTTTACATTTTAGGAGAAATGAAAGTGGTATTGTTTGCTTCCAGTGATGTGCCAGATACAGATTTTACTGCTAAATTAATGGTTCAACAAACTGATGGAGTACTTCGAATTATTGAAGATGGCATCATCCGTGCATCAAACCGAAATAGCAGGTTGTCAAAAGAGTGGCTGGAAAAAGATGAGGTCTATAGATTTGAAATTGATTTGGGATATACGGGAATAGAATTGAAGCCAAAAGAGCGATTAGTACTTCATATTTCCAGTAGTAATTTTCCAAAGTATAATGTCAACCATAATTTTAAAAAGGATCCCTTGGAGGCAATGGACTTTCAAAAGGCCAATCAAACAATATACACAGGGGGAGAACATTCTTCTTACTTATCTATAACAACTGTTCCTAAAGAATTTATTCAACAGCATGTAAAATTTTAAAAAAAAGGAGTTTGGCAATCTTGCCAAACTCCTTTTTTTATTTAAAATTATCTTACATAAAATTTAGCGAAGTACTCATACCATTTACCACATTTAGTCTTTACCCTACATTTCAGATTATAAGTTCCTCTTTTCAGGTTGCGCAGGTAGCTATCACCGTTGCCATTTCCTTTTGCCCACTCGTAAGGATATGAACTTTCTTTGCGGACAAACTTGTTGTTAACGTATAGGTGCATTTCCTGAATATCCTGATATTTCTCAGTATCTACTCTTACATATACATCACTTCCGTATCTGTAAGTACCATTGTTTTTAGGATACTTAAACCAAGACTTGTATTTGCACTGTCCACCTCCAGGTTGACCACCTTTTACGTAAAATGTGCAGTAGTAGTCTTTGTATTTTCCGCAAGTGTCATAAACTCTGCACTGTAGTTTGTAAGTACCTGGCTTTAGTTTTCTTAGGTATCCATCACCATTTCCATTACCTTTGGCCCACTCATAAGGATAGGTATTTTCTTTTCGGACTAATTTGCCATTTACATATAATTCGCAGTATTTGATGTTTTTGTGGTTTTGAGCATCTACATTGACATATACACTGGAACCAGCAGGATAGTATTTTCCATTTTGAGGATACTTGAACCATGCTTTGTAGGCACATTGTTGGTTATCATCACCCCACCAGCTTCCTTTTACGTGGATAGTATTGAAATAATCTTTGTATTTTCCACACTTGTCATAAACTCTACATTTTAGTTTGTAAGTACCTTCCTTAAGGTTTTTAAGATAGGCATCTCCATTACCATTCCACTCAAAGGGGTAAGAATTTTCTTTGCGGACCAATTTTCCATTGATGTATAATTCGCAGTATTTGATGTTATGGTGGTTTTGAGCCTCTACATTGACATAAACAACGGCACCAACGGGGTAAGTTTTTCCATTTTTAGGAGTTTTGAACCAAGCTTTATAAGCACACTGTCCGCCACCAGGTTGGCCACCTTTTACATAAAAAGTGCAATAAATCTCATGGTATTTTCCACAACGGTCTTTAATCCTACATTTTAGTTTGTAAGTGCCAGGTTTTAGGCGGCGAAGGTAACTATCACTATTTCCACCACCTTTTGCCCACTCATAAGGATATTGACTTTCTTTACGGACAAATTTTCCGTTAATGTACAATTCCATGGAAACTATGTCGCGATATTTTTGTGGGTCTACTCTTACATAAACTGGTTTACCTACTTCATAACTACCATTGTTTTTAGGATACTTGAACCAGGATTTCCAGATACAATTATAACTGTCCTCAAAATTAGTGTTATTATCTGCTGAAAGGTTAAGAGAAAAAGTTAAAAAAGAAAGGATGAATAAGAATGCTAAGTTTTTCATGATGCTAATTATTAGTTGATTGAATGAGGTTATCAAATTGATGATTTACGTCTTACTGTAAATTGACCTAAGACAGATGTCCCCAAACAATTGACATTTTAACACTTTCTTAACATTTAATCCTATTTTATCCTATATACTGATTGCCTGCAAGTAGAGGATATTGTACTTTTAATTAGAATTAATAATCCTAAAACCAACAACATGAATAATTATTCTCAAATCGCTAATGATGCAACTTCTACTTTTAGATTTTATACCTTTCAGATAAAAAAGTTTCCAAAATTACTTTTTTCATTTGCCCTCATTTTTATTGTCGCCATTTCCTATTTAGAGGGACAAAGGACAAGTTCTGGTACATCAAATTGGTCCGCATGGTTAGAAGCAGCTGGAAACGGAACCAATAGTTTTGTTTCTCAATGGTCCCAAGGTGCAAGATTTCAAAACACGAAAATAAATGGTCACCTGGTCATTTGTACAAGTAATTGTTTGGTAGGACCTAAATCTTCAAGTTTATTGAGGAATTTGATTTCAAGGGAAATGGCTCGTAAGGGAGCACCCAAAAATATTGCATATGCATTTGAACGGGCTTTTCTGGAATCATGGGAGGGCTGGTATAAAAGAGTGACCATACCTGGTCTGAAATTGTTTCCCGAATTTCAAGTGGTATGTAATGGTGCTGTTAAGCCAACAGTAAGTGTACCTGTGTCTTTATGGTCTTTTAAATCATCAGGCTTAGGGTATATGAATGCAGGAAATATAGAAAGACAAATTAAACTAAAAATAAGTGGTTGGAAAAATATACCCCATGCAGAGCAAGCTATTAAAGCATACGCCAAGTGGCTTAGTAATAGTTTTCATACTTGGAATAATGTTACCAAGGTCAAATTAATTGGATCAGGAACGGTGTCTGGCTTTTCGGCATTTCCAAGAGTATGCGGAACCATTAAAAATGGATATTTGATCAATTCACAACAAATAATGAGTTCAAAATTTGGTTCCACCAGTACTTTAAGCTTGACTTTTAGATAAAAATAAATAAAAAACGACCTGCATGGATCATCCATGCAGGGCGTTTTTATTTAAGGGCTGCCACTATCTTACATAAAACTTAGCGAAATACTCGTACCACTGACCACATTTGGTTTTTACTCTACATTTTAAGTTATAAGTTCCTCTTTTAAGATTGCGCAGGTAGCTATCACCGTTACCACTTCCTTTTGCCCATTCATATGGATATTGAGTTTCTTTGCGTACTAATTTGTTATTAACATACAGGTGCATTTCCTGGATGTCCTGATATTTCTCAGTATCTACTCTTACATATACATCGCTTCCGTATCTGTAAGTACCATTATTTTTGGGATACTTAAACCAAGACTTGTATTTACATGTTTCAACGCCGCCAACTTGTCCACCACCTTTTACATAAAATGTGCTGTAGTAATCTTTATATTTTCCACAAGTATCATAAACTCTGCATTGTAGCTTATAAGTTCCTGGCTTTAAATTTCTCAGGTAACCATCTCCAGAACCTTGACCTTTCGCCCACTCATAAGGATATGTATTCTCTTTGCGGACCAATTTACCGTTGACATACAATTCAGTGTGCTTGATGTATTTATAATTTTGAGCATCAACATATACATATACACTAGATCCTGCATTATAATATTTTCCATTTTGAGGGTATTTGAACCATGCTTTATAGGCACACTGTCCGTCCTGGTCATGTCCACCACCCTTTACATAAAATGTAGAGTAGTAGTCTTTATATTTCCCACAGTTATCATATACTCTGCACTGTAATTTGTAGGTACCAGCCTTTAATTTTCTAAGGTAGCCATCGTTATTGCCATTTCCTTTGGCCCACTCGTAAGGATACGAAGATTCTTTACGGACGAGTTTTCCATTGACATATAATTCACAGTATTTAATATTCTTGTAGTTTTGAGCATCTACTTTAACATAAACACTGGATCCTACTTGATAAGATTTCCCGTTTTCAGGATATTTAAACCATGCTTTGTAAGCACACTGTCCACCTTGCTGGTTTCCATTCCCTTTTACATAGAAAGTGCAATAAATCTCATGGAATTTCCCACATCTATCTTTGATTTTACACTTTAGTTTATAAGTGCCTGGTCTCAAGCGTCTTAGGTAGTTGTCACCAGAATTTCCTTTAGCCCATTCATAAGGATATTGACTTTCTTTACGAATTAATTTTCCATTTATAGATAATTCCATGTATTCGATGTCCTGATATTTTTGAGGATCTACTCTCACATACACTGATTTACCTACCTCATAACTGCCATTATTTTTAGGATACTTGAACCATGATTTCCAGGTACATGCAGTGCTTTCTATTTCGCTTGTTGTAGTTTCTGCTGTAAGGTTAAAAGAGAAAGTAAGGAAAGAAAGGATGAGTAAAATTGCTAAGTTTTTCATGATTTTAATTATTATTTGAATGTGGTGTTATTGAATAGTTACAGCTTACTGTAAATTGGGAGATAGCAAATGTCCTTTTCTTTAAAAATATTAACATTCCTTTAACATTTCAACTTTTTTTCACATTCATTTTCCCTGATTTTTAAGTTCCTCTCTTTATTTTTAATCATCCCTTAATTCATTGTAAAAATATTTTCCTGATGAAATGTATACCCATTCTAGCTCTTAGTCTTCTTTTTTTAGGAAATGTTATCGCTCAAGAACATGAACGTTATGTTCCTGAAACCAACCCATTGGTTTTGAAAAAATTGGAAGCCTGGCAAGATCTTAAGTTTGGATTGTTGATGCATTGGGGAGCTTACAGTCAGTGGGGAATTGTTGAATCTTGGTCTCTTTGTCCGGAAGAATATGGCTGGTGCCAGAGAACCATGGGCAAAAATCCTGACAATTACTTTGAATATGTAAAAGAATATGAAGCCCTAAAAAATACTTTTAACCCCACAAAATTTGATCCTCAAAAATGGGCGGCAGCGGCGGAATATGCAGGGATGAAATATGTGATTTTTACTACCAAACACCATGATGGATTTTGTATGTTCGATACAAAATATACCGATTATAAAATTACGGATAATGACTGCCCTTTTTCTACCAACCCCAGAGCCAATGTTACAAAAGAAATTTTTGAAGCTTTCCGGGCCAAGGATTTTTGGACAGGAGCTTATTTTTCCAAACCTGATTGGCACCATCCCAATTATTGGGACCCTAAATATCCACCTCGTGATCGAAACGTAAATTATGAACCGGAAGCCAATCCCGATAAATGGCAGAAGTATGTCGATTTTACCCATAATCAGATAATGGAATTAATGACTGATTATGGTGAGGTAGACATTTTGTGGTTAGATGGTGGCTGGGTAGCCAAAGATGACAAACAAACCATTGAATCTTGGTATGACCGACAACTAGCGAATACCGAAAATGGCTATCTCAAGCATAGAATGGTAAATCAGGATATTAATATGAATGAATTGGTGAAAAAAGCCAGGGAAAAACAACCGGACCTTTTAGTAGTGGATCGTGCGGTGCATGGGATCAACCAAAATTATCTTACTCCTGAAAACCGGGTACCTGATAAAACCCTAAATTACCCATGGGAGTCCTGCATTATTTCAGGTGGCGGCTGGTCCCATACCAAAGATGCCAAATACATGTCTGGCTTAGAGGGAGTTCAATTGTTAGTAGATATTGTAGCAAAAGGAGGCAACCTGCTTTTAAATGTAGCCCCAACTCCGGAAGGGGAGTGGCAGAAAGGTGCATATGATTTGCTTCAAGAAATAGGCGATTGGATGAAAGTCAATTCAGAGGCTATTTATGAAACCAAAACATTGGCTCCTTATAAAGAAAACAATATCTGTATGACCCAAAAAGAAGATGGTACTACCTATTATATGTACCTGGCTGCAGAAAATGAGGAAACTATTCCTGATGAAATTATGGTCAATTCGCACCGGCCTGCCCAAAATGCTAAAGTAACTTTGCTGGGAAGTAAAAAGGAATTAAAGTGGGAAGCTGTTGGGGAGAACGGATTTAAAGTAATAATTCCAAGATCCATACAGAAAAATTCCGCTTTAAAGTATGTGTGGACGATTAGGGTAGATAAACTTTATTAATAATGGCGGCTTCTGCCGCCATTATTAATAAATTATAAAAGGCTTTTAACTTTCTCTATAGCTTTATCCAAACCACCTACATCTTTCCCTCCTGCCGTAGCAAAGAAAGCTTGTCCACCACCGCCACCTTTGATCTCTTTGGCCAGTTCACGAATCATGGTTCCGGCATTGAGGCCTTTAGATTCGGTTAAGGCTCTATTGATCACAACAGTCAATTGTGGTTTGTTATTGATTGCAGAACCGAAAACAATGACTGCATTTTCAATCTCTTTCTCTAACTGATAAGCTAGATTTTTGATGGCATTGGAATCCGTTAGCGGCAGGCGAGCTGCAATCAGGTTCAAACCATTGACGGATTCAGTCTTGGCTTTAAGTTGATCCTTGAGTGCATTTGCCTGAGCAGCCAGCAATTTTTCAACTTCCTTTTTCAGCTTTTTATTTTCTTCCTGCAGAGACTGTACATTTTTGACTAAATTCAAAGGACTTTTCATTAAACCTCTAATCTCTTGCAATTCCAATAGCTCGCCCTGAATAAACGCCTCAGCCCTTTCAGCAGTAACAGCTTCAATTCTGCGGATACCTGCTGCCACTGAACTTTCAGAAAGAATTTTAAATAAACCAATCTCTCCTGTTGCCGCAACATGGGTGCCTCCACATAGTTCATGTGAAAAGTTCCGATCAAAAGTGATCATGCGTACATGCTCGCCATATTTTTCACCGAAAAGCATGATGACACCAGATGCTTTGGCTTCCTCGATGGGGACATTGCGATTTTCTTCCAATTGGATGTTTTCCCGAATTTTCTGATTGACCATTTCTTCTATTTGCTTCAATTCCTCTTTGGTCACCTGCTGGAAGTGATTGAAATCAAAACGAAGACGATCAGGGTCAACATCCTGCCCCTTTTGCAAAGCATGATTTCCCAGTATGCGGTGCAAGGCTGCATGCATCAAGTGCACTGCACTGTGATTGGCAGTAGTTGCCTGTCGCAGGTTTACATCTACCTCTGCCCGGACAACAGATTTTAAATCTGCCGGGAATTTTTTGAGGATGTGAATAACCAGGTCATTATCCTTTTGAGTGTCTAAGACTCTGATTTTCTCATCACCAAACCAAAGCCAACCTTTATCTCCTCGCTGACCACCACTTTCGGCATAAAAAGGTGTTTTGTTCAGGACCAGTTGATATTCATCCTTCTTCTTGACTTTTACGGTTCGATATTTTAAAACTTTAGCATCACCTACCACTAAATCGTCATAGCCCACAAATTCTACCTCTTCTCCACTAATTAACTCAGTCCAATCACCTACCTCTTTCTGAGCATCCGCTCGGGAGCGCTCCTTCTGTTGCTGAAGAGCTTTATCAAAGCCCTCCTCATCTATCTGTAAGCCCTTCTCTTCTGCTAATAATCGAGTAAGGTCAGGGGGAAAGCCATAAGTATCATATAATTCAAAAACATCTTGCCCAGCAATGACTCCATCCACTGCCTCAAGGTTTTCAAATCGTTTTAGGCCATTGTCAAGCGTATTTAAGAAGGTAGTTTCTTCGCCTTCTACTACTTTAGCTACCTGACCTTCCTGAGCTTTTAACTCTGGAAAAACATCTTTAAAAGTTTCAGCTAGCAAGGGAACAAGGGTATGCAAAAAAGGCTTATCAATTTCGAGAAAAGTATAATAATAACGTACTGCTCTTCTTAAAATACGACGAATTACATAACCGGCTCCGGTATTACTAGGTAATTGGCCATCTGCAATGGCAAAACTAACTGCCCGAATATGATCCGAAACCACACGCATAGCAATATCAACTAAAGCATCGGGCTCATAGCTGAAAGTGTATTTTTTGCCGGAGGCCTTTTCGATATGTTGGATAAAAGGAGTAAAAACATCAGTATCATAATTGGATGTTTTCCCTTGTAAGGCCATGGTTAATCTTTCGAAGCCCATTCCTGTATCTACATGCTTTTCGGGTAGTTCTTCTAACTGGCCATTTGCTTTACGGTTAAACTGAATGAATACCAGGTTCCAAATTTCAATAACCAGGGGATGATCTTCATTTACCAGTGCACCACCATCAACTTTCTTTCGTTCTTCTTCCGGCCGAATATCAATATGAATTTCTGAACAAGGGCCACAGGGGCCAGTATCTCCCATTTCCCAGAAATTATCTTTTTTATCAAAATAGAGAATGCGGTCTTCTGGTACAAATTGCTTCCAATACTCGGCTGCTTCGGTATCTCTTTCTAAACCTTCAGCTTCATCTCCTTCAAATACGGAAACGTATAACCTTTCCTTCGGTAATCCGTATACTTCAGTAAGAAGCTCCCAAGCCCAGGCAATAGCCTCCTTCTTAAAGTAATCACCAATCGACCAATTGCCCAACATTTCAAACATTGTATGGTGGTAACTATCCCGGCCAACCTCTTCAAGGTCATTGTGTTTGCCAGATACGCGTAAACATTTTTGAGTATCGGCAAGACGGCGACTTTCAGGCTTTTGATTACCAAGAAACAGATCTTTAAATTGGTTCATTCCTGCATTTGTAAACATAAGTGTAGGATCATCCTTTGTTACAATAGGTGCAGATGGGACTATTTTATGGCCTTTAGAGGCAAAAAAATCCAGGAATTGTTGGCGAATCTCTTTTGAAGTCATGTTATATAAAATTATTTCGGAATATGATCATGTCCAATTTATCAAAGGCAAATTGCTATATGACTTGCTTATAGAAAGTAAAATGAAGAAAGTAGAAAGATTTCTTATAAAAATGATATAAAATGCTCTTTTTAGTAAATTTCATCCTTCTACCTTTTGCTTTTTACCTTTTACACAAGTTGCATCGCAACTTGAACAATCTAATAATATGTCGTATTATAAAAAATTTGTTATATGAAAATATTTAGTGATAAATGCTTTTTTTGTCCTTTTTTTGATGATACTATTGTGTGTAATCCCCCTTTTAGTGAAATATTTGTCTAAATTTTGGTCTAAATTTTTGTATTTCAGCAACTGACTTTTATTTTTGGTGTCCATGTCAGAATAAAATATGAGTTGACATGGTAGGGAATAAACTAAGTTTTCAGTAAAAAAATTCAAACTAAGCAGTTTTTATTAAAACGCTGCAAATTTAGTTAATTCTATCTAAGATTTAACACGCATGAGAAAGGAAAAATTTATTTACAATACCCATACGTTGCGGTATGAGAAAGTGGAAGAGTCACTGGGTACGAGAATTCTTAGAATCTTTGGATTTGTTTGTGCAGCAATTTTCACAGCTGCTATCTTTACGATGATATCTCATCGGTATTTTCCATCACCTAAAGAAAGAGCACTTCAGAACGAAATTGTTCAAATGAAAGCTGAGTACGAGCTACTCGAAGGAGAGCTTGGGCAGCTGGGTGAAGTATTAGGATCTTTAAGAGACCGCGATGCCTATGCACACCGTCTTATTTTTGGAATGGATCCAATTGATGATGGTGTTTGGGAAGGTGGTACAGGAGGTCATGACGAGTATGAAAACTATCGCCAATTCAAGAATGCTGGAGATTTAATGATTAATGTTCGTGGTAAAGTAGATCGCTTAAAGCGGCAGATGGCTATTCAGTCTAAGTCCTTAGACACCATCATGAACCTGGCATTGGAAAAGGAAAAGATGTTTGCTTCTATTCCTTCTATCAAGCCAGTACGCTCTGATCTTATCAAAAACGGACGTCGCGTTAATGAACTTTCGGGTTTTGGAATTCGAATGCATCCAATTCTTAAGCGTCCCAAAATGCACCATGGAATTGATTTTACTGCTCGTACCGGTACCCCAATTTATTCTACTGGAGGTGGTAAAGTAGTAAGAAATGAATATTCTCGAACTTATGGTAATGTAGTAGAGATTGACCATGGATATGGATTTAAGTCGCTTTATGCTCATATGTCCAAGAGCCTGGTTAAGGTAGGCCAAAAAGTTAGTAGAGGTGAAAAAATTGGTTTAGTGGGAAGTACTGGCCGTTCTGTTGGACCACACTGCCACTACGAAGTGACTTTAAGAGGGAAAAAAGTAGATCCAATACATTATGTGTTAGACGGACTTTCTCCTGAAGAATATCAGGAACTGGTGGAAGCTGCCAAAGCCAACAACCAATCCTTTGACTATTAATTCAAATAACTTTATGTTTAAGATATACCTGAAAAAAGACCTTCTTCATGGAGGTCTTTTTTGTTTTTGCAGCATACTGCTATTAGCAAATTTATCCTGCTCAGCTGGTGATAAAAATACTGATCAGGATTCAGCTTCTTCTGTGGTCTTAGTGTCAGAAACTGTAGATACGATTTGGCCAGGGAAAAAAACAGGCTTAACGGAAGATACTCTTTATTCCTTTCTTGGGGTAGGAGATATGATGCTTGGCACCAATTATCCTTCTTCTTCATACCTACCTGCAAATGGCGGTAAAGATATGTTAAAAGATGTACTGGATACCCTGCTGGATGCGGATGTTACTTTCGGAAACTTGGAGGGAACTATTATTGACAAAGGAGGAGTTCCTAAAAGATGTGGCAATCCTAATGCCTGTTATGTATTTAGATCTCCGACTTCCTATGGCGTACATTTTAAAAATGCAGGCTTTGATTTATTAAGCCTTGCAAATAATCATTCTGGTGATTTTGGTGCCGAAGGTCGTCGTGTTACAAAAAAGACTTTAGATGAACTTGATATTGCATACGCAGGCCTGGCTGGGACAGATGAAATTGCTGTCATTGAAAGAGCAGGCATCAAAATAGGATTCTGTGCCTTTGCCCCTAACAGAGGTACTTGCGATGTAAGAAATATCCCACGTGCTAAGGCAATTGTGGAAGGCCTCAAGGCAGAGTCCGATATTATCGTGGTCAGCTTTCATGGAGGGGCAGAGGGTGCCTCGCATCAAAATGTACCTCGTCGAACGGAAACATATTATGGAGAAAACAGGGGTAATGTTCATTCTTTTGCCCATGCTGTTGTAGATGCAGGTGCTGATATTGTTTTTGGACATGGACCACATGTGACCCGTGCGGCTGAGTTATATAAGGATCGTTTCATTATATATAGCCTGGGTAACTTTTGTACCTACGGACGGTTTAATCTAAGAGGACCTGCCGGAATCGCTCCCATGATTAAGCTGCAGGTTGATAAAAAGGGACAGTTTGTTTCTGGAAGAGTAATTCCCATCTACCAGCAAAAAACTCATGGCCCGAAAATTGACCCACAGAAAAGGGCGATAAGCAAATTAATTGAACTTACCCGTCAAGATTTTCCCGAAACATCACTCCAGATTGACGAAAATGGATTTATGAGCAAAAAATAGGACTTGTTAGAATACAAAAGTCGAGTGAGTAGAGGCAAAGGTCGAAAATTCCAATTGTGTTTATTAACATGGCCATAAATTTCGAAATAAAAAATGCAGTGTCCCAATTGCAGCAATTCTTTTGATCCACAAATGGAATTCTGTCCAAACTGTGGTCAAAAAAATACGGATGGACGTGTGACGCTCAGAGAGTTGTTGGATGATCTGTTTGAAGCCATTTTCAATATTGATTCAAAGGTGTTTCGAACCCTTGGGGGATTGATTCGCCCTGGAAAACTAACTATTGACTTTTTTCAGGGAAGGCAGAAGAGGTATGTTAATCCTTTACGTTTATTTTTTGTTTCTACGCTCATTTTATTCGGGATGATCAGTTATTATGCTAGTGGCAGAATTAATTCATTTGTAGAGCGGGAGATAAGTGATATTGGTGACTCGGTCAAAAGAGATGGATACCGGGATATCTTTTTAGATGAATTGGATAGTACAATAGCTACGGTGGATACCATGTTTAATGGAGATACCTTGGCAAGTACCGTTTTGGATAGCCTGGGAGTGAAAATGAAAACTCAAAAGAGAGATACTTTTGAAGTTAATGTGCTGCGGATGAAAAATATAACAACTTTTGAGCCGGTAACATTTCAGGTTATCTCTCAGGATTTGGTGAAATATAAACTAGAAGAATTGCCGGCCATATACGGAGCAAATCATTGGTTTGAAAGTCTTATCTTCCGACAGCAGATTAAGTTAATCACCTCTCCTCGAAGTTTTACCGTCTTTTTGTTTGGTAGTTTTACCTGGATGGTTTTGATTATGATGCCGGCAGTGGCTCTGATTCTGAAATTCTTGTACATTAGAAGGAAAACCTATTACATAGAACATTTAGTGTTTTTATTTCATTATCATTCCTTTGCCTTTCTTGTTCTGGCCATAGGCTTATTCCTTTCGCAATATTGGCAGCCCTTAATAAATTTTTTAGTATTCGGAGTGTATATATATTTCCTATGGGCCATGAAAGCATTCTACAAGCAAGGATGGTTCAAAACTTTTATTAAATATTGCATACTCAATTTTAGTTATGTTATCATATTGTCCATATTTTTTAGTTTGACCATTGTGGTAGGAGTGTTTGTATTCTAATAATTTTTCATCCACTCCCAATACCCCAATACCCCAATACCCCAATACCCCAATACCCCAATACCCAAAATATGAAATACCCAAAATATGAAATGTCCGAATTGTAAAGCGCCCATAGAACGGATTGATGGATTTTGTTGGAATTGTGGGCAAAAAAATAAGGATGGTAGAATTACATTAAGAGAATTCTTTAAAGATATTTTAGAGAATGTGCTAAATATTGATGCCAAGATCTTTCGCACTATAGGGCATTTAATGATTCCAGCAAAATTGAGTATCCGGTATTTTCAAGGGCAGCGAAAGCAATATTTCTCTCCTTTTCGAATATTTTTTGTGAGTGCCTTACTTCATTTTGCTTTAATTAGTTTTTTGAGTGCCGATCAAGTTCGTTTCAATGGCAGGGATGGAGACGACGTAGCAATAGAAAAAAGAGGTTATCTGGAGGCTTTTCGACATGAGTTGGACACAGCCAAAACTTATGTATTAGAGACTTTTGATGAAGATACGGCAATTGTTAAAGCCGCCATGGATACATTATATACTCAATTGCCAGCATTAAATACAGGGTCCATGGACTTATCTTATTTTTATCTGAACGAGGACTGGCAAATTAAAAAGGTAGATGTTAAGCTGAGCTATGAAGAAATGATGAGGTATTCCCTGGAGGAACTATCGGAAAGGCATGAAGTAAAGGGATGGATTTCTCGGCTACAATTCCAACAGGCCATCAAATTAAATAAAGACGGTAAAAACTTTATCCTCTTTTTGATCAAGAATTTACTTTGGATGGTGATTGTTATGATGGCGGCTCTAGCCCTTATCCTCAAGCTTTTGTACATTAGAAGAGAACGATTTTTAATTGAGCACCTTGTGTTTGCTTTCCATTATCATTCTTTTGCCTTTCTAGTCATTTCTTTAGCCTTTGTTTTATCTGCATGGAGAGATTCAGATGGAATTGTTGGCCTTGGCTTTTTAGGAGTGCTAATTTATCTCTTTATTGCTATGCGTCGGTTTTATCGGCAGGGACGCTTTAAAACCTTTATTAAATTTTCTATCCTTAATATTTCATATCTGTTTATATTTGTGCTCTTTATTACCCTGACCTTTGTTATTAGTATGTTTATTTTTTAAAGAGGATAAGAAAATATGATGCCTTACGATCAATATGAGACTGTTATTGGTTTGGAAGTTCATGTCCAATTGAGTTCAAAGAGTAAAGCTTTTTGTGGGGATAGTACCGTTTTTGGGTCAGACCCGAATACTCAGGTAAGTCCAATTTCTTTAGGTCATCCAGGGACCCTTCCATTTGTGAACGAGGAGCAGATCATGTACGCTGTAAAACTTGGTACTGCTCTTGGTTGCGAAATAAATACTCATTCTTCTTTTGATCGTAAAAATTATTTTTATGCGGATCTGCCTAAAGGATACCAGATAACTCAGGATCGTTCACCAATTTGTATAGGAGGAAATCTTCAGGTCAAATTAGGCGATAATTATAAATCTTTCAGGATTCACCATATCCATATGGAAGAAGATGCTGGTAAGTCAATTCACGAAACTGGCAGTCCTTATTCTTTGATTGACCTCAACAGAGCAGGGGTTCCATTACTGGAAATTGTCACCGAACCGGATATGCGTTCGGCTGAGGAGGTGGATGCCTTTATGACAGGTATGCGCAGATTGGTAAGGTGGTTGGGGGTTTCTGATGGAAATATGGAGCAGGGATCTATGCGTTGTGATGTTAATGTGTCCGTTCGCTTAAAGGGAGCAACAGAATATGGCACCCGTTGTGAAATAAAGAATGTTAACTCCATGCGTTATGCAAAACGGGCCATTGCTTATGAAGTGAAACGTCAAATAGATCTCTTGGAACAAGGAATAGCTATTGAGCAACAAACCCTTAATTTTGATCCTGACTCAGGACAAACTACTCCAATCCGCGATAAAGAGGATGCTCATGATTACAGATACTTTCCGGAACCTGATCTACCTCCTGTAAAACTCACCAATGAATATATTCGTGCTGTAAAAGATCAAATGGGGAAGTTACCCTGGGAGTTATACCAGGATTTTACCGAGCATTTAGATTTATCAGATTATGATGCATCCTTACTAACTGAAGATGTTCGAGTAGCAAAATATTTTTTAGGGCTGCAGCATTTAAGTCAGCAAACAAAGAGTGCTGCCAATTTAATTATCAACAAAATAATACCTTATTGCAAGGATCAAAATTTAGAAATTTTTGATTTTCCAGTTTCTTCGGAAAACCTAGTGAAATTTATTGATCTTATAAGAACCGGCAAAGTTAGTAGTGCCATTGCCTACCAGCGGATATTTCCAGCTTTGATCGAAAATCCGGATATAGAACCACTTTCTTTAGCTGAAAAAATGAATCTTATTCAATCTTCTGACCACTCCTTTTTAGAGGATTTGATCGAGGAAGTGATGGCTTCTAACCCTGATAAAGTAAAAGCCTATAAAAATGGGAAAAAGGGTTTACTTGGATTTTTTATGGGAGAATTAATGAAAAAATCAAAGGGGAAAGCAGATCCGAAGCTAGCAAATAAATTGATTAGAGATAAATTAGAAGGCAAATAACAAGATTTGTATTAAATATTTTGTGCACTTACCTGCCTGATTTATTGACTATTGCCCAGAATTTACTTATGTTCCAATAGAGTTTGTGAAAGATAATTTTATAGCAGCCGTACGGCCGCTATAAAATTATCTTTCACAAACTCAACTGTATTTAGCCGGAATAACCCAAAAATTTCAGCCAATGAAAGAAGATAAACTCAAAAGATACTACACTATTGGGGAGGTTGCTGATATGTTTGATGTGTCTAAATCTCTGGTCCGGTATTGGGAGACGGAATTTAGCCATTTAAAACCCCATAAAAACAGTAAAGGTGACCGCCGATTTACTCCTCAAAATATTGAGCAGCTCAAACTGATTTATCATTTGGTAAAGGAAAGGGAATTTACCATCAATGGGGCACGTCTGGAAATCAAAAGACTCCAAAAACTAAAAAAAGAGAAAAAGAATGTGCTTAATCGACTTAAAGAGCTTAAGGGGTTCCTTGAAGAGATGAAAACGGAATTATAAGCTACTTGAAATCCAGAATTTTGAATTGATGGTCACAAAATTCAAAATCTGTCGGCACATTTGAAGCCACCACTATTAGACGATTTTCCCTAAAACGGTTAATGAGTTCCAGATACCAGGCCATTCCCTGTTGATCCAAATTTGAGGTAGGTTCATCCAGCAGTAAAATAGGAGTATTGGTGCAGATATTAAGGACTAATTTTAGTCGCTGCTTCATCCCGGAGGAAAAATTTTTGATGGGCTTATTTCGTGAACTTTTCATTCCCAATAATTCGATGAGATTAGAAGGAGAAAGATCTTCCTGAAATTGTTTGAACTGCCGATGAAATTTTATCATTTCAATCAGGCTGAATTCATCTATCAATTCAATATAAGGAGCGGCGTAGCTTAGGTATTGATACACTTCTATCAGATCGATGGGTTTTTCCTGTTGGAAAAACTTCACTTTACCCTTTGAAGGGGTTAAATACCCTGCCAACATTCTGAGAAGGGTGGATTTTCCCGAACCATTAGGGCCACTAATGGCATAAGATTGGCCCTCTTGAAATTGATGAGAAATATTTTTTACAACCCACTCTCTCTTAAATCTTTTACTGACATCTTGTAGCTCAATCCTCAGTGACATTCCTACCATTAATTTGCTGAAAGCCTCTCATGATTCCTGGGTCAGCATTTTGGACAAAGTCCAGGATATAGGATTTTTCGGGAGAGGACACCAGGTCTGATTTAATTTTTTCAATGGCATGAGTCAGATTGTACCCCTTGACGTACAGAATTCGATAAATATCCTGAATGGTATTGATCTGCTCAGTGGAGAAGTTGCGCCTTCGAAGTCCAATGGAATTGACACCAGCATAAGATAAAGGTTCTCGAGCAGCTTTTACATAAGGAGGAACATTTTTTCGCACTAGAGAACCTCCCGCAATAAAAGCATGAGCCCCTATTTTAACAAATTGCTGCACTGCCACCAAGCCTTCCAGAATGGCCCAGTCATCTATTTGAACATGACCAGCCAGGTTAACATTATTCGCGAGAATAACATGATCACCAAGGATACAATCATGAGCTACATGGACGTAAGCCATTAGCAAAGAGTTACGACCTACTACCGTTTTGTGGGCGTAGGAGGTACCTCTATTCACGGTTACATATTCACGAATGGTGGTATTATCACCAATTTCGGCAGTTGTTTTTTCTCCCTTAAATTTGAGATCCTGAGGAATTCCGGCAATAACAGCCCCTGGAAAAATTTTGACATTTTTTCCAATTCTTGCCCCCTCAAAAACAGTAACATTGGGACCCAGCCAACTTCCGTCGCCAATTTCCACATCTCGATCAATGTAACAAAACGGATTGATCTTAACGTTTTCGCCAATGATGGCCTCTGGATGTATATAGGAACTATTGTTGTTATCCATGTTCATGAACGCTTAACGATTTGAGCAGTTAATTCACCTTCTGCAACGATTTTGTTACCAACGTAGGCAGTTGCCTGCATTTGAACGATCCCTCTTCGGATAGGGGCCAAAAGCTCCATTTTGAAAATAATCGTATCTCCCGGAACAACAAAATGTTTAAATTTTGCACTTTCAATTTTCATAAAATAAGTATCCCAGTTTCCTGGGTCCGGAACGGTTGAAAGCGCGAGCATCCCTCCCGTTTGTGCCATTGCTTCAATTAATAAAACTCCAGGCATTACCGGATTATTAGGAAAATGCCCTTGAAAAAAGTTTTCATTAAAGGTAACGTTTTTTATGCCGACAACATGTTTATCCGTTAACTCAACTATTTTATCAATCAAAAGGAATGGGTACCGATGAGGCAACCATTCAGCAATTTTTACAGAATCAAAAAGAGGTTCCTGATCTGGGTCATATTTAGGTTTGCCCTTTAATTTTCGCTGTTCGAGATAGTGCTTTTTTAATATCTTGGTAAACTCTACATTCGCTTTATGCCCTGGTTTGGTAGCAACTATTTTACCTTTAATGGGTTTGCCCAACAGGGCCATATCTCCAATAACATCCAATAGCTTATGCCTTGCTGGTTCATTGGAAAAATGCAATTTCAAGGTGTTGAGGATACCTTCCTTATTAACCTTTACGCTAGGTTTGCCTAATTTTTGAGCCAATTCATCCAGTTCTTCCTGATTCATTATCCGATCAACGATAACTATGGCATTATCTAAATCTCCTCCTCGTATCAGATTTTGATCAAAAAGGTATTCCAGTTCATGGAGGAAAACAAAAGTTCGGCAAGGGGCTATTTCTTCCGCATAGGTTGACCAATCTCTTAAAGAGGCATACTGCTGCCCAAGAATAGGAGAGTTAAAGTCAATCATGGTGGTTAACTCGAACTGTTCGGAAGGAAGAGCCAATAACTCTGTGCCTGTTTCTTCGTCATAATACCTTATAGGCATTTCGACCTCGAAATAATCCACCTCTGCCTCTTGTTCTTCTCTGCCTGCCTGAGTTAATGCCTTAACAAACTCCATTGCACTTCCATCCATAATGGGAACCTCGGAGCCATCTAATTCCAATAAAGCATTATCAATTTGCAGACCACGAAGAGCAGATAAAGCATGTTCGATCGTGCTGACCTGAGCCTCCCCATTTTTAATGGTAGTGCCTCTATGGGTAGAAATAACTCTATTAACATCAGCATTGATAACAGGTTGATCTTTAAGATCAATCCGTTTAAATTTATAGCCATGGTTAATAGGGGCAGGGTGGAAGGTGATGGTGACTTCTTTTCCTGTATGTAATCCTACCCCGCTAACTGAAACGGCTTTTTGAATAGTACTTTGCTTCATAATAAAACCAACAAAACAGATTTGTGCAAAGATAAACTTTTTAAATGGTTTACCTTTTTTTTGTAAATCAAGTTGCTAAGCAACTATTTTGAAAAAGAAACAGTAAAACGCTGGTATAAGCAAGACAATTGCTTTAGACACTTATTGGTCCTCTTTTTCCCTTAACTTTTTTTCCATAGCATTGATTCGTTTATACAAATCGGGAAGTTTTTTGAAAACGGCATAGGACCTGACATAATCTGTATAATTGAAAGCGGGTGAACCAAAAAGAGACTGATTTTCCATTTTAACTGGAGAGGCTACTCCGCTTTGTGCCTGAACCTTGGTTCCATCCGCAATTTTTACATGTCCAACAAAACCTACCTGTCCCCCTATTTGGCAATTTTTACCAATTTTGGTGCTCCCTGCAATACCAGCCTGAGCGGCAATAACGGTATTTTCGCCAATTTCCACATTATGGCCAATCTGGATAAGGTTGTCTAATTTCACTCCTTTCCGAATAATGGTTGATCCCATTGTGGCACGATCAATAGTTGTGCTGGCTCCGATCTCCACCTTGTCTTCAATTATTACATTACCTAATTGCTCAATTTTTTCATAGGTGCCATCGGCCTGAGGAGCAAAACCAAAGCCATCACAACCAATAATGACATTAGAGTGAATGGTGCAATTATCACCAATGATACAATCGTGAAAAATTTTTACACCGGGATAAATCCGGGCATGTTTACCAATTTGAACTTTTGCTCCAATATAGACTTGATCGCTAATGATAGAATGATCGCCAATCTGTGCATTTGCTTCAATAATTGAAAACCTTCCAACAGATATTTCACTGCCTATGGTAGCTGAAGGATGAATAAAAGATTGTTCAGAAATACCAGCAGGTTCTAAATCAGGAGCTTGACCAAATTGCTTGAAAAGAAGTGCTATCGCAGCATAAACATCGTCCACTCTAATTAAGGTGGATTGTACCGCTTTTCTAGGCATCCAATGTTTTGGGACCAATAAAATTGAAGCATCAGTTTGATAAGCATAAGACTCATATTTATCATTCCCAAGAAAAGAAATACTGCCTGTACCTCCTTCTTCAATTTTGCTTGGGCGATCCACCCAGGTATCAGGATCGCCTTCCACAGTCCCATTTAATAGTACTGCAAGTTCTTTTGCTGTTACACGCATGGGACAAAGGTAAAAAAAAGATGGAAGTTTGCGTTCTGTAAATTGGAGCATGTATATTTGCAGGAAAAAAAATTGGATAAGCAAATAATAAGAATAGGGACCAGAGGTAGTAAACTAGCCTTATGGCAAGCTCATTTCACCCAAAAAAAATTATCGGACCAGGGAATTGATTCCGAACTTAAAATCATAAAAACTCAGGGAGACCGTATCCAGCATTTATCTTTTGATAAAATGGAGGGCAAGGGTTTTTTTACTAAGGAAATTGAGGAGGCCCTGTTGAGAGGCGATATTGATGTAGCTGTCCACTCTATGAAAGATATGCCCACCAGCCAACCCGATGGACTAAGTTTAACAGCTGTTTCTTATAGAGAAGACCCTGCCGATTGGTTAATAATGCTTAAGGAGAATGCCCTGGGAGCCGGACCCTTAAAGTTGAAGGATAGTGCAGTGGTAGGAACTTCCTCCGCTCGCAGGAAAGCACAAATACTTGACCTTAAGAAAGATATTGAACTAAAAGATATTAGAGGAAATGTACCTACTCGATTGCGCAAATTAAAAGAAGGGCAATTCGATGCCATTTTACTTGCAGCTGCAGGCTTGAAGCGATTAGAAATGGATCTTAGTGATTTTTTCATTTTTAAATTCGACCCACGCGAAATGGTGCCCGCCCCCGCTCAGGGGGTATTGGTTTATCAAACCAATACCGATGATGTGCCTACTAGAAAAATAATGAATATCATCCATCACCGTGACGTATCAGAGGTGGTACGAATTGAACGGAAAGTTCTCAAACTTCTAGATGGTGGATGTCAAATGCCTTTAGGGGTATTTTGTCAAAAAGATGAGTCAGGGAATTTTCACGTATGGGCAGCAATGGCCGATGGCTGGAATCAACCCGTAAAGAGAGTTTCCATTTCATCGAGTACCAGCTCTGAACTGGCTGAACAAGTTGTTAAGGAATTGCGGAAAACATAATTGATGTCCCTTGAAAACAGTATTTATTTCAAGAAAGATAGGCCCAAGTAGCCCTTTACGGGAAATCCTCTCTTCATTAGATTTTAAATTATATGGAGAATCCCTAATTGAATTTTCAGCCTTGGACTTTTTATTGCCTTCCTCCTGTGATTGGATTTTTTTTTACAGCAGCAACGGGATTCGCTATTTTCTAGAAGGCATGCGCTCCCAAAATATGGAGTTTTTAAATGGCAAGAAACTGGCTACGATGGGAAAGGGTTCAGCAAAGACTCTTCGTTCTTTTGGTTTAGAGCCAGATTTTGTTGGAACCGGCAAACCGGAATCAACTGCAAGAAGTTTCCTAAAAAAGGCTGAAAACCAAAAAGTATTGTTTGCCCGGGCTTCCCAATCTGCTAAAAGCATTCAAAATTTGCTGTCCCCATATATTAATATTATTGATCTGGCCGTTTATAAAAATGAAATTCGGAAGGATTATCGTCCTCCACAAACAGATTACGTAGTCCTTACCAGTTCAATGAGTGTAGATGCCTTCTTCGATCAATTGGAAGAGAAAAATCGTACCCAATATATTGCCATTGGAAAACCTACTGCGCTTCGATATGCTGGCAGGATTACCAAAAAGGTGTTTATTCCCAATCAACCATCTGAAGAATCTATTGCGAGGTTAATATTGGAATTAGAGAAAAAAAATGAACATAAAGATGAAAAATAGCATTTGGGCCTTCATGGTACTTTTTACATTTTTGGGATGTCAAAAAGAAGATAAGGTAATGGAGGAGTTTAAGGCTTTTTATGACAATTTTCACCGAGACACGGTATTTCAACTGGAGCATATTATCTTTCCCTTGGAAGGACTCCCTCCCGGAGGAGATTCACTCATGGCCATAAATCAAAAATATTACTGGCAAAAAGATAGTTGGGTTTGTCACAAACCTTTTGATTTTGAATACAGTGAATTTACACAGCAATTTATCCAATACAGCGATGATCTGATTGCTGAAAAAATAGAACATAATACAGGTTCTTATGGGATGCTGCGACGCTTTGCAAAGTTTGACGACGACTGGTTCCTGATTTATTATGCAGCTGCTAATCGTTTAAAACCCAAACCTAAAATAAACATTGAAGGAGGTTTTTAGGAATTATCTGAGGGTTTAATATATTTTCTCCATTTTTAAATACTCCCTGACATAATCTTCAATCCCTTCTTCTAAAGAATAAAAAGGATTATGATAACCGGCTTGTGCTAGTTTATTCATATCAGCCTGAGTAAAATATTGATAGGTATCTCTAATATCTTCAGGAGTATCAATGAATGAAATATTGGGTTCCAGGTCCATGGCTTTGAATGTATTGGTAGCAAGGTCCCAAAAAGAGCGTGCTTTTCCTGTACCCAGGTTGTACAAGCCAGAAATATCATTCTGTGCTTGAAACTGCTCTTGAAAAAAGAAAAGAACATCGATTACATCCTTTATATATACAAAATCTCTACTTTGCTGACCATCTTCAAATTCTGGATTATGGGAGCGAAATAATTTCATCCCACCACTCGATCTAATCTGTCGAACCGTATGAAAAATAACAGAGGCCATCCTGCCTTTGTGATATTCATTAGGGCCATAGACATTAAAAAACTTCATCCCTGCCCAGCAAGGGGGAGTACTATTTTGTTGTAAAGCCCACAGATCAAAATCATTTTTTGATCGGCCGTATGGGTTCAGAGGTTGGAGTATTCCTACAAGATCATGACGATCTTCATAGCCTAGTTCTCCAAGACCGTAGGTAGCAGCGCTAGAAGCATAAACTAAGGGAATATTTGCTTCACTACAAATGTTCCAAATAGCTTTGGAATAACCTAGGTTCAGTTTTTCGAAGATGCTCGTATCCTGTTCTGTAGTATCGGTACGAGCACCAAGGTGATAAATAAAATTAATGTTCTTATGGTTATTTTTAAACCAGTCAAGGAACAAAGTACGGTCAATTTTTTGGGTGAATTTTTTATTTTCCAGATTCCTAAACTTAAGCTCCTGGTCAAACTCATCCACCAGAATGAGGTCTTCAAAGCCAGAATCATTCAGTTTTCTAACCATACAGCTTCCAATAAAACCAGCTGCCCCAGTAACTACGATCATGTGTTATTTTTAAGGAAAAAATAAATTACAAATATGAGTCATCCCGGAATTTTAAAGACTGGCCAATAATTTTAGTTTAGTTAAAATAGAGGGAAATATATTGAAATATGCCCGTCTGAGGCGGACGAAGTAAGGTAGAAATAATTTGTTTTTAGAATTAGGACAATATATTTCTATCTTATTTCTACTTTATCTCGCACTTTTTAGGCCCATGGCCTAAAAAGTGCTTATTTCCCTAAAATTGGAGATAACTTATGTTTGCAATGTAATTAATATATTAAGCTTCACTATTTTCATATGCCTCTATTGGCAGGCAGGTGCAGATTAAGGTTCGGTCTCCCTTTGCATTATCCACCCTGCCAACAAAAGGCCAGAACTTACGGCCTTCACGGAGATAGGCTAGAGGATAGGCAGCTTTTTCTCTATCATATGGAAAATTCCAGTCATTAGCTGTTACCACATCAACGGTATGAGGGGCGTTTGCTAAAACATTTTCATGGGGACCTGCAAGACCCTGAGCAATTTCGTCTATTTCTTTACGGATCTGCAGTAAGGCATCACAAAAACGATCCAACTCATCTTTATCTTCACTTTCCGTTGGTTCAATCATAATGGTTCCGGCAACAGGAAATGAAAGGGTAGGAGCGTGAAAACCATAATCCATTAAACGTTTGGCTACGTCCTCAGCACTTACCAATGCTTTAAATGGTCGAAGATCAATAATGAGTTCATGTGCAGAGAATCCCTTTTCTCCGACATATAAAACCTCGAATTGTTCTTCTAACCTTGCTTTAATATAATTGGCATTTAAGATGGCATATTTAGTGGAATCCGTTAAGCCTTGCTTTCCCAACATTTTTATGTAGCCATAAGAAATCAATAAAATACTAGCGCTTCCCCATGGGGCAGCAGAAACTGCATTGATTCCTTTAATTCCACCTGTTTCAACAAGTGGATGCTTAGGCAAAAAGGGTTTAAGGCTTTCATTCACACAAATAGGTCCCATTCCTGGACCCCCTCCTCCGTGAGGAATAGCAAATGTTTTATGCAAATTTAGATGACAAACATCTGCATCAATAGCTCCGGGGCTTGTTAAGCCAACTTGGGCATTCATGTTAGCCCCATCCATGTATACCTTTCCTCCATTTTTGTGAATAATATCACAAATTTCCTTGATCCTAGCTTCGAATACCCCATGAGTAGAAGGATAAGTTACCATCAAAGCGGCCAGGTTTTCACTATACTGCTCAGCTTTACTTCTTAAATCGTCTACATCAATATTCCCCTGATCATCGCATTTGACGACTACCACCTTCATTCCGGCCATTACTCCACTTGCAGGATTGGTTCCATGAGCTGAAGATGGAATAAGCACAATATTTCGATTTGGGTTACCGCTGTCTAAATGATAAGCTCTTATGGTCAACAAGCCAGCATACTCTCCCTGTGCACCGGAATTAGGTTGTAGCGAACAGGCCGCAAAGCCGGTAATGGTGGACAAATCTTTCTCTAACTCTTCAAAAATCTTTTGATATCCAAGCGTTTGATCTAGAGGAGCAAAAGGGTGGATATTGGCAAATTCAGGCCAACTTACTGGCTTTAACTCAGAAGCAGCATTTAGTTTCATGGTGCATGAACCCAAAGCTATCATAGAATGGGCAAGAGAAAGATCCCGGTTCTCCAAGCGCTTGAGATAGCGCATCATTTTTGATTCTGTATGATAGGTATTAAAAACGGGATGCTCAAGGTAATCACTTTCTCTAACCAGTTTTTCATTAAGCTGGTATCCTTCCGCAACTTCAGGATTCCAATCTGTATTCAATTCTTTTGCAGTAGCGAAAAGATAGAATAACTGTTCGATATCTGATAATAGGGTGGTTTCGTCAAGACTTATTTGAAGCCCTTCATCAGTATAATAAAAATTAATTTCTTCTTTTTCGGCTGCTGCTCGAATCAATTTTTTGAAATCCTCATCCACTTGAACGGTTATGGTATCAAAAAAGCTATCGCTTTTAAGATTGTATCCCATTTGCATCAGACGACGATGGAGAAGTTTAGTCAAATAATGTACTCTCTCAGCAATTGCTTTAATCCCATCGGGTCCATGATATGCTGCATACATTCCAGCCATGATGGCTAACAAGGCTTGGGCAGTACAGATATTGGAGGTAGCTTTTTCTCTACGGATGTGCTGTTCTCGGGTTTGGAGGGCCATTCTGAGTGCATAATTGCCATTAGAATCTTGGGACACCCCAATAATTCGTCCTGGGATCTGGCGCTTAAAATCATCTTTGGTTGCAAAATAAGCGGCATGAGGACCTCCATAGCCCATAGGTACTCCAAAACGCTGGGTATTGCCAACAACTGCATCGGCACCCCATTCTCCTGGAGGGCTTAATAATGCAAGACTAAGCAGATCGGCCGCCACCGTTACATATAAATCATTTGCTTTTGCTCGCTCAACCAAAGGGCGATAATCTTCAACACTTCCATCAGAGGCAGGGTATTGCAAGAGGATGCCAAAAGTTTTATCTGTAAACTCAAATTGAGTCCAATCATCTACTTTTACTTCAATGCCCAGGGGTTCTGCTCTCGTCAATAACAGATCAATAGTTTGCGGAAATACCTTATCTGAAACTAAGAATTGATTTATTGCTTCTCCCTTGTTTCGCTTGTTTTTTAAATTATAAAACATGGTCATAGCTTCTGCTGCCGCAGTCCCTTCATCTAAAAGAGAAGCATTAGCAATAGGCAGTGCTGTCAGGTCGCTAACCATGGTTTGGAAATTTAACAAGGCTTCCAATCTACCTTGAGCAATTTCAGCCTGATAAGGAGTGTATTGAGTATACCAGCCTGGATTTTCAAAAATATTTCTGGAAATGACAGAAGGAGTAATCGTATTGTAGTAACCCAAGCCGATATAAGATTTAAACACCTTATTCATGTTGGCATACTCTTTAAGTGTACTCAAGTATTCAAATTCTGTCAGTGCTTCTGGAATATCCAATTCCTCTTGAAGACGTATATGTTCAGGAATGGTGTCATCGATGAGTTGATCCAGGGTATTTACTCCTATGACCCCTAACATCTCCTGAAGATCGCTACTGTCAATACCAATGTGTCTTTTAGCAAATTGGTCGTAAAATTTGGTCTTATCCATAATATTGGTGGTACCAGAAGCATCCTGAAAATCAGTTTTACTTCTGGGATTTTTCTTTATAAATAAATAAAAAGTAGGGCCGAAAAAATTCAGCCTCAAAGTTACAACTTTTTAACAGTTTACCGGCCTTATGGTTGATAATTGTGGGCGTACTTTTTGTATGTTAGGTAAGAAGGGGAAAAGGAGAGAGTTTTAACAATAAAACCAAAGTTTTACGCAATAGCAAAAGTGCTAAAATTAAAATGGAGACAAATGGAGACAGCTAGGTAATAAGTTGAGATAAATTGTTTTTTCAATAATAGCAAGTTAATAAACAATGTGTCTCTATATATCTCGATGTGTCTCCATTTGTCTCTCTTGTTTTTTAAGGTTAATCAGGAGTTTATTTTGTAATAAATTCTCCCAGTATTAATTACACCTTTTCTATAATTATGGCACTCGCTCCACCACCTCCATTACATAAGGTTGCCAAACCTCTTTTGGCATCTTTTTGCTGCAAAACGCCATTTAGGGTAACAAGTATTCTTGCTCCTGAGGCACCAAGGGGATGACCTAGAGATACGGAACCACCATGAACATTCACCTTGGAATCGTCTATTCCCAAATCGTGATTGAAAGCCATCGGAACTACTGCAAAAGCCTCATTTACTTCAAAATAGTCAATATCTGATAGTTCCAATCCCGCCCTTTCCAATGCTTTAGGGGCTGCCTTGGTAGGAGCAGTAGTAAACCATTGGGGTTCGTGAGCTGCATCTGCAAATGAGATGATTTTTGCTACAGGCTTAAGTCCAAGTTCCTCCATTTTTTCTTTACTGACCAAGACAACAGCTGCAGCACCATCATTAATAGTGGATGCATTCGCTGCTGTAACAGTGCCATTTTTGGAAAATGCACCTCTTAATTGGGGGATCTTCTCAAATTTTACCCGTTTAAATTCTTCATCTTCTGAAATGATAAGAGGATCACCTTTTCTTTGAGGGACTGCTACGGGGACGATTTCATCTTTAAAATATCCTTTTTCGGTAGCTTCTGCGGATAATTTGTAGGAACGAACGGCGTAATCATCCTGTGCTTCTCTTGAAATATTATATTTTTCAGCGGTTGCATCTGCGCAATTACCCATGGCCATATGATCATAGGCATCGGTAAGGCCATCTTTTTGTAGTCCATCTACCATTTCAATGCTACCATATTTTGCACCCCATCTTGCTTTTGGTACATAATAGGGGGTGTTGCTCATACTTTCCATCCCACCTGCTACTACCAGGTCATTATGACCCAGCATAATGCTTTGTGCTCCGAACATAACGGCCTTCATTCCTGAGGAACAGACTTTATTAATGGTAGTACAAGGTACATTCAGACCTATACCTGCCCCCAGAGCAGCTTGTCGGGCAGGAGCTTGGCCAAGATTAGCAGATACTACATTTCCCATATATACTTCTTGGACCTCTTTGGGGTCTACATTAATTTTTTCTAATGCACCTTTAATAGCCGCACTGCCTAACTGAACAGCGGATAAACTGGAAAAAACACCACCAAAGCTTCCAATGGGTGTTCTGACAGCGGTTGCAATAAATACTTCTTTCATTATTATAAGTTGGTTTTATTAGTATAAGGTAAAAGTTAACTACCTCCGATAGTCAGGGAAGTAGAAGAACTTATTCTATGTTCTATCTCTTACTTAAAATTACAGTTTTAGGGCTGATTTAGTTTGGCGGCAAAGATAATTGTTTTGTTGTTATGCTAAATAATTTAGGTGGACCAGAAGTTGTTAATTTTTCATTTTAAGGCAATTAATCTATTAACACCTTGATTTATAGAGCATTAAATTTTTTGTTGGTGTGATTTTTCATTGTGGACTTTGGAATTTCAAGAAAGCCATTGCATATTGTCAGAAAAGTGCTTATATTTGCCATCCAATTAAAATCGCGGCGTGGAGCAGTTGGTAGCTCGTCGGGCTCAAGAAACGCGAAACTCTGAAATTATGATTTTGTAACCACATTACAGAATCAGTATTCGGAAAGCCGAATTATCTTAGTTATCGCTTGGGCTGCCTTGGTAGAAATACCTTGGTGAACATCTGTCAAATTCGGGGAAGCCTGTAGTGTGGTAATCCCGAGCCAAGTCCGCCTCAGGCGGAAAGGTGTAGAGACTTAATGGCAGACACCTAAATTAGTTAATTGTTGCTAGTTGTTAGTTATTTGGAATTTCTTCCGAACAACAAATAACAATCAACTAATAACTGACAGGGTGAAGAGAAAGTCCAGCTCACAAACTCAAATTCTTGCAAATGAGGCGGTGAAAACTGTAGTGAGAAGCATAACCCGAAGGTCGTAGGTTCAAGTCCTGCCGCCGCTACAACTCAAAACCATCATCAGCTAATGAGAGCAGGTGATGGTTTTTTTATTTCAAGATAGGAAAATCATCAAATTCGATGATGAAATCAAATAATCTTGAAATATGTATACAGTTTATGTTTTATACTCACCAAGCCATGATAAACTATATATTGGCTACACTTCAAACTTAACGCAAAGATTACAAAGCCATAATGAAACTGGCAATGGATTTACTTCTAGGTATAGACCCTGGGAAATTATTCATACTGAAGTATATGAAACAAAAAAAACTGCTTTGAAGCGAGAGAAATCTTTAAAAGGTGGTCAAGGCAGACAGTGGATTAGAGAAAATTTATTAAAACTGAACTAAGAAACACTTGACCTAAGGTCGTAGGTTTCCGCCTGGGGCGGACCGCCGCTACAAAGCAAAAAGATCGATTCGAAGAATCGATCTTTTTTTTGCTCGAATACACGTGTATTCCTTGTTTTGTTTATAAAATAACATTAATTTGGGAATAAAAATAAATTTGGATACTAAACTAAAAGGAGATATAGCTGAGCAAGCAGTAGTATTAGAAGCACTAAAAAGAAAGTGGGAAGTGCTTCGGCCAATTGGAGATCGCTTACCTTTTGACCTGGTTTTTAGGTAAAAAATAAATTTCTGAAAATCCAGGTAAAAAGCGCATGGTGGGATCAAAAAAAAGAAAATTATGTTGTGGATGTAAGAAAAACCAAAACTAATCGTCGACGAATGATTAGAGATACTTATAATACTGACGATTTTGACTTTGCCCTTTTATATATCCAGGATCTTCACGTTTTTTATGTAATGCCTTCTAAGATATTCAATTCATATGGTTCTGAAATACATTTAGTGGAAACTGAAAAGAGGCAAAGAAAGCCACAGTCAGCTGACTATAGGGAGAGATGGGATTTGATAGAGGGCTAGGGCTACATCATTTATGATGTCTGGTCTCTGGCATTTATGTTGTATTAATGGTAGCCTAAAGGCTACTTTCCAGACACCATAAATGGTATAGGCCATGTCTATTCTAAAAGACCAAACTCAAAAGCAGCCTTCACCAAACCAGCGGTATTTTTAGCATTTAATTTCCTCAACAGGCTTTTCCTGTGGGAAATTACGGTAGTGGCAGAGATAAATAATTTACCGGCTATTTCATCCGTTGTTAACTCCTCTACAATCAATTGGAGGACTTCTTTTTCACGCCTGGTCAGTTTTTGGATGAAATCACTGGTTCTGGGTTTGCGAGATTTGGGGGTGCCAGCAATTAAAGCATCGGTTACTTCCTTGCTGAAATATCGTTCTCCCTCCATAACGGTACGGATAGCCTGTAATAATTCTTCTTTGCCTGTATTTTTTAGAATATAGCCGTCTACCCCAGACTTAATCATTTTGGATATATAGGCGGCAGCATCATGCATGGTCAGGGCAATAATTTTGATATCCGGATAGTCACCTTTAATTATTTTACAGATTTCAAAGCCACTTTTATCAGGTAAGTTGATGTCTAATAAAATTAAATCAACCTTATTATCTTTCAGTATGTTTAAGGTGCTTTCACCATTTTGTGCTTCCAATATCTTTCCAATATCTGTTTCCCCCTCCAAGAGAGTTTTTAAGCCGTCAATTATTATCTGGTGATCATCAACCAATAAAGTGTCTATCATAATTCAATTTTTATAGAGGGATATCAATGGTGAAGGTCGTCCCTTCTCCTTTATTGCTTACAATATCAATTTGTCCGTTCAGGTATTCTGCCCTTGATCGTATGTTTTGGAGGCCAATCCCGTCTTTATTTAATAAATCTTTTGGTTCAAATCCAATACCATCATCTTCAACAATGAGATTGAGTTTTTGATCTTCAGCCGTTAATTGTACAATCACTTCCTGAGCCTGAGCATGTTTAACTATATTCTTTAACAATTCTTGGGTAATCCTAAAAATTGCTATCTGGATGCCTTTATCAATGTTTTGTTCCAAACCAAAAGGAATGAACTCAATATCTATTTTATAGGCATGTGCAAATTTTTCGCACACATTTCCAAGGGCATGTTCCAGTCCATGCTCTTCTAAAATAGTAGGCATCATATTATGAGAAATCTCCCGTACATTTTGACAAGCATCGTCAATGAGATTTTCAGCTTTGAGATAACTGCTGTGATTTTTAATGTCAGGAAACTTGGTCGATACAGCATTGATCTGCATTTTAACGGTAGCCAAGGAAGCACCCAAACCATCGTGTAATTCTCTGGCAATGCGCCGTCGTTCATTTTCCTCACCTTCCAATATGGCCTTTAATCGTTGGGTTTCTTTTTCTTTCGTTAGCACCTCGATTTTTTGGCGATTAATCTGCTTGTTTTTATAGTTGAAAAAGTAAAAAGAACCAGCCAATAACATAAAAATGATTAAGCCAGCTATTAACAAGGCATTTTGATAATTACGCTGTTGAATTTTGGCTTTTTGCTGTTCCAGTTCAGCTCGCTGCTGGGCAATTTCCTTATCCTTTTTTGCGGATTGGAATTGAGCTTCTATCTTATTTACCTCCCTAATATTATTGACTTGTAGAAGGCTGTATTTAATTTCATTATGCTGGGTGAAATAACCAAGGGCTTTTTGATATTGTTGAAGCTCCGAATGAGCAGCTCCTAACAATTGGTAGATTTTCATTAATGCATTTTTGTTGTCGAGCTCAGTAGCCAGGTCAATACAACTTTCCAGAATCTGAATAGATTGCCGGTATTTTTTTTGCTTTAATTCCAATTCTCCTAACAATACTTTAGAATCCAAAACCCCCATTTTGTCATTGTTCTGTGTACGGATATTTAAAGCTTCTTCCAAAAAACCTTTAGCACTGGCAAAGTCTTGTTGATCCTGAAGAAGTTCTCCAATGCGAAGTTGGATATCTACCAGATTTAGTGGATTATTAAGGGCCTTAAATAAATCCAATGCCTGATGATATTGATCAAGGGCAGCATTGGTTTCCCCCTTTTGTTCCAGGATGAAGCCATAATTTTTTAAGTTTTGGGCTTCAATAAATTCAATCCCTTTTGCACGGGCCATATCAATCCCCTTCAAGGCATATTCAGTGGCTTTTGTCCAAATTCCCTGAGCAGAGTATACTTTGCTAATATCCGTGTATAAGGACATTAATGAAAAAGTATCCTGAAGTTGTTCGGCCTTGCCTAGGGCATTGACTAAATGATCCTGGGCTTGTACATGATCTCCAAGTTCACTGTATAAATTGCCTAAAGCACTGAGGTCACTTATGAGGCCGGAGGTGTCCGCTACAGAATTTTTTAACTCTAATAATTTTTCAAAATAAAAAATGGCGGAGTCCAACTCTCCAATTGAATGATAATTGGTTGAAATCTGATTATAGATTAAACTTGCTTTTTCAGGTTTAAGTGCTTTACTGGCTTCCAGGGCCACTTTGAGCATGGTCATACTGCCCTCAAAATTTTGTTGATTACTATAGATGGTAGCCCAGTTTTGTCCTATTTCATATTGGATCTGTGGGATATCTATCTCTTTTTCTAAATCATAAGCAAAGGAATAATGTTTTTCAGCCTCTTCCATAAAACCTTCATAAAAGGCAATATTCCCTAGTTTGAGATGGGTAGCAGCAAGCCCTGTTGAGTGATTTTCCTGGTTGAAATGTAGTAAGGCTTCACCAAAATTATTTTTCGACTTGATGAAATTACCTAAAAGCAAATGGGCTTCACCAAGATAGAAATTGGCAAAGGCCAATTCTTTTGGATCTCTTTTTTCGGCAATAAAGATTTCAACATAAGCGATTAATTCCTCTATTTGATCCTGAATTAGAAATTGCTCCGCCTTTTTTTGAAAAGTGTTGCTATGGTCAAAATAAGAAATGTAGTTTTGGCCATATAGTCCAATGACGCTAAAGAAGAAATACCATAGTAGAAAATATTTTGTGTTGAGTTTCATTTAAAATAACAGTCAGTTTGTTTAATAATGAAGGGTCAACATAAGCCTGAAGGCTCTTTGTCTGGTATCCCATTGTGGCTTATTTTGAACAGACTGGGTTGAGATCATGGTTCGCAAAAGAAGAAAGGGTAGTACCTTATACCCCAGACCTATAGAATGACGAAGCACACTATTATCCCAATTGTCGTTATCCAAGCCATCAATATCGGCTCTTCCAAAAATTAAGGCGTCAATCCGATAGGCTAAAAAACTTCCTGAGAAAAATGGGGGTTCATATTTAACATCAAAATAAGTAGAAAAACTACTTAATCGCTGGGAAATGGGATCAGCATCACCTAAAAATACCATAGTTTCTGGATCAAACACAGGGACTTTATAAAAAGCAGCAGTTAATTCGCCCGAAAAAGAGAAAAATCCCGATCCCAAACTGTAATCCGTACCAATTAATAATTGATAATACTGATTTAATTCAGAAATGGATTTATTGATTTCCGCAGATTCCATAAAACTTCCAAAACTTAAAGAGAAGCCTTGCTTCCAAAAATAGCTTGGCTGGATCTGCAAACGGCTGACAAGTCCTAAGCTGAGGGGGCTAGACAAAATTTGCTGGATATTTGAGGCCCCATTAGTAAGGGCTACTTTAAGGCTTGTAGGTTTCGGGGCATCTGACCACCAGTTGAATTGTAAGCCTGTAACATACCCTCCATAGTATTGATTGGTAGTACCCCAGTCAACACTCCCACTATGCTGAATCTTATAAAACCTACCACCAGTTAACATCAAACCTACCTCCTGAGACACATTATGATAGTAGGAATAGGCCAGGGGAATGCTAATAAAGGTTCGTTGAGTGGATAATTGCTTTTCATTAAAAGAACCGAAGGGATTGATAAAACGACCTAATGTAAGACTGTAATTTTTTTCTTTAGGAAACCACTGGATATTTAGTTGAGGGATTCGCAGCTGTTCAAATTCTAATCCCAGTCTGCGCTTCATAAGCAATCTTCCATTAATTTTCCATTGTTCGGAAAAAATAAAGCTTGCCATTAAGTTGGCCTGACTCAGGTCAAAATGCCAATCAGTAATACTATTGTGGATTTCATTATAATAATAATGAGAGAGATCACCTCCCTTGCTCAGTTCCATATCCAGGTTGGCATTAAATGCTATCTGGAGTTGACCAAAACAAGCAGTTGAAGAAAACAAACACAAAAAAAGAAGAAAAATTTTGGATCGAAGCATCAAATTTTAATTACAATGGCTAAGGCTTACTCAAATTTATCTTTTTTTGTAGGCTTATCCCTCCTTTGAGCTCAATTATCTCGGAAAAGGCGGTCTGAAATTGAGGATGGAACACTTCCATCCTATATTTACCATCTGGAAGATCTGAAATCAGGTATTGTCCTTTTTCGTCAATACGTGTAAAATAAGGGGTGTCCAATCCCAATACCATACCACTCATATGTGTGTGAATATCGCAAGACAACTTTACCACACCAGATTTTTTGATTTTCTGAGCATAGGAGTTGCCTGGGGGCCTCCTTCCAATGTTAAATCGCGATCGAGGAGTGTTGGAATAAACATTATGGAAAAATTGGTCCTCATTCACAAAATAAACCGTTGTTCCAACAACTACCGGCAAGACCATAGGAATGAAAGTTTGCTCCTTTTGAGTTATATAAGCATCGGCTGTAGGAGTCAAATCAGGTGTAAAACTTAGAGGGTGGAAGCTGATGATCACATTTCTTTCCGCCATGGCCATGGGATCAGCAGAATGCATCACTTTTGAACCATCTTTATTATAACCATCTCCTCTGACAATAACAGATTTATTGGATGAAAGTGTGATGTGGCCGTATATTTTATTTTTGCCAGCCCCTTGGCCATGTAATAAAGTTGAAATGATTATACAAATTGGGAGAATCAATAATTTGTTGGACATGAATCGGTAATTGATTAAAAGTTCAATTTCAAAATTAACTAAAAAATAATGGCTTAGTCAAATCTAATCATGAGATTGGTCACTTGGGAAACCATTTGATAAAACAAGCCCATCTCTTCTTGGATCCGCTGCTCCTACCCAAATCCCGTTTTCTAAAGCGATAGCATGAACACCTCCAAAATAGGCATTAAGATTACCTGTAGTTAAATCATAGGTTGGATAACCTATGGTAAATCCTTTTTTTCGCAAAAGCTGAACCCATTCATTGGGAATAGCAGGCATGTCTTCAGCATAAAACTTGTGGCGAACCGTATGAAATCTAGGTAAGGCCACAATTTTCTCTATTCCTAACTCACTATCAATCCACAATTGGGTGAGTTGAGCAACTGATGAAATTATTCGGGCAGAGCCCGGACTTCCGATAATCAATTTTGTTTCCCCGTTTTTTTGAACAATGGTTGGGCTCATGGAGGAATATGCCATTGCCAAAGGCCGAATAGCAAAAGGATGATCCGGTTCACCTAATTTGAAATCATCCATATAGGTGTTATATAAAAAACCAAGTTTTGGGGAAGCGGCTTTGGCACCGAAATAAGCATTGATGCTGGCGGTAATGGCCACAGCATTTCCTTCTTTATCAACTACCGAAAAATGAGTGGTTTCTCCTTCTTTTTCCTTTAGAGAAAGGGTAGAGTTACTGGAAGTATTTAGGAGATAGTTGGTATGTTTTTGGGATAATTTTTCGTTTACCGCCTGGTGATAATCTTTTAAGTCAGTCACTGGGCTATCTCGTCGATCTATATGGGCCAAAGCTAAGGCTTCTGCCAACTTCATAATGCGCTCAGAGGTTCCATATTGTAATTGATCAGCAGGACTTTCGGCTAAAAGATTTAATATTAGTAAGGTGGTCCAACCACCGCAGGGTGGAGGTTGAGAATAAACCTGATGATCTCTATAGTTAATATTTAAAGGTTTTAACTCTTGAGGGTTTGGGAAGGATTGAAGGTCTTCGAAGCTTATCCACCCTTCGTTTTCAGCCATATCCTGGGCTATCTCTTTTGCGATCTCTCCTTGATAAAAATCATCGGCACCAAATTGTGCCAATCTTTTAAGCGTACCCGCCAGCACCAATTGTTGAATGGTATCACCAGGTCCTGGAATTCTTCCGTCCTTCAAAAGAAAAAACTGGGTATGATGTGGACTTTCTGATAAAGATTTTTCATATTTTTTATAAACCATATGACGAAAAGGACCCACTGCAAAACCATCTTCTGCATACTTTATAGCCGGTTCTAATAGTTCTGCCCAGCTTAATTTTCCACTACCATATTTTTTCCAAATATAATCCATCACTTTTACGGTGGAGGGTATGGTACTTCGAGTATGGTATTTTAAATCTGATTTAACTGCATCTCTGGGACTTGAAGCTGGGGAATATGTTGTGCCATTTATAGAAATTGGAGCCTGCCCCACTGGCGCGAATAAAACTTGCGAGCCGCCACCCAGCCCTGACATAGCAAGCTCTGTTACACCAAGAGTAAAGGAAATAGCCACGGCCGCATCAATAGCGTTACCTCCTTTTTTTAAAATATCTATGCCGGCTAGACTGGCCTCAGGAGACGCGCTAGAAACAGTTCCATAAGCGGAATTAAGGTTTTCCTGTTCACTTACATTGGAAGAACAAGCATAAATACTGCCGACCAATAAAAAAATGAAAGCTTTTTTCATAGTGGTTATTTGAATCCAAATTATTGAAAGTTTTTCAAATGAACCAAAATAAAAAAGGCTGGCGAATAAGACCTGGTGCCTTATTCGCCAGCAAAAAATGCTTCAAGTATATTATTGGGGTGTTTAGCTATTTTTTTAAAGTTTTTGGGAAAATGCTAATTCTATTTTTTAAACGTGCCGTCCCCATAGTTCTACTTTGGCCCTTTTATCTTGTATTCCTTTAGTGTCATACCAAAATTCTACTCTGTTAATTACTCTTCTACTGTTTCCTTTGAGGTTAATCACTCTGGTAGATCCGCCAGCATTTATCTTTTTGCGAACCTTTACTTCTTGTTTTTGACCATTGCGGTAGAAAATAACAAAACGATGTACATTAACGGGAGATTTTTCTACCTTCAATTTGATGGCATTAAAGCGGCCTTCCCATCTGGTGACCATAATGACGTCTTTTTCTGCTTTGTAATTAACCTTTCTGGTACCTAACTTTTCCCAGTTTGGGGGCAAATCTTTCTTTTCAGGGATAATGGTGTTTGCAAATGACATTTGGGTTGTTAGAAATAAAGCAGCAAGAGCTAAGGTCACTTTTAAAGAGCTGAATAGTTTCATTTTTCAAAATTTAAAAACATCAAAGGAATTGATGCCGATTGTTATTAATGGTTTTCCATTAGACTAATGAATCGTTACAGGGTTTAATCGAGCCCTAATTTTTTTTACCAGCTTCATTTTACAATTCATTCCTAAAATTCAACAACTCACCATAATTCGCCTTCATGCCAGCTAAAAAAAGAAAACATTGCATACATGAATTCTACATTGACCCTGATTTTCTAAATTAAATTTCATTCATGAAAAAGCTAACACTCACTCTTCTGTTTGTATTTTCTTTTGTAATAGGTATGCTGGCTCAAAAACAAGTAATTAAAGGAACAGTCCAGGATAAACAAAGCGAAACTCCTTTAATTGGTGCAACCATAGAACTACTCGGTGAACAGGTAAAAGGCACCAGTAGTGATATTGATGGTAATTTTAGACTGGAGGAGGTTGATCTGGGCCGAAGAACCATAAGGGTTAGTTATATCGGCTATGACCCCATTACGATCCCCAATATTGTAGTAACGGCAGGTAAAGAGGTAATTTTAAACATAGGACTGGAAGAAGCGGTAGAACAATTAGAAGAAGTGGTGGTGAAGGCCAGTGAATCAGTTGGAAAGGATAAGGCCCAAAATGAAATGGCGACCATTTCAGCCAGAACTTTTTCCTTAGAAGAAGTGAATCGCTTTTCGGGAGGGCGAAGTGATGTGGCGCGCCTGGCCGGGAATTTTGCAGGAGTCTCAACTGCTGATGATTCCAGAAATGATATTGTAATCAGAGGAAATTCCCCTACTGGAGTACTGTGGCGATTGGAAGGTATTCCTATCCCCAACCCTAATCACTTTTCTACCTTGGGAACCACCGGGGGGCCGGTAAGTGCCTTAAATCCTAATTTATTGCGTAATTCCGACTTTCTGACCAGTGCCTTTCCAGCTGAATATGGAAATGCTTTGGCTGGTGTTTTTGATCTTAATTTCCGAAGCGGGAATAAGGATAAATATGAATTTATGGTTCAAGTAGGAGCAGTGAGTGGGATAGAAGTAATGGCAGAAGGACCTCTCAATAAAAACCATAAAGGGTCATTTCTGGTGGCAGGCAGGTATTCTTTTGTATCGATTGCATCAGATTTGGGATTGCCCATAGGCACCAATGCTTCTCCAAATTATCAGGATATTGGTTTTAAAATAGATTTTGGAAATGGTCCTGCCGGAAAATTTACCTTGTTTGGTATGGCAGGTAGAAGTGATATTGATTTTTTGGGTGCAGAACTGGAAGAGGATGACCTTTTCGCTGCTGAAGATGAAGATGCATTCGCCGAATCCATCTTTGGGGTGATAGGTTTGAAACATAATTACCTGATCAATAATACTACTTATGCCAGAACCATTATTTCGGCCTCAGTTTCAGGAAATGAGTATAATGAAGATAGATATCAAAATTTAAACCAAGAAGATGAATTTAAATTTCGGATTGTTGAGGCGGATAATTTTGTACAGCGTTTTTCTCTGAATTCATATATCAACAAAAAATTCAATGCTCGATTTACTGCACGTGCTGGATTCCTTATTGAACGTTTTCAAAATGACATTTTTACAAGAGACCGAGAAGATCGCCCCGACTTAGATGATGACGGTTTGCCAGATTGGGTTACCATATTTGATTTCAATGAAGGATCTACTATGCTTCAAGCCTATGCACAAGGGCAATACAAGTTAAGCCGAAAATGGGTGTTAAATACTGGGCTTCATCTCCAGCATTTAACCTTAAACAGCACCTTTGCTTTGGAACCAAGAGCTGCCGTGAACTGGAATTTTAGCCCTGGAAAGGCTCTTAACCTTGGGTACGGTATGCATCATCAGGAACAAGCTCTTCCGGTTTTACTTCTGGAAGAAGAAGTTAGCCCTGGAGTATTTGAACAAACCAATAAAGATCTTGAGTTTACTCGCAGTCATCATTTCGTTTTGGGCTATGATTGGAAGTTTGCCAAAGATTGGAGAGCTAAAATTGAAACTTATTATCAAATTATTGAAAATGTTCCGGTAGAACCTCTGGCTAGCAGCTTTTCTTTACTAAATGCAGGCGCAGATTTCGTTTTTCCCGATGATCGTTTTGGCCTGGTAAATGAAGGGACAGGATATAACACCGGAATTGAGTTGACAATAGAGAAATTTTTCAGCCAAGGTTTTTATAGCCTACTTACTGCTTCCTTATTTGATTCAAAATATGAGGGCAGCGACGGAGTTGAGCGAAGTACTGCTTTTAATAACCAATATGTCCTAAATATTTTAGCGGGAAAAGAATTTAAAGTAGGTAAAGCCCGGCGCAATGCTTTCACGCTGGACACCAAGGTCACCTTTGCAGGCGGACGCCCCTACACACCGGTAAATCTGGAGGCTTCCCAAATGACAGGAAGAGAAATTTTATTGGAGGAATTGGCTTTTAGCGAGCGTTTTGACCCTTATTTTCGATGGGACTTTAAAATGGGCTTCCAAATCAACAGCAAAACGGCCAAGCTTTCTCATCAATTCTATTTCGATATTCAAAATGTTACCAATAACGAAAATGTCTTTGTCAGAAGATATAACCGGGTAACCAATCAGGTTAATGAAGTGAATCAAATTGGATTTTTCCCCGACTTTATGTATAGGCTTCAATTTTAGTAGAAAGTAAAAGGTAGAAAGTAGAAGGTAGAAAGTAGAAGGACTGACCTTTCTACTTTCTACCTTTTACTTTCTACCAATAAAGACTTAAATTAGCTGGAAACGCATATTTATGTCCACCTTAGAGATCCGGCCCAGGTTTGAATTTGAGTCTGTACTTTCCAAAGAAGAAGTATTGAAAAGGCTTGATGAATCACTTAGTAACCCTGAGGCTTATTTCAAGGGATATGTTTCTGACTGGCATGTAGTAATGAAAATACCCTCTGAGGATGATCATTTTTGGTCTCCACAATTGACTTTAGATGTTGTGGAAAATGAAGGAGGAGCCAAACTTTATGGGCTAATAGGCCCAAAGCCATCTGTTTGGCTGATGTTTGTCTTTTTTTACTTCTTCCTGGGTTTTGTGCTGATGGTTGTTGCAATCATCGGATTTTCTCGCTTAAACCTGGGCCTATCAGCAGGAATACTGTGGCTCTTGCCTATTTTATCGACCGTATTGGTAATGGTTTATTTATCTGCCAATTTTGGTAAAAAATTGGGAAGGGATCAAATGGAAAAATTAGTCCTTTTTGTAAAAGAAATTTCAGAATCATGACGCTTAACGAGTTGAAAAATTCCATGCCTCAAACTGGCAAAGTAAAATGGATAGGAATTCGGCCTCAAAAAAGAGCTGAATTAGAAAGTGTTGATCAGGTAACAGTATCAAAAAAAGAAGGCCTTATTGGTGATCACTATGGAAAGCTGGAAGGGAAAAGACAAGTTACCTTAATCCAATCCGAACATTTGCAGGTAGTAGCTAATATATTAGGTAAAGATAAGATTGATCCTGGCCTTACCCGAAGAAATATAGTTGTTTCTGGTATCAATTTGCTGGCTTTCAAAGAAGCTCGATTCCAAATTGGAGATGTCATTTTGGAAATGACGGGCTTTTGTTTTCCTTGTTCCAGAATGGAAGAAAATCTGGGCCCAGGAGGCTGGAATGCCATGAGAGGACATGGGGGGATCAATGCCAAAGTAATTAAGGAGGGAACTATTCAAGTAGGAGATGCGGTTGGACTCCTTGTAGAACAAACAACAATATAAATGTCAACATTAATAGCTTGCCCAAAATGTGCCTGGCAGCCTGATGGCGGAGCCTACTGGTCCTGCTCTTGCGGTTGTGTCTGGAATACCTTTAATACTGGAGGGAAATGCCCTTCCTGTGGCAAACAATGGAAAAATACACAGTGCATCCCTCATGCCGGCGGTTGTCGTGAATGGTCTCCCCATCTAAGCTGGTACCATGATTTGGATGATTGGTTGGAAGAAGAACTTAATGATATTCATGTGCCAATAGAGGAGGACACTTGAGTAGGTTAAAAATTCCTTATTTTTTGATTTCCGGAGCGAAATTTAAAAAGACTCTTATTAATTTTCCGGCCTTTTTTACGAAAACCAAACTAACAAGGAATAATGGTCAAAATAACTGTTATTGACAGGCACGATCAAAAGCATGAACTGGAAGGGCCCACAGACATGGATTTGAATATGATGGAACTTTGTAAGGCTTATGAATTACCTGTAAAAGGGACCTGTGGAGGAATGGCCCTTTGTTCAAGTTGTCATCTGTATATTTTGAGTGAACATGAGTTACCTGAATTAAAAGAAGATGAGGAAGATATGCTGGATCAGGCCTTTTTTGTAGAAGATAATTCTAGATTGGGTTGTCAACTAAAACTGACAGAATCCTTTGATGGCTTGGTGGTCAAATTGGCTCCTGAATCTGAGGATTAAAATCAGCTAAAACTTCTTTATGATTTAAAGGTTTAGCCAGGCCTTAAAGGCTGCCGATTTCTTTTGGCTTACCACGATTTCTCCTTTGAAAGCAGGATTTAGCTGTATGGACAGACGATTATTGGTTAATCTTTCAATACTTTCAATTTGATTGAAATGAGCAATAAATTGTCGATTTAATCTGAAAAACATCTTTGGGTTTAACAGCTCCTCCAGTTGTTCCAACTTATAGTCTATAGCATATTTTACTCCGTCATTTTTTACCAGGAAAACCAGCTCATTCTTATAAAAATAGGCGATCTCACTAACGGAGATAGCACTTATCTTTTTCCCTTTTTTTACTATAAATCTGGATTTGAATTCTTTTTTTTGGCCAATGGCTTGGTCAAGAATATGAGCAAGGGCTTTTGAATTTTGATACAACCTCTTGTCTAATTTGGCCAGACTGGATTTGATGCTTTCTCTCGTGAATGGTTTTAAAATGTAGTCAATGCTATTTAGTTCAAATGCTTTAATAGCATATTGCTCATGGGCTGTCAGGAAAATGATAAAAGAATTAAGGCTTACTTTTTCAAAAATCCGAAAAGAAAGCCCGTCCGAGAGATTAATATCCAGAAAGATCACATCTGGTTCTGAATGATTTTGAAGCCAGGTTACGGCACTTTTGATACTTTTCAGAACCTCCAAAATCTGGATGTTGGAATCTATCGACAGCAGATATTGCACCAGCTTGTTGGCTGAGTGTTCTTCGTCCTCAATAATTAATATGCTAAACTTTTTCAAGACTTAATGTGGGTATGCTTACTTCAAAAAAATCCTTGTTTTGTTTGACAATAATATTTTTATCGGAAAAGAAAGAGTATCTATCTTTCAGGTTTTTCAACCCTGTTCCATGGTGACTGGAATCCTTTTTTCGATTAAAATTATTTTTAATGGTTATCTGCTCCGGCCAAATGGTTAATGTAATATTTAGAGGGAATTCATCACTAATTTCATTGTGTTTAACAGCGTTTTCTACTAACATCAAAAGGCTCATTGGCAATAGGTAAAGATCTTCAATTAAGGAAGCTTTATTTTCTATTTGAAAAGAGAAAGCTTTTCCAAATCGTCTCTTTTGAATAAAAATATAACTTTTTAGAATTTCGATTTCCTCTGGAATTGAAATAACCTCAGTGTTGGTAAAATTTAAGCTATAGCGCATTATTTGTGATAAGTTCACTAAAAACTCTTCGGCTTGTATGGGTTGTTTATGAATTAGGGAATGTAGCGTATTGAAACTATTGAATAAAAAATGAGGGTCCACCTGACTTTTTAGCAATAAAAATTGAGACTCGACTTTTTCACGCCTAACCTGTTCTTCTCTAATCTTTTCAGCTGACCATTTTTTTAAATAATTTAAACCGAAATTAATGCTGAAAACAATAATGACCCCTATGCTTATTCCTAATAATCTGGAACTCAGGTGGTAAATGGTAATCACATCATTTTGAGGCTGATAAATAATCATCAATTGCTTGAAGATTATATAAATTATCAAGCCTATTATTGCAGACAGAAACCAGGTAAGGCAAAATTGGAAAAGCAGACTTAACTTTGGGTTGAGGTTTTCCCATTTCGTTTCAATAAAGATGATTGAAAACCGGGAGGCCTCATAGTATATGTAGAGTGAGATAATTTCCAGGAAAAAAGAATAGAGCGAAAAATTTTCCGGCTCAGCCCATTGGCTCATAATAACATAAATGCTATACAAAATTAGAGCCAGAATGGGAGGGATACCCCACCTCAACCATTTATCATTAAATTCATTTTGCATGACAATATATTAAGACCTTCTTCTTTTGATCAACCAAACTGCACCTGCTAGTAAGCCTAATCCCAGTCCAATCTTTAGCCAATTTTTCAAAAAGAATTGCCGTATTTTTGCCCGGGCAATAACGGTGATTCCTGCTTTATGGCTATTGGGAATCATAATTAGGGCATCATACCTCAAAATCCACCTTTTTAGCTCTTCATTTATATCCACTAATTCTCCTTTAGCTATATTGTCTTTTAAAATTGAAAAATCATAAAGGCCAATTTCATTTTCAACAAAAGCAGCTAAAGGAGCAGTAGCAGGATTTTTTAGTTGGTTGCAATTTTTTTCATTATAACAAAGAATGGCAATATTTACTGCATTTGTTCCTTGCATAATGGCAAACTCCCTAACAAAGTTTCCAAGTGTGGGTACCAGATTGGGGGCAATACCTGGTTCAACATGAGCACCCCCAAATTTAAAAATAACCTTAGGTTGATCAACACCTAAGGCCTGGACCTGTCGATATTGATGTAAAAATTGTTGTTTCATGAATTCCTCCCTTTCCTTTCGGTTTTCATAAGCTTTCATCCCATCTTTTTTTATATGGTAGGCTAGGCGGTAGTTGTAAAAAATGCGATTGCTAATTTCCAGAAGATCCAGTAGGTCGGCCATTTCAGAATCCTGATCTGGTTCAAGTTGTTTTCGGATTTCCTGGATGGATGCTATATGAGAGGCATTGGCCAGAAAATCATGACCATCTTTGAATTTCTTTGCTTTTTTTATCAGCTGTAGCACCTGCCGATGTCCATTTTTATTTTTGCTAAGCTCTTTAAGCCTTTTTAGCAAATGGAGGCCACCAAAAGAATTATCCAGGCCCCAAAATACTTGTCCCCGGGCCTCAAACTTTGATCCAATATTGCTAAGCATGGTAATTTCTTCATCATAAGAAAAAGCAATAGAGCTTGAGTTTTGAATGATCTGCTTTCTAATTTGGCCTCTTTTACCCCGATATTTGGCTTGGCCAAGCTTTTGTGCAACCCAAGGGCCCATCTCCAGTGCCAGATAATGATATCCTTTTTCATAGAGTTGCTGGTAAGTTGCATTGATTACCTGAGGAACTTCTGCCACTGCATGACTTTCTCCAAACAATAAAAAACTCGATTCTTCTGCCTTGGTGGTGATCCAATCAAAGGCTGGGCCTTCTAATCGATCGTTTACAAAAGACATCGTCTTTAAGCTGGCTTTCAATAAAGAATCCAATTTCGCACTTTGACAATGAACATGAAAAAAAAATGCCTGTAAAGAAAGTATAATAAGGGCTATTCTATTCATAATCAATTAATATCTAAGTATGAGATAATCATATTTAAGAGCCATTACCAAAAAACTATTGGTGGTATCTTTTAATTTTCCTGCGATTATATGAGGTCTTAAGGAGGCAACAGACAAAAGGTAGGTGGTAGAAGTATTCGATGGATTAAGTATTTCACTCAAAAAAGAAAAGGCTTCCTGCCTGGCATTAAAAGCTCCTATATTTATGGCGTTTTGATGATGGGTCTTTGCAAATACCTTTGTGAATGTTGTGAGTGTACCCATTCCCAATTTATCACAACCCTCAAGACTTTGTTCAATACTTGACAGAATTACTGTAGTTTTAGAGGAAGCTTTGGTTTTTTCTAAAATTCTTTTAAGATTATGCTTTTTCTTAACAGAAAATTCCAATGATGAAGCGTAATTTTGTAGAAAGTTCATTTCAACAGGATGATTAGCACCCCCCGCTAAGAGAGAATCACCTAAGGCATCAATAATTTGATCATATTGGAAAATTGAGGAAATGATATGCAGGGTCGAATCCAAGGAGAAATTTTCACCCTTACCAACGATAATAATTGTGGCATCATTCATTTTTTGCCTAAACCCAAATTGGTCTTTTGGATTTTGAATACTTTTTGTCAAATCCACCGTATACATAGATATTAACTCTTTAAGGTGTTGATTTTGAGTAAATCCGTTTATTTGAAAAAACATTAATATGTAAAATAATGCCCTGATATTTTTCATTAATTATAGATGTTGGATATCATAAAGTTAGGCTCTATAATCTTCCAATTTTTTGGAGATTTTGCGAAGTATGAAAAATTAAAGGCGAAGTATAGAAAAATGATACTGAAGGCAAAATTTGAGCTCCTGTTAAGATTCCTGGCCGGAATCATTTTGTTAAAAGCAATTCATTGAGATATGAAAAAACCGATTATACTATTATATTTTTCTTTTCTTTTAATGATGGTTTCGTGCACCACACCGGAGGACCCTGATCTGCTTCCCTCAGAAATAGTTAATCCTCTGACTTATAATTTTTTACGAAATGGACAATCGAGTGTAGACATTAGAGACCAAACTTTTAGAATTTTGATGGCTGAGGAGTTGGTCAATAAAATGCTGGATTTTTCTATAACAACTGAAGCACAAATTTTAGAACTATACACTAATCAAACAGCGGCTGGAGGAGATGCAAATCCTTTCCAGCAAGAGTTCCTCAACCAATCGACGGTTAATGTTCGGGACAAGATCGCAGCCTCTAAAGATTATTTTTTTGATAATTTAATCTATAGCCTTGAGGTGAAAGATCAAATCGCTTCCTGGATATCATCACAGATAAAGTGGGTTTTTCCAAGGAGAGATTCAAGTGCTGTTTTTGGTAAGGGAGGGGTTTTACCAGATGGCCCATTTCCACGCTATTTGAATAGCTGGGGAATTGACTATAAAGAAGCGGTATCTCATAGTATAGTGGGTGCATTGATGGTAGATCAAATAGTAAACCACTATTTGAGCTTTGCTATTTTAGAAGAAGGCTTCAGCCAGGCAGAAAACAGAAGAGGAACTTTAGTTAGTGGAACCAATTCTACCTATATGGAGCGGGTCTGGGATCAGGCTTATGGCTATGCCTATGGAGGAGCGATGGACCCTTCAGATCCCAATCTTACCATAGGCTTTGATGATCCATTCCTTAATGCCTATATCGGAAGTGTAGATGCTGACCCTGATTTTGAAGGGATTGCGGAGGAAATATTTGAAGCTTTTAAACTGGGACGCGCCGCCATTGTAGCTCTAAAGTATAGAACAAGGGATGAGCAAATCAGTATTATTCAAAGGAATATTTCCCAGATCATCGCTATTAAAGCCGTTTATTTCTTACAACAGGCCAGTAAATCTCTAAAAGAGGAAGAACCTAATTTAGGGACTGTTTTTTATGAGTTGTCAAGAGCTTATGGAGCTATTTACAGTTTGCAATTTACCCGAAATCCGGATACAGGACTTCCCTATTTCTCCAGAGGCAAGACCAGTCAATTTCTTACAAACATGATAAGTGATGGCCAGGGAGGGTTTTGGAATCTTTCTCCATCCACAGTGGATAGTCTGTCAGAAATTATTGCCAGTCCCTTTGAATTCACGGTAATTCAGGCGGCGGAAAATTAATGTAGATGAGTAGATTTGCAGATTGGGAAATATGTAGATGGGTAAGATGATGAAAAGATTTTGGTGAGGTTTACATTTTTTCTACGAAAACATTATCTGCGAATTTCTTGGATACAGTAATTTTTTTGTCGTCAAAAGAAATGAGCATGGATTGATCAAACTCCTGTTTGTCCTCAACTTTTAATTCGCTACTAAGGACCAAGCCAATTTTAGATACATACTGAAGAAAAGCAACAGAACTATCCTTAACGGAAGTCAAACGACAGCGATCTCCAATTTTTAGGGAAGAGAGGGTAATTTTCGGTTTGATATCGTAGGTTCCATCCTCATTGGGAATAATGGCTCCATGCGGATCTCGTTTTGGAAAACCCAGAAATTTATCCAGTTCAAAGACCAATTTAGGAGATTGAATGTGTTCGAGCTGTTCAGCGACATCGTGGACCTCATCCCAGGAGAAATTCATGTGTTGATAAAGAAAGGTTTCCCAGAGGCGGTGTTTACGGATCAATCGTACGGCAATGGCCTTACCTTTATCCGATAACTCGAGTTTACCATATTTTTCGTATTTGACCAGCTCTTTATTTTTTAGCTTTTTCAGCATACTACTCACAGAGGCAGGTGATACTTCAAGGTGTTCTGCCAATTGATTCGTTCCCGCTTTGCCCTCTCCGGATTCTACGATTAGATAAAACAATGTTTTTAGGTAATCCTCTTCCGCTTTTGTTAGATCCATAAATTGTGTTGGATAATTTGCTGCGAAAGATACCAATTGTATAGCAGAATTGAAACATTCCTCTAATTTCTGATGGAAAGCTTTTGCTTTGAATATTTTGGGGATGGTTTATGTATTGAATATTTAGGACCATCTCCTTTAGGAAGCTTTCAAACGGTCTAAAGCCTGTTTTCCGGACCTCCTGAAGGAGATAGTCCAAATATGATTATTTAATTCTATATCCTATAGAGACCTGTGCCACTCTATTCGTCATCTTCAAAGCGGTATCAATTGGCAGATTAGTAAGTCCATCAAAGCCCAGGTTCATCAGAGGGCTTAATCCCAGATTGTAGCGTCCTTCAATCCATAGGTTATCAGTAGCATCGAATTTGATACCGAAATTTAAGCCATAATCTATATCATTCCATACATTCGAGATGTCAACTGAAGCTCCAGCTGCTTTTGATCGGGCTTCTACAAGATAGCCTATTTCGGCACCTGCACCGATGCTTATATTATCAGCTGCTTCGAAAAACAACATGACAGGTAAACTCACATAATGGAAAGTGGTGGTAGCATTGGCTACCTCTATAAATGGTGCAGTGGCTTTAAATCCTTTTTGCGAGTATAACAGATCTGAACTTAGATGGAAATTATCTGCCAATTGCGTTTGCAAATTAATTCCTCCGTGAAAACCTGGTATAGCTTCAAATATGTTGTTGGCTCCAATAAAGTCTAAAAGATTGTTTTCTACTCTAACATCAGAGAGGGAAGCACCTGCTTTGATTCCGATGGAAGTTTGGGCCTGTACATTTAGGCTAAAGGCACAAAATAGTAGACTTGCAATGATTAATGACCATTGATTTTTCATAAGTAGTGTTTTGGTTTTTTATATCTAGTGATGAGTTAGGAGTGATCAAAATGTTTACTCGTCTCTCTTCACTCATCACTAAAGATTGCTTTCAATATTTCCCAAAACGACTACATATATGAATGATTATTATTTTAACAAAGATTAGTATTAGGGCTCAAAAACTGTTAACGAATGATAAAATAGCCTATCGAGACCTGAATTACCCTGTTTTTTAGGTTAACTTCTTCTACCGGGGCTCCATTCGCATCCGTTAAAATGAGATCATTGATAGAAGTAAGGCCCCATTGGTACCTTCCATCAAGGAAGAGGGCAGGCGTAAAATTGAAACGAAAACCTAGATTCAGAGCCAGCTCCTCTTTTTTATCATAAATAAAATTAACATCACGGGATCCATTTGGCGCAGAGAGTCTGGCATTTAATAAATAGCCCGCTTCTATGCCTGTGCCAATGCTGATTTTTTCGTTTGGCTTATAATACAGCATAATGGGCAGGCTGAGATACTCTAAACCTACCACTGTTTTTTCATCTGAGTTGGGAACGCTGAACTCAAAAGGACTCTGGACTCCTTTAACAGAATATAAAAGTTCTGCTGCTAAAGAGAAACGGTCGCCGAAATTACGGAGGCTGCTAACACCAATATGCCAGTGAGTAGTCATAGCAGATTGGACATTATTATCCTGTAAGAACTCAGTGTTGTTGAAATCGGCAAAATTTGCTCCGGCTTTTATACCTAATTGGAATTGACCGGAGGCACTTGCAATCATGAGTATAGAGAATAACATTGCAAGATAATATTGTTTCATAGTAGAAGGTTTAGAGTGAAAAAAAATTAATTCCTACTAATGAAACGCAATCCTTAAGACCTCATTTTTATTTAACATTTAAAAAATGGGCTAAAATTTAAAAACCCGGATCCTAAGAATCCGGGTTCAACTAGATATATATTTATATCTGAAGGGCAACTGTATCTTGTAAATATATCATCTGTTTAAGCGATATGCAACTACCAAGCCCTAAATTTGAAGTTTTCGGCATCATATGATAATTTACTTTAATGCCATTCGCTGGAATTGCCGCTATTTTACTCTAAATTAGTCCTTTCCATTACTTGAAAAGATAGAAGACAGGTATTCGCTATTCATCATACCTATAGTTTCTACAGAAATTTCTTTAGGACATTCTGCTTCACATGCTCCAATATTGGAACAAAATCCAAAACCCTCTTCATCCATTTGTTTGACCATATTGTGAACTCTCCTGGCACCTTCCACTTTTCCTTGAGGTAAAGTTGTCAAATGAGACACTTTAGCACTAACAAATAACATAGCAGAAGCATTTGGACAGGCGGCCACACAAGCGCCACAGCCTATACAGGCGGCAGCATCCATGGATCTCGAAGCAATTTCCTTTTCAATAGGAATGGCATTCCCATCCTGGGCCTGGCCTGTATTGACAGAAATATAACCTCCTGCTTGAATGATGCGGTCAAATGAAGAGCGGTCAACCACCAAATCTTTTATTATAGGAAAAGCTTTGGCTCGGAAAGGCTCAATGGTTATGGTATCCCCATCCTTAAAGAACCTCATATGTAATTGACAAACGGTAGTCCCTCCGTTTGGACCATGAGGATGACCATTTATGACCATACTACAAGTTCCACAAATCCCTTCTCTACAATCATGCTCGAAATAGACAGGCTCTTCTTTTTTAGCAATTAAATCCTCATTTAATACATCTAACATTTCCAGGAAGGACATGTGTTCTGATACATTATCTAATTGATAAGTTTGAAATTGTCCCTTTTTATATTGGCCCCCTTCGCGCCATATTTTTAAAGTCAGTTTCATTTTTATTTATTGTTGATAGTTGTTGGTTGATAGTTGATAGTTGGTAGTTGAATGATAAAACTATCAACTATCACCCAGCAACAGAATTACTTATACGATCTGGTTTTCAATTCTACATTTTCAAAAACTAATTCTTCTTTATGAAGAACGGGTTCGTCATCCCAACCTTTGTATTCCCAGGCTGCGACGTAGGCAAAGTTTTCATCGTCTCGAAGAGCTTCTCCTTCAGAAGTTTGATATTCTTCCCGGAAATGCCCTCCACAAGACTCCTGCCTGTTAAGTGCATCCAGGATCATCACTTCACCCAATTCAAAGAAATCGGCAACCCTGAGTGCTTTTTCCAATTCTGGATTATAGTCCTCATTAGAACCTGGCACAAAAACATCTTTATAGAATTCTTTCCTTAATTCGACGATCATCTGACGTGCCGACTTTAAGCCCTCTGCATTTCTGGACATACCACAATATTCCCACATGATTTTTCCAAGTCGGCGATGGAAACTTTCCACAGATTGGTTTCCATCATTATTAATCAGCTGGTCTATTCTATTTCGCACATCCTTTTCGGCCTGATCAAACTCTGGTAAATTAGGATCAATTTGAGGTGTTCGAATTTCGCCGGATAAAAACTCACCAATAGTATAGGGTAAAACAAAATAACCATCTGCTAGCCCTTGCATTAAAGCCGAGGCACCAAGGCGGTTAGCTCCATGATCGGAAAAGTTGCACTCCCCGATGGCAAATAGACCTGGGATATTGGTTTCTAAATTATAGTCTACCCAAATGCCTCCCATGGTGTAATGAACGGCAGGGTAGATCATCATAGGAGTTTTGTAAGGATTATCGCCAGTTATCTTTTCATACATTTCAAAAAGATTACCATATTTTTCTTCGACTACCTCTTCTCCTAATTTGGTAATAGTGGCTTTATCCGCATGTTCTTCACCCATAGAATGAGCTTTTGACTTCCCGTATCTTTCAATTGCTGCAGCAAAATCCAGATAAACGGCCAAACCGGTTGGTGCAACTCCTAGACCTTCATCACAGGCAGATTTAGCAGCTCTGGATGCTACATCTCTGGGAACAAGATTACCAAAAGCAGGATAACGTCTTTCCAGGAAATAATCTCTGTCTTCTTCTGCAATATCATTAGCTGTTTTATTCCCTTGTCGGATAGCTGCTGCATCTTCCTGGTTTTTAGGTACCCAAACTCTCCCATCATTTCGAAGCGATTCAGACATCAAGGTTAGCTTGGATTGGTATTCACCAGAAACAGGGATGCAAGTTGGGTGAATTTGAGTGAAACAAGGGTTGGCCATCAAGGCTCCTCTTCGCACCGTTCGCCAGGCTGCTGAGGTATTGCAATTCATGGCATTGGTAGAGAGGTAAAAAACATTGCCATATCCACCAGTAGCTATAACAACAGCATGAGCAGAAAATCTTTCTATGGAGCCATCAAGTAAATTTCTTGCGATAATTCCTCTTGCTTTGCCCTCAACGATAACCAGGTCTAACATCTCGTGCCTGTTATACATTTGTACATTTCCGAGGGAAATTTGCCGAGACAAAGATTGATAGGCTCCCAGGAGTAATTGCTGTCCTGTTTGACCACGGGCATAGAAGGTGCGACTAACCTGTACACCTCCAAAGGAACGGTTGGCTAGAAGCCCTCCATATTCACGAGCAAAAGGTACTCCTTGTGCAACTGCCTGGTCAATAATATTACGACTCACTTCTGCTAAACGATGAACATTAGATTCTCTAGAACGATAATCACCGCCTTTAATGGTATCATAAAAAAGGCGATAAACACTATCCCCATCATTCTGGTAGTTTTTGGCAGCATTGATACCACCCTGGGCAGCAATACTGTGTGCCCTTCTAGGACTATCATGAAAGGTAAAACATTTAACATTATATCCTAATTCACCGAGGGAAGCAGCTGCAGAAGCTCCTGCCAGGCCAGTTCCAACAACGATGACATCAATTCTTCTTTTATTATTAGGGGCCACTAGATTCATGGTAGAGCGATACTTTGTCCATTTTTCGGCTAGTGTTCCAGCGGTTGGTGTTTTGGATTCGAGTTGTACACTCATAATTCTAATTTTTGAATTTAATTTTGAGAAAACTATTAGTGTCCTCCTTCAAGAGACTGTCCTGGGATTACGGTAAATTGCCCTAATGGATAGATATCCATGTATACGAGTATGGGAATAATGGCAAAAGCCAAAGGAATCAGAATGGAAAAAACTATTCCAGCATTGGTGATTATTTTTGTGTATTTTCCATTTCTCAAACCCAGGGTATGGAAGGCCGACTGGAACCCGTGAAGTAGATGCCAGGCCAGAGCAAGCTGAGCAACCACGTAAAAGATGACTATCCAGTTCTGCTTAAATCCAGTTACCACCACATCATAATGGGTCAAATCCGGGTGATTTTCCATATAACCGAATTTGAATTTAAACCAAAAATGGGCCATATGAATGGCAATAAAGATAAATATCACTGACCCTAAGAATGCCATGTTTCGACTTGCCCAGGGAGTTTTTGTTTTTGATTTAACAGCATATCGAACATTACCTCGGGCTCTTCGGTTTTTAATGGAGATCATAATGCCTTTATAGGCATGCACTATAATTGCTATATAGAGTCCATATGCAACAAACTTTATCAAAAGATTGGACCCCATTACATCCGAATAGGCATTAAAAGAATGGCCTCCATCGTTAATCAATAATTGCAGATTTCCTGCAAGATGCACCACCAAAAAGAGGCTTAAAAAAAGACCGGTAAAACTTACCAATACTTTGTTTCCAATAGATGAGTTTAAGAAATTATTGAACCAACTCATGTTACTTGTTTTTACGTTTTGCGTTTTGTTATTTTTGCATTCAGAAATACAAGGTATTATTGAGGAGAAATCTCTGAAGATTCCTTACAAATCTACCTTTATTAGGTCATTCACCCAATATATGTTTGGGATTCCTAGAATTACCAAGTTTATTTAGAATGAATCAAAATTAGAGGGATTCATTTATTGGGAGCAGGATTGACTTCTGAAATTTTTAATAATTAAATCTTATAAGCTTTTAGCTCTAAATATGAATACTAAAAAATCAGACTTTGAACAATTTTCGGAACTTTTTCCCGAAGTTGAATTACCTATTACTCTTGGAGAAGATACTCATCTGACATTTAGCCGAAATAATAAGCCCTTTAATATGGCGGCCATTAAAGAGTTCATAGAACCTCTGGAAGATGAAATCTTTGATGATACAACAGAAGCCATACCATGCTTTAAACTGCCAGGAACGAAAGATTTTTATGCTCTTGTTTATTGGAAAGCCAGTTTAATGAACTATCAGTATAGCCTCGTCACCTTTGATAAATGGGGGGAGCTGATTGATAAAAAAACCATTGCGGGAACTTTTTCTGATGGTTTTCAGTTAACTCAATCGGTAGCCACTATCAATGAAAAATGGCAAATCTACGTTGCCTCAGGCCAATCCGATGCGGATGATGAAAATTATGAAGCCGCCAGCAGTTCTGTTCAAAGGATGATTTTGCTACCGGATGGCCAGATTAAAATTCAAGATTAATCCTACCTTAATAATCTTTCCACAAAGAAAAACCAACGGGGCAGAAAAATAAAAGACTGCCCAAATTAAACCATGACAAGAAATAGAAAAAGAAAAATTAAAGGAAAAAAATTAAGCTCCAAACAATTGCAGTACCAGGTATTGAAATTGTTTCAAAGACACCCTAAAAAACGTTTTAACCCCAAACAGATCATTTCTAAATTAAAAATTAGCAATAATAAGGATTCTGTTCAGCATGTTTTAAATCAACTGGTTGAACAAAATGATATTATTCAACTGGAAAACTTCAAATACAAAGTTAGGCGTACAGCTCCCCCTAAATCTGATCAATCTCTTCAAACAGGGAAAGTGGATATGACAAGAACGGGATCTGCTTATATTGTCCTTGATGGGGATGGTGAAGATGTGTTTGTGGCCGAAAAAAATATGAATACGGCACTCCATCGTGATAAAGTAAAATTAAGAGTTTGGACTCCTCCAGGCAGAAGGCGACCGGAGGGTGAAATTCTTGAAATCCTGGAGCGTTCGGCTGAGAGTTTTATCGGAAATATTTCCATCCACCCCAAATATGCTACCATTGTTACCGGAGCTAAAAATATCCCTATGGATGTTTTTGTGAACCTTGACAAAATTATGGATGCAAAAGATGGTGACAAAGTAGTTTTTAAAATTATCGACTGGACCAAGGAAAAATTTAGAACACCCATTGGAGAAGTAACTACAGTTCTGGGAGCGCCAGGATCAAATGACATTGAAATGAAGGCCATTTTGATCAATAATGGCTTTGATTTAGAGTTCCCAAAAGAGGTGATTAAAGAATCGGAAGCTCTCCCAGGAAAGATCTCTGATGAAGAAATTGCTAAAAGAAGAGATATAAGAGATATTTTAACATTAACCATTGACCCTGATACTGCAAAAGATTTTGATGATGCTTTATCTATGAGGTATTTAGAAAATGGTAATCTGGAAATTGGGGTCCACATTGCAGATGTAACTCACTTTGTTCAAGCAGGCACTGCTCTGGATAATGAAGCATTCGATCGTTCTACTTCGGTTTATTTGGTAGACCGGGTACTGCCAATGCTTCCAGAAAGATTATCGAATGATTTGTGTTCTTTAAGACCCAATGAAGACCGACTGAGTTTTTCAGCAATTTTTGTGTTTGATAAGGACGATAAAATAATTGACCGATGGTTTGGTAAAACAGTTATCCACTCGGATCGCAGGTTTACCTATAATGAGGTCCAGGACATCCTCGATCGTGGAGAAGGAGAGTTGATATCGGAATTGAAAAAACTCAATCAAATATCTAAAAAACTTAGGAAACAGCGCTTTAAAGAAGGATCGATAGATTTCGATTCGGAAGAAGTAAAATTTAGATTAGATGACCAAGGAGTTCCGATTGATGTTTACATTAAGGAGCGGAAAGATGCTCATATGTTGATCGAAGATTTTATGCTTTTGGCCAATCGGGAGGTAGCTTCTTATATTTCCCAAAAAGGAGAGGAAAATGAAATTCCGTTTGTATATCGTATCCATGATGAACCTGATCCGGATCGTGTCGCAGAGTTTGCTGCATTTGCACGAGAGATGGGCTTTGAATTGAATATAAAAACACCGGCTGACATTGGAAGGTCTTATAATCGCCTTACCAAAGCCATAAAAGAAGAACCTCATTTAAAAATTTTAGAACCCATTGCCATTCGAACCATGGCTAAGGCAGCATACAGCTCGGAAAACATTGGACATTATGGCCTGGGGTTTGATTATTATTCTCACTTTACTTCTCCTATAAGGCGATACTCCGATGTCCTGGCCCATCGAATTTTAGAAGCCAATTTAGAGGATCAAACCTTAAGAGTTAACAAAGCTCGATTAGAGGACCAATGTAAGCATATCTCCCTACAAGAACGCAGAGCCATCGATGCTGAACGGGAATCTGTTAAGTATAAACAAGTGGAATATATCCAAAACCACATAGGAGAAGAATTTGAAGGGGCTATCTCAGGAATCCTGGACAAAGGGATTTTTGTGGAGCTTTACGATAATAAATGCGAAGGGATGGTCCCCTTTGATCTGATGCCAGAACCTTTTGAAGTGATGCAGGGACGCTTGCAAATACGGGGTCTTTACTCAGGAGAAATCCTTAAAATGGGAGACGACGTACGCGTTCGCATCGTAAGCACTAATTTAGCTGCTCGCCAAATTGAAATGGAGTTGATTGGGGAGTAACTTGTAAATTAGCAGATGAGTAAATTAGCAGATGAGTAAATTAGTAGATGTGCGGATTGTTTTGATATTATAATTATATGATGCTATGATGATTTGATTGGCAAATGGATAGATGTGCGGATAAGTATATTTGCAGATTGATTGATACTGTAAATCTGTGAGGGTATGAATGTTTAAAAAATCTGCGAAATTGGCGAAATCTGCGTGAGAAAGATGCTCAAATAAACAACCCTACCTTCAAAAATACAATTCCTTAACCTGAACACTTGAACACTTGAAACTTTTTTCCAACCCCAGGCAGCATTATTGAAATTTCCGGAATCTTAAACAATAGAGGAAATGACGAACACCAAGTTTTCCTTCATTTTGGGAGAAAGAGGCGAACACAGGATCATCGATATGTCGCCTCTTTTTTTATTGTCTTCCTTGCCACTCAGCTACTCATTCCAACCAACCAGCGATTAGATTTTTTTTGTAAGTCATAAACATTTATCTGGGTATTAATAATTAAATCACCGAGTTGAAATATTATGAAGATCTGTAGAATGCTATTAATGGTAGTATTACCACTTGCTTTTTCCTGCCAATCACAAAAACTTTACAAAGAAAAAACTGCTGTTAAAAATCCAGGTAGTTTAACGATGCAATTAAATAATGGGTACTGGTTTGATGGGCAGGTTTTTGTAAAAAGAGATGTCTGGGTCGATCAGGGAATATTAAGTTTTAAGAAACCTGTTGCCTCTATGGACACGGTTATTAACCTTTCTGGAAAATATATTATTCCTCCCTTTGCTGAAGCTCATAATCATAATCTGGAAAGTGCCTACCAATTACAGCAACGGATTAACTCTTATTTGGACAATGGTGTATTTTATGTCAAGTTGCTTTCCACCATTAAAAAGAGAATGGATCCATTAATGCACCATTACAATAAGCCAACTGGATTAGATGTAAGTATGGCCCATGCTCCATTGACAGGAACTGGCGGACATCCAATTGGTATTCGTAAAGGATATTTGGAAAAAGGATATTTTGGTGGTCTTTTTAATAACATTAAAGAAATAGAATCACACGGTTATTACACCATTGATAATATTGATGATTTGCAAAACAAATGGGATCAGGTTTTATCCTTTTCTCCTGATTTTATTAAGCTGAACCTCTTATATTCCGAAGAATATGACAAGCGTAAAGAGGATTCCACATATTTTGGGAGGAAGGGCCTAAATCCAGAATTGGTTGATGATATTGTAAAAAAAGCACATGACAGTAAATTGAGAGTAAGTGTTCATGTGTCAACAGCCCATGATTTCCATGTGGCTGTAGAAGCTGGTGTAGACGAGATTGCTCATCTCCCCGAAATTCATAATGGCGAACCCATTAGTGTTGCAGATGCTAAATTGGCTAAAAAGAAAGATATTACTTTAGTTACCACAGCTTCTTTGGTTTTGAAAAATGAAAAAAGGCCAAACTATGCTGCCCTGGTTGAAAATATTAGCTCTAACCTGCAAATATTGAAGAGAGAAGGTGTGAGATTAGCTATTGGGTCTGATGGCTATTTCGATAATTCGGTAGGGGAGTTTAGATTTTTGCATGGATTGAATATTTTCAGCAACCTGGAACTGCTTAAAATGTGGTGTGAAAATGCTGCTTTTACCACCTTCCCTAATCGGAAAATAGCCTTTCTAAAGGAAGGTTATGAAGCAAGTTTTTTGGTATTGAATAAAAATCCTCTTGAAGATATGAGTGGTATTAATGAAGGGATAATTTTGAAAGTAAAACAGGGAAATTTGCTAAGGCCATGATGTAAAGGAATTAAAGACTGAAAATGCAATTTTATATTACAATTAAGTCTTTAGAAATTGCTTAGAGGCTAGGTTTAGGCTGGCCCAAATCTTCATTTTATCTCTAAAAGCTCCAATTCAGCAATTGCTTTCTTATTCCTATTGAAACGCCTCCTGTCAAATACTTTTGTTGAACAGGGAAATTTTGAGTCATAAAGGATCGGCTTTGAAAGCGCAGATAGGGTTCCAGCATCAGGTGAGTTCCTGGCTGGAGTTCGTAATGGATACCAAAACTACCGTACCAGTTGATACCAAGTTGAGAACGAAAAGCTTCGCGCCCTTCATTTGAATTGATATCAACTAATTGGCGGTTGGGATTAATAAGGGTACCCTTCGGTTGGAAGGACAGATTTAATACTGGTCCTGCATTAGCAGATAGTGTCCATTTTTGGACTCGTTTTTGATATCCCAGAATTAGGGGCAGATCTATTAAACTAAACTGATTAACATTATTAACAGGAGAACCAATAGGTACAAAGATGGTATCCTCCCGAATAAGCCCTCCATTTGGGTCATAAATTTGTGCTGTTTCAGCTTTATGATTTACAAATTGGAAAGATTCTGAGATTTGGGTGAAATGAATTCCTGTTTTTAGGGACCAACCTTTTCGATTAACCATGGCCAATCTAATACCAAAGTTAAAAGCTGATTGATTTTGTTGGGAAGCCTCCCAATCATTGCTTAATGGTGAAAACAACTCACTAACTGGAGCAATATTACGACTAGCAATTCCTGGACTTCCGAAAGCTTCCATAAAATAGGAGATCCCATTGCCAGTTTTAAACACCGGAGCTGTCAACCACTCTGGTTCAGTTTCTCTCACTGGAATTGATAGTGAACTCTGATTAAGAGGGGAGCTGATAGATGCAAACTCGGTCCAATCTGATCTAGCTATTTTTTGAGAGGTTTCGTTTGTTGTATTTTTTTGCTTATAGTCAAGAATGAGGGACTTGTTTTTAGAAGGCTCTCTTACATCAGTCAGTTCCTGATCATTATTCAATTTAGAAGGGGATTGGGGGGAAAGGGTAGGGGTAGAGCCTACACCCGGGGTTTGGGTTAGAATATTCGTGGAAAAATCATTGTTTTTTAAAGACTGATTATTTTCCACTTGGGTTTGGGGATTGATAATTGAAGTATTAACCTCAATATTTTCTTTTTGTTCAGTTACAGAAGGAAGAATAGAAAGGGTATTTTCTTCTCCCTGATTTGACTTGCTTAAGTTAGCTATTTGTTCTGAATTGACCAAGGGTACAGGAAAAAACTGTATGGATTCGGGCGTTTGATTTTGAGGCATTAGGAGTAAAAACCCAGAAAGTGCCAAGAGCAAGAATCCGATACCCATAAAAAGCCCTCGTTTTTTTAACCACCAGAATCCGGATTTAGGTTTGCGACGCTTTTGATCAATGGCATCCCATAGGTGCATTGGAGGAGCTACTTCATAGTCCTTCAATTTACCCTGGAACAGGTCATCTATTGGATGCGACTGATTCATACAGCTATCTTTTTTAATTGCTCAATTTGATTTTGCAATAACTTTCTGGCTTTTACCAGTTGGGATCTGGAAGTACTTTCCTGGATTCCAAGTAAATCGGCTATTTCTTTATGACTATAGCCTTCAATAGCATAGAGGTTGAACACGATGCGGTAACCATCGGGAAGACGAGACACCAGTTTGAGCAATGCTGCTTCATTTAAGGAGGCCAAAATGCTTGGTTCAATTGGACTATCAGTGTGGACTTCTATTCCAATCTGTTCATTTTGGAAGCTTTTTTTACCGTAGGCTTTTAAAGCCGTATTGATCACTATTCGGCGGATCCAACCTTCTAGTGATCCTTTGTATTTGAATTTAGACAAATTATCAAATACCTTGATGAAAGCATCTTGAAGAAGATCTTCAGCTTCCATTCTGTGACGACCGTAGCGCATACAAATAGCCATCATTTTTCCTGCGTAGCGCCTAAAAAGTTCTTGTTGACACTTTTTATTCTCACGCAAACAGCCATTTATTAGCTCTCTCTCAGTCACAAGCGTAAAGTTAATGCAATAAATTGAATTTTTTAAATTGATTGAGGACTTAAAATTAGTAGAAAGCAAATGGTAGAAAGTATAAGGACTATTTTATCTATAATTATAATCATTTCCAATTCAAGAAAATGGAAAGTCTTTATACCTTTTACTTTCTACTTGTGTCCGATTAAATTAACGGTCTTTTATTTTTGAAAATTATATTTTGTAGTCATAAACTAAAAATAACTAATATGAATGAAGATTCCAAGGCATTGGAAATCGCCCACAAAATGCTTGAACATGATGCTTTCAGTAAATGGCTGGGAGTGGAGTTGATAGAGATGAGAGCTGGTTATTGTCTTTTAAAGATGACTATTCGACAGGAAATGCTTAATGGTTTTTATATAGCTCATGGTGGAATTACCTTTTCCCTTGCCGACAGTGCTTTCGCTTTTGCCTCAAATTCAAGGGGACGCCATGCGGTGTCCATTCATTGTGAAATCAATCACCTGCAAGCCTTAAAAGCAGAGGAGGTGATTTTAGCTGAGGCCTCTGAGGAACATCTGAATCATAAAATTGCAGTTTATAATGTAAGAGTAGTTAAAGAAGATAAGGAATTGGTTGCTTCATTTAAAGGGACGGTGTATAGAAAGAGTAATGAGTGGAGTATATAGAAATTCTGGTCCGGCCGGACCAGAATTTTTATAATTTAAATTACCATCCTATGCCATAATCTTCACCATAATTACTGGAGCCTCCCCAAAAACTACCATTTATCCAATCAAAATAAACGGCATTCAGAGGGCCGGAGGTGCGATCACGAAATTCAAGGCGATAACCCATTTTTCTCAATTCCTTCCTGGTCCAATCGGGGGTGTTACTATTTAATAAGAGTCTACCTGGTTCCGTTTTATGTTCTCCAAACGAACCATGCATCTGATAGCTGGTAATATTAGCTGCTTCACAAGCTTCCTGGACATTCATGTCCCATTCAACCATATTCAGGAATAATTGCAGTAGGTTTTGATCCTGTGTATCTCCAGCTTGTACGGCAAAGGAAATATAGGGTCTGCCATCTTTTAAAGCCATACTTGGGGTAAGGGTTGCTCTGGGGCGTTTCCCTGGTTCTACCACATTATAAGGATTTTCAGCTGCATCCAATACAAAGCTTTGCATACGCTGACTCATACCCACTCCTGTATTCCCGGCAACTACAGCAGGTACCCATCCGCCACTTGGGGTAATACTGACTACCCAACCATCTTTATCGACAGCTTGTATGGAGGTGGTTCCTGCCAGGTAATTTTCTTGTGTAAATTTATCTATATCCGCAGGCAGATTAGAGCGATCTAAATTGGCTCTTCCTCCCCACTTTTTAAGAAGAGCTAAAAAAGGATTAACCTCAGATCCCTGAAATGGATAAGGATCACCAGGAGCTGCTTTAGCATCATTTTTTTCCCAGTTAATTAGCTTAACACGCTCCTTAGCATATTCTTTAGACAAAAGTCCTTGCATAGGTTCTTTAGGTGGATAATAAGGATCACCATAATAAAAGTCGCGGTCTGCAAATGCCAGATTCATCACCTGATAAAGGGTATGGATGTATTTAGTTGAATTGTAACCCATACTTTTTAAATCTAGGTTTTCCAGCATATTTAGAGCCTGGAGCATAACGGGCCCTTGAACCCAGGAGGTCAGTTTGTAAACATCAATACCTTTGTAATTTGTTTGCTCGGGCTCTTCAATATACACTTTCCAATTGGCTAGATCTTCCATAGTTATTAAACCACCTTGTTCTTGACAACCACGGACAAATTCCTTTGCAATATCTCCTTTATAGAAGCGATCATAGGCGGCATAAATGGCTTCTTTTCTGGATTTCCCCGCTTTCAGGGCTTCTTGTTCAGCCTCTACTAATTTTTCCAGTGTCTTTTTAAGATCCGATTGGACAAAAATTTCCCCTGCGTGTGGAGCTTCCCGATCTTCTCCTAAATGAGTGAGGAAAATCTTTTTGGAGTATGGCCATTCTTTGATGCGTTTTTTAGCACCTTCAATTCTGTTGGCCGTTTGTGCCTCTATCGGATATCCTTCAGCCATTTGTATAGAAGGAGCCAGTACTTGGGCCAGACTCATGGTCCCATATTCGGCTAACATGGTGAATAATCCTCCCGGAGTTCCAGGGGTGACAGCGGCTAAAGGACCAAACTGAGGAGGATACTTCATGTCTTTGCCTTTAAAAAATTCAGGCGTAGCTCCTGTTGGAGCAACTCCTAAAGCATTAATTCCTATTACCTTTTTGCTATTTGGATTATAAATCAATGCTTGTGTTTCACCTCCCCAGCTTAAAACATCCCACATGGTACTAGTGGCTCCAAGCATAGCACAGGCGGCATCTACAGCATTTCCTCCTTGTTGGAAAATATTGGCTCCGGCAGTTGCCGCTAGAGGTTTACCTGTGATGGCCACCCAATGGCGGGCATGTAAGACAGGTTTTTGAGTAGATTGTGCCTTAATAATCAGAATTGGCGAAAGAAATAAAAAGGTTAGAGCGAGAATAAAATGTTGCTTCTTCATGTGATTTCGTTGTTAAAATAAATATATAGACCTATAAGAAGAATAAATCATCTCAAATTTTTCTCATTTTCTTTAAAACAGAAAAGGATAGAGATAAATGGAAATAAATTGTCAAGTTGTTTTAATAATACTTAGGTTTAATAGCATTATCCAATGCTTTTTTGTTAATGTACAACTATAAAAAACAATATATCTCTACTTATTATCAATTTGTCTCCAATTATCTCCCATTTTTTGAATTAGATAGCTGTTGCCTAGATTTATTTTATTTCCATATGACTTAAGTTCCCTATTTCCTAAATTAATCATTTTCCTTTAGGATTAGGTGTGCTGCCAGTTCCTCCAAATCAGCAACGATGAGGTCCGGTTCGAAACTCAATTCCTCCATTTGGCCATTAAATCGGTTTCCCCATACGACTTTTAATCCAAAAGATTTGGCTCCTGCTACATCCCAGGTATTGGAGGAAATGAATAATATCTCAAATCGTTTCAGGTCCAGTTGTTGCTCAGCCATTCTATAAACTACTGGTTTGGGTTTAAAATGCAATGCTTCTTCCACACTTATTATTTGCTCAAACAAGGAATGGACTTTATTATGTTTCAAGGAATTCTCCAGCATTTTTTGATTGGCATTTGATAACACGGCTAAACGATATCTTGCCATTAATTTTCTAAGGGCTGGACTTACATCTTCAAAAATGGACAATTCATCGTAGGCTTGCATTAATGTCTCAGCCATTTTTTCATTTAAATCAACTCCATTATAACGACAAGCAAACTTTAAGGCATCCAAAGTGACGGTATCGAAATGAACATATCTACCCATCAAGGTTCGCAACCAGGTATATTCCAGCTGCTTTTTCCTCCATAGACTGCCAATGTCATTAGCTTTGTCACCAAATAATTCCTTCAATAATTGATCAATGGAACTAATGTCAAGTAAGGTACCATAAGCATCAAAAACAATAGCCTGAATATTTTTGAATTCCATGCGATATCAATTTGAGGATTTATCTAACCATTGAAAAAATAAGATGAGTGCATTGCTGGTATGTGAGTGCTGAAAAAATCCCTTATAGAGCAGTTTCCTGGTTTCCTCTACGGAATAAAGGATCAGGTCCATTTCTTCTGCTTCATCCCAATTAATAGTTCCTGTTAATCTAGCATTATCCGCTACCCAATGATGGATATAGCTATTCATGAATACAGGATTAGAAGGTACTTTTCCCAAATATTGCCAGTTTTGAGCTGTATATCCCGTTTCTTCTTCTAATTCACGCTGAACCCCCTTTTCGTGATTCTCAAATGTTTCTATTATTCCACCTGGGAGCTCTACTGTAAACTCCTTAATACCAAAGCGGAATTGACGAACAAAAACAATTTTACCTTCAGGAGTTAGGGCAATAACATTAGCTGAGTCGGGAGAATCCAGAATAATCATTTTATGAATTTGCTCATCATCAGGTTTTTTCATGAAATCAAACCGAGTTTTAAAAAGTTTGAGATCAGGCCCAGACTCTGTTAATACACATTGCCATTCTTTATTGAGGGACGACATAAAAAGGATTTTTCCTCAATATAAAAAATTGAAAGGAAAGTGATTTTGACATTAAAAAAGATAAAATATCAAAAAAAATAAAAATAAAATGTGACCTGGTAAATTTAGCCCCGTCATAAGGATGTATTTAACAAAACACAAAACAATTATTATGAGCCACTAACAAGTTGTAATTCTCTAAAATTAATAACACAAAGAAATCCATCACCAAAAAAGATCATTACCAATGAGCCACTAAATAAAAAGATAAGAAGCCCTGTATAATCTCTCCAATGAAACAATAAAAAATAGAGATAAAGAAGAGAAATCTACAATGATGTTAGATCGTTAATAACAAATAAAAATATAAAAAGGGAGGCCATACTATGAGAGACTTTTTTAAAGCATCTCAGGAGTCTTCAAAAAAGAGAAACTATATCCAGGTTTACACCTGAGGTGAAGAATAAATGGTGAAAGATGGTTTTTGATGGCCGGGTCCGATCCCCGGGCATCTTTTTTTTTGTAAAATATACGACCTGGCGGCCGCATATTTCATTTTCTAAATTAATCTTCGTCAATGATAGCGTCATCGATAATTTCGTCACCATCGCCATCGAGATCCTCAAAACCTGCCACTGTACCTTCAGATTTTGGTTTGGGCTCATAATCAGGATCTTTCTGAATTTTGGGCTTTTTACCTTCCATATGATAATCTCCATCAGCAAAACGTTGAGCCTTTTCAAAGAAATCATCAGAGCCATCGAGCAGGCTGCTTTCTTTTGCTTCTTTAACGGAGTCAGTAAATTGGCGATCTTTGTCTCTGGCTTTTTCTTCAATCTTTTCGCCCATCTCTCGGGCTTTATCGATAATACTTTCTATATTTTCTTTATCGGCTTCTTCTTTTGCTTTGGCGGCAGCCTCATCAGCTTCATCCATCAGTTTTTCAGTGAACTCTTTAGCTTTTTCAAAAGCCTTTCCACCGGCATCCATAATTTTGCCTCCTACTTTTTCGGCAGTATCGAAAAACTTATCTCCTACTTTTTCAGAAGTATCCAATACTTTTTTGCCCACTTCTTCGGCTAATGCCCCTCCCTTTTCAGCTACATCTTCCCCTAATTCACGGAGTTTACTCTTTTTCTTAGGCTTTTTTTCTTCAGGTTCATCTACGTCTTCAAAAGAAATATCTTCAATAGGTGAATCTTCAGATACAGATGAAAATTTATTTTGACTTAAATCCTCTTGGACGGGATCTTCACGGTCTTTATTAACACCGTCCCAGATATCTTCTACCAGATCTTCGGTTTTTTCTTTTGTACTTTCAAAGGCATCACCTGCTTTTTCGACTACATCTCCTCCAACCTTTTTGGCTTTGTGAAGAATATCTTCGGCTTTTTCAGCAATATTTTCTCCAATATCTTCAACCTTATCCATAATATTGTCACCAATATCTTCTGCTACTTCTTTGGCGTCACTAAAAAATTCAGTAGTTTTTTCTACTAGGTCTTCACCAGCTTCTTTTCCAGCTTTGGCTGCCTTCCTGGCTGCATTTTTGGAAACGGCTTTAGCTCCAAAGAGCACTTTTTTTATTTCATTAAAAAATCCCATTGTTTTATTGGTTTTTGTACGGTTGAAGGATATAAAAAAAAACGAAGCTTTGCAAGTCTGATAGGCTTGCTATATAAATTATCAGATAAAAATACCAAACTTGGGCTTATTTTTGCTGAATTGGGAAATTTGTCTGATAATTTATTTTCTATTGGGGTGAATTTTGAATGACAAATTTTGAATGATGAATAACTGGATAATATGACTCGTCACTCATTACTCGACACTATTAAATATTTAAACGGAAGTTAAAAATGCAATTGAACCTTCTCCGACAGGCATTTGAAAAATATAAGAAATTTTTGTCCTCCTCTGATTCGGGTAAACGACTTTATGTTTGGGAATCTCAACGGATTTTTCAGGAATTTTGGGATTTGGAAACTACAGAATTAGTAGCAATGTTTGACCAAAGTTTTCAAAATAGCACTACCAGAAGACTTTGGCGTAGGGAAGCCTATGAACCCAAGGAAATGATGCTGAAGTTTATTGAAATGGCTCCAGATTTTTTTCTTCAAATGTTTGGGGATTTATTCAATGAAGACAAAACTATCGATGGGCGAATAGATAGATTTATATTTTATTGCGATCAACTATTGCAAGAATATAAAAGTCAAAAGCCACATAGTATTGAAAACAGCCACTTTCATGATGATGGCTATCAAATGATCTCACTGTATCTAAGCTTTCGATTTCCAGACCAATATGCTTATTATCGCTACCAGGTTTTCCGACTTTTTTTAGAAAAAATGGGGGTAGTGAACCTACCAGAAGTAAATGACTTTGAGAGATTTGTTAAGGTAAGTCGCACAGTTTTCAAACTGATGAAAAAAGAAGAGGACTTAATGACCCTTCATCAAAATCGTCTTGAAGAAGGAAAACATTATTTTGAGGATAGTTTGTTGTTGATTTACGATTTTATGGTCTTTACAACTGAAATGTAAATCCTAAATTGGAAGGTATAGCATTGATTAACAAATATTTAACTTGCAATATTCTTGTTAAATGAGGTCTTGACAAATCCTGTCATTTGTCGGACAAAATCGATTGCTTATTTTAGTGAAGTTTGAACTCAATAGAAATAAAAGACTATAGATATGAAATTTACCTATTTATTTACCTTCCTTCTTTTTTTTACTGTTATGGGATGTAATTCCACTCCGGGAGAAATCAAAGAAGATGAAAATGCTAAAGCTACCACCGTTAGTGAAGCCGTAGAGCCTGAACTGGATCAAGCATCCAAGATTGTTAATGCAGCCATCGAACGACATGGCGGTGAGTTGTATACCAAAAGTTTTGTAGAGTTTGATTTTAGAAACAGACATTATACCTCTCGACGTGAAGGAGGTAAATTTACTTATGAGCGCATTTTTGAGGATGAAGAAAATAACAGCATCAGAGATGTTTTAAGCAATGATGGTTTTTTCCGCGAAATAAACGGAGAAAAAACAGAGCTGCCGGAGGATAGAATTAAAGCCTATTCAAATTCTGTAAATTCGGTATTATACTTTGTCTTACTTCCTTATTATTTAAATGATGGTGCTGTAAATAAAACCTATTTAGGAGAATCGACCATAAAGGGAACAGAGTATCATAAAATTCAAATAACCTTTGATGAAGAAGGAGGCGGAAAAGATCATGAAGACGTATTTGTCTATTGGTTTAATAAGGAAACCTACACACTTGATTATCTTGCCTATAATTATATCGTTGAGGGCGGCGGTGCTCGTTTTCGCGAAGCTTATAATGTCAGGACTATAGAAGGTATCCGATTTGCAGATTTCATAAACTACAAACCCATCCCCGATACAAAAGATGTGACGACCTTTGACAAATTATTTGAAGAAGGGCAGTTGAAAGAGGTGTCTCGAATTGATTCTGAGAATGTAAGAGTGGAGCTGCTGGACCTTTGAGTTTAGAGTTCCATGGTTCCGAGGTTCCGTGTATTGGGTTGGTGAAATGGAGGGATTGCTGTTATTTGGAGCTTTTTTCTCACGCTGATTTCGCTAATTCCGCAGATATTTCTCTTTTCAATCTGCAGAATAAGTAATACCTGTGTGAAAGTAAAGCTCAAATAAGCAACTAATCCTTCAATAAACCAAATCCCTTAGCCCCGGAACCCCGGAACTCTGGAACCCTGGAACAATTTTAATACCTTTAGGACCTCGATTCTAAGAAAAACTAATGAAGGTACTAATTATCCGATTTTCATCCATTGGGGATATCATTCTTACTACTCCTGTCATCCGATCACTTAAAAAGCAATTAGGAGCGGAGGTTCATTTTTTGACAAAGAAACGATTTCAGGCAGTCCTGGAAGCCAATCCATATATTGATCATTTGCATACGATTGATAAAAAGGTAAAAGAGGTATTACCCATACTCAAAACGGAACAATTTGATCTGGTGGTCGATCTTCATAAAAACTTAAGATCTTTCCAGGTGAAAAGGGGGCTAGGAGTAAAAAGCGTAGCTTTTGATAAAATAAATTTGGAAAAGTGGCTCCTTGTAAATTTGAAGATTAATCGATTACCCAATAAACATATCGTAGACCGGAATTTGGAAATCTTAGCAGAATTGGGCGTTAAAAATGATGGTCAGGGCCTTGATTATTTTATTCCTCCAGAATCAGAAGTCGATATTCCAACTTTTTTTAGTCGTTTCCCAAGCATAAACCAACATTTGCATATCCAGGAGGGGAAAGAAATTGCTTATATTGCTTTTGTTATTGGGGCTGCACATGCCACTAAACGTTTACCTCTTTCTAAAGTAATTGGAATCTGTAAAAAGATATCGCTACCTGTTATTCTATTAGGAGGGCCAGCAGAAGCAGAGGCAGGAGATTTTATCGTTGAAAAATCAGGCAAGCATGTGATTAATGCTTGTGGACAACTGAAACTTAATGAATCAGCTTCTGTAGTTAGGCAGTCTTTTCAGGTAATTACTCATGATACAGGATTGATGCATATGGCGGCAGCCTTTGAAAAGAGTATAATTTCCTTATGGGGCAATACTATTCCGGAATTTGGTATGTATCCATATTACCCCCAGGGGATAGACAAAAACCATAGCATTGAAGTAAAAGGCCTTGGTTGTCGACCCTGCTCAAAAATAGGTTTTAAGAAATGCCCAAAGGGACATTTTAAATGCATGGAGGATATTCCGGAGGAAGAGGTTGTTAAATGGATTGATATAAATCATTAATTTTTCAAAAAAAGCTATATTTTGGCGAACAGTGCAAAGAAATATTAAAAAAGCAGGCGAATGAAGTTACTTAGACTACTATTTTGTTCATTTATGTTAATGTTGACCGTGGGGTGGGTAAAAGCACAGGATATCCACTTTACCATGTATAATATGTCTCCTCTTACCCTGAATCCTGCTCTTGCAGGCTCCTTCTATGGGACAGCCAGAATAGGAGCCATCTATAGGGATCAGTGGGCAAGCTTTATAGATGATCAGTTTACCACTCCTGCCTTTTATATTGATGCACCTATCGTTAGAGGATTCCGAAAGAATGATTGGGTGGGTATAGGAATTGTTACCGTAAATGACAAAGCAGGATCACTTAATCTCCGTAATCAAGGAACTTTAATTACAGCTGCATATCATGCAGCTCTCGATAAAAGAGGGAAGAATGTCCTTACCCTTGGAGTTCAAGCAGGCTCAATGACACGGAGATTTGATCAGAGAAAATTAATTCTTGGGGATCAGTTTGAGGTTAATGGAGGGAGTTTTGGCCCTACTCTACAATCTCAGGATGCAAGTTTTGCAGAGAAAAAATCCTATCTAGATGTTAATGCAGGATTATTGTTTCGCTCTGCTGTGGATGAGAACAATACTGTCGAAGTAGGATTGGCAGTAGGACACATTCCTCAGTCTGGTTATAGTTTACTTTCTACAGGTAGAGGAGATCTGGATGATAAAAAACGCCCGATTACGATTAACGCACATGGACGTTGGAAACGTCAGGTCAATGAACAATGGAGTATTACCCCTTCGTTTCTTGCCCAGACTACTACCGGAACTTTTGAAATTGGCCTACAGGGGCTTGCTGGGTACCAAATCAATGATGATATTGAGTTGCTGGCAGGACCAGGATTTCGGGTAGGAGATGCTGTTGAATTGATGATTGGGGCTCAAATTAATGATCTGAGAGTAGGACTAGCCTATGACTTTAATGTTTCTTCATTGAGTACGGCAACAAACTCTTTGGGTGGTTTTGAGCTGGCAGCCTATTATATTATTAAGATATTTCAGAAACCTACCGTAAAGCAAGCCATTATTTGCCCGGAATTTTGATAACAGTTTTTAACATCTTGTTATAGAAAAAAAAAGGCAATTTTACGTTACAGTATTAGACATTCATATAAAACCATCAAAATCAGACGCTATGAAACGCGTATGTTTACTCTCCATAATCAGTTTTTTATGTATTTCCTTTCTTCAGGCTCAGCCTTTAAGAGAAACTTCATACGAAACCATGCTCTTAATCGCAGAAGAGCAATATGGACTTAAAGACTATTACAGGGCTCTGGAATGGTATGAAAAAGCCTATGATGAAAGCAGTGATCAGGAGTTGCTTCCTTTTATTGCTGAAATGCATTACAAGCTTAGAGATTATAACCGTGCAGAAAGTTGGTATAGCCGTATCTTAAGGAGAGATAAGAAGAATAAGTGGGGGGAGCTACGATTTGAGTACGCCCGCTCCTTAAAAATGAATGGAAAATATGAGGATGCCGTTATCGAGTTTCAACAGTTTATTGCAGAAACGGAGGATGCCGTCAAAAAAGAATTGGCTCAAGCAGAATTGACAGGAATAGAGATGGCACAAAGCAATCGAAATGTGGAGCCTGATGTTGCCCTGGTCAATGCAGGAAATAAAATTAATACCCGTACTTCGGAGTATGCCGCCACTCTTAATCGAACAGGAGAGCTGATGTATTTTGTTGGCTTTGATACTGATGAAATTATTGAAGTAGATGAAAACAGCGATGAATATCACGCTAAAATAATGGTGTCCAAGCGCGGAGATAAAGGCTGGGAAAAAGCTAGTCCTCTTGGCAATGAAGTAAATCGTCCTGATGTTAATAGCTCTGGAGTGGCCTTATCCAAGGACGGGAAAACCATGTACTTCACAAGAGCTGTACTTATGGGGAATTCCGTTTCAGATAGCCGCTTGTATTTTAGTGTTGGTGGTGATGGCAATTGGGCCGGAGCAGAAGAAGTAGTTGGTATTAATGGAGACTTCCTAATTAAGCATCCCGCCATGGGAGAATTATTTGGTAATGAAGTTCTCTTTTTTGTATCTGATATGGGAGGAGGAGAAGGTCAACTGGATCTTTTCTATGCTACTCATAGAGGAGAAGGTGTTTTTGGTGAACCCGTTAATTTGGGTGCCAAAATCAATACAGTAGGTAATGAAATTACTCCATTTTATAAAGATGGAACCCTTTATTTCAGTTCGGATGGGCATCCGGGATATGGAGGATATGATATCTTTTATACCACTTGGGATGGTGTAAAATGGAGTGAGCCCAGAAACATGGGGCCCGGCTATAATACTTTGGTAGACGATAAATATTTCATGTTAGATGAAGACGGGTATTCAGGTTTGTTATTATCAAACCGGGAAGGAGGCCGCTCCGTTAAGAGCAAAACCTGCTGTGATGATATCTACTATTTTGATATCGATAAAATTGAAGCCAATCTGGTAGTAGGTGTTTTTGATGAAAATAGAAAGCCTCTAATTGGAGGAACAGTACAATTAATTGAGACAACAACCTACAATACTAACTCCCAAACTCAGGAACAGGGAAATCGATTTGATTATGGCCTGGGCTTAGAGTTACCTTATAAAATAGTAGCCACCCGCGATGGATATTTTCCAGACTCTACCACTATTAGCACCATTGGCTTAACAGAAACTAAGACCTATGAGCATAGGTTTTATTTAAGACAAATACCTGTCGAAAAACCACCAGTGGTTGTAGAAACCGAAGAACCTGAGTTTGATACCATTACCATAGAAGAAGCTATTGTACTGGAAAATATATTGTATGATTTTAATAAATCAGATATTAAACCAGAAGCGGAACCAGATTTAAACTTTATTCTGGAACTTCTGAATCAATATCCTGAAATGAAGATCGAGATGCGATCTCATACCGATTATAGAGGAGAAGATCCTTATAATGAAAGACTTTCCCAGAGAAGGGCAGAATCTGCCAGAAACTGGCTGGTTAATAAAGGTGTAAGTGCAGATCGAATTCAAGCTCGTGGTTATGGTGAAAAAGTGCCTCAAACTATTTCTTCCAGAATGAGTGCTGCAAAAGATTTATTTGAGGTTGGAGATGTGCTTTCACCTGGCTTTATTGATAGTCTTCCTGATGAGGAAATGAGAGAATTGGCTCATGATTTTAATCGCCGAACAGAATTTAAAATTATTGAAGGGCCCACCAGCATTGTTATAAAGAGAGCACGCCTGCAAAAAACTGATGATCCTAATACGGTTATCAATAAAGAAGGTGAAAAGATTAAAATTAGCCCGCTTTCAGCCCTTCGTGGCAAAGAAATTTATGAGGGGGTTCCAATTTTGGTGTTTGATGATCGTACCATTAATTTTGGTAGCGTTAAAAAAGGAGAAAAACGGGAGCATACCTTCAGGGTGACCAATAAAGGAGATGAGACGGCAAAAATTGCACTAGTCTCCGTCTGTGAATGCACAACGGTTGAAAAAGACTGGGATGAGATTAAACCAGGCGAAACGGTTGAATTAAAGATCATCTTCGATAGCTCCGAAAAGGATGAAGCCGAAATTATAGACATCGACATCTTCCTGGATAATGAGATCCCGGATTCTGAAGATCCCTTTATCGAAAAATTGAGGTATCGCTTTGATATTACGAAATAGTGTTCACGCCTGTCTACCGACAGGTAGATGTTCACATTAGTAAGTATCGTTAAATTTTAGCTTATTTTTTTAATTTAAAAGGTGTTCAGGATGAGTAATCATTTGAACACCTTTTAAAATTTAACTATTTCCCAATAACCCAATAACCCAATAACCCAATAACCCAATAACCCAATAACCCAATAACCCAATAACCCAATAACCCAATAACCCAATAACCTCTACCTGTCGGTAGACAGGCAATAACCTAATAACCTAATAACCTAAAATGGCTGGAATAATTGACAATATAGGAGATGCCCTTCTCCAAATGCATTGGGCTGAATTATATGCTGTAATTACAGGAGTGCTTTATATATTTCTTGCCGCCCGAGAAAATATTTGGTGCTGGTTTTTTGGGATTGTCAGCTCTATTTTGAGTATTTATGTATTCTATTTTTCAAAATTGTACGCCGAGTCCTTCCTATATTTCTATTATGTTATTGCTGGATTTTATGGCTGGTATAGCTGGAAAAAGGGACCCAATGCTAAGGAAATCTTAGAAATAAGTCGCTGGAAGTGGTCACATCATTTTTTCGCTATATTTTCAGGAGTGTTGTTGTCGTTGGCGCTGGCTTTTATTTTACGCCAGTATACGGATGCTAAAATGCCCTTAATTGATGCCCACACCACTATATTTAGTTTTATAGCCACCTATATGACCACTCGCAAAATTCTCGAAACCTGGATTTATTGGGTTGTTATAGATATGGTATCAATTGGTCTTTATTGGAGTAGAGAACTATATTTATATAGTTTGTTGATGCTGATTTATACCATTATGGCTATTTATGCTTACTACAATTGGAAGAAAACCTTACTAAATGAGTAAATGTGCAGATTGGTAAATGTGCAGATTGTTTGATATTATAATTCTATAATTCTGGGATACTGTGATTTTTAATTTGCAAATCTAGCCATGTGCACATCTGCACATCTTCACATCTACACATTTGCACATCTAAAAGGCTTTATTTTTTATTTAGAATTGATCTAAATAAGCTCTCAGGGCATTTTGCCTATTTTCTCTTCTCAAAATTCCTGGAAAAGGTTTATATATTTGCGGTGATTTTAACTTGACATCTAATTGATCGCAAACGATCTCATCATTTTGTTGTTGTAGAACAGAAAGAATTTGAGATCAAACAAGAATTTTAAATAATGAAAGTCAGAGTAAACCAATCCATTTTAATAGCTGGTTTGTTACTTTCCTCGACACCACTTTTGGCACAGACTGAGACAAGTGGTGGAAGCTATGTGGTTTATATATTGCTTGCTATAGCAGTAATTATATTTTTAGGCCTAATCATTCAAGTTTCTGATAACCTATTGGCTATTGAAGCTCGTCAGAGTGGGGCGGATAAAAGTTCAGCTAATTTTGGCGTATTTCCACGGCTAAATGAAATTTTTCCTAAAAAACTGCCAAAATATGTAGACAATAATCGATCCGTAATTTTGAAAAAAGGTTATGATATCCTTTTGGAGGGAGGTGCCAACGAAGTAATTGAAGAAACGGAAATAACTACTTTTGCTGTTCAGCCACCCAATTTTATTGGTTTGTCACCCATTCCCAAGTTACTCGTTGAAATTGGGGACGACGTAAAGGCTGGAGATCCAATCTTTTTCGACAAAAAAGTCCCTGAGATAAAATATTGTTCCCCTGTTAGTGGAGAGGTTATTGCTGTGAACCGAGGGGAAAAAAGAGCTATTACGGAAGTAGTTATTCTGGCGGATAAAGAAATGAAATATCGCTCTTACGATGCCATTGATCTGGATAAGGCTTCAAGAGAAGAGCTTGTTAACTATTTATTGGAAAGTGGAGCATGGCCTTTGATTCGCCAACGTCCTTTCAATGTAGTGGCAGATTTTAATGAAACTCCAAGAGATATCTTCATCACCACTTTTGATTCCGCGCCTTTATCTCCTAATTTAAACTTAGTTGTCGAAGGTAAAGGAGAAGATTTCCAAAAGGGATTAGATGTATTAAATATGCTTACTGAAGGCAAAGTTTATCTTGGCCTTAATGGAAATGGAGAAGAAGCTCCTTCATCGGTATTTACAGAAGCCAGTGGAGTAGAGTTGCAATGGTTTATTGGAAAGCACCCCGCTGGAAATGTCGGTGTCCAAATTCATAATACTGATCCTATTGTGGGTACGGATAAGGTTTGGACTTTGGGAGTACAGGATGTAATTACCTTGGGTAAATTATTCACAGAACAGCAGTTTAATGCTGAACGTGTGGTGGCAGTAGTAGGAGCGGAGTTAGAACGTCCTAAATACATAAAGACTTATATCGGCGCAAAAGTTGGAGATCTTATTAAAGATAATTTATCCAATGATCATGTTCGAATGGTATCAGGTGATGTCCTTTCAGGAAAATCTAAGAGCCAGGATCAGTTTCTGGATATTTTTGATGATCAGCTGACTGTTCTGGAGGAAGGAGATTATTACGAAATGTTTGGTTGGTTATTGCCTTTTAAAGCAAGACCTAGCATTTCCAGAACCTTTCCGAACTTTCTCTTCCCCGGTTTAAATTTTAAAGCGGATACCAACATGCATGGTGAAAAACGTGCATTTGTAGTTACTGGACAATATGAATCTGTACTTCCAATGGACATTTATGTACAGCATTTGATGAAAAATATAATTGTCAACGATTTGGAAAGAATGGAAGGCTTGGGAATTAATGAACTGGTAGAAGAAGATATTGCTCTTTGTGAGTTTGTATGTACTTCCAAGCAGCCACTCCAACAGATTTTACGAGAGGGATTGGATTTAATGAGGGAGCAAGGATAACATATTAGAAAAAAAGAAAAGTCAGCATAATGAAAAAAAGGTTATTGCAATTTTTCCATAAAATGGAACCCAAAAAAGGAACACTTGGACATACTCTTTTTGATGGGTTTTTTACTTTTGCTTTTTCTCCTAATCATACCACAAAAGGAGGCGTTCATATTCGAGACGGGATGGATCTGAAGCGAACGATGGTACATGTGGTATTGGCTTTGCAGCTTTGTTACGTTTTTGGCACTTACAATATCGGCCATCAACATTATGTAGCACTAGGCATGCATACCGGCCTTTTTGATGGTTTCCACCTTAAATTAATATATGGTTTGATCCAGATGTTGCCCATATTTGTGGTAACACATGTCGTAGGACTGGGGATTGAATTTTATTATGCCTGGAAAAAAGGGCATGGAATTGAGGAAGGCTTCCTGGTTTCAGGTGCTTTGATTCCTTTAATCATGCCACCTGACATTCCGATGTGGATTTTGGCTCTTTCCGTTGCTTTTGCTGTATGGATTGGGAAGGAAGCTTTTGGTGGAACTGGAATGAATATTCTTAACGTCGCTTTATTGGCTCGGGTATTCGTTTTCTTTGCCTACCCGACTTATATCTCTGGTGATGAGGTTTGGGTTTCTGGTTTAGCATCTACCGGAGCGGGATCAGCTGCTGATTACGGCTGGATACACATGAGTGTCTTTAATCCCCTCTTTGAAGGATTGGGCTGGTCAACCTTTGATGCAGCGGCCACCGTTGTGGATGGGTATACTGGGGCTACACCATTGAGCCTGGCTTTCCAGGGGGGCTGGGAAGCAGTAACCAATACTTATACCAGTTCACAAATGCTTTGGGGAACGATTCCCGGATCTATTGGTGAGACCTCTAAGCCATTTATTCTTGCAGGTGCCTTGTTTTTATTGGTTACCGGAATTGCCAGTTGGAGAATTATGTTGTCCATGTTTTTGGGAGCAGTAACCATGTCTTTATTGCTAAATGCCTGGGGAGCCACTCCTTTTATGGAAGTACCCTGGTATTATCAGTTTTACATGGGAAGTTTCTTCTTTGCTATGGCCTTTATGGCTACGGATCCGGTAACGGCCTCCTCAACCAATATAGGAAAGTGGTTCTATGGCTTCCTTATTGGCTTTGTGGGTATGATTGTAAGGGTACTAAACCCTGCATATCCTGAAGGCTGGATGCTGGCTATTTTGTTTATGAATGTATTTGCTCCTCTAATTGATCACTATGTATTAGAGTCAAATATGAACAGAAGAGCCAAAAGAGCGAAGGCAAGGGTGCAAGCATAATAAAATTATTAATTCCTAAATTAGGACAAAAAATAAATATCGTGAACAGTACTAATTATATTCTTGGTTTTATCCTGGCCATGACAGCAATAGTGGCGATCATGTTAACTGGACTTAGGGAGGTTACCAAAGCTGGTGCTGAAAGGAACGAGGCTATTTTTAACAAGAGAGCCATCTTGATGTCTGTAGAGAATTATTTGGGCGGTAAAACTGTCAAGCAGCTATCAGATGATGAAGTTGAAAACATATTCCAAAACCAGGTTGAACAAGTTGTGTTGGATGTACAAGGGCAGGAGCTTGAATTGGAATCCATCCAAGCCGAAGATATTGAAATGGGTAAGGAGCGCAAAAAAGCAGATGAGGATAGAAAGTGGCCCTTATTCATTTTTAATGAAGAATCTACAGGAGACAAATTTTATATTCTCTCTGTGAGGGGAAATGGTCTTTGGGATGAAATCTGGGGCAACATAGCCCTGAAATCCGATCTTGAAACAGTAGCTGGAGCTGCTTTCGATCATACCGGAGAAACACCAGGTTTAGGTGCTGAAATCAAAGATAATGCCAGCTTTAGAAAGCAGTTTCAGGGTAAAAAAATAAATGACGAGGGGGGAGAATTTACGGCTGTTATTGTCAGAAAAAATGGAGCTCGCAATGATAGAAACGAGGTAGATGGTATTTCTGGAGCCACGGTTACTTGTGATGGTGTTACGGATATGTTGAAAGAAGGAATTCAATACTATCAACCTTACTTGAACAAGCTTAGACAAGGAAGCGAAATTCAGGGAGCTTTAATTAAATAAGAACATTCATTTGACTAAAAATATAAAACTATAAAGACAATGGCCGATACTAATGTAAAAGCAGCACCAGTTCAAGAGAAGGAGCCATTATTCCAGTTCGGAAAAAAAGAACGGAAGTTACTTTCTGATCCTTTAAATGATAATAACCCTATTACCGTGCAGGTCTTAGGAATCTGTTCTGCTCTTGCCGTTACATCATTGGTGTATCCATCTGTTGTAATGTCTATAGCTGTAATCTTTGTTTGCGGGTTTTCAAGTTTATTCACGTCTTTGCTGAGAAACTACATCCCCAAACAGGTTCGTATGATTGTTCAGTTGGTGATCATTGCCTCTTTGGTTACCGTTGTAGAGCTTACTCTAAAATATCTGAATTATCCTATTTATAAGCAATTATCCGTTTATATCGGATTGATCATTACCAATTGTATTGTAATGGGAAGACTGGAAGCCTTTGCTATGGCTAATAAACCATGGCGTTCTTTTCTTGATGGAATTGGAAATGGGCTTGGATATGGTGCGATATTGATTATCGTGGGTATCGTCAGAGAGATTTTTGGAAAAGGGAGCTTATTTGCGGGTAGCCCTATTGAAATGAAATTAATAGGACCTACAGCAGAATATTTCATCAACACTGAAACCAGCACCCTTTTTGGATGGTATGCAAATAACAACCTGATGGTTTTACCTGCTGCTGCCATGTTCATTATTGGGATAATGATTTGGATTCAACGTAGTTTTAACAAGAAACTGGTTGACATTTCATAAGTAATAATCAATTTGAAAGAACTAATAATCATAATATAATGGGCGAGTTTTTTAATATATTTATCAAAGCAGCATTCGTTGAAAATCTGGTTTTAGCTTACTTCCTGGGAATGTGTTCCTACCTGGCCGTTTCTAAAACCGTAAAAACGGCCTTTGGACTTGGGTTGGCGGTAATCTTCGTATTAGGTATTACCATGCCGATCAATTGGCTAATTCATGAATATCTACTAAGTGAAACCGGGGTATTTGGTTTGGATTTAACCTTTTTACGACTTATCCTGTTTATTGCTGTAATTGCTTCTATGGTACAGCTGGTAGAGATGGTTGTCGAAAAATTTTCTCCAGCTCTTTATAACGCATTGGGGATTTTCTTACCTCTTATTACCGTTAACTGTGCCATCTTAGGAGGTTCTTTATTTATGGTTTCAAGAGAGTATAATTTTTCTGAATCGATCGCCTTTGGATTAGGAGGAGGTTTTGGATGGTTTTTAGCTATTATTGCCATTGCCGCCATCCGCGAGAAAATTCGCTACTCCAATGTACCTCCTGCACTAAGAGGACTGGGAATGGCTTTCATCCTTACAGGACTAATGGGGATCGCATTTATGAGTTTGCTGGGTATTGATCCAGCTGCTTTCCAATAATAAAGCTTGACAATTAAATTTGGGCTAAATACCCAATAATAACAATATAACTTTCGATACGATGATTTTATTAGCAATAAGTATAAAGACGATTCTCTTCGCTGTGCTGGTTTTCAGTATTGTGATTCTAGCCTTGTCCTTTATGCTGATCTTCGCAAGAAAACAGTTGGTTCCTCAGGGAGATGTGAAGATCATCGTCAATGGAGATGAAGAAAATCCAATGTTGGTACAACCAGGTTCTTCACTTCTTTCAGCTCTGTCTGATAAAAGTGTATTCCTTCCTTCCGCTTGTGGTGGTGGTGGTACCTGTGCCATGTGTGAATGTCATGTTGATGAAGGAGGAGGGGACGTTCTTCCTACGGAATTAAACCACTTAACACGCCGTGAGGTTGCTGAGCACAAACGCCTGGCTTGTCAGGTGAAAGTACGCCAGGATATGCGCATTCGAGTTCCTGAAGAAGTATTCGGGATCAAAAAATGGGATTGCGAGGTGGTTTCCAATTATAATGTGGCTACTTTTATTAAAGAATTTGTGGTTAGATTACCCGAAGGCGAAACCCTCGACTTTGAGTCTGGTGGATACATCCAAATTGATGTTCCTGAAATCGTGGTAGATTTTAAGAATTTTGATATAGCTCCTCATCCGGATGATCCGGCAGGTGCAGATAAATTTAGAGAGGATTGGGATAAATTTAAGATGTGGGACCTGACCATGAAAAATGATGAAGAACAGTTTCGTGCATATTCCATGGCCAACCACCCTGCAGAAGGAAACATCGTGATGTTAAACATCCGGATTGCCACTCCTCCATGGGATAGAAAAAATAATGGCTGGATGCCTGTTAATCCTGGAGTTTGTTCTTCCTACGTTTTTGGTAGTGAACCAGGAGATAAGGTTACCATTTCAGGGCCTTATGGTGAATTCTTCATTAAGCCTACTAAAAAAGAGATGGTTTATATAGGTGGTGGTGCCGGAATGGCACCCTTGCGTTCGCATATTTTTCACCTATTCCACACCTTAAAAACAGATCGCAAAGTGTCTTATTGGTACGGCGGACGCTCAAGAAGAGAGTTGTTTTATACAGAACATTTCAGAAATATTGAAAAAGATTTTCCAAACTTTAAATACCACATTGCTCTTTCTGATAAGCGAATGGCTGAAGAGGTGGATGATTGGAAGATTAAATCTGATATCAATGATGAATCTGGTGAGGGCTACTTAGGCTTTATCCACCAAGTTTTACTAGATAATTATCTATCATCTCATCCAGAGCCGGAAGAGGTAGAATATTATCTTTGTGGACCTCCATTGATGCTTCAAGCAGCATTAAAAATGTTGGATGAGCTTGGAGTTCCAGAGGAGAATATAGCATTTGATGATTTTGGTAGTTAAAAATTAATACAAAAAAGCCGCTCTTCAGAGCGGCTTTTTTGATAATCACTTTTTTATGAAAACTTTGAAGGGCGCCATCCCACCTATGATTACTCCTTTCACTGCGAAAGGAGATTTAGACCTTGATGCACACATTTTTAACCTGCAAAAATGGAATGAAATAGAACTTGGTGGATATCTGGTATTGGGATCAAATTCTGAAACAGCCTATTTAAGTGAGGTTGAAAAAATAGAACTGATCCGAGCTACCGTCTATCATGCCAGGGATGATCGACCTGTTTTGGCTGGAACTGGATTAGAGTCCACCAGAGAAACAATACGCTTTACTAATAAAGCCGGAGAGTTAGGAGTTGATGCAGCTCTGATCTTAACTCCTTTTTATTATAGGGCCAGAATGGGAGATACAGCTATTATCAATCATTTTTTGGCCTTAGCAGATGCCTGTGAAATACCCATTCTGCTGTATAATGTACCTAAGTATACGGGAGTAAATGTTTCGTCAAAAGTAATAGCAGAAATAAGCCAGCACCCTAATATAATTGGGATGAAAGACAGCACTGGAAATATTGGCCAGCTAGTCAATTTTCAAAAGGTAGCCCATACTGACTTTCAAATATTAACCGGTACTGCCTCCGTCTGGTATCCTGCCCTTTCTCTAGGCGTTAAAGCTGCAGTTATGGCTCTGGGAAATTGTGCCCCGAGGCAATGTGTAAAAATCCAGGAGTATTATGAGGCTGGACAATTGGAAGAGGCGGCTTCCTTATACCGGCAAATGGTCCCGGTTAATACCGCCATTACCGCTACCTATGGTATTGCTGGATTGAAATATGCTTGTACTAAAACAGGATTAAAAGGAGGATATGTCAGATCTCCTTTGAGTGAGTTAACGGAAGGAGAAAAATCACGCCTCGATAAAATCCTTATTGAAGGGGGGCTGATCCAATAGATTATATCATTTTTTCCTGGAGCGCCTGCAGAACTTTTTCTTTATAATGCCGACCAATAGGAAAGGTTTTGCCATCAACCTCTACAGTAGAGGAGGTGAAGGCATTTACCTTATTTTTTGCAATAATAAAAGAGCGATGAATTCTTAAGAAAAGAGAGCCGGGTAGTTTTTCCTCAAGTGAAGAAATTCGATGGTGAACCGTTAAAGTTTTATCTTTTGAATTTACCTTTACGTAATCTTTATAGCTTTCAATAAACTGTATGTCCTTTAAAACTACTTTAATCGATTTGCGTTCCGATTTGAGATATATAAAAGCTTCTTCAAATATTGGGGTGCTTTCTTCCTGAATTTGGGGATAATTATCCCTGTTAAGCACTTTATTGATTGACTTCAGAAATCGGCCAAAGGTTATGGGTTTTAGTAAATAATCCAAAACATCCAATTGAAAAGCATCATAGGCGTATTCCTTGTAGGCAGTAGTCATAATTATTTTGGGTCGCTTGGATAAGGATTTTATAAAATCTATCCCTGTCAGTGTTGGCATTTGTATGTCTAAAAAAATTAGGTCTACCGATTCTTTTCGAAGTAGGTTCATAGCTTCCAGGGCGTTTTGACATTTACCTACCAGGTTTAAATCATTAATGGCAGTAATATGTGTTTCTAACAAATCCAAAGCTAAAGGCTCATCATCAATAATGACACAATTTAATTTCATGATAAGTCAATTTTTAGCACGATTAAATGAGTTTCGGTGTCAATAATTTTTAAGTCGTATTTATCAGTGTAAATTAACTCCAAACGGCGTTTTACATTCTTAAGGCCAATTCCTTGTGTATACCCTGTTTCGTCTTTGATTTGGGAAGATTTACTGTTTTCAACCTTAAATTGTAGAACTTCTTTTTCAATCTCTAGCGAAATGGTTATCCAACTGGCACCCATTTTACCACTTACCCCATGTTTAAAGCTGTTTTCGACAAAGGGAAGCAAAAGCAAAGGAGCGATTTTTACTTCCTCAACATTCCCATTTATTGAAAATGAAAGCTCCAGATTAGGGCCATAGCGGAGTTTCTCCAGAGCCATATAATTTTTTAGCTGCTCAATTTCATTTTCCAGGGCAACAAGGGGGTGACTAACTTCATAAGCCATATATCTAAGTAGGTCGGAAAGTTTTTCAACTATTTCCGGGGCTTTCTTGGATCTTTTTAAGGAAAGAGTATATAAATTATTCATAGTGTTGAAGAGAAAATGAGGGTGTATCTGAGCTTTTAAGAATTTTAACTCCGTTTCCAGGCGTGCATTGTCAAGTTCTTTAATGTACCGTTCTCGCTGATTCCAGTATTTAAGCAGCTTAATTCCGAGGGCTAGTGCAGTGGTATATCCTAAGATCACAAAGTTTGAAAGCCAAAAGCGAAGCACAAAACCCTCTTGTCTCATAGCTGGGAAAGTCAAAGCACTCAAACCATATTGCCCAAGTGAAATGATGGTTAAACTTAGTAAAGCTATTACAAAAAACAATAAATATTTCTTCGGTATCAGCAATCTAGGGAAAATCAAGTAAATCATAAGATATACAGAAGTCATCTGGGGTATCAGGTTGATTAGGGCATGTAAAAGGATATTCCAAAAGGTTTCACCACCTGATAATAAGGTGAATACAAGAAGGTGCCCTCCCCAGAAGAGAAGATGCTGGGTTAAACGATGATACCATTTTTTGGAAAGAATCCATTGCTCCATATAACAAGAATAATTATTGAGTGAGGGATAATAGAATTTCTTCGACGAGCGACAAAAGATTTAGTCAGACAACCATTTTTTTCGATAAACAGACTTTTCACCCTAAAAGTCTCATATACTGCTGATTAGCCTAAGGTAGTCGAAATTATGTGGTCAAAAACTATTGTGGTATTAGCTTCAAATGAAAAATAATCGATTTCTCACCTTAAACAATAAATTATGAACCATAAGAAATTACCTCTATTGTTATTTTTGGCTATACTGACTTTATGGAGTCAATCTCTAGATGCTCAATTAGAATTGCCCAGACCAAGTTCTAAAGCGGGTGTTTGGCAAATGATTGGCCTAACGGAAGTAAAAATTAAATACTCCCGACCAAAGGTAACTGCTGCAAATGGTACCGATCGGACCGACGCGATCTGGGGCAAAGTTGTTCCTTATGAAATGACAGGAAATAATCGTCCTGCCGGACCAATGCCTTGGAGAGCCGGAGCTAATGAAAATACGGTGATCAGTTTTTCTGATGATGTGAAAATAGAAGGACAGGACCTGCCAGCCGGCACCTATGGTTTTCATATGGTAGTTCATGAAAATGGAGAAGCTACCTTAATTTTCAATAAAGACTATCATCAATGGGGAAGTTTTGCCTATGATGAAAGTCAAGATGCCCTGCGTGTGAAAATTAAAACTACCGAAGTTCCACGCCATGAAGTGTTAACTTATGAATTTATTGATGTTACTCAAAAATCTGCCATTTGTGCACTGACTTGGGAGAAAAAACAATTTCCATTTAAAATAGAAGTAGATACAGATGCCATTCTGGTATCAAGTGTTAATAAACAATTGGGACAATCACTCGGCTTTCACTGGAATTCTTTTGTAAATGCTGCAAATTATATTGTGAAAAATGAAGGAGATTATGAGCAAGGTTTAAAATGGATAGATCAAGCCATCAATGGGTTTGGTGGTAACTTTACACTTTACAAAACTAAGTCAGACCTTTTGGTGAAATTGGAAAAGGAGGAGGAAGCAGGTAAGATCATGGACATTGCTATGGGAATGGGTTCGGTTAATGACCTTTTTACCTATGGACAACAATTACTTGGGGCTCAAAAGAATGAAAAGGCCATGGAGGTATTTCAAATGAATGTAGAAAAAATGAAATCGATGGCTGTGGTAGGTGATATGGATAAATTCACTGTTTATGCTGGCTTATCAATGGGGCATCGTGCTCATCAGGAATTTGATGAGGCAATTGAAAATGCCAAAAAAGCAAAAGAAGCCGCTCCAACTGACCGACTTAAAGGGATGGTAGATAATTTTATCGGGATGTTAGAAAAATCTAAAGCAGCAAATAACAAGTAAATAATAAAAAATAAGCGGCCCTGGGCCGCTTATTTTTTATTGTTTAAAAAGACTTATGAGCCATTCTCTAAAATCTTCTCTAATATTTGATCTTGGAAAAGGGGAATCTGGTATGTCAACACCAAGAAAATTACATAGTGGCTCCCATCCCTGTTTTACTTCGTATACTAATAGTCGTTCTTCAGGCACATAAGCTTTAACTTCTTCATTATGCCTATTGAAATCTTCAATGGTGGAACCCCGGTCTTTAGCGTTTCGAAAGGCATTTTTGAGCATTTTCTGATTATGCAGGCCCATACGCATGTGATCCCTGGTTTTTTTCAGAAAAGGATAGGTAAATACCCAACCCAAAACCATCCCTAATGGAGGGTTAAATTTTAAAATGGTGCTGCTGGCACTATCATACCATTTTTCAGGATCCCTGACTGTAAGGATTACTTTAGCTTCAGGATATTTTTCCATCAACTCTTTATAATAAGAACAAACCGGAAAATCAACCGCCGATTCATAGCCTTCAAATACAAGATCCCAATTGGCTGGCTTGTTCCTTTGTGCTTTTTCCCATTCTCCTACGGTGGAAGGATTTCTAATAAATTCCTCCATGTGATAGCATTTTTCGAATCCAAGTTGTTCGAGGGCCATTTTTAATGAAAGTGTGCCAGTTCGACCCAAACCAGCACCAATGACTTTTAGCGACATATTTAAAGGATCTTATTTCTCAAAAAAAGAACTATATTTACCAACGATTTCCCTATCGAATAACATCTCATCCATAACCACAGGAGGAGATGATGCCCTAAAAGTAATAAAGTTTTCAGCTTAAGTATTCTCAAGATATAATTCATCTTGATAGGGTGTTTATTGTCATTTGTATCGATAAGAAGTCTATTTACCTTGTTACTTTAATCCTTAACCAAACAAAATTGAAATGACGACAAGTAAATTTCTAGATTCCGTAGATTCTTTTATGAAAAAACTCGAGCAAAAGAATCCTAATGAAGTTGAATTTTTACAAGCAGTAAGGGAAGTGGCTGAAGTAGTCATTCCATATATTGAAGACATGCCGAAATACAAGCAGGCAGCCATTATGGAACGTGTTGTTGAGCCTGAAAGGGTGATTATTTTCAGAGTCCCCTGGGTAGATGATAATGGAAACTTCCAGGTAAACCGGGGATACCGAATTGAGATGAACTCTGCCATTGGACCTTATAAAGGAGGGCTGCGCTTTCATCCTAGTGTTAATTTAAGTATCCTGAAATTTTTAGCCTTCGAACAAGTATTCAAAAATTCCTTGACCATGCTTCCAATGGGAGGAGGTAAAGGAGGTTCAGATTTTAATCCAAAAGGAAAATCTGATAATGAGGTGATGCGCTTCTGTCAAAGTTTTATGAATGAATTATATCGCCATATAGGCCCTGATACTGATGTTCCTGCAGGGGACATAGGCGTTGGTGGCCGTGAAGTGGGCTTTTTGTTTGGTCAGTATAAAAGATTAACCAATGAATTTACTGGCGTTTTAACTGGTAAAGGACCTGAATTTGGTGGAAGTGCATTGAGACCCGAGGCTACTGGCTACGGCCTCTGCTATTTTACAAATGAAATGCTGAATCATCACAATGATAGCTTTAAGGGCAAAAAAGTGTTGGTTTCAGGATCAGGGAATGTGGCTCAATACACTATAGAAAAAATAATTGAATTGGGAGGAATTCCTATTACTGCTTCCGATTCCGGAGGGTTTATTCACGATCCCGATGGAATTGATCAAGAAAAACTCAAATTTATCTTAGAATTGAAAAATGAGCGCAGAGGCCGTATCAGTGAATATGCTAAGAAATATAACGTCATGTATTATGAAGGGCAAAAGCCCTGGGGCGTAAAAGCAGATATTGCTTTACCCTGTGCCACCCAAAATGAAATTGATGAAGAAGATGCCAAAACCTTAGTAGCTAATGGAATTAAGCTGGTAGCAGAAGGAGCTAACATGCCAAGTACTCCTGAAGCGATAAGTGTATTTCAAAAATCAAGAATTTTATATGCACCTGGAAAAGCCTCGAATGCTGGCGGCGTAGCGGTATCTGGCCTGGAAATGTCTCAAAATGCCATCCATCTTTACTGGACTCGAGAGGAGGTAGATGAAAGATTAAAAGGCATTATGAAAAAAATCCACGAAATTTGCTTAGAATATGGAAAAAAAGATGATGGTACCATAGATTATGTCATAGGCGCAAACCTTGGCGGTTTTGTCAGAGTGGCCAATGCTATGGTTGGAGAAGGGCATGTTTAGCCATTATTGATAAGAGGCTGGGGTTGTGTAAAAACTAAAATTTTTAAAAATTTTAGTTTTTACTTTAATATGTATCTGCTTATAAAAAAGCAAAAAATATATTTTTTTAAAGTCAAT
>JANQPA010000022.1 GCA_028285545.1 Saprospiraceae bacterium | reverse complement strand
ATAGGCCTTTTGTCTTTTTCGAAGTTTGTCGTTATCCCTCGAAATTAAACAAAAGGCCTTTTATTTTTCATCCCTTTTTTTTCGGGATGACTCATGTTTTTTCCTCATTATTATCCTTCTACAACATCCATACATTCTGTACCGCCCAACCCACATAGGATTTTCTATGCCGAAATACGGTATCTGGTTTATAGGCTACAAAACCAATAACAGGAGGATCTAAAATAAATTCATTCCAAAATTCATTCCCTCTCTCCGTTGGGTGAACACTGGGCCATACCCACTGGAAATCATCAAAGCCAGCTTCTTGGAAGGCCTCTTCATAGGTTTGAGGAGACAAGAAATAATGATCAAACTGGCAAATAGATCCATCTTCATTATAAAAAGTATATTGAATGGGATCACCTTCTTTACGGTAAGGAGAGCATTCTTTTTTAAAGCCATATTTTCGGTAGGAATCATATTTTGCAGGGTCATTGGCTACATTATCATTAAAGCCAATAAATTGTGCTCCAGGCTTAAGCTGATTATAAATAGCTTTACAAAAGGCTACTAATTCTTCTTTTGTTTTGGCATAATTCAATAAATACATGGCCACAGCCATATCAAATTGATCCAATTCTGGTAACCTGGCTACATTTTCAGTCAAGTATTTGCAACCAAGTGGCTTTGCAGCTTCGGTTGCCTGGGCAAGTTTTATCAATTCAGAAGAGATATCTACACCTAATACTTCTCTGGCACCTTGCTCCTTCAATTTTCTAGTATAATGACCTTCCCCGCAGGCTAAATCCAAAACACTTAAGCCTTTAATATCACCTGCCATTTTGAACAGCGAATATTCTTCAATTAAAACTCTAAAAGATAAATTTTTGGATTTTTTGTATTCTTCTGCGATCTGATTATAAACTGCCTTTTCCATCTTAGGTCAATTTGGGTGAATAATATGTTCATGGGACTTCAAATCAAAAATGATTCAAAACAAAGATGCAGGGATTAAATATCGAAAAAGTGTGCTATTGTTTCAAAAATGTTCATTATTGTGTCTCTCATTTTTATAAATCGTCAACAATAAAAGGACAAGCTATCTATTTTTTGATTTATGAATCGTATATTCAATCATTTCAAAAAAATCAAAAGAGATAAAAGTGAATCCTTATCAAAAATTACCAGATCCTCCAAAATCAATCAATTCAGCTGGTATTTTAATTAGATTAATAGACAGCATCGGATATCGTTTCCATCTGGCAACAAATGGCCTTACTGATAATGAAATTAATTTTCGTCCTGTTGATGGTAGTATGGACATGATGGAGCTTCTAAATCATATGTATCGGGTACTTTTCTGGGCCTATCGTGCCTTTAATCCTGATGCTAAAATCAATAAGGAAATAAGCACTTATTCTGAATACCACCAAGGAATTTTAAATACCTGCATTGCCTTTAGTAATTATTTAGAAAAAATGACTGGGGAGGAAATTGAAAAGGTCTCAGTTCACCTCCGACGTACCGATACTACCTATTCTTTTTGGTATTTAATTAATGGACCTATTACTGATATTTTAACTCATATAGGTCAAATCAATAGCTGGAGACGAATTGCTGGGAATCCCTGTCCCAGGATTAGTCCTTTTACCGGGGAAGCTTATTAAAGTTTTTTTTTGCATACTTTCCCTTTTCCCAAAAAACTACGACCTTTGCCCCTTTCAAGAAAAATCAATCCAGCATGATCCACTTTTTCGGTAATCCATCCAAGATTTTTGCCGTCCAAGTTCTCCAACATTTATCAGAAGAAGACATCCAAAAATTAGAATGGCTATTTGGTAATCAAAGCCTCCTCCGAGGCTTTATCTTCGATGGGCCCTTTGTGGGTCCAAGAGCCGTTATGATCACTCCCTGGAGTACCAATGCAGTGGAAATCACCCAAAACATGGGCATAACGGGAATTGAACGCATTGAACTTTTCCAAAAATTAGAAGGGGATAGCTCAGATTATGACCCCATGCTTTCTCAAAAATATGCTAAGCTGGACACACATATTTTTGATATAAATATTAGTCCCGAATCAATTAGGAATATTGAAGACATCACCGCATATAATAAAGAAGAGGGGCTGGCTTTAAGTTCTGAAGAAATCGATTACCTGGAGCAGGTTTCAAAAAAAATTGGCCGTCCATTGACAGATTCGGAAGTCTTTGGCTTCTCTCAGGTGAACAGCGAACACTGTCGTCATAAAATATTCAATGGTACCTTTGTTATTGATGGCGAGGAGAAAAAAGATTCTCTTTTTCAATTGATAAAGAAAACTTCAAAAGTTAATCCCAATGGTATCATCTCAGCTTATAAAGATAATGTAGCCTTTATTGATGGCCCGGAAGTTGTTCAATTTGCTCCCAATAGTCCTGACAAACCTGATTTTTACAGTAAAAAGCCATTCAAATCTGTTATTTCTCTAAAAGCCGAAACCCATAATTTTCCTACCACTGTCGAACCATTCAATGGTGCTGCTACAGGTTCAGGCGGCGAAATTCGTGATCGGCTAGCGGGTGGTCAAGGTGCTTTACCTCTGGCAGGAACGGCAGTCTATATGACTTCTTATTCCCGACTGAACGATAACCGTCCCTGGGAAAATGCCATGTCTGAACGTCCCTGGCTTTATCAGACTCCTATGGATATCCTGATCAAAGCATCCAACGGAGCTTCTGATTTTGGCAATAAATTTGGACAGCCTCTCATTGCCGGTTCACTGTTAACTTTTGAACATCAGGAAGATGCCCGTAAACTGGGATTTGACAAAGTCATTATGTTGGCAGGAGGTATTGGCTATGGCAAAAAGAGCCATTCGCTAAAAGGGCAGCCTCAGAAAGGAGATAAAATAGTAGTAATGGGAGGGGATAATTATCGGATTGGTATGGGAGGTGCAGCAGTCTCTTCTGCAGATACCGGAGAATTTAGCACTGGTATAGAACTTAATGCCGTTCAGCGATCTAATCCCGAAATGCAAAAAAGAGTATCCAATGCCATCCAGGCCATGGTTGAAAGTGATGCAAATACCATTATTTCTATTCATGATCACGGAGCAGGTGGCCATCTGAATTGTCTATCGGAGTTAGTAGAAGAGGTCGGAGGTAAAATAAATCTTGATCAACTCCCTATTGGCGACCCTACCCTTTCAGCCAAAGAAATCATTGGTAATGAATCTCAGGAAAGGATGGGCTTGATTGTTTCTCCTGAAGAAATAGCTCGCCTAAGGCGGATCGCTGACCGTGAGCGTGCTCCAATGTATGAAGTAGGAGAAGTAAGTGGTGATCATCATTTCAGTTTTGAGTCTGTTAAATCAGGCACTAAACCAATGGATCTGGATCTGGCCGATATGTTTGGCAGCTCTCCAAAAACCATTATGCAAGATCAGCATCTCAATTATCATTATGCTCCACTACCCTATTCCATTGATGCCATCCAGGATTATATTAGAGCGGTATTAAGATTAGAGGCGGTAGCTTGCAAAGATTGGCTCACCAATAAGGTGGATCGTTGTGTGGGTGGCCGAGTGGCCAAACAACAATGTGCCGGACCACTACAGTTGCCTTTAAATAATTATGGATTGATGGCTCTTGATTTTGAAGGAAAAGAAGGGATTGCTACCTCCATTGGCCATTCTCCAATTAGTGGGCTAATCAATCCTGCGGCCGGGTCCAAAAATTCTGTAGCAGAAGCACTTACAAACATTATTTGGGCACCATTAGAAAAAGGGATTCAATCTGTTTCTCTTTCTGCCAACTGGATGTGGCCTTGTAAAAATAAAGGAGAGGACGCCCGACTTTATGAAGCAGTACAAGCTATTTCAGATTTTGCTATCGACTTGGGAATTAATATACCTACGGGGAAGGATTCCCTTTCTATGAAACAGAAATATGATCAGGAAGAAGTCCTGGCTCCTGGTACAGTAATTGTTTCTGCTGCTGCTCACTGTAATGACATCACCAAGGCGGTGGAGCCGGTTTTACAGAAAGAAGGTGGGCCTATTTATTATCTTAATCTTTCTGGATCAGCCCATCAACTGGGAGGTTCTTCCTTTGCACAGACACAGAATAAAATTGGCCTAGAAGCTCCTAATGTAAATAGTGCTAAGGATTTTGCACAGGCTTTCGATTTGATACAAGCCTTAATTCAAGAAGAAAAGATTCTAGCCGGGCATGATATTTCTGCAGGTGGCATGATCACTACCTTATTGGAAATGTGTTTTAGCGATAATGACCTGGGAGCTGAAATTGATCTAAGTAGTATTAATGAAAAAGATAGTATTAAGCTTCTTTTTTCTGAAAACAGTGGCATCATTTTCCAAGCAACAGATGGTAGTATAGAACAATATTTTGCCGATAACCCTTTGCCTCTTTATCAAATTGGAAAGGTTACTGAGGACATTGCCTTATCTATAAAAAACGGAGTAGAAACCCACCATTTTGATCTCGCCGCCCTAAGAGATGTCTGGTATGAAACATCTTTTCTTCTGGATCAAAAACAGGCTGGTGTAAAATTGGCAACAGCTCGATATAATAATTATAAACATCAACCACTTCAGTATAAATTTCCCAAGCATTTCAATGGAAAAAAACCAACTATTGATTCCTCTAAACCAAGGCCTAAGGCTGCCATTTTACGGGAAAAAGGTAGTAATTCGGAAAGAGAAATGGCCAATGCTATGCATTTGGCCGGTTTTGACGTTAAAGATGTCCACATGACGGACCTAATTTCTGGAAGGGAAACATTGGAAGACATCCAATTTATTGGAGCAGTAGGAGGGTTTTCTAATTCTGATGTTCTGGGATCTGCTAAAGGATGGGCAGGAGCCTTTTTATATAATGAAAAAGCAAGAACCTCTCTTGAAAATTTCTTCAAGCGTGAGGATGTACTGTCCGTAGGAATTTGTAATGGTTGTCAGTTGTTCCTTGAGTTGGATCTTATTAATCCAGAACATGAGCAGAAGGCCGTTATGCTGCATAATGAATCTTTTAAACACGAAAGTTGCTTTACTTCGGTTGTGATTCAGAAAAACAACTCTGTGATGTTATCAAGCTTGGCTGGCCATCAATTAGGTATTTGGGTATCTCATGGAGAAGGAAAATTTCATCTTCCTCTGAAGGAAGATCAATATAATATTGTAGCTAAATACGGTTATGATGCCTATCCAGCCAATCCAAATGGAAGCGACTATAATGCTGCCATGATTGCCAGTGCAGATGGACGTCATTTAGCCACCATGCCCCACTTTGAGCGCTCGACTTTTCCATGGAATTGGGCTCATTATCCTAAAGGAAGAAAGGATGAGGTTTCTCCCTGGATTGAAGGCTTTGTAAATGCAAGGAAATGGTTGGAGGATAGGCAGTAATGCCATTATACTTCTTCTACCTCTACTTCTGCATCTCTTTTGGGGTCCCCTACATCAAATTTATATGGATTAGACCCTGAAACACCGATCATAGGTATTAAATAAGCCTGTGGTTCTTGAGAAATATCAAAATATACATTCGGATTCATTACAGATAATCTACTCGATCCAACACCGTAATTATTTACACCAACCGTTTCATCAGCATAAATGATCTGAGGCTGTCCTTTGTAGTTTGAGCTTAGAGACAAGTAAATATAGACATTTCCTTCTATCAAAAGATTATCAGGACTGTTAGGTGCGGTATTTACTTGAATATGGCAATACCGATAGCCGCCAGCCAATGCTTTTAGGTCCAAGAAAAAATCAGTGGATTCAATATACCCGGTCCACACCGCCTTGCGTGGCCCAGAATAGATTCTTGGTCTCTCCCCTCCCACTGGTACAGAATCTAGGAAATTAATGGTAAGAGAAGCAGCAGCAAAATTATTATTAGGGTCATCTGAAGTGCCGAGCCCAATAATACATTGTTTTGTAGAAGGAATATATTCTGGTTTTAAATAGGCACTTATCCCAATTTCATGTCCATTAAAATTAAATTTTTTGTTCCCTCCTTTTTTGGTGAAAACAGCTCCTGTTTGTGAATTGTAAGCCAAAACCAAAGTGTTTTTGACAATTTTTTTGATCTTCACTTTAGGAGATTTTTTGCTATTAACAGGAGAAAAGATAGCGTTAGAATTTTCTGTAGCTTGAATATTGGCAAACATAATTTAGGATTTAGGTTATTTACTTCCAATTAATACAAAGGCTGACCAATAGTATGGATGGTTATAATCCTGGCCTTTAATCATATCTAATTTAATTGTTCTTATCGAGCTGGCAAAATCGGCGTTTTTCTGCTTTAAATGAGTCCTATAAAAACCAGTCATCAAATTAGCCGTGGCTTTATCTTCTACTTTCCACAAGGATACTACCAATCGGTCAGCACCAGCATACCTGAATGCCCTGGACAAACCAAGAAGGCCCTCACCACTAGCAACTCTTCCCAAACCAGTTTCACAAGCTGATAAAACAACAAGATCAGCATTTAACTCTAATCCATAAACTTCACCAGAATAAAGAATATGATCTTCGGAAGAGCTGGTATCAGGATACATCATCAAACCTGATAAATCAGGTTGAGTTTCATTTATAAAACCATGCGTAGCAATGTGTATGTATTTTCTCTTGTTTAATTCTGCCTGCTTAAAGCTTTTTTCATTAGCTTCCTGAAATAAATAAGTGTTAGCAGGTTTTCTATTTTCCCTAAATACTTCAGCAATAGCAGTTACTTCCTCAGCAGTAGCAGGTAGTGCCCTAACAAATTGGTCGTCCAATGAGACGCCACCTCTGTCACCCTCCCCCCTTATACTTTGAACCGGATCTCGAATTTCCGAGGCAAATAAGTTCAACTCCTGAGGTTCGGCAAATACAGGTGCTATAGCCAGGAGGCCTTCACCTTCTTTATCCAGCGATGACTCAAAGGATTGCTCCTGGAAATACATTGTCGCCGATAGTTCGTATTTAATATCATAGGATTTAATTAAATAGGGCAATTGTCCATAATTTAGATCCTCTAGATTATCCACCTGCTTGTTCAACAATGCTTCAAAAGGGATCTTACTCAAACTCCCATCTCCTACAATTATTAAAGATTCTATTCCAGAATTCAATTTAAATGGAAATAATTTATTGTACAGTTCCTGGCCTAATTCAACATAGTCTTCATAAAAAATATCGTCTACATAGGTTATTGTTTTTCTAAAACCAATCAACTGATCCAGAAAATCCTCATTTATCGAAGAATTGAACACCTCAAAGTTGTCTTTAGTAATGACAAAACTATAAAGGGTATTTTCTCCCACAAAATAGCTTATCAAGGCCGTCTTTTCCGGTAAAACAAACTGAATGGCCGGAATCCGGGGAACTGATCTATCATATTTTAACTGGTAATACAAGGGATATTTTTCTTCCAGTTTTTTAATTAATTCCTTGTGATTTTGCTGAGCTAAAAACAATTTTTCCTGGAATAAAGCATTTTTCAAACTATCAGGCAATTCTGCCAATCTAAGCTTATAATAGTTTATGTCTGATCGCAGTCGGTCACCAAGATTAACTAAAGAATCGGGAATACCAGCAAATACACGAGCCTGGTTAGCCTGGATAGATTGACTTAGGACATTACTCTTGCTCTTTTCAGAAATTTGAAAAGCGGATTCAAGATATCGGGTATCTTTAGTGGATTGAGCCAATTTTATCTGATTTTCAATAGCAGCTTGAGACAGGTCAAATATTTTTTGAGAAAGTGTAATTTTATCTTCCACAGAAATCAATTCATCTCTAACCTGAACAAGCACTGAATCGGCGATATCATAATACAACTTGGCTTGAAGTAAGGAGCTTGCATCTCCTTTCAGGGCCGTGAGTTTTGCCTTTTGAATTAGTGATTCTACGAAGTAATCATATTTATAAAATCCTTGAGGAGGCGGTGCTTCGTGAGTATATGCCTCTTCATAGTTTTGATGATTAGCAGCTAAGGCTTTTTGTATATATTTTAGGGCATCTATTGGGTTACCAAGATTTTCTTCAATACTTGCAAGTCTATTATAAGTATAGGCTAAGCGATAGTTTTTTGCTCCTAATAAATTTTCAAAAAGGGCAAGAGCCTTTAGGGAATATGTTTTTGCCCGATTAAAATCCTTATTCTTAAAATGGATATCAGCAATGTCATTATTTATATTGGCCAGAAGTTCTAAATGTTCGTTTTCCGCACTTAATAAAGTCTCTAAGCCTTCTAAAATATTCAGTGCCTTTGTAAATTCTCCATTAGATGCATAAGCAATACCTAAATTGTTTCTTGCATCCAATACATTGATGTCATTACTATCTAACGTTTGTTGATATAATTGCAATGCTCTTTGGTTCAGATCTATTTCTTTTTCATGCTCTCCTTGAAGGGCTCTAAGGTTAGCCCAGTTTAAAAGCACATTCCCGATTTCTTCATTATTCTCTCCTTTGCTTGACTGATATTTGTTGATGGCTTGCTGGTAAAAAGCTTCGGATTCCTGGAAAGCACCTTTCTTTTGGTAGGCAAGTCCTAAATTATTGAATATATCAGCAATGCGTTTTTCAAAACTTGCTGGCTTTTGTTCGAAAATGTCCAGGGCTTTTTGAAAATATTCGATAGTCTTTTCGTATTCGCCCTTATTTGAAAATAGCACCCCCATATTTAAATAAAGGGTGGCTACTGAATTGTGCTCTTTTCCCAATAATTCTTTTCTGATTTCTAAAGCTCTTTGATAGTAATCAAGAGCATCTCCATATAGTCCAATATTTCGATAAGCAACCCCAATATTATTCATCACACTGGCTACCTGATTATGCTTATTCCCATAAACCCTAATTCTAATTTTAAGAGTTTTCTCTAAAGTTTCAACTGACTGAAGTAATTTACCCTGGTTTCTATAAACTACTCCTAACAAATTACAATGATTAGCATATTCAACTGAAGTTGAATCCAGCCGTATCATATTAGCTAAGATCACCTGGGCACATCTTTCAAAATCTCTTTGAAAATAATGACCTCTCCCTAGCTGATAATGCAAATCTGTTTTACCAGGATAGGCATTTCCAACTAATTTTTGCATTTCTTTATCGATAGAAATAAGGTAATCAACCCCAACATCTGAATATCCTAGCCTATATAATTGTGGAGAGGTTTTTAATCCAGAGGAAACTAGATTATCATACAATTTGGTCAACAAAAATTCCTGCATGGCATTTTGCAGGTAAATTTTAATACTATCCTCTTCATCTTCATCCTTTTCTGCGGCAAGCAGGGCCTTTTCCAGAGCAAGCCTAGCTTTTTCAGGGTCTTGCTCAGTTTGTCCAACTGATTGACTGCTGATAATTAAAAAAAAGAGTAGAAATGGAAAGGATAGTATGGTTTTCATAATATCGGCTTTTTATTTTTTTTATACTTCCTCGATTTCAACGGATGCATCTCTCTTAGGATCACCTATGTCAAATACTATAGCGCCATTTTCTTCTTTAAATTCAACAAGAGCAATAAACGTAAGGCCATCCGGGTGATCATTTCTGGAAACATCAAAAAAAACATTTTCGATGTTTTCAAGAGGAGCACCTTGATCTACATTGTTTTTTGCTCTATCCCTAATGACACCAAGTAAGGCATCCTGTCTATTGATATCGTAAATATGAACAACCACTCCTCCTTCTAATAAGCCATTTGAATTGGAGGTGGGTTGTACCACCCCCATATTCAAATACTTGCCTGGAGGCGGAGCTATTTCGAAAATGGTGTTTAGAGGCAAATCCTGAAAATCTATTACGGCAGATGGAATTATCATTGGAACTATAGAAGTGTTTGCAAGGGGCCTGTCTTCAAACCCATAAAATATTTCTCCTCCTGCGCTATTGGGTTCAGCAGGATCAAAAGAGACATTTTGCCCAAAAGTGATGGCACTTCCTCCTTCCGGTAATTGTTGGGAAAAATATTGCAAAACTGCAACCATCTGGAAAGTTCCATGATCACTTTCAAATACAACACTCGTATTATCTACATCCAATAAGCGAATGACGGGCTTGGATTGCCCAGGGATAGTTTGGACCATGTAAATGATTACTGATTCTGCCAGCTGATTAACAGTAAATTTAATTTTTTTGCCCTGGTTGGCTCCCTGAAAGGAGAAAACGGTATTGGAGGCCACCTTGGCTGTACTTGGAAAAGCCATAATTTTAGTTTTGTGTTTAATAAATTGAGTCTGAAAATAAACATTAAATACCTTAACTATACTTCTTCTACTTCCACTGAAGCATCGCGTTTAAAGAACGGGTCGGATTATTAGGGTCCGAATTTACAGTGATACGACAAAAATTTTAGCAGATAATTGAACTTGGTTAAACATAGGGTAAAAAGTTTTGGTGTTTTGAAATGAAAAAACAGGAATTGGTAACTTTTTGGATACTCGAAAATGGTATTTATCAAGTATCCAAAACTCAATAAGTAAAATTTGGTATCGGCCAATAGATCTAATTATTTGAAAAAATTAAAAGGATAGCAAACTAAAAATCAGAGTTTCAAAAACAGAACCCTGATTTTCTTTTTTAAAAGTTTAGGAAAAAGAAAAATTACTTTTTCAAACATGATGAATTTAATTTAATTAAGGTAATAGGTTGTTTTAATAATGGGACAATTATCAAGTAGTTTAGGGCTACCTAAAAAATTCCCCAAGTGTAAATCTCACACGAGATTCAAGTCTTAGCTTATCCTAAGAACGCCAACAATTCATCATTAAAAAAAAGGTGATAATAAGTAAAGGTAAGTGTTATGTCATATAGTTGCTCTGTGATTAAATTTGATAAAACCAAGTTAAGGGCTTTAACATTCACAGACAAGAGAAGGCTAAGTTCATTACGATCAAACAATCTTGTTACTCTATGAAACGTCCAAATTATTCGGCTAGCAGTAATGTCCAATAAACCTAACCGTGAAGACCCGCGAAAATCCGTGTCCAAAATATTCTCATTTTAGACACGGATTTCACAGATTCACACGGCACTGTTCTAGAGAGCAATATTATTATTTTACATTCCTGTTACTCTCCTCAATAAATCCTATCATTGCAAAAAGGACACAAAAACCTACACTAAATAACTCTACATTATTAAACCATCCAATGGGGATTAATCCAGCTGAATCTCCCATTCCCAATTCATTACCTACCATACCAGGATAAGCATATGGGAAATATACGGCCATATCCCAGCGCTGAACCATGGAAAGAATAACTGAAATAATGTAACCACACAACCCAATTCCAATGGGGATAATGAAATTTTTCCATCTGACACTTAACCAATAATGTAATCCAGCCACTCCCAAAACAGAAAGGTAAGAATGGAACAGAATTTTGGCAAAATGCCCAGTTTGAGGCGCATATTCATGAAAACCATATTGAGGTCTTAAAAAGCCCAACAGCCAGCCTGACAGGAGATGTCCTGTAAAAAAGATCAAATAAGTCAATGCAATAATCCCCAAAACCATCACTAATTTTGAAAAATAAAACTGACTTTTTCTAAGTGGTAAGGAATATAAATATTTTGCAGATTCGGCGCGATGCTCCGGGAACATCACAGAGCTGCTGACCAGAACTACAAAAGGAACCACCAATAATAAAGACACAAAGGTCATTCCAAAATTACAGTAGAAAATCCAGGGATTGGTATCAGGTTTAAGGATTTCATTGACAGAAAAATAATGGATCAAAAATACCAAACCGGTTACAAATAGTCCTCCCAAAAGGGCTATCCACAAAATAGGAGTTCTTTTTAATTTGATAGCATCTGCTGTAAGACTACGGATAAAAATAGGTGCTGCTGTTTTCATGAGGGTTCATTAGAGGTTAGATTAATAAATAGTTTTTCCAAATCGTTTCGCTGCGGGATGACTTCATATAGATCTATCCCCTTATTTACCATATTTCGGATGATGATCGGCAGTTGTTCCTGATCTTCCAAGGTCAATTCAATCTGATTTTTATCGAGGATTTGATATTTATGACTTCCATTTAAAACATTTTCCACCTTCTGACTATCATTCACAAGCACTTTCACGTTCAGGCTACTGGATTTAAGTTGTTGCAATTCATTAACTGTACCTTGGAATACCATGGTACCTTCTTTTATAATTCCCACTCTAGTAGCAATTTTTTCTATCTCAGATAAGATGTGGCTGGATAAAAAGATGGTCTTACCCCTTTGGTGAAGTCCTTTGATAATGTTCCGTATTTCTATTATTCCGGTGGGGTCTAATCCATTTACAGGTTCATCTAATATCAGTATTTCTGGATCACTTAAGAGAGCCACAGCCAGCCCTAATCGCTGTTTCATACCTGTAGAATATTGTTTTGCTCTTTTTGTGGCTGCATGCTGAAGATTGACCATTTCCAATACCTCACCGATTCTTGACTTGGGCAGGCCCAAATATTGACAGGTTATGCGTAGATTATCATAACCGGACAAATGTCTATATAAAGAAGGTGCTTCAATGAGGGCACCCACATTCTTAAGGGCTGAAAGTCGATTGAAACGAACCTCTTCACCAAAAATTTGAACCTGGCCCAGTTGTGGTTTCAGCAATCCTAAAATGGTTCGTATGGTGGTACTTTTACCTGCCCCGTTGGCCCCCAAAAAGCCATAAATAGAGGAGGGAGGAACCTCCAAGTTTAGTTGCTTGAGGATTTTTTGGTTTTTATTGTATCCAAAGTGGAGTCCTCGAACTGTAATGACTGAAGTTGATGGATTCATATTGAATGGTTTTAGTAGTATAGTTGTTTAGTAGTCTGGTAGTCTAGTGGTGTGGTGTTTTCAATTCAAAAGTATTTCAGAACTCAAAGGGCACCAATTCATAGTGATAAAGGAAAGAAAAGAGATGATGAAGGGCAATAAGGATCTTTCAAAGGTATTTTTTTACCTTAATCATGGAAAACCTGTCGTTCATCACCTAAATTTGGGTGGGCTTGCAGTAATAGCTTTATTGGGAGTCAGAAAAAGCAAGTATGAAAGCATTGATAGATCAGGTATCGCAATTCTTAGTCAAACAGACCATTTGGATGTTTCTTACGGTGCTCATGTTGGTGAGTATTCTTCTTATTGTGGAATCTGATCCACAAACCTGGACCATTTACCTATCCTACTTTGGTTTTTTATGCCTGCTCTTTGCCCCGGTTTTAATCTACTCATTATACAGAAGATACCTTGAACAGAAATTGAGTATTAAAAAGCATCGGCTGCTTTGGTTTTTATGTTTTATAGTATATCCATTCCTGCTTATTCTTTCAAGTTCTTTTTTGTTTATGGATGAAGGGATAAGAGTATTTACAGAATATGTAGGGATGAGTAATAAGGAAGATGGAACATACGCGATTTTAGCTTCCACTTCTTGTGCCCTTCTTTTTGCAGAAGTAGCCATCCAATCCAACAAATTTTTTAGCCAAAAAAGCAAAGCTACGCAGTGGTTCAAAAATATTGGCTTAGAAACAACCATATTATTTCTGATGCTTCTGTTTTCTATGTTTCTGACTACAATCGACTATGTAGAAGTCAATGATTTCCCTGGTGGTTTTTGGGAGGGAATCAAAGAAATACCTTTTCTATTAAGTACGCTCATACAGTTTTTTATCATTCACTTAATTTATTATTTCTTTTACCTGGTTAATCATTATGTTCTTATTAATAAATTACTTAATCAGAAAGGTGTAATTTATTATGCTTTTGGCCTGGCAGGTACTATTTTATTGTTTTATCCTATAGCAGCTCAACTTATTGCATGGCTTCCAATGATTAACCAGAGGGCCATTCATCCAGTTGTAAATGATGGAGTTTTTGGAAGTGTTAATGCTTCAATACCCATAATTGGAATGATTTTGAGCATTCCTTTTATTTTGACCGTTCAATGGTTTAAGCAAAGGAGTGAAATTGCCACTTTAGATAAAGAAAAATCAGAAACTGAATTACGACTCCTTAAGCAGCAGATCAATCCGCATTTCTTTTTTAATACCTTAAATAATTTATATGCCTTAAGTATTAAAAAAGATCAAGCTACCCCTGAAGTTGTTTTAAAATTATCTGATCTGATGCGCTACGTGATTTATAAAGGAAAGGAGGAATTGGTTTACCTTTTTGAAGAAGTTAACTACCTGGAGGATTATGTAAGTTTGCAAAAAATACGCCTGCACAAACAGCTGGATTATCAGTTTGAAAAAGAGATAGAGAATGAACATTTCCAGATCCCACCATTACTATTTATTATTTTATTAGAAAATGCCTTTAAACATGGGATTGAACCTGCCGAAAATGAGAGTTTCTTACATTTATATTTAAAAAGTAAATCCAACAAACTCACCTTTTGCTGCATGAATTCTTTTGAAGAAGTAAATAAAAATAAACCGGGAATAGGAATGGACAATCTCAAACGTCGGCTAGACTTATTATTTCCCAATAATTACACATTAGAGGTTGAGCAAAACAACTACACTTTTAAAGCCATTTTAGAAATTTCTTTTGTATGAATTTGCGGACCTTAATTATAGATGATGAGCCCTTAGCCCATGACATTATCATAGAGTATGTCAAATCGGTTCCCTTTATTGAAATTGTTGCCCAAAGTTATTTGGCCACAGAGGCATTGGTGGTTTTAAAAGACAAAAATATAGACCTCATTTTTCTGGACATTAATATGCCAAAAATAAAAGGCCTGGATTTTTTACGGACTTTGAAAAATAAACCTATTGTCATTATCACCTCCGCCTATGAGGAGTATGCACTTGAAAGCTTTGAACTAGATGTTTGTGATTACCTGCACAAGCCCTTTCGCTTCGATCGTTTTTTAAAAGCTGTGAATAAGGCCCTGGAATTGTTTGAGTTAAAAAACCAAAGTACCTCAGCATCCCCGATTCCATCATCAGAATCTGTAGCTGAACAATCTTCTTTATTTATAAAATCTGATAAACGATACATCCATATTCAACACTCAGATATAATTTTTCTAGAAAGTTATGGGAATTATGTAAAAATATGGCTGGAAAATGATTTCCATCTTACTCCAGCGACTCTCAGTAGTTTCCAGGTAACCCTTCCTCAAGCCAACTTTATTCGAATCCACAAGTCTTTTATCGTCAATAAGCATCACATCAATTACGTCGAAGGCAATACCATAAGGATGAAAAATGATAAGGAAGTAGCTATAGGAAAAAATTACCGACAGTTGGTTAAAGAACTTTTCACCTAAATCAAGTCTGCTTTCATTTTCAATCAAATATAGATCAGTTTATACGTTGACAAATGATTTTGTTGACCGACTAAGAATTGAGATGGATCACCATTTTTAGTGATGAATTTCATAACCTATTCTAAGTTAGAGGGATAAATTAATCCGAGAATAGCAATTGTCATCTCAAAATTTTGTATCTTTTAATTAACATTTTATCAATACACCTAAATTATTACCTTTTCATTTAACAAAATTTTACCAAAATGAAAGCAATCATTAAATTTTTGATGGGTACCGGAAAATACCTTTATGCCCTAGTATTTATTGCCTTTGGTGCACTTCATTTGCTTGACCTGCAAGGATTCACAGATGCGATGAACCCTCCAGGTGGAATGTGGACTGTTCTTATTTCTGGAATATTATTGGTAGGCATAGGTATCAGCATTATTATCGGCAAACTGGATAAATTATCCACTTTTGTTTTAGGTCTGGTTTATTTGGTATTTGCCTTCATGCTCAATTTCGGAGGCGTACTGGAAGGAAGTGAGTTGAGCTTGTCCATGTTTTTAAAAGATCTTGGACTAGCAGGTGGAGCCTGGATGTATGCTAGTGGCCTGGCCAAAGATGATTCTGTAATTGGTTAACTCAAAAATAGGAGTTTGTGTAAAAAGTCAGATTTTAAAAAATCTGACTTTTTACATGAGTCCAAAACCAAAATTATTCCTACCAAACTTTTACTTCTAAATTACCCTCAACTAATTTTCTTCCAAAACAGCCTGTGCAGCAGCAAGTCGGGCAATGGGAACTCTAAATGGCGAACAACTAACGTAGTCAATTCCCAAATTATGACAGAATTTGACGCTTTCTGGGTCGCCACCATGCTCTCCACAAAGTCCGATCTTTAAGTCTGGTCGTACGGAACGTCCTCTCTCAATAGCAATTCTTAACAATTCTCCAATTCCATCCTGATCAATGGTAACAAAAGGATCACTGTATAAAATATTTTGGTTCAGGTAAGTGGGAAGGAATCCACCGATATCATCACGGCTAAACCCAAAGCTCATTTGTGTCAGGTCATTAGTCCCGAAGCTAAAAAATTCGGCTTCAATAGCCAATCGGTTAGCCTTGATTGCTGCTCTAGGAGTTTCAATCATTGAACCAAATAAGTATTTCACCTTGCTCAGGTCATGATTGCCACAAATTTCTTTAGAAACTTTTTCTACAACCACTTTCTGGTGTTTCAGCTCATTACTACTCACTACTACCGGGATCATTATTTCTGGTCGAACTTCAATGCCTTCCAAAGTAAGTTCGCAGGCAGATTGAAGGATGGCTCTAATCTGCATTTCGGTAATTTCAGGATAACTTATTCCCAGGCGAACTCCTCTGTGGCCAAGCATTGGATTGTTTTCATGAAGGGCCAAAATTCTTTTTTCTAGAATTCTTCTGGGAACTTTAAGCTCCTTGCTCAATTCAATCAGCTTCTCCTTATCATGAGGAACAAATTCATGTAGTGGCGGATCCAAAAGGCGAATAGTAACTGGCAGTCCTTTCATCACTTTGAGGGTAGCTTTTATGTCCTTTTTGACATAATTATACAGTTCATCCAGGGCTTCCCGCCGCTCCTTTTCATCTTGACTGAGGATCATTTTTCTCAATAAAAGAAGAGGTTTTTCGCTTTCTTCTCCATAAAACATGTGCTCTGTACGGAATAAGCCTATACCTTCAGCACCAAAATTTAAGGCGATTTCGGCATCACTAGGGTTTTCAACATTAGCCCTTACTCCTAACTTTTTGGTTTCATCAATGAGAGTCATTAATTTTTTGTAAGTACTGTTCTCCGCTATATCTGAATTTACTAAGGGCAATGCCCCTTTGTAAGCTAAGCCTTTAGTACCATTCAAAGTGATCCATTCGCCATGTTTTATAACTGTACCGTCTAGGGTAGTGAAACATTTATTTTTCAAGTCAATTTCTAATTCACTACAACCCACAATACAACATTTGCCCCAGCCTCTGGCCACCAATGCAGCATGTGAGGTCATCCCTCCTTTGCTGGTTAGAATTCCCTGTGCAGTATGCATACCATCAACATCTTCAGGAGAAGTTTCTTCTCTAACCAGTATTACTTTTTCTCCTTTTTCCGTCCAGGAAATGGCCTCTTCATTAGTAAAAACGACTTTACCACTTGCTCCCCCTGGTCCAGCGGGTAAACCTTTGGCAATGAAGGGTGTATTTTTTTCTATGAGTGGATCAACTTGTGGGAGAAGAAGCTCTAAAAGCTGAGCAGGGCTTACTCTTTTGATGGCAGTATTTTTATCAATCAGACCTTCTTCATACATATCGGTAGCCATTTTGACGGAGGCCACTCCGTTGCGTTTACCTACCCTGGTTTGTAAGATATATAGTTTTCCTTTTTCCACTGTAAATTCAATGTCCTGCATATCCTTATAATGCGTTTCTAATCGCCGTTGATATTCATCCAACTCTTCATAAATTTCAGGCATAAGAGATTCCAGTGTTTGGAGCTCTTTACTTTGGCTATTCTTTGAAAATTCATTTATCGGTGCAGGCGTGCGAATGCCTGCAACTACATCCTCCCCCTGGGCGTTTATTAAATATTCACCATAAAAATGGTTTTCACCATTTCCGGGGTTTCGAGTGAAGGCAACTCCCGTAACACAATCATTCCCCATATTTCCGAACACCATAGTTTGCACATTTACAGCAGTTCCCCATTCATTGGGTATCTTTTCAATTCTGCGGTATTCAATAGCCCTCTTTCCATTCCAACTTGCAAAAACAGCACTAATCCCTCCCCACAGCTGTTCCAAGGTGTCTTGAGGGAAAGGCTTACCTAATACAGAAAAAACTGTCTGTTTATAGTCCTGTACCAGTTCTTTTAAATCCGCTGGGCTTAAGTCCGTATCAACACTATAGTTTTTCATTTTTTTCAGGGATTCTAACTTTTCTTCCAGGATTTTTCGAATTCCTTTTCCATCTGGAGGTTCCAGTCCTGCAGCCTTTTCCATTACTACATCGGCATACATCATAATTAAGCGGCGATAAGAATCAAAAACGAATCTTTCATCGCCAGTTTGAAGGATAGCACCTTTAATGGTTTGATCATTCAGGCCAATGTTCAAAACCGTGTCCATCATTCCTGGCATGGATTGCCTGGCACCCGATCTTACAGAAAGAAGAAGGGGATTGGAAGGGTCTCCAAATTTTTTACCGCTTTGCTTTTCAAGTTTTTCAATTGCAGAAAGAACTTCTTTTTTTAGATGTTCGGGGTACTTCCTTTGATTGCTATAGAAGAAGTTACATACTTCGGTAGTAATGGTAAAGCCGGGAGGAACAGGCAATTTCAAATCCGGATGTCCTGCCATTTCTGCCAGATTGGCACCTTTACCTCCTAGAAGGTTTTTCAAAGTTCCATATCCATCAGCTTCGCCTTCACCGAAGCCATAGACCAATTTGTTCCTAATTTTGGGCTCCTTTGTCATAATTGATAATTTTGCTTGTTTATAATTTCTTCAAGTGTATAGCTTTTCTGAACATATTTTAATGAGAAAGGAGAGTAATAAATCATGATTTTTGTCAAACCTATCCTGTGATTATTTTTAATTACTATTTTCACCATCACTTTCACCAACCAATCCAATTGAATGCTTAATAATTCTTCATTATCTCTGAGAGGGCAATTTGCACACCTTACTAAACTGCGCATTGATTTCGAGGTTTTTTTTGAAGCCATGCAAAATCTTTATGATCCGATTACCAATCCGGATGGAGCTATTCCATTAAACGTTGCTGAGAATAAGCTAAGCTGGCCACTATTAAAAGAAAAAATGGAAGAGGTAGTGCGTTCGAATCCCATTCCTGATTGGGTTCCTGGATACACTTTTGCTACGGGTTCTCTAGAATTCAGGAAAGCTATGTCTGTTTTTTTGGAGAATTGCTTATGTCATTGTCCTATCGATCCTGAGCATCTGGGTTTTTCAGCAGGAGCAACAGCTACAATTGAAGTAACTTCCTGGCTTTTAGGATTAAAGGGGGATGTAGCCGTTTTTCCTGCCCCCTGCTACCCCGTTTACAAGCAAGATATTGGGAATAAAGCAAGGCTGGAAAGATATGACCTGATTACCCATCACCACCTGGAAAGCATCAAAGAGCAACCTGCATTAGAAATACATCACCTGGAAAATGCACTCCAGGATATTAATCAACAAGGCAACAGATTTAGGATGCTGGTAATCACCAATCCAGATAATCCAACCGGGGGTGTTTATCCTAAAGAAAAATTAGAGTCTATTGCCCAGTGGTGTATTGATCGGAAAATCCATTTAATTGTAAATGAAATATATGGTTTATCGCTAATACAAACTGACCATTCTGAATTAAAAGAGGATTATCCAACTGATATCCCTTTCGTCTCTTTTGCTCAAATTATGAAGAAAAAAAAGAGTGATTATCTACATCTCTGGTATGCATTGTCCAAAGATATGGGGGCCTCAGGATTCCGGGTTGGCATGGTCTATTCACAAAATCAGGATTTCATTGAAGCTTTCAACAACATTAACCCTCCCCACATGGTATCTAACTATACCCAATGGATTTTTCAACTGATTCTCAGTGATCTTGATTTTATGAAAAATTACATCCAGAAAAACCAGGAATTACTCACCCTTTCTTATCTAATCGTTGTAAAAACCCTCCGGAAATTTGACATCCCTTATGCGGCAAGTCGTGGAAGTTTATTTGTGTGGTTAGATCTTTCTAAGTATCTGGAACAACAAAGTCAGGAAGCAGAAAACAAGCAATGGATGGAAATTTATCAGAGTACGGGGGTATTGCTTACTCCTGGACAGGGTTTTGGGCATAGCAAAAAAGGACAATATAGACTTGTGTACTCCTGTGTGGACAGAGCTACCCTAGAGGTGGCCATGAAGCGTTTGGAAGCTTGGTTTCCTAATCTCCCCGAAAAATAGTTTAGCTTCTGATAATAGCATTTATTTCTTTGATTGAATCTTTTTATTTTTTGCCCCGTAAACCTTGATTGTAAGCCCTTTATCGAATTATAACTAAGAAAAGGAACCTAAAACTTCAAAAAACCATGTTAAAAAAGTATTTCAAAGTTGATACCAGGATAATTTTGTTGGTGCTTATCTTGATTGAATTCCTTTTCAACATCGTTTTAAAGAATATGATGCTGTCTGAAAAGGTTCTTTATCAAACCTTGGCCTCGGAGATGACCCTTGAACAAATTGAAACAGGCTTAGAAGCTTCACAATCTTTTTCCTGGGTACTTTATTTATTGCTCCCCATTTCCATCATTCTGTCAATTGTAGTTATAAGTTTGTGTCTTAATATAGGTGCTTTACTTTTATCCTATAAAATTTCCTTTAAATCCATTTTTGGAGTGGTAACCAAGGCTTTCATCCTATTCTCTATATCTAAGCTTATATTATTGGGAATGCTAGGCATTTGGGGTATGGAAAGGTGGGGAGATCTAGCTTATATCCCCAGCTTCTCGATATATGATTTAGTAGATAAAGACGCCATAGCTCAGTGGATGGTTTATCCGCTGCAAATGATCAGTATTTTTCAATTACTATTTATCTTGTTGATTGCTATGGGTTTAAACTATATCCTTAAAAAAGGAGTTCGGCATTGGGTCATCTTTACTTTGTGTACTTATGGCCTGGCTATAATCATTTGGGTCTCATTTATTACATTCTTTATATTCTTATAAATAAGACTAAATTTAAATAGAGAAAAATATAAATTATTATTATATTAGCAGTCATCATTTCCATTCCTCTCGCTATTAACATAAAGAACCTCCCTTAAACCAGGTGGATGCTGAAAAACCTTAATAGAGTAAGCTTAAATACTTAAATTTTTCAATCATGAAATCTTTATCTAAAGACCAAATGTCAAAGGTAAAAGGTGGCTATTATAACTGCCGCTACCTTGCTTATGCTTCAAGAAATGCTCTGCGTTCGGGAAACATCCTTTTATATGTTTACTTAACCACTATTTACTTCTATTATTGTTCCCGTCGTCCACGTCCTAATCCAGACACTACGCTATAATTGAGCTCAAGCAAAAGACATTTCAGTACCGAAAAGCGCTTAAGCTTTTCGGTACTTTAATTTTATACCCAAATGAAACAATTACAATTTATTCACATACAACAAAGAGATGAATCAGATTGTGGAGCAGCCTGCCTTCGTTCTATTCTAAAATCATTTGGCGGAGATGCCAGTGTTGAAAAAATCAGAGAGCTTAGTGGCACTACCCCAACTGGCACCAGCATGTTAGGGCTTTATCAGGCCGCTCAAAAACTGGGAATGGAAGCGGAAGGTTTTGAAGCAGATATTGAAAATCTAAAAACACTTAGTGATCCCGTAATTCTACATATCCTAAAGATGGAAGAATTACAACATTATGTGGTGCTTTATCAATACCTGCCAGATAAAAATCTTTTTGTCATTAGTGATCCTGCCGAGCCCTATATCCAAAAATTATCTCCAGAAGAATTAGAAAAACTTTGGAATTCTAAGTTATTATTGCAGGTCAAAAAAACAGATGAACTTCAAAAGGCATCAGCAGAAAATTTATGGCAGAGCCTGAGATGGATGTATGAATTTACACTTCAGGACCTGAATCTGCTCTTCACCTCATTAATATTAGGTGTAGTTATATCCGTACTTGGGCTTTCCTTAGCCATTTTTTCTCAAAAACTTATTGATAACATTCTTCCTTCCGGAAATGCAAGTCAATTATTTATTGGTGCTGGCCTACTTCTTTTTTTACTTTTGATTAGCATTTTTTTCACCTACATCCGCAGCCTTTTTCTACTCCGGCAGAGTAAGGATTTTAACATCCGAATTTTGGGTTATTTTTATCAAAAACTTTTATATCTCCCAAAATCATTCTTCGATACCAGAAAAACGGGTGATCTGGTGGCTCGCATGAACGATACTAGCCGAATTCAGGAAACTATTGCTATTTTATTCTCCTCCATGTCCATTGAACTGATAAAAATCCTGGTTAGTACTGCTGCACTATTCGCTTATAGTTTCACCATAGGATGGATCAGCCTCTTTTGGATCCCCATCTTTGCTTTTATCTTATTCAGATTTAACAAACAAATAATTCTTGCCCAACGCCAGCTCATGAGCTCTTATGCTATGAATGAGAGTAATTACATCGATACCATCCAGGGAATTGGCACCTTAAAAGTATTAAATAAAGAAGCTTACTTCCAAAATCTAACCAAACAGTACTACAGTTTATTCCAACAGTCGACTTTTAATCTCGGGCTGGTAAGTTTGCGATTTGGAACTACTGCACAAACCGCAAGTACCCTTTTTACAATAGGTTTGATTACCTATAGTGCTTATCTTGTCTTTGGAGGAAGTATTTCTGCTGGAGCCATCATGGCAATTATTCAGTTATTGGGAATTTCTATGGCTTCTGTGGCCAGTCTATCCGGAACTTACATGAATCTCCAGGAGGCAAAAGTAGCTTTAGATAGAATGAAAGAGTTTACCGAATTAGAAGCCGAGTTTCATCCCGAAATTGATTCAACAAAAAAAGATCCAAAAGTTTTTGAAAAACTGGAAATCCAAAATTTAGACTTTAGATTTATTGGTCATCCACTACTACTTAAAGATGTTTCCTTTGAGATCAAAAAGGGAGAAATGATTTCAATTCTTGGAGAAAGTGGTTGTGGAAAAAGTACCCTTCTACAAATTATCCAACAATTTTATTCCTATGAAAACGGGAATATACTGCTCAATGGCCAAACGATTGAGTCGTATTCACTAAGCAAATGGAGAAATTTAATCGGAGTGGTTCCCCAACAAATTAAAATTTACAATGGAACTCTTTTAGATAATATTACCCTTTCCAATCCCGAGGATGTAAACATCGAAGAATTAGAAGCCATGTTAAAAAGTTATGGATTCAATGATTATTTCCTTGAATTCCCAGCTGGCTATAGTACCATCCTGGGCGAAACAGGAATAGATTTATCTGGAGGCCAAAAACAAATGGTGGCTTTAGCTCGAGCATTATACTCCAAACCCCAGCTTTTGCTTTTGGATGAGGCAACTTCAGCACTAGATACCAATTCAGAAGCCAGAATTTTGGAACTATTGAATGCCTTAAAAAAAGAAATGGGCATTTTACTAGTAACCCATCGGATAAAAACAGCCTCCATGGCGGATTATATTTACCTAATTGAAGATGGAACCATTCTCCACCAGGGTACACACGCAGAATTGATGGCTGGCACAAATTTTTATAGCAGGGCTATTTATGAATGGCAAAATATTTAATACCAATATTGACGCCCATTCTCATAGGTAAATGGCCTTGATGGGCCACTCTCACAATCTTTGCAACGAATACGATAAAGTGTGTTTTGAGGTACGCCATCGAATGATAAGCTAAACTGCTCTGCCCTTTGGGTCCCAAATACACGCCAACCGTTATCCCAATAAAGAAAGTCATAAGTTTTACCCTTAAGGATTCTATTATTATCCTGTCCTGGGATAAATTTAATTTTTCCAATTTTTTGAGCTTTGCCCAAATCAAGTCCTACCCAGGAATCTTCTAGTGGTTCATCATAAATAATACTATGACCATCAGTTCCGTCAAAAGCCCATTCAGGATTTTGAATACTGCCAATTGGATTTCCAGACAGTGGTTCATTCTTATTTTCTCCAAAAAATTGGAGATCTCCTAGTCTAAATCTAGCGCCTACCCTGGTACGTATGCGAACATATTGGAAACTAGAAGAAAGATCCAGGTCTACTTCCTCCCAGAGGGTTTCATATTGCATTTGATCTCGTTCCTTTACTCCTCCAGTTTGGGCAACCGTCCATTTTTTCATGGCTTCACCTATGGTATGCAACACAGTTACCTTCCTAAAATCAGGGGTATTGGAGCCTTCAAAAACGGCACCATCCAATGAATTGGCAAAGCCCCATTTGGTTAGGTGACGGGAAAGAGGAGATTTTCTTTTCAAGACCATATGCTGGGTTTGATCCGGAGTAATTTTTAGCCACTTAGGTTTTCCTTCAAAATCTAAAATGAATGGTTCTCTTGCATAAGTGTATTTTTCATTATTATAAAAACTAGGTAAGTATAATAAGGAACGCCCCATGTTTTTAAAATGGACCTTACCATTCCTATCAATCACACTTCCAATTATAGCTTCCCAGCTACCATTGTTAAAAACCGCCAAATAGACTGCTTTTTCTTTGGTTTTATTTAAAGCAAATGAAAGATCGGCAACTGGGCTGTACAAATGAGTTACGTCAATGGTCCGTAAATCCATTGCATACCTTGGAATTTTGCCATAACTAAGCCCTTTTTCATTGGCTTGAAAAGCAAAACTATTTTTATTTCTGGTGAGTAATCTGCGATAAACCTTGGCAATTCTTCCCTCTCCATCTAGCATGGTTGTATAGGTACCAGGCTGTCCTTCTGCCCCCAAGAAGGGGATCGATTTATTTTCATTAAGGATAAGAGCATTCCAAACGTGGCCACCATTTCCTGAACCCCACTGGGGCATATATTCAATGGCAATGGGCAAGCCTATTGATCTGCCAATATAAGCCGCCACACTAGCCATATCCGAGCAATTACCCACCCCTCCTTTCATTAGATTTTTTATACTGATCCTTCCGGGATAATCTTCAAATTGGCCAGTATACCGAAACCAGGTGAGAAGATCTTTATTAAAAGCAATGGTGGCTTGCTGAAGGTTTTTATTGGTATTTGTATCCTGAACAATCCAATTATATCTTTCATTTAGGGAGGCTCTCCAGGATTCCGGGTATTCGCTGTAATTGTGATAAGGCAAAATAAAATTGCAAAAATTATAAAAACTTATACTATCTCCCCAAGGTGAATTTTGCCAGGTATTTACCGCATGCTCTACATTCTCAATTAAATAATCTGCATCAAGAATCAAAAGGTCATTCTTATACTTCAAATTTTCTGGTTCTGCCCAACCAATATAACCGGCCAGGGAATCTACAATCCTTTTAATCTCCTTTTCAGGTTTTTGAAATGTTTTATCAAAAACTATGTCGAATTTTTCCAACCACTCTCCCCCGTAATGGTAAGAACTCTCTATATTCCCAATTAAGACCTTAATGGCTTTCAGCTTTAAACTATCAGCCGGATCTCTGCTAAAATGTGCTATTGCTTTTTCCAGTTCTACTTTATTATTACCAGCTTTTATAATATTTTGATCAGCAGGATTTTCGATATTAGGCGAGTCATTATTGCAAGAAGAAAAAAGAAACAATTGACAAATCAAACAATTGACACAAATTATTCGTAAAAACTTCATGAACGATTATTTAAGTTTCAGATGTAGTTTGATATATTAAAGATATACGTATATTCAAGCATAATGTTGGAAATTATCAATCTAATAAATGGCAGACTTAGCTAAAAAAATAATTGAAAAAAAAAGTCTCAGCTGGAAAAACTTAGTAAGTCTTGGCTTCATTTTAATTGCGATAATAGCTGGTTTTTGGAATCTTACTTTTGGTTTAGGTAGCCTCCTTCTCAACCTGGTTTTTTGCCTGTTTTTCAAACCCTCTGTTTTTTTCAAGTTCTCATGGCACTGGTCGGATCTTTTTCTGGCACTGCTTTTCCTATATGAAGCACTTAATTATTCCTTTTCTATTTATGCCCCTAACAGCATTTTCTTTTTTGAAAAAATTCTGTTCTTCATAGTTGCTTACTTCAGTGCTCGATTATTTTTCTCAAGCTCATTAAATTTACATTTCCTTATGGGTGTTTTGGGTGTTTATGCCACCCTTTTTTGCCTTGGAGGTTTATTAAGCTATTCTTTTCATAGCTTTGGATTATCTATTAAAGGCTGGGATAACATTGCTCAATTTAAGAGTCATTTTGCCCCTTTCGGTTTGTTTAATAATATTTGGGCCAGTCTATGTATTGGGTTGCTATCCATACCACTATTAAACTGGAACATCTGGAAGTCACAAAAATGGATCAAAATAACTGCCACCCTTTCATTTGGTCTGATCAACCTTGGAGTTATTATTTCTTATTCCAGAGGGGCCTACATTAGCTTATTCTTTTTCTATTTTCTTACTTCTTTGTTACTGCTTGGTTTGAGGTTGATAAAATTTAAAAACTTTTTATTGATCTTGATAGCCTGTATGCCGCTTCTGCTTCTTTTTACCATCTCAAATTCAAAATCTGTTTTGACAACAGTTTCCATGAACAGTACAGTCTCTCAAAAAAGAAGTACCCAGGGGCGCTTGACTATTTTAGAGCGAAGTTTTTGTCAATTTGAAGAAAACAAATGGCTGGGAGTGGGAGGATACAATTATCCTTTAATTAATGACAAATGTAAACCCTCTGATGATCAAGGAAGTTATTCTGCATTTACCAATAACACCTATCTTCAAATTTTAATAGAAAAGGGAATTTTGGGTTTAGGAATATATGCTTCCTTTCTTTTAGGAATATTGATGGTAATGATTAATTCCATAAGGAGGGAAAAAAGTGCGCAAAGGAAAATTACCCTGGTATTAATTTTAGCAGCCTGGCTTAGCATAGGACTTAGAGAATTATTCTTTTCAGGTCTATTTTATAATTCTGGATTATTACTACTATTCGCCATTTTTTCCGGCCTTGGATTTCTCAGTTATACCAAACCAAACCAAAAATCCAGTAACTGGTGGAAAGGAATAATCGGTGTTTTTTTCCTTAGCCTCCTGTTTATTTTCTACCAGAAATCTGTTTATGCAAAGTCCTTAAAAACCAGTTCTACAGCAAATAAGCATATATTGGCTCCAATTAATAACCAACAAGCCATTCTAACCTTAACATCAAATCTCGAGCTTGAAACGATCTTAAAGGATTCCATCTTTCCTAAAAAAGAAGAGTTACAACAAGCTGCCAAATTGCTTGATCGTTCTATTTCTTTAAACCCATTCGATGCTTCTTATCATTTTAATAGAGCCTGGATTTCCCATTGGATGTCAGAAGATTCAACCATCGCTTTAAGTCACCTTGATAAGTGTCTTAAATTAGATCCTGGAATAGAACTCTATCAAATCGGGGCTGGCTTGCTAAAAGATTTACGAAAAGATTCTCTTGGGGCTTTACTCCATTACCAAAAAGCATTTGAACTCAGTCCTCAGCTTTTAGACGCTCCTATTTACCCTCTTCTATTAAAAAGGTATCCTCAAGATATAGAAAAGCTTTTGGAAAAATGTATAGACAATTTAACCATAAAATCTTCCCAGCAAGATCCTATTGCAAGTGCTAAGCTTGCAAAAATCCTTTTCCATAAAGGAGATACTGCGCAAAGCAAAAATCTCTGGGAAAAAGTGTCCACACAAATTCCCAATTTAAACAGACCATATTTTCATCTAGCAAAAATACTGATCGACCAAAAAAATTATGATGAGGCTTATGACCTTCTCTCAAAAGCTACTTATTTAGATTATTATGATCATCTATCCCATTTGGCCTATGCTGATCTATTCAATCAACGAAGCAATCAAAGTCAGGGCGATCTTTACTTTGCAGTAGACTCCTATCAAAATGCTTTAGAGAACTATTTAAGGATAACTTCTCCTTCTTCAAAAAAGTCAAAGGCAAAATATCTTTATGCTGCAGAACTCCAGAATGACCTGCTTCCCCAATCTCTACTGATGAACTGCAGACCTAAACTTGATGTGGTCAGGGTTTGTGAAAATATCGGATCATTATATAAACAAATTGGGAATGAAAAATTATCCAGCCATTATCATTCCTTAGCCAGGCGTGATCCTCGTCTAATCAAAATTTCAGACATTTTGAGGTAAAAACCCATACAGTAGGATCCCAAATTCTATTAAAGGGTCCACGATCTTGCAATAAAAAAGAAGCATCTTTCTTTCCTGGAAAGATATTATTTCCATAGCTTTTTTTATTTTACTATTTCTTAATCAGAATAGTGAGATTATCAGGCTATCGTCAGCAAATTAATCTCCTGGAATTTTTCACTCAATTTTAAAACTCTACAATTAATCACATCAAAAAAGAATTTTCTAGCATGGAAAAATCGATCTTCAAACTATTTTTTCTCTCTATGACCCTTAGTGGTTTTATTTTCTTTTTACCACAAAAAAATATACAGGCACAAAATACATCTGGTATTGACACCTCCGTATTTAATGGTCTTAAATACCGAATGGTGGGCCCTTATCGAGGTGGCCGCTCAACAGCAGTAGCCGGCTTCCCTGATCAATCTTTTCAGTTTTTACAAGGCTCCACTGGAGGAGGGATCTGGCAAACAGATGACGCTGGTAATCGATGGAAAAATATTTCTGACGGATATTTCGGTGGCTCTATTGGAGCGGTAGCCATCTCAGAAACTGATCCCAACATAATTTATGTAGGAACCGGTTCTGCAGACCCCAGAGGAAATACTTCAGCAGGACACGGAGTCTATAAATCAAAAGATCGGGGAAAAACATGGTCTTTCTCAGGGCTACCAGAAGCCGGTCAGATCGGCAAAATCAGAATTCATCCCAAGGACCCCGATTTGGTTTATGTAGCTGCTTTAGGCCATATTTTTGGTCCTAATGAAGAAAGAGGAGTTTATCGTTCAAAAGATGGTGGGCAAACCTGGGAGGCAGTCCTGCAACTTTCTGATACTACAGGAGCCATTTCTTTGGCCATGAACCCTAAAAATCCCAGAGAAATATACGCAGGAATGTGGCGGGCCGAACGCAAACCATGGTCTATGATCAGTGGCTCTACAGATGGAGGTATTTACAAAACAGTCGATGGTGGAGATAATTGGGTGAAATTAGGAGGTGGTCTTCCCAAAGGAATGGTCGGAAAAGTTGGGCTTACCGTTTCACCAGCTAATCCCGATCGGGTATGGGCTTTGATTGAAGCTGAACCTGAAGGCGGAGTATATCGCTCTGATGATGCAGGAAAAACATGGAAGAGGATAAACAAAGAAAATAAACTCCGACAACGAGCCTGGTACTATACTCATATGGTAGCCGATCCTAAAGATCCAAATACTGTTTATGCCTTGAATACAGGACTTTATCGTTCTGTGGACGGTGGAAAAACCTATGAGGGAATTAGTGTTCCACACGGGGATGTTCATGATCTTTGGATTAATCCGGATAATCCGGACATTATGGGTGTAGCGGATGATGGTGGTGCCCAAATCACCCTAAATGGAGGTAAGAGCTGGTCAAGCTATTTAAACCAGCCTACTGCAGAGCTCTACGGAGTGGTAGTTGATAATGGTTTTCCTTATCGTCTGTATGGTGCTCAGCAAGATAACACCACTATAAGCATACCATCATGGACCTCCAGTAATACCTTGCACCCCAAAGAACACTGGTATTCCATTGGAGGTTGTGAAACTGGCCCAATAGCTTTACACCCTGACAATCCAAACATCATTTATGCGGGTTGTTACGGAGGGGTTATGGATAAATATGATAAAGCAACTGATCAGGTACAAAATGTTATGGCTTATCCTCAATTGCAATTAGGAGAGGCTGCCAAAAACTTGAAATACAGATTCCAATGGGTCTCCCCTATGGCCGTGTCACCTCATGATCAAAACGAAATTTATCACGGTTCCCAGCATGTACATCGTTCAAAAGATGGAGGTAAAACTTTTGAAGTCATCAGTCCTGATCTTAGCACCAATACTCCTGAGCATTTGGAATATTCTGGTGGCCCTATTAATCATGACATTACTGGTGTAGAAATTTATAATGTTGTTTTTGAAATTGTAGTCGACCCGAAAAATAAAGGAACCATTTGGGCTGGAACTGATGATGGCCGAATACACATAACCAGAAATGACGGAGGTTCCTGGCAGGAAATCACTCCCAAAGGGATGCCCAAATATGGAACAGTAAATAAAATAGATTTATCTACTCATGAGGCTGGTCGAGCCTTTGCTGCCGTCCAGAAATATCGTTTTGATGATTTTAGACCCTACATTTATATGACCAATGATTACGGTAAAAATTGGACACTTCTCACCAATGGCAATAATGGCATACCCGAGGATTATCCTGTACGGGTTGTTAGGGAAGATCCTGACCGTAAGGGTCTTCTATATGCAGGTACCGAATTTGGAATTTTTGTCTCATTTGACGAGGGAAAAAATTGGCAAAGCCTTCAGCGCAATATGCCAATTACTCCTATTACGGACCTTAGAGTACATCAAAAGGATTTAGTGATGTCTACTCAGGGGCGTTCTTTTTGGGTACTTGATGATATTAGTCCATTACATCAGATTAGTGATGAAATTGCTCAGAAACAAGCTCATCTCTTCCAGCCAAGGCCGGCATTTAAGGTTAATGATAAGGGAGCAGGGGGCTTGTCTGAATTATCTCCTCAAGCCAAACCAAGTGGTGCAACCATTTATTATAACCTAAAAGATTCTTCCCAAAGCGAAGTCAAAATAGAAATTATTGACTCGGAGGCTAGAGTCGTGAGGGTCTTTTCCAGCGACACCGCTACTGCCAAAAAACACAAAACCCCTATTTTAAAAGTAGACAAGGGCTCTCAAAGAATAGGTTGGGACTTGACTTATGAAGGACCTACCTTTGTTGAAGGCACCATAATCTGGGGTTACACGGGCGGAGTTAAAGCTCCTCCAGGCACTTATGAGGTACGACTGATTCATGAGGGAGGAAGTATGACTCAAACCATTGAAGTTAAAGAAGATCCGAGAATTGATGATCAAATTTCAGCAGAAGATTACCAGGAACAACTTAAGCTGGGTCTGGAGCTTCGTGATGCCATCACCGAAGTGCATGAATCTATTGCTGAGATTCAAAGTGTCAAAAAGCAGGTTAAATGGCTTACCGAACAATCTGAAGATGAGGAAGTAAAAACAACTGCTGAAAAAATGCTCAAAGAGCTTACTGTATATGAAGAACAATTAATGCAGACTAAAAATGAAAGTAATCAAGATCCCATTCGTTTTGCGCCAAGACTGGATAATCAGATGGTGGAAAACTACAATTATGTAACTGGACAGGATGGCTATATTTCTGGAGGTCGTGAAGGTCGCCCTCCTAAAGCTGCCTATGACAGATGGGATGATTTGGATAAAGAATGGACTGAGTTAAAGGAACAAGTCGAAGAGTCTTTAAAAAGAAACGTACAAACTTTTAATATGCTGATCCAGAAAAAGAAGTTGATGGGAATTAAGTTGAAGCAGACCAAGAGCTAAAAAAAAGGCTTCTGCCCGGTCGGGCAGAAGCCTTTTTTTACACTATCCTCTCTCCATTTAAGTTAGTAGTCAAAACATCACTCATATAATCAAAGAAAGGTCTAATGGCCTGGTAGGTATCAATAACCTGATCAACAAAATCTTTGCTAAGCACCTCTTTATCTGTAAAAGACTTCATGGCATAAAACTGCTTTTTCCGTATTAAGTCAATATGAGGGTGATCTTTAGAAAATCCCTGGGGAGCTGTTTTTACCCCTTCGCCCCTTAATTCACCATATGTGTCTAGAAATGGAGAAGCATTGAGGATCTTTTTCAGGCTATCGCCATCCATTTCAAACTCTTTTCGTAATCGTTTCAAATCATCTTTATTAGGGCCATAAAATCCGCCTCCAACTCTACTTTCACCACCGGGTTGAATGCTAAAAAAATATCCACCTCTCCGAGTAGCTCCTTCTCTGCGATAAAAACCACTCATATATGTTTTATAGGGAGTTTTGTCTTTAGAAAAGCGAACATCGCGATAAATGCGGTATAATTTGTGCATTTCGATTACATCCGTCTGGTTCAGTCCATCTTCTACTTTTTGAATGAAATCTTCAACATTGGCCTTGGCATCCAGGTATTGGTCTTTATGTGCTTCAAACCAGTCTCTGTTGTTATTTTTTGCTAAGGTTTTAAGAAAATCAAGGGTACTTTTTTGGATCATAAAAATCTAATTTGCAACTTTTGATAGGTAATGAAAGCTTAACAATTTTTTGAAAGATTTAGTTGAGTGAGGAAAGTTTGCAAGTGTTCGAGTTTGCAAGTGTTCAAGTGTTCGAGTTTTTTATCAAATGTAGCATTCATTTCAAAAATACAGGGTATTTAAAAATTTATACCCATTACTCACTACCCATTACTCACTACTATATTAAAGGCAAGTTAAGAAACGATGAAAATAAAGGCTTACCGAAAACTTTTGATAAATTTAAACAACCAAAAAGAGAAAAACTGCATCTTACTCGATTGGTTTAAGTAAAACATTTTTCCCGACAAAAAATCCATTTTTATGAAAAAAGTACTATTCTCTACTTTGTCTGCTCTAGCCATTATTGGCTTATTTGCCTTTACCTATGCAGAAGTTCAGGAAACGGCTGCTGAAAAAGAAGTAAAAGATTTGATCCTTAAATGCTATGTACATGGTGCTTTTAATGAATTGAATCCTGAAGCCATGAGGAAGGGTTTTCATCCTGATTTTGCCATCTTTTCTGCAAAAGGAGAAGAAATTAGCCGCTATCCAATTGGTGTTTGGGCTGATGGTGTTGAAAAGAGAAAAAACAAAGATGATTTCGATCCTGCCAAAAATAAATGGGATCACAATTTTGCATCTGTTGATGTTACCGGTGGTTCTGCTTCAGTAAAGATTGAATTATCCAGAGAAGGCAAACATATTTATACAGACTATTTATCTTTGTTGAAATTTGAGTCAGGTTGGAAAATTGTAGCAAAGGTTTATCACAGACATCCTGATAAATAATAATTTAATCAAAAATGGCGCTCAAAGAGCGCCATTTTTGATTAGGACTTTAAAGGCATCTTAATAACAAACTCTGTAAACTCACCTGCTTCTGTATTGACCTCCAATTTCCCTTCGTGAACTTGCACGATTATGTCATAACTGATTGACAGCCCAAGCCCAGTATTTCCCTGTCCTGTAGGTTTGGTGGTATAAAAAGGATTGAAGATTTTTGATCTTACCTCTTCAGGAATTCCAGGTCCATTATCCCAAATTTTTATTACTCCTTCATTATTTTTAACCTTGGTAGAAATTTTGAGGGTAGGTTGAAAGTCCTCACCCAACTCCACCTTTTTTTCATTAAGAGCATAAAAGGCATTATTGAAGATATTGAGCAAAACTCTGCTAAAATCTTGTGGTATTACTTCCAATCTTGGAAAGGATTCTGGTAAATCTTCTTCAAGGGTGGCTTGAAAGTCAGGAGAGAATCCACGAAACCCCTGGTATGACAGATTAAGGTTTTCTTGTAATAAGTGGTTAATATCTACCAGTTGTTTCTGTCCTGAATCGCCTCTGGCATGGTCCATCATACTTTGAATAATGCGGTCGGCACGTTTTCCATTTTGGGAAATATCCTGGGCATTTTGTTTTAGGTCACCAGCTATTTCGACCATCAAATCAAATTGATCTTCTTTCAAAGCAGGTTTATTGTCCTCCACCGTTTCAATAAGCTCATCTGCTAATTCAGAACTCCCTTCCGCAAAATTATTTACAAAATTTAAGGGGTTTTTTATCTCATGAGCAATTCCGGCCGTCAATTGCCCCAAAGTGGCCATTTTTTCTTGCATCATGAGCTGTCTTTGATTTTTGATTCTTTCTTCTGCACTTCTTCTTTTTAAGGAATAGTATTGAATCAAAACAAAAATGATCAGGGCAGAAGCAGCAAGGCCTATAATGGAAAGGGTAATTACAAATTGCTTTTGTCGGAGTTGATTACTTACTTCCAAAATTTCCTTTTCTTTCTCAATAATTTCCAACGAATCGCGGGTGGTTTGATTTTCCAATTCCATCGCTTCCAACTCTAATTCCGCTTTGCGCTGTGCAAGTTCGGCAAGCTCCTTTTCTTTCATCAATTTCTCCTCAACAGTAAGGCTCAGTTCATCCGCAATTTCTTGTCTTTCTGATTCCGATCGATTTAGTTCTTCGGCTTTGGTATCATATTCTTTTTGTAAACCATCTAAAGCATTAGATAATTGATTGGCTGTTATCTTGGTCTTGACCTGATCGTAATTCTTTTTTGCTTCTGCTAACCTTTTGGGATTATTGGCTACCAGGTGGATGGTTCTTAAAATTTCATATCCTTTTAATTCACGTTGTGCATTGTTAATGGACTTAGATCTTTTGACACCCTCCTCAGCATAACGAGAAGCTCTTCCAAATCGCTTTTTATCTCTATTATAAATGGCTAAATAGTACGCACTGGTAATAAAACCTGAAGCGTAATTTGCTTTTTCACTTGCTTTATAGGCTTCCTCAGCGTATTCTCCTCCCTTATCATAATTATTGCTGATAAGCCTGGTGCTTAACCTGTTTAGAATATCAATTCTTTCTTCACCTTGGGCAGTCTTCAATTTTTCCTGAAGATCTGAAACACTTCCGTCTTGGCCATACGAAGAAGAGGAAAAAAGGAAAATTAGGATAATTGGTGTCAGGTAGAGTGATCTCATACACGAAGGATTTAAGTCAATTAAGGCAAGTTGCGATCAACTTGCTAGTAGAAAGTATAAGGTAGAAAGATTTTCATCTAAACAATGAGCAACATGCTATTTTTATTTGATTGCTCTTTCAAATATAAAATGCTGGGTACAAATAAAAATAAAGGTACAAATTGATAAATCCATTTGCACCTTTAAAAGTAAGGAGAGAAACATTAAGAATCTCCCGGCTAAAATTGAGTAATTTTTGTGTATACTGCTTTTGTGTTTATTGTATGGTATAGAATTCGAACATGGGAATATAATTTGTAGTAGTAGTTTTTTCACTTTTGTGGTTGATCTCAGAGGGAAAACTTCCCTCTTTGACCTCCCAAGCTTGTGATTAGCATAAATTAAAGCGAAACAGTATGATTGTTTTCTGTTTGGTTTTGGATTGTTTTTGTTTGGTTGTTTGAACTTACAATACAAAGATGCGAGAAAATATCAGGGCATGAGTCAGCTATTGTTTCAATTGTGTTCAATATTGTTGCATTGGGAATTTGGTATAATCTCTTAAGGAATAATTTCAAAAAAAATCCCGAATCTTCAGGTTGATAAAGATTCGGGATCACTCAAAAATAATCTCAAATAGTTTCAAATAATTACCAGGAAACGGTTACTCGTTCTGGTGTAAGATGGTTGTGGTTGATGGAATGTTCATGAAACTAACTAAGACATGGGATTATAAAGATGTTAATAAATGGTCTAGTTCTTACTGAACAAATCCAGTTTTACTTTTCTGGCTTTAGTTTTGGCTCTTAAAATTTTCATTTTTACCGCACTTTCAGTTTTTCCCAATTCCTGTGCAATATCTTTTATTGACATCCCCAGTTCATATTTCATCCTGAGAATTTCTTCCTCACTAAAAGATATGTTCTTCATTATATTGTGTAATTCCTTGGATTTCATTTCCTTAAGACGAAATGCTGGTGTCTCCTCCGGTTGATGTAATCTAACACTTTCCTTTCTCAATGCTTCCAGTTTTTTCTTTCGGTTTTTACGCCGTAAGAAATCCACACAACTGTTATGAGTAATGGCATATACCCAAGTTGAAAACTTTGATTTGTTTTCAAATCTAGACATATTCATAAAGATTTTCATAAAAATCTCCTGACTCAGATCTTCAGCCAGATATTCATCCTTGAGCATTGACAAGCACTTACTATAAACCTTATCAGCAAACTGGATATAAATCGTACTGAAATCTAAACCTGTTTTTTTCAAAGCCTCAACGGGGGTGGAAGAGGTATTTTTAAATAGGGCTGCAGTGGTCATGGTGATTTGCTTTGAATGATAATTGTTAGTAATGATTACAATACAAAGGTGCCCTAAAATCCAAATGCCTGCCTCAGGTATTGTTGCGATTGTGTTCAGTATTGTTTCACCTTGAAAAGTGTTCACGGATTCATGTGATAACGGATTCACGTGTCCTAATTTATTCTATTTCCTCATAAATCCGTGAGTCCTTGAACACGTGATAACGTGAAAACGCCTCTTACTTCCTAACTTCATTCGGAGCCACTCCATATTCTTCAGAAAAGGTAGTAGAAAAATAGCGAGGATTCCGAAAACCTACCTCATAAGCAACTTCAGACACGTTCATTTGTGTGGTGAGTAATAATTCTTTGGCCTTTTGAAGGCGAATCGAGCGGATAAAATGAGAGGTTGATCGATCGGTTAATGCTTTTAATTTTCGATGAAGCTGAGATCTGCTCATAGCCAGATCACGGCAAACTTCAGGTATGCCATAATTTTCATCATCTATATTATTAAGGACAGCTTCCCTAATGGCTAAAATAAATTCATCTTCTTGTTGAACAGCTTCATCCTCACTGGGAGTCAAATTTTCCAAATTACTGTAACGGTGTTGTAATGCCCTACGAAGGTCTAATAATTTCTCAATCCGGACAACCAACTCTTCTTCGTTAAAAGGTTTTGCCAAATAGGCATCTGCTCCATGTTTAAGACCACTAATTCTTGACTCTTCATCAGCTTTGGCGGTCAAAAGAATGATGGGTATGTGACTGGTTAACAGGTCCGTTTTTAGCTCCCCACACAATTCATATCCATTTTTACCTGGCATCATTACATCACTAATAATAAGGTCGGGCACCTTTTCTTTTGCCTTTTTAATGCCTTCCTCCCCATTTTCAGAACTTATCAGATTAAATTTTCCTTGAAGACAAGCAATCAAGTACTGACGGACATCTTCATTATCTTCAACAATCAATAAATTGGGCAAATCTTGTTCTGCTATCTCAATCTTAATATCCTCTTTGGCAATTTCTGTATTTCCCCCTACCATGATATTGATAGCTCCTTGTACCTCTTCATTTGAAGATGATTGTTTCAATTCTGCATTTTGCCGGATGGGAATAGAAATATTAAAGGTGGTTCCTTCATTTAGCTTACTTTCTACCCATATTTCTCCTTCCATAAGTTCAACAAACTCTTTCACAATTGCCAAACCAATCCCCGTTCCTTCTCCCTTTCTGGATTGAGCATTATCAACCTGATAAAAACGGTCAAAAATATTGGTAAGCTTATCTTCCGGAATTCCAATTCCTGTATCCTGGACCTTTAGGACTAATTTTTTGTCTTGTTGACCAACAATTAGACTAATACTGCCTTTGGAGGAAGTAAATTTGACGGCATTTGACAATAAATTGGTGATGACTCTTAGGATTTTTGCGGGATCATAATCCATATACAGTTCTGAAAGCTTAGAATCAAAAGTTAATTTGATATCTTTCTGGGCGGCAAGAGAGTGAAATGATTCAAGGATATACCTCATATACAGAATAATATCATCTTGTACAAGATTCAATTCCAGGTTTCCATTTTCTAACTTCCTTAAATCCAGGATTTGGTTGACCAGATTCAAAAGATTATCACTATTTCTTTTGATCATCAATACTCCCTTATTCAGCCATTCTTCGGGATCTTTACCCAACTGGTCTGCCATTCCTCTTATAATTGTCAGAGGTGTTCGCAACTCATGAGAAATATTGGTAAAAAATCTGGATTTCATCGTATCCAGTTCTTTTAATTTCTCATTCATCACCTCAAGTTCTTTTGCAAAAGCTGCCTGACGAACCATCTCCGCCTCTTTTAAGGTCTTCTTTATGGTAGCAGTCAGGTCTTCAAATTCAATGGGTTTTGTCAAAAAATCAAAGGCCCCCAAGTTCATTGCTTCCCGGATATTTTTCATATCCCCATAAGCGGAAACAATAACCGCTTTTAGGTCGGGCTTGATTTCCTTGAGCTTGGACAAAAAGGTCAATCCATCCATTTCAGGCATGTTCAAATCACTGAGCACCATTTCAATATCATCCTGCTCGGATAACAAACTCAGAGCTTCCTTGCCATTACGTGCAAAAGTGAATTCATATTCCTTGTTACGCACCTGTCGTCGAAAGCGCTGGAGTATTAGCCGTTCTACCTGTGGCTCATCATCAACAACCAGAATTTTGGAAACCATATACCTCTTTTTCAGATTTAAAAACTTGCCTTAATTTGAATATTTATGGTTATCTAAAATAAGGAATTATATTAAGGAGCGGGAATTTTCAAACTTAAAGAAAATTTAGAGGATTCAGGTATTCCTTGGGCACTTTTTATCGTTAAACATATAATAATTTAGCCCTCCTCCTTTTTCCAGAAAATTAAAAATTCTAAATTAATTTTTTAACCTTTATTTGCCATCGAATCCAAAATTTGTGAATTATCTTTTTACAGATTATGAAATGTACCTTCATTAGCTGCTTTTGCCTTCTTTTATCTTTTGCTGTGTTTTCACAGGAAAAATCTATGTATCAGGAGATTCTCAATCATAAAAAGGGAATGGCCCTATGGTGGGCCGGACACAATGGTTGGATAATTAAATCTGGCGATCTTCTTGTCAGTACTGACATTTTGCTGGACTACGATAAAAGAGCCTTACCATCATCTATAAAGGCAGAAGATCTTGCTAAGGAATTGGACATCTCTTTCATAACTCATTACCATAAAGATCATTTTAACCGCAGCACCTCAAAAATCCTGGTAGAAAAATCAAATTGTCTTTTTGTGATGCCAGAAAGCTGTTTGGATATCGCCAATGAATTAGGTATCCCTCAAGATCGGATAATAATTGCCAAACCAAGAGAACCTTTTGAAATTATGGGTATTCAGGTAAAGCCTCTTAGAGCGATACATGGTAATGCCAATTTCGCCATCTATAGTCAAGCCAATTTACAGGATGTAGGATATCATCTGACCATTGATGGCAAAACCTTTTTACAACCTGGCGATTCTTATCTGCTTGAAGATCATCTTTTTTTAAAACATGTAGATGTCCTTTTTTTTTCTCCCACCGAACACAACATGTATATTGATCGATCTGTGATTTTAATTAATACACTCAATCCTGACTACATATTCCCTCAACATCATAGTACTGTTATTGTAAATGAATCTACTCGATTTTGGGCTAAAGGTTATCACCATGAAGTCAAACTTCGTTTATCCCAGGCTCTTCAAGAACGTTATTATATAATGAAACAGGGAGATAAGGTCAAAATATTCCAGGAATAGTATATTTGATTTTCTAAAAGGACAGTTTTCAAAAAAAGATGATAAAAGAGAATACTCCCTATTCAGGAAAAATATCTAAAAAACAAATATCTGATTCAGGTATGGCTTTTGTGCTCATTTTCCTATTAATTGGTTTTTTTACGGAAAATCTCCTTTATTACAAAATAGCTATTCCCATCTTAATAATTAATATGGCATTTCCCATCCTTTTTTACTGGCCAGCAATTATCTGGTTAGGGTTTTCAAAAGTGTTGGGAACCATTGTTTCGGCCATTCTTTTGAGTTTAATATTTTTTACATTAGTCACTCCGATAGGATTGATCAGAAATTTAATTGGAAAAGACAATCTTAAGTTGAAAAAATTTAAGAAAACATCAGGATCATTCTGGGTTAGCCGAAACTATGAATTCGGTTCTAAAGACCTCATACATCCATTCTAAAGCATGACTGGAATGATGTTCAGAAAAAACAAATAAACATGGAAATAATAAAAGATCTCTGGACCTTTTTGAAGGTACGTAAAAAGTTTTGGCTGGTACCGCTTATTTTTATGCTGCTTTTGATGGGAATACTAACTATATATACCACGGGATCCGCAATCGCCCCCTTTATTTATACTCTATTTTGACATGTCTGTTTTTATATTAGGAATATCTGCCTATTATCATGATAGCGCAGCAGTAATCCTTGTTGACGGAGAAATTATTGCTGCAGCACAAGAAGAAAGATTCACCAGAATAAAGCATGACTCTTCCTTCCCCATAATGGCTTCAAAATATGTATTGCAGGAAGCAGGTATTGAATATGATGAGCTTTCGGCAGTAGTATTTTATGATAAACCCTTCCTAAAATTTGAAAGATTACTGGAAACCTACCATGCCTTTGCGCCCTTTGGATTGAAAAGTTTTTTGACTGCCATCCCTATCTGGATTAAAGAAAAGCTTTTCATGAAAAAAATGCTACGAAATGAACTGAAAAAACTGGGCTCCAGGAAAATCCCCATACTATTTTCGGAACATCATCTTTCTCATGCTGCAAGCGCCTTCTTTCCCTCTCCGTTTAGAGAGGCGGCCATACTAACCATTGATGGTGTAGGTGAATGGGCTACTGCAACAATAGGATTTGGAGAAAATAACAAAATCAATATTCAAAAAGAACTTCACTTCCCTCATTCTATAGGATTATTATATTCTGCTTTTACCTATTATACTGGCTTTAAAGTAAACAGTGGAGAATATAAATTAATGGGACTAGCTCCATATGGTATTAATGAATCCGCACAGACCAAATCTTATAAAGACAAAATCCTTACAGAACTTGTTGAAGTGAGAGAAGATGGTTCCCTGCTTCTGAATATGAAGTACTTTAATTTTGCCACAGGTTTGCGGATGACCAAAAATAAACTTTGGACAAAACTCTTTGGCATCCCTCCCCGGCCACCTGGAGCAGAAATCACCCAGACCTATATGAATATGGCCCTTGCCATTCAGCAAGTGACTGAAGAAATTGTTATTAAAATGGTCAGGACGGCTAAGAATTTAACCGGGAGTAAAAACTTAGTGATGGCTGGAGGAGTGGCTTTAAATAGTGTGGCCAACGGTAAATTATTACAAGAGGAAATATTCGATAATATTTGGATCCAACCTGCTGCAGGAGATGCTGGTGGTGCGCTTGGTGCTGCCTATCTGGCTTGGCATTTATGGAAAGGAAAAAAACGTTCAATTAATTCTTTTGAACAGCTTGACGCTATGAAAGGGGCATATTTAGGGCCAGAATTTAATACCAAAGACATCCAAAAAACAATCAGAAGCAAGCAGGCAAAGCACCAATACTTTGAAGACTTTGACGAACTCATTCGCATCACTGCCAGCAAAATAAAGGAAGGTAATGTGATAGGATGGTTTCAGGGAAGAATGGAATTTGGCCCTAGAGCATTAGGCAACCGAAGTATATTGGGGGATGCCCGTAACCCTGAGATGCAGAAAATACTGAATCTTAAAATAAAATATAGAGAAGGATTTAGGCCATTTGCTCCTTCAGTATTAAATGAAGATACAAATCAATATTTTCAATTAAAATGTTCTTCCCCATACATGCTTTTGGTAGTACCTGTGAAGGCTGAGCGATTGAAGGATATACCAGAAAATTATCAGTCACTTTCACTTAATGAGCGATTAAACTATCAACGATCTGATATCCCGGCCGTTACTCATATTGACAATTCAGCCCGCGTCCAAACGGTTAAAAAAGAGGTCAATCCCAAATTTTGGCAGCTTATTAAGGAGTTTAAAAACCAAACAGGCTATGGCCTTTTAGTTAATACCAGTTTTAATGTCCGCGGAGAGCCAATCGTTTGCACACCCGATGATGCATACCAATGTTTCTTACGAACAGAAATGGATTATCTTGTCCTTGGCAATTTTCTTTTTGACAAAAAGGAGCAGTAGGTATTGGGGAATTTTGAATGACAAATGACAAATTTTGAATGGTGATTTTTGAATGATCCTCATTTATTATAGCAGAGATTTTACCGTGTTTATCCGTGTAAATCTGTGTCTTAAAGAAGCATGCTCTAAGCAAAAAACTTTTAAAAGTTGTACAAAGTCAGTGTCAAAAGTCAAGAATTACAATTACCCTTCCATTAATCAATAATCTTCATTGCCGTTGCATAAAAATTGACATCCATTTCCAAGGAAGTAGCGTTTCCTACATCCAGAGCTCTTGACCACTGGGTATCCGGCTCCAGCCAATTCTCCTCTCCTCCTATTTTTACTTTTACAGGCATTTTAAATTCAGAATCACAATTCGCCCAGCGATAGGATAATTTCCCTTCTTTGATATAATATTCCAGGATAGGAATTCGTACATCTCTCAAGTATTGATCAAAAAAATAATCCAATGTCAAACCTGTCTCTTTGGCAATGTATTCTTCAACCTGTTGAGTTGAAACATTTTGGTGATAGAAAGTCTCATTAAGCCCACGGAGAATACTTCGCCACTTTTCATCATCATTAATCATCTGACGCAGTGTATGAAGCATATTTCCTCCTTTATAATACATATCTCCTGAACCCTTGTGATTCACATCATACACCCCAATGACGGGTCGATCATTAGCAATATTTCGACGGGTACCAATAACATATTCAGCACCAGCTTTTTTACCATAATGATGTTCTACATACAGGCATTCTGAATAATTGGTAAAGCTTTCGTGAATCCACATATCAGCTACATCCTGATAGGTAATATTATTGGCAAACCATTCGTGCCCTGCTTCATGAATGATAATAAAATCGAATTTAAGTCCCCAGCCTGAGTCGCTGAGATCCGTTCCTCTATATCCATTTCTATATCCATTTCCATAAGTCACAGCACTTTGGTGCTCCATACCCAAATAAGGAACCTCAACCAGTTTAAATCCGTCCTCATAGAAAGGATAAGGGCCAAACCAATGTTCAAAGGCATCCAGCATCATAGAGACCTGTTTGAACTGATTTTTGGCCTTACTCAAGTTTTCTTTCAAGACGTAATAATTACAATCTAGAATTCCTTTCTCGCCTTTGTATTTTTCTGAAAAATGAGCATAGTCGGCTACGCTCATATTCACTCCATAATTATTAATCGGACTATTGACAAACCAGTGATAAGTTTTGGTTTTGTCCTGGTTCTGCTCAACTCTCCTTAGCCTGCCATTAGAGACATCCATCAAATTTTCGGGTACGGTTATGCTTATGAGCATGCTATCCGGCTCGTCAGCAGGATGATCCTTACAGGGCCACCAAATACTTGCGCCAATACCCTGGTTAGAGTTGGCCACATAAGGAAGTCCATTGGCATCTTTTTCCCAGCTAATACCCCCATCCCAAGGTGGTCTGATGGCAACTTTGGGGTTTCCGGAATAATAAACCTCAATTTGATTAACATCCCCTTTGTTCTGTCTCTGCTTAAGATTTACAAACCAGGCATAACCTTCTTTTTTCCAGTTAAGCGATTGGCCGTCCTGCTCAATCTTAGTGATTTTTAATGGGCCTTGAAGATCGATTTGCAAAACATCATGAGGTGCTTTTACCGTGTATTGAATGGTGTTTTTTCCTTCGATGTATTGTTTTTGAGGATCGACCTTAACTTCAAGATGATAATAGTTCAAATCCCACCAGGCTCTTTCGGCTGTTATAGATCCCCTAAGTGTATCTTGACGATCAAATTTTGTTTTTTGGGAAAATAAAAAGGTACAAGAAAAAAATGTCAAGAACAGGCCAAAAAAAAGTTGTTTTATTTTCATGCAGTTTGCAATTAGGTAAATAAACAATTCCGTAATTTTTTCCTAAATTAATGAATTATCTAATTTTTAATCTCAAAAATCAAAATGTATGGCAATTGTAAAAGTTATTGAGGTCATTGCTTCCTCCGACAAGGGCATTGAAGATGCTGTAGAAAAGGCAGTTAAAGAAGTGAGTAAAACCATTCGCAACATCGACTCGGTTTATGTTAAAGACATCAAAGCCCATGTTAAAGACGGGAAGATAAGCACCTACGGGGTTATATGTAATATTTCTTTCAGAGTTGATGATGATGATTAATCGTAAACACACAAACAACATGAGTCATCCCGAATTTTGAACCCAAATAAAAAGGAGGCAATTAGAGATGGCCAACCGTAATCTGTAGAGCGGTATCGAAGCAAGTCGATACCGCTCTCCTGTTCTATGACACCACCTTTTAAGAAATAGAGGAATCAGACTTTTCCAATGGCCTAAAAACTGGAGTAAGAAGTCATAAACTAAAGTAACAATAGCCATTAACTTAAGTCGATTATCCCAAAACCATAAACGAGGAGATTCTAGTGCCATCTCAGATTTTAAGAATCGAAAGCCTTGTTCAGCTTCCCAACGATGCATATAACTAAAGAGTATTTCCCAGGCTTGAGCAGGGCAAGTAACCGGCAGAGAAGTTAGGATATACATAGGGCCATTGTAGTTTTTCTTATCTCTGGCAATGACCAAATAGAGTTGATTGTCAGGGTGTTCTGTATGATTAACAGCCGCCCAGGCAATGGTGATATGCTTACTTTTTTTACGCAATTTATCCTGGACCATTTTACGATCTTGAGCTTTGAAAGATCTGGCCAACAGATGTGTTTTCTTGCATCCTTTTTCTATATGATTAAGCAAATGATTCTT
>JANQPA010000015.1 GCA_028285545.1 Saprospiraceae bacterium | reverse complement strand
CACCAATAAAACAGGTTGATTGACCGTGATGGTCATATCATCTGATACGTCTGGACATGGATCTATTCCATTGGTGGTCCATCTTAAACGAACCACTTTGCCCGCATCAGAACTAGCAGGAGTGTAAGTAGTCTTAGGATCAGTAGCATCAGCAAAATCGCCACTACCAGAATTATTGACAATACTCCAGCTTCCGGTGCCATTGGTGGTGGCATCCAAAGTCACAGGATCTAAGGTACAGACCTCCTGGTTGGGGCCAGCGTCGGCAGTGGCAGGTGGAGTAATAGTAATTGATACAGATTGGCCTGATATAGGTTGGGCACAACCATTAACATCAGTAATGCTTACAATTGAGAAAGTGGTATTTGAGCTAATATTCACCTGAACAGTATCTTTAGCATTATCAAGGCCATCAGAGGTAGAAGTAGTAAATTCATTAGAACCATCGGAATATTTAATGGTATAGGGTGCAATTCCACCTGAGCCAGCAAAAGCTAAAATAGCATCACCACTTCCACAAAATACGGAAGGGCCAGCATTTGAAATAGCTGCCGTTGAATGGCAAATCAAGTTAAATCCAGCAATAATGGGATCACGTTGAGAGGAACGGAAGGCGTTATTTTGGAAGATGGCAGGATTACGTGAAAAAGAGAGTTCATAATCCGTTAAACTAAATTCATCGGCATTAGAATGCCATTTCTCCCCTGCCTGAAACTGCGAGGCCATGGAGGCGTTCATAAATTGATATTCAAAAGAAGCAAGTTTTCCAAAAATGGATGTTGTATAATCACCTTCTTGTACAGCCTGATATCCTTGATTTTTAATATACTGAATAGGATCTTCCATCAAATAAGCATTCAGGTTCCCCATAATCATAAAGTCAGGATCACTAGAGTTGGTTGGATCTGTATTCAGCCAAGCCACAAGAGCCTTTGCCGCATCTAATCTTATTCCATTATATTGACCTTGTCCATCCAAATTATCTGCATCTGGTCCGGGGCCAGGTGGGATTCCCCCCTTTGATTTAAAATGATTATTCGCAATGGTAAAAAGACCTCCACTGGAAATTTCTTTAAAGGTTTGTGCTAATACTCCTCCATTGGTATTGGCACCATTAAAAATAGGAGCAGTAGAACCAACAGGAAGATTAGAATCATCCAATATTTGGAAAGCCCCACTTAATGAAACCGTAGCCGGAGTATAAATAAATCCAACAGTAATGGCTCCATCTCCAACGGGAGCTCCCGGATCTAAATAGGCATAAGTTCCAGCTCCTGCTTGGGCATTTAAGGCATCCACTAAAGTAGAAATAGCAGAAAGGGCTCCCTCAGCATAATCATTTTCGAGTCCTTGTAAACCAATAATATCAGAATTCAGAGCAATTATAGCATTCACTATTTTTTGCGTCTGACGATTAAATTCATCTATGTTCTCAGCACCTCTAGTCGTCAAAAAGCCACCTGCTGCACCTACCTGTAAACTACCATTACCATTGAAATAGTTGCCCAAGTTTAAATTGGCAATTTTTAAATCGCCATTTATAACAGGTGCTGCAGGGCGAGGGTTATTGGAAACAAAGTCAACTGTACCAAGAGGCTGAACTCGATAACGAGAAAAGGCAAAATGCATAATTCCCTCCAATCCAGTCTTTGAATCTCCACCACGAATAAAAGTGTTATTTAAAAATCCACCAGTAGGGTGTAAATAGGTGCTTGGGGGGGCTGCAAACGATCCGTCATCAAGTAAGATCGATGCCCTATTGCAAAGGTCAGTATAATCGGCAAAAGAGGAAACATCAGGAGCCATTTTTTCGGTAAAATGGAAAGGACGTCCATCCGCGTTTCCTGCTAATCCGGGAATAGTATTTACATCAATAGTTAAGCCCATTACTCCCAATCGACTATAACTGAAATGTTCTGTCACAATTAATTTTTGGGAGAATTGCACCCTCATACTTTCAAATACTTCAAGATCATTTATATTAGTTACAGGAAGCATTACATTGGTAAAAGAAGGTAATACAGCGCCTCCAAGAATATTAATAGAAGAAGGATTTGAAATACGTGTTAACTCGTTGTCCTCTTCTACTAGGCCAATCACTTGTACTAAATCTCCTACAGCGACAAGCGCGATAGTAGCTGGATCATAAATAAAAATACCCTCAGAAGTCCCTGCATCCGCATCCGCATCTGCATCTTCTTCTTGCATAAAAAAGCCATTTAAACCATTTGCACCAGAAAACACTCCAGTGACAACGCCTTCAATAAAAACAGTATTTCCCACATAAGGGCTGACTAGGCCAGAGCCCTGAATTTGGTGGATAAACAAAGATTCAACCTTCATATTTTCTGCTCCTGGTGTACTTATAGCCTCACCCGGAATGGGTGTTCCTACTAAACCGGGAAGGCCGGCTCCTCCATCATCATTAGGAAGCCAATCGCTAGCCATATCGGTATCCGTTCCATTTGGTATTCGGGAAGCTCCATCCCGAGCACTATTAGAGCCAGAGAAAACGATCGAGCTATACACCTGATCTGTTCCACCACCATCAGACATACTAACATCATCAATTATTGCTGTCCAGGGAGTAACATCAAAAGTTCCATCATTATTAGTATCCAAATCATCACCTTCGGCTCCCGAAAAATTTTCAACTAATAATAAAGTAGCAGTACCATTTTCAAATTCATTTGCTGAAAATAAAGGAGTTGTCCAATAACCATTTGCATCGGTAGTACCGAGCAAAAACCTCGAATCAATAACACCTGCAATACTTGCATCACCTTCAATCTGTAGCAATGTATAATTAGAGTAATTTGTATTAGGGGTACCGAAAATTTCCACAAATTCTAAGTCATCAGGTCCTGGATCATCCACTACAAATTCATTGATCAACGGGTCAACAGGCTTAGGCGTTCCGCAGATCTGAATATTATCAAAGACCATAGCCTCAAAAGGGAAGTCAGCTACAAATGTTAGAGTCAAAGTAGTTCCTGAGCCATTAATTGCGGTTGTGAATTTATCTAATTCACCAGCACCTGGTCCTGAAGGCGGTGTTTTATCTAAAAAAGTATTAGAGGCAGTAGTACCATCTTCAGCCAGGGATTTAATAACGGAATTATCTCCTGTAACTTGCATAACACCATTGGCTGTAGTAACACTCCCAATATCCATAGCCCGATAAGTGAATCCACCTGCATTTACGGCAGCAAGGCTAAAAGCTGTTTGACTAGGTCCGGCATCTACAGAAACAGAAAAAGAAGCAGACTGAGTCGTAAAACCATTGAAGGAATTCCCATCTGAATGGCCGCCCATGTCAATACTTAACAACAGATTTTCGTAACCTGATACATCAAAGGTCCAGGAAGCTGTTTGCCCATTACCAAATTCATCACTATCGGAAATAGCAAAATAATTGTTATCCAAATTACTATTTTGGCCAAAAACACCTTCAGTATCTCCAGGAAGGGGAGACCCTGTGTATCCAAAAACAGTATCATCTCCAAGACCAAAAGGTGGTCCAGTAGGCTGAGGCCAGGCATTTCGGCTGCCTACACCAAAAAAATCTCCCGCTCCCCCATCCTGATTATCCAGTCCGGGATTAAAACCACTAGTTAAGTTGAGGTCTCCACCATCAAAGTCTTCAGCAGCCAGGCAGGTCAATAGGGAAGAACAAGAAATAGAATGAGATCCTAGATCACTGATGTCATCTTGAGGAAACTCAATCCATTCAAGAGAAGGATTGAACGGATTTGCTCCATCTGTATCTCCCCTAAAAACAGAGGTACTTCTGCGCAGGGTTTGCTCTGAAGTGCCCACTCCATTTACATTCCACTGAGTCCCAGGATCAAAGCCTACTTCTCCAAAAACATCTATTGGTGTACCATTTTTTCTAAGGACGATGGCATCATCACCATTCCAAAAGTTGTTCGTCGCAACTTGATCCGCTTGGGCCAGAATACCACCATCGGCCCCATCATCTGCGAGTACAAAAACATCGCCATCAGCAACAGTTCCTACTAAGGCAATAGTGGAAGTGCTTGAGCCTCCATTTAAGCTTATGAAGATAGAATAGTTGCCCGCAGCGAGATCAATGGTGGCTCCTGTTCCATTATAAATTTCTATCGCTTTATTATTTCCAGATCCTTCAATATACTCTGAAATGAAGAGTTCTGTAGCACAAATTGGTTCGAGGCCAGGAAGGGCCTTCATATTAAGTGCTGTTCGTATATTCTTTTTCTGAGATGAGATTTCTTTAGGTAATTCTGTAAAGGTAGTTTTGGTAAAGAAAAATTGGCTAATAAGAGCCAACATACCAATAGAGAGAAATTTAGTAAAATTTCTTTTCATGAGAATTATGTTTGTTGTTACAGGTCGTCTTAAATACAGAATAGTCTATTCAAAAAACTATTTCTCAAATATATAAATAATAAACTGAAGTATTGAATTTATCAATTAAGAGTCAAAGGTAAGCTCTCGTAATTCTAATCGCTTCGAGTAAAGTCATCTATCCTCCCCCGGAAAAGAGATTTCCTCATAGACCAATCGCTGGCTTTTTTTTGGCACATAAAGGACCTAAGTATTAATTCCGGCAAAGTATGGCTCAATAATTATCAGGCGCGATTTTTTTCACTGATTAGAAAATTGTAAGCATTCCAATCAATAGATCCCGGGAAAATAAAACATAGATTTCTTACCCCTCAATCATATTACAACCTAAAAGTATAGGTATACTTGACAATCAAAGATCGGACATTATGCCGGGGCAAAGTAGGTAATTCCCGAAAGCGATCAAAGTTCATATCGTCGTTGAATACAACAAAAAGATCGTTGCCTTCAGCCGGATTAAAGCGAAGTCGGATGTTGGCTCCAAAAGCTTTGGATGCACTATTGTATTGAATGAATGAATTAATGGACCATTTGGTATCAAACATCAACAAAGCCTTAAGTCGGGCAATATGAAGGTTGACCTCTTGTTGCCTTTCGGAAAAGGAGAGGCGATTAAAGATGTAAGAACCCCCTATTTCCAGTCCAGAAGAAACAGCGAGAGTAGGTTCTATTCTTATATTAAAACGATTGCCATCATAAAAAGAACCATAACTGATCTCTCCCATCACTACCAGGTTGCCAGAAAAAGGAGAGGAAAAATTAATATTCGGCTGAAAGAAGTCATACGAGCCAACAGGAACTGCAATATCATCTGTAAATTCTAATTCTTCTTCTAAATATTCATAGTTATAACGAATACCTGGATTGAATCTCCACTGATTTTTCCAGGCCATTTCAAAGGTCAAACTTGGAGAATAGGTCAACAGGCGACCGCTTGCATCATTGGCCCATAGAGCTTGTCCTCTGTATAAAATATTATGACTTTGCATGGGAGAATCTTCAGGGGCAAACCAGCCATAGGACAACCTATGCCCCCAACGGGTAAAATCTTCTCTTCCCTGAAATCCTATACCAGGATCATAATTTTCGCCAGCCCTGGAAAAACTAGTGGCATAGGTAAATCCTTTAAATTGTCGCCGAACAATGCTAATCCAGAATCGAGTTGGCGCCAGTGAAAATAATTGATCATTATTTTCGCTATCAAAAGTTTGGGCCCAGCGGAAGTCAATGAAATCATTATTTTTTTTACTAAATCGGATTGAAGCATCCAAGCCGTAGGAGGTGTTAAAATTACCATCAAAATCCATCCGGTTGCCAAAGAAAAATCCAGCATCAGAATATTGATTTAGAATCTGTTTTCGGGCTCTTAACACCGTAAAGTTTTCAGAGTTGAGTTCATCGGATTTCCCTGTTTGCATATTCAAGAATCCAAAGTCCCATTTTCCAGCTCGTCCTACTACTCGAGCCCCTCCTAACATTCGAACTGGGCGTCCATCATCATCCAAACCGATTCTTCGCGAATAAAATAGAAAATCACGACTTCCAAAACTAAAATTAAAAATCCCAGCCCTCTCCTGGAAGAATAGTCTTTTTTCGGGAAAAAACAGGGCGGAACGTTCCAGGTTGATCTGTTGATCATCTGCCTCTACCTGGGCAAAATCGGTATTTAGGGTAAGATCTAGTGTAAAGTTTTTGGACAAGCCATATTTTATATCCAGTCCTGGTTCCAGGTCTTGATCCCGGCCATAATCATATTCGGTTTCGGCATCATTTAAATCATTATTTTCATTGTATCCCGTTCTGATATAGGGGGCTACATAAAAGGGCCGTTTACTCTGTAGGTTTTTCAAAACAAATTCATGAGCCTGGGAAGGGCGCCACACACTCCAATCGCCCCAGTTGGGCGGAATATCCGGAAAAACACTGATTTCATTTTTTCTGGCAATGTATCGCCAGGCAATTACCCCCATGGTCACTTCCTCACCACTCTGGAATTGTAGACTAGTAAAGGGAATTCGGATCTCAGCAAACCATCCTTCGTCATTCATTTTTGTTTTTACATCCCAAAAGGTATTCCAATCCAGGTTTAAGGGAAAGTCTCCAAGGCCGTCATTAAAAACATTTACATCCAATCTAATGGCATTTGGATTGGTGAAAAAGGCAAGCGCATTTTCTTTATCATTATAGGTATCCAGAATTAATCCAAACCACTCTGTATTACCAGCCATAGCATCCCTTTTATAACTAAAATCAGCTATCTTATCTGGTTCGGAATCGTATAATCTACCAGAGAGATATAGATAATTTTCGTCATAGGCTATACGTATTTCCGATCTTTCTGTGGGTTCATTTCCATAAACAGGCAAATTCATCACCAGAGGAAGGGGGGCTATTTCATCCCAGGCTGCTTCATCGGGCATGCCATCAAAAATGATCTCAGATGCGAGCTTTGTTAATTGTGTTGGAATACTATTGCTGGCTATGGCCAAAGATGGTAAGCATAGAAAGATAAGCAGGTCGAGCTTTTTCATATTTTTTGGTGTTCAGCAGCAAAAATCACATTGCTGCCAGATTTCAGGTTAAGACAATTGCGCGAAAGATAAAGAGAAGGACGAAATAAAACTTCTCGGATATTGATAATTTCTATCCACTCCTCAATTTTACATTAGCTAAACCATAATTTGGTTTTGGGAGTTCCATAGGTGTTACATTTTGTAAAAAGTTGGTCTAAATGAGTGTAATGTGTTCACGTTATCAAGTGTTCAAGTGTTCACGTTGAAGGTTTTGCTGTTTGGGTATTTCGTAACTTATTTGAACGCCTTTTTATCATACAGAAATTTGAGTGCTAATGTGTTCACGTGTTCATGTTGAAGATTAGGGGTATTGAATGTTTTTGCTGCTTATTAGAAGGGATTTTATGTCAACCTACTTTTAGGCCAGAACATGTCAAGTTTTGCAAAAATTGAGGTAATCTTATTATTTGAACATTTCTTTGGCACGCAGATATCGCTGATTTTGCAGATTTAAATTTGATAAATCAACGGTATCCCTGATGATAGAAGGTGGCTGAATGGGAAAAAAGCTATAATATAATAGGTAACTACACCTTCAATAAAACAATCCCCTAAACAACGTAAAAACGTGAACACGTGAACACTTGCTAACTTGAACACTTCTAAACAAGCAACTCTTAAAAATAAAGCTATGTTATCCAAAATCAAGTATTATTTGTTTTTAACAGTTATTGGCTTATCAATTGGATATTATTTTGCTACTCGAGGCTTAACAGATAGAGAGGAGGAAGTCCACTCCCCTACTCCATCCATTGAAACAACAGATGAGAATGTGGAAGAGCCAGCAAGTGAAGAAAACCCTATTTCAGATAATAAAACTCCGGTTTCGAAAAAGAAAAAGGCGCTCCCCTGCATTGATAGCGAGTTTGATGGAGAAATTTTTTTACAAGAGCTGGCCTCTGAATTTGAGGCTCAAAAAATTCTTTATAATTCACAGCCATTGAGCGATTGTTCAGGGATATTTCTGCGGTTTACCCAAAAAGTAGTTGATGCCTGTCCAAATACCATCCATCCAAATTCTAAAGAAGCAAGGGATGGAAGGCGATTGGCAAAATGGTATTATGATAAAAACAGACTTACACTGGTTCAGAACGCCAAGGCCAATAGCGAATTAATTCGTCCTGGTGCCATCATGTTTTATGGCCGGAGAAATAAAACCTATAACAAAGTAAACATCAATAATATCACAGCCACAGATGGAATTGAGCATATAGGAGTAGTAACAGAGGTAGTTCGTGATAAATCTGGTATGATTACCAATTATGTGTTATTTCATGGTCGAAGCACAGGCAAAATAGCAACCCGAACCACACATCATCATAGAAATCCCTCTCGAAATGATATCCCAGCCTATGGGAATTGGAATCAGCAATGGGTAGCTGTATCCTATATCTTTTAGTAATGAGTAATGAGTAATGGGTATTGAGTAATGGGTATTAGGTGACAAATTTATTTCAGGGTAAATTTTAGAAAGCGCCCTGAAATAAATTTATGAAATTAAAGCCTAAGATATTCCAAGAAAGTAAACCGTTCCTTTTAGACGATAGGAAGTCATTCCTTCAGGAATTTCCTCATCTGGTCTTAGTTTTTGGCGTATTAACCTGAAAACTCCTCTAGCCACCTGGCCATTAATAAGCAAAGATCCCTGTTGTCCACCAATTTTATCTCCCACGCAGAAAACAAGCAAATAGCCCATTTTTCCATAATCTGGACGTGTCAGAAAAGCACCAGCCTGAATGGCTTCCTGCATTCCTAATGGTCGAATTGGGTCCTGGTAATTTAAATTTGAAGGTGGGCGGAGTGGACTATCCTGGCCTCCTAGTGTACCATCCGTTACAATGATGGTAAGACCATCTTTATCAGCACCAGAGAATTGAGCCAGGCACAATACCGGCAGTGATAGTAATAGGGAAATTATGATTACATTTTTCATAACAGAGAAATTTGTTTTTAACACAATTCAAAAATGATCTACCGCAGCAATTTCTCTGAATTTGACAAGTTGTCAATAAATTTAAAGAAGCTAAATATGTACTTCTCATGTGTATAAGCACAAAAATAATAGGAAATATCCTAATATGCTGTTAATGCTCTATTTTTTTATCATAATTATTTATAAAATTTAAAATACAAACCACTCTAATTTTGAATTTATAGATTAAATGGTCTGAAATAAATGGAAGTAAGATAGAAGTAAAGTAGAAGTAGATTGCTTTAGTTAAACAACTTACTTCTACTTTATTTCAGAAACCGAAGGTAAATTACTTCTACTTTAATTCTCTTATTCGAGAATTAGGTGTTTAATGCTTAAAATTTAAATTCTACTCCTCCCCTAATCCAACGACCAGGCATTGGTACTAAATTGGTTTCACGATATTCGGTATCTCCAATATTAGAAGCTTTCAAGAATATTTCATATTTATCTCTTCGATAATTTAAACGAGTATCAATGACATTATAATCCTCCATGGTAACCCGGTCCACATATCGGAATTGAATGGAGTGGAAAAAATGGCCTCCAATTCTATACTCTAATCCAGCAATAAACTGGTGATTTAAGTTTTCAAGAGCGTATCTGGAAATAGGAGCATCATTTTCTTCTACTTCTGCATCAATGAAAGTATAGCCGATATTAAGTCGACGCAACCAGCTATTATTCTTGAGTAATACAGGGAAAAAGAAATCTAAACTAAAATCAATACCCTGAGCAGTGAGATTATTGATGTTGACCGGTTGCCATTGAAGGCTATCTGCTTGTTTGGTCCAGTCAATCAAATCATTACCAGATCGGTTAAAGTAGCTGGCCTGGGCATTGATTCCTCCTTTTAGATATTTTACACCAAACTCAAAAGAAGTGGCCTCCTCAGGTCTAAGATCAGGATTTCCCAGGTTGGCAGGATCTTCATAAAATAAATCTGTGAAAGTAGGAACCCTGTAAGTATAACCAAAATTACCGTATAATTTCCAGGAATCATTTAATCGCAGACCTGCATCAATACCTGGAAATATTTTGGTATCACTGTCTGAAAAATGATTTAAGGATACTCCTGGGATGAGGTCAAGTAGTCCATCAAATAAACGAAAGTGATGTTCCAAAAACAAGCTGGTGACAAAGCGATTACGATCGCCTAGGTTATTACTGGCCAGATCTATTTGATTTAATTCTAAGCCGATACCTGTTGTTCCTAGAGAATTCTGGTTGCTGGCTTGAATTTCCAATCCGTACACATTGCCAATATGTAGATTTCGATAAATAGAAGGGTTACTACGAACAAAAATATATTCATCTTGATTTCTGCGCCAAAATAGACGGGGATTTACTTTCCAGCTCTCCAAATTGAGCTGGTAACTTAGACTGACCAAACTCGTCTGCACCTCTTCATATTGATCTGCAAAATCAGGACTGGCATAAAAGCCATTTGCACCAAACTGACGTTCGGTAAAGCCAGCAAGAATGTTCAGTTGATGATCACCAGTTGTAATTTGATTTTGATAAAAAAGGTTGGTTATATCATAATCCGTATTATAGCGATAGCCTTCGGAAAAATCTTTGGAAAAGGAAAAATATTGATTAAGATTTCCTTTTGGAAAAGAAGCCGAGACCTGTGCGCCGCCCAAGCCATTTTCTCCGGCCTGGAGCTTTACTTTGACAAATTGTTCCTCTGGAACCTTTGTTACGATATTGATAGCCCCTGAGAAAGCATTCATTCCATAAATACGAGCTCCCGGACCTTTTAATACTTCAATTCGTTCTACATTTTCCAAATCTATAGGTATGTTTAAAATATGATGCCCTGTTTGAGGATCAGCCAATTTAATGCCATTAATCATGACAAGGGTCTGATCAAAAGTACCCCCGCGGATGCTGACATCTGCCTGGACGCCATTAGGGCCTCGCTGGCGGATGTCTACCCCCGAAATGTATTGTAATACCTCATTGACACTTTGTACGGGTAGCGCTTGAATTTGACGAGCTGTAATTACATTGATGGTTCTGGAAACTTCAGAGAAAGGCATTTCCAGGCGATTTTCTTTAATGACTACTTCTGGTAATTGAACAGCGCTCGAATCAATTTGAGCACTTAAGGAATTTATCAGAAAAGATAGCAAACTAAATAGTAAGATTCGTTTCATAATTACACGACTTAAAGTTCTTAATCAGGCAATTTTTTTTTAAAACGGCCGAAAAGTAAGCTTTTTTTTAGAAACGATATTTTTTGGCGGGTCATCTTGTCGTCAATATAACAGCTTTATGGATGGGAATTGAAAAAGGGGGAATGGGTTATGGGAAAATTAAGGGTTAGTTTTTTATTGAAGCAATTTTTGAGCACGCTGATTTCGCAAATTTTGCAGATTATTATCTTAGGCATGCTGATATCCCATATTATGCAGATGTTTCCTTTTCATACGCATTAACAAATAAGTACTTTGATAGAATAAACTTAAAACAATAACAAAATCATCTTCATATTTTGAGTCATTGTTTGATCAATTTCCCAGTTTGGAGCAATTTATCAGTGAAGATTCGGTAAAAATAAGTACCCGTGGGAAGATCTCGTATAGAAAAGACTTTTATAGAATCCCTTAATTTTTGAGCTTGAAGGAGTTGCCCATTTGAGTTCAATAATTCTATTCTCCAGGCTGAAGAAGGAGCATTTCTCCATTTAACAGTTATTTGATGTTTTGCGGGTTGTGGGAAAATATCAACAACATCGTCTATTAAAATAAGATTATTATTGTTTGTAATCTCTCCAGTTCTTAATAAAAAAAACCCATCTAAGGTCATACCTGTAACAATAATAGTCCCATCCTCCAATACTTCATGATCGGATGCATTCATTCCATCAAATTGATTTAATACAAGAGTGCTAACTGGGTCACCCTCACGATCCATTTTTGATAAAAAGCCAGTATTTTCTGTCAAGTTTTTGTAGATATCAGCGAAGCTGCCGCTAATCAGGTATCCATTTGGTGTTAAGCGGATGGTAGTTGCTTCGTGCCCAGGCATAACAAGTGTTTTTTTCCATACCTCATTTCCATTTAAATCTACTTTCAAGATCAATGGGTGCAGTTGATCGTCTATTTCAGTTGATCCGGCTATAAGCAGGCCATCTTCTGAATCATATCGAATACTATAGGCAGCATCATTTGGAGAAAAATTATACTTTTTGGACCAGGCCTTACGACCTTCTAATGTCATTGCCAAAGCAAAAATATTATCATCTACCATTCCAGTGATTACAAAACCTAGTTTAGATTTATCAACAATGGCAATATCATATGCGACAGTATGTTCAGAAAGAAAATCCTTTTCAACCCAAAGGATATTACCATTTTCATCAAGCCTTGAAATATAAGCTTCTAAAGTATCTCCATTTTCAATAAAACCTGTTATGATATACCCACCACCGGAGATTGGTTTAATGGAATTAATTCTGGTGTCCTCTCCAAGCTCATATCTTTTCTTCCACAGGGTGTCTCCCATTGCATTAATTTTCATTAACAGCCCTTTACCAGGACCGGAAATAAAATTCATTTCTGCACCGGCCATGAGAAAATTACCATTTTCTACCTCGATAACAGCAGACACCTCATCCCAACCAAGACCATTTGCGCTAAAATTTATGTTAGAAGGATAGATTTTAGACCATTCTACCTCTCCTTCACGATTTGTCTTGGTAGCTCGGATAAATTGATAGCTTAAGGCATTAGGATAAACTTCTCTACTGACGGCTATAAAACCATTATCGGAAGTAGGCGTCACATCCATGCCCATACTATAGATTCCAATTTGGCCAATACTGGAAGTGTCTATAGAATAAGTTTTTAACCATTGGATGGATTGGGTGTATCCAAGAATGGGAATCAGAAAAATAAATAAACCTAGTGCATTAATTTTCATAATAGTCGGATTGGAATAGCAAAAATCAGGTCTTTAATAGGGTTGGACAGTGAGAAGAGATAAGATGGTTGGGGTGATTGGTAATAATTGGTAAAATTGTCTGGGAGGGAACAATTGGGTAAGGAGTATAATTGGTCACGCAACTACCTCTAAAGCCGTACATTGATTAGTTATATGATTAATTTAGAAAACATTTGGCCACTGATAAACGCTGATTAAGCTGATCCTTACTGTTTACTACACGATAAATAACAGC
>JANQPA010000116.1 GCA_028285545.1 Saprospiraceae bacterium | reverse complement strand
TTTGCTGAAAAAAGCTCAAAAATGGGTTCATGATGTCATGGAATGATCTCATAGGTCCCCCTAATTTCAACGGTGCAATAAAGAAATAAAGTTAGGAATAAAAGGGGAAATGTAGAAGACATGTCATGTCTTATTCAATACAACATAACTTTGAATCACGGCCGCCATGCATAACCCACTTTAAAAAACAAAGTCTGATTCAACTGGGTCAAATGGATCTCTTCAAAATAAGAATCATTTTTCCAGCCATTATGATTGTCCACATAACCCAAAAAGATGACCGATTGGGGGTTTAGTTTGTAGGACAAAAGAATCTGGGCAAAAATAGATTCATCGACTTGGTTTACGGTTTGATCATCATATAGCTCGGGATTTCTTAGGGTGTGTCGGTATTGTAGGATCACTCTGAAAAACGTTTGGGCGTTAAAGTTGTAGGCCGCCTGGATTTGCGAGAGATTGGCTGTCACAATAGGAGTACGATTGAGATGAAGTTTAAGGAATCGATGATTTACTGTCATATCAATATGGCGACCTACACGAATATCCGACTCTAAACGGAATTGAATATTATCTGCCTTGCGGCTATTTTCAAAATCAACTGCCGGACCCAAATTGAAAAAGCCATTAATGCCCCAATTCCCTATTGGTTGGATGTCAAAACCTGTCCATAAGCGAATCAAGCGGAAGGTCTTTCCGCCGGCTTGCCGCCAGACAATATCCGGGTTGATCCAATAATTTAACTGTAAAGGACCGTTGATAAAGGCACTGGTCCAAAAACCTCTCTGATCCAGGGTACCTCCATTAAGATTAGTTCGGCTAAAGCCTCCTGCATTCCAACCTATATTGGCATACCAGGTTTTCTTTTTGGGCCAAAAAACTCTTTCTACATAAAATCTAAGCCTGCGATAGTCTACTTGTGGTACAAAACCAGCATCTCCCCTAAACCCGGAACTGCGGCTTTCAAAAATAAAGACGCTCTCCCAATTTCTGGTTTCAAACGAGCTTTGAAAATTTAAAGAATTTCCACCAAAATTGGATTGGGGTTGATTATGTTCATCAGCAATGCTTGAGTCATATTGGGTTTCGGTATGCAAATATTGAAAGCGGATGGTTAATGGTTTCCAGGGTCGAATGAAAGCATCGACACCACCCACCCGATTGTAATAATTGTCGGCTTCTCTGCCGGTATACATCAAGCCTACTGCCGAATTTTTTCCTACATCTCGCCTGTATCGGGCTATGATATTGGTGACATCTTCTTCTACCAAGGCAAAGCTGTTACTTTGAAATCCCGGCAACAGCATGTTATTTACCCGATCTCTGGCTACCAAAAGCCCGATTGCGTTTTTCTGGATTTTTCCACTCAACTTGGCACCATAGGAGGGGTTAACAATGGTTCTACTAAAAAAGGCTTGTAAGGGAGTGTTGAAAAAATCTGCACCCTCTAAAAAAAAGGGACGTTTTTCGGGAAATCGCACGGCAAATTGATTGTTGACATCCAATTGGGCAGCATCGGCTTCAACCTGTGAAAAATCAGGATTAAGGGCAACATTTAAAGTAAGATCAGTAGTAATCCCCCATCTGGCATCCAAGCCAAGATTGGTTTTTATGTCTCCTTTTTGTAGACCACCCTCCGGGAATTCCTCTCTTTCATCCACACGATTAAGTGTTAGTGTTGGTGTGAACTCTAAATTTGTGCCAGGGTTCACTCCTCTAATACCAGCCATAAGATTGGCTTGACATAAAAGACAATTATTGTCCTGATCAATGAACATGGAATGAAAAGATTTTTTGAGACTTCTTGGATAACTTCTCATGCCAAAAAAACGCCAGGTTTGGATCTGATCAGAATCGGGAAAACGAAGAGATTTAAAAGGGATGGCTGCCTCTACAATATATCCATGTGTATTGATGACGCCAGCTGACCTCCAAATGCCATCCCAGCTTAAATCTCCATCTCCTTCTTGTTCATCATAGACGCCATCTTGTTGAACACCTAGTGGATTAACAGAAAAAAAGAAAGCTCTTCGTGAGTCGTTAAATGGGTTAAGAAATAAAGATACAAAGTCGTTATCGTCGAGTTTATCTCTGTCATTTATGATGGCACGGATGGATTGAGGATTGGGGTCAAAAGCTTCAAAGGAAAAATAGAGATATTCCTCATCGAATGCCAAGCGACAAATGGTATTGACCTCCGCAGGATTATTATTACCGGGATCTGTTTCATAAAGTAATTTTACTTCATCTGCAGTTGACCATATTTTTTCATCTAGTATGCCATCTAGTTTTATTTTTTGACCTTCATTTTTCTGGATAGAGAAAGTCAAATTTTGGTTTTCCTGTGAAAAAACATTAAAAGTGGACAAAAAAAACAAGGCCAGGATAATAGGAGTCAGACGGTAATGATTTGTAATATTCCACACAATTATTCAATTTTTTTTCGTAAGCTATGGAATACTAAAAAACCCGGCTTGATTTGGACAATGGAATCCGTTCGCTTGCTTCCAAACCTACTTTTTAATATAATTAACCTCCTGTTTAACAGAATATTAACTATACATAAGCCATATTTTTCTTAATCTTTCAAATGAGAAAAACAAGCTCTTCCTCACAAGAGAAAATCATTAAAATTACCGCCATCACACTAGTTTATTGATGAATCAGAACTACCTATTGATCCTAATTCTTTCTATGTCATTTTTTACCCTAAAGGGTATGAATCAGACTCCTTGTTGTGATCAGCCTGCCAACTGTAATGCTTGTGCTCTTTTTGAAGGGCAGCTGGCAGAACCACAATCAGTGGCACTATGGAATCTTGCAGAACTTCCTAGCAGGGAGTGTAGTTTCCGATGTCCACCTTGTGGATGTAAGGCGGATCATAAAATATTTTCAAAATCAGGAAAATGCCCTGAATGTAAAATGGATCTGGTACAAGTGCCTCTTGGTTTTAGCAAGAAAATAGATAAGTCTGTCGGACCCTGGTTTGAAGATGGAAAGCTTGGAATGTTTTATCCAAAATTGATCTATCCGATTTTTGCAACCGGTATATTATTTTGCTTATTTCTATTGCTTTCCCGGATAAAAGGAAAATCACTAAACATATTTTTAACAGGCTTGATTTTAGTGCTGTCCTTATATGGATTTAAACATCAAATTTATGGAATTCAAAACAGCTTGAGTTGTGATGTTAAAGCCATTTTTACTCCTATTTCTTTCATTTTACTTATTGGTCCACTCCAATATTTTTATGTAAAAAGTGTTTTGACTTCTTCTTTTAAATGGAGGCATCAGGATTGGCTCCATCTTTTACCTGCCCTGGGTGCCTTTTTTATGTATTTGACCCTTTTGCTAATGCCCAGAAATGTTCAAACCCATTTTATGCTGTCTCCCTATGAAATTTCTTTTGGGCATACGGAACAATGTCTTACGGTGGGGCTTGGTTTTATTTATCTGTTCTATTCATTTTTTAGATTTCAACGATGGAAAAAGGTTTATGCCTTAAGGAATAAGTTTATCACAGGCTGGATGAGTCGATTTTTAATTGGGATGACGGTATTATTAAGTGTTTGGACGGTTATTATTTTTTTAAATTTTTGGCTTTATGATTTTGGAGTAGCTACAGTAACCTATAACCCTCTTTGGATTTTATTAGGCATTACTTTGCTTTGGTTTGGTACTGAAATTACCCTGAATCCTAAATTCTTCCTGGTGAATAAGCAGGTAAGCCTTACCAATGGCCATCGACTAACTGCTAAAGATGAATTGGCTGATTATAAGGTCAGGCTTGAAAATTTAATGAATTTTGATAAACCCTTTCTGGATCCTAACCTGAATCTGGTTAAACTTGCTGAGATGATGGATATTAATTCCAAACACTTAAGCATGATTCTGAATAACTCGGTGGGAAAGAGTTTTTATGATTTCGTGAATTTTTATAGGATAGAAGAGGCTAAAGATCTATTGATGGATCCCAATACTTCTTACTTGACTATTGAAGCCATCGGGCGCCAGGCGGGCTTTAAATCTAAGTCAAGTTTTTACACGGCATTTAAAAAGTTAACAGGGATGACACCCAAGGCGTTTATGAATGGTAAAGGATAGTTTAGCGTTTTGGGTTCAGTGTTCAGCGTTCTGGCTTCATTGATTAGTGATGCAAAACTTCAGTGTTTCCTGTTATTTAGAACTTTTTTTCACGCAGATTTCGCGAAATCTGCGTGAAAAAAAAGCTCAAATAAGCAACTACACCTTCAACAATGCAATCTCTTTTACTCGGAACTTTTACCTACCGAAGGTAGGCGGAACTCAAAGCCCTAGCACCTTAATCAAAAAAGCAATCTGCTCCGCCTCGGTCTGTATCCTGTCTTCCCGGGTAGCACCAAGAGAATGACCTGCACCTCGTGAAATTTTCAATAATACAGGGTTCCCACAATCTTGGATATGCTGTAAAGCAGCTGTGTATTTATATCCGTGCATAGGAGTTGTCGTATTATCTTTTTCTCCAACCTGAACCATAGTAGGAGGATAACATTGATTTGGATTCAAATTATGATAAGGGGAATAAGAAGCTAGAACTTTAAAATCTTCCGGGTCATCAGAATTTCCAAATTCACTGGTCCAGTTTGCTGACCCAAATTTGTGATATCTGAGCATATCAATTACAGGATAATCAATGATGCTAGCACCGTAAAGATCAGGTCTCTGGTTAACTGCAATAGCAGGTAATAAACCACTGGCACTGCCTCCATTGGCAACAATCTTGCCTTTTGAAGTATAATTGCTTTCGACTAACCATTCTGCTGCTGCTATATAATCATTAATGGTATTGACTTTATTATGCCTACTCCCTGCTTCATACCATTTTTTTCCATAGATTCCACCTCCCCGAATGTTTGGGAGCGCATAAATACCTCCTCTGGTTATCCAGGGCAGTAAATAGGTTTGCCAGGGGAAATTGGTAAAATTGAAGGCTCCATATCCATAAATAAAGACTGGGTTTTTGCCATCTTTTTTTAGTCCCTTTTTATAGACAAGTCGCATTGGAATTTTAGTCCCATCTTTTCCTGGATAGTTAACATGTTCTACTACAATATCTTCCGGCTTAACAGATAATTTAACTCTGGAATAGATAGATTTTTTGCCGGTTTTTAAATCTACCTCATAAACACTTACAGGTTCGGCTATGGTAGAAATGGTCATATAGCCAACTTTGCTGGCTCGATCTGCCTGACTAAAGAATACGAAGGGTGCATTAGGTTCTAAGTCAAAGCTGAATTTTCCTTTTTTATCATAAGCCTTATAAATATTTCGGGTACCTCTATTGTACAATAGTAGTAATTTTGACCCGATGACATTGACTCTGGAAATTACCTGTTCTGATTCAGGAACTACTTCTTCCCATTGCTTTGCCTCCATTTTATCAATAGAAATGGCTACAATTCGATGATTCGGAGCCTGGTTAGTTGTTCTGAAATACAATTTTTTTCCTTCTTTATATAAAAAACTGAACTGATCTTCGAATTGATCTACCAGTTTAATAAAAGAGGAATTCTCTTTTTTCAAGTCTTTTACATAGACTTTATTCCCCAAATGATTAGGATCGGAAATAGCCAATATTAGATATCGATCATCATAGGACACACTTCCCCTATAAATCCAACTTGGATTTTCAGGGTTTTCGTAAATAAGGATGTCCTCTTCCTGTGAAGTGCCTGCTTTATGAAATCGGTAGGTTGGTCGAGTAAGAGGGGCTTGAGGATCCTCTGGCTCTGGATATTTAGAATAGAAAAAACCACTGGCTTCATTATTCCAGGCTATAAAAGATCTGCCTCCATATACTCCCGCAACTTCTTCCGGCAAGGTGGAATTATTTTCAACATCATGGATGCGAACATTATAATACCTGGACTTATTTATGGATACGCTATAGGTAACATACCTGCCTGCGGGACTGTAACCAGATAAAAATGCAGTGTTCAGGTCATCATTTAGGGCATTAAAATTGAGTAATTCTTTTTTCTTTTGCTTCCCTTTTTGCTGGACATATAAACGATTGTTCGATTCACCTGGGAGGTTGATGGTAAATATGAGTTTGTTGCCACTTTGAACAGGAGCATTGCGGGTAATTTGACGAAACTGTTCTGATATCTCTGTTTTTAAATCCTGGATTAAGTCATCCTGATCCTTCAAAAAGGAATAGTATAACCGCTCTTGTTTAAGCATCCAATTTGATAAGTCTTTTGATTCAAGGTTTTCCATCCATTGATAGGGATCAGCAATTTTTGTGCCGTGATAAGTATCCACCGTATTTTCTCTTTTCGCTGAAGGATATTGAATGGGTTGAGCAGTGAGAGAAATACAAAGAAAAAAAATGCCTATTGAAAAGATTACAGTTCTTGAAGAGAAGGTAAATAAAGATGCCATTATTAATAATTGTATGGTTAACAGTATTAATAATAACTATGGCAGATTAGCTAGGGTTGCATAAAAGTGTAAAATTTTTTACACTTTTTTTTGAATTACCTTTCGGAAGGCTTGATTTCCCTATTTTTTGCTAATAAGGGCCTGAACTTTTCCATATCTACTGGTTTGTAGACTTCTTTTGTGCTGGGAGGATATTTTACCAGGGCACTTAAATTAATGTATTTTTTATATTAAATTGTAGTCTTCTTTTTTTAATCATTGAGAATAAGAGACAGCTTAGGATCGTTCATTTACCCAATTATTATTTAATTGTGCTCTATTAAGTACTTTGACAAACTTAAGTTAACCATGGGTGGCGGCGGCCGCCGCCACCCATGGTTAACTTAAACAGGTGAACCTACTTAGCATTTTGCATATGTGAAGTTTTTTCCGATATGGAGAATCATAAGACGGACAATGTTTGTGAGGATAAAACCTTCAAATCCATTTTTATTGGCCAGGCGGAGAGCCTGCGAAATTTTTTATATTATAAAACCGGAGATCTTGCTCAGGCCAAAGATCTCATGCAAGATGCATTTGCTAAGCTTTGGGAAAATTGTGCTAAGGTGACTCCTGAAAAAGCCAGGCCTTATCTATTTACCGTGGCCAATAACCTTTTTTTAAATATTGTAGAACATAAGAAAGTAGTTTTAAAATTTGAAAAAAGAGCACATACTCAACGATCCGATATTACTCCTCAATTTTTAATGGAAGAAGAAGAATTCAGACAACGGCTGGAAAGGGCCATCGAAAATTTACCAGAAAACCAGCGGATTGTGTTTTTGATGAATCGGATAGACAAAAAAACCTATAAAGAAATTGCGGAAACGCTTGAAATTAGTGTCAAAGCTGTCGAAAAGAGAATGCATAAAGCCTTAGCCGTCCTTAGAGAAATTTCTAAAAAGGTGTAGGGTAATTTAGAAGTTCACTGTTTTATACTATGAAATGCATTTAGAATGAGTGAAAAAGATACATTATATGCCAGGTGGCTAAGCGGAGAATTAAGCGCTGAGGAAATGAAGGAACTTAAGGACAGTGGTGCCCTGGGAGAGCTGGAAGCTATTATTAAAGCTACCGATCAATCCCAATTGCCTGCTCTTGATGCGGATGCTGAATTTGAAAAATTCAGATCAAAATATCCGCCTAAATCAGTTGCCAAAACCAGGCGTCTTCAAATATCATGGGTAGCAGGGATTGCTGCCAGTCTTCTACTGATTGTGGCAGTGATTTTTGTTTTATCGAACCAAAGCAATCAACTCGAATCTCCTAATGGGGCAACCCAATCTTTTGCATTTGTTGATGGCTCTACTGTATTGCTAAATGATGGCTCGAGCCTAGAATACAAAGCTCAGAAATGGGATCGTCAAAGAATTGTGCAGCTATCTGGCGAAGCCCAGTTTGACGTGGAAAAAGGGGCGCCCTTTATTGTAAAAACCAGACATGGAAATATTGAAGTTCTAGGAACTTCATTTAATGTACGTTCCTGGGGAGATCGATTATATGTTGAATGTTTTGAAGGGAGTGTACAGGTGAAAAGTGAAGCTCAGGAGTTGATTCTTTCACCTTTTCAATCGGTCCTGGTTGATAATGGGCAAATGGGGAGTATGAAAAGAATAGGCCATCAGCAAGCCTTATGGGCCTCAGGTATTTCCAGGTTTTATGACGAAAATGTAAGTGAAGTATTTGCAGAATTAGAACGTCAATATAATGTTCAGATTGACTTATCTTCCTCTTTAACCGAAACTTTTTCCGGTGCTTTTGAACATGATGACCTGGAAACTGCATTGAATAATATTTGCAAACCCTTAAGCCTTTCTTTCACAGTTTCTGAAGATAAAAAGACAGTTAGGATTGGTTCCTAAATGTACTGACAATTGAACTTGTATAGGTAATCTATTTTGAAAGTAATAGGATTACGAAGCTGGGAATAGATTGGTAAGCCTGCTTTAAAGCTTACCAATCCCTACATTTCATTACGGGCTTAGTAATCTTTGATTCACTATAAGTTCTTTTGTCAATGCATATAAACTGTATTTTCCTTCTCTCCTCAAAAAAAAATTAAATTCTAGGTAGGGTAATTTTCTCTTTAGCTGTTTTACCATCAATTAACAACAACTGATCAAAATCTAGCAATTCTATCCTATGCAGCAACTCTACCTTTCAATTAACCTTTTGATTCAAAAAATTGCTAATGACGACTTACAAATTGTATCATCTTTCGGTAGGCTTGCTTCTTTCTATTCCACTTTTTATGAGTGCCTGGAAATGGAATAAAGGGTATATGGATGCAGATATTCTGGTTCCTGATACCAAATTTAATGTAGAAATGTTTTGCTCTATTGTGCCTTTGTTTGAAGATACAGAGCTTTTTGTAAAAATGTACTTGCCGCAAAGTAACCAACATCAGGAGATATTACATCCGGCAGTCAAGGCGGATCATTTAGTATTCAAACCAATGGTGAAAAAAGACATTGGGAAAAGAGGCATTTGGCGAGGATCTGTAGATGAGGCAGAAAATTTAAGTTATTCCTTTCAATATCGAGGAAAGAAAATGAAATATCTGATCGCCGAAGATTTACCATTTCCTCAAAGGGTCCCTGACTCCTTATCTTTATATATGGGGGCAGAAGAGTATATTCAATCCGATCAATTTTTAATTAAACAACTGGCCACAGAATTAACTCAGGATAAGGTTGACCTGAAAAATGCAGTTTTTGCCTTATATGCCTATGTCCATTCTATGCCTTCTATTAAAACAAAGGACTTGACAGACGCCCTTACTGCTCTGATCAATAATGGAGCATCTTGTAATGGTAAAAGCCGTCTTTTAGTAGCTCTTTGTCGAGCCGTAGGCATTCCTGCAAGAACGGTAGGAGGAATTATACTTGAAACCAGCCAAAAACGAACTTCTCATCTTTGGGTAGAAATATGGATGGGTGGTCAATGGATTAGTTTTGATCCCTTGAATGGCCATTTTGCCTCCTTACCTGCCCATTACCTTCAATTGTATTATGGGGATCACTTTTTAATTACCCACACTCCCGGCGTTCCCTTTGATTATAACTTCATCATAAAAGAAGAAAAGCAGTTTCTGACCCAAAATTCAGGCTTGCTGACTTTATGGGGCCTTTTAAGCATTAAAGATGTACCTCTGGGTTTACTAAAAACTATCCTGATACTTCCTTTGTGTGCATTGATAGTAGGCATATTTCGGAACGTTGTTGGATTAAAAACAATAGGCATTTTTTTGCCAGCCATCATTGCCATTTCATTGGAATCTATAGGGTTGGGGTTTGGGATGATGGCTTTTGCTTTAGTGATTGCAGTTGTTGGGTTATTACATTTTCCTTTGGAAAAATGGGGGATACTGCATACCCCGAAGCTAATAATAATGCTTACCGCTGTGGTTATTTCCCTGCTTTCTTTGTCTTATCTGGGCATTTTGTTAGGACATCAAATGCTTACTGCCATCATTTTCTTCCCTATTATCGTCCTAACAATTGCGGCCGAAAAATTTGCCAAAACAATAATTGAAGAAGGTTTTCAGGAGGCCCTAAAATTGCAAGCACAGACGCTCCTGCTAACATTGATCTGTTATCCGGTTTTTGCCTCCGATTTTATGATTGGTTATCTATTGACCTTTCCGGAAACGTATTTTTTGATAATAGGACTACTACTGATTCTGGGGCGCTGGATAGGAATTCGACTTACCGAATATTTCCGATTTAAGGCCTTGGTCCAAAATTGATGTGCTACTATTCTTTTTTCATAAAAAAATATCAGAAATGCGATCCTTTATTAAAAAAAGCAAAAAGCTCCAGGAAGTGCTGCTTGGAATCAACCAGCGCAATGTGGAATTAATATACCCGCATAATAATATCAAAAATTATAAACTGGCAGATGATAAGGTCTTAACTAAGACCGTTTTGGAAAAGCATGGCCTTGCCTGTGCTGAAACTTATATCGTCATCGAAGAGATCAGTTATATTGAATCGGCCTGGGAGTCATTAACTCAATATCAAAAAATAGCAGTAAAACCAGCTAATGGACGGGGAGGAGGAGGAATTATGATCTTAAAAAAAGATCAAAATGGAAAAGACTGGCTTTCAGGCGGAAAAGCAATTGCTAAGGCTCAGGTGATTAAGCATCTGGCCGATATCATTACTGGAGTCTATTCTCTTGGCAGTAGGGACAAAGTTTTAGTGGAATATTGTATTGAACCCCATCCCTTTTTTTATGAAATTTTTCCTTCAGGGGTCCCGGATTTTAGAGTGATTTTGCTAAAAAACACTCCGGTATTGTCTATGCTTCGGGTTCCTACAGAACGATCTGATGGAAAGGCCAATCTGCATCAAGGGGGCTTGGGGATAGGGATAGATATGGAAAATGGGACATTAAAAATGGCCTATGATGGTCATCGATATTATGAAAATCATCCCGATACAAATAGTCAAATTAAGGGGCGCTTGATTCCCTATTGGGAAGAGACTATGGCCCTGGCCATTCAAACTTCAAAAGTTTTTCCGCTTGATTACCTGGGTATAGATATTGTCATTGATAAAAAATTGGGGCCTTTGATTATGGAAATAAACGTACGGCCTGGCTTGTCTATTCAATTGGTTAATCAGGAAGGAATGCAGAAGGTTCTACATGAACACCCCAGTTTAAAAGGAGTATTATCTTCTTCTATGGAAGTGCATTTTTGACAAATAATTGTAAGTGAATTTTTTGACACTGACTTGGACTGACCTATACTGTTTTAGTAATCTACTATTAAAGCCACTTTTGTTAATTATGACTTTTATAGAGGAATCAATATTGAAGCTTACCAATCCCTTCATTTCATTTCGGGCTTAGTAATCTTTAATAGCATACAAGTTTATTTGTCATTACATCTAAAAGCCTGAAATCTCCTGGACTTTGAATAGGAAAGTATTTCATTATGCTCGCAAAACTTAACACGGAACTCTGAACTCAGAACACGGAACCACAAATTCTCAAAAATTATCACAAATGAAAATCAAACAGTCAGCATTACCTTTTCTCGTTTTATTATTATTTCTCACTATCGGTATCCCCCTTATTGATCAAAAGATGAAAAGAAATCTGAAGGATCAAATTGTAGAAATTGAAGTTAAAAAATCACCGGTGGTATTAGTGCAAAATAATCGTCCTTAATCTACACAGCCTGCTTACAAAATTATAATCAATGAAAAAGACAATAATTATCCTGGGCTTATTAGCCCCTGTATTTACTTTTGCTCAATTACAAATATCCGGCTATGCGATCCAGCAAATGGGTATGGAATCGAATCCACTTAGAACTCCACCAGCTTTATTAGAAGAGGAGGAAGAAGAGTTTGAGTCAGAAATATTCATTCCCAGGCCTTTCGTTTCTTATTCTAAAATATATCTAAAAGCCCGGAAGAAATGGGAAAATTTGGAATTAAGCATTCGACCTCGAGCTTCCTACTTTTTTTTTCCTGAACTGACTGAGGCCAATTATTTCAGAGCCGATGTTGAACAACAATTGCTTTATAAACCAAACAAACAATGGAAGATTTATCAAAAAGCCTTCGGCGGAACACGTATGCGTCCTGGGGATGAATGGGATGAAGAATTGGTAAGCCTGCCTCGTTCCTATCATCGATTAAGCCTAAGTGCCGGAACAGAATACCGGCCCAATCGCAAGTGGATTATTCAATTGGAGGGGAAATACTTGCATCAAAATTTTGTTGATGAAGAAAGGGAAGTCAATTATTATAAAGCCCTCGAAGGAGAAATTGAAATAAAACGAAGGTTTCAAAAAAACAGCTTCGTGAAAGAAGCATCTTTACAAACGGTTTTGCAAAATCGGCATTGGTTTAGAAGTGTGGAAATAGATAGCCTGGAAGAATTTAGAGTGGACATTACCCCAATGTGGAATGGAAATATTCAGGGAGGAATTACTCTTCAGGCAAGCCCTAATCTTGAATTAGAACCATTTGTAAGGCTTGGCTGGAGAAGTACACCAAAATCCTCTCAGCAATGGAATAGTCAAAGTGTAGGATTGGGCATTAACTGGGAGCTTAAAAAACTGTCCATTAAATGGATCAATAGCTTTAGTAACAAGACGTTTCCGAACTTTTCCTCTGAGGATTTTGATGATGAAAAGTTGACTTACTCTTATTTTAAAAGCGATTTTTCTTTAGATTATTTTCTTACGAAAAAATCTTCCATTTTACTAAATGTGCGATCCAATCGCAGGATCTCTAATTTTCAGGAGGAAGAGGAGCCATCTTTTGGTGCCTTTTCAAATGTTTATATAGGGCTTGGGGGGAAACTTAAGTTTTGATTACATTTGTTAATCAATATTTTAGCTAATCCTAAAAATAATTCAGACCTTCTCCAAGTTCAAGTAACATGCAAATTCGAAAATCAGGGTGTCTCTTACTTTTTGTCGGTCTTTGTTTTTTTTTATATGGGCAACAAAGAGAAATACCTTTCAAAAATACAGCATTACTTGAAGTGATCCGGACGCTGGAGCAAGAAACCCAATTGGTTTTTAATTATAACCCAGAACTCTTAGAAACTTTTTCTTTTACCGGGACCTTAAACTTGGAGGGGGCTCAATTTTTACAAAATCTTTTTTACAATACTCCACTTGAGTATGAACGATCTGGCAATTCAGTGTTGATCTTTTTACCCGATAAAAAAGAATTTCGATTGTGTGGAAGAATTTTGGATCAGGAAAGTCGGATACCTCTAGCGCTTGCCAACATTTATACTGAAGATTATACTAAAGGGACACAGTCCAATAGTGAAGGAGTTTTTGAGTGGTCCTTTTCGGGTTATAAAAATCAAAAAATCATAGTTAGTTATGTAGGGTATAAGACCCTAATTTTGATGCTTCAGGACTTTGACCAAGTAGATTGCTCAGATTTATTACTGGAACTGGATCCGGATATTTTCAAAGGCGAAATTTTAATTACAGATTATATTTTGGATGGAATTGAAGAAGGGACAGGCTATAGCGCTGTGGATCTTCAGTACCAGGCCCTTTCAAAAAATTATTCGAATATAGAGCAGGATCTTTTAAAGTCGGTTCAACTCATTCCTGGCATTACCAGTATAGATGAAAGTGCTTCCAATCTGCAAATTCGTGGAGGTACGGCTGACCAAAACCTTGTCTTGTGGGAGGGAGCTGCTCTTTATGATCCTGGTCATCTGTTTGGAATGATTTCTGCGATTAATCCTTTTGTGGTCCGCAATGTAAAAGTGTTTAAAGGAGTTTTTGATGCCAATTATGATAACAGGGTAGGAGGGATTATTGATATGTCTCTGAGTGATTCCATTCCTACCCGCCTACAAGGAGGATTAGGGACTACCTTAACGGAAGCCCATCTTTATTTGGGCGCTCCAATAATTAAAGATCAAATGTCAATTCTTGTGTCCGGAAGAAATACCATCAATGGCATTTTTCATTCACCTACTTTGTCTAGTTATTCAACCAAAGTTTTTCAATCCACCAAAGTAACAGAAGAGGATGAAAATCAAACCTCAGCTCAGCGCTTGAATTTTTATGATTTGAATGCCAAGTGGATCTTTAAACCACGGGATGGCTTAGTCTTTAAAGCGGCCTTTTTAAAAAGTTCCAATACTTTTAATTTTGATGCCAGCCTAATTGGTGATGACTTAGAATCTACAGATGATGTTTTTAACAACTCTGAGGCCTTAAGTTTATCCACTAATTTTTCTATGAAAAAAAACTGGCATACCAGTATCTCTTTTTCTCATTCCCAATACCGAAATAGCTATCAATTTACCCTTTTTGAAGGGGCTGAGCAGGAAACTATTTTTGACGAGCAGGTCTTTAATGACATCAAGGATCAGGCCTTTTTAATTAGCAATCAAATAAAGGCCAATAAAAACTGGACCTATCACTTCGGTTATGATTATAATATCAAGACGGTATTCTTGAATGTATCGGCTACTTCTGTTTTTGAATCAGATTATGATGACGATAATTTATTGGAAGGACATTTTCATAATCCTTTTGTTTCGGTTGAATATGCCAGTAAAAACTTTCAGGCTAACCTCGGTTTAAGAAGCACGCTTTATGAAGAAACGGCTGGCTGGACTTTTTCTCCCAGAATTAATTTGCAATATGCCGTCAACCCTCATTTGAAATTTAAATTATCAGGCGGTATTCTACAGCAATTTGTCAGCCAACTCAAAGAATTTGGTGGCAATGATCTTGGGATCAATAACCAGGTCTGGATTGTGAGTGAAGCAGATGATAATCCTTTCCAGGAGGCTAAAAAGATTGCTGGAGGATTGGTGTTCAATAAAAACGGCTGGCTTCTGGATATCGAAGCTTATTCTAATGAAACGGATGGTTTGAGTACGCTTTCTCCACTGTTTGGACAAGAGGTTAATGTTCCCGACTTCTCAGAAGGAAGTTCCCTGGCGCGAGGTATTGATTTTTTACTAAAAAAAAGATGGGATGCCTATCACATTTGGTTAAATTATTCTTTGGGAGAGGCTACTTATTTTTTTCCTGAAATTGAGGAAAATGCCTTCCCTGCTAGCAATGATCAGCGTCATAATTTAAGCCTTATTCAAAGTTTTCAGCATAAAAACTGGAATTTTTCTTTAAGTTATCTCTTCCGCACCGGCTTACCTTTTTCTGAACCCAATGGCTTCCAATTAATGCAGGATGATGAAGAATCCTATTATGAAGTTCAGTATAAGCAATTAAATAGAGAGCGTCTGGCCAACTACAGCCGACTGGATTTTGGCATCCATTACGAAACCTATCTGAACCAATCCAACACCAAGCTGGAAGCCGCGTTTTCCATCATCAATTTGTTAAATCAGCAAAATATTTTTTCCCGCAATTATTTCCTCAGTGATATTGACGAACTGGATGAGGAACCGGAATTGTTTTTTATTGATAAATTTTTGTTGAGACGGACTCCACAGTTGTTGCTGAGGGTTTATTGGTAGATCAATAGCAATGGCAATGGCAATAACAATTTAAATTTAGAATTTGATATTGATATTGATATTGCCATTGCCATTGCCATTGCAATTGTTATTGTCATTGCATCTTCACAATCTTCCTACTTATACTACTTCTCCCATTCCCTTTCCGAGTATCCAATAAATACAAGCCATCCGGAAGAGCGGATATATCTACCAGAAATAAATTTCTATCAGCAGAAATTTGAATGGTGTTTTGCTGTAAAACTTCACCATAAATATTTCGAATGGTGTAGTACAGGACCCCACTATTTTGACTAAAGTATTCCACATTAACCTGGCCAGTAGATGGATTGGGGAATACTTTTAATTCGTCTTGATTGGTTTGTAGATCATTTATGCTAGTGGCCAATGCAGTTGTGAAATAAAAAGGTTCGCTCCAACTCTCCAACTGAGCACATTCATAACCAATTTCCACTTCATATTCAGAAGAGGCCTGAAGCTGAGTGAGTAGTATGTTTGGATTTTCTGTTTCGACTTCCAATCTTTCTTCCTGGTCAACAAGTCCGTAGACTACAAAATAATTATCTGCCACTTCAATTTGATTCCAGTTGAGGAGGGCTTCGCTTTCCGAAAGTTCTGATACTCTTATTCCTTCCACCTCCTCACAGCCTTGACCTTCTGCAAAGGTAGTAAAGGTCCATATTTCTGATTCGTAATATTCGTCCTCACATAGGACGATAATACCATATTCATATTGGGTAGCAGGCTGAAGATTTTCTAAGAATACTTCATAATCCTCGGTTTCAATCGTAGTCCAGTCTTCAGTTCCAGCCTGACGGTAGGCAAAAATAAAAGTGTTTCCTTCTGGCCCTAATTCATAATCCCAAAAAAGCAGGGCTTCCGTATCTGTTAGTTCTTCCAGATAGACTTCTTCTACGGCTTCGCACTCTTCGTTTCCTTGATTAGGAATGGAGTCCAGATTAATTTCCGGCAGCAGGTTAAATTTAATTTCCGCAAAGCCGTAACAGCTGGGATGCCCATGATTGCTGATGGCGGTTAATAGAATGTATTGGGCTTCAATGTTCATTAAGTCAGGACCAGAAAAACCTCCGTAAACAGCTTTTCCTTCTGCTTTTGGAAATTCCATCTCTCCCCAGTATTCCCAATTTTGACCATCAACTGAATAATCGACTTTTATTTTTTTAAAACCCTGGTTTAATTTGCCTGGATCGTTGGTATTCCACACCCAGGTTTTGGATAATTTGCGGATAGTACCCAGGTCATACTGTATCCAGTGGGTCTGACCGTATTCTGCTTTAGGATTTAGGCTTTTTTCACAGGAAGCCCAGGAGTCGAGCCAGATTTTGGCATCGGGCTCAAAGCATTGGGATTGAGGAAATACTAGCGGGAGTGTCAAAAAGTTTATGATGATTAATGCTATAAGATTTTTCATAGGAGTGGTTTATCATTTAAGCCATGGAATGGCGAAACAATATTAGCCGATGGCGAAAGCCATCGGTATGAAAATAGATATTATCAGAGCTACAGAGTAGCGACATAAAGAGGTCAATCAGCCATAAAACCAAGCGGTGCTGCTGAAGACATCGTATTGTAAAAATTACCGATGTTAGGAAATAGCCTAACCAACTCTGATTTCGGAACGCCATACCAAAGAGCCAATTCGGCAAAGTATTCATCAGTGGAAATTTTGGGTATTAAAACACCACCGCCTAATTCTATGTCACTCCTCAAAACCAGATTTGGATAGGAACCGTAAATATCTTTACCCTTTACTTTGCTGCCCATGACCATTACGTTTCCTCCCCAGGCATGATCGGTGCCATTGCCGTTAGAGGTAAGGGTGCGGGCAAAATCAGAGATGGTGAAAGTGGTAACACAATCCTCAAGATTCAATTCGCCAAGAGCAGTTTGGAATTCACTCATGGCTTTACTCAATACCCCCAGCATCCGGTTGTGATTGTTCAACAATTCATCGTGATGATCCCATCCGTCAAACCGTACAAAAAAGGTTTGTCGCTTGACCCCCAGTTGCTTCCTTACTTTCATAGTTCGGGATATCATTTTCAGGCTCTGGGATAACTCAGAAGGGGAGAATGTGGTATTGATAGTAGAATTGCCCACAGCAGCACTGAATAATTCATGGGTGTTTTGACTGGCCTGAACGATTTCAGCATAAGTAGACTTAAAAATATCCTGATACTGTTTTTCCATGAGGTTTTTTACAGCGCCAGTTCGGATTTGATCAAAAGAGGAAGCACCCTTATAACCGCTTATTCCTATACTTCCGGTACCTGTGGGAAGGATACTGTACTCGGATGCTTCCTGACCCAACTGAAAAATATTTTTTCCTGAAAGAGAGATATTCATAGAGATGTTCTGATTGCTATTGGCTGATTTTACCATATCAGCCAGTCGGCCCGCCCATCCGGTAGGAGCATTGGTTTGGGGAATGGAAGTTTGCCATTGTTTGTCCTGATCGGCATGTGAAAATAAGCCGAAAGGAAGCTTAGATCCATTGTTATAATCTCTTATGTCAGTTGGCTGCACCAGCGTTCCCACGTTACAAAGAATGGCCAGCTTTTCCTGATCAAATAAGGCTTTTAGCTCCGGCATAGCTGGATGTAGTCCTAGTTCCTTTTTTTTAAAGGATTTTGGTGCCAATTTCAGTAGCGCGTTTTGATTCAAAGCCTGATTAGAACGAGTGATTTTATACTGCTGGTAATGTTCGTTGTTGGTCGGGACCACCATGTTATAAGAGTCATTCCCGCCACCCAGCATAATACATACCAAAGCTCGATAATCCTCCTGATTATTTAGGGCATTGGTATTAAACAGCGAGGCTGCGCTCATCGATTGCAGGTTAAATAAAGTGGAAAAAAAAGTAGTTGAACCGATGGCTGCGCAGCTTGCTGTTCCAATGAAATGTCTTCGGTCCATTTTATGATGTTTACCCATGTTTTTTGTTTTTTAATGTCAAGATTACTAAGCCCGAAATGAAATGTAGGGATTGGTAAGCTTCTGATTTGTATAGGCTTACTAATCTTTCCAAGCTTAGTAATCCTATGCTGAATATTGATATTGCCATTGAATAAGGTTTATTTCAATATGGCATAGTCTGGTGAAATCAAAATCAGATAAAGAGCCATTTGTAGTTTTTCCTTCGGTGAAGAGAGCTGGTTGATGGCATTTTTAACGATGTTTTTAGTATCCGTACTTAGTAAGCCATTAGCCAACAAAATATCCAGGTGGTTGATGAATTGATCTTGCTGATCTACTAAACTTAAAGCCCTGGAATAATCCATAAAATATTCCTCTTCCTGGTACTCCTCTTCTTCTGGATCTTCCTGCTCGTCTTGGCAATAGTCAATTAAATAAGCTCTTTTGATAGTGCGAAAATCTATTTCATTGATTAATCCAATGGCATTGGTGGCATTGAATATTTGGAATTCTGGTGCCGTGTAATAGGATTGCCCAATTGGACCTTGAGGCCGATAATCAGGAAGGAAAAAGTTAAATACACTAGGTGCCCCCATGGGAGTTTGCCCCGTATTATTGCCGTAACAAAACATTTCAAAATAATAATCTCCAAACTCATTAGGGGATAAATGGAAGGCTTTGAGAAAATTCATAAGCCGTACCGTTGGTTCCCGTAATTTTCCAAAAGTATAGGCACTGCTGGGACTGCACTTTCTGGCTTCGGGATGTAATAAGATGGTCTTGATAACTTTTTGAAAATTATTCTCTTCTGAAGGATTAAAGGCGTTAGCTACATCATTTACATATCGAGGGCTAGGATTAGAGGTTGTTAAAAACTTAATTAAAGCCTTGCTAATGAATGGCGCTGTATTAGAATGAGTAGAAAGGTGAGCAATGGTTTGTTGAATGTCTTGCATTCCAGGTTGATTAGCCGGAAGCACAAAGCCATTAAGCAGGTTCTTTTCACTTTTATCATGGAAAGACTCGTACATTTTCATGGGAGTGCTTACAATTTGTACAATATTTTCTGACTCTTCTATTGAGCCGAAAGTTCCGTTTTCTGTTCCATCACTCAATCCAGTAAATACTTGAGCAAATTCCTTAATGTCTTTATTGGTGTAAGTCGGTATAAACTGTCCATTTAAGTCAAATTTCCTAGTGCCGTTAGGATTGAGTTCCCACAATCCAATGCTAAAGAGCTGCATAATCTCCCGAGCATAATTTTCATCAGGATGGATATTTTGGGAAGGGTCGGCTTTTGGATTGCTATAATGAGAAAGAAATAAACCCATTGCCGGACTTAAGGTTACGTCAGTCAGTAATCCTTGATAGTTTTTAAAAGCATTATCGGCCAGCATATCATAGAAGGAAGAAATGATTTGGCCATGATCCATAAACAGGTCACCAATGTCATTAATAACCATGATCTGGCTTAGCGAAAAAGCAATTCGTTGCCTAAGTAAGTCAGGGCTGATCAAATTGTTAGTAATCCAGGCGGATCTAAAGAAATTAGAACTAATAACTTCATCCTCATCTTCTATTTCTCTGTCATCATAATATCTGCCATGTTGGACCAATTCACTCAGCATGGAAACTTGGGGCAGGCTAAATTGTTCATCCAGCCAGGCTTCATAACCCATCGCTGCTGCCATTTCAATGGTAGAAAAATCCGCTCCAAAGGAGGCCTGGACCAAAAATCGGGAAGCATCTTTTAGCTGCTGCTGATTTTGAATGGGGAAACCATCCACTGTTTTTAGACCCTTGGCAGAGCCAGATGAACTAGTGGTCACTTTAATTTCATTATTGTGTCCAGCACCTAAGTAATCTAGATGACGGAATTGAGCAGATAAAGGATTTAGGAAAATCAACAAAAAGAGTATTGAAAATACTTTTTCCATAATCGAGATTTGAGAAGGTTAAAATAATCTTGCTTATGGATGAAACAGTTATCCCTAAATTTACCCTACCTAAAAAATTATTATTTTTTATTAAGCCAATTAAAAATGAGTTTTGTGAGTTTGATCCTGTCGGAAGAGAAGCTATGATTTTTGCCTAAAACATGATATTCAACCTGTACATTTTCGGATTGAAGACATTCTACAAAATCTTTATGTTTGTCATTTTCATCAATAATCAGAATGGATTTTTCTAGATATTCCTTGCAATGTAGCTCATAATTATATTCCATTCGGTTGTCTAAAACATCGGCGACGTAGCTGGCCACCCCGTCAAATTTGATTTGTTTTTTTTGAGAAAGAAAATTTTTGTAGGCTTCTATTTGTTGGGTTTTTTCTACATGGTTGGCAAAACCTCCAATATTAAAAGAAGAAAGCAGGATAACTTTGGAGATAGGCCCTTTTTTACTTTTTAAATAGTTCATGGCTACTCCACCACCAAAGCTGTTGCCGATCAAGACAAAATTATTGCTGTCAATTCTTCCTTCTAGGTCATAGGCTTTATCTCTTTTGAGGTCTTTTAAAATAGCATCTATATTTTGAATGCAGTTTTTATATGAAAAGTGCCCTTCGCTGCCCCAACTACCACTGTAATTGAAAGAAACGCTATTCCAACCTTTCCTGCGCAATACCTGGGCAATGTCCAAATTGCGCTCAAAACCTGGAAATCCGTTTAAGAAAATAACTGTTGGGTGCGGCCCCTTGCCCTGAGCTAAATATAATAGTCCATAGATGGTGAAAGTGTCAACCTTAATAGATAACTCTCTGGAAGAGGCAGGAAATAAAGTATCTGTTGGCAGATCAGAATAAAAATCCTGATCCTTTGAGGATTCATTATGGCTGCAAGAACAAAAAGATAAAAGCATGAAAATTAAGAGTAGACCTAGGATATCTTTCATGTCAATAAAGTTTGGCTTAACTAGTCTTGTTCATAAATAAGGATTGGAAATATGAAATTTAGATTTTTTTCTCAGACGAAGCTTATTTTGAGCTTCATACCCATAGGTCTGGAGCGAAAA
>JANQPA010000114.1 GCA_028285545.1 Saprospiraceae bacterium | reverse complement strand
TAATCGATAAATGATGTTATCTGGATCTTCTTTGAATTTACCTCTAGTGGTCCACCACTTCATTTGACAAACACTGGGAACACCTCCTAAATGAGATAGAAATACCCCAGTCCATTTAAAACCTGGTACACAAATACGTTCTTTGGGAGGTCGATAATAGCCAGGACGAATCTGAGTCAACCGCTTGGCTTTGCTACTCCAAACACTGCATAAGCCTTCACAAGTCCAGCTTTCATGTTTTTCCACTCGACTATCATCCCACAATAATAAGGCTCGCTTATTTTGTTTTTCCAATTCATTAATTCGATTTCGGCATCGTTGGAATAAAAATTGATCGATTACATGGCTACTCCATTTCTTCGACCTGAGCAGATTACTAATGCGCTTGGTTCCCGCAGGGGCATGGTCAGGTCCACATATATAGGCTCCTAACTCGCTCAGTAACAAACCCATAGCTCTGTTCCTGAAAAGCAAGATGACTACAAGCATATCAAAAAAAGTGCGAACCAGGCGCTTATCTATATCTTGATCAAGGCGATCTAGGATGGGCTGGCTATAGCCTCGGATTTTATGAAGAATAAATTGTCCCCCTTTTTGATTTTTCCAGTCTTTGGATTTATCTTGTATTAGTTTTAAAAACATAGGCCTTTTGTCTTTTTCGAAGTTTGTCGTTATCCCTCGAAATTAAACAAAAGGCCTTTTATTTTTCATCCCTTTTTTTTTCGGGATGACTCATGTTGTTTTAATTCTTCCTTCGTTTAACAGTTTTTGTTTTTTTCACTCCTGCGGCTCGTTTGTTCCCGCTTTTGGCTCTGGCCTTAGTGGTTGAAGTCCTGGCTTTTGTTGTTCCTCTTTTTCCACTCACCTTAGCACTTTTTGTAGTCTTGGTACCTTGTATTCTCTTGTTCCCTTTTTTACCTTGAACAGTAGTAGTGGATTTTCTAACAGTAGCTGTTTTATTTCCCTTACTAATGGTTGCAGTTTTAGTGTTTTTGGAAACATTCACCTTTTTATTTGCTCTATATTTAGTGACCGAGGCTGAATAACGAGTTCTGACAATAGTTGACTGAGTCCTGCGAGGTGTATATACCCGATGTGCTCTGACCACCCTATGAGTTGTCACTCTATGATAAGTACGTGGGTACCAAACACGTTTGACTGAAAACCAGCTAAAGGGGCGAGGTCTCCAAGGCCTCCACCATCTTGGGTAATAACCAAAATAGAAAGGAGATCTCCAAACTACATAGGAAGGAGCATAAATAAAACGTACTCCTCTCCATCCATAGACATTTACAATGATTTTGGTATATTCATCCATGCCTTCTCCGCCATGTCCGCCTCCATTCCCACCTTCCTCTTCAAATGGCTCTACTATTAAGGATTCTCCATAAATATCTTCATCTCCGATTATTTGTAACATAGCAGATTCAGGTCCGTTTTTTTCGATTTCTATTACTGCAATATCTTGAGATTCATTTTTTGAAACCACCGCTTGAAGAACAAGGGCATGTACATCCCCATCAGCGTTGTCGATTACGCGGACATAATCGATTTCTCCATCTTCATTTAAATCCAGGTTATTAACAATGCTATTTTCGGTATTTAAAAGTTTTTCAAAACTTTCGGGCGAGTCTGCTTTCTTAAAAAGTTCTAAAGCTCCTTCTAAACTGAAATGATCACCAGGTAATCCGGTAGCTTCTTGTGCGTTTTGGGCTTGGGTATTAACAAAGCTAAATGTACATAAGGTTAAGGCTAAAAAAAGAGTTTGTAACGTCTTCATGATTGTTTGGTTTTTTCCTTTTTGACTTAATGGGAGTCAAAAGGTTTAATCTCCAGAAAAAAATAATTTCTAAAATAGAAAGTTTTGACTTATTTTTTCGTACTTGTATCGAAGTAATCGCGGGTTCACGGATTCATGTTATCACGGATTTACGGATACAACATTATCGTACCCTTGAACACATGAACCCGTGAAGCCCTAAGACCCTGACGACGTAAACCCAAACAAAATAACATGGAAGCCAACTTTTTAACTACTATTCTTCTCCCTGCCTCACTTTTTATCATCATGTTTGGTATGGGACTTTCTTTAAGTGTTGCGGACTTTAAACGGATTGCCCAGTATCCAAAAGGGGTTTTGGTAGGACTTTTCAATCAGCTTCTCTTACTACCCGTAATCGGTTTTATCATAGCTATTACCTTTACCCTATCTCCTTCAATGGCGGTAGGATTAATGATATTAGCTGCTTGTCCTGGTGGTACTACCAGTAATTTAATTACTCATGTTGCCAAGGGAGATACAGCATTATCCATTACACTGACTGCCATTGCAAGTTTTATTACCGTGTTTACGATTCCTCTAATCACCAATTTTGCTTTAGGCTATTTTTTGGATGAGGCCACTATGATCAGTTTGCCCCTACTAAAAACCATAGCTCAAATAGTTGGAATAACTGTGATTCCCGTTTCTTTGGGCATGCTCATTAGAAGCCGCAATCAAAGCTTTGCGGACCGTATGGAAAAACCAGCAAGAATTGCTTCTACCATAATTTTTGTGATTATACTCCTGTTAATTGTTGTAACCAATTGGGAAATGTTGCTTAGAACCTTAAAACAAATTGGATTGGTTTGCTTTACCCTAAATATTAGCACAATGCTAACGGGTTATATTGCTGCCCGCATATTTAAGTTTGATCTAAGACAATCTCTTTCCATCATTATTGAAAGTGGCATCCAAAACGGCACTCTGGCAATTGTGGTTGCCAGTTCTATTCTTTTACAGCCTGACATGGCGATCCCTGCTGCTATATATTCCATTTTTATGTTTTTATCGGGAGGGTTAATAATGTATGTTTTTGGTAGAAGAAGGGAAACAAATAAAGCCTAAAGTAGGATAATAAGAAGTGAATCAAATGTAATTTTGTCCAAAAGCACAAATTAAATTATGTATTCTGAAAAAATACTGTTTTTTTTATGTTAATACATGTTTAATATAGAATTTTATTTGTAGGGCTTTGAATTAAATTTTTAAATTTCAAAAACAAAAAGCCAGCTCGAAAACAATACACTGAGGCCATTGAGTACATCAAGATCAAAATCCATTTTCATACCATTGCACCATTTGATTTATGAAAAATCTTCTGACTTGGACTGAAAAAAGATGGTTAAAGGACCTTGCCTCCGGAGATGAAGCTGCCTTTAATAAAATTTATGACCATCATTGGGAACAATTATTTTTCTCCGCTTACAAAAGAATCGGATCCAAAGCTATTGCAGAGGAACTGGTTCAAGATATCTTTCTGGATTTATGGACGAAAAGAAAGAAGATTAAGATAAAAACTTCTCTTCATTCCTACTTAGCAGGAGCAATGAAGAACAAAATATTGGACTACATTCGACATGAAAAGGTAAAGGAAAAGTATATCCTTTCTATAACCTACTTAAATTATGAAGAAGAAAATAAAGCTTTAGCCCATCTTTATTCAAATGATCTGGAAGAACAAATAAAAACTGCAGAATCTTATCTTCCTCCCCGCTGCTACACCATTTATCAATTAAGTCGAAAGCATCATTTTAGTAATCGAGAAATAGCAGATCAACTTAATATTTCAACAAAAACGGTGGAGAATCAAATCACTAAAGCCTTGCGAACCCTCAGAATGCATCTTGGTAAGGTTTCGATATTTCTTCTTTTAGCTTTCACGGGTATGTAATTCAACAATATTGTAGCCCATCTTCCTTATGGTCAACCTAAGTCATAATCCACTATATTATTAAACACAAATAATTACTGAATAGACTTCAGCCTCAAATCCTCCATTTTATTGTATTAAACCACTTTTTTCATCATTGAATACAAATAAAATGTGGACTCTGCAAAAAAAAATCCCTCATTGCGTAGGGGATATCGATTATTAAAACGACATATTATTAACCGCGCAAACCTAATCTGGCATGAGCTTAAGAGAAATTGAACAAAAAGTTAGAAAATTCCTTAGTGGGGATCCTAGTCCCCAAGGGAAAAAACTTTTTGATCGTTGGTACGAATCGTTCGATGAAGAATCTATTAATATTTCGAGTGAAGAAAAGCAGGAAATCAAGGATAGGATAATTTCCAACATCCAAAACAAAATGGATAAAAGGCAAACGTCCAAAAAGTTAATTTATATCAGATCCAAATCCCGATTATTAAGATGGAGTGCGGCTGCCGCTATATTAATTCTTTTAGTAAGCTATTTTGGTTTAAGGGAACTAAATCGCGGAGAGAAATTTGTATATCAAACTAAATTTGGCGAAACGGAATGTCTAGATTTACCAGATGGTTCAACAGTAATACTAAATGCAAATTCTGAAATAAAGTTTTTTTATAAAAACCCCAGAGAGATCTGGCTTAAGGGAGAAGCCTTTTTTGATGTAATGAAATTACCTGTCACTCAAGAAATATTTCTTGTTCATACCGAAGACTTGATAGTAGAGGTCTTGGGTACAGCTTTTAATATCAATAGCCGACACCAAAAAACAAAAGTAGTTTTAGAAGAAGGAAGTATCAAACTAAATCTTCATGATGGACAAGAAGAGTTAATGCAACCCGGAGATCTAATTTCTTACTCTTCCAAAAAAACTAAAATCCTTGAAAGAGAAACTGCGGTAAAAGTAAAGTCTCACTCCTCCTGGAAAGATGGGGCAATTATCTATGACGGCAAAACCCTTGGAGAAATAATACAAAAAGTTGGAGATCATTATGGGATTGAATTTTCCTTAGAGCATCCTAAGCTAAAAGAAAGAGTCCTTGCTGGAGGAGCTCCATTGGATAATTTGAATACGGTATTGAAATCCATTGAATTTAGTTTGAGCGTAAAAATTGAAAAGATTGATGACCATTACCTTATACGCCAAAAATTAGATGAATAACCAATTAATGAATCTTACTTTATAACACGTATGATCCAAAAAAAAGCGATAGTACTTAAATCTAAAATCTAATGTCTATGAAAACTTTTAAACCATGCTTTTATGCCTTTTTGTTGGTAGGTCTTCTGACTCAGTTACCGATGCAGGCTTTTTCGAAAAGTGATGCACTAGCAGGTCCGGGAGACAAACCTTTAATAGAAGCCTTAAAAGAATTAAGTGAAAAGTTTCAGGTTTTCTTTACTTATGAAGTCGACCTTGTCAAAAATATCAAGGTGGACGACAAAACCTTTGATGAGGCCGATCTAGATCTCAGCATCAATAGGCTTTTGGAAAATACCGGCCTGCGATATGAATTGTTGGACACTCGGTATTACGTTATTTATAAGGATACCCGAAAAGGAAAAGGAACCGTAAAAAAATTACGGAAGAAAATAAAACAAATTAATAAACTAGAAGAAGAAGGAAACCTAAAAATACAAAGGAATAATCCAAACGACCCGATACGACAATTCTCTACCATCAAAACTACCCTACAAGAGCTCACCGCCGATATCCAAGTTACAGGAACTGTAACAGGCCCTGATGGTGAACCTCTAATAGGAGCAACGGTACAAGAAAAAGGAACTACTAATGGTACCTTTACAGATGCGACAGGAGCTTACCAAATAGATGTAGCCGACGGAGCAACTTTGATTTTCTCCTATACAGGTTATGAATCTTCGGAACTTACTATTTCTGCCGGAAACACCGTTTATAACGTTACTCTAGCGGGGAGTGTTTCTGCTCTAGATGAAGTAATCGTAGTTGGTTATGGTCGTCAGCAAAAAGGAGATATCACTGGTGCCGTGGCTACTCTTTCCGCTCAACAAATTCAAGATCTTCCTTTATCTAATTTTGAAAATGCCATTCAAGGACAACTTGCAGGTGTTCAGGTTAGTGAAACGAGTGGAGAGCCTGGAGCAGGCCCTACTATTCGAGTAAGAGGTGTAGGATCTATATCTGCTGGAACCGAGCCATTATTTGTAGTAGATGGTTTCCCAATTTCGAAAAATGTAGATCTTGGAGTACAGGGTGATAATTTCCGTAGAGGAAGTGGTCGTTTCCGTCCTCCTACTCAAAACCCCTTAGCAACCTTAAGTCCAAATGATATTGAGTCTATTCAAGTGCTTAAGGATGCCGCTGCAGCTTCCATTTATGGATCCCGTGGGTCTAATGGTGTTATTTTAATTACCACTAAGAAAGGAAACCGTAATGGTAAGCCCAGAATTTCTTATGATGCATTTGTTGGTTCTCAATCTGTTGCCAATAGATTAGATTTAATGAATGCTGCCGAATTGATTGAATACAACAGAGAAGCGACCAATAATGCCTATTTACAGGCAAACCCAGGAGCTAGTGCCAATGATCCTAATTCAATGCGTTCTAATGGTGCATGGAGATTGGCTGAAGATGTAACCAACCCAGATGGCACAGATACAGACTGGCAGGATCTTCTATTTAATGATGCCCTACTTCAAAGCCATAACCTTTCTGTAGCAGGAGGCTCGGAAAATCTTAGCTATTATGTATCTGGAAACTTTTTCAATCAAAATGGAATTATTGAAGGTTCAGGATTTGATCGCTACAGCTTCCGCATGAATTTAAATGCAGATATCAGTGAAAAACTAAGAATTGGAGTTAATTTAAATCCATCTTTCACTACTTCTGATAAATTACCAGCTGGATCTCCTTACTTCGCTCGTCCTCCCGGGATTGTATACTCAGGAATTGTGCATTCACCTACTGTTAATCCTTATAATGCAGATGGAACCCCCAACCAGTTGGCCAACCAAAGTTATTTGCTAACAAGTGATGGGCAGACCTCCTCATTTTCATCCGCTAGTAATCCATTAGCCATTATTGAAGCCGTTGATGATCGGTTGAACCAATTTAGAACATTAGGTAATGTATTCCTAGAGTACGACCTGGCTGAAGGGCTAACCTTCAAAACCTTTCTTGGAATTGATATCAATAATTACAAGCGTAATTTTTTCCGTAAAAATAGCCTTTTGTATAGAACAGCTACTTCCGGAGAGCCTTATGGACAATCTAGTTCTTCAGAAAGTGTAAACTGGCTGGCAGAGCAGACCCTATCCTACTCTACGACTCTTGGAGCTGGCCATTCAATAACAGCTGTTGCTGGATATACAGCTCAAAAAGAGAACATTGACATCAATACAATTATCGCAGATAATTTCCCTGATGACCTGGTAAATACGATTAGTGGCGGACAAGTGGTACAAGGTACTGCTGCTCAGGAGGAATGGTCATTGGTTTCTATCCTGGCAAGAGTCAATTATGATTTTAATAATCGTTTTTTAGCAACGGCATCGATCCGTACTGATAAATCTTCACGTTTTGGTGCAGGTAACAAAACCGGTGTTTTCCCTTCCGTTTCTGTAGGATGGAGAATTTCGGAAAGCATCAGTTCAAACTGGTTAACCGATCTAAAATTAAGAGCTAGCTGGGGTGAAACTGGAAACTTCTTAATTCCTAATTATGCTTCAATTGGTTTATTGGATCAATCCAATTATACTTTTGGAGGAAATGTGGTAAATGGTATTTCACCTGCTACTATTAGTAATCAAGAGTTAAGTTGGGAAAAAACAAGTTCTTATAATATTGGTCTTGATTTCGGGCTTTGGGAAGATCGAATTTACGGCTCTGTTGAATATTTTAATGCTACTACTTCTGATCTCCTGCTGGCAGTTCAAATTCCTGCCGCCTTAGGATTTACCAATGCACTTACTAATATTGGAGAGGTAGTGAATAAAGGAATTGAATTCACATTAACCAGTAGAAATACTACTGGAAAATTAAAGTGGACCACAGATATTAACTTCGCTACCCTGGATAATGAAGTGACTAAATTAGGACCTTCAGGTGATCCTATTTTAAGTTCCGGTGGTGCAGGAAATCGCCATATTACTCAAATTGGCTCTCCTCTGGGTAGCTATTTTGGTTATGTTACGGATGGAATTTATCAAACACAAGCCGAAATTGATGCAGGACCAATTGATCAAATCGCTACTCCACGCCCTGGAGACTTCAGATGGCAAGATGTCAATGGCGATGGTTTCATCAATGCCAGTGACCGTACAATAACAGGTAATTACCTTCCTGATTTCACTTACGGTATGACCAATACCTTCTCTTATGAGAATTTCACCTTCAGTTTCTTGATACAGGGAGTAGAAGGATCTGATGTACTGAACCTTACTCGTAGACATATGGGTAATGGCGAAGCTAACTACAATAGCTATAGAGAATGGGTGAATCGCTGGAGATCTCCTGAAAATCCCGGAAACGGTCAAATTCCTAGAGCCAACCGCCAAACTGGTAACAGCAATAACAGACCGTCTAATTATCAGGTAGAAGATGCTTCCTATTTACGCTTACGAAATGTGACTCTTTCTTATACATTTCCAAATACAGCATTTGGAGGAACATTTTCAGGACTTCGCATTTATGCTTCCGGTACTAACCTATTTACTTCTACGGATTACTTAGGATATAATCCTGAAGTTAATAACAATGGAGAAAATGTAAATGTACAGGGAGAAGATTATGGTGCTTATCCATTATCAAGAGTATTTACTTTTGGTGTGAATGCGTCATTCTAATATTTTCAGAATTAAGAAAATAAAGAGGGCAAGAAAAGTGCAGGTGCTATTTTTTATAGTTCATAATTAAACGATAACAAAATGAAATTAAAATATATTCTATCCATAATACTTATTGGCGGGATGATGTCCTGTTCAGATAATTTTACGGATTTAGCTCCTATCTCGCAGCGTAATGTCGGAATATTCTATAATTCAGCGAGTGATATTGAAGTTGCAGTTAATGCCGTTTACAATACCCTGAAATCTGATGGTTGTTATAATCAGAGCTATTGGGTGTTGCAGGAGTTGCGTTCAGATAATACTTTCTGGGATGGTACTGGATTGGCGGAGGAGATTACTGTATTTGACAAATTCACAGATATTGCTACTAGTGATATAACAGAAGCCGCCTGGAATGAATCATATTTGGGTATTGCAAGGGCCAATATTGTTCTAGCAAGAATTGATGATGTAGAATTTTCCGATGGTACATTCAAGGAGCGTCTTAGAGGAGAAGCTCTATTTTTAAGATCCTTGTACTATTATCATCTGGCAGTTGCCTTCGGTAATATTCCTTTGGTATTGACAGAAACAGCTTCCGTTGAAGAAGGTCAGCAGCATACTCAAGTAGGGGCGAGTTCTGTATACGCTCAGTTAATTAGTGATTTGACAGAGGCAGAGACCAAATTACCTCAAAGTTATTCAGGAAATGATGTAGGACGTGCTACCAAAGGGGCTGCTGGAACTTTGTTAGCCAAAATTTACCTAACAACTGGTGACAATTCAAATGCCGAAACTGCATTAAGAAGAGTAATGGGATATGGTTATAGTTTAGTAGCTGATTATGCTGACATTTGGGGTATTGAAAATGAACACAATTCTGAGTCTATTTTTGAGGTTGAATTTGAAGGTGGATTTGGTGATCAGGGTAATAATTTCACCAATCAATTTAATGGAGATTTAGCAGGTGCCGTTACCTCTGGTCTTCGTAATATTCCTGAAAGAGACCTATCCGATGCTTATGAAACAGGTGATGCCAGATTTGCAGCCTCTCTTGATGGGGTAACTGATGATGTGGAAGGCTGGACCATCAAATATGGTCTAACCAATTCATTCAGTGAAGATGATGCCGCTAATAATTGGATTGTTTTTAGATATGCAGATGTATTACTAATGCTAGCTGAAGCTTTAGGAGAAGGTACCGAAGCTTATGATTTAATCAACCAGGTTCGTGCCAGAGCTGGACTTGGAGCCATTGATGCGAATACACCTGGAACTTTTTCAGAAAAATTATTACAAGAAAGACGAGTAGAGTTAGCCTTTGAAAATCATCGCTGGGCAGATCTACTTAGGTTTGGGGTAGCAGAAGCAGTTATGTCTGCTCAGGGAAAACCTGTAAATGGTAAATTATTGTTTGCTATTCCTCAAAGAGAGCTGGATTTGAATTCCAATTTCGTACAGAATCCTGGATATTAATTATCTAGTCAGTCAATGTTATTTTTTGAGAGCGTTTTTAAAAAACGCTCTCAAAAAAAATAATAACCCCCATTCCTTTTTACCTTCATAATCCATTTATATGAAAAAGTTATTATTCTCAACTTTAATATTATTCCTATTTGTGGGAATAGCTTATTCACAAGAACCTTTACGAATTATTGCTATTGGTGCTCATCCTGATGATTGTGACTCAAAATTTGGAGGAGCGGCTGCTCTTTTCGCCAAAATGGGACATCAGGTTAAATTTTTATCTCTTACCAGCGGTGATGCCGGCCACCAAAGTCAGGGAGGGGGTGCTTTAGGTAACAGAAGACGTGCTGAAGCCAAAGAAGCTGGTAAAAGATTGGGTATTGCCGAATACGAGACCCTTGATAACCATGATGCAGAACTGATGCCCACACTGCAGGTACGTCATCAGGTTATTAGAAAAATCAGGGAATGGAATGCAGATATAGTATTAGGTTTACGTCCTAATGATTACCATCCTGATCATCGCAATGCAGGCAAAGTGGTCATTGATGCCAGTTATATGGTGATTGTACCCAATGTATGTCCTGACACTCCGCCTTTAGAGAAAAACCCATTGTTTTTATACATGCAAGACAGGTTCCAACGCCCTTATCCACACATGCCTGAAATAACGGTTATCATAGATGAGGTAATAGAGAAAAAAATAGACGCTCTTGATGCACATGAGTCCCAAATGTACGAATGGGGTCCCTGGACCAATGGCCGCAGTCATCTTAGGGTTCCTAAAGGCGTAGTCGAAAGAAGAGAATGGCTGTCAAAAAGAATAAAAAGTCGTAAAAATATATCTGAAGAGGCAAGAGCATCACTGATAAAATGGTATGGCGAAGAAGCTGCAAATAAGGCCACCTATATTGAAGCTTTTGAAATAGCTGAATACGGGATGCAGCCAACGGATGAGCAAATACGTCAATTCTTTCCAATGTTAGGTAAGATAAGACCTTAAAATATAAAGGAGAACTCTTTTTGTCAACAATCATCATCTCCAACTTTGAACAACGCTAGTCATGAAGAAAACGAAAACAAAAACAATTGGCTATACTTTGTTGGTCAGCTTGCTATTTAGCTTTTTAATGCTATCAGGATGCAGCAGGCAGACCACAAAAAATAGTATTCCCATTCAGATTGAGGAATCCATAGAAGGAGCTCCCATTACCCTTGGGATTCCTTTTGCACAAGGAACTTTAAACACTACAGATAATATACGCCTATTAGATGACAAAGGTAAGGAAATACCATGTCAGGTAACTGAGGTGAGCACCTGGGCTCCCCTGGACTTAAGCGTAAAATGGATTTGGGTATTTTTCTTTGCTACTGATCAATCCAATTACCAACTTGAATATGGTGAAGGAATATGCAGAGCCCCCATCAAGGGACCTAGGATTAAATTTAAAAACTCCCAAAGACAGGGGTCCCGGGGATTTGCTGAAATAGATACCGGCCCTCTTTATTTTAAAGTTAAAAAAGGCCCTGGGGGATTTATGGAATCTGTGATGTATGATGTCACCAATGATGATTTAAATCAAAAAGATACCATTGCAGTGAGTCCGCAAAATAGAGGTTCCTTCCTGGATATGTTGGATGATGCCGGCATTGATGCCTCCAAAGCAAGTGTAAGTCGTACCGTAAGAGAAAAAGGGTCTGGCCCCCTACACGCTATTCTAAGAGTTGAAGGAAATTACGAATATGGGAGATCTGATAATGAAACCTCCCCCTTCGTTATGAGAATTCATGCCTTTGCTGGTAAATCTTTTATCAAGGTTTTACATACGTTTACCTATACGGGCACCCCTGATAAACATACAGAACGCAGCGGGATTCATCCGGCCATTGCTATCATGGATAGTGAAGACCTCATAACTGAAAGAGTATCAAGTGATAAAGGATGGATGGAACCCAATGATCAAATTGCGAACGTTGGCTTAGGCTTAAATTATCACTTAAACGAAAATCTGCAATTTACAACCTCTTATTACGATGGTTCCTGGCGCCAACCTGGAAATCGGCAATATTTTTCTAGCCAACTTCAAGGTGATCAAAAGATAAGTGTCTATCAAAACGGACCTCAACCTAAACGGATCCCTCCCTTGGAAAGTTCTGGTCCTGAAAAGGTAATGGGGGGCTTTGAAGGGGGTGTTTCATCAAATGGAAAAAATTTACAATCTTTCGAAAAAGCTGGAGGATGGATGGATTTGTCAGACGATAAATGGGGAATTGCCGTAGGGATGCGAAATTTTTTGGAGGAGTACCCTAAAGACATAAGTATTGACCCCTCCAATAAATTGATTGACGCCCATATTTGGTCTCCTGATGCTGGAACAATGAGCTTTGAAAGAGCCAATCTCCGTTCAGATGCTGGCTTATTAGACAATTATGCTACTGGATTGACTAAAACCACTGAATTGGTCTATCATTTTCACGATGCAGGCTTAGCTCAGGAAGAGATATCCACAGTAATGGATTATTTTCTCGATCCCCCTGCAGCTCATGCCAGCCCAGAGACCTATTCCAATAGTAAAGTGTATGGGAGTTTTTCTCCGTACCACGAAAATCATGAAGACTTTGAAAGAGGGCTCGAATATAAATTTGATTGGATCTCATTTAGTGAAAAATGGGAACCCTGGTATGGACTCCTTGATTATGGTGACCATATGAGATTCTTTTTCAATAATAATTGGTCCAATTGGAACTGTAATGAGCCTGCAACCGACTTTATGTATTGGATGCAGTATATGCGCACTGGTGATCGAAAATATTATTTGTCTGGAGAAGCAGCCAGTAGGCACACAATGGATATTGACAATATTCACTGGCCAAATGATCCTCCCTATATTGGAGATACCAATGAAGCAATAGATTTTTGGCAGCATGGAAAGGAGAAAAAAGCAACGCCTTTTTTGGGAGTAGGTCGAAGACATGCCAATCAGCATTATTCAGCCCTACTAAGTGCCCATGTCTGGGTTCCCGGGTGGCTGGCCTCTTATTATTTGACTGGTTATCACCGAGGACTTGATATCGCTAAATTGACTGCAGATTCACATACAAGAAGGATCTGGGGAGAGCATGGTTTGACTGGTAGGAGGTTATATCTTTCCGTTTGGAATTTGGTGGAAGTATGGGATGCCACAAAAGAAGAAAAGTACTATACGGACCTGAAAGATCGTGTTGATCGCATGCTTAAGCTTCAAGCAGGATGTGATCAGTATAATAGCTTGGTTATGGATCGTTATGGATACTCTCAATGTTATGTAACAAGAGGGTTAAGCAAATATCTTCAAATGACACAAGACGAAAGGGTGCGGCATGCTCTAATACTTCATGCACAAACCCTTAGAGATAATGCCAATTGGAATCATGAATATGAATCCTATTTTGCTTCCATCTCTGCCCTTGTTTTAGGATATGAATTATGTGGAGAAGAAAGTTTGCTCAGAGAGGCAGTCAAAAGAGCGGAACAATTAAGAACAGACGAGCTTAAACAATCTTTTGAAGAATTGAAAACTCAAAAGGCCATTGCACTAGCTCTTGAAGAAGCCAGTAATCTACCAGGCGCAGAAAATTATGCAGAAGGTGCTGGCCATAGAGCAACCATTTGGGGAATGACTATGGGTTTGCGTATCTTCGGTTGGACTCATTTTTATAATGTCCCCTGGCTCTTAGAACATATCGATGACTTAGATGAGTAAATGTGCAAATTTGTAAATGTGTAGATATGTAGATGTATTAAATTCAAATAATAATACTGTTAACCAATTACAACAATCCTAATACCCCAATACCCTAATACCCTAATACACTGATAAACCAATACACCATGAAAAGAAACCTATACATCGTTGGATTAATTCTGCTGACCTTTTTTGTCATTTCATTTCTGACTAATATCATTGGGCCATTGGTACCTGATATTATTGAAAGTTTTGATTTGAACTTGACCTTAGTGGCATTGCTTCCTTTTGCGTTTTTTATTGCTTATGGGGTCATGTCAATTCCCTCCGGAATGTTGGTGGAAAAATATGGTGAGAAAAACATTATGGTTCTGGCTTTTTTAATCTCCTTTTTAGGAGCCTTATTATTTGCCTGGGTGGCCAGCTTTCAAATGTACATGGTTTCTTTGTTCCTAATTGGGACAGGAATGGCAATGCTTCAGGTAGCGATTAATCCATTGCTAAGAGTAGCAGGTGGAGAGGAACATTTTGCCTTTAATTCAGTGATTGGACAGTTATTTTTTGGTTTGGCTTCCTTTTTAAGCCCATTAGTTTATTCCTATTTAGTTCTAAATATTGGAAGAGGAGACGGAGACGGTAATTTTCTGATCAATGCACTCTCAGCTGTTGTACCGGCAAATCTCCCCTGGATATCTTTATATTGGATTTTTGCCATTGTTAGTTTACTAATGGTATTTGTAATAGGGTTTACAAAATTCCCAAGAGTTGAATTAAAAGAGGATGAAAAAGCAGGGGCTCTTCAAACGCATCTTGATTTGTTGAAAAAACCCATGGTCATCCTGTACTTCCTGGGCATATTTGCCTATGTAGGTACAGAACAAGGAGTGGCCAATTGGATATCTGAATTTTTACAAACTTATCATGGAGTTAACCCTCAAACGGATGGCGCAAGCACTGTTTCTCTTTTCTGGGGTTTGATGACGGCAGGGACGGTCCTAGGTTTGATCTTATTGAAGTTTGTAGATAGCCGAAAGGTGCTTATAGGCTTTACCTCGGCTGCCATTTTATGTCTTGCCGTAGCCCTTTTTTCATCAAAATCAATTGCCTTAATCGCCTTTCCATTAGTAGGTTTTTTTGCTTCTGTGATGTGGTCTATCATCATATCATTGGCCTTAAATTCAGTTAAATCTCACCATGGCTCCTTTTCGGGTATTTTGGTTACCGGAATTGCGGGAGGAGCAATCCTGCCTTTAATCGTTGGTTGGTTAGGTGATTGGCTAGGCTTGCGAATGGGCATGCTATTTTTGTTTATTTCATTGGGATATATATTGAGTATAGGGTTTTGGTCAAAGCCTTTAATTAATAACGAATTACTGGGAAAAAAGAAAAGTGATGCTTGATGAGTGACAAAAAGATCATTGGGGTTGACCTGGGAGGAACAAAGGTTCTGGCCGCACGTGTTTCAAATGACAGGATCGAACAAACAGAAAAAACATTGATCACGTCCAAGGGCCCGGCCGAACAAGTAATTGAAGAAATTATAAGTACTATTACACGCATTATGGATTTTAAGGTAGCTGGCATAGGCATTGGAGTTCCCAGTGTGGTAGATGTACAATCAGGCATCGTTTACGATGTACAGAATATTCCCTCTTGGCAAGAAGTACATCTAAAATCCATTCTTGAGGACCGCCTTCAGCTACCTGTTTTTATTAATAATGACGCCAATTGTTTTGCCCTGGGAGAAAAACATTTTGGAAAGGGAAAAGCTTATGCCAATATGCTGGGTCTAATTGTTGGAACAGGTATGGCAGGTGGAATTATCATCAATCACAAATTATATAATGGCCGAAACTGTGGTGCCGGAGAATTTGGGATGCTGCCCTATCTTGAACACAACATCGAATATTATGCCAGCGGACAGTTTTTTGAAAATGTATATGACATTAGCGGAATTACTGCTGCTCAAAAAGCAAAAAAAGGGGATCCGGATGCCCTTGCCATGTTTGAAGAATTTGGACGTCACCTTGGAAATGGCATCATTAATATTTTATATGCATTAGATCCTGAAATCATCGTTTTGGGAGGTTCCGTAAGTCAATCTTATCCTCTATTTCAAAAGACTTTATGGCAGGAACTACAAAAATTTGCCTATCGCCCAGTACTTAGTAATCTTAAAATTGAAGTTTCAGATCAGCCCGATATTGCAGTATTAGGGGCCGCCGCCTTAGTCTATGATGCCAAAAATTAATACCTTAGCATTAAGGGTAGAAAGTCAAAGGTAGAAAGTAGAAGGACCAGTCTTTTTACTTTCTACCTTTGACTTTCTACATTAAAATGGATGGTATGGGAAAAAATGAAACGAAAAACACTTCTTCAGGCTTAAGTAGGCAATTGGGATTAATTGGCTTAGCTGCAACTGGCATTTGTTCAATGCTGGGTGCTTCCGTTTATGTAGTTCCTTTTATGATTCAGCGCAATGTACCAGGCATTGGACCCGATGTTCTTCCAGCATTTCTATTTGCTGCCGTACCTGCTATTTTGGCGGCTATGGCCTATGCCATCTTATCCTCTGCTATGCCACGAGCTGGTGGTAGTTACATCTTTGCCAGTCGAGGACTAAATCCCTATCTGGGTTTTGTAGCTAGTTTTTCGCAGTGGTTTGGATTATCAATTGCGATAGGCGTGATATCCTATATCATAATTCCTTTTTTTAGAGATATTGCAGACGGACTGGGTTGGGAAAACTGGGCCCTCTGGTTAGAAAATGGTTTTGTAAGAGTCAGTTTGGCCATCTTATTATTATGGATATTTGTAGGTATAAATATAATTGGGCTAAAATTTTATGAGCGCACCTTAATCCCTATGATGTTTATTATGTTTGGATTGGGAGCTATCGTAATTTTTGCAGGCTTCTCTTTTAATCAACAAGATTTTGCAGCCGCTTTATTAGAAAATGAAGGCAGAATAGTGGCACCCACGGCTCATAATTTCAAATTTGGTACTTTTTTAACTGCCGCAGCACTCCTTTTTTCAAGTTTTATTGGCTTTGATTCCATTGCTCAGGCAGGGGGAGAAGCTCGAAACCCTCAGAGGAATCTTCCCATTGCCATTGCCATTGCTGTGTTAGGAGTAGGAGCCTATTACTTTTTGTTCACTTCAGCCGTTTATCACTCTATCCCCTGGTCGTTTGTAGCAGAAGAAGCTATGAATAAAGACATTACTGCTCCAGGTTTACTCAGTTATTTATTGTCTCCTGGCTGGGCGGTGGCCATCATTTTAGGTGCAGCCATTGCTCTTATTAATGATCTGCCGGCCATGTTACTTTCAGTTTCCAGATTAATGTTTGCCTGGTCAGAGGATGGTATTTTTCCAAAACAAGTAGCCAAAATTCATCCTAAAAGGCACACTCCCTATTTTGCTATCCTTATTAGTGGAGGAATGGCAACTATTGGGATATTAGGAAGTCACTTAGCTGGAGATTTCTTTTTGGGTATTGATATCATGGTTACCTCCATGTTGGTTAATTTTCTTTTGATGTGCGTAACGGTCATCAGCCTGCCCAGATATAATCCTGAATTAGCAAAAGAGGTTAGTGTTTTTAAATCCCGCCCAATTCAACTGACCTTTGCAGTTTTGGGAACCCTTCTATTGACACTATTTCTAATAGTTCATACCAGAAAAGATCTTTTGGCTGAAGTAGAAGCCTGGTATTTCCACTCTACCTACGTATGGTTAATCGTAATGGGATTAGCTTCTTTGATCTTTCTGTGGAAGGTTCGTCAGCTAAATAATGCAGGTATTAAAGTGAAGGATGCTTTTAAAGAACTACCTGAAAATTAGGATTTATTCTAAACAGCCCATTTTTCACTAATGATTTGATGAGTGATAGCAGCACCTACTTCACTGCCTTCAGCAACAGATTTTGCTACCCCACCCCATCCAGACCTGGCATCGCCAATAATGTACAGGCCTTTTATTTCAGTTTCTTTATTTTCATCTACTTTGTACATTTCCATTCCAAAATGCCCTTCTTCAGTGGCCACTTTTAGTTTTTTTGCAAAATCTGTGCTTTCCACAGCCTTGGTGTCAGGAAGAAAGCCTCCTTCCCTTTTAATGATCCTTCCACCTTGAAGTTGAACTGCTTCAAGTATACCATCCTTGGAAAGAAGTTTATCAATTTTTTGTTCAATGACCTCTATCCCGTTTTTTTGGAGGCTTGACAATAGTTCTTTGTCCTTCATTTGATCCCCATTGGTAAAAACAATAACATTATTTGACCAGTGCGCTATTGTTTTTGAAAACATAGGTGCCATTACCGCATCTCCAAATACAGCTAATTTCTTGTCGGCATTTTCAAATCCATCACAAAATGGACAAGGATAAACTGATTTGCCATAAACTTCAGCCAAACCTTCAATTCCAACCTGATCAACATTATCCTTGTATCCCGTGGCAATGATCACTCTCTTAGTCAGGTATACTTGGTTCTCGGTTTTTACTTGAAAATGATCTCCATTAGGTATTAAATCTAATGCCTTTTCTTTTTTATAAACCACACTTTTATACTTCAGCAACTGCTCTTTAGCAATTTTTAAAATTTCAGAAGGATGGGCTCCATCTTGAGTTAAAAATCCATGAGAATGCTGCGTCACCATATTCCTTGCATTTTCAGTATTTAAAATGATGGTCTTGATGCGGCTGCGCCCCAAAACCAGGGCAGCACTCATTCCTGCAGGGCCTCCTCCAATGATTAATACTTCGCTAATTTCCTTGCTCATTATATGTTTGTTTGTGATTTACAGGATACTAATGCAACAATGTTGCATTTATGACTTATATACAACAACAGGTTCTACTTTAAATAAGTTTTATGCTCAAAAAAAATTTAATAAATCCTATTTAATCCTATTCCTTGTCATCATTTTAACGACATCAAAAAAATATTGTAGCCTAAATTTATTCCAATTTAAGGTGAACTTCTTACCTTCCCGAATCATACGTGATTAGGGTATACTGGTTCACGGGTATTCGATATCTGGATTCAAGAGAATACATATTAACAAATGCATAAATTCAGGAATACTACAATAACCTCTACCCATATATCTGTGAATCCATATACCCGTGAACTCGTTTACCCGTAAACCCATATTCCGTGAAATCTTTAAAACACAATCAATGTCGAACATCCCAAGCTCAATACTAGCTCCTGATCTAAAAATAGCTCCTATTCTAACCGGCCTTTGGCAAATTGCCGATATGGAAAGAGACGGTAAAACACTGGATCTGGAAGAAGCAGCACAAGCGATGCAACCTTATCTGGATGCAGGTCTTTCTACTTTTGATATGGCGGATCATTATGGGTCTGCAGAATTAATTGCAGGTATTTTTCGAAAGCAAGTAGGAGCTGATCAGGTTCAACTATTCACCAAGTGGGTTCCGGAGCCAGGTAAGGGGAGTAAAGAAAAAGTTCGAATGGCAGTACAAAAATCACTGGAACGCCTACAAATGAATCAGCTAGACCTTCTCCAATACCATGCCTGGAATTACGCAGATCCCTCCTGGCTAGACGATCTATTTTGGTTGCAGGAACTAAAGGAAGAAGGCTTGATAAAACACATCGGTGTAACAAATTTTGATACCCCACATCTGAATATGGCCTTAAGCTGTGGGATTCCCATTGTTTCCAATCAAATTTGTTATTCACTGATTGATCAGCGAGCGGCTGGGTCCATGACTCAACTTTGTCAGAAATATGGAGTAAAAATATTAGCCTTTGGAACCTTAGCAGGTGGCTTTTTAAGTGAACGATGGTTAGGAAAAGAGGATAAACCGATTGATAAACTGGAAACCTGGTCGCAAATGAAGTACAAGCGGTTTATCGATGTAGCCGGTGGCTGGCACAAATTTCAAAATCTCTTGCAAGTCCTAAAAGAAATAGCCGATGAATACCAGGTTTCTATTCCCAATGTTGCCACCAAATATATCCTTGAACAAGATGCTGTAGGAGGAATTATCATAGGAGCCCGACTAGGTCATTCCAAGCATATTCAAGATAATTTAAAGCTCTTTAATTTTGAATTGGATCATAATCATATCGAAAAAATTAAAATGGCATTATCTCATTTTCTTTCTATACCGGGAGATTGTGGCGATGAATACAGGAAACCCCCATTCCTCACTGCATCCGGGGATTTAAGCCATCATCTGGAAACAATGCCAGCCCCCTACCCTGTTGAACAAATCAATGAAAACCGCTCCAAAGCATTAAGCGGTACAATCTGGGAAGATTTAGCGGGTTTTAGCAGAGCTGTACGGCAAGGCAATAGAATTTTGGTTTCTGGAACAACAGCAACTCATCGAGAAAAAGTTATCGGAGTAAAAGATCCTGCTGTTCAAGCACAATTTGTAATTGATAAAATAGAAGGAGCCATTCAATCACTGGGAGGAACATTAAAAGACGTAGTTCGAACGAGAATTTACATCCAAAATATGAAGGATTGGGAAGCCATCTCAAGAGTACATGGTCAGTGTTTCAGTCATATTCAACCTGCCAACACCTTAATTCGAGCTGACCTAATTGGAGATGAATACTTAGTAGAAATGGAAGCTGAAGCGGTCATACAAGACTAGGTAATAAGAAAGGTTTAACTTTTGTTTTTTGTTTTCCTTGCTTTTCAATTGATATCTTTAGATACAATTGAATCAACACCCGATAATATTATGAACCTTATTTTCAGTTTTCTATTCCTTGCAAGTTCTTGGCTGGGACAGGTCGAAAAACATCTCAATACTCAAAATACCAGCAACACCCCTGGTCCCAGATGGGGACATGCCTTTGAATATGATCCTATTCGAGATCAAATATTGTTTTTTGGAGGTGCTACAGAAAGAGGGAAATATTTAGGTGACACCTGGGTCTGGGATGGCAATAATTGGAAACAAATGAATGTGGAAGGCCCCGCCTCCCGAGGGTTTGCGGCTACTACCTTTCACCAGAAACGAGGAACCATTATCCTTCATGGTGGCCGAGGAAATGGAAGTACCACTTTTTCTGATACCTGGGAATGGAATGGCCGAACTTGGAAACAACTGGAAGCAGAAAGCCAATTTCCCGCTGATCACCACAAAATAGTTTATGTAAAAAAGGATAATAAAATTCTTGGATTTGGTGGATGGACAGGATCTGAAGTATCTGGAAAATCCTGGATATGGGATAGAAATTGGAAAGAACTTACCCAGCCAGGTCCTCCCAAAAGAGCTGCTTTTGGAATCGCTTATGATCATCATCAAGAAAAGGTTGTACTATTTGGAGGATTATGGATCAATGGCCAATATGCTGATGCCTGGGAATGGTCTCAAAATAAATGGCAACAGTTGGGAGGACCTTATGACCACTCCTCTCTTGATCATCACTCTATGGTGTATGATAGTCAACAAAATCAGGTTTTAATATTTGGTGGAAAAAATTATCGGTATGTTCCCCAGAACAAGCTAATGAGCATTTCTGGCAATGAATTTACTGAACTATCCAGTGAAGGTCCACGCTCACGGCATAGCATAGGCTTAACCTATAATAGCAAATTAAATCAGGTTTTTCTTTATGGAGGAAAGGAATACAAGGGCTCGGATAGTATTCCTATTGATGACTTCTGGACTTGGGATGGCAAGCAATGGAAACCGGTTGACTAAGCTAACTAAAATGCCCTATAAGAAACCTCGAAATTCTTATAGGGCAATTAAACCATAGATTAATTAATTAACTCATATGGGTTCACAGTCGTGTTATCTCTGTTGTCCAATATAATTAAGATTGTTTCTTTTAGGCTTGTCATAAATTGCACATTTTAAAATTCCTTCCTTTTAGCTATTAAATGTAATCCATTTAACATTTGACCTTTTAGCTTTCTTCAACATTCAAAAAGCAATTTTTGATAAGAATGGCCCCATTCCTATCTATTACTTTTAAAACGAAATCAAGTCAGTGAAAAATTGAACAAAATTCATAACAATGAAGTCTTTTCGTTACCCTTCTGCACAGTCATCAAATTCTAACTTGTTAATCTTAATTTCTATATTATTACTATTTACTTGTGGGTTTTCCTGTTCTAAAGACTCCAAGGGTGGTGAAAACACGAAAAAAGAAATCAACCCAGATATATGGATTGATCCTGCTATGCCTGATGCTGTTCAAAATGAATTTGTAGTAGTTTGGTTCAAAGATCAATTTTTGTCGGAGGCAGGCAGTTTTTTATCTCGTCAAGGTGAATTTTCTGGAATGGGTAGATCTCAAATGAGCCAACAAGTCATATCCTCACTTAAAACCTTGAGTGAGAAAAGTCATACTACTGCAGAAGATGCATTACAATCTCTTGTTGATCAAGGCCTTATCACAGATCTGCGAAAACATTGGATCATCAATGGGTTTTCATGCCAAATCCTAGGTGAAGACTTAATAGAACTAAGCCATATACCCGGTGTGGACAGAATATTTTTAAAATTGTTCACCGATTCAGGCGATCAAAGTAGTAATGGTCCTAATTTTATTCAAACGCCTTCCGAAGTAATATCCTCTCCCTTACCCCAAGCTACATGGAACATTGAAGCTATTGGAGCTAAAAGAGTTTGGGAAGAATTTGGTGTTATGGGGGAAGGCGTTTTAAATGTAGTCCATGATTTTGGTTTCCGACTGGATATTCCTGCCATTCAAGGGTCGATATTCCGGAACAATACTGAAATCCCTGGCAATGGAATTGATGATGATGCCAATGGGTTTATTGATGATTACCACGGTTATAACTTTGATTTGGAATCTTCAAAAATTAATAATCGTTTAGATCCTGATGGACTCAATCATGGTTCGGTAGTAGCAAGTCTAATTTGCGGTCAGATTGCCTCGGATTCTGTTATTGGTGTGGCACCTAATGCCTCATGGTCACCGGTAAGGGGATTCCTTAATTTTGAGCAAATGGTAGAATGGTCCATAGAGCAAGGTGCAGATACTTATTCTATGAGTTTTTCTGTTCCCAATATGGGGGAGTTTCGCAGTCATTGGCGAAAAATATTTGAACAGGCTACTTATTGCGGTTTGTACTTTGTTTCCGGGGCAGGAAATTTTGCCAATCCTAATAATGGCAATTACGTGGCTGTACCCAGGCAAATGCGAAACCCTGAAGATGTCCCTGGTGCAGTATTTGGTGTCGCAGGTGTGGGACCTCAGGAGCAGAGACCTGTTTTCTCTAGCCAGGGTCCTGTTATTTGGGATACTGAATATTATAATGAAGGACAGGTCAACAAGCCCGACTTTGCAACTTACAATAATCAATTAAGTTTTGTCAGCTATATAAATGGCGAGCTCCAGCGTCAAACACAGGGAAATTCATTTGCCGGACCGCATCTGACCGGTGTACTGGCCTTATTATTATCCGCCGATCCTGACTTGTTGCCCTGGGAGGCCTATGAAGTACTAAAAAACACCGCAAAAGATTTAGGAGATCCGGGATTTGATTTTCAACACGGACATGGATTGGTAGATGCTTACGAGGCTGTAAAAGCAGTTCGCTAAATTGATCCCACAACGCTTTTAGCCAGCTTTCTTATATAGTTTAAATTTATAATCGGAGGGAGAATAATTGGTGTGTTTTTTAAATGTTTTGCTAAAATGATGCAGATTACTGAAGCCACATTGATTAGAGATCTGTGTAAAACTTTTATCTGAGCGAAGGATCAACTGTTTTGCCAATTCAATTCTCTTTTCCAATAAAAACTGGCGAGGGCTTATCTCAAAAGTTTCCTTAAATTTTCTAACAAGCAAAAATTTAGATAAGCCCGTCATTTTAGCCAACTCATCTAAAGAGATTTCCATATGAAATTTTTTCTCCAAAATCAATCTTGCCATTAAAATCCGACCTAAAACATCCTTTTTGGTGCCCTTCTTTTTATAAGAAAGTGAATGGAAATAAATTTTCATCAGATTTTGGTACTGCTGAAGACCTTTTGAAACCTGATTGATATACTGTACAGTATCTATTGGAGTGGAGGGGATTCCTGTTTTAAATGATTCCAGTAAGCCCTTCAGAGGAGAATGAATTAAAGGCCAGTCCCTTTCGTAAAAATCTTCTTCAAAACCAATTCCTCGTCTTTCCGGAAGAAAAATAGAAATGCCTCTAGTCGGCCCCGAAATGGAAGTATCAATACGATAGCCCTCTCGAACCAACAAAAGAAATCCAGGTTTTAGTATTACTTCCTTCCCTTCCATCTGATATTTGACACTCCCCGAATACAAATATTTAAGACTAAGTGAACTTCTATAATTAAAATAAAGCTTCTTTTGATGGTCAAACAATACAATTTGATTGTCCTTGGCTTTAAAGGAGCTTGGCATTTTCTTATCATTGATTAATTGAACCATTTGAATCAGCTTCTTTGATTGAAAAATCAGTTAGTTCGAGTTGAAAAAATTAGATATGCTTGCTTCCTGGCTCGGAAGGGTTTAAATGTTATCTTATTTTTTGCTCCTGATAAAATTCAATTTAAAGAAGTCAGCCTTTCAAGATAATCGCATGATCATGCTATTCGGAATCTATTGTCTGCCTCATTGCACAATACTAAGGCTCAAGGTAGGTCAACCCATAAAGGGGATGGTCTTATTTAGAATTTGCTGCTAAAGGAGTGGAGTTGAAAATTAAATTTTCAACTCCTTTATGTATTTTGGATGGAATTCAACCCTATTTCCATTTTGTTCGATAGATTTTCGCCCAGGGTTTCACATCGCTGGTATAATAAAGCCATTTTCCATCTCTGGACACAAAGGCACCATATTCATTGGCAAAGGAATTAATTTTATCATCAAGAGATTTGGAGAATGTCCATTTTCCCTCCTTCTTCACAAAAAGATATAAATCGTCATTACCAAGGGAGGGAAGATTTGGGTTCCCGGAAGCTAATATCATTAGATCTTCTGATGGGTTGACGAAAGCACTCATATCCCCCTCTTCTGAATTGACTGAGTTTCCTAAATTCACCGGATTAGCAAAACGTCCTTTTTTTCCTTTGGCATAATAAATGTCCTGGCCTCCCAGGCCTCCTTCTCGGTCTGAGGTAAAATAAATGCCTTTTTTGGTTACGGAAGGCTGGTAATCATGGGCCGGGGAATTAATCTCAGGTATGTGTTTAGGAGTCTTCCACTTCCCTTTACCTTTATAATCAACATACCAAAGATCATAATCGGATTTTTCTTCATTATTTACTGGTCGGGTGGAACCGAAATAAAGTCTTTTCCCATTGGGAGAAAATTGAGGAGCTCTATCACTATGATTACCTGAAAATGGGAGTAATTGTGGCTCCGTCCAGGTCCCGTTTATTAATTCCATGTACATCAATTGCTGTTTGGAAAAATCGCCTTGATAGGCGCTAAAAATCAGTAGTTTCTCATCTTTTGAAAGACTGGGAAAGGCCAGGCCCATTTTTTCAGATCCTTGAAACTCTTCAAAAGCAAACAAGTTATCACATTCACTTGCAGTGACTTGTTGCTTCATTTTTTTTCCAAAAAAATTAAAAGTTCGATTGCCTCCCATTTGCAGATCGCCAGAAATACTATCTCGCCCCCGATGCCACCGCAAAGAAGCCGATTGTACTGGTGCACTGGTTTTGAATTGGATAAAATCATCTTCTTGCCCAGTGGATAGGATTGAGATGTTTAAGGTGACTCCTAATTGCAAACTTAATTTTCCTTTGATTTGATTATCCTCATTACACAATAAAATACTTCCTGGTATTTTATTTTCTCCAACTGGAATAGCTATTTCATAAGAGCCTAAAAATGTCTTTGGGAAAGGGTCTCGGTCATTAATTTCAACAGATAAAGAGGGCCCCTGTTGACTTTTTAGTAAGGAATTAGGAACCAATAAAATCAGGGTAGTAACTATTGCTGCTAGCTTGTAGTGATTCAATACGGAATTACCGATACTATGTATCATTTTCATAAAAATTTTTGATTAATAAATAGGTCAATAAGGATTCCTGGCAGGTAGGCTAAATCAAATAAGCGTCAATTTGATTTTGAACGATTTCCCTGTATTTCCTGCTAACCGGAATTTTCTGATTAAATATTAAAAGGTGATAATCTTTATAGCGCTGAACACAGTCGAAATTGGCGATATAGGAATAGTGAACCCGAATAAAAGAAGAAGGCAAAATAGGTTCTAACTTTTTTAGAGAATGATAAACAACAAACCGGTCTTCACCTCTGTGAAAAATAACATAATCCTTTAAAGCTTCTATAAAACCAATACTGGAGTATGCCAAACGAATGTATTGCGAATTAGCCTTTACAAAAATGTAATCTTTTTCTGTTTTGACCTCCGCATTAATGGAAGGCTTTCGGTTAATTAATTTATTAACAGCCACTAAAAATCGGTCAAATGAAATTGGCTTTAAAAGGTAATCCAATGCATTTTTCTCATAACTTTGAACCGCATATTGTGAATAGGCAGTCGTGAAAATAATACTTACCTTATCTTGTAATAAGCCGGCAAACTCTAGTCCCTGGATGTCCGGCATTTTTATGTCTAAAAAAACAAGGTCAATATCTTCTTTGAATACAGGTAGAGCATCCATGGCCTGTGTGTAGGCACCAACTAATTTCAAATAAGGAAGTTGTTGAATATATGAGCTCAATAGCTCATGGGCCAGAGGCTCATCATCAATAATTACACATCTGTAAGTTTTCATGTAGGAATACTTAAAGTTGCAAAAAAAGTACCATCCTCATTTTTATCATAATTTAGAAGAGCGGACTTTCCATAAATCAGTTGAAGTCTTTTCTTGAGGTTTTTTAAACCCAGCCCGCCTTTAGGATTGTTGATTTGAGGCTGGACCGAATTTTGAACCTTAAATAATAATTCACTGCTGATTATTTCAAAGTCAATAAATACGAAATTATTTTTGGCTGAAATATGAGCGCCATGCTTGATGGCATTTTCCACCAGAGGCAGAAAAAGCAAAGGTGGAACAACCTTACCACGAGGATCCCCTTCTATATCGATGGCTATATCAATTTGAGGGAGCCTGATTTTTTCTAATTCAAGATAAGCATTGAGAAATTCAATTTCTTCTTCCAAGGAAACCTGATCCTGCTTGCTTTCTTCTAGTAAATAGCGCATTAGAAAGGCCAATCCTTCTATTACTTTTGGCGTCTGGGGTGATTTATTTCTGGCAAGGGCCAGCAAATTATTGAGTGTATTGAATAAAAAGTGAGGATTAATTTGCAGCTTAAGATATTTCAATTCCGACTGCAAGCCCTGGTTTTCAATTTGCTGCTGCCTCTCTAATAATTTAAAATAATCAAATGCAAATTTTACCGGGGTACTTAATATTACATAAATTAGTAATTCAACATAAGTGAATATCAAAAATTTATAAGAAATTTCCTCAATTGTAGCCCCTGCACTAGGCCAAATAATATTGTTGATAAAATAATACCCTACCAACTGAACCGCCATTGCCAGCGTCAAAAGAAGGATGAAAAAAAAGACGAACAATAATGTCTTCTTTTTCTGATTTAAATAGACATTGATTAAATGGACATTGCCATAAATAACCACCAAAGCACTACTTAATTCAATCACACCAGAAGCTAAACTCCGGTTAAGATTAAATTCTCTTAACAGAGGTAAAGTTCGCAACAGGAAAAAACCAAGTAACATCAATACCTGGATCAGAATAAAATACTTTCTCATTCTTTGGAATATGATAGTCGAAATTAATATTATGGCCATCATTGACCGTTTCATTTCGACAGCTGGATAGAAATATTAGATACTTTGACCAACCATCTAAAATAAGTGTCAAACTATCTAAATCCAAATGTCTAGCTCATCCGCATCTTTTTTCTTCATTACCAGCAAGTCAAATTCAATATTTGTCATCATCAAAATAGATTGTTATGAGAAGGAATTTGTTTTTAATCCTCTTTTTTTCAATTATCATAATCATATTCTTAAATGGTCAGGCAAAAAAAAGCTGGAATGTTGCCATCTTTTTAAATCAAGGCGTTGAAGTCTTAGATTTCAGTGGCCCTAGTGAGGTATTCAGTCTGGCCCCAGATTTTAATGTCTATACTGTTGCTTCAAAAGATGAGTTAATTGAAAGTCAGGGTTTCATAGATATTAAGCCAGATTACACCATTGAAAATTGTCCTGACCCAGATATCGTTTTTATTGGTGGTGGGGGTACAGGAAGATTACTTCGGGACAAAGAAGCAATGGAGTGGTTTTCAAAAATTTCCGAAAATCCTGAGAGGATTATGTTTTCGGTATGCACCGGGGCTGCCGTTTTAGCCCAAATCGGAATATTGGATGGAAAAAAAGCAACTACACATCATTCAGCTCTTAATAGGCTTAAGCAAACAGCAAGCAATTGTGAAGTATTAGAGAATACCCGGTTTGTTGATAATGGGAATGTAATTACCACCGCAGGCGTATCAGCAGGAATTGACGGGGCCCTGCATCTGGTTTCAAAATTAAAGGGGCTTGAATCAGCAAAAAACATAGCCATTTATATGGAATATGATAAATGGGTTCCTGAAGAAGGTTTCATTGTAGAAGCACCATTTATAAGTCTGGTCCAAAAGCATGGTTTTAATAAGGCTGTTAAGCAATATCAAACTGCACAAAAGGGAGATCCAGTTTTACAACTTTATGTTGGCGATATGGTCAGATACAGCGAGTCATTGATAGACAAGGGTCAGAATGAAAAAGCTGTCCAGGTAATGGAATTTTCAACTGAGATTTTTCCCTCCTACCCCTCCTATGCTGCCTTGGGAAAAGCCTACCATAAAATCAACAAGGTCGCTCCGCCTTCATTTCAAGAAATAAAAGATTTAATTCTTAAAAACCAGGTTTCAGAGGTTGTATCCATCTGGAAAGCGGCCAAAAGCCAATACCCAAACTGGATACTTTGGACAGAAAGAGACATGAACACCGAAGCATTACAACTATTTATTAGAAAAAATCCTGAAGGAGCTGTTCAACTGCTAAAATTGAATATTGAAGCTTATCCGAAATCACCAGATGTCTATTTTTATCTGGCTGAAGTTTATAATAGATTAGGTGAAAAGTCGTCGGCAAAGGAATATTATGAGCAAACCCTAAAAGTAGATCCTGGTTACCAGAATGCCCAAAAAAGGCTGGAAGCATTGAATAAATCTTAATTTTACCAAGCTATCTTATTTTGGCTTTTTTTCTCACGCTGATTTCGCAGATGAGCTTTAGTGGAAGCGGTGAAATCAGCGTGAGAAAAAAAAGGCTACTTTCGGCTTATATTTTTAAACCAATTCAAAAACTTTTCTCCAATAGCCGAATCATATTTCCCTGACCAATAATCATCAAAAGCTTGCTGTGGATTCTCGAAAACATGAAAACTATGGTCTGTACCGGGTAAGAGTTCAAATTGTGCCAGCCCGCTAGAGTTATGATTAACAATATCTCTTATCATTTCATGATCTTGTCTGCTCATAATCCAATCATATTCTCCATACATGACCAGGGTTGGCACCTCTACTTTACTCCAAGCATCGGATAAATTTAGATCTTGTAATTGTTGAAAATAAGCGGCAGGAATTCCATATTGATGGGCAGGATCGAATTCCCAGGCATCTTGAAGGTGAGGTTTTTCTGTGAGAATATCTTTTGGCAGCTTTTTCCGGATGAGGTATTCAACATAAAATTCTTCTACCGATTTCATTCTTTGAGAAACTTCAGCTGGGCTTTCTCCTTGCAACTTAAACCGGCGTCGTTCGATTTCCAACATATGTTCATACCAGGTCTTCATCCATCCCCCCATAATGGCAAAACCTGCTGGCTTAAAATCTCCAGCGACTAAAGGTGCATAACCACCGCCATTACTTAAGCCCAAAATGATAATATTATCTGGATCTACTTCTTCCAATTGAGTGAAGGCCTGAAAAGCCGCCTTGTGTGCTGCCAGTTCTTCCAAAAAATCAACATCTCGACATGGAGGACCTTCGCTATCCCCAAGTCCTGGTTTTTCAACCCTCATAACAAGGGCTCCTGAATTTTCTATTAATTGCTGCAAAAAATACTCTGTGCCTCCCTTTCGGCCGACGGGTTCTTCAACCGGGCTACAACTCAACCATCTTACCAAAAAAATTCCTGGCATTTTTTGATTGCTGTTTTGAGGTTTAGTAACAATGGTTTGTACTTTGTATCCATATGGGGACCACACGGATTCATAATTTACTTCTACTCCTTCAAATTGCTCTAATGGCATAGAAGTTAATAAGCCTTCATTTTCTATTCTTTTTCCATTTCTTATCCAGGCAAAATGGGCTTTTTCTCCTCCTTTGAGGCTTAATCTTATTTCAGCCCACTTACTAGCTGTATTTATCAATTGACTATTAACCTCAACAAGAAGGTCATCTTTTTGAAGCCCTAGTCTAGCTGCGAAAGAATTGGCCTTTACATCTTGAACTAAAGCTCCAAAGGCTCCTTCCTTGGGTGAAGAAAAAGTAGCTCCCAAATCTGCATGTCTGGGTAAGGGGCCTTGTAGTTGTGCATGCCCTGAAAAGAAAATCAACAACAGGAAAAATAAGGTCAAATTTAATTTAATTACCGTTTTCATTTTTTTCCTTCAAAACTAGAGGCAAAAATGCCAAAAACACTCCTGGAAATTTTTCAGGAGTATTTTTTCTTGTATTGTGTAGGAGTCATTTGGTAGGTTTTTTTAAAATAAGCATAAAATGTGGAAGGAGATTGAAAACCTGAATCATAAGCAATGCTTTCAATTTTGGGTTTTTCCCTTTTTGAGGCCAACAACTGGTCTTTGGCGAAAGAAATCCGTTGGTAATTGATGACCTCAGGAAAACTTTTTCCATACTCCATTTGAATTAAATACGAAAGCCTAGCTGGCGGAGTCTGAAGTTTTTTTGATAATACGGTAAGATTTACTTCAGCGTCGCGAAAGAATTCCGGGTCAGTTAATATCGATCTTAATCTCTTTCTTAGGAGTATTTCTTCTGAATTAACCTCCTCTTTATTATTTAAGTGATAATGATGGATCTTTTTCAGATTTTCAAAGAGGCTGGTTACCAGATAGCTCACGGACCAAAGAATTAGGGCGGCTATTAAAGTCGTATAAACATAGCCCGTATCCGAAATCCCAATAAATTGAATAAAATAGACCAATAAGATGCCAAAACCACTACCCACTAATATATTTAACCATTGTCTAAGTTTTTTATTGGGGTGTTTTTTTTGAATCAGCCAAAGGCAATAGCAGAAATACAGAAAAGTTTGAATGATGATCAGCAGATAAGAAATCCGCATCAGATTAAAAGGAAATTCCCAAAAGTTAAGGCTAATTAAAAATAGAGGTAACAAATGTAAAGTTTGATGCCATCGAAAATCAGGCCAGCTCCTAAAAAGCCGCTTTAAGTAAAACAACAAGGTAGGTCCAGTGATGCTCATGGCCATTAAACCCAATAGTGGATAGTAATAAGGGGTAAAGCCAAAAAGGGCAAAAACAGCAGATTTGCTAATTCGGATAATATAGGCCATCAATAAAATGGACAATAACAAATTTGCTTTGCGATCGGTCTTTTTATCCGACAAAAGAAAAAGCACCATGTAAGCAGCATGAAACAAACCCGCACTACTAATTATTCCCAATAAAACATCAATCTTCATTATTACTTAATTGTTACTCAATAAATAAGCAAACCTTAAAGATGCATTTGCTTAAAAATCTGTCAATTGGTTCAAATTTCAAAGTTTTTGAGCCAAATTTTAAAGCTGATAATTACCGTCAAAAACCAGCTATTCAAACTTGAAATCCGTTGGATCAAAATCACAATCATCCATCATTCTTTAGCCCTTTCTTTGTATTCGAAATCAATATCCAAGAAAGTCCAACTCCATAATTTAATACTGGAGGGCAACTTTCAAAATACCCGATTAATTATCAAAGTAAAAAACCAAAAAATGAAAACGCTAGTGTTCCTGATGTTTATGACCATTAATCCAAATTCATTTGATCATTTTGAAAAGACGGCCCCTTCCTTCCCAGGGGGTAATAAAGCCCTTCAATCCTTTATAGGAGAACACCTGGTTTACCCTTTAGAGGCTAGAAAAAATGGCCTGGAAGGTGATGTTAAATTCAAATTATTTATTGATGAAAAGGGAAAAACAATGGCCATAAGAATTCTAGAGTCTGATAATTATTGTTTCGAAATACCTGCTTTAAAAGTAATTGAAGCAATGCCTAAATGGATTCCTGCTAAATTGAATGGAAAATCTATCAAGGCAGCAGTAAATCTTAAAATCAGCTTTGAATTAAATTAATGGACACAAGTTGCCCACGCAACTTGCTAGTAGAAAGTCTAAGGTAAAAAGTAGAAAGATTTTTGACTTATGGTTAAAGATGTTGGTCATTACTGAAAAAAATAACAATTCGTCATTTTACTTTCTACCTACTACTCAAGTTGGGATGCAACTCGAATGAATTACACGGAATAGAATGATTACTAAGTGCCCTCCGACTAAATCGCAGGATACTTTTTTTATGACTCAAACCCAAGCCAGGTAAAATTATCTTTTCTTGAAATGGTAGTCATTACACCTCAAATTCTTAAATTTATAAGAATGTAAAAAAACCAGGTAAAAATGAAAACCAAAAAAGCCCTGATAATTGGCTCTAGTATGGCCGGAATACTGGCAGCCAGAGTTTGCTCGGATCATTTTGAAGAGGTTAGTGTCTTAGAAAAAGATGAAATCATTGATCAGGTCACCAATAGAAAGGGAATTCCGCAAGACAATCACCTGCACATCCTGTTATCCAAAGGACATAATATTCTGGAATATTATTTCCCCGGTTTAATGAAATCTCTTGTCCAACAAGGAGCGATCGCTGGAGATCTTGGTAAATTTTTTAAATGGTACCATGAAGGGGGCTATCGGCCCCAAATTACAACTGGTGTTAACTCAGCAATGATGAGTCGGGCACTTCTGGAGTATAATGTGCGATCACGCCTCCTCCAAATTCCTAATGTTAAAATTATTGATTCCACTAAAATCCAAGGATTTTTCTATCAAGATCATAGAATTCATGGTGTAGAAACGGATAAAGGCCCCTTTTCGGCAGACCTGATAATCGATGCTAGAGGCTTTGGATCCAGATTGGCCAAGGAACTCGAAGAATTTGGTTATGAGCGGCCGGAAGCTGAGGAGGTAAAAATCAATTTAAAGTACACCTCTTGTGTTTTTTCCAGAGAAGATCATTTCCAAACCCTTATCAACATCAATTCCAATCCACCAAACGACTCTAAGCACGGAACCGTCCAACCTATTGAAAATGGACGAATGATTGTTACCGTACAGGGAAGAATAAATGACCAGCCTCCAAAAAGTATTGATAGCTTTATTGAATACACGAAAAGTCTGCAAACTCAGGATATTTACCAGGCCATTAAAGGAAGAGAGGTTTTAACAGAACTACACTCTTATAATATTCCGGTGGTCAGATGGTTACATTATGAAAAATTAAGCCGCTTCCCGGAGGGGATACTTCCTCTTGGTGATTCCGTTTGTCGTCTCAACCCCATTTATGGCCAAGGGATGAGCTCTGCTGCTATGCAAGCACAAATATTAGATGATTTTTTGAGACAAAATCATGGACAGTCCTTCTGGAAGCCCTATTTTAAAAAGGTGGCCAATACCATTCGAACCCCCTGGGAATTAACGGTGACTGAAGATTTTAAGTTTCCAGAAACTTTAGGTACTCCTCCACCTATCCCCGGCTTAATGCTGCGGTACTTTAATAAGGTAAGTCGAATAATAAATCAAGACCCTGTGGTTTATAAATCCTTTATTAAGGTCCTTAATTTGGTATCCAGCCCCATGATTTTGTTGCAGCCCCAAATTATGTGGAGAGTTTTATTAGCGAAGTAATTAGAAGTATGCACCTAAAACGGGCGAAGTAAGTTGAAGTAAAAGGTTTTGTTTTCTTTTGTAGAAAAGCTAAAATTAGCAAAAACGGCTATTTTGACCGTTCCGCCTTGGAGAGATCCCAAGTCAAGTGTAGATTAGGGAAAAATACAAAGTATGATAACGTTTTATCGGCAAAACCCTGATTCGCGTCTGGCAAATTTTATTCAGGGTTATTGGCAGATGGAATGCTATGACCAGGCCCAGCATCTTGATCTTATTCCAGACGGTTTTCCCGAAATTTTTATCCAAATAAATCCAAGAGCGGAACTAACTCTCAAAAAAGAAAAGCAAGTTTTTTCATTCTCTAATTTTGGCATGATTGGCCAGATGACCCAAGGGGCAAGAGTAAAACTTTCGAAAGGAGCAAAATTATTATTCATTAAACTATATCCCTGGACCCCTCACTTGCTTTTCAAAACACCTTTTTTTCAATTCACCAATCAAATATGCAAATTTGAATTTTCATACCTTGAAAACGAATTCGGACAATTAGCTATACATTTTTCCAGCCTCGACTCCTTAGAGGATGATTTTCCATTATTAGATGCTATCTTTTTAAAAAAATTAGCTAATCAATCACTTCAACACCCTTTCCTACCCTTAGCTGTTAAGGCAATTTATTCAAGTGACGGCACCCTGGATATAGATTCTCTAAATCGAAGCATTGGTTCCAGTCGGAGATATATTGAGAAAATATTTAAAAACAATATTGGCCTCTCACCCAAACAATATGCTCGTCTTATCCGTGTCAAAAAAGCAAGCCTACTTCTGCAGCAAAGTAGTCACAAGGGCATTATTTCCAACATAGCATTCGATTTGAATTATTATGATCTCAGTCATTTTTTTAAAGATTTTAAGGCTATTGTTGGTCTTTCTCCATCGGATTACCTCCAGCAACAAACTGGTTTTTTGTTAGAAGGCAAAAATAGTTATTTGAGACAATGGGAGTATTCCTAGCCAGCCCATTATCTGTTCGTTTTTTTACCAACTTCCCGGAAATCGATTTTCTACATTTGTCATAAAGCTAGCTTATCATGAAAGAAATCATCCGACTGTTATTTTTTATTAGCCCCCTTTATTTAAATGCGCAATTATTTACTGCAGCCAGCCAGAACCTCCCCTTAAACGGTAGTCAGGGACAAAGCATGGATGTCCGGGCTGCCGATATTGATGGTGACGGTGATTTGGATATCGTATTGGCCAATGAATTCCAAGCCAATACCATTTTGCTGAATGACGGGAATGGGATTTTCACCAATGGTACTGTGGGCAACCTTCCACAAGTAGGACATGACAGCGAAGATGTTGTCATTGCTGATTTTAATAATGATAAAAACCTGGATCTGGTATTTTGTAGCGAAGATGATGTAAAGTTAGGTCGCAGCCAGGTTCATGAATATTATCTTGGTGATGGTAAAGGCAAATTTAGTGCCGCCCCTTTCTCCTTACCTGATTCCGAATCCAATGCAGTTATTTGTGCGGATCTAAATGGAGATCAGCTGCCCGATCTTCTTTTTGGAAATGAAGGGGGCACAACCATACTTATTAACAAAGGTGATGGCACCTTCTCCACTGAGAACAACAGAATAACCCAACTGAGTAGAACTACTCAGGATCTTGCCTTGGCAGATGTGGATGGAGACGGCGATCTAGATCTTTTCGAGGGCAATGAAAATGGGAATGCACTGCACATAAATAATGGACAAGGCGTGTTTAGCGATAAAACTTCTACCCTGCTTCCTCGTGGACTCAATATTGAAACCCGAAAAGTTACGTTTGGAGATGTAGATGCAGATAACGATTTAGACATTTTTCTTTCCAATGTTGCCTTTATTCAGGGGAAAAACGCCCAAAATCGACTGCTCCTTAATGATGGAAAGGGAAACTTTTCTGATGCTACCAATTCTCAACTGCCAAAAGACTCTGATCATACCATAGATGCCATTTTTGAAGACGTTGATTTAGATATGGATTTGGATCTCATTGTATGCAATGTTTTTGGAGGGCCTATAAAAATATATGAAAATGACGGCAAGGGAAACTTTACCAACAGTACTCAAAGCATTCTTGGCAAAAACTATTTCCTAGATGCCCTGGGGGTAATTGCAGCAGACTTAAACGGAGATGGGCTTCGTGATATTTATATATGTGATCGCAAATTACCCCAAAGTAATAATCAAGACTTATTATTGCTTAGAAACCTTAGCACAAATTCAGAGGAAGTCGATCTAAGCAACTCATCCAAAGTATTAATTTATCCCAATCCCGTTTCAGATTATTTCTATATTCAAAGCAGAGAAAAGCAGTTGAAAAGGGTCAAAATATTTGACACACAAGGAAAAGAAGTAGCAGTCCTCAATCCTGAGAAAAAAGGAGATGGACTATTCATGTGTGAGCTTGAACCTTTAGCTGCTGGAATTTATTTTATTAAGGTTGGCAAACAACAATACAAGATCATCAGTGCCCCCTAAGCAAAGAAATCATTAAAATGGCTGCAAATCTGGTTCTAAATAATCCTGCCTGGCCATTTCATCTTGGAATATATCCCAACTGTAATGGGAATTAATTAACTCTTTGAAATGAGTTATTAATTTTCCATTGGTCTGAATATATTCCTCAAAAGTGTCGGCATTTGTTTTTTGCATAAAGTGGTGAACTGCATATACCGCAGCTACCGTAATGGTAACATTGTATTTTGTTCCATCACCATATTTTTTATCAAACTGTTTTATTTGGCTGCATATATTTTCAACCGCCTGCTTTACTCCATACTTTTTAATATGAATCCAAGCCAATCTCAGGTGAGCCTCATGGCTGAATAAAGAAGGATTCATTCTGGCATTTTGAAACTGAATTTCAAATTCTTCGTTGGATAAGGAATAGTGATTTCTAAAGGAATTCATCATTTTTTAATTGGCAAAGTTTAAAAAATTATGGATTTAGAATAATAGAATTATGATAAATGATAAATTTATCGGGAAGATTTATCCTGGTGATAAAAAACAATCTTATTTTTCTCTAGAACAAGGATAAAACTACTGTTTAAGTGCCATTTAAATATTTTACTCAAAGGTAACAAGAAATATAACGCAATGAATCATCAAGCAGTTCCTACATGCCCAATTTGTCAACAAGATAATGTGAATGATTTTTTTCAAGTTGAAGAAATTCCTACTCAGGATGGAATATTACTTTCTAGCAAAGAACAGGCTGAAAAGGCCCCTACTGGAAATATTGAATTGGTGTTCTGCAAGGCTTGCCATTACATTTATAATAGAGCATATGAGCCAGAAAAAATCGATTTTACAAAATATGAAATGGCTATGCACTACTCCAGCATGTATCAGGAGTTTAATAAGAAATTATTAAACATTTTAATCAATGATTTTAAATTATCAAATAAGGTCATTTTAGATGCTGGTTGTGGCAAGGGGCATTTTTTAGTAGAATTGTGTCAATTGGGCAATAATACCGGGATTGGGATTGATCCCAGTTATGAAAATTCAGATAATCTGGAATTTAATCCTAATCAAATTAATTTCATTAAAGAATATTACAACGAAGCGCAATCCGAACACAAAGCCGACTTCATTATGTGTCGGCATGTTGTGGACGAACTAGATGATCCTTTAGCTTTTATCAAACTATTTAATAATAATCTAAAAGAAATTGATCCAATTGGTATTTATGTAGAAGTTCCTAATGCCTTAAATACTTTCGAGAACAAATTAACATGGAATATCGGCTACGCCAAAAGATCCTGGTTTACTCCAGAATCTATTACTCAAATATACAAGGAAGCCGGTTTTGAAGTAGTACGGATTGAGCCCTTCCTGAAAGGTAATTACATGGGAGTCTTTGGAAAACCAATAAGCAAAAACTATTCTTATCAGGTTGATGATCAAAAACAAAGTGCAAGAATCAAGTCTTTTACTGAATTTTCGGAAGCTTTTGATAAAGGACTGGCAAAATGGAAATCATTAATAGAAGAGTGGACACAGAAAGGAAGTAAAGTAGCCTTATGGGGTGCAGGGATGAGAGCGATCAATTTTCTTAGCGTTTTTCCTGATCACGACTTAATTTCCCTGGTAATAGACATTAACCCGCATCGACAGAACAAATTTTTACCTAGATCAGGATTCTTGGTAGGTGCCCCTGAAAATCTCCAGAATCAGGCAATAGATGTACTTATCATTTCTAATCCTACCTATCAACAAGAAATTAAGGATCATGCCATAAGTCTTGGCTACAAGGGAGAATTTGAAATATTATAGCGGCGGGCATTCCATCGAAATTTAGGAGAAATGAATTCTCTTTTCTAATGGCCAATTTATTTCTTCTAATTTCGAATAGTAAGAAAGGATTTTTGTGGTTATTACGTCCTGGTAAGAAGTTGATCTCTTAATTTGAGAGCCAAATTATAATAAGATTATTCAAGGTATTTCTTCAATCAATTCCTTTTTCTCCAGTATTTGACTTATTTTATGAAGCAGGTCAAAGGCAATACCTGATTGGATAGCAATATCCAATAAACTATGTTGACCGTCAGCCATATTCAAAATCCATAACATGGCAAGCTGTAATTGTTTCTGATCACTTTGCCCTCCGATGGCCTCATATAATCCACGTTTTCCCAATTGCGGTTCTCCTTTGGGCTGTAAATTTCTGTAATATTTATTCTGGTCCATACATTTTACCACCTTTTCAAATAATTGAAAAGATTCTTCCAAAAAGATTGGCTGAATTAAATCAAGATTATCGCCTGAAGTGTGATATTCAGGGTACTCCCCGAATTGAGATCGAGTCAGGTTACCTACCGCTAAATTGAAACCTGGAGAACAAAACTGCCTTTCATCGTAACCATAAGGAAAGAAATCCTTAATCGAATAAGGTTTATTGGAATGTGATAATACGTAGCTTACTATTCTGTCAATCTCAGTGTCTCCCCGTCGACTTTTTTTATAAGTAAAAGATCCTGAATCCCCAAGAAGGGAAGCCACCAGACCTGCTTTTATATTTTTGATTTTTTCTTCGTTTAGGGCTAACCAGGCAATAGATCCAATGGTTCCAGGTATAAATAAAAATCGAAAGGAGTATCTGTTATTTTTTTCTAATAGTTGCTTGGCGAGTTGAGTAAGCAGGCCTATCCCTGAAAGATTATCATTAGCTAAAGAAGGGTGACAGACATGAGCTGAAAAAAGTATTTCCTCCCTTAGTTTTCCCGGAATAAATAATTCGCCATAAGTCAGGCTTCCTTTTTTAAGGCTCGAGTCAATAAACACCTCATAAGTACCATCGGGTAATTGTTCCAATTGACGATGAGCAAGGCAGAAACCCCAGTTTTCTTTATAATAGGAAGTTCTGTAGGGAATTAAATCTGGTTGCTCAGGCAATGAAAACAGATGTTTTTTTAGTTCTTGCAGGTCCATCTGTGCATGAACGGGTATGCTATAGTTGAGTATATGCAAGTTATGATTCCGAAAATCAATGATTTTATCACCATTCGGGCCTTTTACCCAAGCCTCCTTAATATTCCATTCCTTAGGGATGGTCCAATCCAATACAGGAGTTCCCGTCGGGACTTCATGTAAGACCAAGGGCAGCTCAGATTGCAAAATTTTTAGAGTTTGCCTTAATCCATCACCGGTAATACTTCGACAAATAGGATACAGTTTTTCTGCAAAGCTATATATCAAGTCTCCTGTACCTGAATTGAACTCCATAGGCATCATTAAGTTATGATCAAAACATTGCTTTGAGGAAAGGGTACATTCTAAACTTTAGTTGTTAAAGGTACAAACTCAAGTTCTAAGGATGGATGCTCAAGCCTTCCACGGACGATGTCAAAGAACTGTTTTCTCAATTTTCCTAAAAGTGGGCCCTGAGGATCTATTTCCATTCCTTCAATAGATTTAATGGGAACCAATTCTGCAAGGGTACCGCAGATGGCCAATTCATCAGCAATCATAAGTTCCGTTCTATCAATGGGTCGGCGTATAAAATCCATTCCCATTGATTTGGCTATAGATTCAACAAGATCAACCGTGATACTTTCCAATGCTCCTTCATAGGCTGGCGGTGTAATAATCTGATTATTACGAACCATTAATAAACAGGATCCTGTTGCTTCTGCTACCCTCCCCCAGCGATTTAATAGAATCATTTCCTGGCAATTTTTTTGCCTTCCTTCAATTCTGGCCAGTCGTCCTACCTGGTAATTTGTGCCCGCTTTAATACGGTATGGTAGTGAAGCATCAATACTTCTTTGCCAGGTACTTATTCCTAAATTGATAGGAGAAGGTAATTCTTTGGGATGATTGAAGGCTGTCATTACCATGTCTGCTTTGGTGTCCACCCCCCAATGCCCTTCAACTGCAAATAAGGTGGTTCTCATCCACATATCTTTTTCAGGAATAAGTAATTCTCTCATCAATGTGAAAACACAATCTCTGAATTTTTCATAAGACCAGTCAAAAGGGATGTAAAGCATTTTTGCGGATTGCTCAAATCTTTTAAAATGCTTTTCCAACTGGATTATTCCAAAGTTTCCATCATCGTGCCAATATCCTTTTATTCCTTCAAAGACATTTAAACCTCTTTTTACTCCCTCACAATCTATTTGGAGGGTTGCATCTTTCCATCCTATAAGTTTTCCATTCCATGACACGTATTTGGGTTCCTGAAGTTTTGCCATTTTTTATTTTTTACATTTCCAAAATAGATCTAAAGTATAATTTTCCTAACATGAAATGCTTCCGAGTATTTATCTGCATTGGCGCTTTCCATACCTCTAATTCTCATTAAAGCCTTAAAGGTCTCTTCATCAAACCAGTGCTTCTTTGCCTGGCTGTCATAGCATTTCTGAAGAATGTGTATTTTTTTTTCAACCTGTCTCTTACCAAGATGAACAAATAAAGACGGATGGCCTAGATCCCCATCATATTTAGGAATCTCATATTCTAAAATTAAATGGTTTCGCCATGTATTCCAAGTAAGATCCGATATAAGTCTATGATCCTGATGGCGATCCTCTCTATAGTGAGTAAAAATGAGATCGGGATTAAATTGATGTTTGATTTGTTCAAATTCTTCCTTTATTTCCAAAGAAGAATGCGGTAAAAAAGCATCCCGATAGGAGAATACTTTAATTTCTTTATCAGAAACATCCTCTAAAAACATATTAGCGGCATCAACGGCCTCCTGTTTTCTACGCTCATTGGAGGCAAATACTAACCACTTAATATGGGCAATAGGATAGTCTTCAATTAATTTCAAGAGGGTACCGCCACATCCTATTTCAATATCATCACAATGGGCTCCCAGAGCAAGAATTTTTAAGCCCTGTGCCTTATCAAACTTTAAGGGGATCATTTACTCCATTTTTAAAAAACTCTTCATTTTTTTCCCAAACCATCCAGGGAGTATCTCCCGAATTTTCCATATCATCCAACTTCATTTTATCTTTGAAAGTATCCATCTGTTGCCAGAACCCTCTGTGATGAAAAGTCATCAATTGTTGTTTTTTGATCAAGCGTTGAAATGGCTCTACTACCAATTCTTCACCATAAACAATATTTTCAAAAATCTCTTGTCGAAATACAAAATATCCTGCATTTAACCACATCTTAGTTTCGGCAATCGGAAGAATTGAGGTAACCAAACCATTGTCTCCTGCAGTTACTGTATGAAAGCTTTGATTAGGTTTATAGGTCATAAAAGAAGCCACCTTATCAGGCTGATTTTTAAATTCCTGGATCATAGAAGTCAAATGCATATTGGTCAATCCATCCGCATAGTTGGCAAGGAATAACTCTTCCCCCTTCAGATATTCCTTAACTCTGAGTAATCTCATTCCAATATTTGATGTCTTTCCAGTATCTACAAAGGTGATATTCCAGTCATGTATATCAGAGCCCATTAGTTTAATATTCTGGCCTCCCTTAGTCATAACGAAATCATTAGAAATGGTTTCATTATAATTAATAAAATAGTCCTTTATTTTATCTCCCTTATAACCAAGACACAGGATAAAATCCTTATGCCCAAAATGAGCATAGTACTTCATAATATTCCATAAAATTGGACGGTACCCAACATTAACCATGGGTTTAGGAATAGTCTCCGAGTAATCTCTTAATCGAGTTCCCTGGCCACCACAAAAAAGTACGACTTTCATTTCAATTTTATTTTGGGTTTTGAAATTATGATTTGAAAAATGAACCTAGTATTTATAAACTTTTTGAATCAATCAAAGAAAGTTTGAATGAATTACTCCAGAACAAGAGTTTCTGGAATGGGAATTACAAATTGCCCACCCCATTCTCTGATATGTGCCATTTGGGCAGAAATTTCTTTTTTTAAATTCCAGGGCAAGATCAATACATAATCAGGTTTGGTTTCCTGAATTTTATCCGGGTGATAAATGGGAATATGCGTTCCTGGAAGTAAATTCCCTTGTTTGTGAGGACTTCTATCAACAGTATAGTCCAAAAAGTCTGTGCCTACTCCACAATAATTCAATAAGGTATTGCCCTTACCAGGTGCACCATATCCTACCACTGATTTACCTTCTCTTTTAGCCTGTATCAGAAACTCCAATAATTTACGTTTGGTTTCTTTGACCTTTTCTTCAAATTCAGCGTAATATTCCAGGCTTTCAAAACCCAGTGTTTTTTCTCTTTCTAATAGTTCTTTCGCTCTTTCTGTAATGGGCTTGGAGGTATCATCGATATGACGGCCATATATCCTCAGTGAGCCACCATGAGTTGGCAGTTCTTCCACATCAAACAACCTCAATCCATGGTGCGCGAAAATTCTATTGACTGCTACAAAGGAAAGATAGGAAAAGTGCTCATGGTAAATGGTATCAAACTGATTTTCTTCAATAAGCCTTTGCAAATGAGGAAATTCCATGGTAATAACTCCTCCCTCTTTAAGCATAATCTTCATCCCGGCCACAAAATCATTTATATCCGGCACATGGGCCAACACATTATTTCCTAATAATAAGTCAGCTTTACCATATTTTTCGGATAATAATCTGGCTGAATCAACACCAAAAAATCGAACCTCAGTACGTATTCCTTTTTCCTTTGCCACCTCAGCAACATTCCTTGCAGGTTCAACTCCCAGAACTGGGATTTCTTTTTGATCAAACCATTGAAGTAAATAGCCATCATTACTGGCAATTTCTACAACCAAATTATCGGCATTTATGCCAAAGCGGTCAATCATTAATTCTGAATACTTTCTGGCATGTTCAAGCCAACTATCGGAATAGGAAGAAAAGTAGGCATAATCCTCGGCAAATATCTCATCTGGAGTAGCGAACTCTTCCAATTGCATCAGCCAGCAATTATGGCATATGTAGGCATGCAAAGGATAAAATTTCTCCATATCATTTCTATGCTCCATCTTTACATGTTTCTGGCAAAGAGGAGACATCCCTAGATTCACTACGCTGTATTTAAGTTCGGTAGAACAAAACCTGCATTTGCTTCCGGTAGATTGTTCAAGTGGTACAAGAATGGAACTTTTATAGGTCTTTTCCATGAAATTTTTCTTAAATCTTTATTCCTGAATAATTTGAATTTAAATAAGGATGCTTTTGATCTTTGTCTGAGATAACCGTTGGCTCTAAAGGCCATTCAACCCCAACTGTCGGATCATTGTATCTGACCCCTCCTTCAACACCTGGTTGATAAAAAGCAGTATGATGATAAATCAATTCAGAGTTTTCTTCCAGGGTTTGAAAGCCATGGGCAAAGCCCTCTGGAATATAGATCATTCGCATATTTTGAGCAGATAATTCTACTCCTATATATTGCAAGAAGGTGGGTGATTGTCTTCTCAAATCTACAATAACATCATAAACTTTTCCTCTAATACAGCGGATTAATTTTATCTCTGCAAATGGAGGTTTTTGATAATGCAGACCTCTAATAGTTGCTTTGGGGATAGTGAGGGAGTGGTTAAATTGAACAAATTCTTTAGAATGTCCTATATCTTTAAATTCATTCTGACAAAAGGTTCGGGCAAAAAGCCCTCTCTCATCCTGAAAGGGCTCCAAATCAATAAGATAGGCTCCCTTTAACTTTGTTTCCTGAAAAATCATTAATCAGATTTAATTTACTACCAATCTCATTTTGTGCTACCAAATCTTTAATTACATTCAATCTTATTAATTCAGATTGATGGTAATTTGCGTCCTGAAAATTGATTAGCCTAAGGCCATCAATTAAACCTTGAACAGTGGTTTTTAAATTGTATTGAGGCTGATGTTCCGGAGCGAGTTGTTCAAATAAATCAAAATTGACGCGATAGGAGCGTTTGTCAGGCTCTGCATTTTGATTAATGGATACCTCTACCCCTGGTAATAAGGCTTGTGTCTCTAAGGCCAAGTCCCGAATCTGGTAATTCCAATCATTGCTTCCTGCATTTAGAGTCACAAATGTTCCTCCATTGGAATTTTCCCGCTCTAATCCCCATCTTATGGCTCTGGCCATATCCAAAACGTTAATCAAAGGTCGCCAGGGAGATCCATCACTCAAAATGGTGATTTTATTGGAAGTTATAGCTCCTGCTACAAAATCATTCAGAACCAGGTCCAATCTTAATCTATCACTCATGCCACAGGCTGTAGCAAATCTAAAGCAGGTAATTTGAAAATCTTCACTTGCCAGGCCTTCCAATCCCTCTTCACTGTAAATTTTGGATTTAGCGTAGGCCGTAAGTGGATTTAATTGTGAGTTTTCAGTCCTGGGGGCATCTTCTGCACTTCCGTATACACTGCAGCTGGAAGCAAAAATAAATTTTTTGACCCCCTGCCTTTTGGCCATTTTTGCAATTTCAATATTGGCTTTATAATTTATGTCCAATGTAGGCTCCTCAAATTGATTTCCGATGGGATCATTAGAAATAGCTGCCAGGCTAATGACAGCATCTACTCCCTGTAAAATTTCCTCCGGGAAAGACCGTACATCACCATATATTTGACTATCCAACAGAATATCAGGACTGATAGACCTATTTGTAATTTGCTTGGCAAAAAAACCAATATCATAGCCAATCAGGTAGGCAGTTGGATGATATTTTCTGAGTTCTTTTACCAATCCAGGTCCAACATATCCAAGGTTTCCGGTAATTAATATTTTCATATGGGTTCTATTATTTTAAGACAATAAAGAAAAAATTGAGGAAATAATTATCATGAATTTGTTCTTTGGATGTGCCTATTTCTAATTACTAACCAAAGAAATTTAGCATTCCCGATTAAATACCTCTTCCACATCCTGCGCGGTTCCTGGATCAAACGATAAAACCATTCCAAACCAGCTCTTTGCATCCAAAGTGGGGCTCGTTTTGTAAGTCCAGCCAAGACATCAAAGGTCCCCCCTACTCCCATTGTAAAATTGACATTTTTAAGAATCTCCCGTTGTCCATGCAAAAAATTCTCTTTCTTTGGAGAAGTGATGGCAACAAATAAGAGTTGAGCACCGCTATTTGCAATTTGTTGAGCTACCTCTTGTGATTGATCTTCTGAAAAATATCCATTACGATAACCTGCAATAATTTCATCTCCATATTCTTTCCTATATCGATTAACTACTTTTCGGACTACCTCTTCCTTGGCTCCAAGGAAAAAGCATTTGTATTTTTTGGCAGCCGCCAGTTTAACCAATTCAGGCATTAAGTCTGATCCTGCTACTCTTTCTGGCAAGTGTTTCCCCAGTAGGCGAGCTGCCCAAACGATACTTTGGCCATCCGCATTGATCACATCGCAGGAAACAACACTTTCATACAATTGATGATCCTTTTGCATAGAAACGACCTTTCCTGCATTTATCACAACATGGCTAATGTGTTGATTGGTTTGAATGGCTAAATCAATCCTATTAATGGTTTCTTTCATCGTAAAGGCATCCACTGGAATGCCTAAAAAATCTATTCTTTGCTTATTCATTTTAATACATTCTGAATTTCATTTTCAACCATCGGGGAGGATTCTATAATTGCTTCCACTATTCTTTGGGCGGTATGACCATCCCAAAGTTCAGGTCTGGAAGGCTGACGATTCATTGATAATGTCTGAAAAAATTCTTTTCTTATTCGATCTACATTATTACCTACTAAAACACTGGCGCCATCATTTTCTCTTAATGTTATGGGCCTTTCGGTATTCCATCTTAAGGTCAGGCATGGTGTTCCAAGAACACAACATTCTTCCTGCAGTCCACCTGAATCAGTAAGCATTACTTTAGCGCCAATATTGAGTCTCATCATTTCATGGTACCCAATGGGTTCTAATAAAATAAGAGATGGATGCCCCTTTACAAGTCCCCAAAGACCAAATAATTGCAGTTGTTTTTTGGTACGTGGATGAATAGGCCAGATAATTGGTAGTTCGCTGGCAGCCTCATCCATCAAAAATTTCATAAGAGGTACACAAATATCTTCATGGTCGACATTGGAGGGTCGGTGAAGGGTCATTAGGGCATAGGTCTCATCAAGTGGTATTTCTGTTGGAAGGGAGGTTCCTTCAGCAATATTATTATGGATTACCGATTTAATGCTTAGGCCTTGGGCCTTCTCTTTATTGGCTTCTAAGGTATCAATCATGATATTGCCGACAAAACGGATCTTTTCTTCAGGGGTCCCTTCCTTGCGGAGGTTTTCTGAAGAAAGTCGATCAGGAGTTAATAGTAAATCTGACAATCGATCGGTAACCAGTCGGTTAATTTCTTCCGGCATTCTCATATCTCCGGAGCGCAGGCCTGCTTCTATATGGCAGACTTTTATGTGCAATCTTTTTGCTATGACGGTACAAGAAAGAGTTGCATTAACATCTCCAACCACTACTACCCAATCAGGCTTGTGCTCCAATAATACTTTTTCGAAAGCAATCATGGTTCTTCCTAATTGCTCTGCATGCGAACCAGAGCCCACCTGTAAGTTAATATCAGGTTGAGGAATATCTAAAGCCCTAAAAAAAGCCTCTGACATTCTTACATCGTAATGCTGACCCGTATGAACTAGCAAATGTTGAATTTGAACTTTTTCATTCGAAAACTTTTTTAGTGCCTTGATAAAAGGTGCTATTTTCATAAAATTAGGCCGCGCACCAACTACTGAAATTATCTTCATCTTTATACTCCTTGCTTGGGATAGTTAATTTAATATTAATTTTGTACGTATATTTAATTTAATAGTTTTAATTAATGTAATGATTCAAAGTCTTTTTATCAATAACATTAATAATTCCATTTTCGCCATCAGCTTTTGAAAGGAAATATGCAAATGCATAAAACATCCAGGCCTGTGCCCATCTCATATATGGAATTTTGGAGGAAATATATTTTTTCAATTGAAAATAAAAGAATCCTTTTGGAGATTGCATATTTTCAATGGTCCAATTTAAAACTCTTTCCATTAAATCCTTATTGTCGGAAAGCTTTTCCAATTTTATCAAAGTAATAATGAGTTGGGATGTGGTGTGTATATCTATAGGATAGACGGAATTGTTATAATATTTAGGGATCCCTTCTTCAGTAAAAAAGGTATTGATATAATATTCAAAGCCTAATTCCAGGTTTTTTTTATAAGAATAATCCTTCGAATAGGACATGTAATCAGAGATACATTCGAGATTATATCCCGTATGGAAATTATCCACCCACTGATGAAATGAATAGGTTCCGTAGGGCCATTCTCCATTATTTTTTTGAAATTTGCAACAGAAGTCTACAGATTTTTTAGCTTCTTCAAGCAATTCTTTTTCCTGAGAATAAGAATAAACCCTTGCAAGCAACCTACTTCCGAGTAAAGATGCGTTGAAAACTACGCTGGTATCGAGTGGAGAATAGGAAAAGGCGAAATTTCCCTTATCGTCATAAGTTCGATTTAGATCTTTCAGAATAAAATCACAAGCACTTCTGGCGGCAGACAAAAGCTTTTCCTCTTTTAATATTTCATAGGCGTCTAATAAGGAGTGAGCGACAAAGGTGGTAGCCACCACAGTAGGTGTAAACTTGGGCTGAAAAAAAGCTCTGGCTTGCCAATCGAAATTATACCCCCAGCATTTTCCACTCCATCCATCAGTGGTAAGCTTTTCAATTTTATCAATAAAAAACCTGATTTTTTCCAAATACTCTGGAAGAGGTTCTTTTTGGTAAAGAGCGCAGTATCCAGATAAAAACAATCCCATTGCTTTAGGGTTATAATCTTTCTTGACAGCAAATATTCTGCGCAAATTAAAAGGCAGTCTTTTAAAGGCCTGAATCCAAATTAATTTAGCAATACGATTATTTTTAATAATAGGGAGTGACTGGAAAAATCGACTATTTAAACCATCATAAGGATCATAGCCTTTGAATGATTCTGCCTCACAATAAGACTTAAGTTTTTCAAAAGAGGATCGAATCTTAGCGTCCATATTAAAGCTGTTTTGTGTTTTATTTGTTTTATGTACTCTTTGGAACAGAAAATTTTGTCTTTATGACAAGATGTTTTTTTCAATATAGTTGGTCAAAAATGAATGCATAGAATAAAAGGTTAATCCTTTTTGAGTGTCATTTGGAATTACTATATTTTCATCCTGAGAATAGCGATAAATGCTTTCCACTGCTCTATTGGTCAGATCTGATTTGACCTTTTTCTTTATTTCATTAATGGTTTTTAAATGGTCTATATCATAAGTAAAAACTTGCACCAAATTACCCGTATCAATGGTTTTTTCAATAAAATGAGTCGTTGCCGCAACTGGAAATCCGAATAATAAAGAGTATTCTATGGTGGATCTTCCTCTCACATAAGGCAGGACCCCCCAATGGTCATTTATCAATCCTTTTGGAAAGGCTGAATAAATATTTTCTCTAATGATAAAACCTAGTTTGTGGAAACCTATCTCCGGTTGATCTTGTAAAATCTTTGCCTTAATCTTCTTGCTATTTACAGGATAGTTCAAGGTCTTAAATGAGGGCAATTTTTTCAAAAGACCTAACAGTTTCCATAACATTTTGTATTTGATCAAAAAACGTACCTTTTTATTGGCGTGGTAGGGTACAAAATATACTTTGACATTAAAACCTAGCTGTTCCAATTGTTTTTTGATTTTATAAAAAAAGAGAGGAAGGCCAATTAATCCTATGGTCATTTTTTTTGTAAGGTCAGTATTCTTTGACTCTTTTTCTTTGTTGAACTCATTAGTCCAGGCTTTTACTTCAGCGCGAGAAGCCAAGGGATAAGGGTGAAATGGTTCCCCATCTAAGTTTTGATGAAAATAGCTTATAACCAGATTGTATAACGGAGTGTGACTTTCCTTTCCATCATAAAAAAAAAGAAACTCATTAAAAAATCTTATGTCTTTTGAAAAATAATATCCAATAGCCAAAAACTTAAGAATGTTCCTTCGCTGGTTGAGATTAAATTCCTTTTTTCTGCGAAAATGAAGTTTAAAAAGGGCCCTTTCAAAAAACAGAAAATCATTCCTAAAATGGGATTTTATTTTATCCCATTCATCAAAGTCCTCATCAAATAAGTCTTGATAAGAGAATTCATTTTGAAAATAGGCCTCTGTATTTATTCCTGTTAATTCCTCAGTTAGTGAGCCAGGATGAATTTTAGTGATATGCGTTGGCAGTTTCATTCGATTTAATTTGCGTGTCTTGTAGATGAGAATTAATATAGGTTGTCAGATCACTAAACTCTACTTTATCATGGTACCGATTGGCGATATAGTTTAGAAATCTTTCAATATTGTGGTAGTTCCCGATGTAATGCTTGGTATGACTTTCCAAAACTACCGGAATATGATCCACATCATATCTACTAAGGCGATTATAAACAGCATCAAATGATTTTTTCAAATAACTAAAAGGTTCATTACTCATTTTCAGTTGGGTCAAATAGGGGCGAAATCCTAATTTCAGCAACTGTTTCCCTTTTATACCATTGACCGATTGTATTTCTTTGGGTACCTTTTTATTATAAAATATGTTGTAGTCAGGCTTAGAGAATATTTTTCGGAGGCTAAGATTAAATGCAAGCTGGCCAAAAGTGAATAAATTAGGGGCATAATAACATAAAGGGATTATGGAAATATCCCCTTGCTGACCAACCTTATTAATATCCTTATAATTAGGAAAGTAAGGAAAAACAGGCTCCTCAAGGCTGGTATAATCCACTCCGGCGGAATCAATTTTCATCCCCTTACGGACTCCCATGACCACTTTAATTCCATTATCGGCCAGACAGTTGAACAGATCTTCAGAGGGTTGCATCCCCCATGAACCGGCTTTATAGGCATGCACCTTATAATTGGGATCAACAGGTTTTAGCAGATCAGTTAGATAGGCAATTGAATCCTCAATTAATTTTGTTTGCTGAGGTCGTGGAGTTCTTCCCAAATTCCAGTTATTCCCCAATTTAAAATGTGTCCCGTCAAATTTAGCATCAAGCCACTGTGGATGAAGGTGCAATTGAACATCAAAGCCCCTTCTTTTTATCAGTTGAATGGTTTCATCCCATAATTTTTCCTGAAATTTCAGATTGGCATTCTTATGAGAATATTGCCTGACAACAAGTTGCTGGGCGACATCCACCATAAAGGTCAATTTGATGTCAATCGCTTCTGCCACATTCATCAAAAAGTTGCCCGGAATATATTGATGGTAGGCTACATTCCCCAGGCCATTCCCCATTAGCTCAAAATCATCCTCTATTAAAAGTATCAATTTTTTCATGTTCCTTCCGTTTTTCCAGAATTCTTGAAAGCGCTATTTTTTTTCTAATTCAATCATCTGCGGCAATCCTGTAGAGATGCTATCTAATATTTTAAAGGTGGTAAGCGTAGTCAAGCAAATGGACCTAAAACTTATTGGCATTTCAAGTCCTTTAGATGCAGTTTCCAGAAAAGACTGGACTTCTTCTTTATGGCCCTTCCCCAGGGATTTTACTTTGCGTACTTTTCCCTGATTATATATCTCACCACTTCGAAAATCATTGATGACACCAACTTTGCCACCACCAAAAACTTCTATTCTTTCTTTCGGCATAGCCTTATCTCCATTGGCTATGTAATTAATATGCCCCATAGAACCATCTGAGAACTTAAGCATAATGCTGACATTGTCTGAGGTAGTTATTTTATCATTTTTAGAATCAATAGATTCAGCAAAAACTTTAACTGGTTCAGCATCGGTAAAAAACTGCATCAAATCAACAAAATGACAGACTTCACCTATAATGCGCCCTCCCCCAATTTCAGGAATTTGAAGCCAGTGGTCTTTTGGAATATATCCGGCATTGACTCTAATATTTATAATTAAGGGCTCCATAGAGGATTCAAATATTGATTTTATTTGCTGGCTTACAGGTGCGAAACGCCTGTTGAACCCTACAAATACGGGATGTTTATGTTTTGATTGGGCTTCTCGTACCTTCAGAAACTGCTCCATGTTTAGGGCCAGAGGTTTTTCCACAAAAACCTTCTTACCAGCTTCTAAGGCACCAATTATCAAATCGGCATGAGAGGAATGAGGAGTGGCAATAAATACGGTATTAATTTCTTGATTATCGAGGATATCAGAAACATTGGAAGAACAAAAATTAAAATTAAATTTGTCGGCCACATTTTTTGATGAAATCCCTCTTGAAGTTACTACCCCTTGCAGTGAAGCCCCAAAGGATTTCACATTGGGAATTAAATAACTTTGGGCAAAACTACCTGCTCCAATAAATCCAACATTGACCGTAGAAAGGGCTTGGTTGTTGACCTTTACCAGAGTTTCCGGTACTTCTGTTAATCCACTATTGTATTTCAACAATATGCCGATGTGAGCTTCTTTGACTTTACCCAAAACAATATCATAAGCTTTTTCAGCCTCTTCCAGGTCAAATATTTGAGTAATCAATGGTTTAATATCTATGGCTTTTTTTGATAAGAGATCCAAAAAGGCTTCCATATTTCGCTTTTCTGTCCATCTTACATAAGCAAAAGGATAGTCATTCCCCAAATCTTCATAGTTTACATCATACCTACCTGGTCCGTACGAACAAGACATTTTCAGATCTAATTCCTTTTTAAAGAAGTGAGGGTATTTAGGAATATCCATTTTTACGGTACCGACTACCACTATTTTACCTTTTTTTCGAGCCAATTCGGAGGAAAGAATGATTGGGTCATTGGAAGAAGTGCCGGCAGTAATTATTACACTATCAAAGCCATGACCATCGGTAACGTTGTTGGTAGCTGAAGTAAGATTTGTATTTGAACGATTCATCGCAAAATCCAAGCCAGTATCTTTGGCAAGCTTGACCAAATCATCATTCAAATCAATGCCAAAAACGCTGCAACCATTGGCTTTTAGCAGCTGGCTTGTTATTTGTCCCAACAATCCCAGCCCCACTACACATACTTTTTCACCCAGGGAGGGCTGCGCCTGACGGATGCCCTGCATGGCGATGGCTCCTAAAGTAGTGAAAGCAGCTTCTTCAGAGCTAACATTTTCAGGTATTTTGGCCACCAGGTTTTGAGGTATGGCTACAAATTCAGCATGGGAGGCATAATCCTGCCCTGCACAGGCTACTCGATCTCCTGGTTTAAACAAGCCTTCTTTATCCATTGAAGCGACCACTGTTCCGGCAGTACTATAGCCTAAAGCTTTTAAAGAATCTAACTTTGTTCTAACTTTCTGAATGGTAGCAGACAAGCCCTCTTTTTTTACGTTCTGAAGAACCTGAGCTACCAGATCTGGCCTTTGTCTGGCCTTCCCCAATAAATTCGCTTTGGCTGTTTTAACAGTCCCTCGTTCTGTACCGGCACTAATTAAGGAATACTCATTTCTTACCAATACCATCCCTTCAGAAATGGAAGGTACAGGTACTGTATCAACATATAATTCTCCTGTCTTAAAATTTTGTATTACTTGCTTCATTTTTTTGCTTTTATCCAAAGGTGCCAACCGAAACGTCTGGCAATTGCATTTTTAATAAATTTCGGTAGTAAGTATTGCAAACCCATTAAATGGCGTTCATTTAGAAAGTGAACATTGGTGTCAATTTCACTAAAGTTTTTGAACAACTCTCGAGCTTCTTTTTTTGTCCATACCGAGGAGAAGACATTATCTGGTCCGTCTGTGGATTTATGAATAAAGGTTTCCATTTTTAGATAAGAAAGGCCTTGTTTTTTAAAAGCCATCAAATGCTTTTTTATCCTATAAATGGGTTCACCAGTAATTTTCGAAGCTAAGGGGGTCAAAAAGGGAAAAATGTAAAGCAAGATGAGGCCCACCCTTCGCAACACCGTAATGCTCCAATGGTAATTGAGGGAGTTTTTGTGATACAACATTACGATAGCCTGTCCTCTCGGGATCAAAACGCGATGAATTTGTTCTATTATCTTTTCAATATTTTCAGAATGGTGGATTACTCCATGGGAATACACTAAATCGAAGGAGGCATCCTGATATCCTAGCTTTTCTGCATTTCCCTCCTTAATTTCTTCATATTCATTTCCGAAAAAAGACATTCTTTCCTTCACCCTTCGAACGGACTCTCTGGTGAGATCCAACCCATAAAAGAGTGCTCCTCTCTTAATAATTTGCATAGAATCTGAGCCTTGACCGACTCCTATTTCTAAAACTCTTTTTTCCTTAAAGTCAATTTGATCTAATTCCCATAAAATATGCCCCTCTGTCCGATATCGAAAGGCATCATATTTTTCGTAGAAGGATTTATTTTTTTCGTAGGGGATAAAATTATTCCCCACTGGCTGGTTTGTCCAGAATTCCCTTATACTAGTTGTTTTGGATTTTGCCATTTAATGAAGTAAGTTTTGTTTGTTTATTTTGTTTACGCTAAAAAAAACCATTAATGGGGTTGTGTTGATGGCTGGGCAGAAGTTTCAAAAGGTATATTTTCAGTATCAATAAAAGCTCTGAACCAGAGTTCAAGTGTCAATAATTGATATATTTGGTATGCGTTATCTTCTAGCCCTTTTCTATCTTTTTCAATTAAATTTCGAATATAATTGTAATTGAAGATGCCTCTTTTTTTAATATTTTTTTCCGACAAAAGGTCATCCACCAAGGCTCTTAAGTCCTTAGAAACCCAGGATCTGATAGGAGCCCCAAAAGATGCTTTTGGCCGATAAATGATTTCCTTTGGAAGGAACTTCTCAGCAGCTTTTTTCAAGATATATTTCGATTCTCTTTTCTGGTATTTTTGTTTACCAGGAATACTCATTGCGGTGTTGATTATCTTCTTATCAATAAAAGGCACTCTTACTTCGACCGAGGCTGCCATAGATGCCCTATCTGTATAAGTTAGATTAAGTCCTACCATGAACATATTGATGTCGGTATGACAGATTTGATTGACATAATCTCCTTTGAATTTGGAATTAAAAATGTCTTTATGTTCTGCCCTGATTTGATCAATGGCCGGCCAATAGTCCTTATCCAGCAGCATTTTCAATTGGTCTGGATCATAATAAGAATAGCTTCTCATATAGGCTTCTTCAGGTGGAAGCATGGCAAAATCCATAAAGCGTTTTGCCCATCGTCCTAATTTAAATCCTTTAGCTCCAATCTTAACTGGCATAAGTTGGACCACATAGTTGATCAGGGATTTAATTGGATAGGGAAGTCTGTTAAATATCAAAGCATAAACACTGGCTTTTTGTCGACGATAGCCAAAAAATATTTCATCAGCTCCCATACCTGATAGTAATACCTTTACCCCTTTTTTACGGGCGGCTTTACAAATTAAATAGGTATTTATGGCTGCTGGATCACCAATGGGTTCATCGAGTGTCCTGACGATAAAGGGTAAATCCTTTAGTATAGAGGGGCTTATTTTAATCACATGATGATCAAACTTGTATTTTTGAGCCAATTTTAAGGCATATCGCTCATCATCAGGCATGCTCTCCACCTTTTTGTCCTTAGTATTTGTGCCTATGGTATAAGTGGATAGCTTTTCATTAATTTTTTTGGCAAGGACAGAAATTAAGGAGGAATCAAGGCCACCACTCAAGAAACTACTTACCGGTACGTCAGCGACCATATGTCGCCTGACAGAAGATTCCATCTCCTTTTCTATCTCTCTAATTTTCTCTTTCTCCTCAATTTTAGAATAGGATTGACCAAAATCTTCAAGGTCCCAGTATTTTTTTATACTTAACTCCTGGTCTTTTGAGTAAGTCAAAAAATGTCCTGGAGGGAGTTTAAAGCAACCTTCAAACATGGTTTCATTTCCAGAAATCCAAATGTAATTCAGGCAGCTTACCAAAGCTTTAGGATTAATGGTTTTGTTAAACCCAGGAACATCAACCAGTGTTTTTAGCTCGGAACTAAAGGCAAAAGCCTGTCCAATCTGAGTGTAGAATAATGGCTTTATTCCAAATGGATCTCTGGCTATAAATAAATCTCCTTTTTTCTTATTATATATCGCAAATACAAACATCCCTTCAAAAAAGTCCAGACACTCGGAACCATAGTGTTGAAACATTTCGAGGATAACCTCTGTATCTGAGGAAGAATTAAATTGGCATTGTTTTTCCTTAACCAACACCTCCCTCAAAGCCTGGTAATTATAAATCTCCCCATTAAATACCAGTACTAAGTCTCCTTTATGAAAGGGCTGATTCCCTGCCTCACTAAGATCTATTATAGAAAGACGTTGATGTGCCAAAGCAATAAAATCATCACTCCAGGATTCCTGGTTATCTGGCCCTCTATGTTTTTGAATAATATTGGCTCTTTCGGCCAATTCCCAATTATTGGAAAACCCGGTAAAACCTGCTAATCCACACATTCATTATTGTTTTCGTCAATAATAATTTCAAAAAAGGAATGTTTAATCACAAGGGATTTGTGTAAGTCGAAGAATTATCGACTAATGATAAGCATAAGGGAAGAAAGAAAAAGGCTTCAGAATTTATTTTATCAACTTTAGCTAATAGCCCCTCTTTTTAGATCAAAATAGGGACCATGGAAGTCATTTTAATCAATCATAATAAATTCTAAACTAAGCAAGATTCTTTATACAAATAATTATACGGCATCTATTGGATAAAGTTCGGTTTTTGCCCTGCTTAATACCTGATTTATAGTGTTTAAAATATTCCTTTCAAAATGATTTAATGTGAAATTTTCCTGGAAGCGGTTATAGCCATTAATGCCCATAGTTTTTCTTAAATCTTCGTCCTCCAGAAGGCCAGCTATTTTATCTGCTAACATTATTGGATTCTGACTTTCTACTATTAAACCAGATTCCTTATTGATAAACATATCTGGTATCCCCCCTTCATCGGTAGAGATCACAGGAAGGCCAAATTGCATGGCTTCCAAATTGACCAAAGGGAAGGCTTCATTTTCATAAAATGTCGGAAAAACAAATATGTCAGCATTTCTAAATTCTACATTCTTGTCTTTTCCATATCTCGGACCTACAGCTTCGACACAATCTTCAAGATTAAGCTGGGCAATTTTTTCATTTAGCATTTCAAGACTTAAATCACCAGGGCTTCCTACTAATCTTGCCTTGAACTTTAAGCCTTTTTCATGGACTGCTTTTAGAGCATCTATTAATACCAGTACTCCTTTGGTTTTGATATAATTGGACAGGTATAAAATATTGGGAACACCTGAATTCAATTCAGAATTCGAAAACCCATTACCCTCCTGAACTTCAATGCCATAGGGTACTATAAATGGTTGATCATCATAAATTGACTTTACGTCTTCTGTCAGTTTTTTAGACATACAGATGACCTTGGTATTTTTAAATGCAGCTCTGGTTAGTCTTTTTACGAATGAATTAACCTTTACTGAGTTTTTTATGCCCTTGCCGTGCAGGTGGAAAATTATTTTCTGGTTAAATAGTTTCATCAAAAAAACATATAAGATATCTCGGTAAAAAGCATATCCTCTAGGAGAAAAGGTAAAATATATTAGATCTGGTTTATGGCTTATGATTTTAGAAATAATGGTCAAGCCGAAATAAAAGGCTTTAAATAATTTAATTAAGCTAAAGCGCTCCAATTTTTTTATTGAATTGGCAAAATTTAAATTAATCATCTCCATATCTAAATCGCGATTCAATAAATCACTTTCTATTATGTGCTTATTCATCAAACTGGCACCATGAACTGGAGGAGGCAATTGAAGAATAAAGAGAACTCTTTTAGTAGTTATTTTTGTCATAGGATAATTTTTGTTAGGTCAATACATAATTAATAGCTTCATCAAATCCTTTGATAAAATTGTCGACTGAACAAATATTTTGGATCTGATCTCTTAAATTTTGCTTCATTTCATTTTGGAGTTCTACATCATAGAAATAAGTATGAATGGCTTCAATCATAGATTCTATATTATTTTCTTTGATTAGGAAACCTGTTTTCCCATGAATTAAATATTCAATCTCGGGACCATGAGCAGTCTGATTGGCTTTTTGATCATAGGTTGCCACAGGACAATCAAAATTATAGGCATGGTTTAAGGCAAGTCCTACGGCAGAGGGCATGACCATTAAATCTGAACAGTAAAGCAACTCACCCGTTTTTTGGCTGTCATGGATGGCACCATGAAAAAAGATATCCTTACCATATCCCTTGTTGTAAACGCTTTCTTTTATTTTTTCCAAACGAGGGCCGTCACCAACAAAGTGGATTCCAAGAGAATAATCGGATTGAGTCTGTAAATTTTCGTAGATATTTAATAGAAGCTCAGGAGATTTAGACTTCAGCATTCTTCCGATAAAAATCAAATTTTTATCATGCTTGAAGCCAATTCTATTTTTCACATTGTTCCGCCCTTCTTTGTCTAAACCGGCTCTTATCAAGTTTAATTTTCGAGTATTTAAGCAGTTATACGCAATGAACAGCTTTTCTGGTTTCACATATTTCGATATTTTTTGCTTACCCTCTTTTCCATATAAAATGACGGCATTCGCTCTTTTAATAAGGTAAAGTCTCAATTTATCGGCTATAGATGATTCTGGAAAAAATCCCTGATCTCGATTGTAACCATGTCCCCAAATGATAAACTTACTTCCCAATAATCTAGAAATGATGTAAGTCGGTATTAAAGACGCTATCCCAATTGAAAATTCATGAATGATAACCTTAGGGGTATTTCTGATGATAAAGGGAAACACATTAAGGAAGTATTTGGTATCCTCTTTGGAATATTTCAGGCTTGCCACCTCCCTGGAGTAATTGGCTTCTACCTGCTTTATTCCTGACTTACTTTTGGAATGCAAAAGGACAAATTTCCTCTGCTTATATAATTCACTCAGGATCTCTTTCCGATATTTGGCAAAAATCCGTTGTATAATGATGGTATCCGTCATGCTTAAATAAGTAAAAGTTTTATACAATCAGTCATTTTTCATTATACCATCAATGTGACTGGTAATTTTATCTGCAAAAGCATGCCAACTGTTGTCTTTACAAAAGACTTTCATTTCTGATAAAGGAGCTGCTATTTCCCGGTTTGATTCATAAATGTTATGGATTTGGTCAAAGTGTTCATAGGTATTTACGAAACTATAGTCTTTTAAATCTTTAAATGCACCATGGTTAGGGCCAATGATTTTTGCACCCATTCTAATGGAATCCATCAAAGCACCGGAACTTAATACAGAAGTAGGTTTGTGAGTAAATAATACGAATCTGGACTGGTGTGCAAAATGGGCAATTTCTTCGAGTTCATAGAACTTATCATCAAGCTGAATATTATCCGATAAATACTGTCTGAGTTTTTTCCCATATTCCTGATTGGAGTATCGACCGATAATTAAAATTTTGTATTTACCTAAGGCGCCATTCTTTTCCAAATACTCTAAAAATTCGAGGTGACCTTTATAGGGACTTATGGTTCCCCAAATCAGGAAATCATATTTTTTTTCTGCCTTTTCGACAAATGGGAAATGAGGAGGAATAGGGTGAATGATAAACTTGACTTTTTTGGCGTAGGAAGGATATTTCTCTTGAATGTATTCTATTCCTGCCTCCGAATGAGTAAGAATAAGGTTTGAGTGTTTAACCATGAGGGAAAACATAAAGTCTGTCCATTTATTTTTTTTCCGATCATGAGAATATTTATTGTGCATGACCCAGAGGGTCTTTTTTCCCAATAATTTTGTGCACCAGAAAAAGAAGAAAAAATAAATGGCCTGCAGTTTACCAAAACGAAATTGCACAACGTTTTCGATAAAACTATATAAAAATAGGTCTGCCCGAAAGAGGTATTTAAAGAATTCAAATATGCCGTTTTTAATAAGATTCTGATTTACAACTGCATAATTCTTTGTAAGTGCCTCCTCAAAACAGGGCATATAAGGACTGGGGGAAATAGCATCGCGTGGATTTTTTTTAGGGTAGAAGTATATTTTTGTCATGGGAACTAGATTTATAGACGTATCAAACATTTAATTTTTCAAAAGAACTTGGTATAGCAAGGTTAATTATTTCATTTTGGAAGGATTGACTAACAACCTCTTTATCATGTCTTTGCAAGGCAAGATTTATCGCATTTTGAGCAATCTTTTTTCGGAAATCCAAATCCATTAGCAGCTCTACTAATTTTTCTTTCAACAGACTTGGACTATTCTTTGTCACCACACAAGCGCATTGATTTCTTTGGGTATAGTTTACCACCGCTGTTTCTTCCGGTCCAAAAACGATTATAGGAGTGCCACTAACCATGAATTCAGATGCTTTTGTAGGCATAGACAACTTAAAAAAGTTAATGGCCTTTTGATTAAAATCATGGGGCAAAAAAAGAAAATCCGCTTCTGCAAAGGCCCGAGGTAAATCTTTATATGGTATAAGAGACTTGTGTTCAGTATTGGGATATTTGTCCATCCAATTTGGTTTTTCTCTGGATTGTACCCTCAGCCTAATTTTCATATTATGCTCCTCGTTGATCATTTCAATCACTTCTGAAAGTGTAATCAAGGAGGAGTCTATGCCAAGGCCTGTGCGGCCTGAATACAATATTATGGGTGAGCTGGATAATTCATAATTTGTTCTCTGATGCTGCTGCCAAAAGTTAACATCGATTGGATTATGAAAAGGAATAAATGTTTTGCCATACCTCTCTTTGTATTCTTTGCTCATTAGATCCCCAATACTCATTAGAAGCTGACATCGGGCTTGTAATTTTCTCATTTGTTTATCCACTTTCCGATACCAATATTTTTTAAATAATCCGTTGTGCTTTATGATGGTTGGCCAGTCATCCATCATGTGGAAAACCATTGGTTTTTTCACATAATCATGGGTCGCAATACAAAAAGATAAATCTTGCAGAGAGTTGGCCTGAGCATAAATAATATCAGGTTGGTATTCGTCCAGCCAATTTTGAAATTCTTTGGAGACTACTTTTTTGTCTATAAAATGGATGAATCCCAAATATTTCATCAGAGGGATCATATAATTCATTATAAGATATACCCTTAGGCTTGACTTAGGAATAGACAAATCTTGATACCTTTTTTTAGGTTTTAATTTTACCAGACCTGATGGGTATTTTCGTTTGATTAAGGAAAGGGGAAATATATACTTGTGCTCATATTCCCCAAGTTGGTAGTAGGTATTACAAGCAGAAGTGTCAATATTTTTTAATAATAAATAGCCCGAACAGGCTACTGCTAGTTTATCACGATCCCAGTTGGCAAATAAATTGCTAAGGGTAACCCCGCCACCAGTATCATTTTTGAAAGGCTGCCCTATTATCAAGACCTTAGGTAGAGACATTATAATATTTTTAATAAGCCCATTTAAAAAAGGGCTGAAATTCAACATTCAATCCAGAACTTCCTTTTTGGACTCATATAAAATGAGACAGGAAGGACTTATTATCTTTTTTCTTAAAGTATGCTTTAATGTAAGCCTCAGGTAAATTCCTGATTTGGGGGGAGTAGCACATGCCTATAGCGATCCAGAAAAAGGCATAATGCAAAGAAAAAGTATTGGTGGTTGCTGGATACATATTTAATAACTCTAAAAATATCCAGGCAGCAGCACCCTTGGTTAAATAGTTTTTAGACCTAAAAAGGCCTAGAAATATTGGAGGTATTGAAATGAAAAGCAATAGGGCTAAACTGATGATTCCACCCTTGAGGATGATTTGCAAAAAATCGGTTTCAATAACGATTCTGTATCCAGTATCAGTTCCCTCTTCAATACCAGGACACCAATATTCGCCATTCATCCCTCGACCTATGATCCAGTCAATAGTCTTCATATCTTGAAAAAACATCTCTTCAACTCCACCTCTGGTATCCACCATTCCTCGTTGCCGCAGATACCTGAAAGTATCATTTTCGGTATAAATCCTCAATCCATAATCCATAAGGAATATACCAACTGCAACCGAACCAACGATGACGAATAATTTTACTCTAGCTTTGTATAGATAGACGATATACGCTACCACAGCTGGTGCTACCGTCATTATGATTAAACCTCTTCTGCCCGCAGTAACTGCTACAAAAAGTGTTATAAAAAACACTCCCCATGCCACTATTTTTTTCCATTTGGGATGATAAAAATAAGTGATAAGCAGAACCTCTATTGGTATACTAAAATTCCTGGCAATTGTTTCAACAATCCCTTTTCCATCTGATTCTTTTATACTTTCAGTAAGAACAAAATCTCTATTAATAAACCACAATCCAATAGAAATGAATCCAAAGATAAATGCAACATCAAAAAAGCGTTTGTAGGCTGCCAGATTTTTAGGAAAAAAGAGAAATAAAGGACTAGCATATAAGAAAACCCCAAACCAGGCGTCAAATAAAATCCTCTTAATGAATCCATAATCAGTCGTATAACCTCTCAATATGATGGTAATCAGCCAAAAGAAGTATAACCTTATCAAAACCAATAGATACTTATTGTTTACTTTGAAATTGATAAAGCTAATGGCCGAAACAACCATTACTCCAATCCCCAGTAACTGAAAAAGCTGTGTTAGCTGATTATTAACACCGGGTCGGCTACTGACAGTAAAAAAGAACGAATACATAAAAAAGCCCAACCAAAACCAGTTTAAGGCTTTTAATTTAAATGAACTTAGATCGGAATGATATATATAGACCTTCTCACTCATTACTGAGTTTTTTCTATGGGTAAAAATGCTTTTATTAATTTCAGGTGCTTGGCCATGGAACGATTATTGTCGAAAAATGGCAAAGCATAGCCTTTGGTCTTATGATCAAGGCAATAAGATATACCGTTTACGATATCGGTAGCATTCTTTCTTTCAGCCAGGTATCCATTTTCTTTATGCCTGATCAATTCCGGAATTCCTCCTGTCTTAAAGGCCACTACAGGCGTACCACATGCCAACGCCTCAAAAACAGTATAGGGTAAGTTATCGGCTAAAGATGGAGCAATAAAAACGTCTGTAGCATTATACACCAATGACATAGTAAGTTCATCCCGTAAATAACCTAGTACTTTGGTTTCAAAAGGAATGGATTTATTGACTTGGTCAAGGTCAGATTTTCCAAAGGTTACTACCATAAAATCTTCACTATTCACTCGTTGATACAACTCATTGATCGCCAGTTTTAAATATTCCCATCCTTTATAAGGGCTTTTTACTGAGGCAGCCCCAAAAGCAATAACCTTTTTGTGCTCATCAATATTCAACATCTTCTTTGCTACTTTCTTATCGACAGGTTTAAAAATATTGCGGTCTAATACATTAGGAATATGATGTAAAGGCTTTTCCTTTAATAAAGCCGATTCTTTGGCACAATTATATAACCATCTGCTGGGCGAAACAAAGTGGAAATTGTCGAAAGAAGAAAACAGTTTTAATTTTTTATGAAATAATTTATAGGAAAGGTCCTTTTTCTTTTTTTCATCAAAAAATTGGCAGGAATGGCACATGGTTTTATATTTTTCACAGGTAAAACTATGATGACATCCACCTGTCATCGTCCACATATCATGCATAATAAAAACGATAGGCTTCCCTAATTTTGCAAGCTCTTCAAGGCTTTTAATACTGATAAATCCATTCAGGACCCAGTGCAAATAAATTACATCAGCCTCTTTTACTACATCTCTATTTGTAACATTACTTCCCAAGACCGGATAGGAAAATTTTCCCAATTCTTTTTTCGAATTTTTTGTCAAACGGCTTTCAATTAGGTTATTGACCGCTTCAAGCCCCCTCCCCTTTCGATTCATTTTCTCAATTCGTTTATCATTTAAAAATGTAGAATGAAGAACCAATATTTTTGAATCAATCCCAGAATTCAAGAATTCCTGATGAAGTCGCCGGACAAAATCCCCCGAAGAATCAGCTGCATACTGTAGTTGAATAACTTTTATTTTCGTCTGTTCTCCAATATTAGTAAGGAAGGAATTCATATACTTTTCATTTAAAAATGTTTCTGTAAAATTGTTTGAGTGAAATACTTCTGGGACAAAGCCGATTTAGAATCCTATATCAAATTTTCATAAAATTTATTTTTTTCTTAAAAGCTGTATATAAAGAGTTAGGACTGTAATTCAATCGGCAAAAACTGGCATATTCTGTTACGGATCGAGGCTCTGGCATAAAACGATCCAGACAAATGGTATTCCCTTTCCTTTGAATTGGAAAATAGTTTTTTCTTCCAATGGTAGTGAAAGCAAAATCAAAACCCATATCCTGAGTTAATCTAATGATCCTTTCATCAAAATTCCCATTTGGATAAGAAATACTTTTTGGAACTTCTCCTGTTATTTCAAATAAAACCTGATTGCATTTACCAATTTCCTGGATGATTTCTTCATCAGAATAAAGTGGAAGAATGGTATGGTTCATAGTGTGATTTCCAATGGTTATCAAAGGATTCTTTGTTATTTCCTTCAATTCACCTGGCGAAAATGGCCGGTCAATATCTGACCAGGGAATAAAGGCCTCTCTGCCAAAATTTTTGACGATATATTCATCAATTTGAGAATGATGTAATTTTTTAAGATGCTCTTGTTCTTTACGTATTAAATTTAAATTTGATCCTTGTTTGGCCCGAAATTTGTAAATGATATCCCACCAATAGGATTTATTTTCTATAACATTTGCTGCTGATATGAAAAAAAGAGCTGGAACCTGAAACTCTTCTAAAATATTGACCATCAACGAATTATTATAATATCCATCATCAAAGGTCATCATCACCCCAGGTTTTTCAGAGTCCCCCTTTCCATATAAATCTTCTAGACTAATAAATTGGTAATTATTATGAAGAAAGTAGGTGATAAATTCTTCTAACTGATCAACAGTTATATTATTCTGAGGAGAAACATGATGGTATTCCTTTTCATCCTGGTAGGTATAAAGACCATGAAAATAAAAAATCAATAACTGATGCTTTTCTTCTTTGAAATTTAGGATTGTTGGATTAAGTACTCTTCCAATCTTTTCAATTACAATAGGTGCAGTCTGATCTATTTTATTCTTTAAGTGTCTCATCTATTTGGTCATGGTTTAGAAGTTCATTTACTGCTAAGCAATTTTCTGCGCCTTAACAGTAATGGTCACCTGGTAATCCTGGTCTTTAAAAAAGAGTTCTTCTTCATTTAATTCCTCCCCACTAACTCCGGTTAAAAAAGCAATAGCAGATAACACATTACCATAATAGTCTACTTCAACATTATTTTCGCCATAAACTTTTTCGAATGCTTTTTTCATGGACAGTGTCGTAAATCGCCAATAATCTCCCCAACGATCCATATCATATCGTGAAATCTGGGAAATACCCGATACCGTAGCCAATACAAAACCTCCTTCTTTAAGCAGATGTCGGGTTCCTTGAATGGCTTTGTCGTAATCAAAAATAAAATTCAGGGTTTGGGTACAAATGAAACAATCAATTTTGTTGGCTGGAAGGGTGGCCGGATCGGTAAGGTCTCCAATGATGGTGGCTGCTGGATTGTCGTCAGTGGCATGCAAAACTTCAAAACTGTCAACATGAGAGCCATATTTTTTGCTGTAGGTGCTTTCTGCAATCTCCAGAGCTGCCCCTTTTATGAGATCCTTGTTTTTAGATAAAAAATCTTCAATATAATATCGATCTATTGGTGTTCCACGATCTAGGCCAAAGACCCGTGAGATGGGTTCAACAGATCTCAAATTGTGCCAATTTGGTTTTTTTCGGATTAGTTTTTTTAGTTGTTGCATTATGATAAAAGTTTATGTTTTTGATGAGATCATGAAAACATCCTTCCTCACCTTTATTGGTTCCAGATTCCTTTGGCCTTTTTATTAATTAGTTTATTATATTGAATATTCGTCCAAACCATGTTTATCAATCCTAAAATCACCCCCGACAGGATAACTCCTGAAATCCCAATTTTTTTTCCAAAATAGATGGCCATGGGAATATTTAAAATCATTCCCCAAATGCCAGAATATAGTTCTAATTTTATTTTACCTACCCCATTTAAAAATTGAGCGTAAATGGTATTCCATAACAGTGTGATGATGTATGCTGCCATCATTAGTGACAATAAAAAAGGAACTTCAACGGATGGGCCAATCCACAATCTATAGACGAAATTCGAGCACAGTAACATGAACAGGGTCATAAGGCTTAGTAATAGCCATAGCAGTTTGAGGTTTTTCATTGTTTTTTTAATCCAATCAAAATCCTCTTTTACCCAGGCTTCAGTATAAGCACTCCAGAAAGGGGATATAATGATCCCCAATAACATCGAAACAATGCTGAAATATTTGAAGGCAATGTTATAGGGGGTTACCTGGGTAGGTCCAAAAAGTTGGGTAATTATGATATTACTGGTTTGAAATAGAACGATGGCGGCAATTTGGATCACAAAGAATTTAAGACCAAGGCCCATCAAATCTTTGGCATGGCCAAATTTAATGTGTTTAAAACTGGGAGAAAAATCCTTATAATCCCGAGAAAAAAACCAGAGTGTGGATAGGATTAAGACAAAAACAGGTGCTATACTCAAGGCAGCCCCCAGGTAGATCAGGTTACCTTTTGTAAATTTAACTAATAAAAAAATGATAATTAAAGACAAAAAATTTCCAAGGAAGCTCAAAAATGAGGCCTTAGCAGGTTGCTGATCAGCAGTGATTATTATGGTTAATAAATTTAAGACAAACTGAATGCAAAAAAAGCTAAACACCACCAAGGCCAACAGGCTTAACTCGGAGGCCATTTCTGCAGGAGTATTCAATATTTTCGACCAGTCGAGAAATGGATTAATTACAAAGAATAGGGTTAATACCACTAGTATGATAATACTCAAAATGGCATAGGTGGTGCTAACATATATCCTGGCTAACTTAGTATTACCTCTGGCTAAGGATTCCGCAAACTTATTTCTCAATCCATTTCCAAAACCGATATCAAAAAAACTAAACCAACTAATGATGGAGCTTAGGGTTAACCAAATCCCGTATTTTGTTGGATTAATGTACTGGATTGTCATGGGTACCAGAAGAAGGGTAACCCCGATACTTCCCCCACGGATTAAAAAGGAAACCAATATATTTTTTTTCGCATTTACGCTACGTTCGTGCCCCTTATTCACCAAGCCCCAGAGGTATTGATAAATAAAACTAATCCTCGTCTTTAAATACTCCATTTAATCTCTAGAATTTTTGTTGTTTTCATTGTTAAACAGTTAGCCAAATCCCTTGCTATTTTTTTAATTTTCAGCTTTCATCTGCAACATTTTAGAAAGTTTCCAGTAATTAACTAAACACCCTCATTTTGGAATCTCACCAATGAACGTTTCTTTATCATTCATTTTTATCACATAAATTTTATTTAAATAATGAAACACTTAGTAAAAGGTTTTTTTGGAAATTTTGGCCTTGAAATCTCAAAGAAAAATTCTTCCCCCTACGAGCATTTAAAGAAATTACCACGATACCAGGAAACAATGGTCCAATTATTGGGCAAGGATTTCAAACTGGCAGACCCTCATTCCTTTTATTGGAGCCATGCGGAGATATTTCTCCAGGAAATATATAAATTCAATGCTTCTACCAGCCATCCTTATATTATAGACTGTGGATCCAACTATGGTACAAGTGTAGTTTATTTTAAGACTCTTTATCCTGAGGCAAGCATCATGGCAATAGAGGCGGATCCTTATATTTACGAGATTTTAGAGTGGAATGTTCAAACTCGAAATTATAAAGGAATCAGTCTTATCAATAAAGCAGTATCCAATAGCACTGAACCCATTCATTTCTACAAAGAAGGTGCTGACGGAGGGAGAATTCACCCCATTGAGAACCAAATCGCAGAAAAAATTCAAATAGAAACCATCCTTTTAGATGAATTAATAGATAGACCAGTGGACTTCTTAAAAATGGATATTGAAGGTGCCGAGTCTGAAGTAATTTGTGCTTCTCAAAATTTAAATCAAGTCAATCAGCTCCTAATTGAATACCACTCCTTTCAAAATACTCCTCAAACACTCAGTGATTTGCTAACTAAACTAAATAAAGAAGGATTTCGCTATTATATCCATACTGAATTTTGCTCTCCTCGCCCTTTAACTGAAGATATTAATCAGTTGGGGATGGATTTACAATTGAATATTTTTGGAAAAAAGTAGCCGAAATCATTTCGGCTAAGAAAATTCCTTTTGCAAAGGAATGAGCTCTTCTTCCCTTTTGACATTAAAATAATCATCAATATGGCCGATCACTTCTTTAGCAAATAAATTATAATTGTATTTGTTTTTACATAGTTGAACCCCTCTTTGCCCCATCTCGCGAGCCTCATCCGGATTATCAATTAAATATTGCACCGCTTGTCGCCATGCTTCTACATCTTTATAGGGAATTTTAATTCCTACTCCTTCTTTCTCTACATCAAAGGGATAAGATTCATTCTCCGTTACAATAACCGGTTTGCCCATCGATAATGCTTCTAAAACAACTGTAATTCCCCATGGTGCAAATGAATTGTTGTCTTCAATGCTAAGTAAAGGAACTGCCACAGCAAGAGAATGATAATAATCTTTCCTGATAGCCCCTGTAGAACTCAAGCCCGGTATTATAGAATTATCCACTATAACATTAGGAGTGCGCATTTTTTCTAAGTGTTCACTAAATGTCCCTTGAGTGGTTATTTTTAATTTATAGTCGATTTTCTGGAAAGCACGGACAAGTGATTCGAAGTCTCTGCCGCTTCCTCCAGTTGTAAAAATATAATCTGACCTTGAAGGTTCCTTTTCTTTTTCAATATAGGATTGAAAGAAATCAAAATCTACTCCCCAGGAATTCAGAGTTTTATAATTAGGCTTAATGGGGTTCCGGTTGCTTTCTTCCGAAATAGGTTTATTAAAGAAAAGAATGAGGTCAGTACCTTTATAATAGATGTACCTTACCATATATTGTTTCCACCTACGTAGCAAACCTTTTGCTCTAATTTCTCGGGCTCGTTGACTAACAGAAATAATGGGTTTATTATAAAGTTTTAAGATTTTTAGGAGGGCCAAAAAAATTGTATGCTCCATTGCCGGATCAAATATAAAGTCAAAATCTTTAGATTTTCTCCAGCAATTAATTTGCTGTTCCAGGTTGCCGATCCATAACTTTTTCCCCAATTTTCTTAGCCAGCTGGATTTATTTGCTTCAACACAGGCAATATCATATCCATTTTTTTTCATTTGGTCGAATAACCAAAAATGATGAGGGGCAAATTCTCCTCCTTCGTTTTCCACAAAATTTAAGACCTCATCAAAATCGTGATAAGGGAAAATTTCAAGTACTCGTAATTTTGACATTGTTCAATAAGGATTATAAAAACGTTATTCAGGATTTATAGAAATAAGACTAAATAGTAAAAATCAATCTGCATAGGCAATTAATTTAAAATGCTTCATTTTCCCCTTTCACCATATTAAATACAGTCAGGAAGATGCATTTGCAGTCAAACCAAAAATTCCAATTTTCGATATAGTCGATGTCATATTCTACTCTATTAATCATTTTGTAAACTTCCACAGTAGGGCCGCGCCATCCATTTACCTGTGCCCAACCTGTGATACCAGGCTTAACCTCATGTCGAATCATATAGGAGTCAATCAGCTTGGAATAGTCCTCTGTATGCTTTAACATATGTGGTCTGGGACCAACCACTGACATTTCCCCTTTCAATACATTAAAAAATTGAGGAAGCTCATCCAGGTTGGTTTTTCTTAGGAAGGCTCCAATCTTGGTAATTCTATTATCATTCTTTGTTGCCTGTACTCTATCACAATCGTTATTAACTCTCATTGACCTGAATTTCAAGCATTTAAAAGGTTTGCTCCAATAGCCTGTTCGATACTGACTAAAGAAAATAGGTCCTTTAGACTCTAGCCTTATCAGAATAGCGATGATGGGGAAAAGCCAGGGAAAGATCAGCAATATCACCATTAGAGAAAAGATAATATCAAAACCTCTTTTTAATATTCTATTCTTCGATAAATGAAGTGGTTCTTTCTTTCGGCGAAGGATAGGCAGATGAGCAAGCTGCTCAATCTGTGTTGCTTTGGCGAAGAAATCTATCTCTGCAGGCATAACATCAAAATCAATAAAGTGACTTCGGCATAATTTGCCTAACTTTTGAACTTCCTCTGCTGATAAATTGCTATCGATATAGACAAGCTTATTGATGGGATTATTATGTGAAATGAAATTCGCAATATCATCAAAAGTACCCAAATTTCTAACCCCAGGTATTTTATCATCGGCAAATCGTCCAATACAAGTAATATTACGGCCAAACACTGAGGCCAATACATTTTGCAAATAATTAAAACTGGACATTTTTCCCCCAATTATGGCATAAGATAAATAAGAGGAACCATACCTAAGAGAAATAATCCGAGTTATGGTATGAATCACAGTTGATAGAATCGTAAAACAAATAAAAGCAGGAACCAGAAAATGGATTTCCAGTTTAGAGAAAAAGAACTGATAATATACCAGGCTAATTATTCCAAAAAATATCAGCGTACTCCAGAAGAGGTTTTTAATTTTCAGATTTAACTTAACTCCTTCAAACATTTCGTAAACCTCCGTAAATGAAGCCACAAATACCCCAATAACATTTGAGATAAACAAAAACAACATTATGGATTCAAAATGATTGGTAAAGAGTTCATTTACACCAATTTCCCTCCCCATCGACAGCACTAAAATGGCATTAAACAACAGAAAATCAAGGGCCACTACTCCGATTAATAAGAGTTCTGAATGTCTTCTTTGCCTAATAAAATTTTTCGCTCCAGAAAAAAATAATTTTTCCTTTTTGCTTACGGGTAAACTAGGAATAACAACTTGTTGCACTTTCATGGTAATTACAATTGTAGAATCAATAAATCAAATCATCTCCAACTCAAATGAGTCAGATAGCGCGAACTATTTAATGTTGTAAGGGAAAAACTAAACATCTGTAAGCTCATGTAAAAAATGAAATTCAATAATTTTGTTTAATATATAAACAGCTCATAAAAAGCTATAAACATATTATTTTCGAGTTTTTCAGAATTTTCTTTTCACACAATCCTACTAATCGGCGTTGGAAAAATTATCGATCAAAAATTGCAACAGGGAATAAAGCAAGTTTTAAAACATTTTACTCATACAGCGTTCTTTTTGAAATAGTATCTATAATTATTTTTGTCCTTAACTCCGTTCAAAACCATAACAGGATTTGGTAAAAGCTTTTTCTTAACCATTTCATTTGCTTTTTCTACCATCTCTCGTTTAGTGTGTTTTGCACGCATAACAAATAGTGAAATATCCACATGTTTTGTTAGGAATAGGGCATCGGAAATGATGCCAATGGGGGGAGTATCAATAATAATGATATCATAATTGGATTTTAAGTAGTCAAATAATTCAGTGACTTTATCTTCAGAGATTAGTTCACTGGGATAAGCGACTACTGGTCCACTTGAAATAAAATGAAGCTGAGGGAAATTGGTTATGGGTTTTATGATATCTTCTAAATAAGAGGTATCCGTAAAATAATCACTTAAACCTTCTTCAGTTTTTTCTTCCAAATAGGCCTCAAGATCAGGTTTGTGCAAATCAAAATCTACAATAATTGCTTTTTTGCTGGTCAAGGCAAAATTCATGGCCAGGTTGGCAGCAATGAATGACTTACCTTCTGCACTGGTACTTGAAGTGACCATTATGGTTTTTTGGGGGTTTCGAAAATGGAATTGCAAGTTGGCCCTAAGTGCCCTAAAACTCTCTGCAACTGATGCATTCCGCTGACGCAATACCACTTGTCTTTCTTTATTTTTATTTTGGTTAATCATTCCAATGAAAAATCCATCTTGGAGAATTCTTTTTATATCCTGCTCTGTCTCAATATTGTCTTTGAAAAATTCCAACACAACAATTAAAAAGAAGGACAGAAAAATTCCTCCCCCAAAGCCCACCATATACATTCTCTTTTTATTAGGGGCCACAGGTCCCATACTACTTCTCGGCGGATCAACTAATGTAGAATTAGAAAAATTGCTTATGAGTGATAAAGAGGTTTCTTCCTTTTTTCTCAAAAGATATACATACAACTCCTGGGTAATGGTTTGTCTCCTGGACCGGTCGCCCATTTGTTTTTCTTTTCTGGGCACACTTCTCAGGCGGCTGGCCACATTTTGATACTGGATTTCTATTCCTTCCAATTGTAGTTCCAAATCATTTTTCATATTCATCAGAGACTCAATAATGGAAGATTTTAAACTTTCCAATTCCTGGTTTAAAGATTGAATCACTGGGTTGGAGGAAGTACCTGTCAATAGCAGTTTCTTTCTTCTTAAAACCATCTGATTATAGGGCTGTACGAGAGCGAGAATTTGATCATTTATAATGGAAAGATTCTCATTAATTAATTCATTCGCATCAGTTAAATCATTATTCAGATTTTCCTTCATGGTATTAATGATACTGATCTTCACCTTAAGGTCACGCTGATCCTGTCTAAGCTGATTTTCCTGCTCCAACATTAGGTTAAGATCAGAAGTGGTTTCTGAAGTAATGTCATTATTGATTTTATATCGCTCTAAATTATTTTCGACAGTATTTAATTCATTGCTTATTTCTCCTAATCTTTCATTGATAAACTCCAGGGTTTTTAGAGCTATCTCATTATTCTTATTATATTTTTCCTCATTATGTTTTTTAACCAGGGTATTCAATAAATCTACTCCTCTTTCAGGTACGATATCAAAAATAATGAGATTTAAAACGGAGGATTTATTATTGATGTCAGAAAATTCAACTTTAAATTCATCCAAAAAGCTTTCAGCTACTGATTTGGTGTCAGAAAAAGAAACAAATACCGAATAATCTGAATCGATGGGAAGTTCTCTTTTTTTCTGAATGCGGAAAGTCCCAAAAGAGTTTGTAAACAGTTCACCATAGGCATAGCGTCCAATGATGCTATCCTGGGCAAAGGCAAAGGTATTTTGGTCAATGGGAATTAGGTTGAATTCAGTGTTTTCAATCTCACCAAGTAAAAAGGTGTCAACATAAATTGGTGAATTAGTGTATAATTCTTGATGATTCAGTCCTTTTTTGTTGTAATAATTAATTTCCAAATCCAATTCCTTTACCACTTCATGCATTAGAGAAAAAGCGGTCAAAACCTCAATTTCATTATTTACATTATCTGAAGTACTGTGGACATTTAAATTCCTTTGCAACCAATCATCCTCGGGAGTATATTCATTGGGTGTTTCCTTGACCTGCAGCTTTGCTGTTATCTCATATATTTCAGGGCTTTTCTGAACATAATAATATGTTATAGCCACAAAAACAGTAGTCAACAAAACATATATATACCATCGATTGAATATATAGACAGACAAAAGATTTTTATAGTTGACTTCCTCCTCTTTCGGGTCAACGCCTTGGCTTTCAACTAATAAGATGTTTGGATTACCTTTTGTACTCATATATTATCAATTAATCTAGTAGCCTAAAAAACTATCTGAAAAGAGCAATTGCTATGGCTGCAATTGTTCCAAATGCAGAAATAATTGGAAAAACTCTGTCGCTTCGATCTGCCACAGCTCCTACCTTTTCTTTAAGAGGCTCTACATAAATCAAATCATTTTGTCTTAAGTAATAATAATCAGAGGTAAATAAATCGCTCGATTGCATATTCACTCTATTCAGAGATAAAAACTCTTTATCTTCTCTTAGAACTAGAATATTTGTTCTATTGGCATAAGCTGTCATGCCCCCAGCAAGGGCAAGGGCATCAGCCAAGGAAATTCGTTCGTTCAATACCGAAAAAGAGCCAGGATTTAGTACCTCCCCTGAAACAGTAACTCTAAAATTTAAGAGTCTAACCATCACAACCGGCTTAACCAGGTATTCTTCTAATAATTCAGCTATCTTTTGCTTGCACTCTTCAGTTGTTAAACCATTCAAATAGATTTTTCCCAGAACAGGAAAATCTATATTTCCATCATTATCAATCAAATATCCAGTAAGCTGCAAGGTTTCTATGTTATTAAAATTATCTCTTTCGGTTCGCCGCATATTAAAAGGATCAGCAAGTTCTGTATCTGTACCGAAAACAGTTATGCTTAAAATATCATTTGGCTGCATCTTTAATTCCGGTACTTTCACATAATGTAAAATGGCTGAATCCACCTGATCACTGCGGTAATTCACTAATTGATTATAAGATACACAGCCATTTGTTGTCATAATAAGATACATTCCAAGTAAAACTATAAAAACTCGCATCGATTTTTGTATTGTAAAGGTAAAGAGGATAAAGCTCCGCCACCCATAAGTCGCTCTTAATCTTGGACTTATAGCACTCCCAACATTAAATAACAAGTATTTAATGTCAGATTTGAGTAGTGCGTTCTATTCTATGAAAACTGCTTAAACTGGTAGTATTACACTTCAATGGCTTGCCATTCAGGAACAAATTTCCTGTTAGTAATCCAAAGTGTATGAATGGTTATAGTTGATTACTAAAATTTAAAAATTGTAGTAACCCGTTTATTACAGAGGGAAAAGGGAAAATTAAAAACGTAATTATTATTCTTTTTGAAGATGGCCTTATCTTCGCTGCTTGTAATTTAGCAAACGAAAGGTCAGTAAAAAAGAATTATTAAGGTGTGTAGACAGCTCTTTATTTTTACAATCTCACAAATATAACAAAAATTATACATATGCGAAATTTGAATGTATTTTTTTAGTGTTTCACAATTAAATTTAAATAATAAAACTGAAGCTGTTTACACAAATAGTTATATTTTACCAACCAATAGTGTTGTCTAAAATAAAAGCCTGCTTTAAAATTTTGTGCTTTTGAATATTTTGCTCAAACCCTATTATTTTTCCATAATTTCACACTAATTCAAGATGAATTGCGTTCAAGTTAGAATTAGGAATGAACAATTTTTCAAAACACGCATTTTAACAAAAAACCAAGGATAGAGTATTCTCTAATAATATTGATGAATCAATATTAGGAGATTGAATTTATCCTTCAATAAAAACATCTCCCCTTATTCAACAATAAGCAATTATTGTTTCTTCAATCTTATCCTACATTTAGGATGAATGAGAGAAATAATTTGTTTGGCCTGATAACAAATAAATCTCAATTATTTCAATATACGTCACTTTCATGTATAGGTTTCCTAACACAAGGTTTTTTTGTGACATATATCCTCTTACTACTTTTAACGCGCTTTAAACTACTAAATTAATGAGATCCTGTTTCCGATTAAATTTATTAACATTAACTATTATTCTAGTATTATCTACATCATCTAAAGCTACCAACTATTATTTTTCAAACAGTACTGGTAATGATACTAGAACACTTACACAAGCACAGTCACCTTCCACACCATTTAAGTCATTAGCTAAACTAAATCAAATTATGGGTTCCCTTCAGAGTGGGGACACCATCTTTTTTAAAAGGGGTGATCAATTTTATGGTTCCATTCGTGTAACAAAGGCTGGAAAGGATGGAGCCCCGATTGTTTTTACAGACTATGGCACTGGTTCAAAACCAGTTATTTCTGGTTTTACAAATGTTAGCAACTGGAGGAGTGTAGGCAACGGAATTTACCAAAGTCCTCCTTTATCACATGAATCTGATGTAAATGTAGTAGTGATAAATGGAGTTCAGTATGCAATGGGAAGATATCCTAATATTAATGCTCCTAATAAAGGATATATTAGAATTAATAACTTAAATCAAAATGGAGCCATCACAAACATTGAGATACCTGACGTTCCTAGCTGGAAAGGAGCCGAGATAGTTATGAGGTCCAATAGGTGGATTATTGACCGATCCGAAATTTTAAATCATTCAGGGTCGACCATCACTTTTAGTCCTCCTAAATACTGGCCCAATGTCGGCTATGGGTATTTTTTGCAAAATGACATCAAGACCTTAGACCAATTTGGAGAATGGTATTTCCATCCCTCAACTTCAAGAATTTATGTCTTTTTTGGAAATGAATCTCCCAATAATTTTACTACACAGGTCAGTTCTGTTGATCGACTTTTTCAAGTTGATGAAAGTCATATTGTTATTCAAAACCTTACCTTTTCCGGAGCCAACAAATTCGGTATTTATGATTTTCTATCCAACACTACTGATTTAAAGATTGATAATTGTAACATCAGCTTTTCTGGAACTGATGCAGTTCTAATTCAAGGAAGGCCCAATGTTGAGATCAGTAATTGCCATATATACAATGCCAACAACAATGGAATTAATTTAAGAAACCAAACATATAATTCGAAACTACTTAATAATAAAATCAAAAACATAGGGACTTTTCCCGGAATGGGAGAAAGTGGTGATGGGAATTATATTGGGATTTATAATAGAAGTGGAAAAATGGTCATCGAGAATAATTCTATCAAAAACATAGGGTATAATGCTTTAGATTTTGGAGGGAATCAGGTGCTCATAAAAAATAATTTTATCGATTCATTTTGCCTGGTCAAAGACGATGGAGGAGGGATTTACACTTACACAGGCCAGGTATTACAAAATAGTGATCGAAAAATCATTGGCAATATTGTTCTCCATGCCATTGGGGCTCCAGAAGGAACAACCAGTTTAAACAAAAGGCCTGCCGAAGGTATTTATCTGGATGATAATGCCACTAATGTTGACATTATTAGTAATACCATTGCCAATGGTGGCCGATTAGGAATTTATTTGCACAATACACGTGATATTTTAATTGAAAAAAACACCATATTTAACAACCAAACACAAATTGGACTCAAACATGATAATAGTGGTGACCCAATAAGAAGAACTCTCGTACGTGACAACATCTTGGTAAGTAAAGATCCGTCCCAAATGATTACCTGGCTTTATACCATTAAGGATGATGTCGCCCAAATGGGAGAATTTAGGGATAATAATTATTCCCGACCTTTAAATGATGATCTGGTCATCCATCACCAATACTATAATAATGGGGAATATCTTAAAAATTCCATGTATAGTCTTGAAGGTTGGCAGACTACCTTTAATAAAGATGCGGGGTCTCAAAAAAGCCCAGTTACCTTTAGGCCTTATTCTTTAAATTATATGGAAGATGAAAACCTCTTCCAAAATGGAACATTCGACTCTGATATTTACGGAGCTTATTGTTGGACACCTTCTGGCACAAGCTGTGAAGAATCTTGGGTATCTTCTACTGATTTAGATGGAGGAGCTATTAGAATACAACCCAATGCTGGCTCTAGTTTGAGAATGGAAATAAACCCATTAAGCAAAACGAAACAATACATACTACGATTTAGTGCAATTGCTGAAAAGGAAAAAGAGTTAGAAATTACTTTAGCTTCTGAACAATGGACAGAATCAGGATTACCACTACCTAAACACATAAGGATCGATGAGAGTAGAGACGAATATGAGTTTTTATTTTCTTATCCGGAAAATGCCTCAAGGCCGCGGATAGAGATCAATTCTGTGGATGACAATACTGTATTTTGGATCGACAATATTGAATTAAAAGAAGCGATTGCAACGGTTACATCTCCAGACAATTTGATCCGATTTGAATATAATGCTTCTCTTTCTGATACCACCATTGAATTGAGACATAATTATATTGATGTCCACAAACAATTGTTCACAAAAAACATTACCCTAGAACCATTTGAATCAGCGGTTTTATTGCGAAAATTTACGGGAATCAGTGTTCTTCCAGTAGAATTAATTGAATTTTCCAGTGAGGCAAAAGATTGTAAAGTTTTGGTTCAGTGGAAAACCCAATTAGAGACCAATTTTAGTCATTATGAATTGGAAAAAAGTGAAGACGGTAGGAACTTCACAAAATTAGTGCAGATGCCGGGCATTATCAGTACTGGATCACATACTTATAAATTTGTGGATAAAAGACCCAAAAGTATAAATTATTACCGGCTGAAAATGGTTGACCTGGATGGAACCTTCATCTACTCGGACATTATTGTTCAAAAGTCAGATTGCACCAGTTATTTATTTGAGTGGGAAGTTTCACCAACCTTATTAAGTGATCATAACCCCGAATTAATTTCAAGGATTTATACCGAAAGCGACAAACTGACCTTAAGCATTTTTGATCAATTGGGCCGAACCATAAAAATATTAAAGCCTTTAATCCAAATTGGGTGGAATACCATTAAATGGGATCTTGGAGATTTAGCTCCAGGCCTTTATTTTATCCATAATTCCAATGCCCTCAGAAAGAAGACTTACAGGTTTTTCAAATACAACTAAGTCTCAATTTTATTCAAAAATACTTAATGTTTAAAGCGGCCTATTACATTTAATAGGTATAGGATGTCTTTTGAATAAATTTTGATTTTGTAAAAAAATCATATTTATTTCAATAAAATTTCAAATAATTCAGCTTTAGCTTGCAAATTCCGTTTTTCATTCGGATTTTGTCCGCTTATTTTTCATCAAAAGCTGTTACAACAATGTCAAGTCTTAGATTTCAGGTCCTAAAGGACGCCATGAATAGGAAACCGCTATTTCCTGAAGAAAAAATCCGTCGATCCGAAATTTTTGGCTCCAACGTTTTTAATCAAAATGCTATGCGGCAGTCTTTGGCCAAAGATGCCTACAAAAGTGTTTTGAGTGCTATAGACCACGGAACCAAAATTGATCGTAAAATGGCCAATCAAATTGCTGCGGGAATGAAGGATTGGGCTATTGCTAAGGGTGCTACTCATTATACTCACTGGTTTCAACCGCTAACTGGCGGTACTGCCGAAAAACACGATGCTTTCTTTGAGCCTATTGAAGGCGGTGGCGCTATTGAACTATTTGGAGGAAATCAATTAGCCCAGCAGGAACCCGATGCATCCAGTTTTCCTTCAGGAGGGATTAGAAACACCTTTGAGGCCAGAGGTTATACCGCCTGGGATCCTAGCTCCCCTGCATTCATATATGGAACCACCCTGTGTATTCCAACTATTTTTGTTTCCTATACAGGAGAGGCTTTAGATTATAAAACACCTCTATTGAGGTCCTTAGCGGTGGTTGATAAGGCTGCCTCACAGGTTGCCAAATACTTCGATAAAGAAGCTACAAAAGTCCACGCTACTTTAGGGTGGGAACAAGAATATTTTTTGATAGATAAAGCTCTTGCATCCTCAAGACCTGATCTGGTACTTGCCGGACGAACTTTACTTGGACATTCCCCAGCCAAGGGGCAGCAATTAGATGATCATTATTTTGGCTCCATTCCTGAGCGTGCAATGGCCTATATGAGAGATTTGGAAATTGAATGCATGAAATTGGGAATACCGGTAAAAACAAGGCATAATGAAGTAGCCCCAAATCAGTTTGAGTTAGCACCTATCTTTGAAGAAGCCAACCTGGCGGTGGATCATAACTCCCTATTAATGGACATTATGGGTAAAGTAGGAAATCGACATAATCTTAAAGTCTTATTTCATGAAAAACCTTTTGCTGGGATTAATGGATCTGGAAAACACAATAACTGGTCTTTGGCAACAAATAAAGGCGTCAACCTACTTAGTCCTGGAAGTACCCCCCAAAAGAATTTGCAATTCCTTACCTTTTTTGTAAACACCATCAAAGCAGTTGCCAGATATGAGGAATTACTCAGAGCTTCTATTGCAACCGCTGGAAATGATCATCGCCTGGGCGCTAATGAAGCACCTCCTGCGATTGTATCTGTATTTATAGGTTCTCAGCTAACAGCTGTGCTGGAAGAGTTGATCAGCCCCAAAAAAGATTCCACAGAAGATGAGAGTGGCGGTGTTTTGGATGTAGTGAGCAAGATACCTGAAATATTATTAGATAATACTGATCGCAATAGAACTTCACCATTTGCATTTACAGGCAATAAGTTTGAATTCCGGGCTGTAGGATCTTCTGCTAACTGTTCTAGCCCTATGACAGTATTAAATATGATCGTAGCCAAGCAATTACAGGATTTTCATGCTTCTGTTGAAAAATTGAAGAAAGGAAAAGATTTGTCTAAAGATGACGCCATCTTAGAAGTACTAAAAGATTACATCAAATCTTCAAAGCATGTACTTTTTGAAGGAGATGGCTACAGCAAAGAATGGGAAAAAGAAGCTAAAAAACGTGGTCTTTCGAATAATAAAACTACTCCTTCTGCCTTGAAAGCAAAAGTTAGTAAGGAGGCCATTGCCCTTTTCGAAGAAATGGAAGTGATGAATAAAGTGGAAGTGGAAGCAAGACATGAAATTGAATTGGAAGCATATACCATGAAAATCCAGATCGAAGGAAGAGTATTAGGAGACATTGCCCGCAATCACGTTATTCCTACTGCGATTAAATACCAAAACAGACTTATTGAAAATGTACAGCGCTTAAAGGATATTTTTGAAGATGATTTTCAAAAGATTGCAAAAGAACAAATGGAGTTGATTAAAGACATATCCAGGCACATTGCTGAAATCAATTCAAAAGTAACTGCTATGATTGACGAACGAAAAAAGGCCAACAAACTTGAGTCTTCGGAAAAAAAGGCAGACTTATATTGTAATAAAGTAAAGCCTTATTTTGAAGAAATTCGCTACCACTGCGATAAGCTTGAATTGATGGTTGATGATGAAGAATGGCCATTGGTGAAATATAGAGAATTATTATTTACCAGATAATATTTTATCCTTGGTTGGCAGTTGTCCGCTGCCAACCAAGATTAAAATTTAAGATCCACTTTTTTTAAAGTGGTCGACTCTCAAGTCATCCAAAAACAGCTTTTGTCCATAAGTATTCAATATCATGATATCGATCGTCCATCCCTTCCTCACAACGTGTGGCATTTTCATAAAAAAGGAAGCTTGTCCCCACTGATCTGTTTCGCCAGTTGTCCAGATATTAAAGTCCTTATTCCCAATATGTGAGGAAGGCACAATGTGACTTTCTTTTCTTTTAATATTATCCTCATTATAAATTATCACAATTAAACTTAGGCATTGATGGCGGCCCCATATTTTATCAGAGCCTCTCATATAGACTTGAGTGCTTATTCCGAGCCAACCCTGAGCTACATCTTCTGGAAGAGCCTCCCCTTTTTTTATCCAAACCATATCTTCCTGTGAAAAGAATGAAGATTGTCCCTCCCACTTTATTTCTGAAGAAGTAGTGTATTGTAAAGAATCTTCAAATCCTTCGTCTATAATATTTTTCACAAAAACTATTTCACTGGAATCTGGCTGAATGACCTTGGAATCAAAGGCTCGTAAACTATTTAAAGTGGGATTTAAGCGACCAAAAGTAGCCATGTAAAAAGCGGTATTTCCTCTTTCTGTCCAAATAACTCCTTCTTTCATCTGCCAGGTTTGGAAAAGATTTAATAGTGTAAAGCAAAACAAAGCAATTAGTAGAAGGACTTTAAGCCATTTTTTTTTCAACATCACTTGATAAAGGGCAGCTAAACTGAAAGCCAATAAAGGATACGTTTCCACCATCGGTCTTTGGCCAAATCCAGGGAAGTAAGTCCAGACATAATAAGAATAGTGAATGTAAGCATGAAGGAAGACGAAAAGTAAAATCGGGAAAAAAGAAGCAGGGGCATATTTCCTTAAATAAAATAAACCTATTATACTAAAACCCATAATTGGGGTATACACCAGCCAACCATTGGCAAAGTCAAACCAACCTTTATAGATGTGTGGTTTTAAAAAATTGAACCCTTCACCTTGATAAGGGTTAAAAACAAGTTGCCCGCTGACATAATACCAATAAACAAATTGAATAGAAAATAAAAATAGAAATCCCAGACTCGCTACAATCAGTAGTTTATACTGTTTAATAAAAAAGCTTATCCGATCTCTTAAATCATTGACTTTTACTACTCCCCATAACAAGGGAATCAGTACACTTATGATTTCCGGTACTCTGGTTAGGGTGATTAATCCCACCATTACTCCTATACCTAGTGCTTTTTTCCAATCAGGTTTTTCATAAAACCGATCACTCAAATAAATTAGTATACAATAATCGAAAAACAAAAAAGCATGGGCCATTGTGGTATAGGTGGCGTGGAAAAATAGATTAGTAGCAAAAGCAATGGAAAGAACGACCAATGCAGTTACATTGCGATTAAAATGTTTTTCCAAAACCAGGATCAAAAAATAAAACCCAATTAAAACATAAAAAATGGTCGAAAGGCCAATGGCAAAAAGATAGGGCTTTGTCCAGCCGTTGGCTTCGACAGTATTGCTAAGACTGGCATAGGCATGAGCCAATAAAAAAAATGGGGTTTCCATTAATGGCACCCCAAGTGTATATTTAATGTATCGCCTTCCTTTGTCAGTAAGGCGAATACCATATTTATCTTCCCGTGGATCAGCAGAAGCAGGATTTACTTCTCTTAATGAAGTAATCGTTTCATCATAATCTCCCACGTCTTGATTTACAAAAAAAGAAACAACATGGAGGTAATAACCATTAGGATCGCCATAATATAAATCGAATGTCCATCTCTCCAGAATGAAATTTCCGGCAAGGTAAGTCACGGCGATAATAACAAGTAAAAGATGACGCTGTTTCACTACTATTTAGGAATGTTTATGCTTCGCTACAAAAATAATTAAAATCAACCTAAGGCTTACCTGATAAATAAGGATTATTCAAATAATCATAGACTAAATAAGCAAACGCTATAAAACTATTTTTTACTGCCTCATCACTAATAAAAAAATAGGGTGTGTGATTGCCTCCTGGTTTTATTTTGCCAGTAGGATCTGCGCCACCTACCAAAAAATAGCAGGCAGGAATTAAATTGTGAAACTGAGAAGCATCATCATAACCGGTTCCAGCTTGAATTTCATCGGATACATTTTGAGCTGTTGGGATACTTTTTAAGACCCGTGCTGTATTTTTTGAGACGGTTGCATTATTATATAAAGCAGGAACAGGATTATAATAGATCACATCGGCTTCTATATCATTCATTTCCGCTACTGCTTTAATTTTTTTCTTCAAAGAATTTAGGACAAGATTATGATTATCGGTATCCAAATTCCTTATGGTCCCTTTCATAACTACTTCACTTGGAATTATATTTTCTCGAAGGCCACCATGAATAGAGGCAAAAGTAACCACAGCCGCTCCTTTCGTAAGATCAGCTTCCCTGCTTACCACAGTTTGTGCCGTTGTAATTATTTGAGCAGCACAACTTATGGGGTCTTTTGTAACCCAGGGAGAAGAACCATGGCCTTGTACTCCTTTTAATTTTACTTCAAAGAAAGCAGAATTAGCAGACTGGAGGCCATAATTAAGTCCGAAAAAACCCGTAGGGGCCCCTCCAATAACATGTAGTGTAAACAATACTTCGGGCTTAGGCAAATCTTCAAATAAACCATCTGCCAGCATTTGTTCTGCCCCACTGTTCAATAAACCTTCCTTTTTTCCTCCTTCTTCTGCAGGCTGAAAAATGAACATCATACTCCCAGAAAAACTCTTATCTTTTGATATCAGCTCAGCAGTGGCTAAAGCAGCAGCAGTGTGGACATCATGGCCGCAAGCATGAGAAATTCCTGTTTCTACTCCTTCGAAAAGGGCTCGCTTAGTAGACTTTATTGGGCTGTCCACTAATTCCTCCACAGGCAAGGCATCCATATCTGCTCTAATACCAATATAGGGTTTGGCTCCTTTATTCAAAATTCCAACCACACCATAGCCACCCCCGTATTTGGTATGGACCTCATATCCCCATGATCTGAGTTTATCAGCAACATATTTAGCAGTTTCCGTTTCATGGTAGGATATTTCCGGGTTCTGATGAATATGACTACGATATTCCATCAAATGAGGGATAATTTCCTCAATTTGAGGATCCAATTGTTTCGTATTGAAGGAGGTTTGTGTAAACCCCTGGATGGAAATAATTAAAAAAACAAAGATTACAATTGATCTCATTTCTATTTGTTTAAAAAGGGGGTTGTGTAAAAAGTCAATTTTTTCCAAAAATTGACTTTAAAAAAATATATTTTTTGCTTTTTTATAGGCAGATACATATTAAAGTAAAAACTAAAATTTTTAAAAATTTTAGTTTTTACACAACCCCGTGAAAAATTTCTTTCAACCTTCTAGTTTTTAGCATAAAAGGCATACAAAAACACAAACTTGGCAGTATTCATCATAGCATCCAAATAAGCCCATTCATCTGGAAAACCTCTTTGTCCACCTCTGCTGCCACCAAGTCCAATAGCGGGGAAACTATGACTTAAAGCTACATTCATATTTGAGGAACCAGAATTGGAAAGGCTAGCTTCGTAGCCTAAACGTTCAGATATCGCCTTAGCGGTTTCCACCAAGGCTGATTTTTCGAAGTCGGGGATATGTCCTCCATTCATTATCTGAAAGGGTTCTAGTTTTAACTGAATTTTGGTTTGTATAGATACTTCTCTCAAAATCTTTTTTACCTCAGTTTCAATTTCTTCAATTACTTTTTGGTCCAAGGATCGAATGTCAAGGGAGAAAAATCCTGATTCCGGTTTATGGTTAAATACATTTCCACTTGAAATCATGCCGACATTGATCCGGGTCCTTAGTTCATCATAAATAATAGGATGCTCCAATTGTAAAATCTGATCGATTGCTCTACCAATGGCCTGGTTCACATTAGGTTGATCCGGCCGACCTCCTCTAAGAGTATGTCCAGGAGGCCCGCTGGCAACAACTTTCCACCAATGAATCCCCAGGGCACCATAGCTTATCCGATGTCCATCGCCCAAAACATCAACAAAAATTAAGGCTTTATCCCGATATTCTTCGAATAGATGTTTCATACCTTTTAAACCAGTTTCCTCCTGTGCAACGGCAGCAAATATCAAGTCATGTTCCGGAGTCTTTCCAGATTGTAGAATGGCCTGTGCAGCAGCCAGAATAGACACGCTGGTGGAGGAAGTATTTGTTCCGGGACCAATAATCTTATTGCCTTCCAAATAAGGGGGCTTATTCAATTTTCGCTGATGCTCAGCTACCCCCGCTAAGTCATCCAGAGTGCTGATAAAGATAATCGCCTTTTCATTTTTTCCAGAAATTTTTCCAATGGCATTTGGCATATCATTGACCCTCACCTCTTCCAAGCCGATTTCCTTCATTTTCTTGGCCACCGCTTCTGCCCTTTCTTGTTCTTTCCCAGATGGGGAAATAATCTGTCCAATTTTTATTAACCATTGTGCATACTCGTTGCGGTTTTTATCTAAAAATTGAAGGCCCTTTTCTATTTGAGAATTGTTTCCTTCTGCAAAAATTCCCTTTCCGGATTGTCCTGTTAAAGAAGTGGTTACTGCAAAAAACAGTAAAATTAAGTATGGCCAAGTTTTCATTATGTGATTAGTTTTTTAACAAAAATTTCTTTTCAATTCCCCCTTCCGATTTCCGATTTCCCCCTTCAAACCTTCATTTTCATCCAGGCGGCTGTATTGTGAAAGTCAGCTACCGCACTCCCTGGTGGTACCAATTCATCACAAGCCTTTTTTATTTCTTCATCCAAAGTCATCTCTAGCACGGGAATAAACTCCTTTAACTGTGCAACTGATTTTGGGCCAATAAGGGGAGCTGTTACGCCCATTTGATCTTTGGCCCATAATACCGCTAACTGTGCCGGGGGTATCCCAAATTCGTTGGCAAGTGCAACAAAACGATCACCGACTTCAATTCCTCTACTGGTGACCCGATCCGCATAAACATGCCCAACCAATTTAGCCCTGGAATCCTCGGGGTAATTATTGGCATCTTTATATCGACCAATAAGAACTCCCATAGCTAAAGGAGACCAGGTAATCAGGGCTTTTTTATATTTTACACAAAAAGGAATCACTTCATTCTCAATTCGCCGATCCAACAAATTGTATGGAGGCTGCTCGGTAACAAAATGAGCCAGTCCTTTCATTTCACTAACCATGTGTGCCTCCATCTGCTGCCATGCAGGCATAGTAGAAGTGCCAATGTATCTAATTTTGCCTTGCCTAACCAGATCTGTCAATACCTGTAGAGTTTCTTCAATAGGAATTTCTGGTGAAGGCCTATGAATTTGATACAAATCAATGTAATCGGTCTTTAGTCTGCGCAAGGAATCTTCAAAAGCGCGCATTAAATGCAAGCGGGAATTTCCTCGATCATTGGGTCCTGGGCCTGTTGGGAAATATCCCTTGCTGGCAATAAGTGTTTCGTGGCGACGTCCGCTACTAGCTAGTGCACGGCCAATGATGCTTTCTGCCTCACCTGCATTATAGCTATTTGCAGTATCAATTAGGTTAATTCCATTATCCAGGGCTACATTGATCATAGCACCTGCCTCTTTTTCCGAGGTAGGGGCACCAAAGTTTTGTGTTCCCAAACACAAAGGTGAAACCCGTACACCTGTTCTGCCTAAAAGTCGGTAATCCATAAAGTTTTACTTTTTAAAATAATATTATCTAGCGGTATATCCTGCGTCAACAGGCACCATGGCACCAGTCATATAACTTGCGGCATCGGAGGCTAAAAAACATACGACTTTGGCTATCTCAAAAGGATCAGCTAATCTTTTCATGGGTACACTATCTGCCAGGGCACGCATATCTTCATCCGTTGGTGGCTTCTCTCTACCGGATCTAAGCATAGGGGTATTCACCTCTCCTGGACACACCGCATTAATACGAATCCCGTCTTCTACATGATCTAATGCCATAGCTCGAGTGATTTGATGAACCGCTCCTTTAGAGGCACAATAGGCAACCACATTAGTAGCCCCCACATCTCCCCAAATGGAACCGAAATTGATAATAGCTCCTCTACCCTGCTTAATCATTGGTTTTAAAGCTGCCCGACTCATAAAGAAAACACCATTTACGTTGACATTAAGCATATTTTGCCAGGCCTCATCCGTTGTGGCTAAAGAATCGGCCCTCAAAATTATACCTGCTGCATTAACCACAACATCTAATCTATTGTGTTGATCCATTACATATTGCACTACATGATTACAAAATGAGGAATCACTAACGTCTCCTGCCAGTGCAGTAATCTGATCATTTTCTGCTGCAAGACTTAAGGCTAGTTTTTCATTTCGATCAACAATGTATGCTTGACCACCAGCAGCAACGAACTCCTTAGCTGTAGCTGCCCCCATCCCAGAAGCTCCTCCGGTAATAATGGCTATTTGTCCTGTAAAATTCATATGCTTTTCTTTTATGTGTTCAAGTTAGCAAGTGTTCAAGTTAAGGATTGTTGAATCTAGGGTATGGCTGATTGTTATTTGTAATTTTTATTTTTCTGGCTGAGATATTTGCATTCTAATACGACCCTAAAATAAATAACCTTTCCTTTCATATTCATAAAAACTGAACGTGAACACGTGAATACATGAACACGTGCTAACTTCTTACAACTCCCCAGCATCTACATCCCTGATAAATTGAATAACCCCATTCATAAAAGTGACTTGATCATCATACAGGGCCATATGGCTGCCATTTGGGCAATCAAGATAACGGCCATTTGCAAACTGCTCGGCCATCCACTCCATGTGTTTAGGGTCCATAGTATCATATTTAGAACCAATTGAAAGTGTCGGAACCGTGATTTTAGCTAAATCTCCACTCCTATCCCATTTCTCCAAGGTAGCCCCAGCGGTTACTCCAAACTCACTATGTCCTTGCATATAGACATAAAGCGGGTTATTGATATTTTTAAACGCTCTGTTGACATTATCTGGCCATTCATCCAAAGGCATGCGAAGCACATGCTCAGGATAATAATGAGTAAAAACCAATTCCTGGTATCTTGGATTGGCATAATCATGAGCCGCTTCAAAAGCCATAATTTCATCCAAAACTTCTTTGTCCAGTTGAGGACCTAAGACCTCTTGGGCGTATTTTACATATTCAGGAATAGAGCTCATCATATTGGAAATCATCAATCCTTTTAGATTTTCCTGATATTTTAAAGCATATTCTATCCCTAAAATGCCTCCCCAGGAATGGCCGAGCAAATAGAAATTATCTTTAGTCAGGTTGAGGGCTTTTCTGACCTGCTCCACCTCTTCTACAAAATGTTCGATGGTCCAAAGGGTAGAATCATTTGGATTATCACTATAATAAGATCCCAACTGATCATAATAATAATATTCAATCCCTTCCCCAGGGAAGTAAGAATCAAAAGCCTCAAAATATTCATGGGTAGCTCCCGGACCACCATGGAGTAAGAGCACCTTCATGGTGGGATTGTTTCCGGTCCTTTTAGTCCAGACATTAAAAGTACCCTTGGCAGTATTGATTGGAATCAATTTGACTCCCCCACTGAGAACATCATCTCTACCACTGTTGTCAAAATAAGTTCCATTTCCACTTGCCTCTGATGAACTATATTCTTGAGTTTGTGGTGAACAAGCCATAGCAATGCAGGCGATAAAACAAAAAGCAAATAGTTGGTTTTTCATAAACATCAATTAATTGAATAATTAGCTTAAAAGAAAATTGTCAGATCCATGATTTCTATTGAGGCTGAACGCCATACTCAAAACCCGGATTAACAGCAGCCGGAGGATAAAAATTGAAGATAAGTAAATCCTGAGATTTTTTTGAAGGTAGAAGCTGGAAGGTAGAAGCTGGAAAGTTTTTATTATGTTTCTTCATTCATACTGGTGAAACAGAAGCTTTTTACCAGGAATATATTTTTCAAAATCGATTTTGGGTTAATCTAGCCATTTGTTTGCCTTTATTTTTTATTGGAAGCCGCTGGTTGGGAATAAAGGTTAAACACTGGTGTGAAAATGTGCTATAAAAAGTTCATTTTGAAGGAAATAATTGCGATTTAATCAACTCTTTCTTGAAACAAGGAACTTTTTTTCAAAAAAAATGATTTTCTTAGTAACAAAAATCAAAAATTTAGGATAAAGGGGAAGGGCTTGTGTGAAAACTAAAATTTCAAAAAATTTTAGTTTTTATTTTAATATATAATCTGCACTTAAAAGGAGAAAATATATTTTTTAAAGTCAATTTTTTCCAAAATTGACTTTAATACAACCCCTTCGCCTATTTTATTATAAAACCACCTGCCCGGTATGAGAAAATCATTTTTATCCTGGTTAATAGATTTAATTAACCTTTTGTTTTTTGGCCTGTTTCAAAAATCTGAAAAAGCTTTTTTAAGCCTGCATGCAAACAAAGAAGTAACATTAGATGATGGTCAAGTAGAGAAGTTTAGTACCGCTACCGCCATTGAGGTCCTTTTGTACGCCACAGCCCAAGAATTAAACAGGTGTAAAGAAAACTGTGATCCACTAAGGGAGGAATTAAGTTTGTACAAAGAGCAGTATCAAAAATATAGGGTAAGAACTGAAAAAGTAATTGAAACAGCACTTTATGGAGGTTGCCCATGTGAAGATGGAGAGGTTCCCGAGGAAGGAGAATTATATTGCAATTGGCAATCTTTTGCCGTTTCAGAATGGATATTAAATTTTGCCATACGGAAGTTTGAAATAACAGATTCCGCCGGTAATATAATTTTTAAGAAAGGTGTATTCAAAGACCAGGTTAGAGGAAAGGATTATTATAGCCTGATCCAATTGAATAAGAGTGAAATAAAAAAAATTGACGAAGCAGTAAAGATTCTTGTTAATATAGAAGCCACATTAAATAACAAGATCATTACAAAGAGTATGATGATAGATACAGCAGTAAAATAATGTAAACACTTTGTCAATAGAATTAAATACAGTACAAAGTCTATTAATTTTTCTGTATTTTTATAGATAAGAATAAAAAAGGGTTTTAGATACATTATAACCACACATAATCTCTGATTACATAGCAAAGATTATGTTGTGCATGTATCTTAACCCTTTTTATATTTAGGATACCTCAAAAAAACCAATACATGCAAAACATTAATCACACAGCTGGATTAAAACCTATTGTGGTATTAATCTTCTTCGCTATTATTTACCTAAAGGGCATCGCCCAAAATCCGGTCTTGGATAAAATAAGCTCCCTGAGAAATTCAGCTCTTTATGATGCAATGACAAACATTGAAAAGGCACAGCAATCTTTAGATGAGGCCATAGAGTTGGCTCAAAAATATGAGTATTACAATGTGGTTGTAGGTTGTGCAGCTGAAAAAGCAGAATATGCCGGGTGGAATGGTAATCTCTCTGATTTTCATTTGTTTCTAAAAGAGGGTCAAGAATTTTTCAATAAAAATCAATTAGCTGAGGATTTAAATTATCTGAAATTACAACAGATATGGGGAATTTATTACTATAAAACAGGTGCCTTAAAAATTGGGCAAGAGTATTTCCAACAAGTAAGCAGCAAATTGACTCAAATAAAGGAATTAAATCCTGAACATTACAACTTATTAAATAGTACCTACCAATGGCTTGCCGACATGCAAGTGAAACAAGGAAACTATGACGAGGCTTTGGAAACCTTTTATTACAGCAGGGAATTTGAAGTAAAAAAAGCCGAGCTCTTAAATGAAACTCCCAACCTAAAGCACCATGACCGTCAAATTGCTCGTATTTACAGCCGGAAAAAAGAATATAAAAAAGCAGAGGAATATTATATTAAATCCCTGAAGGCATTTGAAAAAGATTTCGAAGACCCCAATCATAAAAAGGCCAGGCTCAACTCAGTGATTTCTCTTTATAAAGATTTGGGAGTTCTTTATAGAAAGATAGGAAACCTGGAAAAGTCACTTTCTTTTTTTGACAAATCTCTGGAACTACAAAAGTTTCATAACACCTTTAAAGGAGCTACTTATTATGAGCAGGGGAATACTTATGCCTCTGGAAAACTTTCCAATAGAGCCATTACCTTTTATAATAAATCAATTACAGAGTTTGAAACAAAATATAAGGGCCAAAAAAATGTAAGTACGGCCAGGAGTATGACAGCATTAGGTGATGTCTTTTTCGATAAAGATGATTTTGAAAAGGCCTTAAGTTTTTACCAATCTGCTTTAATACAGGTAGTCCGTGATTTTAATTCAGAGCATATCTCCGAAACCCCCAGGCTTGATCAAGAAATAATTTCTGATAAAGAACTATTAAATATACTGGGAAAAAAAAGTAGGGCTCTTTATGAATATGGAAGGAAACATAATGACTCAAATATTCATCAACTGGCCTGGCAAAACTCACAAAGGGCTATTGATTTAATTGAAAACATCCGAAAGGATTACAGCTCTGATTTAGACAAACAATTTCTTACAGCAGAAAGTTATCCGGTTTTTGAACAGGCCATACAAATAGCCTTTGAGATGGGGGAACCTTATTATGAAAAAGCATTTGAATTTGCCGAAAAATGTAAAGCTGTAACCCTTTTGGAAGCCGTCAATAAAACCAGGGCTGAAAATTATGCCGGATTAAAGCCTTCAGAATTGGAGAAGCTAAATCTCCTAAAAGCTAAATTGGTAATCCTTGACCAAAATATTTTTAGAGCCAAAAATGAAGAAGAAATCGCTTCTTTAAAGAAGAAAAAGTTTTTACTAAAAAAACAATACCAATCACAAATAGCTCAGCTGGAAAAAGACAATCCAAAATATTATGAGTTGAAATTTCAAAATAAGGTGGTATCCTCTGCTGAGATCAGGGAACAATTGCTGGAAAAGGATCAATCCTTAATCTCCTATTTCCTGGGAGATGAAGATTTATTCATATTCCTAATCGATCCAAATCAGGAAGGAATTCAAGTGTTTAAGGAAGATTGGAATTCTACTTTAACAGCATATGCCTCAAATATAAAAGAGGATATTTTTATGGCAAATGATGCTGATTATTGTCATAAAGCATATAGTTTATATGAGAAACTATTGAAGCCAGTCTTTAAACAATGTCATTCCAAAAATTTAGTACTTATTCCTGATGGAGTTTTGGGATATATCCCTTTTGATGCATTATTAACCCAGCCAGTGGATGGTCAGGTTCTAAATTTTCGCGAACTCCCCTATTTAATGGAAGATCGCAACATTAGTCAGTGCTTTTCTGCCTCCATGCTAAAAATCATGAAGAAAGAAGGTTCTGCCTTTACTAAATCCAGACTATTGGTGTATGCACCTGCTTTTAGAAAGGTAAAACGGGATCAGCCAAAACTTATGGCATTGAGAAATGACCTGGACACCCTTCTTTTTAACGAGCCGGAGGGTTTAAAAATTAAGTCTTTATTAGGCGGAGAATTTAAACGAAACTGGAAGGCCACAAAAACTCAATTTCTCCAGGATGCTCCTCATTATAACATATTGCACATCGCTTCACATGCCAAAGTAAATGATCAGTCTCCTAATTTCTCTTACATAGCCTTCTCCAACCTAAATTCTGAAAAGGAGGAAAACCATAAATTGTACGTTCGAGAGCTGTATGATCGTCAACTTCCCGCTGATTTGGTGGTTTTAAGTGCTTGTGAAACCGGTACTGGCAAGGTCTCTCGAGGCGAAGGCATTATTAGTATTGCCAGGGCATTTACCCATGCAGGAGCTAAGAGTATTACTACTACTCTCTGGAACATAAATGACAAACAGACACAAAATTTGATGTCCTATTATTATCAGAATCTGGCAGAAGGAATCCGTAAAGATGAAGCTCTTTCTAATGCTAAGCAACAGTATATAAAAGAAGCGGAAGATCAGGAAAGAGCTCATCCAAGGTATTGGGCTGCCTTTAACACAATTGGTGATACAAGGCCTCTGGAGACTATGAACTCTTTTTCCTTCAAGTATTTTCTCACTTTAATAACGCTTGGCTTAGTGGCAGGTGTATTTTGGAGGAAAAGATCACAATTTAGAGCTTAATCTAAATTGTCCTTAAATTTTAAGGCCTTTTGATGGTAATCATCCTGAGGATTAGACTGATCGAGAAATGCCTTTATATCTGATTGTAGAGCAGAGGTTTCTTCCTTGCTTAAACCATTCTCTGCATACAAATGGAAATTACAAAGCAGAAGAGTCCAGCCAGCATTGTCCAGGTTTATTCCTTTGATTGGAATTTCTTTGCTTTTTGTCTCTTGACTCAGTATTTCAAAGACATCACGAGATTGCTCATATTCTTGCATTTGGTAGAAAACATGTCCTTTGTAATAAAGGCTGAGAATAAATAAACTATCATTCGCCGGAATGGTATTCAGCAATTGATGGGCTCTTGACAAGTTACCCTGTTCAGCTTCCAGGCGAGCATCAGACAAAATTGTGCTGCTTGCACTGGAACGATTTGAAAAATCCGCTGGAGGCACGTAAGAATTTTCTGCAAAAGACAGCAAATTGTTGGATTGGGCTGAGTTATTGTTTGACCACCAAAACAAGCCCGCAATAATAATTATGAGTAGAGAAGCTGCTATTCGGATGAAGGATTTTGTGCTGATTAGTTTAAATATTCCGGAAGGCTGGGATTCTTCCTCTGCCCATTCCTGAACTTTTGCCCTCATTTTTTCATATCGCAATCCTCTAAATCCTTGCTTAACAATGTCAAAATCTTCCATTTTTTCTGTTAAACTGAGATCCGATTGTTGAAATTTAGGTTCACTTTGAGTTTCTTCGTCTAGTGGTTCTGTGTCCTCTTGAATATCTGATCCAACAGAAGAAGGTTCAATCATTTCTTGTTTCCACTCTTCAATTTTTGAACGAAGTTGGTCTACACTCATGCCTTCCAAACCATCATATATAACTTGGTAATCCAGGACTTTTGCCCTAAATCCAGCATCATCCTTCCATAATGCAATGAAAGCCTCCCAATCTGAAGCACTCAGTTGATTTTGAAAAAATTGGTATATTTTATCTTCATTCATCATTTTGCATACCTTGTGAATCTGCCAAAAACTTCCGCCTTCCCCTTTCCCCCTTCTAACTAAATCTCTGTCTCCTAACCAATGTTCTGAGTTTTTCGAGGCAGGTAAATCGCTTTTGCCGAACTGCCCCAGAAGAAGCGATGTTCATTTTATTGGCTATGGCTTCATCTGAATTTTCTTCTATAAAACTTAAAATCAATATTTTTTTACAAGAATCTCCTACTTTTTCAAGTAGTTTTTTAATCAATTTTTTTTGCCAGTCAATTTCATAAACTTCCAATATACTGGGTTGAAGATCCTGTTGAAAAACCTGGTTGTCCTCTTCATAAGGATCTTCCTTCTTTCGTTTAACCTTTTCGTAGTGTTTCAGCACAAACATTTTTCCAATACCAAAAAAATAAGTCTTTAAACTACTGTTTAAGGGCAATTCTAGTTTCCCTTCCCTAATGTTCATGCAAAAGATGGTAAATGCGTCACAGTAGATATCCCAAATCTGTTCTTCCGATAAATAATAAGATTTAAGCAGGAACAACTTAAAGGGAGTTTTCAACTCTGTAAATAAGCGCTTGGTAACTAGCTCGTTTTTATTTTTTATCTGAGTATATAGGTTTTCGTCTTCTTGATACTTTTTACTCATTTATTCTCCTTTTTTAAAAAAGGTTATGGCTGCAAAGTTTTTTTTTATTTTTTTAATCTCCTTCCTAACGCGATCAAATATAATAGGATTAAGAGAAAAAAAGAGACTGGGGATGTGAATCCTTAAAACTGGAAAGAAAGCAAATTAATTACAATTTTATAAGTGATGGCCCCTGGATAAATTGATTCCTAAGTCCTAAAACAAAAAAAATTACTCCTGTATTATCCCAAAAAGTAATTGATGAGAGGAATGGAAACCAAATGAACAGTGAACTATCCAAAATAACCCCAATTGTTCGCCCCATCTATTGAGTCAAATCTCGATAGTTTGGGGACGAGCCATCTCAGGCTATTTAAGCTTGTACTTTTGCTAATATACTTAAATGCATCACAAGTCCAAGATAGCTACACCTAAAACCTAAAAAATCAATCCCGTGTATACAATTTGATAGCTAAATTTTCTTAGCCATGCCCTCTTCTTTTCTTAAAGTTGAGGGCTATTTTTTAGCATCTACTCAAGTTGCGCTGCAACTTGAGTAGATGCTAAAAAGTAAAAAGTAAAAGGGCAAAATCAAATTAGTCATTTTATTTCATTGTCTGTTCTTCATTTTTTATTAGTCAAAAACTATCTTCAGGATAATTTTGATAATTATCTTTTTAAACGAAACCTAATTATTATGAAGCGACATAACCTCGTACTAGTTTGCATTTGTCTTATGATGCAAATGGGCTACCAAAGTTTAGCCCAAGAGGCCAAATTACCCACCTTAACAACAGAGGATTATCAAACCTGGGAAAGGCTTTCCTTCTTTAACTGGATTTCTGATGATGGGCAATGGATGGCCTATCGTGTTACTCTTGTAAATGAGAGTGACACCTTGCATATAAAAAGTACTAATGGCGAGAAAGCCTATAAATTTGCGCATTCCAATATTCCAAAATTTTCAGTCAACAGTAAATGGGTTGCCATCCAAAAAGGCTATTCTCCTAAGGAAGAGGAATCCATGAAGAAGAAGAAAAAACGCATAGAAAATAAAGTCATTCTTCTAAACCTAGATTCAGGTGAAGAAGAAACCTTCGAAAGCATTAGCAGTTTTAGCATCAGTGAGGATGGTAAACATTTAATTATGTCTACCTACCCTCCAAAAGGTAGTAAAGCTAAGGGGAAAGACCTTATCGTACGCAATTTAGAAACGGGTACCTCTAGAAATATTGGCAATGTCTCAGAATGGGCCATTAATAAAAAAGGAAACCTGCTAGCTTATATTATTGATGCGGAGAAAAAGAGAGGTAATGGAGTAGAATTGTTTGATCTTCAAAAATACAGCATCAGCTTTCTGGCAAGTGATACCACCACCTTCCGAAAATTAGCCTGGGAAGAAGATCATTCCGCCCTTACCTTTATGCAGGCCATTTACGATACTTCCTATACCGAGGCCAATCACAAAATATATGCCTACAAAGATTTAGAAAATAGTGCTGATAAGTTAGTACTTGACCCTAGTTCCCGAAAAGATTTTCCTACGGCCATGCACATCCGGGAAACTTACACACCAAGATGGTCTGAGGATCTAAGCAGAATATTTGTAGGGATCGATGATTGGGATGAAAAAGTAGAAGAGAAGAAAGACGATAAGAAAAAGAAAAAAGCCACTGAAGAGAAGGTTCCAGAAATGGAAATCTGGCACTGGAAAGATGCTGATATCATGCCTCGACAAAGAAGGACCTATAATAGAGATCGGAATGAAACATTTTTATCAGTTTGGAATATAGCTGATGATAATTTTGTGCAAATTGAGGATAAAAATGTTAATGATGCCAGTATGGTAGGTAAAGGAGAGTCCATGGTATTAATGGATGAAAGTCCATATGGAGCTCAATTTAGATTGAGACATGCTGATGTGTATTTGGCAGATGCCAAAACAGGGCAGCGAAAACTGGCTATGAAAAACTTTCCTAGAAACAACTTCTATAGAAGTTCTCCGGATGGACAATACTTAGTTTATTTTATTGATAATCACTGGCACACCTATAATGTAAAAACGGGTAAGACGGTTAACCTTACCAAAGACATCAAAACGCCATTTTGGAATACACGTTATGATGGCCCTAGGGACATCCTCCCTCCTTACGGACAAGGAGGTTGGACTAAAGATGATAAGGAAATAATACTTTATACGGAATATGATATCTGGGCTTTCAAACCAGATGGCAGTGGTCATAAAAAACTGACCGAGGGAGAAAAGGATGACATGAGGTACAGAGTCTATCGAGTAGATCGGGAAGAAAATTACATCGATCCTGAAAAGCCGCTCTTTTTCAGCATTTTTGGAGATAAATCTAAAGAATCTGGCTACGTTTCTGTAAATAGTAATTGGGAAATGGGAGATAAGATCCTCCAGGATAAACGAATCCGAAACCTGAGAAAGGCCAAAGATGCAGATGCCTACACCTTTGTTTCAGAAAGTTATACCGATTCTCCTGATATCTTTTTCGCCAAAAACAACCTGAATCAAGCGAAACAGCTCTCCAATACCAATCCACAGCAGGAAAATTTTGCCTGGGGAAAAACAGAATTGATCGAGTATAAAAATAAGGATGGCAAAAAATTACAAGGCCTACTCCACTACCCTGCCAATTATGAAAAAGGCAAAAAATATCCGATGATAACGTACATCTATGAGCGACGTACGGATTTTAAAAACAACTATTATGCTCCTTCTGATCGAAGTGCCTACAATTTCACCCATTATATCCAAAATGATTATTTTGTTTTTCAACCAGATATCGTTTACAAGACCAATCATCCTGGAGAGTCTGCTGTTGATTGTGTAGTACCTGCTGTTGAAAAGGTGTTAAAAACGGGTATGATTGATAAGGATAAAGTTGGGCTAATGGGCCATAGTTGGGGAGGATATCAAACTGCTTTTATCATTACCCAGACGGATCTATTTTCGGCAGCTATTGCAGGAGCACCCTTGACCAATATGATCAGCATGTACAACTCTATATACTGGAATTCAGGTACTCCGGATCAGCAAATTTTTGAAACCAGCCAGGGAAGACTTCGTGAACCTTATTGGAATTTAATGGATGAATACATTGCCAATTCTCCTGTTTTCCAAGCCAAAAATATAACAACTCCTGTGTTGATGACTTTTGGAGATAAAGACGGAGCTGTTGATTATCATCAGGGTATTGAAATGTACATCACCATGAGACGCCTATCTAAGCCGCTTATCATGCTGCTGTACGAAGGTGAAAATCATGGTTTGGCTAAAAAAGAGAACCAAAAAGATTATTTTAATAAGGTATCGCACTTCTTTGACCATCACTTAAAAGGTAAAGAGGCTAAGGAGTGGATTGTTGAGGGGCAGAGTTATTTGAAGAAGAAGGAGAAAGAGAAGAAGAAGGTGATTAAGCCTTAATTAGTAGTGCTTATACTAATTGAATCCTCAATTTTTAGGCTTGGGGATTCAATTAGGCTTTAAATGTGTTCACGTTATCAAGTGTTCGGGTGTTCAAGTTAATAAGCGTAAAAGTTTTGTATAAACCCTAGATATTGAGAACAAAATGAAACTAACAACTACTATATTTATATTAGGTCTGGCATTAATAATTGCATGCTCCTCCAATAAAACACTGGATTTAAATAATAGATATCAAGCCTGCCTTCCATCTAACTTTAAGAAAGACTTAAATTTAGTAGTGGAATCTTTTAATGAATTCCTTAATAGAAATTATGATGGACAACTAGAATCCTTCATATCCGCAATTTCAAGATGGAATCTGCCGGAAAAATCCGAATTCTCAACAAAAGATATTGAATTGGGACAAAAATTAAGGTTAACCGAGTTTAAAGATTTCATATATACAGAATATGAGGAGTCGTATGAAGACATAGCTCTACCAAAAACCGTAGGTTCAAACCAAAACGAATCAAGAACCATGATAAAAGTAGATGCTGACAAACCTTATTTAAACTGTTTAAGTAAAGTAAAAACTGAGGGGAATTTAATTGCTAAATATATCGATTTACAAACAAGTAACCCTTCTTTAAGTCCTACAGTGATTGGAAATTTATTTTTATCTAACAAATCAGATAAGGATTACAACAGTAATCTAACAAAGACAATAATAGCTGTTGAGATGTATTACATGATATTAAACTCAGTTTCTAAAAATTGAAAAACCTGTCAAGCCTTGAAAGAAGCTAATTAGGTTTTTATCCCAGCTATAGCATTGTTTTTCTTGATAAAGATGATAAATTAATCGAAGTCATTACAATTATCATTCATTTGCCTGGAAGGCAAAAATAGCATTTGCCCTGGGCTAGTAGCCCTGGGCATAGATTCATGCATTATTATGTGCCCTGGAAGGGCTAAACAGGGTCAGCATTGATCTTGTTAAGCCCCTCCAGGGTAGTTTTTTTTAGCTTCTATTTTGCTTGTAATTCGAATAAAGCATACAATTCTACCTAGGGACCTCGGAACTAGCTTTTCCCCACCCTATACCCCCTCACCGCATAAAAAAGAATATACACATAACAAACAATCGCAATCACATAACTAAACTGCAATCCAAAATTATCAGCTAATACTCCTTGTAGCAATGGTATAATAGCACCACCTACAATAGCCGTTACCAATAAGCCCGATCCCTGGCTGGTAAATTTACCCAAACCATCGATGGCCAGGGTAAAGATATTACTCCACATGATGGCATTACAAAAGCCGATCAAGATCAAGGCCCAGGCTGCTAACCAACCATTCGTCAAAATACCAATGATCAATAACACCATAGCTGCCAGGCACATCAAGGCCAGGAGTTGTTGAGATTTTATCTTTTGCAAGATGGCAGCTCCTAAAAACCGGCCAATCATCAGGCCTCCCCAATAGAAGGACAGATATTTTCCGGCATCTTCTGGTTTTAAGGCTGCAATATGAGATTCTCCTAAAAAGCTAACCATAAAACTTGCCACAGTAACTTCAGCTCCGACGTACATAAATATAGCACCTGCCCCTAATAACAAATGGGGAAATTCCCAGATTGATTTCTTGGTAGAAGTTTCTTCACTCTCCTTCATAGAATCTAAATCCTTCATATCTGGAAGTCGAATAAACGCAAATACGCCAGCCAGAACGAAAAGGACTATTGCCAAACCGATATAGGGAACCTGAACTGCTTCCGCCTGCTGTTCCTGAGGTAGGCTTTCAATACCCGTAAGGATTAAAGCACTACCAAATAAGGGGGCAATGATTTTAGCCACTGAATTAAATCCCTGAGCCAGGTTTAGACGGCTGGCAGCAGTATTTGGTGGTCCCAGAACCGCTACATAAGGATTAGCCGCCACCTGAAGCATGGTAACCCCCGTGGCTAATACAAATAATGCCCCTAAAAACAAAGGATAGTATACTGCTATAGAAGCTGGAAAAAAGAGCAATGCTCCTAGTCCCATTAAAGCCAGGCCAATGACTATTCCTTTTCGATAGCCTACTCTTTCCAATACTTTAGCTGAAGGAATGGCCATGAGGGCAAAAGCCCCAAAAAAACAAAACTGAACCAGTGCCGCTTCCGTATAGCCAAAATCAAATAGTTCTTTGACAAATGGAATGAGAATATCATTCATAGCTGTCAGGAAGGCCCACATAAAAAACAAACTGACCAGGAAAATAAAAGCAGTTCGGGTATTAGTAGTATTGGACATTATTAGGCTTCGAGTTTGATGGTTATGTAATATAGCGAGGTAAAGTAATAGAAAATATGATTATTTATCAAACACAAAAGCAGGTACTCCTTTAACGCCTGGTTTGACAGCAAATAATTTACCAGCATCAGGATACTTATTTTTTTGGTCCCCATCCATTCCTACTTCAGCCGTTGTTACATATAAGATATCTAAGTTTTCTCCTCCAAATGCACAGGAGGTAACATTGAGGGCAGGGATATTAATAGTTTGAAGTAACTCACCTGTTGAAGGATTCCACCTACTCACACAATGACCATTCCACATGGCAATCCACAACATTCCTTCAGCATCTAAGGTACTTCCATCAGGTAAGCCTAAGGAATCAGGGATAATAATGGCCTCCCTTGGGTTGGAAATGTCCCCAGTCGCATTGTCATACTGATATTCCATTACTCTTTTGGTGGGTGTATCTATATAATACATTTTGGTTTTGTCCAGGGACCAGACAATCCCGTTCGAGATGGAGACGGTATCTATTTTTTTATTTAGGGAATAATCTCCATCAATCCTATACAAGCTTCCTTTTCTTTCCTCTCCATTCATAGCCATGGTGCCTACCCAAAATCGGCCGGCAGGATCACATTTCCCGTCATTGAATCGATTCCCTTCAGTGCCTGGTTCTGCTTCTATTGCTTTTTTCAAGTCCCCATTTTCAGTACTTAGCTCATAGATGCCATCTTGCAAAGCTACCAAGACCTGGTTTTCTCCGCTAGGGACCACTGTTCCAACCATCTGAGGGAGGTCGAATTCACGATTCTCACCAGTTTGGGGTTTATGGATATGTAGTTTTTTATCTAAAATATCAATCCATAATAAACTTTGATCCAGGGGGTTCCAAAGAGCTCCTTCACCTAAAGCTGCAATTTGTTCTGTTACTGCTGAAGGACTGTTATTAGGCGAGTCATTTTGGCAGGAATAAATCATAAAGGCAATAAGAAAGAGGTATCCATTTTTTAGGCTAACACATTGTTTCATTCTCTTTTTGCCCAAAATAGGATATTTTTTCCAACTCAGGTGTAACGAATTCATTTCATTCATAGTCTTGAGAAAAAGGCCAAATAATCTGCTTGCTTGTATTTTTGAAAATATCCTTAAAACATGAATAATTATTCAGATGATATAGAAAGACTTCGTAAAAATTATAAACTTATAACTCGTTTGGTTGCCCTTCTTTTTATCTTATTTTTTCTAATTTCATGGCTTATCTACAATCATTTCTCTATTGCTTTAATGGATGCTCAAAACCCTCAGGTATTAACTTTGAATGAATTAAATATAGTTGACCAAAATGGTACTCCACGTGTTACATTAGCGGCGCCTCTCCCTGAACCAATTATGTTGGGCAAACGGTTTAAAAGAGGTGAGGCAGTTTCCGGAATTTTAATCTTTGATGCCGAAGGAAATGAAAGAGGTGGTTATGTCACGGGAGATATTAGCCGTGGAGCTGCTTTAACATTGGATGAGGTAAATCGCGCCTCTGTACACATTGCCTCTTCCGCAAGAGGAGAAATGCATTTTCAGCTGTCAAATGGGCAAGGGCAATTTATCAATTTAGCCATACAACCTGACGAAGCCTTTCTAAGATTACAAAGTGGTAGAGATACCCTTCTTTTAATTCCCAAATAATCCTTTTGGAATGAAAAAACAAACCAATGGCTTAATTTTATTATTAAGCCTTTTCCTAATTGCCTGCCACCATGAATCAGAGACACCTGAAAGCAATTCAGTGTTATCTTTTCAGGATAGTTTATCCTATAAAATCCTTAAAGGAAGAAATCGAGGTATTACGAATTTAGTGTTTTCACCATCTGGCGATCATATAGCTGCTTCAGGATTAGATGCTAAAATTCAAGTTTGGGACATTAAAGACTGGAAGTTAATTCAAGAGTTAAACCATGAGGCAGAAATTTATGATCTTGCCTATTCTCAAGACGGATCTACCCTTGCTGCAACTGATGGACAAGGAGAGATTAGGCTTTGGAATTTAAAATCCGGACAAGTAATCTGGACTCACCAACTGGAGGAATGGGCCCTATGTTTAGAGTTCTTCAAAAATGAATCAGTTGTAATAGGAAATCAGAATGGGAATATTGATTTTTTAAGTATTGTAAATGGAGAGATCTTACGCAGTATCGATCACAAATCATCAGCCTTGAATTTGGCAATTAGCCCAAAGCACAATTACCTGGCAGCAGATATTCCAGTAAAACTATATGATCCAGAATCAGGTGAGCTCCTCAAACGCACAAGAGCCTACAGTATGTGTGCCTTGGCCTTCCATCCAAATGAATCAATACTGGTAAGTGGGGAAGGTTCAGAGGGAACAAGGGTATTAAGTCTTCCTGATGGAGAAATCACCCAAAGATTGCTGATGACCGCTGAGACTTTTGCTTTTGGTCCGTATGGACGCTCAAAAATTAAAGTAAAAATGCCTGTTCGTGCAGTTGCTTTTAATCCTAAAGGGGATTTACTAGCCATCTCAGGCCCTACTAAAACCATCCATATTTATTCCGTTGTCGAGAATACGATATCTCAAAAACCTATGATGATGTATCAAGGCCATCAAATGACCGTAACTAGCTTGGCATTTTCTCCCAATGGCCAATTTTTAGCGAGTGGAAGCCTAGACGGGATTGTAAGAATTTGGAAACAAAATTAAATTATTTCATAAATTCCTTAATATCTTTTTCAAAATGATATTTGCCAGAGCTGATAGCCTTTCTAAAAAGTAAGTAAAAAACAGAGAGGATAATAACAGCATGAAGCAATAAAAAAAGTCCCATCCAGGATTCTTCTGGGGTCAGAGTTCCACTAAAAAATAATAGAAAGAAAAAACCATATATAAGACTCAAAAAGATAATGACAATCCTGGGTATCCAATCAGGAAATTTTATTTCAGAAGAAAAAACCACCCCGCCTACTGATTCTCTCAATCGTCCATCTACTAAAACGGCGCCTCCGGTCCAATCAAAAATCTTCCGTTTACGCCTCATCAATACCATATCTCCCTTTATTTTACCTACATAATCATTTGGACTACTTGAAAAGGCCTCAAACATACCCTGTGGCCGATAAGGATCTAAATTCGATTCTAATCGCTGGATAAACTCTTCTTTTGTCAAAGGAAAGTGCAGTTCTGAAGAGTCAATCCATTTTATTTTTTTTAGATTTTTTTTGAAGGATCCTGACATATGTTGAGTATTGAGTATTGAGTATTGAGTATTGGGTATTGGGTATTGGGTATTGGGTATTGGGTATTTATTCAAAAATACTTAAGAATAATATTTCGACTCCTTCCATTTATTCTCTAGTAGGTCTCCTATAAGGAGAAGATTTTATTTCCAATTGGAATTCTCCTTCTGAAAGTCCATTTGCACCAACTACAGCTATCAGCACCTGATAGGGGTTCCGGATGGCCAAAATATCTTTAACAGTTCGAGTATGATCATTGGGTCTATTTTTCCAATCTCTTTCAAAATAATGATCCGCCTCACATCGAACACATCTTTTTATATTAGGAGGCATATTTTCAGGCCTAAGTCTGCCAAGTTCATAGGCATACAAACTAAAATTAGCATTTCTATCATCTGGGGTAACCGTGATCACAAAACTGGTATACGAGGGCAAATCTAATTGATAGAATACTTGATTTCCGGTAAAATATTCTGCCTGGTTTTCCGGAAAACAAGCCACAGAGCTTCTCCAGGCCCAACTTAAATCATTTAAAATAATACCATTGGTCAAATTGCCCCGAACGGAAATTAGGTCTTCCCCTTCGTTAAAGGCCAACTGAATTGGATTTACACTGGTTTGTGCCATAATATTTAGATTACTAAAAATTGCCAGGAGGAATAAGATTGTTTTCTTTTTCATAGTATTAATATTTATGATGAACGTGCCATTCTAAATCAAAATTCAACAATTTCAAGAATTGTGGGCTCATTCTTTTGGGTGAATTTGAATAATGTACCCAAGCCGTTCATCACGAAAGAAGTTCTCTTAATCGTGCGATTGCACTAGATCTCGAATTAACATCTAATTTATCATAAATATTTTGGATATGTGTTTTTATGGTATTAATACTAACAAAGTGCTTAGCAGCCAATTGTTTATTGGTGTTGCCTTCATAAATATCTTTAAGGATTTCAAATTCTTTTTCAGTAAGAGGGGATTCTATTTTTTGATTGAGCGTTCCTATTTGAAAATGCCTTGGTCTCGATCCCTGAGAGAAATTGTATAAAGCAATTTCGATGCTGGAATAAAGATCCCTTTCATTAAAGGGTTTCATAATGTAGCCCATAGGTCGGGTAACCTTTGCTTTTTCAATCACTGGACGATTGGAATAAGAAGTAAGAAATAAAAAAGGGATAAAAAACTGTTCATTGATGATTTTTGCAATTTCCAAACCATCCATATTTTTCCCCAGGTTGATATCCAATAAGGCCAGATCGGGAATTTCTTTTTTTAGTGCTGCCACCGCTTGTTCCATATTATGAGCAACAGCTGTAACAGAATAATCAACATTGGTTAAACAATCCCTGATATCTTCGGCAATAAGGGGTTCATCTTCAACAATTAATACTCTTATGGTGGCCATATTAATCGGTTTTTTAGTTTGGAATAAATACTTCTATTTGGGTTCCTTTTTTAGAAGAAATATTTAAGATTGCTTCCAATTTTTGAGTAAAAGCTTTAATTAAGCGAAAACCCAGACTACTTAATTCTTCCAAATTAAAATCTGATGGTAAACCCCGCCCATTATCAGCAACTAATAATCTAATTCCTTCTTCTTCTTGTTTTAAACTCATTTGAATGGTACCATACTCGTCTTCTGCAAATGCATATTTCAGGCAATTGGTAATGACTTCATTCAAGATTAACCCTAGGGGAATGACTACATCTACATCCAACTGAACTGGATCTATATCTTTTTGGAAATGAATTTGATTTTCATTTATCTGGTAGCTGCTCATCAAACTGTCTGTTAGTTTGTCGATGTATTCGGCTGCATCCACACCTACCAGATTATCTTCTTGATACAAGTTTTTATGAATTAAGGCCATTGAAGCTACTCGATTTCTTCCTTCTTTGATGGCTTCTAAGGCTTTAGGGTCTTTTATTTGTCTCGATTGAAGATTGAGCAAGGAAGAAATGATCTGTAAATTATTTTTTACCCGGTGGTGAATTTCCTTTAAAAGGACTTCCTTTTCCTCCAATGACTTCTTAATCTGAGCATTTTTTATATTCAAAACTCTGTTTGCCTTTTGACGTTGTCGATAAAGAATAAATCCTAAGGCTAGAATTATGGCCAAAGCAGAAAGAGCAATTATGTAAAGCATTCTTTCTTTCTTATTCCGATCTATTTGTAATTCTTGTATCCTGATTTTATCGTCCTTTTCTTTTGTCAGATATTTAGTCTCCATATCTTGTTCAAACAAGAGTCGCTCGGTTTGAACGATGGTATCAGTTAGGATCTTATGGTTAAGCATGTTTAAGTAGGCCTCTCTCAGACTATCCAGGCCATAGAGAGAGGATGCTTTTAAAATATAATAGGATTGCAAAGATTTAGCATAGGGAGTTGTTTCTATTCGGGGGTACAATTCCTGAAGGTAATTATTGGCTTTAGCATATTCATTTTCTTCCAAGCAAATTTTTGAAAACAAAAGTTTACCCTGCATTAAATCGAAAAATGGAACTCGAGGATCACCCAATTCAAAAGCTTTCAGGAGTAAAACCTTTGCTTCTTTCTTTTTATCTAATTCGTAAAGAGACCTGGCTAAAGATAGGTTGACACTATTGGCTTGATTATAATCTTCTAATGATTCATATATTCTTTTGGCTAACTCAAGATTTTGAATAGATTCCGGATGGTTATTTAAAAAGGCGTAGGCAATTCCTATATTGTTGTAAGTGAGGGCCATTCCCAGGCTATCCTGATCTTGCTCTTTTAGCAGAAGTGATTTTCGATAAATCCGGATGGCATCTTCATATTTCTCCAACTGTCGGTAGGCAATGCCCATATTATTATAGGTTTTTGCCAATAAATCTTCATAACCAGGCTTCAGACACAATGGCTCCACTTCAATATAATATTCTAAAGCTTTTCCTAAATCACCATCCAGATAATAAGCCAGGCCCCTGCTGAGGAGAATACTAATTTTTTCTCTTTCTAAATTCTCGTTATTCCCAATATTTGTTAAGGCTTTTTCATACCATCCTATAGCTGTAGATATTTCTCCATCAAAAGTGGCAATTTGACCTTTCAGTCGCTGGGCTTTGATTAATCCAGTTTGGAAGTTAAGTCTGAGCGCAATGTCCATAGCAGAATCTGCCAATTCATTGGCTAGTTTGGTAAATCCAGGATTATAAAATCGCGATTCTTGTATTAGCTTATTTACTTTTAAAGTATCATCCGGAGAAGCCATCAAAGGCTTTAACTCTTTTAATAAAACAGATTGCCCCCCCAGTCCTGAACAAGTCAGGATTATCACCAAAGCCATAATAAAGTATACACATTGTTTCATCAACTAAGTTTATGGTGCTGAAGGATTCATCTATTATCCAAAGTTACCAAATGTTAATTTATTCTAACTCACCCTTAAGTATGATTTTATTTTGATAAAGTAAGAAAAACTTTCCACCTTCCACCTTCAGAAATTTCACTACATTTAGGAGTATGGCAAACATCTACCAAAAACTAGGCATCAAGACCATCATAAATGCATCAGGTTCCATGACCGAATTAGGCGGATCAATAATGGATCCTAAAGTTGCCAAAGCTATGGCAGAAGCTAGTCAGTATTTTGTTCACCTGCCCAGCTTAAAAAAGACAATAGAAGATCGCATTGCCATACTCCTAAATGTAGAATCAGTCCATATTTCCTCCGGAGCATCTGCCGGGATCATTCTTTCAGCTGCAGCCTGTATGACCGGAACTGATCCAGAAAAAATAAAAGCACTACCAACAACTACTGGTTTCCCAAATGTCTTCCTATGTCCAAAAGTTCACCGCAATCGATTTGATCATGCTATTCATGTTGCTGGAGGAAAAATCCAGGAATTTGAACTTGTCGAAAATGATTTTGAGCAAAAACTTCGTGCCCCTGATGTAGTTGCCGTTTATTTTACCCTCAGTTGGTTCTGCCAGGGGAAGGTCATATCCATCCCTCAAGCTGCCAAGATTGCTCGAAAATATAATAAACCAATCATTGTGGATGCGGCTGCTCAACTGCCCCCTCTCCATAACTTTAATTCTATTTTAGAACAAGGTGCCGATTTGGTAATTTTTAGCGGTGGGAAAACCATAAACGGCCCACAGGCAAGTGGCCTCCTTCTTGGGCGTAGTGATTTGATTGAGGCTTGTTCACTCAATAATAGTCCAAATATTGAAACCATTGGACGTGGAATGAAAGTCACAAAAGAAGATATCGTCGCTCTTTTTACAGCCATTGACTTGTACCTTCAACATGATCATATGGACGATCAGAAGAGGTGGAAAAAACAACTTCTTTTTATTAAAACTCAGTTCTCGGGGATCACCGGCTTAAAAATCAAATTAGACTATCCTTATGGACCTGGTTACCAGGTCCCCTATCTAAATTTTTCATGGAAAGCCGAAAATTTAGGAATTAATGCAAAACAGGTATTGGACCATTTAATCAATCATACTGTTCCTATTTATGCTCGATTGAATAGACAGGAGGAGAATTATACCAGCTTTTTAATTTATGCGCACACCCTTCAAAAAGAGGAAGAAAAAGAAATAGTAAAAGCCTTAAAACAATGCTTTAAGGAGATCATTTCTTAGATTAAAAAAACATATTTCAAAACAAGACCAACAATTAAAATCATGAAGCGATTAATCACCCTGGGAGAATTTATTATCCAACAACAATCAGAATATCCAGGCGCCAAAGGAGAAATGAGTCAATTATTGTCTGCTCTTTTAGTGGCTGGAAAAATGATTAACCACCAGGTTCAAAGAGCGGGACTAAATGAGGGGGTTCTTGGAGCCACCGAAGCTGAAAATGTCCAAGGAGAAACCCAACAAAAACTAGATATCCTTTCCAATAATATCATCATAGAGGCTTTTGAGAGAAGACAAGAGGTATGTGGCATTGCCTCTGAGGAAAATGAAAAAGTAGTTTTGTTAGAGAAAAAATATAAAGAATCAGGGCAATATGTGCTTTTAATTGATCCTCTGGATGGCTCCTCAAATATTGATGTCACCGTTTCTGTTGGAACCATCTTTTCCATTTATCGACGAGTAAGTCCCGAAGGTTCTGAGTCCGTTTTGCAAGATTTCTTACAGGCAGGTCATCATCAAATTGCTGCTGGATACATTATTTATGGATCTTCTACCATGATGGTTTATTCTACTGGTAATGGAGTTAATGGATTTACCATGGACCCGGGTACGGGAGTCTTCTTTTTAACACACCCCAATTTAAAAATTCCTGAAACAGGCCCCTATTATTCTGTTAATGAAGGAAAGATGCATTTATTTCCTCCCGAGTATCAAGAATATATCCAGACTTGTAAAATTCAGGAAAATAAGGGTAAAAAGAAACTATTTGATAGTCGATACACGGGATCCTTGGTTGCTGATTTCCACCGAAATCTGCTAAAAGGAGGAATTTATTTATATCCACCCAGCACTTTTCATCCAAATGGCAAACTTAGATTGCTCTATGAATGTAACCCTTTGGCCTTTCTGGCCGAACAAGCAGGTGGTAAAGCCATCAACGGCAAAGAACGAATTCTAGATTTGGTACCTACTGAACTACATCAGCGCTGTCCACTGGTAATTGGGTCAAGGAAAATGGTGGAAGATTTTGAGGCAACCTTAGATCAGTAAGAGAATTAAATAGAAATAAAGTTGAATTAGAATAGAAGTAGATTGCCTTATGTTGAAAACAATCTGCTTCTATCATATTTCAAAAACCGAAGGGGAAATACTTCTATTTTACTTCTTTAAATTTCAGGGAAGCTTTTTATGTCCAGATTTTTTTTGAATTACTAAAATAAACCATTTCATTTCTAATCAAAAGGATCATCTGGAAGCTTAATATTTCTATTAGTATCGTTTAAAGAAGCATGCATCTGCAATAATGATAATCCAAAACCTGCCGCTCCATAAAAATAGCCGCTAAAAACCTTGGGTTTTCCCTTTTCTCCCATAAAGCCATACCGGGGAATGCTCCAATGAAGACTCCCTTCTTTCCGAGTAGAGTTAATCATTATCGAATTGGTAAGTACCTCACTCATCTCAAAATAGCTGTCTTGTTTGAATGTCTTATTGGCTTTCAATAAAAGTGGAATCATTCCCGCCATTCCGAATCTGGTATCAATCGGAATATTTTCATGACCAAATGATACGGTATCTTGATTGTAAGGGATGCCACTGTTCAGTAATGCGATTGCGCTGGCAGAAAAAAGATCAAGATATTTTACCTCCTTAGTCACTTCATACAGCTTATAAAAAAATCGAGCACTTCCTGCAGGACCATGAGCCCAACCCAAGTCGTAAAGTCTTTCCCAGCCTTCATTGGGGATGCCATATGGCAAAAGAAGGCCATTCTCAGACTGCTGGGCAATGGAAAGTAAATAATCACAGGCTTTTTTTGCAGCTTCCAAAAACTTAGGATCTCTAGTCTGCTCATACAAGCAGATGAGAAAATATCCTACCCCGGCAGTACCATGTGAAAAATTGGGCAAGGTAAAAGCACGATCCTGACCAAGATGCCAGTTTAAGCCTTCATTCTCGTGCAACGCACGATCAAGTATTTCATTACCTGCTTTCCGAACTAACTGAAGAACCGTCTCATCTTTTAATACATGAAAGGCATGCAAAAGAAATAAGGAGGTACCTGATAACCCAGTGAGTACATCATTGCGGGCATCCCAGTAAGCGCTGTCCTGATTTACCTTCGCCTTTGATTTTATCAATTGAACAATTTGCTCCAGACCAGTTTTATATCGTTGATTTTGGGTATTCTCATACAATGCTGAAAGTGCTATTCCGGCACCACAAATATTTCCATAAAGACTAAATAGTCCGGCCCTATCGAAGTTAGTATTGTTTTCTGCTGGAAGATTAATTAATAAATGTTCACCAGCCATTTCTGCTTTAGTAAGCCATTCTTCATCTTTGGAGGCTTTCCACAATTGAAGCAAAAAAAGTATTTTCCCAGCTATCCCGACAGAAAGAGAATTGCTAGTTTTTTCCGAATCCAGGTCATCTGGCCAGGAAACCCCGGCATCGCTTTGTTTTTCTATTTGATTCAACCAATTGCCTACTTCCAAAGCATAATTCAAATAACGATGCTTATTTTTAAAGGTCTTTAAGAAAGAGAACAAAATGGACCAATTTTCTTCATCTTCGAATAAGATACTTGAACCATGTCTGCCCAATTTTGATTGATAAATTCTTTTGTCGGAACTAGCTAGCGCTTTTATCAATGCATTTCCACTATATAATTCTTCTGGACTTTTTCCGCAGTTGACCAAAACAGGAATTTCAATTGATTTGGCCCATTTTTCAAGCATCAAAGTATCTTTTGGATAGTATTCACCAGGAGAATAGGAAATTAATCCCTTAATATCTTTCGGATACTCTTCTGCTAATTTAAATTGGAGCATGGCAGAAAAAGAAGACCCCCATACTAAAACAGGCCCCTTAAACTTTGAATTTTTAACCCACTGCAAAGAAGCTTCTATATCTTGGTAAGCATCAAAAATAGTAGGCCAGATCAATTCCGTTTTTTTTTCTTCATTAATGGCTTTAAGAATAGGATCGATGTTATATCTTTCAGCAGTTTCATTTTTGATTTTATTCCAAAAATCCCGTCGCCCCCATCTAAGATCCACAGCCAAAGCATTATAACCCGCCTTTTGCAAGCGTGGAGCAATGCTAAGATATTCCCCCCGGCTTGATACAGATTGATGAAACAAGATGATAATAGGAGCGCTGGAATCAAAAGTTGGATATAGATCTGCCGTAATTTTCAAACCATCCTCTGCAATAAAATGTATTTTTTCTGAATGATGCTGTGCAGAAGTACCTGTTAATGAAAGCAAGGCCATAAAAAACAATGACCAGCTAATTTGTAATTGTTGCATTTTGTCGAAGTGATTTATTTCCGACAAAAATATTAGAGGCAAACAAAGTAGATTAATCTATGACGTGAGAAACAGGAATATGTCGTAAGTGGCATGAATTTTTATTTTGGGAAAACCAATTAACTAGTTCCTTTTAATCCTTTTCCAATATTTCTTTTAACTTTTTTCTGTAACTACGGCTTACTTTAACCATCTTGTTTCCTTCCAGTTCCAGCCTTAGTCCACCCGATGAATCAGGTTTATAAGAGCGAATTTTTTCCATATGAACAATATATGAACGATGAACTTGTTGAAACTGCTTTGCAGGCAAGAGGCTAAGAATCTTTTTTAAACTTGCCCTGATTAAAATGACCTTTTCATTAGTATGAATTTTTAGATAATGATCATAGGCTTCAAAGAAAAGGATATTTTCATAAGGAATTGAAACCTGATCATAAATAAAATGTTCCTGCTTTTTAGGTACAGGAGTATCCTTTTGAGAAGCATGAACATGTTTTTGTTTACTATGTCTTAATGCTACCAGACCAACATAGGCAAGCAGCCAAAAATGAAAAATACCCACCAGGTATTTTTTCCAAAAGGGAAGAAAAAAAATGTTGGGAGCAAGATCTGAAATCAAAAGGATAAAATTGCAAATTATGCAATGAATCAAGGCTAAAAGTAGAGCCAATCCCATATGAATGATCAGAATTCTATTGCTGTTTTTTTGAAAAAAGGAAAATCTATCTGATAGCATAAAAACCAAGGGTGCCAATAAACTTATCGATCCATAAACAATCAGCTGATAGCTAAAATTGAGTGCTAAAGAAAAATCCTCGACTATCCTATTGTACTTTAGATAATGTTGAGCAGCCACCAAAGTTGCCATAAGAATCATACCAAGTAATATGTACACCATGGTGTTCCGTTCCTTTTTCCAGGAAAAAGATAATCCAGAAATTACCTGATCACTCATAATTCTTTTTTACAAAAATAGGTTTTTAGCATTTAAAGAGTCAAAACCATACCCTGCATAGTTGTTTCCTCTTCCGGAAGAATTTCACAGTTATCCCAAATTCCCGTTAGCAATGTTTTTGCATAGGATTTGGGCAAAGGTTGCTCAAGCATCAAAGCATTTGCCTTTTGATGATCATATTTGAGGGTTTCAAAAACATACCCTTGCTCAATTTCGGAGGATAATCGAAGGTACCAAACTTCCGTATTTCCATCATTGGCAGGCATACCGATAACCCCGGCATTTAACCAAGACAATTTATTATTATGCTGAGCAAAGGGAATGCCACAGTGACCAGCAAGGATCATTTCAGCCTTTACCAAATCAAAATTTGCTTGCTTAAGAGCCCAGGGAGTTGATTTAAAGACAAATTCTGAAGTATTGAATAAAGAGCCGTGCAAAACAAGTACTTTTTTATTATTCCAGTTGAATTCAATAAACTCCGGAAGAGAGGCTATCCAATCTAGGGATTCAATACTTACCTGCTTTTGAGCATATGGATACCATTGTCGGGAAAACACATCACAGCGGCCACCTTCATCAAAATTACAACCACAGTCATCTGCTTCATCTCTAAGGTTCAATTCTACATTTCCTGCAATGCAATGAATTCCCCAGTCTTTGACCAACTGAACACATTGCTCAGGTTGTGCACAATAGCCCACAATGTCTCCAGTACAAATGATATTAGAAGCTGGTATTTTTCTTTCTTCAGCAACTTGTTTGAAACTTTCCAGCGCCTGAAGATTACTATAAACACCTCCAAATATCAATATTTCTCCCTTTAATGATCCAATATCTCTGATTTTCTCTTTCATATAAGTAGGCAAGTCTCGTTTCAAAAAATTAATTCGGTATAGCTTTATTTTTCAAAAAAGGAACAAAGTATCCAACAAAACAGGCTAAAAGAGCCACCGAATTTACAGCCAGCAGCTCTGCATATTTTCCATTTGTAAAAATCCAGCTGTCCGGCCAGGCATCTATAGCTAAACAAATTCCAAAAAGCATCCCGGTTCCAACACTTAAAAAATAGGACCATCTGGGAGCCTTTTTTTTCCAGAAAATAAAAATAGGAGTTAAGCCAATAACCGTGGTCCCACTTATTGTAGTGGCTGCAAGTATTTCAGCACCCAAAAAGACAGGTATGGTTCCCAAAACAGCAATGAGAATAATTATCCTCCTACCCCAGCTTATTGTCTGCCTTTTCTGATCAGATAAATCCACTACCACCAATTTTGAAAAGGAATTAAAGGTACTATCGAGGGTTGAGGCAGCTGAGGTTATCATTATAAAATTCATCATCAATTGCATGCCTAGGCCTAAAAGTTTACCTACCTCTACAGGTGCCTGGCCTTCTAAACCTTCCATCTGTCCATAAATCCCTACAAAACTGAATAAAATAATGCACAAGCCACCAATAAAAGTGGCAGCAATAAAGCTACGTAAGGTTGTTTTGGGAGAACTGATAAAGGCCCTGTCAGTCAATACCGGGTCATGAAAGGGATAACTAAATACCTGAATTAATGCTACAAATAATAGATTTAAGCCTCCTGCCATCGTCCAATTACCAGTTTGAACAAATGCAGAAACATCTCCATTTTTTTCCGGTAAAATCATGCCCAAAATTACGAATAAGAGGATTCCAAAAAGAATCATCTGTATCAAATCAGTAAGCAGGGAACTGCGCAATCCTCCCTTGATGGTATAGGCCACAGTTAACAGGGTAAAAAGAATTATGGCCCAATAATAGGAGGAGCTACCCTGATCACCAAAATAAGAGCCAATTACCATGGTATTGGACCAGACTTCATTGAGTAATCGAAAACTGATCAAAATCGAAAATAAGATTACTGCTCCTCTTCCATACCTTGAATTAAGAAAATGATGCAAGGAAACAAAACCTCCCTGAACTCTCATTCCATAAATGATAATCCCGGCAGTTAAAAAAGAAAGATAATAGGTTGCATAGGCCAATCCTCCTACAAAACCAAAGCTTAATCCCAAATTAGCAGCATTGGTTATGGATTTGGCAAAAAGCCAAGAAATGACCAGGCTGCTGGTCAGCATCCAGAATCCAGGCTCTTTTTCCAGTTTGCTGCCCCGAAAAAAGTCATTTTTAGACTTGGCCCAGGGAGCTATCCAAAACAAAATCAAACTAGATCCGACAACTAAAATCCATTGTATTGAAACAACATCCATACCTTGTATTATTCATCCCACCAAACCGGTGCATTTATACTATTGCCATTAGTAGCTTGAGCCGCCTTACTAAAATTACTATTGTTTAAAGCATCTTCATCAGTTGGATATGGAAGCCTTATCGGGATTAAATCATTATTTAAACTTGCAGAAATGGGTTTCAATTCCGGATATCCGGTTCTACGATATTCAATCCACCCTTCATAACCATTAATGATATTTGAGAGCCATTTTTGAGTAATGATCTGTTCGAGATGGTCAACACCTGGTTCATCATAAGTTGCCGGTCCTCTTAGCAAATAATCAGCCGGCATAGCAGCTTGCCAATATTCAAATGATTGCTGAACCCCCTTCTCATAAAGAGATTTTGCATCAGCATTGATCAATTGTCGTTCAGCTGCCTCAGCCAGCAATAGATTGGTTTCCCATGCCGTCATAAAATTGGCGTCCAAATCTCCGGTACGTTCCCTGAAAATGGTTCCGGAAAGAGAAAAATCTGCCACAGAAATAGAAAGTTGGGAGGCATCCGGTCCATTAAGTAAGCCTCGGTACTCACCAGCTTGATTGGTTGCAGGTCTAAAAAATACTTCCATACGCGTATCCCCAAGTTCTTTCAAGATTTCTTCAATCGTCTCAGACATTATGAATAAATTGAAGTCTCCAATTCGGGCGGTTGCCAATCGAAAATTATTAGGCTCTGTATTGGTGAAGTCGAAGATTGCATTATCCCTATTTTCCTGTATGTACCTACCTTCATCAAAAATGGATTGAAGTTCAGCAGTAACTTCTGTTGTATTAGATATTCTCATCAAATACTTGATTCTTAAAGAATTGGCAAAAGCAATCCATTTATTCAAATCTCCATTAAACAAAATATCTCCTTCCAAGGGTATGTTGCCTTCATAATTTAGGATGGCCTCAATCGCTTGTTCAAGGTTATCCAAAATTCCTCCATCCCCCAAATAAATATCTTCTTGGGAATCATAAGCAGGGGTCACCTTTCCATCTTTTCCTTGGAGGGCTTCACTATAAGGAACGTCACCAAACAGGTCTGTTAACACAGCAGCCATATAAGATTTTAATATTAGAGCAGGTCCTTCATAAACACTAAAGGTTGAATTATTTTGTGCTTTTTCTAAAATGATCTCGTTATCTCTCAAATTAGTATACAAGATAGGCCACGGATTGCCTCCAAACTGAGGCTCGGTCAGGCTGTGGCGATCAAAAAGGTTAAAATCAATAGCTGTGAAATACTGTCCCAATAAATTACCAGCCACAAATCCTTCATAAGACATTTGCTCTCCATAATCAAAAATTACCTGGCGAAGTAGTAAACTTGGCTGAACATCGATAGGAGCATTTGGATTCGTATTAATTTCCTCAAAATCATTGGTACAGGAAATGAATCCTGCTAAAAAAATTATTGCTACTGCTTTATATTGAAATTTCATTTTTTTTGTTTTCATATTAAAAATACTGGCTAACTAACCTACATCTGCACATCTACTAATCTGCACATCTACTAATCTGCACATTTGCTAATCTAAAAACCTAAACCTATACTTAAGCCAAAACTCCTGGTAGTAGCATAAGACATATCCTCCACCCCGCTGACAATATTTTGACCCTGGACGGCAATTTGCTCCGGATCAAAATGAGGAATATCGGAAATGGCGAATAGATTTCGGCCAATTAAGTTAATGCTAAGGCTTTCCAATCCTTTAAGAAAACTATCTTTAAGACTCGTTTTTGAAAAGGTGTAGCCCAGATTCAGTTCTCTTAATTTCAAATAGGAAGCATCATAAGTATTATTCTCCTCATGATTTCGATCATAAAATTGCCGGTAAAATGATTCTGCGGAAATTGCAGTAGTATTTGGAACGTAATTTGGACTGGCCACCGTTCCGGTATTGACTACACCAGGAGCAACAATTCCATCTTCAGGTCGGTCTGCCGTTTCAATTAATTGTCCACCCACTCCAGCAAGAGCTTGTGTTCTGGATACAAGCACCCCGCCTTGCCTCCAGTCAAAAACGAAGCCCAGGTTGATGTTTTTGTATTGAAACTGATTAGAAAAACCGAGAATAAAGTCAGGATTGTAATTTCCTAGTTTTTTGAGGGTATTATCAACAATATACCTTCCGTTTTCAGAAATGACAAAATCCCCATTTTCATTGCGGAGGTAGCCTGTTCCCCACATATCCCCTATTCGGTCTCCTTCACGCACCTGATACCATACAGTCTGATTGGTATTATCATAAACTCTGGTAAAAGCTAGAGTGAGGCGCTGGGTTTCATCCGGCAAGGATTCTACCCTAGCACGGTTGGTACTAAAATTAAAAAAGGCATTCCATCGAAAATTCCTGGTTCTTACTGGCATTACATTTAATAATACTTCTACTCCTTTTGAGCGCACCGCCCCTCCATTTAATACCTGCTCATCATAACCTGAGGAAATGGCAATGGGCAGAGAAAGGATCTGGTTTTCCGTTAAGGCATTATAATAAGTAATGTCAAGCCCTATGCGATCATCTAAAAAACGAACATCTGCCCCAAATTCAATGGAACTGGTTTGCTCTGGTTTTAGGGCACTATTGGGAATAAATGATTGTTCGCTAAAAGTAGGCTGTGAATTAAAAGGTGTTTGTGCCAGAAACACCCCTGCTGTTTGGAAGGGATTGGTATCATTACCGACCTGGGCCCAGCTGGCTCTCAGTTTAGCAAAAGAAACAAAATCAGGAAGGTCCAAAATTTGGCTTAATACAAGAGAGGTGGAAACAGAAGGATAGAAAAAGGAAGTATTAGAGGCATTAGTAGGTGTAGCTAAAGCACTGGACCAATCATTTCTTCCGGTAATGTCGACAAATAAGATGTTTTTATATCCAAGTTTTGCTATCCCATAAATACTGTTGATCCTTTTTCTGGCATCCTGTTCAAAAATTTCCAGGGGAGAAGCTGCATTGGATAATTTGAAAATCCCAGGTTGAGCAAGGGAGGTTGCCTGTGTCTGTACTGTGGATGCCCATTGATCCATTCGATTACCGCCGACGGACATATCTAAAGAAAAAACACCAAATTGATTTTTATAATTCAATAGAAAATCCGTGTTGATTTCCCTAAAGTTCACGGTATGCTCAGCATACCCACCATTCCGGAATCGGTTACTTGAGAAAGCCCTTCTAAAACGTCTTAATTCATCCGAATAATCCATTCCCGACCGTAAGGTCAAACTGAGGTTTTCTGAAAAATCATACTTCGCAGAAATATTTCCGAACACACGATCTCTATTAAAGGAGTTTCTATTTTCCAGCAAAATAAAATAGGGGTTATCAAAAAAAGTATAATTGAAAGAATATTGCTGCACATCTTCCAGACCTGGCTGCCAATAATCACGCAAGGAATTTAGGTTTGATTGTCGGCCCAACCAGGCAACCAGGGAATAGTTTATGTTTTCCGAACCATAGCCGCTACCTGGACGGTTGTCACTTTGGGAATTCACATAATTTATTCCAGTAGAAATTTTAAATCTATCACTGGGACGAAATTGAGTCCGCACGGCCGCCGTTTTACGATCCAGGTTCACTCCGGGGATTATGGATTCACTTCTTAAATCTGTAAAAGAAAACCGATAATTCCCTTTTTGATAGGCACCCGCCAAGGCTATTGAGTTAATGCTTGTCACCCCTGTTTCGTAGAAATCCTTTAGATTATCTGGATTGGAAACAAAGGGTGTAGGAGTAATGGGAAGTCCTCCATGCACCGCTACATCACCTCCACGAACCGTTTGCCCATTTGCTAAGATCACTGGGCTATCAAACTGAGGGATGAGCAGGCCGGCATCCAACCTTGGCCCATAACTATAGGTAATATTATCATTGATTCCTCCTCCTAAGCCGTCCACAAATTCAAACTGTCCGGAATTTCCTTGTCCAAAAAGGTTTTGGAATTGAGGCAGCTGAAATGCCCGGTCTACGAATGTTGTAGAGTTGATAGTAATTCCGAGTCCTTCCGATTCGGAACCGTCTTTAGTATTAATGATGATTACGCCATTGGAGGCTCGGGTTCCATATAGGGCTGCTGCGCTTGGCCCTTTTAAAACTGTAACTGAGGCAATATCATCAGGATTTACTTCCATAGCCCCATTCCCAAAATCCACTTCTTGAAAACCTGCTGCTGCTTCATTAGTAAAATTATAAATGGTATTATTATTTATAGGTATTCCATCTACCACAAATAAAGGGTTGTTATTGGTAAAAGAAGCCTCTCCACGGATTGATATTTTTGAGGTAGAGCCTACCCCAGTAGCCCCTTGACTTATGGTTACCCCAGCCAGTTTTCCAGATAGGTTATCCAGGAAATTTACTGATTTAACTTGATTTAGCTTTTCAGCCTGCAACTGCTGTACGGAGTATCCCAGAGCTTTAGATTCTCTTTCTAATCCCAAAGCTGTAACAACAACCTCATTTAAGTCAAAAACAAAGGAAGACAGGTCAATCTCATAGCTTTTTCGCTGATCCACCTTAAAAACAATTGACTCATAACCCAAAAAACTTACTTCAATAGCATCACCAATACTAGCCAATAGTTGAAAAGACCCATTAGCATCAGTTATCACTCCGGTTTCAATACTTCTATTAAAAATGGAAGCACCAATAACAGGTTCCTCACCATCCACTACCTTCCCAGTAATTTGCTGATTTTGAGAAAATGATGGCAGGGTTAAACAACATAATACACATAAAAGAAAAAGTATTCTCATGCCTTAAATCTTTTGACAGACAGAATCTAAGTTTCTGAATAAATCGCTCAGAAAGACGGATACCGTCTAGAAGGAAAAAATAACAGTCTTAAAAAATATAGCTTAACTTTTTAAAGGTGGTCCGCGAAAAAAGCAGGACCAATTAAAAAGGAATGAGAGCGGAATTATGTTGAAGGTTATATGCTGCGCTTTAGGAACAAACAGGTTATTAAGAATACGAGCAAATGATAAATTACTGAATTTGCCCAGTAAATAGTTGAGTCCTTTAGAATCATCCAGATCTGCCTTTGTAGATAGTATTTCGACAGGTCCTTCCTCTAAAAGATTTGATGTTAAAGCACAGCCTAATTGAGCTGTCGTCCAAGGTAGGGAGGAGAACTTGGAAGCACAAAATTTCTCCTTGGAAAGGCCAATTAAAAATGCTCCACCATCACAGCTTCTTCCCACTACTTGTTTTCCAAGTTTTAAAGCATGTTCTGCCTTTTGAAGATCAGATTTAGATAAAAAGGGGCAATCATTTCCAACCACTATAATCTGTTGGAAACCATTGTTAAAAACTTCTGCAATGGCATGGCTTAGTCGTTGTCCAAAGCCTATTCCTCTTTGTCTATCCTCATTGTATTCAAAAACAGGTAGTGATTGTTTTTGCAAAAGATTCTTTGTCTGGCGATAAAGTCGCTTGAGAAGGAGGGTGTTCCTCTTTTGGTTAGGATGTAGCTTTTTGACCTGAGATTCCTTCTCAAGACTATAAGAGAAAAATAATATGGCTGTATTTTTGGACATTTCGAAAACAATGATAGTACATAATTTTCTTAATTTTTCTTAAATCCTATTTAATGTCCGGGAATTGATAATCGGAAGGGGTGAGAGGGTTTTTGGATATTGGGCACTAATACTTGGACTTATATAAATTATTGAGGAGAAGAAATCAGCTCACCGATGTTTAGACTCATTTCCACTACTTCTTTCTGGTACATTTCAATTAAATGAGCGACATTACCATACCATTCAGGCGACATCAAGGCAGGTACTACAAAGCCCAACCCCATCAAAGAAAAAGTTCCCATTATGAAGGCTCTGATTCGAATCGGGTTATATCCCGAAGGTAATTGTGACATTACCCGTGCGGCGAATTCATCATTTTCAAAGGAAGAATCTTCCATTTGGAAAATTTCTTTTAAGAAATCCTCCTCCTCATTCTGCTTCATAATTCTAATTTTAAATAAGTCCTAATTCTATTTTTTCCTCTTGAGATATGGGATTTCACCGTTCCTACCGGACAGGCCATAATTTTAGATATATCTCCATGGCTCATGCCACTAATATACGCTAAATGTATAGCCGCCCGTTCAGGAGGGCGGAGTATTTTCATTAATTCGGTATAATCTAATTGTGCATCCATCCCAGATTCTGGGTTGATGCTTTTCTGATGTGGGTATAATTTAGTGTTTTTTCTCCTTTTTTCCTTTTTTACCGAATCTAAAAAAATGTTATAGGCAATTCTTAGCAGCCAGGTAGAAAATCTTGCCTTTGCTTTAAAGGACCTCAAATAGGTATAAGCTCTGATAAAAGTTTCCTGGGCCAAGTCATCAGTTTTGTGGTGATCACCGGCAGTAAGCCTAAGGAGCAGGCTACGAACATCCTTTTGATATCGCTTAACGAGTTGCTCAAAGGCTTTTTGATCATTAAATAAAACGACCCTGGAAATAAAATAGGCATCAGAGTGTTGGTCCATATTTTGCTTTTACTTTTGCACAAAGCGCCCGATTACCATATATCCCAGGCCAATTAAAAAAGGGATGAAGCCTACTACAATAGGGCCATTAGAAAAATTAAAAAACATTATTAGGGCCAATCCAATTGAAATCAATACAATACCTCTTCGAAAATCACTTCTTCTGGAATTCATTTGCAACATTTCAAAAGGAATTTCTTTGCCTTCCTTTATACTATGGTACATGAGGTCATGAAGGTTTACTGATTTCCGATAATTATAATAAAGGCCAAGGCCTACCAATAAAATTACCATAAATGAAAAAATGCCAATGGTAGACATAATCATAGCGGGAGATGGAATAAAGGCATTCATTTCATGGCTTAACTCCGGGTTATTTTTCATATTTATAAATTCCATAATCTCATGAGGCTCCATTCGATCGGCAACTTCCTTGGGCAAGCCGTATTCTTCGTACAAACTACTCCATTCTGATACTTCATCTTCAGAACGCCTGTTATTAGCTACTTCCGCTGCTTGGTGCAGATATTCAATTAATTCATGGGCTTCCATACGCTGGGCTACCTCAGCAGGCAGACCAAAGTCTTTATACAAATCCAATTCAGGTATGGCGCTTAAATCCGAGGGAAGGTTTTCCATCCATTGGATCCTCAATTGCATGAACTCCAAAATCTGATGGGCTTGCATCCGTTGAGTCAATTCTGTTGGCAGGCCAAAATCCCGATAAAAATCAAGGGCAGGTATTTCTCCTTCGCTAGACAGCCAGTCCTCTCGCAATTGAATAAATTCGATAATCTGGTGGGGAACCATTCGGTCAGCGATCTCTTTAGGCAAGCCAAAATCCCGATATAAGTCAGCATCCTTGAAAACTTCCGGATTATCAAGTACCCTGGTATCTCGGGACTCTATCAAAGCAATTAACTCTAACAATTCTTCTGACCTTAAATGATCTACAACCTCAGGAGGTATACCAAACTGGTCATAAAATTCTTCTCCTCGTTTGGTTCTTTCATTCGACTTGAATGGATTGGAATCACAAGAAAAAAGGAATAGACTAAGGGTCAACAAAGACAGAGCAAAAGAAAACTTCATGGTTCTTGTTTTTAATTTATACCCCTATAGACATCACTAGTCTGGCATTTGGATTCAAGAACCAGAAAAATAATTGAAATTATTTTCTCTGTCTAAGTTTCTCTTTTAGCATACCTGCCGCCATTGTATATCCTCCTTCAGATCCATCAACAAAATGAATGTGTTGATTGTCCTGTCTTCTAATGTAACAGGACATAACACTTTCCGGGCTAACGAAAATCCCATAAATTAAGTCCCCTTCTTTTTCCATTTGATCCAGCACGGCCATCAATTTCTCTCTTTGCTTTAAATTGCCGGTAATTACGGTATTAATACGTCCATCAATAACAAGGGTATCTGACCATTCTACCAATTGCTTTAAATACCTTTTTCCGCGTTCATTAACAACAAAATAGGTTTTGGCCAAGGCGGTGAGCAGCCAGTTTTTTAACAGATAAAAAAGTTTAAAGCGTCCAAATTTAACTCTCATTTCAGTACTGATCTTTTGAAAAGATGCATCTAGATTAAGTTGCTGCGTAGAGATGGGATTGCGATTTTGCTGAGGTCCATAAATTTGATCAATGGCTTCCAGGACTTTTTGAAAAACAGGTCTTTGAAATTTTTCTTCTTTCACATCTACTAACAAACAAACTACTTCCAGTCTTTTTTCCGGAGGTTCGATTTTATCCCATCGACATTCCATCCCTTGTAGGTTAAGGATGGATAAATCTGATTGGGGTAAATCAGCTTCATACTTTTCATTTTTAATGATCTCCTCCGCATACCTCAAGCCATTACCTAATACTATAGGGATGTCCAGACCCTCTTCCAATTCCACTTTGGCAATTTTTAGCAATTGATTTTGCTTGTAAACTTCTGAAACTTTCATACACCCTACCCGAAGATCAAGCTGAAAGTTCTCCTGGGTATTTTTTTGATGCTCTATCAATGCCACAAGAACTTCATCTCTTAAGGTTCCAGGAACCAACAAAGTGGCACCATCCCCCCCAAAAAAGAATGGCAACATGGTCTTTTCTTTTCTTGCAATATTAACTGTGGAAATGATACTTCCTGTAGCTACCAAATTAACCAATTGGTGCTTTCCATCCATTACTGCACGAGTAGAGTTTTTTATATCAGTAATAACGATATGCCAGTCACCAGGTACATCGCAAAAAGACTCTTCATTGCGAAGCAATTGACTTACACTTATTTTGTGTAGGGGCAAATTCAAATAAAATTGAGCGTCATTTTGCATTTTTCAATTGGTTATTCGTTATTGGTTAATAGTTTTTGCCAGGGATTATGTTAACAATTCAGGACTTTACTTAGCTTTTATCTCTCCTATATTAGGGCCATAAGCGGGGGATAAACCGGGGCACCTTCTTCTGATATTCTTTGTATTCAGGGTATTTTGCGGAAGTAATTTCTTCACTAAAGTCTGAGCTTGCTTTGAATAAGATTAATAATAGTAAGCATCCGATAATAGACCAATTAATCCAATGACCTCCAGCCGATACACTAAAGAAATAAAAAATTATCCAAACACCTTGTTCACCAGAATAATTGGGATGTCGTACCTTGGCCCATAGTCCTTTATGAGTAAATCCTTTCTCATAAATGCCATCTAATTGTTCATCCATTTGAATTCTGCGATATTTTTCTTTTTGGTAGACCCACTGCTGTTGATCCGCTATGGTTTCGATCAGGATAAAGATAAGAGTCAAAATAGCAAGAACAACATCTACCACATGCAGGGAGCCTCCATCCATACTTTTGACAATGGGAAGGGTCATGAGTAAAATAAGCCCCATTTGATACAAAGAGATAAAAAACAGGTTAAAAAGAATCCATTTCCAGGAGGGCTGAAATTCGGGTTTAGCTCTTAAAATTGCCCATCGATAATCTTCTTCACCAGTCCAAAACTTCCAGGAATACCCCCCTCTTCTGGAAAAATTATAGGTTAATCTGATACCCCATATACTTACCAGAATGGCCATTAATATTATCCTGGGTTCGAACTCAGAGTAATAAACTACCATCCAGGCATATAGAATAGGCATAATACTCCAAAGCTTATCCACCTGACTATAATTTTTGCTGAGGGTGCTTACCAAAAAACAAAGCAAAGCAGAACTCAGGTATACTATTGCCAGGTTCTGCAGGCTTAAAACTTGAATATCAGTAAGGGCCTCTCCAAAGTAAAAAGCAACGATTGGTACAATTATTAGCGTAAAAACAAGAAAAAGGACGGTTTTCCACATAAATGATAATAGATTAATAAATCCAAGTTGCGATGCAACTTAGGGTATCAGGTAAAAAGTATAAAGTAGAAGGACAAATACCTTTATTCCTCATAATTGGTTTATATTTTTTGATAAAAAGTAAAAAATCTTTCTACTTCCCTGACTACCATAGGTAGTTACATTTTACTTTCGTCACTCAAGTTGCATCACAACTTGAGTTAATTAGATAAATAAATATAGTTGATCTCCTCCAATTTTCAGGATTATTTTTACATTTGAACACCCGACAAATAACAAATACAACATGAAAAAAACTTTTTATATAGCCCTACTGCTATCCTTGTGGGCATGTCAAGTAGCAAATGATAAAACTCAAAAGTACTCAGCTGAAGAGGCCAACCAACAAAAATCCCATTTAATTCATCAACTTAATCATGCCTTAATTTCAGTGATCTCGGAAGATTTATTTCCTCCTCCAGTAGCGAGCCGGATCTATGCCTATAGCAATATAGCTGCTTATGAAACGGTGAGATTGATGGATACAGAACTTCCATCACTAGCGGGATCCTTAAATGGCCTGGATCCAATCAATTTTATGCCTGAATCTAATGAAGCATTCCTTGAAATTGCCATGATCAAAAGTTTTTGTGAGGTTGCGAAACATCATGTTTACAGAGATTTTCTGCTGGATTCGGTTTTCCAACAAATGACAGATACCCTAAGGCTGGCTTATCCCGATCAGGATTTATTTGATCGATCACTTGATCTTGGACAACAAATTGCACAGCACATTAATCAGTGGGCAGATAATGATGGTTATATCCAGACCAGGACCATGCCAAAATATGAGCCTTTACAAGTTAATTATGCCTGGGAAGCTACGCAGCCGATTTATGCTGAAGCCCTTGAACCACATTGGAATAAACTTCGTCCCTTTGTCATGGATTCAGCAAGTCAATTTCGAGTGGATATGCCTATAGATTTTAGCGAACAAAGAAATTCTCCCTTCTATGAAGCTGCCGAAGAGGTTTACCAAATTGTCAATGCAGCCAATGAGGAGGATATTGAAATAGCCGTTTATTGGGATTGTAATCCGGGGCCTACTATGATTGAAGGTCATGTTATGAAGGTGCGGAAACAAAACACCCCTGGTGGACACTGGATTGGCATCCACAGCATTGTCAGTCAGAAAATGAATCGATCTCTGACCCAATCCTGTCAAACCTATGCCAAACTTAGTGCAGGAATGGCGGATGGTTTTATTGCTGCCTGGGACACCAAATATTCTCATCATCTGATGCGACCAGAAACTTATATCAACAAACATATCGATCCGGACTGGCTTCCCAAACTGGAATCTCCGCCATTTCCAGAGTTTACAAGTGCTCACAGCCTCATTTCTGCTGTGGCTGCCTCTGTTTTAGCTGAGGAATATGGTGAAACCTCTTTTTATGATGATACCAATGTGATGTTTGGATTGCCTCCCAAGTCTTTTAATAATTTCTGGGAAGCGGCTGAAGAAGCTGCAAAAAGTAGATTATTGGGTGGTATTCATTATACCTTTGCCTGCGATATTGGTTTTGAACAAGGAAAGAGATTGGGCGTACTGGTTAATTCAAAAATGTTGGTAGATCATTGAGGCGCTGAATGCCTCAATGATCTACCTACATTTATTGTTCCAAAAGCTCTTCTCCTTTAAAAAAACGAATCTTTGATATTGATTGATTTTTAATAATACTCCTGCTTGATTGAGATAAATAACCGCTTCCACGATAAAGTTCTTCCTTGCGAACACTTCCATCCACTAATTCAATAATGGCATAATTGGCCTCCAATGGAGCAGGTATATTTTCGAAATCAGCACTCCATTCAAAAGTCAGATGACTAGCATTATTTCGCCCCACCAGGATCAGATTTTTTCCCTCAGAAACCGACAATAGGCTGAGTGATTTAGCATCTCCTGAAATTTCAAATCCACTTTCAGAAGTTGGAATAGCACTAAATTCTCCATTTCCTTTTCCAGTTAATAGTAAGCCACCTAATGCATCGATACTACCATATTCATAATGATTTGAATAAGTATTTCCGGTAAGCAGCAGATCCAGTTTGCCATCCAAATTAAAATCTTGAGCTAGTATACCATACACAGGTGCCATTTGAGCCTCCACAGGTAAAGGTAACTTTGTAAAAGACCCTCCATTATTAATAAAAACACAGGATTTCAGTTCGTATACAAAGTTCGTTTTGGCCTCAGTCAGCTGTTGCTCATTGAATAAATTATTGTATTGAGCATCCGCATAATTTTCAAAACTGTAGAATCGATTATTAAAATAGGGCATCTGGCTGGTAAAAATATCTCTATTCACAAATGGGGCGTTGACTTCATCTGTGTATTTAAATACAACCGGGTCACTTTTTCCATTATTGTCAAAGTCACCCACAAGAAGGGTCAGTGGTTTTTCTTTTTCAGCCTGAAAAATGGAGTTTAATCCATGGTTTCCGGCTATATAATCGATATCACCATCATTATCGATGTCTGCTCCAGTTAATGAATTCCACCAGCCTTCAGAGTCTGTTGCAGCCTCAGACACAAAATTTCCATTATTATTATAAAAAATCGTAAAAGGCATCCATTCCCCAATTACGGCCAGATCCAGATCATCATCGTTATCAGCATCTGTCCAAAGGGCAGCACAAACCCGGCCAATTGTCTCTAATCCGGGGGCTAGCTGTTCGGTCACATTCACAAATTGACCGTTATTGTTTTGTAATAGTTGTGATTTGGGAATCTTCGAAAAATCTCCAGGTGTAAGACGACCTCCAATAAAAAGGTCCTGATCTCCATCCTGATCATAATCGGCAGCTATAACCGTGGAGGAATAAGCTGGTTCTTTAGGTAGGGCATCCTGAGCTAAAGTAAACTTGCCAGAACCATCATTGAAAAATAATTGGTCTTCTAATGCAGGTGCATCGGCATTAAATTCGCTGCTACCACTAGCCACATATAAATCAAGCGCTCCGTCTCCATTAGCATCAAAGAAAACAAGTCCCATATCTTCCTTAATTGCTGATTGATTACCCCAATTTGAGGCTGATGGAGAAGCAAGCAGGTTTCCATCTTCCCTTTGCAAATACAAAGTCCCTTGACTACCAGCAGGGGCCCCTATGTAGCAATCGTCTTTTCCATCTGCATTTACATCGGCAACCGCAATTCCAGGTCCTTCTCTGGAATACTGTCTGACCAACAGTCGTTCCAAGCGATAATCCAAGAAGGTCCTTTCTTGATGAGGAGAAGTAATGCCTTTGTTTTTCTTTTCAAAAATGGTGGCTGATTGAGTGGCAAATTCTGGCCTACTGCTTTCACCCTGTCCTTGCACAACACTTAATACCTGGTCTATTGAAATATCTTCCAATTTTTGCAACTCTCCTCCCGGCCAGGTGATTATGACACTGTAAATATTAGTGACCCTGCCTAAGCCGAAGTGAATAACAGGCTCAGGCCCTGATTGAAATCCTCGTTGGCTACTGATGTAATTGGTCTGTACTTCATTTCCATAATAAATATCAGCCTTGGCCCCAATGCCAAAGGTATTTTTTCCTTTCGCCTTTAATTTTAAGCGCAAATAATGGTTCTCTGAATTATCATTGCCTTTATTTTCATAAAGGAAAGGCCCTTCTTCCATATTATTTAATATTAAATCAAGGTCTCCATCATTGTCCAGGTCCGCATAAATGCCTCCGCGAGTATGAACAGGCTGATCCATTCCCCAGGCTGAATTCATTTTTTGAAAGGTATAAGCTCCTGTGTTTTTGAAAATAAAGTTGGAAGTTTTAACAACAGGGGCTTCATCCGGATTTACTTTGGTCATAAATTGAGGGTCAGCCATGTCCGTATACTTTTCTCCATAATTGCTTTTGATAAAATCCATATTGGTCATATCCCTTCGGATTCCATTTGCAACAAAGAGATCCTGATAACCATCATTATTTGCATCAAAAAAAATGGAGGCCCAACTCCATTCAGTGGCATGAACCCCAGCTAATAATCCAATATCTCTAAAATGCTGGCCTTGACGATTTAGCTGAAGCATATTTCGGGTATATTGGGGTATCTTTTCTGCCAGTAGTTTATTATATATTTCTAAGGAAAAAGGGACCAGGTTAAGCTTTTGTCTTCGATGAGTTTCAGGCATCATCTCGCTTACAAAAAGATCCAACCAACCATCATTATCAATATCACCAAAATCGGATCCCATAGCTGACATAGGTGCTTTGGTGAAAAATTCGGCATGTTTTTCAGAAAAAGTTTTATCTCCATTATTCAGATAAAAAAAATCTCTACCAAAATAGTCATTGGCCACATAAATATCGGAGAAGCCATCATTATTGACATCTGCAACAGACACACTCAAACCTACATTGCGTTCATATAATAATCCTGCTTTTTCACGAACATCAATGAAACCAGTTCCATTATTTTCTAAAAACTGATCATTTAAGAGGTCAAAGGCTGGTTTTTTATTATAATAAGGAAAGCTAAAGGCTGCCCCAGGCTCCGGGGTCTGAACAATGTAAACATCTAAATCTCCGTCCGCATCATAATCAAAAAAATTAGCAGTTTGAGAAAGGCCAATTAGGTCAAGTCCATAACTCTCAGCCTGCTCCTTAAAGGTGTTATTCCCTTGATTGATGAATAGCATATTTGCTCCATATCGATTAAACTGCAGGGTTTTAAAATTACCGTTTATTCCAGATTTTAAAATATAGATATCAAGAAAACCGTCGCCATTTACATCTACCAGATTAACCCCTTCTGAACGGGCGATCTGTGGACCAGCATCAATAATACCTGCACTTTGTGTTATGTCACGAAACTTGAGATTTCCTTCATTGATAAAAAGAGCTGAATTGCTCAATCCACCAGAAAAAAACAAATCTGGCAAGCCATCATTATTGACATCACCTACTGCCACTCCAGAACCACCTGATAATAATCCGGTATTATCTCTTGGATCAAGTATTTGGCCTTTGGTTTTAAAATCAAGTCCTGTTTGGCCTGGTCGTTTAAGTTCGAATAGTTGAATTTCGGCTTCAGTAGGCTTGTCATTTTGTTTTTCCTGTGGCGCATTACAAGTGCATAACAGAAGAGAACAGACAAAAAGGAATCCCCAATTTCTGCGAAGGGCAAAAATAGTTTGTGATAGCATAAATTATTTTTTTATCAACAGCTGTTGATCTTAAAAGTGATTTCTGCTGCCAAAATAAAAAAATTAATTGCCAAAAAACGAATCCAAGTCCTTACCTTACCTATCATTTACCTGTAAGAACAAACAAGCATGAGTACCAGCAATACCAAAGAACAACCGAAACTCCGTCGATCATTAGGTCTTTTTGAAGGGATTACTCTTCTCATAGGAATTACCCTGGGAGCAGGCATCTACTCCACTCCTCAGATCATTGCCAACTACCAGGATACTTTTATGAGTATAATTTCCCTTTGGGTACTTGTTGGGGTATTCGTTTTCATTGGAGGACTGATTTATGCTGAGCTGGGTACACGCTTACCTAATGTGGGGGGGGAATATGTATACCTCACTCGTGCTTTTGGCCCATATGTTGGTTTTATATTCGGCTGGGCTCAATTATTTATCATCAGAACAAGCCCGGCCGCTGGTCTGGCCATCATCACCGTAAATTATTTTGAGCATTTTGTTGAACTTAGTGATTTCACGCATACCGCTTTAAGTATACTGGTCATATTATTAATTGGCAGTTTGAATTATGTGGGTATAAAACAGGCTAGTATTTTTCAAAACATATCTACTATTGTTAAGGTTGGCGGCTTATTTATATTATTGGCAGCAGGCCTCATTCTGGTTCAAGGTCAGGACAATTTACTGGGCACTGATACCCCAGCTTCAAATACCTTAGGGCCATTTGCTCAGTTTGGTGCTACCATGATGCTAATCGTATTTTCTTATTTAGGTTGGGACAGGGTTGGATATTCAGCCGGGGAGATGAAAAACCCTATTAAAACCATACCTTCTAGCTTGTTTATAGGAATTATCATTATCATTTTTGTATATGTCTCTACCATATTTTTATACCATTATGTATTGGGAATGGAAGGTGTTCGCAATAGCACCATAGTTGCTTCTGATGCCGCCATTCGGTTATTTGGTCCAATCGGGGCTGCTTTTATCGCCATTTCTGTCATGTTTTCGGCCTCTGGAAGCATTAACGGAACCATGATGACCGCTCCCCGTGTGTATTATGCTATGGCCAAAGACAAACTATTTTTTCAGTGGTTTAATTTCATCCATCCGACCTTCCGAACTCCTTCCCGAGCGATCATTGCTCATGTGGTTTGGGCCATTGTAATTTTGTTGGTTCGACAAAATTTTGAAAATATCGTAGCGGGTATGACCTTCGCCGTGTTGATATTTTACATCTTTACCACTCTTGCCTTGTTTAAGCTCAGGCGAGAAAAGGTAGGTGAAGAGGATTCTTACAAAATGCCCCTCTACCCTATCCTTCCTGCTATTTATTTATTAGGATTGATTGGTTTAGTGCTAATCAGAGGTTATTTCGAATGGGAAAAATCCTTGGTTGACCTAGCCTTTATAGCCACAGGACTTCCTTTTGCCCTATATTTTGTAGGAAAATTAAAAAGAGAAGAAAAGCAGAAAGAATAAATTTCTGGAGTAACTCCCCTTTTTTTGGAATTCAAATTTTTCACCTCTCAGTTTGAAACGGATTGATCATTTTTGGCACCTTCTTTTTCCAGATGTCAATTGTTTCAATCACCAAGCTTTCAAATTAAAATTATGAAGTTGAATTTGTTTTTCCTTTTATGTCTATGTTTAAATCTAGGATATTCACAATCAATTCAAGAGGATAAAATAGACCTTCTGGAGACTATGATCACTCAAAAGATGGTCAAAGACAAAATTCCTGGATTGTCTATAGCCATTATCCAAAACAAAAAAATATTATGGACAAAAGGTTTTGGTTATGCTGACTTAGAGAATAAAGTTCCTGCCAGCTCTCTTACCGCCTATCGAAGTGCCTCCATAGGCAAGCCCATTACGGCGACTGCAGCCATGAAACTAGTAGAAAATGGGAATTTGGATATAAATAAATCTATTCAAAAATATTGTCCTCAATTCCCCCAAAAAAAGTGGAAAATTAATACCCGGCATCTGCTTGCCCATCTAAGTGGTATTCGTCATTATGGCGGGCCCCGTAATGATGATGAACTAAATAGTAATATTCACTATAATAATATTATTGATCCCTTGGTCATTTTTAAAAATGATCCTCTCCTTTTTGAACCTGGAACAAAATCCCAGTACTCTACTTATGGCTATAATGTGTTAGGCTGTGTAATTCAGGGAGCTGCAAAAATGCCTTTTATTGACTTCCTTACCCATACTATATTTGAAAGAGCAGAAATGGAGAATACTCAAATAGATGATCCCTATAAAATTATTCCCAATCGCTCAAGAGGTTATCGGCTGAATCAAAAGGGTGAGGTTGAACACTGCCAGGCTGTTAATATGACCAACAAAATCCCGGCAGGAGGATACATCACCACCGCTCCCGATCTGGCAAGGTATGCTGCATATTTTATGGCCAACGAATTAGTAGGCGAAAGCACAAAAAAGGAAATGCTGAGCCCCCAAAGAACTACCAAGGGCAAAACTCTATCCTATGGTCTAGGATGGGGTTTATTTCCTGACGAAAAATGGTATGGTGAGGTTGAAGCCTTTCATGGTGGCGGGTCTCCAGGAGTAAGTGGAGTTTTATATCTTTTGCCTGACAGACAATTTGCCGTTGCTATCCTTACTAATTTAGAAGGAGTTTCCGACAGAGTTGGCTTTTGTGCCGAAATTGCAAAATTGATTTTGGATCTGAAAGGAAACTAATAAAAAATCAAAAATACATCTCTTGATAATTGTCAATCTTGCGGCTTTTTTCAAAAAAAGGCCAGTTTCTTAGCTGGCACAGAAAGTTTTTAACTTTAAACTAAATTGTTCAAATACCCCGTTTCTTGTCCTGTCTAATTGGTACTTTTTCGAAATTATGAGTAATGGTACCTGTAATTAGATGATTAAGTATCAGGTTAAGTTAAATATTCAAATTTGAAGAAACATAACTTGAAGTGGTAGCATATTTTATTTTTGGAGTGGATTTTAAAATTAATTGGATAAGTCTTATTTGTAATACCGCCAGTTTGGAAACTGGCTAGGTATTGCGTTGGGCAGTTGAGAAACTGCCACGAACAGGGAAACTGCCACGAACAGGTAGCAAAATTGATTTTGGGTCTGAAAGGAAACTAAAAAAAAAATCAAAAATATCTCTCCTGATAATTGCCAATCCTGCGGCTTTTTTCACAAATTGGAGTCTAACCTTTATTATTGGTAATGAGTATTGGGTAATGAGTATTGGGTAATGAGTATTGAGTATTAAAACGAATTTTGTGTGATGAGCTTGAAAAGGATACCTTTTAAGCACTTTATTACTCAATACCCAATACTCATTTCACAATACTTAATAATTCGTTTTATTAACTTCTAACTTATTGTATGACTCACATTTTTGAGCACCCGGAATTTAACAATCATCAGGAGATCCATTTTTTTAATGATGAAGCTACAGGATTAAAAGCTATTATAGCTATTCACCGCATGCGCGATGGAGCTGCAGCTGGTGGGTGTCGTTTTTACCCCTATCCTGGAACAGAAGAAGCCTTAACCGATGTGTTGCGCTTGAGTAGGGCCATGACTTATAAGTTTGCTTTGGCAAACATTCCCATGGGAGGTGGAAAATCGGTTATAATAGGAGATCCAAAAAAATTGAAGACAGAAAAGTTATTGGAAGCCTTTGGAGAAAAAATTGCCGATTTGCATGGCAAATACACCGTAGGAGGAGATGTAGGCACCAATTCGAATGACATGGCCATCATCCGTCGTAAAACTAGCTTTGCAGCTGGAGCTAAAGAGGTTGGAGGAGACACTGCTCCCTTAACGGGGTACGGCGTTTTTAAGGCCCTTGAAGCAGCCTGGCATTTTTATTCAAAAGGACAATCTTTAGATAATGTCAAAGTTGCAATCCAGGGCTTTGGAGGTGTTGGATATCATCTGGCTCTTCACCTTAAAGAAGCTGGGGCAGAAATCACTATAGCTGATATCAACTTGCAAGCTCAAAAAACAGCCACAGAACTGGGATTTAAGGTCGTTGAAACTCAGGAAATTTTATTCCAGGATGTGGATATTCTCTCCCCTTGTGCTCTTGGGGGAGTTATAAACGGAGCCTCCATTCCTCAAATCAATGCCAAAATCATCTGTGGAGGTGCTAATAATCAATTAAAATCAGAAGCCTTAATACAAAGGCTGGATAATAAAGGTATTTTATTTGTTCCCGATTTTATAAGTAGTGCCGGCGGGGCAATACATGGTACCGGTCATTTAACCGGAAAAAATCAAAAAGAAATCAGAGAACATGCTGATCAAATCTATAAAACTACGCTTCAAGTGCTTGAAAAAAGTCAGTATGAAGGTTTTAATGTATTAAGAGCAGCCTATGCCTTAGCAGAAGAAAAATTGAGGAATTAATTGTATTTTGAACTAAAGCCTGGTTGAATAGCTTTAATGAGGTTTTATTCCTAATATATCACCTGTTCTTGCCGGTGGGTAGACACAAAATACTATGGTCCAACGAACTTCATTTTTCTCATTTATTTTTCTTGCTCAGCTTTTTCTATATGGATTTTTATATCTTTCTGGACCTTCCGATCCAGCTTCTTTTTCAATTGGTAAAAGATCAAATTTAATCAATGAGAATTCATCTTCAGGTAAATCCATTTCTCAAGCCTTAGTTGACCAAGAATTATTCCGACAAATAAAGGGACTAGGACAAGTATTCCGACAAAATAAAATCTGGCAGGGCTATGATTATCTCTCATTTGGTCAATACCTTATTCACATTACAGACAATGGTCCCGACAGAGCATTTTTGATTAACCCTAAACCAGTTCCTCAGGGAGCAGTATTATTAGATAAAAAAGAAACCCTTGGTTTAGAAAATGTTTACCGATATGATTTCCTGATGAAAGATGCCTATAATCAACTTTTTGGGCCCAATGGCAACCAGGTTTTTACCTTTGATTATGAAATCGCCGGCCAAAAATACTATCTGCAAGCTTATAAAGATGATTTATACGATGGTACTGATGATCCTTCCATGACTGTTTCTTATTCTACTCATGAACTGTTTCACAGATATCAAGATTATTGGAAATGGGTCCCGGAATCCAGGCAGGATTTTGACAATTTCCCCATTACCGAAGAATTATTAGAACTACAGATCCTATGCCAGGAAGTATTAAAAGATCTACCTGACCCCAACATAGGCAGGCATCAAATTTTGGCGATGTTATGTAAATATGTGGCCATCCGTGATAAAGAAATGGAATTAGATCCAAGTCCAAATAAACTCATAAAAAACCATGAGCTTTCACAGGAGCAAATGGAAGGTTCTGCCAGGTATATTGAAGTAATGAGTAATCGACAATTTTTCTCTCCGAAAGACTATGCCGCACCTTTTGGCTATTCCCTACTAGAATTTAGTCCGGAAAGTAAAGAAGAGGTCCGAGGATTAGTGGGACAATCTGTTTATTATGGCACAGGAGCGAGTGTCATCTTTTTATTAGATAAACTTCAAGTCCCTATTGAATATTTGGAAAAAGGATTAACCCCTTATGATATGGCAGCCAGGTATTTAAAATTGAGTCCTCGTGAGAAAGAACAAGCTTTGTTTCAAGCCAAAAACATATCTATTTATTCAGAAATACAATCCAGAGCTAAACAATGGGCCGCCTTGAAGTAGTCAAGGCAATGTCAATGGCAATATCAATGTCAATAGCAATAGCAATGTCAATGTCAATGGCAATAGCAATGTGGATTTGAAGTCTTTTTTTTTGATTCAATTATTTATTCCTTTAAAAATTCAGTTATCGTTGTGAATAAAATAGAAGCCTTAAGAACACCAGACAGTCAATTTGAAAATTTGCCAGGATATGCATTTACTCCAAATTATGCAATGGTACCTGGTGAACTGCGGATGCATTATTTAGATGAAAATCCGGAAAACGAAAACACCATTGTTTTGCTACATGGTGAACCCAGTTGGAGTTATTTGTATCGCAAAATGATCCCGGTATTGTCTAATGCAGGATTTAGAGTTATTGCTCCTGATTTGATTGGTTTTGGAAAATCAGATAAACCCGTCCACACTTCGGATTATAGTTTTCAAAGACATATGGATTGGATGAAAAGTCTATTATTTGATCATCTAAATCTTAGTAACATCAATTTATTTGTACAGGATTGGGGAGGTTTAATTGGTCTTAGACTATTGGGGGAGCACCCTGATAGATTTGAGAAAATTGTGGCCGCCAATACCGGATTACCCACAGGAGATCAGCCTATGGGGCCAGCTTTTGAAAAATGGAAACAACAATCTCAAATGCTGAATCCTTTTCCGGTGGGACAAATCATTCAGATGGGAACGACCACAAAACTAGATGGTCCAATCCTTCAGGCATATGATGCCCCTTTCCCAGATGAAAATTATAAGGCAGGGGCAAAAATTTTCCCTGTTTTGGTGCCATCCACCCCCGATGACCCTGCTTCGGAGGCCAATCGCAGGGCCTGGAAGGGGCTTATGAAATTTGAGGGACCCTTTTTAACCCTTTTTAGCGACATGGATCCGATTACCAGTGGAGGTGAAAAGGTTTTACAAAAACTTATACCTGGTTCTGCCAGTCAGAATCATCAGACCATTCAAAACGCAGGTCACTTCCTGCAGGAAGACAAGGGAGAAGAAATAGCTGAAAAAATGATTGCCTTCCTAAAGTCCTAAATCATTTCACCTGATAAAAATATGCCATTAAAATCCAATAGATTACGGTTTTCCAAACTGCAAAAAGAAGACGCTGAACATTATCTTTCTTTAATGATGAGTCAGGAGGTTATGCAATTTATTACCGGAAAAGCATTGGATCGAACATCCTCTATTCAACGGTTTAATAAGGTCCTTAAAAAAAATATAAAGAATGAGCCATATGGAACTTATGGGGTTTACCCAACCATGGACAACCGATTTATAGGAATTGCCAAATTTGTATTGATGGAAAAAGGAGTAGTAGAAATTGGATATGCTATATTGCCTTCCTTTTGGGGGAAAGGCTATGGTTCTGAAATATCAAGGGCTTTAGTTGATTTTGGCAAGAGTATTGAAGAATTGCAGACTTTGGAGGCTACAGTTGACCCTCAAAATGAAGTTTCTAAACGAATTCTTGAAAAATGTGGCTTTAAATTTTATGGTGCTAAGACAGTGTATGATTTTCCAGGGGAGGTTTTTAAGTTGAAAGTTTAAATATGAGATTTATGGTGCCGTGCCGGCACCATAAATCTTAATTTTTTTTTATCTATTTAAAATTAAACCCTAACCTGGCAAACAAAAACCTTCCCATAAATCCAAACTGCTGAGATCTACGTGAAAACAAAAATCTTCCGCTACTTTGGTTAGCAGGGATATTCATATCGGGGTAAATATCCAATAGGTTGTTTGCCCCAAGAGTAATATTAAGACCACTCAACAGCTCATAGCCGAAACTCAGGTCGGTAATAACTTTACCTGAAAATTCCTGGAGGTTAGCTGTATTGTTGGTAGCTTCCGTAACTTGTCCAAAATATACATTTCTCAAAAAGGCATTGAATTTACCTGAATTAAAATTAAAGGTTAGATTCACCTTCGTTCTAGGTACTGCTCTTTCAAGATAAATGCGGCTGGTTTGATCAAAATAAACATCCTCTAATCCTTCTAACTGCTCAGATGTTTGAACGTCTCCGACCTGCTCTGTTTTAGAAAATACTCCAGACAAAGTACTCTTTAAAGTAGCGGCACCAAATCTGGCATCATGAGCCAATACAATATCGATTCCTTGAGAACGTGTATCAATAGAGTTAACAAAAAAGGTTGCTCTTTCGGCATTGGCAAGGGCAAAAAGGCGTGCCAACTCATCCTGCTGGGCAGGAGTACGACCATCAGAAGCATCGAAAGTACCCGTTAATACTACTCTATCGTCAATATCTACCTGAAAGGCATCAATCGTAATACTTAGATCGGAAGAGGGAATACGTCCCGTCAAACCTAAAGATAAACTGGTGGATGTTTCCTCCTCTAAGGTAGGTATTCCAAGAATACGGGCAATCCGGGAATTATTACTAAACGTTCCTACTTCATTAGGAATACCATCAACAAATAATGTTGAAGTCGAATTGAAGTAAATTTGAGCTAAGGAAGGGGCTCTAAAGCCAGTACTAAAGGCACCACGAAGAGACCAATCACTTGAAAGTTTTAATCTTGAAGAGGTTTTAAAATTAGTAGTGGATCCAAAATCACTATAATTTTCAAAACGAACAGCACCCGTTAAGAGCCAGCTATCTGTTAAATCAGCCTCCGCATCTACATAAGCAGCAACTGAATTTCTAAACTCATCCAATTCATTATCTGGGCGAAATCCTGGGAATACCTGGGCCCCTCCCGGACGTCCTCGTCCTAAGAAATCAGTGACCAGGTTTTCTGAGGGAGTGGTAGGTGTTACGATTTGACCATTGATGTCATAACTGGCCCATGAATTCTCTCCTCCTGCATTAATTTCATAATTTTCAACTCTGAATTCCGTACCAAAAGCCAGATTAAAGCCATTGAACACATCATCCCAATAGCGACTTAGGTCAAAATTGGTGGTGTTTTGAGAAAAGGCAAACCCTCCTGAATCAAACTCAAAAGGAGTAGAGTTTTGCAAGGTAGCATTATTGGAATTCTGAACATTATAACGGAAGGTGTTTCGGCCAAAAGTATTGCTGAAATCAGCATTCCAACCTCTCAAATCACCTCTGATCCCCACAGCTATAGACTGATCGTTAACATCTGTATGAATTTGTGGTAAAAAGCCATTGATGTAAGCAGGAGTATACGTTCTTTGCTGGCTAGGCAAACGATAAAACCCAGTAGCCAAACCATCCCTATTACTCAATCCACCAAAGGCATAAAGCTCAGCCTTGGGTCCAAGGGGAAGAGATAAATTCATAAAAAATTTACCACCTCTGATAGCAGATTGCCCAACCCGCATATTAAAATCGGTACGACTTAAACCTCTTACCGCTAGTTCTGCATCTGTCACATCCGCACTCAAAAGACCTTGAAGGCCTGCCATATCTGCTGCCTGGATCTGGTTTTTAAAGTCAGCAGTAAAATGAGAAACACTATTACCATAATTTTTTAAATCATCAATACTCAAATTGGAAAGGTCTGCCCCATTTTGTTGAGCAATCCATTCAATGGAATTATAGGCATTAAAAATTCCTCCTCTGAATTCTTCCATCCGGCTGGCCCAATCTCTACTTTCAAAGGAGCCGGTGAAATTGATGTACCCCCCTTCATTTCCTAAAGGAAGCCCATAATTTAAATTCAAGTCATAGGATTCACCATCCGATCCTCCTGTTAAAAAGTTGGCGTTTTTTGAAAAATAGGCCCCTGTGGTAAAATTAGCAGTAAGTTGATTATAATCATCCCTCAAGATTAGGTTGATTACTCCAGCAATGGCATCTGAACCATACTGGGCTGCTGCTCCATCTCTTAAAATCTCAATTCTTTCTATGGCTGCTGAGGGAATGGCATTTAAATCTGTACCTACATTACCACGCCCAAACGTACCGTTAACGTTAACCAGGGAAGAGGTGTGGCGTCGTTTACCATTAACTAAAACCAAAACCTGGTCAGGCCCCAAGCCTCTTAATGAAGCGGGATCAATATGGTCAGTACCATCCGAAATGGTTTGTGTATTAGAGGTAAAGGAAGGAGCTACATAATTTAGCATTTGGTTCAGGTTTGTTTGGGGGGCTGCCAGAGCTATGGCTTTAATATCCAACACATCTACCGGCACAGCACTCTCTAATTTGGTACGACCAGAACTTCTGGAACCCACGATAACCACCTCATTCAATACCTGTCCTGTTGGAAGTGTAACATTGATCATACTTTGACCGTCAATATTCATTTCGGTAGTAGCAAATCCTATATATGAAAAAACGAGGACATTTGATCCTTCAGGAACCACAATACTATAATTTCCATCAATATCGGTAACCGTCCCTCTAGTGGTACCTTTCACTTGTACCGTGGCACCAATTAAAGGGCCCTCTCCGTCACCAGATACAATACCAGTTACTGTTTGTTGTCCAAAGGTCCAGATTGCAATTAACATACCTAAGTTCAGTAATAAAATACGTTTCATATAGCAGTTTTTAATATAAAAATGAGTATAAGGTCTTTATTTAAACCAAAATTTTGAATCCAATTAAAAGGTCAGGTTGAAGCTAATTCAGGGATTATAAAAATATAGGCGGTTAATTTCTGCAGTATAAGCTCCGGGTTATCATTTTTCAGTTAATGCAGAAAATAACATTCCAGAAAAGAAAAGCTCAATAGCAAAGAAATATATTGATTCTTATAATGAAAAACAAATGAAAGGACACTAAATAGAAAAATATGCAAATATTATTTCAAAAATTTGAATTGAATATCGTAGGAATTAAGAGACTATTTTGGAAACCACCTGTTATTTTTCCAAATATAGATATTAGAATTTTTGTATAAATTAAGATCGGCAGGTTTAATCAATAACTCATCAAAATAAAAGTCTTTGCCTCGGAGATTTTTATTTTCAACAGTCAATTTTAATTGGTGAGCCGTATTTTGTAGTTGAAAAGGAATCTGAAGCATGGCCCATCCAGTGTCATCAATTACTCTGACTGTCCGCCAAATCATAGTGTTAATATCTTGAACAACATTCCCTTCCTCATTAAACTCCTTCAGACTTATCATTGAACGGGTGTTAAGATCTCTTTGAATATACATCCATATGCTCAATTCATAATTTTGATTCTGAAAACCTTCACCTAATGAGCCGGAATAAAGCTCTTGAACTTTAGGCATGTTAAAAGATATTCCACCATCTCCCAGGTATGGTTTATCGGATTTTTTCTCATCAAAAGAAAGGTAAATATATTTAATAGAATCCCTGGAGCCCAGAAAACCATTTAGTGATACCAGTGAGTCTTGATTCATCTCAGCCTTGATGCTATCGATCCTTTCTTCAATTCGTTGTTCAAAGCTTTCTAAGGATAGGTCTGCCAATCTTATGCTTCCTTCATCATAAAGAGTCGTACCTGCATTTTTAAAATGAGGATAATAATCTCGATATTCTGCCCGATCCAGGTGGGTATGGTCCCAAAGCATAAGCAGAGATTTGTCATTGGGAAAATCATCGAGTATAAGCGGCCGTCGATAAGGTTCTAAAACCAATTGCAACTGTTTAATCGCATGCATGGGAGCTGTACGGGTGAGCATAGCCGCAGTTACCGGTAAGCCTGTTTGAAGAGCCAGGACCTGGGATTGCTGCATACTAAGACTGTAATCATAGGGCCACCAAAAATTACCCGAACCTATATTATAATATGGTATTGGAAGAATGGCTTGATACTTGGAAAAATCAATATTGCTATCCGTATACTTTTGGCCCTCTTTCATTTCCTGAATTTCTTCCATCCCATAATTTTGAGCCCAGGTAAAATGGTAAGCTTCAAAAAAGAGTACAAAAAGTGCAGCAAAAGGCAGACTTCTCCTTAACCAGTTTTGATTGTTTTTACACCATTCAAAGAGATAGGAAAAGGCCATTATATTGACTACATAAAATAAAATCCAGGCAAAGCGCCCAATCCCTCTAAACTGCTTGATTGGGCCGGTATAATCGATCAAAAATTCCATTCCTGGAAGGATAAAGGGCAATCCAAGAGCAAAAAGAAAGATGATTACTGCTGACAAGAGCAATCGATCAAAAAACCATTTATTTTCAATAGCAGGAAGTAAATCTGCTTTTCCAATCCAACGGCGTCCCCATTGTATAAGAAATAATACTAAAAAAAATATCCCAATAAGACCAAGGTAAGATTTGCTCTCAAAATCTATATTTCCAAAGTCAATCAGATATTTATCAATCAGTTGAAAATGGGGCTGAGTCATTGAGGTGATGATGCCCTGAATTTTTGCACTGTATACTAAAAAACCCCAGGGTTTGGAACTCCTTTCGGCAATAGGATCATTCAAAATCAACCAATACACAAAAAATGCCAGTGGCAATATTACCTGAATGCCATAATGCAATGCATAATGAGGAAACCTTTGCCAATTCCATTCTCTAATAAATGAAATTAAAAAATAGAAAGAGATCAAAAATATGGCAATGGGGAAATAATAAAAGTGCAGTAATGGATACAACAGAACGATAAGTGATATGGCCACACTCCATTTAATAGAAGGAGATTGAGAAAATCTCAATAAAAAATAAATGAGAGCTGGAATTACTTCTGGATGGGTAAGTCCATAATGGGCAATCATCCTATGCATTTGCGGGGCTAAAAAACAGATACCAACTGCTCCGGCAATAGCGTACCAGCCGGGCAGTTTTTGTTGCTTAAAAATTAAAAATAGAAATAGCCCCGTCAAAAATATAGAAAATAACATCGAGTAGTTTACAATCGAAATGGTATGGTCGGACAGATCTCCGGTGAATTTGGAAAGAAATTTTATGGAGTTAGAAATTAATGGTTGAGTAGCTGCTGGTATTACATGATCCCCATAAGGATAATTCATCCCTTCAAAAAAAGAGTATGTACTATCGTGTTTTGCATGGTATTGTATAACACTGTAGGCTTTGAAGCCGTCACCATAAGGCTCTATTACTTTATAGGTAGAACATTCTAATAAGGCACCATACCTTAAATAAATAAGGCCAAGCAAAATAATAGCAAAAGTAAAAAGTCCTCTATGGCGATAAAGGAAAGTCATACCCTGTAATTTTGCGTAAACATAAGGAATTCAATAGCAATGTCAATAACAATTTCAATTTCAATTTCAATCTTCACATTGCCATTGTTATTGACATTGTTATTGACATTGTTATTGATATTGTTATTTTTCGATGCATTTAGTCGAATATTTTACCAGGATTGACAAATCTGGCGTAAAATGCTGGTATCAGAAAAGCAATATTAAAATCATTATGATAGAGGTTAACAACCTGACATTTAGCTATCCAAAAAATTCTACTCCCACGGTCAAGGGTATCAATTTCAACATAGGGAAAGGCGAAATTTTTGGGTTTTTAGGCCCCAGTGGCAGTGGAAAAAGTACCACTCAAAAGATTTTGTACAAATTGCTTCCCAATTATCAGGGAAACATATCTATAAAAGGGCAAGATCTTAAATCCTGGAGTAAAGAATTTTATCAATTTATTGGAGTCAGCTTTGAATTACCAAATCACTATCTTAAACTAAGTGCGGTTGAAAACCTTAGGTTTTTCTCTTCTTTTTACCAAAATCCCATTGATTCATTTGAAGAATTATTAGAAAAAGTTGGATTAAAAGAAGACGCAAATAAAAGGGTGGCTAATTTTTCAAAAGGAATGAAAATGAGGCTTAATTTCATTCGGTCATTTATGCACGATCCTGACATTTTATTTCTTGATGAGCCTACAGCCGGTCTGGATCCAGTAAATGCACGAATAATTAAAGACATTATTCTGGATTTAAAATCTAAAGGAAAAACCATTTTTATCACCACCCACAGTATGTATGATGCGGATGAATTATGCGATCGGGTGGCCCTCATCATCAATGGGAATATCAAAGCAATTGACCAACCTGAAACACTCAAACTGAAACATGGCAAAAATATAGTAGAAGTACAGGTGGAAGGGCAGAATGAAGTTCTTTCTTATGAATTAAATCATATTGGCCAAAATCAGGATTTTTTAAATCTTCTGGCCAACAATAACATCCGAACCATTCATTCCAAGGAAGCCAGTCTTGAGGATGTGTTTATCAAAATTACCGGAGAAAGTCTAGTTTAATATGAAGGATTTATTGACACTCATGAGATGGGATCTGGTACATCTTTTTCGAAATCAACTGGTCACCGTTTCTTTTGCTTTAGCTTTATGTTATTATGGGATTTTTTATTTGCTTAAAGATCTTGGCGACTTGGATAATTTCCTGATCCTCCTCATTTATAACGATCCCGTCGTAACCGGTTATATTTTTGCTGGAGTACTATTACTTTTTGAAAGAAATCAACATACCCTACAGGCTTTATCTGTTTCTCCCATAAAAATAAGTCATTATTTGTGGTCAAAAGCTATTGTACTTTCCCTATTAGCCCTATTGGTAGGGCTCTTTATGGTTGTTGCTATCCATGGTTGGGACATACAATATTTTCATTTCTCATATGGTTTGATCAGTGCAACACTGTTTTCTGCCTTTTGTGGTTTTGCCATAACAGCAAATTGCACTTCCTTTAATTCTCTACTTGCACGGTCCATTCCATTTCTGATCCTTTTTGCTCTTCCCTTTTTGGGAGTATTTAATATTCTTACCTCTTTCTTTTGGTATTTTATTCCAAGTTATGCAGGGATTATTCTTATAAAGGCCTCTTTACAAGACGTAAGCAACGGAATGATTCTATATGCCTATATTGTTGGTACTCTTTGTGTTATCTTAAGTTATTACCTAGCCCTTAGCATTATCAAAAAAAATCTAAGCAAATGAATCGTCTGCTTATCCTCAGTATTAATGATTTTCGTATGGTCTTTAGGGATCCTTTTTTAAAAGGCCTGGTACTTGCCCCATTGGTGATTGCAATACTTGCTGTTTTTATTATTCCTTTTTTAAATTCCAGGTTTCCTGTTTTAATTGATTATTACCCCGTCATTCTTATGGCCACCAGTACTCAAGCAGCTACCATGTTTGGTTTTATAAATGGATTCATTTTTTTAGAAGAAAAAGATGAAAATGTATTTATGGCCTTAAAAACGATGCCGGTTTCGGCCAGGTTGTTTTTAGTTTCTCGATTAGGTTTGGGTATCCTTGTTTCGATTATTTTCAGCTGGTCAATTTTTCATTTTGCTCCATTAGTAGACATGAATGGCCTCCAGGAAATTGCCCTGGCCCTCCAATTTAGCCTGCTGTCTCCCCTCCTGGCTTTGTCAGTGGCTGTTTTTGCAAAAAACAAGGTTGAAGGCCTGGCTCAATACAAAATTTATAACCTATTTGTAATACTTCCTTTAATCATTTATTTTTTGGATCACAAGGCTTTGCATTTATTAGGTATTTTCCCGAGTTACTGGTCTTTTCGAAGTATTGAAATGATTGCTTCGGGAGGAGCTTTCTGGACCTACTTTGGAATTGGATGCCTGGTGTATCTCTTGTTTTTATATATTTTGGTAAGGCTGTTTGAGGACAAAGTTTTTTAGTATTAATGGGCATTCTAATTGGTCCTTATCTCACATTTTTGCACTTTTGCCAGCAAATGGGCCGATAAAAAGTGATAGGAGTCCGTTCTTCCCATAATTCCTGTTTAAAAAGCAAATATGAAATCTATTTTACCCTTGTTTTTTTTCTTCGGATTTACTCTATTAAATGCTCAATCGGATGAAATTCAGATGGATGGTTTTTTTGAAGACTGGCAAGATTTTTCATACATAGAAAAAGAAAGCAATCCTTCCAACAGTATTGATTTGATTGAATTAAGTCTTTCCAATGATGATAACTTCTTGTACCTGAGAATCAAATTGGATCGGGAAGTTCTTTTCCAGCAAAGCAATATTCAAGTTTGGATAGATGCAGATAATAATGCCGGTACAGGGCAAAATATTAGATCAATGGGTAGCGAATTTTATTATCACTTTGGTCAGCGCAGAGGTTCATTTTTAGGGCAGGAAATCGGGCATTTTGACATAGGCTTAGTAAGCTTACCTACCCATTCTGGAGACGAATTTGAAATAAGAATAAGAAGAAATGCAACTCCTACTAATTCAAGGGAATTATTTACCTCCAATACTTTTCAATTACTCGTTGGAGGAAGCAACATAAATACAGATGCTTTGCCTGTTTCGGGCACTTTTAGCTATACTTTTGATGAGGGCCCCTTTCCGGAGTTCACTCCGATAAGCATCCAAAAGTCAGATCCAAGCCACATCCGTTTGATGAATCAAAATATTCTTTTCGACCGTCCCTTGAATCCGGCATTTCAAAATCAGTTTAAGAGAATCGTTCAGGCCGTCAATGCCGATATATTTTGCTTTAATGAGTTTTTTGATGCTAGCGCTTCTACAGTTAAGAATCTTATGGATAGCACCATTCCCTTGAATAATACTAATGGATGGTATGCCAGTAAAGTGGACGATGATAATATTACGGTAAGTCGATATCCTATTCTTGCATCCATCAAACTTACCAATTCTGATAGGATCAGTGCCAACCTACTAGATTTGCCAGACGATTACGGCACAGATATGTTGGTGATCGTTTGTCATTTTAGTTGTTGTGATAATGAAACGGCCAGGCAATTTCAGGTGGACGCAGTGGCGGCCTTTATCCAGGAAGCTAGAAATGAAGGAGGTCGATTGGATATTGATGACAATACTCCAATCCTTATCACAGGTGATTTTAATATGGTCGGATTGAAACAGCAGCGTGAAACCCTATTGACAGGAGATATCCAAAACACGCAAAGATTCGGTACCGGAAGTCCTCCTGACTGGGATGGTAGTCCTATCTCCGATTTGGTTCCTTACCATACTGATATACCTATTGCCACTACCTGGATCAATCCTTTCTCAAGTTTTGCACCTGGCAGGCTGGATTATATTTTGTATTCTGATAGCCGTCTGGAAGCTCAAAAAGGCTTTCTCTTGCAAACTAACGAAATGTCTAGCGATTCTTTAACAGCCTATGGACTGTCAGCAACCGATACGGATTTTTCAGACCATCTCCCCATTGTAGGTGATTTCAGTATTAAAGATTTGAGTACTTCCAGTGAGGAGAAGTTAGAAAACATGGCATCTAAAATTTACCCAAATCCTACCAATGGCAGTGTAAGAATCGAATTAAAAAACTCCAGCTATTCTAATGGTACGATTTCTATTTTTCACCTGGATGGTCGATTACTTAATCGAGTCCAGATAAACGGTTTTCAACATGATTTAGATCTTACACAACTACCTAGTGGGGTATATATTATTTCAATACGACAAGATAATAGCGTTGAAAGAAGGCGTATTATTAAGAATTAAAGGAATAAGAAGTAGATTGAAGTATGTTGAAGTAGAGTTAATTTTCATTTTCAACAGTACTAATTATTTCTATATACTTCCACTTACTTCAAGCTACTTCTACTGTACTTCTACTTATAAAATTGACCAGCCCAAAAAATGTATATACCAAAGGTTTCATACAAGTAAAGAACCTCTCTTACCTTTATTTTCTAAATCATCAACTGTCCAAAACAACCATGCTTATTATGAATGATCACTTCTTAAGGAGTAGTTTTGCGCTGCTATTTGGTTTATTTTTCATTTGCAGGGTGAATGCAAATCCTGAAATAGTAAAACCCTTTAAGGTAGAGCTTCCACCTGTCATTGATGGAATTTTAGATGATGACATTTGGCAAGATGCCCCAAATGTCACTGGTTTTAAAACATTTGTTCCAGATTATGACAAACCTATGGGTTTCACCACCAAAGTTATGATGGCTTACGATGCTGAAAATCTATATTTTGGATTTCAATGTCAGGATAAACCCGATCTCATCAAAACCTCTTTGGCACAAAGAGATAGGATCAGAGATGATGATTGGATTTGCATCAATCTAGATTCTTATAATGACAAGCAATCCTTATACGCACTTTATGTAAACCCTTCCGGTATACAAATGGATACCAGATACAGCAATGGTCAGGAGGATTCCGGAGCTGATTTTATTTGGTACAGCCAATCTACGATTGATGAAGAAGGGTATAATGTAGAGGTAAGGATTCCTCTTAAAAGCATTCGCTATTCCGTAAAAAATGATTTAGTAGAAATGGGCGTCATTTTTGAACGCAAAATAAGTAGACTGTCCATTCAAGGTACTTATCCACCTCTGGATCCGGATATGGGTACTGCTTTTCTTATGCAATCTATGCTATTGCAATATGAAGGAATCAAAGCCAATACGCTATTGGAGATATTGCCTGCTGTAACTTATGGAGAAGGAACTCAGTTTTTGGAAGGAGAAAAGATAAAAACAGGCGGCAAGCCAGATTTTGGCCTAACCGGAAAGTGGGGAATCAGTTCAGACCTGGTTATGGATGCCACTATCAATCCAGATTTTAGTCAGGTGGAAGCAGATGCCCGTCAGATTGATAACAACCTCCGTTTTGCCTTATTTTTCCCTGAGCGACGACCCTTTTTCCTGGAAGGAAATGAAAACTTCATTGTTGCTGGAACCGGCGGAGAAGGTTTAAGACAGGTATTTAATTCCAGGACGGTGGTTGATCCGGATGTTGCTTTAAAATTTTCTGGGAAATTTGGCCCTAAAAATCGCTTTTCTACCATCTTTGCATCGGATCAACAATTATCCTCTACCGGAGAAGATCTTAAAAATGCCAATGTATATATTGGACGTTACATCCGTGCCCTAAAAGGAGATAGTTTTATTGGAGGTATCTACACTCAAAGGGATACTGAAGATAAAATTAATAATGTAGGAGGTATTGATGGAACCATAAGACTCTCTCAGGCTAGTACCATTTCCGGTCATTTTATCAATTCTTTTTCCACAAACAAACAATTGGCAGACACTGAACATACGCATGCAGAAAAACTGCAATATCAACTCAACAACCGGAAAATAACCGTTTCAGGTACCGTTTTTAATTTATCCGACAACTTTAATACAGATGTAGGATTTGTGGGAAGAACTGGCTTAACAAAATTCAGTGCCTTTGTTAACCCTAAGATTTATCCCAAATCAAAATTGCTCATTCGAATTGACAATCAGATTTCACTATCCCAGGCCTATGATCATCCAAGTGGCCTCTGGGAAAAGAATATCGGTTATACTTTAAGATCCAATTGGATTCGGAGGACCACCTTAAGTGCTGGCTTTACGATTAGGGATGAAATCTTTAGAGGTTTAAAATTTAAAAGAAATCGATTCACTGCCTCAATGGGTAGTCAGGTTAATAAGAGACTACAGCTAAATACTAATTTTACTAAGTCCAAAAAAATCCGATATATTTTTGCCGAAAATCAAATGCCTTATTCTGGAAGAGGGGTTGATGTTTCCGGAAGGGTTACCTGGCAGGCTTCTGATCAATTTAACTTTAATCTGACCCTACTTTACTCTAATTTTTACAGAGAATCGGATGATTTCAAAGAATTTGACCGAACCATTATTCGATCTAGAAATATTTTCCAGTTAAACCAATTTTTCTTTTTGCGGTCAATAATTGAATATGATAATAGTGCCAGAGAATTGTTTACTGATTTCCTGGCTTCTTTTACATTAATTCCGGGTACTGTTGTACATCTTGGCTATGGTTCTTTGTATGACCGACAAGAATGGGATGTCAACTCAAGAGAATACCATGAAGCCGATCGTTTTTTAAGGCAAAAGAGCAATTTCTTCTTTAAGGCAAGTTATTTATGGCGCTTTTAATTTTTTAAGCAGATAATTCAGGCAGGTAGCATGGATTATCTGCTTAATTTTAGCCCAACATCGCAATCAAAACCCCCGCGGCCACTGCTGAACCAATCACTCCCGAAATATTACTAGACATAGCATATTGCAGGATGTGATTTTTAGGATCATGTTTTAAAGCAATTTCATTAGCTACACGGGAAGCCATGGGCACAGCACTCAAGCCTGTGGCGCCAATAAGTGGGTTAATTTTTTTCTTGGAAAAGCGGTTATATATTTTTACTGCTAGGATACCACCTGCAATGGATATGGCAAAGGCAATAAAACCACCGATTACGATCATCAGAGTCTCGCCATTCAGAAAAGTTTGAGCAGTCATGGTAGCCCCTACTGTCAAGCCCAAAAAGATGGTTGATGTATTCATTATGGTCTCGGAAGCTGCCTTAAACAAACGATTGGTGTCAGACCCTATCTCTTTTACCAGATTACCAAACAATAACATCCCTACCAGAGGAGTAGCTGAAGGAACTAAAAGGGCAACAATAACACCCAGAAGAATGGGGAAAATGATTTTTGCCGTCCTTAGATTGTTGATTTTTATTTTTGAAGGATGCAGCTTGTCTTGTTCTCGCATATTGATCATTAGCTCCTTCTTATTAGTCGTAAATCGAACAATAAGAGGTATAATTACAGGTACCAGTGCCATATATGAATAAGCAGCAATAGCAATAGGTCCCAATAAATGAGGAGCTAATTTAATAGAAGTATAAATTGCTGTGGGTCCATCGGCACCGCCAATAATGCCCAAAGCCCCAGCCTCAGGAAGGGTGAATCCGATAGCAAAGGCAGCAATTAATACGGAGAATATGCCTATTTGCGCAGCCGCTCCGAAAAAAGCCAGACGTAGATTCCGAAGCATAGGGCCAAAATCTGTCATCGCCCCCACTCCCATGAAGATTAGAGGAGGTAGCAATCCTGTTTTGATTAGTGCGTAGTACAGCATATTCATAATGCCATGATCCTTTGCAATCAACAGGAGGTTCATTTCATCAATGCCTTGAACGGTCTCTGCAGATACCACACTCATATTTCCTCCAGGAAAATTTGCCAAAAGGATCCCAAAACCGATCGGTACCAAGAGAAGAGGCTCGAATTTTTTTTCGATCCCCAGAAATATCACGAAAATGGCCAAAGCGATCATAAATAAGGTCAAAGGAGAATCAATTAATTCTCCAATAGCCGTCATCTCGTATAATTGTCTTAGTATTTCCACTGTATTATTTCAATTTAATAATGACGTCATCTTCCTCGACTTCATCGCCATTGTTGACCAAAATCTCTGCTACGGTGCCACTGGTTTCAGCAACAATAGCATTCATTACTTTCATAGATTCAATATAGGCTACGGTATCGCCTTCTTTAATTTTATCTCCCACTTTAATCCCTCTTTCTGTTGACTCTCTGGTTAGGTAAAAGGTACCTTCCAATGGTGAAGAAATACTTTCAAATTGGCCATTAGAAGCTGATGGCTGAGCTTCCATGGGTAAGGCAGCTCCTGGTTCTTCTTTTTGGTCATCTGAATTCCAGCTAATTTTCACTTTGAACACTTCTCCATCCATTTCTACATTTAAGGTTTCCGGTCGGACTACTGCTCCTCCCTGCTTGGTCAAATGATCCGCTTTTCTCTTCTCAAGATCTTTCAAAAACTTCTCTTTAGCCTTACCGGATTTAAATTCCAAATATTGTTGCGGATGCATAGCAAATTCAAATAATTCTTCATCGTCAGGACCGTAATCCCAACCTCGCTCGTCCATTTTCTGACGGTACAAGTCTAATTCGTCAGGATATAAATCTTGGGGATTTCCTGTAAAAAATTCTCGTTTTTGCTCTTCAACAAGTTTTAAAATTTCAGGATCCAATTCACCTAATAGTTTTCCACTTTTTCCCAAAATCATGCCCCAGGTATTCTCATCAATCATGGAAAACCTTTCCTTCCCTTTTGCCATCTGAAGAACATTCATCAAAGAAACATTTTTCACATACTGACTAAATGGAGTTACCAATGGGGGATATCCTAATCGGGGCCATACATATTCCACTTCTTTAAATAGCTCAAGAAGCAGATCATCCTGTGTAGCTGCCGGTTTATTTTGCTTAGCTAATGATTTATTATAGCTTTTTAGATTGCCTTCCAAGTCCGCCATTAAACTTCCCATCATACCTCCAGGTAAGCCTGGTCCGATCAATAGGGAATTCATGTAACGGTTTTTGTCATTGATGAAATATTTCAGAAAATCATCCATAAATTCCTTGGTCAATGTCCTGGCCTCCATATAGGCATCCATGTTTATGTCAGGAACCAAAAACCCAGCATCTTTTAGCATTGCATGAACAGTAAGCAAATCAGCATGTCCAGTTCCCCAGGACAAGGGCTCCATTCCTACGTCCACATAATCTGCGCCATGGCGTGCTGATTCCAGGGCAGAAACAATTGAAAATCCTGGCGTCGAGTGACCATGATATTGAATGATAATATTGGGATGCCGTTCTCTTATTCCTTTAGTAATTTTTCCGATTGACACTGGTCTGCCGATCCCTGCCATATCCTTTAAGCATATTTCTTCAGCTCCTAAGTCAATAAACTTATCCGCCAGATCTATATAATATTCTACGGTATGAATGGGTGAATGAGTAATACTCAAGGCACCCTGTGGGATCATCCCTCCTTCTTTAGCATATTGAAAGGATAGAGCCAGGTTTTGAGGATTGTTTAAACCATCAAAAGAACGAGCTATATCCGTCCCTTGAATCTTTTTCAGTTTAAACATTAGTTTGCGGACATCTTTGGGGACGGGACTCATCCGGATGCCATTAAGCCCTCTTTCCAACATATGGGTTTGAATACCAGCTTCTCTAAAAGCTTTTGTCCATGCTCGTACAGAGTGGTTCGGGTTTTCACCGTAAAGAAGATTTATTTGTTCAAATCCACCTCCATTGGTTTCAATTCTCTCGAAGCAGCCCATCGCAACAATGGGTTCTGCTACACGTACTAATTGATCTTTTCTGGGCATGAGCTTACCAGAAGACTGCCACATATCTCTATATACTAAAGAAAATTTTATCTCGCGAGCCATAAGGCTATATTTAAATTAATGATTAAAATTCAAACAATTGGGATCAGCTCATCCCTACTCTAAGGAAGGAAAATGAGTAACAGATGTTAATCGGAATCCACTTTTATTACCTGGGCTTCCCCATTGGACCATTTTTGAACAGCCAAGCTAATAAGTTTAAGTTTGAGGGGATCGGTCGGTGCTCTGGATTCGGCCTCGATTACTTCTTTTTTATTCAGAACAAAGTTCGTTCTGTTGAGTACAATCAAAAGCAGTCGTCCAGAAAGAACCACTAGAGAAAGGATAACAAATACGGTGAGCATGCCCACCAATAGAACTACTAAAGCATCGTAGATAGTACCGTCCATGATCCGGTTTATTTAATTCGGGCAAAATGCAGGGCAGGAATCTTATTCTAACCTGCCCATTTGTATTCGGATGTAAAAATGAAACTTTATTTCAAAAAAAAGAATTTATGCTGCTTTCTTTTTTGAAGGAACAAAGGATAACAAACTTTGTTTTGGTAATTTAAGTTTCGATACTCAAGCGGTATTTAGCTGTCTAACACCTTTTTTACTCTTTCCGGAGAAAAAGGAAGATGGTTAAGGGTCTTTCCTGTCAAAGCCAAAAAGGCATTTGCGATGGCTCCGGCAACAATTGGTGTGGAAGCCTCCCCCATCCCCTGTGGTTTATCATTTGATGGTATCAATTCAATTTCAAGGCTTTCAGGGATATCTGCCATTCTCATGAGTTGATAATCATGAAAATTAGATTGCTGAATTTCACCTTTTTCTACGGTTAATTGTTCAGATAAAACACTGCTTATCCCCATCAAAATCCCTCCTTCCATTTGTGCTTTTGCATTATCAGGCTGGATGATGGTTCCCCCATCTACAGCTGACCAAAAATGATGCACTTTGATTTTGCCAGAATCGCGATCTAGTGAAATTTCACATATGCCTGTACACAAAGCTCCACTTCTTTCTCCGAATGCAATACCTCTTGCTCTTCCTGGTCTTGGAGGTGTATCCCAATTAGCCATTTCAGCTGTCTTTTCAAGGGTCTTTAAAGCTCTTGGGAAATTGGCCATCAACTTTCGTCTCATTTCCAGAGGATTGACCCCCTGATCATTAGCAATCTGATCAATAAAGCTTTCTATGGCAAATTTATTGGGGCCGTGCCCCACCGCTCTCCAATGTTTCAATCGCACCCCGTTTTTAACGATATTCAATTTAACTTCCTGATTGGGTATTGCATAAAATTCATTTGCAGCCCCACTCGCCAGCAAATTAGATCCATCACCTGTAATTACATGAGAGAGAGCGGTAATATTCCCCTCAGAATCAATGGCTGCTTTCATCTGTTGCAGAGACATCGGCCGATACATACCATACCTGAGATCGTCTTCTCTTGTCCATATTAGCTTTACAGGCTTACTTACGGCCTTAGATAATTGAGCCGCCTCTATTACATAATCGTGCAGGCTTCTCCTTCCCAGTCCTCCGCCAAGATAACAAAGGTTCAATTTCACATTCTCAGGTTCTAAACCCAATGCATTGGCGACTGCTCCGGCCACAAAACCAGGTCCCTGGGTACCTGCCCAAATTTCAATGCTATTCTGATCTTCACTTATTGAAGCAATAGCATTGAGAGGTTCCATTTGGGCATGATATACATAATCATTTTTATACTCAGCTGAATAAACTTTTGCAGCCTTGGCCATGGCCTGTTTGACATTACCTTTTTCGATAAGATCTCTGGTTTCATCATGCTGGTTAAGCTTGCTATAAGATTCTAATGCCTCCTGGCTGGAATGTTTTGCAGCCAATACATCGGTATTCCAATCAATATTCAATTGTTGCTTTATTTCCAAGGCTTTTTCCAGAGTATTGGCAACCACCCCAATGCCATAATCCAGGGCTACTAAATCAATTAATCCGTCCTGGGTGCGGATTTCCGCTTCATTTATCAAATTAGGACTAGCTCCATGCACTTTCCCTCTTTCAATTACCCCATATACCATTCCTGGAACTTTAACATCTATGGCAAATACAGCCTCTCCAGTAGTTTTTTCAGGGACATCCACCCTACCAATAGATTCATTCCATATCAGGCGAAAATCTTCTGGATTTTTTAGTTGATCTATCGAAAATTCAGGGATGGTTTCGGGAATATCCAAAATTTCCACTATGTCTCCATAAGGTATTTTTTTTCCACTTTTTTGATGAACAACTAAGCTGGGCTCTGTGCTTAACTCTTCAATGGGTACTTCCCATGTCTTTGAAACAGAATGCAGTAAAATATATCTTGTTTGGGCACCTGCCTGACGGAGGCTATCAAAATAGCCTTTGACGGTTCGGCTACCCACATTCATCATAATTTTTCTACCACTTCGTCCAAAGCCAGCATTGCCATAAATCTCTGGGTCAATCGGTGAAGTCTTGACCATAACATCTGACCAGTCTGCATCTAATTCTTCTGCTAAAATTACTGGCAGTGCCGTTTTAGATCCTTGTCCCATTTCGGAAGCGGGGCTATAAATCATTATCTGACCATCTTCACGAAGGTGAACCCATGCATTTAATTCTTTGGCCACCATTTCACGAGTATCTTCACCATCTTCTGTGCAAGAGGTTAATTGAGGAACCAGACCTACAACCGTAATACCGATGGTAAAACCACCGGATACCTTAAGGAAATTTCGCCTGGAAACAGAGGTGCTATTATCTTGGTAATTTTTCATAATTATATTTCTTTAGAGGCACTTTCAATGGCATTAAAAATTCGCATGTAGGTTCCGCATCGGCATAAATTGCCATTCATATGATTTAAAATTTCTTCTCTGGTAGGATTGTTATTTTTTTCTAATAAAGCGGCTGCCTGCATAATCTGCCCGGATTGACAGTAGCCGCATTGAGGAACCTGGTGTTCAACCCATGCTTTTTGTAGGGGGTGATCACCCTTTTTAGACAATCCTTCAATAGTAGTAATAGATTGTCCTTCCGAAACAGCTTCAACCGGAAGAGCACATGCGCGCATTGGATTGCCATTAATATGGATGGTGCAGGATCCACATTGTCCAACGCCGCATCCATATTTTGTTCCCATTAGTCCAAGATGCTCTCTTAATACCCAAAGTAATGTAGTACCTGAGTCGACATTGACTTCTTCTGATTTTGAGTTTACTTTTAATGAAAATATAGGCATGGTGTAGTGTTTTTGATTTGATTATGAATATAAGAAGAAATGGTGATTTGGTTTTAATTTTAATTCCCCATTAAAAAAAGCGAGGCACCAATTAGTACCTCGCTTTTCATTTATACCTGGAAATCAAAACCGATCAATCCAAGTTTCTATACTTACTGAATTTTGACCATCTTTTTAGTAGCGGTAAAATCTCCTGCAGTTAGGGTATAGTACATCACACCTGCCGAAAGATCATTGATATCAACTTTGTTGTAACCTTTGTCAAATTCAGCTCTGATTACTCTCAAAGTCTTACCAGTTACATCGTTGATTGTGATGGTTACTTTGCTTGCTTGAGGCAGACTAAAACCTATTTGAGTCTCAGCTACAAAAGGGTTTGGACTGTTTTGATAAAGAGCAAAACCAGCATCTTGAGTACTTGCATTTCCAAAATCTAAGGCTACATCCAGATCTTGTCCAGCCTGATTATAGGCTTCAGCTTGAGTATACCGAGAGCTGATGCTTAGCAACTCACTTAAAGTGGCATCTGATTTAGCACGTACCACTATGCTAAACAAGTCCGCCGCCGCTTCGGGCAGTTTGTAACTGCCCACATTCCACGACGTCGTAATCACACCTTCCCCTACATGCGTTAATCCAAAGTGCTCTTCAGTTGCCACTCCATAATTAATGTCAACCAGCTCAAGAGCTGTTTGATCAAAATTAAGTGTAAATTGATACCCTTGAATTTCAGCCAACTCTTCACTAGTGAAGCTTACAGTGTATTCATTTCCTGCCTTCAGTTTCTGATCTTCAGTCTGAATTTCAAATACACCAGTTACATTCCTTGGTGCTGCCATTCTAGAGTTAGCTATGGCACTTCCGTTAACATCACCTCGCTTAATCGCTATGAAGTCTCCTGTTAAATAGTCATCCTCGAGGTTGTTCATATTAATAATAGATGGAGTAGTTTCAGCCCATGGATTTCTTAGGTCTGGGAAACTATAATCTTTCTTGACAAAGATCCAACTTGTAGAACTTGCAAATTCAGTGTCGATGTTCAAAATCAACTTCCTCACCTGAATCAGGTCCAGGGTGGTTACATTTCTTGAATTATTCACATCGGCTGCTAGTAACTTATAAGGAGAATCTAAGATTTCTATTCCTAGGATATGCTTAGAAATCAATACCAGGTCAAAGGTAGAAACTCCATTTAAGTGGTTTAAGTCTAAACTTGGAGTGACCGAATAATCATAACCAGCCTCTAGGTTTTCAAAGGAATATTGACCATCATCCTTAGTTTCTTTAGTTTCAAAAGCTGCTCCACTCAGACTTACCGTTACCTGTTCAACAGCCTGATCATCTTCTGTAGTTATAGCTCCTTGGATTAATACAGAAGGTACATTGTCACTCTCACATGGATTAGGATCTGAACCTGGTTTTACTTCTACCAGAACGGTACAGTAATCCCATTTTCCTGCTCCATCCACTGCAATAACAAATACAGGAACAATAGGCTGATCCTCACAGGTAAATACGACAGATCGCTTTTCTTCTAATTCAATAGAATCCAGAGAAGTTGGAACATCTCCTTTACAAACATAATATCTAACATTATTGTCAGATCCTGGGATGTTGTCTGCCTTAGGATGTGGCGTACAATCCACTATTCCACTAGCTACAAAATCAGTAGCCCATACTTCATTCATACCTCCGATTACCTCCTTGTTTTCTACCACCGGCATCAGA
>JANQPA010000084.1 GCA_028285545.1 Saprospiraceae bacterium | reverse complement strand
CCTAAACAACGGGAACACGGGAACACGGGAACACGGGAACACGGGAACACGGGAACACGGGAACACGGGAACACGGGAACACGGGAACACGGGAACACGAATTTACCTCCCAAACCTAAAAAAACGGCGATCCTTCTTCGTCTGCTCAGCTACATATTCATTGACAGCATGATAATCTAGTAAACCGACAAACTTATCTTTTTCAAAAACAGGCAATACCGATAGCTCTGCCTCTTGCATAGAATCCATGGCATGCTTGACCGTATCTTCCCTAGTGACCGGGAATTTGTAAGTGCACATGTAAAACTCGGCAGCTTTTCCAAAATCTTTCTTTTTCATCGCCTCCTGTATCTTCTCCTCGGGGATTAAGCCAATCAATGTATGCCATTTATCAAAAACGGCAAAGCTTCTTTGCTCACCTTCAGAATAGGTTTCCAATACCAATTCCATAGGCGTCTCTAAATAAACGGGCGACAATTTTTGTCTCAATAAGTCCTTGACAAAAGCTTTCTCCAGAAGATGGCTGAATCGTACATATCTATATTCATTTGATGCCGACATAAAAACAAATAAACCGATGAAGGCAATCATGATGCTCATTTTCATTGACCCTATTTCGGTTTCCATCAAACCCATAAATATGAACAGGATGGCTATAGCTTGTCCGATATACATAGATACCTGGGTAGCTTTTCTGCGATCCAGCTTTATGGATAATAAAGCTCTTAATATTCGGCCTCCATCCATGGGAAAGGCTGGTAACAAATTAAATAGGGCCAATAGGATATTTAGAAAGAGGAGAAAAAATACCAGTCGCTCACCCAAACTAAGGTTTATGACAAAAACATTACTGCTTGGCAGAACTGAACCTATTAATTGCAATTGTTTTTGAGGGTCTGAAAAAAAATAAACCGGCGACAAGGCTAGAGCGATCATTAAATTGACTGCAGGGCCAGCTGCTGCCACTAAGAATTCATGAAGTGGCTTTTCTGGTAATTTATTTAATCGTGCTATCCCTCCTATAGGAGATAAAATGATGTCTTTTGTACTCACTCCAAATCTGCGGGCGGTTAAGGCATGACCAAACTCATGTAATAAGACACAGAAAAATAAGGATAGGATAAGGGTGAGGAACCAAACTGCTGAAACCCATCCACCTCCCTGATTGAATCCCCAATAAATGGCCCCTAATAGAATAAAAATGAAGGTCCAGTGTAATTCCACTGGAATACCATAAATTCGAACAATTCTCAAGGAGCCTTTCATCAAATGGAAGATATTTATAATAAATTATGCAAAGAAAAGGGAATTATACCAGACTCCAAGATTTAAAGACATTCTTAAATTTTCTTTAATGGTTTAAAAGATAAAACGTGACTCATCCCAATTTTTGAATTAGAAGCCATTTAAAGTGAGCAGTTCCTAAATAAGAATAGTTTAGGGTTCCGTGTTCCATGTTCCGCGTAAAGTGTTTTAAAATATTAGGGTTCGTAGTTATTTGAAACTTTTTTGGCATGCAACTGCCTACCGGCAGTCAGGGATACCGCTAATTTTGCAGATGAAAATTTGCTGAATTTGAGAAATCCCTGGCGACCGAAGGTGGCTGCGTGAGAAAGAAGCGCAAATAAGCAACTTTACCTTCAATGAAGCAATTCCTTAAACACGGAACATTTACCTACCGAAGTAAAACGTAGGTAGGCGGAACACTTATCATCAACTAAAAGATTCTACTGAACCCTTCCAAATAGGTAAGTAAAGTTGACCTTTCAAAATATTTCTTGAAATAACGATTCGCTGGACTTCTGAGGTACCTTCATAAATTTGAGTGATTTTGGCATCTCGCATCAAACGTTCTACATGATACTCTTTTACAAAGCCGTATCCTCCATGAATCTGGACTGCTTCAACCGTGTGTTTCATCGCTGCCTCTGAGGCGAACAATTTAGCCATGGCACTGGCGGCTGTATAATCCATATGTTGATCCTTCAACCATGCTGCTCTGTAAACCATCAATTTGGCGGCTTCAATATCAGTGGCCATGTCTGCTAGTTTGAAGGCAATAGCCTGGTGTTTACTGATAGGTTTGCCAAAAGCTTCTCTTTCTTTCGAATAAGCCAGGGCCAGTTCATATGCACCGCCTGCAATTCCCAGTGCCTGGGCTGCAATACCAATTCTTCCTCCGGTGAGGGTTTTCATGGCAAATTTAAATCCAAAGCCATCCTCCCCAATTCTGTTTTCTTTAGGAACCTTAACATCAGTATACATGATGGTATGAGTATCCGAAGAGCGGATGCCCAGCTTATCTTCCTTTGCACCGATGGCAACACCATCCCAATCGGCCTCAACAATAAATACATTAATGCCTCGATGTCCTAATTCTGCATTGGTTTGAGCAACAACCAAATGTAGTTTGGAGGAGCTTCCGTTGGTAATCCAGTTCTTTGTTCCGTTCAAAAGGTAATGATCACCCTTGTCAATGGCTGTAGTTCTTTGACTAGTGGCATCACTTCCGGCTTCTGGCTCAGAAAGGCAAAAAGATCCAATCCATTCTCCGGATGCCAATTTGGGAAGATATTTATTTTTTTGTTCTTCCGTTCCGAAAGTTTCAATTCCCCAGCAAACCAAAGAATTATTAACAGACATAATTACAGAACAGGAGTTATCAATTTTGGAAATTTCTTCCATGGCCAGAACATAGGAGAGTGAATCCATTCCACCACCTCCATATTCAGGAGATACCATCATTCCAAGAAAACCAAGTTCACCCATTTGTTTTACCTGGTCGCTTGGATAAATCATATCTCTATCTCTTTCTATTACTCCTGGTTTTAGCTCTCTTTGAGCAAAATCTCTTGCCGCTTCCTGCACGGCCAATTGCTCTTCATTTAATTCAAAAATCATTTAAAAGTGGTTTTTAACAGGGGCTTTTTAAAGTATTATCCATTTAATGGAATATTTGAGGCAGCCTTACCGAGGGCAGCAAATACTCCACTAAAAAAATCCACAAGCACTTAGTCAATTGTAATACTTTACAAGCCACTTTTGTTAGGACAAAAAAATATTAGCGAATTTACGCTAAAATTCATAATAATACTAATAATGAAAGCTCATAGAATGTTCACAAAATTTCCATTGCTGTTGGAAAAAAAACCAATTGGTTGGGGAATCTCTTAACGAGTTCTAAATGAAGAGGGGCTTCCATGTTATTCTTGAAGGCATTTAATTGTTCTGCAGATTGACAAAAAAGTTGCAAGGCATAGGTGATGCCATCCGATTCCTCCAGCCCGATAAGTCGACATAGTTTATGATCTATAAACACCGAATTATTTAAGGCCAGGGGAATAAAATCGGATTGCATCCAATCCAGCCATTCCTGCTTGATGCTGGGCTCAATCTTTATGGTGAGGTTATAAAGAATCATATCCTTTGAATTTTTGCACCAATTGCTCTAAGCCTGGTGTCAATATTTTGGTATCCCCTGTCAATTTGATGGATATTTTTGATAATACTTTTTCCCTTGGCAGAGAGTGCTGCAATCAGTAGGGCTACCCCGGCTCTAATGTCTGGTGAGGTCATTTCAATCCCTCTTAGTTGGTATCTGCGATTAAGACCTATTACGGTAGCTCTGTGTGGGTCACACAGTATAATTTGGGCACCCATGTCAATTAATTTGTCGACAAAAAAGAGTCGACTTTCGAACATTTTTTGGTGAATGAGAACACTTCCCTGAGCCTGTGTCGCAACTACTAGCATTATGCTCATCAAGTCAGGAGTAAATCCTGGCCAGGGAGCATCATAGATGGTCATGATGGAACCATCAATGAAGGTTTGGATTTCATATTCTTCTTGTGCAGGGACGATGATGTCATCATTTTCATATTCTAAAGCAATACCCATTCGCTCAAATACTCTTGGGATGATCCCCAGTTCTTTTACCCCGGCATTAGTGATACGGATTTCTGACTGAGTCATAGCACCAAGACCAATAAAACTTCCTACCTCAATCATATCGGGAAGCAGTCGATGCTCGGTGCCTTTTAATTCCTCTACACCTTCAATATGGAGTAAATTGGAGCCAATACCCGATATTTTGGCTCCCATACGATTCAGCATTTTACACAATTGCTGAACATAAGGCTCACATGCTGCATTGTATATGCTGGTGGTTCCTTTAGCAAATACAGCGGCCATTACAATGTTTGCAGTACCCGTTACCGAGATTTCATCCATGAGTAGATCGGTAGCGATTAGCTGCTGAGATTCGATGTAATAAATATTGCGATCCTGATCGAATTTGAAATCTGCTCCAAGACTTTCAAAAGCAGAAAAATGGGTATCTAATCTTCGACGGCCTATTTTGTCTCCTCCAGGCTGAGGGAGAAATGCTTTTCCATATCTGGCTAATAAAGGACCGATAAGCATCACTGAACCCCGAATCCTACGGGCATTTTCCTGATACTCCGAGGAAGCAAAATAATCTAAGTCAACTTCCTTGGCCTGCAAGGTATAGGTTTCAGAATTGAGGCGCTTTATTGATACTCCCAGGCCTTCAAGCAGAGATAGGAGTTTTTGAACGTCCAATATATCCGGGACGTTATAAATGGTCATCGCTTCGTTGGTTAGCAGTGTTGCACATAAAATTTGAAGTGCTTCATTTTTTGCTCCCTGCGGTTGTATGGAGCCAGTTAGAGGAGTACTTCCAATAACTTCAAAGGCATCCTGATTCATAAATGACAGTGATTGCTATTCTAATAAATAATTTTTCCCAGGCTGAGGGCTTGGGAAAAATTATATAGGCACAATTATTTTATTTTATTTTCTTTTTCTATTTCTATTGCGGCCTTTATTATTATTGGAAGGGCGCTTTCGTCGACGAGTACTAGAAGAAAGGTTATCAATGGATACACTATCTTTTAGAGATAATTCTCCGTTAGATAGGTTTTCCAAATCAGCTTTTATGATATCATCACTGACATAGTGTTCTTTATTCCAGGTTCTATAGGCCAGCTTCATATAAGAGCCAATGACTCCGACAAAGCCATCCTTTTTAGGACCAGGCTCCATACTAAGGGCCTTTTTTATCAGCCGTTGGACATTATGCCCATAATGGCGATATTTTGCCTCGAACTCTGGATAATCTATCATGTCAGGACGAGCTTCCTTTTCCTGCGGGTCAATATTTAAGCCTTCAGGAGCGTCAATATCAAGATCGAAATCAGCAATTCTAAAAACATGCTTCCAAAGCTTGTCTCTATAATCATCAAGATTGCGATTCTGAGGATGCATTTGCTGCATCAGATCTATTATTTTTTCAACAAAGACCTGGCGGAATTCCCGATCCTCGATAGTTTTTGCATAATCAATCAATTTCTGCACATTCCTTCCATACTCAGGTATAACCAGATTTTCTCTTGCTGAGTTATACTCCAATTCAAATGATTCCATAATAATTTTTTTAAAATAATATCTTTTAATCAGGCTTACTTTACCTGGATTATCTTCTATTCAACGGTTACGGATTTGGCCAGATTTCTAGGCTGATCAACATTACACCCGCGCATAACAGCAATATGATAAGATAACAATTGCAGAGGAATAACGGATAAAAGAGGAGACAGCGGTTCTTCGGTTTCTGGAATTTCAATGGTGTAATCAGCCATTTGAGAAATTTCTGTATCTCCTTCAGGTACAATGGCGATAACTACTCCCTTTCTAGCTTTTACTTCCTGAATATTGCTTACAATTTTGCCGTAAGCACTCTGGTTCGTTGCTATAACAATTACTGGCATTTGCTCATCAATTAAAGCAATGGGGCCATGTTTCATTTCAGCAGCGGGATATCCTTCAGCGTGAATATAGGAAATTTCTTTTAATTTAAGAGCACCTTCCAGAGCAACTGGGAAATTATATCCTCTTCCCAGATAAAGGGCATTTGTTTTGTCCTTAATCTCAGAAGCGATGTATTCGATCTTTGTATTATTTTGCAAAACGGTTTCAACTTTGGCCGGTATATTGCCCAATTCGCTGAGTAATCGTCTGTAATAAGATTTTGAAATGGCTCCTCTTTTAAAAGAAAGGTGCAGGGCAATTAAGGTAAGCAGGGTCACCTGGCCAGTAAATGCTTTGGTAGAAGCTACACCAATTTCTGGTCCTGCATGGATGTATGATCCTGCATCTGTTAATCTAGCTATAGAAGAACCTACAGAATTGACAACACCATAAATAAATGCTCCTTTTTGTTTTGCTATTTCCAGGGCTGCCAATGTGTCGGCTGTTTCTCCCGATTGAGAAATGGCGATCACCACATCATCCTCATTGATTATAGGATTGCGGTATCTAAATTCAGAAGCATACTCCACTTCAACAGGAATACGGGCCAGATCTTCAATTAAATATTCAGCAATTAGGCCCGCGTGCCAGGAAGTACCACAAGCCACGAAAATAATACGTTTAGCTTTAGAAATTCGATTAAAATATTCATTGATACCCCCCAATTTAATCCACCCTTCTTCAGCATTAAAACGCCCCCGCATACAATCTGCAATCGTTTTGGGTTGTTCATGAATCTCTTTTAACATGAAATAATCAAACCCTCCTTTTTCCAACATATTGATTTGGAGATCTAATTCATGTATGGCAGGGTTTTGAACTTCATTGCCAATATTTTTTATCTGAAAACCTTCGCCTCGAGTAACTACAGCAATTTCTTCATCATTTAAATAAACGACCTTTCGGGTATGCTCAACAATAGGTGTTGCATCAGATGCCAGGAAAAATTCGCCTTCTCCAATCCCAACTACTAATGGACTGGCTTTTCGGGCCGCCACCAGCTTATCAGGATCTTCTCGATCTAAAACTACAATAGCATAGGCACCGTCTACCCGTTTCAAAGCCAAACGAACAGCTTCTTCTAAGGGTAAATTATCACGATCTTGAATTTCCTGAATGAGGTTCACCAAGACTTCAGTGTCGGTATCTGTATGGAAAACGTGTCCTTCTCTTTGAAGGGTTTCTTTAAGAAGGCCATAATTCTCGATAATGCCATTATGAACCAAACTTAACCTTCCATTTCCTGAAGTATGTGGGTGAGCATTAATGTCATTGGGTTCACCATGGGTAGCCCAGCGAGTGTGTCCAATCCCTGTTTTGCCCTTTTTTTCTTTTGTGTTTACAAAATCTTCCAATTCTTTAACCTTCCCCTTTTTTTTATAAACCCGAAGGCTTCCATTTAATAGGGCAACTCCGGCACTATCATATCCTCTGTATTCTAATCTTTTCAAACCGTTAATCAGTATTTCGTAGGCTTCTTTTTGTCCGACGTAAGCTACAATTCCACACATAGTTGTTGTTTTTAGGCATCTGGTTGTGCTATCTTTCAGCTAAGTACAAGCGATGTCAATGAGTATTTTCAATAATTTTTGATAATTGGGATACAATAAAAGCTATATCCTTTCAAGTGCAGAAGTTTGAATTCTTCTAGAGATTCAAACGTGTTTTTTTTGATTTGGATACTTTGGTCTAAATAAATTAAACAAATATATACCTAATTTAAGCTGCATTTCAATAAAGAGTAGATAAGGTAATTTGAATAGAAACAGAAAATGACAAATTTTATTTCATCATGAATCAACAAAAGTGAATTTCTCTCCCAATACCCATTACCCAATACTCAATTTAACCGGGTAAAGGCTACATTTAACTTTATATTACTCTTACCTTTTAGAACTGACCTATAGGCTCTTTCCGATTTGGGAAAAGTGGTTAAAAACAAAACATTGTCAACCTCTCCGGTTATCATTCTCTGAAAGTGGGCCGACAGGCTCATAGTGTAGGTGCCATTTCTACCACTGCCGCCTGTGTAAACTCCTCCAAACAGATTTGGGACATCATCAACAGAATTGGCGATTAAAAAGTCTTCTATTCCTATTCTTTCACCATCTGACCGCAATGCAAATAAGCCCAATTGAAGTGCAGGGGTATAAATTGAGTCAATATCTTCAGGGAGGTCTTCAAATTCAACAATTAACTCAGCTTTGTTTATAATAAGATTTTCCAGGTTCCTTACATGGGGAATTTCTATTCTGGTATCTAATCCAGCCATCCCTTGCACAAAGAGGGTACTATCGGTTTCTTGACCAATAAATTGCTCTACTACCGAACCACTATGGTCGTGTTCAAAAGTTGTAAAACGAGCACTAAATTGATCCATCTGAATTTGAAATTGCCTTTTCAGGGTATCATCTTTAGTATAATATAAATAAATCCCACCGGCCGTATTGAGCAGATTAAAACTCAGCATACCTCGATTTTCTGATGAGGCCTGAACCTTAAAACCATTAAAATAATCTAGGAAAGATTCATCATTATCCAAAGTCATACTGTCTAGTTGGAGGAATTCCCTGCCAAACTCAGGAGAGAGTGTGATTCTGAGATGTGGAGGGAAGGTGATGGTATCTAAAAAGGTACTGTTATAACGAATTACCTCAACGGAGTCAAAAGGCCTGGGAACAAAAGTTCTTGAACCTAGAGGTATGGCCTCCGTCGTAAAGGATGTATCAGAGGAATAGAATCGATTGCGATCAAATCTTTCGTTAACTCTGAATACATCAAAAGTAAATTCCTCATTAATATGGCCATAATAAGCCAAAGAATCAGTATTATAAGGGAGCCATAGAACGACCGAATCCAATTCAGTATTTGAAAAATTAGGCGTGAAAAAATCAAGTCGAGGCTGTGCATAAATGGTGGCTGAAGAACGCCCGAAAATAGGATCATTCAATTGCCCACACATATAACTACTTTGCTGGTCTGAGATAGAAGGACCATAAACAAATTGAGCTTCTCCTGGGATAGTTACAGTATTTAAACTTAAGGTATCTATAAAATTAACTTCCGCCCGGTCTTCTTTCAATAAATCCGAACCAAGATCAGTTGGATCTACGCAGGATGAAAGGAAAATAAATAAACTAAGTAAGGCAAAGAACGAATGGCCTTGTGAATTTCTCATCCAGTAATTTTTTGAATATTTAACGCATGTTCAAACAATACCTCTTAAAAACAATTGTAAAATTTAAACATACTGCAAGCAGGAGGACAAACTTATTGATGGTGTTTACCCTTCAACTTCATTCCTCCAATGTTGTTGTTTGACAAATGATGTTTTAATAAAAAGAACAAAAGGCGCCTCAACCTATAGGTTTTGACGCCAATTTTATTTTTTAATGGATTAAAAGACAGGTTCCTCTAATCCACAATTTTGAATTTTTTAGCTCATACTGGCATTAGGCAATTTCCTCAGCTAGTATGTTTTGGTAGAAATCCATGTATTCTGGCAGATAATTTTCCTCCTTATAATCCAGCACGGGTTTTTCGCTGTTGCTTAAAGCTCTCTGAGTATCTTCATTGATTTCAGGAGAAGCTTTAATGACTCCATCAGCAAAAGTAGCTGCACCCTGGTGAAGAATTATTTGATCACCATCCTTGTAAGCTGCTAAATCCTCAGAAGAAAGATTATTAATAGTAGCTTTTTCAATAAAATTGCTGGCTAGAGATTTCGCTAATTCATCTTCATAAACAGAATAAACTGCCTTTGAATTCTGGAATAAAGGCTCGTTTTTATAGGCTGTTTTTAAATAAAGTGGAACCAAACTAGTCATCCAACCATGACAATGAATGATGTCAGGCGGCCAACCAAATTTTTTAACGGTCTCAATTACTCCTTTACAGAAGAAAACCATCCTGTCAACATTGTCCTCAAAAACATTTCCATCTTCATCAGCAAAAATTGCCTTTCTTTTGAAAAAGTCTTCATTATCAAGGAAGTAAACTTGCATTCTTGCTTCCGGCAAAGAAGCAACTTTTATGATTAAAGGATAATCGTCATCATCTACAATGATATTCATACCTGATAATCTTACCACCTCATGTAACCTGTGTCTCCTTTCGTTAATTGTCCCAAAGCGAGGCATCAAAATACGGATCTCCATTCCATTTTCCTGAATATGCTGAGGCAATTTTCTGGCAATCTCTGATACAATGGATTGCCTTGTGTAAGGATGCATCTCCTGTGTTACAATTAACACCTTCTTTTTACTCATACAAATTATTTTAATCTTTACACCGTTTATATGACCTTAGAATAAGGTTGCAAAGATAAAAAAAAAACGTCACATTTTCAGATGCTTATCTCTGGTTAATAATATCTTAACAGAAAATACTATATTAAGCGCCATCCTTCAATAAATAGTATTTTCTTGCAGCCTTCAAGGGCCAAAATAACTTATATCAAATGCTGCTTTTTAAACGACATGCTGACCTCAGAAAATATTTAAATCAGATCAAATTAGCCGGCCAAAAAATTGGATTTGTACCCACAATGGGAGCTCTACATGATGGCCATCTGTCCTTGATAAAAATGGCAAAGAAAAATCGGGAACTTGTCGTTTGCAGCATCTTTGTAAATCCTACGCAGTTCAATGAACAAAAAGATCTGGAAACTTACCCCAGAACTCCTCATAAAGATATCCGAATGTTGGAAATGGTTGGTTGCGATGTGCTATTTATGCCAAACACTTCCGAAGTTTACCCCGAGGAGACAGAGACTTCCCTAAATCTTGACCTGGGAATGCTGGATAAAGTTATGGAAGGAGCCTTCAGGCCTGGCCATTTTGACGGAGTTGCTCAGGTGGTAAAGCGACTCCTCGATTTAGTCCAACCTCATTCTTTGTACATGGGCCAAAAAGATTTTCAGCAATGGACCATCATCAATTTTATGATTCAGGAGCTCGGTATTCCTGTTCAATTAATTAGGTGTCCTATCATCCGTGAGCCAGAAGGCCTGGCGATGAGTTCACGAAATGCTCGCTTGAGTGAGGAAGAGAAAATTAAGGCATTGGCCATATTTGAAACCTTGAAATTATCTAAAGATTGGATTCAAAAAATGCCCTATCAGGATGTAGAAAAAGAGGCGATGAAAAATTTGAACCTTCCAGGTCTTAAACCTGAATATTTTAAGATCGTGAATAAAAATACGCTTTTGCCTCCATCTGAATCCACTCCTTTTGAAAACCTAATTGCTTGTACTGCAGTGTGGGTAGGCAGGGTAAGGCTAATTGATAATCTTTTCTTGGGAGAATAGTAGAATTACTATTTAGTACATTATCTGTAGCACTGGCAGCGCCACAGATAATGTACTAAACCCTGATCAGTTTCTTCTACTCTATTAAAAAAGATAGCCTTTGTTTGATTTTGAAACTATCTATCAGCTTAATTGTTACTTTTGTACTTTTTTTTAGTCAAAAAAAATAAAAGAACAGATTTTATTTTATGTTGATAGAAAGGTTTAAATCCAAGATTCACAGAGCAAGAATTACTCAAGCTGACCTTAATTATGTAGGGAGCATCACAATAGATGAAGCTTTGATGGAAGCTGCTAATCTTATAGAGGGGGAGAAGGTACAAATTGTTAATAACAATAATGGTGAAAGGTTGGAAACTTATGTTATTAAAGGCGAAAGGGGCTCAGGAGTGATATGCCTGAATGGTGCTGCTGCCCGAAGAGCACAAGTAGGAGATGTTGTAATTATTATTGGCTATGGACTTATGGACATAGAAGAAGCAAAATCCTTTGAGCCGTCAATAGTTTTTCCAGATGAAAATAATCAGGTTCCAACAAGCAGTTAATGGGGCAAAGTGCTATCTTTGTGCACTTAAAAACAAAGTAAGTTGAAGAAACAAGCCGTGAACGTACTGAAATTCTTACTCTTTTTAAGTATTGGAGTAGGAATTCTTTATTTAGTATACAAGGGACAAAATACAGCCTTCCAGGAAGATTGTTTTAATAAAGGGATTCCTGAAGAGGAATGCAGCCTCATCGATAAAGTAATTAGTGATTTTCGCAATGCCAATTATTTTTGGATTCTTGCCGTTTTAATAGCTTTTATTATAAGTAATATCAGTAGGGCCATCCGGTGGAAAATGTTAATTCAACCCCTCGGATTTAATCCCCGCCTGAGCAATGCTTTTGTATCAATTGTAATCGGATATTTTGCTAACCTGGGGATTCCTAGAATGGGAGAGGTCGTTCGGGCAGGTACTTTGGCGCAGTATGAAAAAATTGGTGTGGAAAAAGTAATGGGGACTATTGTAGTGGACCGAATTGTAGATGTTATTAGTATCCTGATGGTCACTGCCTTAGCCGTAATGCTAGAGTTTAACACCATCGCCACCTTTGTAAATGAAAATGTCTCTTTTGCTGAACGCCTTGGTGGACTTCAACGGCTTGCTGTATATGGTTTAATAGCGTTCTTAATCTTCGCAGGTATTTTTTATGTCTTGAGAAAGCGCTTATTGGAAATGGCCTTTGTCCAAAAAATCATCAACTTGCTCAAAGGTTTTGTGGAAGGACTGCGAACGATCTCAAAACTAGATCGCCCCTGGCTATTTGTACTTCATTCCGTGAACATCTGGATGATGTATTTTTTAATGACCTACATGTGCTTTTTTTCATTCCCTCCTACCAGCCACCTTTCTCCCTTAGTGGGATTAGTGGTATTTGTTTTTGGAGGGTGGGGGATTGTTATTCCCTCTCCAGGAGGTATGGGAACCTATCATTTCCTTGTTCAAACAGCATTGCAAATGTACGGTATTGAAGGTGATAATGCTTTTTCCTTTGCCAATATTGCTTTCTTTTCAATTTCTCTGGGTGTAAATGTTTTACTTGGCATCATTGGATTGATTATCCTGCCAATTTTAAACAAAGGATACCAACCCTCTCATATAATCGAGGATCAAACAGATAAAGAATGAGTTTTTTACATAAAATCCATTTACAAGAAGAAGCTCAAAAGCAAGTTCAAGCATGGAAAGCCAACAATGAAAAAGTTGTGTTTACCAATGGTTGTTTTGATCTTATCCATTATGGGCATCTCCAGTATCTGGAACAATCCAGAAGCCTGGGAGATCGATTGGTAGTAGGAGTCAATTCAGATGCATCTGTTTCCAGGTTAAAAGGAAATCATCGGCCAATAAAAGATCAAAAAACCAGAGAATCTCTTCTGGCAAGCTTGCAGTATGTTGATTTGGTGGTAATTTTTGAAGAAGATACTCCACTAAGACTCATCCAATTGTTGTTGCCAGATGTTCTAGTAAAGGGAGGAGATTACACTATTGAGAATATAGTAGGTGCCCAAGAGGTAATAGAAAATGGAGGTGAAGTCCATACTCTTACTTTTGTGCCGGGCTATTCGACTTCCAATTACGAAAAAAAAATACAGTCGTTTAAATAATCAACAAAGTGATGGATGTTCAATCAGTTATTACCCATTTAGAAAAGATCGCTCCCTTATCTTACCAGGAATCTTATGATAATGCTGGTCTGATTACGGGAGATCCCTCTTGGGAAGTCAAAGGAGTTTTAACCTCTTTGGATGCTACTGAAGCTATTGTAGAAGAGGCCATCCAGCGAAATTGTAATCTGATAGTTGCGCATCATCCTATTGTATTTAAAGGCTTAAAAAAAATAACAGGGGCTAATTATGTAGAAAGGACCATCATAAAGGCAATAAAATCAGACATTGCAATTTATGCCATTCATACCAACCTGGACAATGTATTATATAAAGGTGTAAATGCTAAGATTGCAGAAAGATTGAGCCTTCAGGATGTAGAAATACTGGCTCCTAAGTCCATGGTAAATCAGGAAGTCGGATCCGGCGTCTGGGGGCATCTACCTAAACCGATGCCAAGCATTGATTTTCTAGCCTACCTGAAGTCTCAAATGAAAGTAGGCATCATTCGACATACTGAACTTATTAAAAAGCAGATTGAAAGAGTGGCAATATGTGGCGGGTCTGGAAGTTTCTTACTTCCATTTGCGAAAGAAAAAAAGGCAGATATCTATATAACGGCCGATTTTAAGTACCATGAGTTTTTTGATGCTGACAAGGAGATTATAATAGCAGATATTGGTCATTATGAAAGCGAACAGTTTACCATAGATTTATTATACGAGATTATTTCTGAAACATTTAGTACATTTGCAGTTTATAAAACAGAGGTCAATACCAATCCTGTTAAATATTATTGACCAGAGACAGATAAAAAAGCTTTTTGGAGGTGCTTTTTAAAGCTGTATCCTCCCAATATCAGCTCTTTTCTCACTGTGTTTTTGATTGACCTAATTAGAAATCCATTTAAAATAAATATAAATATTATATAATGTCTAAGGAATTATCGATAGCTGAAAAATTAAGGAACCTATATGAATTACAAAACGTGGATTCACAGATCGATGAGATAGAAATCCTTAAAGGAGAGCTTCCTATGGAAGTTAGTGATCTGGAGGATGAAATTGCCGGCCTCGATACACGTAATTCAAAGCTCGAAAATGTTATTCAGGGACTAGAGGGAGAAGTTAGTAACCACAAGGCAAATATTAATGAGGCTGAAAGCTTAATCGAACGGTATACTAAGCAATTAGACAATGTTAAGAACAGTAGAGAGTATGAAGCTCTTGTTAAAGAACTTGAACTTCAGAAATTAGAGATCCAACTGTCTGAGAAAAAAATCCGACAGGCACAACAGGATATTGAAAATAAAAAAGAGACTCTTAAAGCTACTGTAGAAAGAAAAGAGAAAAAGGACAATGAGCTGGAAGCTAAAAAAGTTGAGCTAAAGGAAATTATCTCAAAAACAGAAAAAGAAGAAAAAGTACTTCGAAAGCGTTCTGAAGAAGCACGCAAGCATGTAGAAACACGTCTGATAAAGGCCTATGACAAAATCCGTGAATCTTACAGAAATGGATTGGCCGTTGTTCATGTAGAAAGGAACTCTTGTGGTGGTTGCTTTAATAAAATTCCACCTCAAGTGCAATTAGAAATCACAATGCGTAAGAAAATCATTGTCTGCGAGCATTGTGGTCGTGTTCTTGTGGATGATAACATAATGGAAGTAGAAACGGCAAGTATAAAATAATCTGTACTCCCTTATCAGGGAAAATATACCGTATTAATTTTCGTTTTTTAATTAGGAAAGAGTTCTTTAGAGCTCTTTCCTAATTTATTATTTGTACCTTACAAGCACCGACCCTAATAGGATTGAAAAGCATTTACAATTGTAATCCCAAATACATGAAATCCGGTTTAACATTTATTCTTCTTCTCTTTGGAAGCACTTCCTTTCTTTTTGGGAGTCGCTTTGAGTACACTTCTCTTGCGCGCCTTGCCTATGAAAAGGCAATCAGCCTACAATTCTCGGAAGCCAAAAGTTTGCTTTACCAGATAAAAGAACACGATCCGGATAATTTAATCACTTATCATATTGAGAACTATATTGATTGTCTGACCTTATTTATTACTGAGGATAAGGAAGCCTTTCAAAAAATGAAAGCCCGAAAAAAAGAGCGGCTGGAAAAAGTAGCCCTGGGCAATCCGAACTCACCCTATTATTTGTATGTCCAGGCAGATATTCGTTTACAATGGGCCCTGGTTCGATTAAAATTTGAAGAATATCTTGGGGCATTTACCGATGTAAGCAAAGCGCATAAACTGCTACAAAAAAATGAAAAGGCATTCCCTGGTTTTCTCCCCAATAAAAAAGATCTTGGGCTTTTACATGCCTTAGTCGGAACCATTCCGGATAGCTACAAATGGGGGGTGAAATTATTATCAGGCTTGACGGGTACTATCGCCCAGGGAAAGGCTGAAATGGAGCAGGTTCTTGGTTTTGCCCGTTATAATGAATTTTTGTTTGAGGAGGAAACTCTGGTGATCTACTCTCTATTGCTATTGCATCTGGCCAATCAACCCGAGGAAGCATGGACGGTTTTGAAGGGGCGCTTAAACCCAAAACATAATTTACTTCATTGTTTTGTGATGGGAAATATTGCTATGCGTACAGGTCGAAATGATGAAGCCATAAGGCTATTGTCCAATCGCCCTAAAGGTACCTCCTATTTCCCCTTCCCTTTTACGGATTATATGCTAGGGATAAGTAAACTGAGAAAATTATCTCCGGACGCTGATCAGTATTTACTCAAATTTTTATCGTCTTATGAAGGAGAGAATTTTATTAAAGATACTTATCAAAAACTGGCCTGGTATTCTTTGATTCAGGGCAATACAAAAAATTATCAGAACTACATGAAATCCTGTATCTCCAAAGGTAAAGCCCTTACCGGAGATGATATCAGTGCATTGAACGAGGCAAAAGAATCCTACATTCCAACCCCTAATCTAATAAGAGCACGACTATTATTTGACGGGGGATATTATCAGAAGGCATTCCTTGATATAGAGAAAATAAATTATCAGAACCTTAATGAGGAAAAGGAAAAACTCGAATATCTCTACCGGCGAGGTAGAATATTGGATGGACTGAAAAAATATAATTCTGCCATCTTTTATTATAATCTTACCATTCAAAGAGGACGGGAACAACCCTATTATTTTGCCTGCAATGCTGCCCTAAAAGCCGGTCTTATTTATGAAAATCAAAGGTTGAAGGAAAAAGCAAAGGAATATTATCACCAATGTCTGAGCATGCGCCCGAAAGAACACCAAAATAGTCTGCACCATCAAGCCAAGGCCGGGCTGGGAAGAATTAGGTGAATGGGTATTTGGGTATTAGGATATTAGGGTATTTGGATATTAGGGTGATGGGAAAGGGATCTTAAATATATTTTCTGATAAATAGGGTCGATATAATTATGGTTATTAGGGTAATGAAAATTATATAGAATTTCCAATCCTTTTTTTTGTCCGGCTCTTTCCGGATAGTATGGTTAATTAAGGATTGTTTTATCGTTATGGTATTGTGTCTTAGCAATTCAGTATAAGAATTTACCGATTTATCTTTGGCTGCATTGAGATCAAAAAACAGCTTATCTATAAATTGTATTCCCATTGTTTTGGATAAAATCTTTAGCTGTTCATTATCAGGAATCTGATCCACAAATATTATGGGTACTCCATATTCTTGAATGATAGACTTGATATATTTTTCCCACTTAGACTTCACTTTTCCCTCAAACACCTCTAAATCGAAATATTTAAAGGACAAGCCATAGCGGCTGGCAAAATATTGCAGACTCTTATGATTAGATATTAAAACTCGATTATTTTCAGGAATGGCATTCAATTCTTTCTGAATAAAGCTGTCTAATTCCACCAATTGATCATAATAAACCTGGTAATTGAAGCCATAGATATAGGTATTGATAGAATCTAAATCAGAAAACCCATCCTTAATGTTTCGAATATAGATCATCCCATTTTGTGCATCCATCCAGACATGTGGATTGATGCCCTGCTCAAAAAATGGACTATCATAAAAGGCCACCTCTTTTTTGGCGGGAATAAATAAACTCTTAGAATTTAAATTTTGAAGAAATTTTTCCTGGGTATGTGTGTGTTGATAGCTTGGAATAAGGATTAGATCTGCCTTTTCCAACAGGGGTTTTAGGGAGGCTTGATCTTTATCTCCTAGCGAAATTGAAGTGACATCGATGATGTTCCCGGCCAGATTTTGGGCCATATCTGCCAGAACATCGTTGCTTGTAATGACCTGTAAATTTTGAGCTTTCACACTAATATGGATCAGCCCAATCAATAATAAAATGATACCATATTTATTGGCAGCCCACTTTTCACATTTGCTTTGAAATAGGCCATTAAAATTTAATTCCTGAAAATTCACGTTACTCATATGGGAGTAAGTTTTTGGTACTAATAGCCATCAATAAAAAAAAATATTATAATTTAAGGTTCGTAAAACCGGAAAGTACAAAAAACCAGTAATGAAACGCTAAATCCCCTCATAAACTCAACTTTCGTAGTTTCCACTATCATTTTATTAAAAAACACCCATATTATTTGAATATCGAGCATCCTTCGATGGTTCACTATATTCTGTATTGAAACCCATAAAAATGATAGTCAATCCGGTATTCTTAATAAAAGAAAGACCATGATCAAGTTGGGCGTAATTAACAAAAACCCCAAGTTTCTCGAGGAATTTTCCTCCTACTTTGGCAATAAACCTTATATAAGGGAACTTGTTACCTTTTCCTCCAAGGCAGAGGTCAGGAATTATTTGCATAAAAAAAATAGTATCGACTACCTATTTATGGATTATGGTAGCACGGGAGAATCTTGCCTTAGCTTTATTGAAGAATTAAAAAGCAAAAATAGACATACCGAGATAATAATCATTTCTGATAGCTATACTAAAGAATGTGTCATTAAAGCATTTGTAGCGGGGTCTTCTGGATTTTTGCCCAGCAATCTAAGTTTTGAAGATCTTGAAAATCATTTAAGGAATATCATTAAAGGTGGAGCTGCCATAACTCCCGGAATAGCTAAGGAGTTAATTGCTTATTTTAATCCGGGCCCTAAAAAAATAACGAATGCAACTTTAAATGAAAAAGAGCATAAAATCATTCGATTAATGGCCGATGGGCATAATTATCGAAGTATAGCAGGAATTATGAATGTTTCAGGCCACAGTGTGAGGTATTATATGAAACAGATCTATAAAAAAATGAATGTGAAATCTAAAGGAGAAGCCATAAAAAAATACCTCCTTTACTCAAGGGAATAGATGAATAGAAGATATTTCCTGTTCAAATTGAAAAAAAAAGAGAAGAATTTATACAAATGAGTGCTGATTTCTAGCCTCAGAATTTTACTTTTCTAGTATTATTACGACCTTTGTAGGACTAAGCCCAAACTTTACCACCTATCCCGATCAATAATTTCTCCCTTCAAATAGTATTACCCAAAGAAATAAATTTTCTGTTCATTTCTCATGAAATGAAAATAAAGAATTGTGTAATTTTTATGTATTCTTTGGACCTGGCTTTTTAAGTCAGGTCTTTTTTATGAAAAATGGAGACCATTGGTAATATGATCTCCATAGAAAGGATAAGCAAGGAAGAAAAACTCTCCCTAGCTTTCATAAATAAACCCCTTACTGCATCTTCTAGGCTTTAAGCATGAGCCTCAAATAAAATCTTTATTGTACCTATCAATTCTTAATAACAATAGCCTTCTTTTATCACCTCTTGTTTATTTTGATTGAGTTTCACTCAGGGTAAACATTTATAGGTAGTGCGGACATTTTAGATTGGATGTATTTTCAATTTTACGATAAAAAGAAGATCTGGTTCCTTTTTTCGGCAAGAATATTATGAAAAAATAATATATGACTGTAAAAATATCCCTTGAAACTTCTATCGAAATGGTGGAAGCTTAGCTTTTTGTTGGACAAAAGCCAAAATTGCTTTACTTTTGCCCTCCGGACGAAAAACCAGTGAAGACTTCAACTCAATCGTCCGATTCTGAAGTCTTTTTTATTGATTTAAGCAAAAAGGTAAATTACTATGCTACAAACAATTACGTATGCAATACCAGTATTTGGTATTTTAGCACTCTTATACACCTTCTGGCGCTCTTCGTGGGTTTCAAAACAAGAGGTAGGAACCGAGCGCATGGCTACCATAGCCAAGAATATTTCTGAGGGGGCGATGGCTTTTTTGAAAGCTGAATATCGTGTTCTTGCAATTTTTGTGATCGCAGTAGCCATTTTACTGGGAGTCACAGCAGATTCTGAAAATTCTTCTGCTCTTGTAGCAGTATCCTTTATAATAGGAGCCATTTGTTCAGCACTAGCCGGGTTCATCGGAATGCGAGTGGCAACAAAGGCTAATGTTAGAACAACCAATGCTGCCAGAACAAGCCTAGGAAAAGCACTTGAAGTGGCTTTTGCAGGTGGTTCTGTTATGGGACTTGGTGTTGTAGGGCTTGGTGTATTAGGCCTTGGTGTTTTGTTCATGCTTTACAGCAATATGTTTGGTGTAGATACTCAGGATAATGTAAACCGAGTGATTACTGTTATTACTGGATTTTCTTTTGGTGCTTCTTCTATTGCACTTTTTGCCCGTGTAGGTGGTGGTATTTATACCAAAGCGGCTGATGTTGGAGCAGACCTGGTAGGTAAGGTAGAAGCTGGTATTCCTGAAGATCACCCTCTAAACCCCGCTACCATTGCAGATAATGTAGGGGATAATGTAGGGGATGTTGCCGGAATGGGGGCTGACCTATTTGAATCTTATGTAGGTTCTATCATTGGTACTATGGTACTAGGAGCTGCTTTTATAGGAACTACTTCAGGTTATGATTTAACCAATGAATTTGGCGGATTGAATGCAGTTCTTCTTCCTCTTGTTTTGGCAGGAGTAGGAATATTAACCTCTATTATTGGAACTTTCTTCGTAAGAGTTAAAGAAGGAGGGGACCCACAAAAAGCATTAAATCGTGGAGAGTTTTTATCAGCCATATTGATGTTGGTGGCCACCTATTTAATCGTTCAGTGGATGCTTCCTCCATCGTGGACTTTTAATGGTGAAACCTATAACTCCATGGGTGTATTTTGGGCAGTAATTTTTGGATTGGCTTCCGGTTTGTTAATTGGTATGATCACCGAGTTTTACACCGGTACTGGTACTCGCCCAGTAAAGGGTATTGTAAATCAAAGTTTGACTGGTTCTGCAACCAATATTATTGCAGGTCTTGGTGTTGGAATGCAATCAACTGCTATTCCAATTCTTATTTTGGCTACTGCTATTATCGGTGCTTATGAATTTGCTGGTCTATATGGGATTGCCATTGCTGCAGTCGGAATGCTTTCCAATACAGGAATCCAATTAGCCGTTGATGCTTACGGACCAGTTTCTGATAATGCCGGTGGTATTGCAGAGATGGGAGAACTTCCTGGAGAAGTTCGCGAACGTACTGATAAATTAGATGCTGTAGGAAATACAACTGCTGCCATCGGAAAAGGATTTGCGATAGGTTCTGCTGCATTAACTGCTTTAGCATTATTTGCAGCATTTATGACTACAGCTCAAATCAATTCCATTGATATTGCCAAGCCAGTTGTTATGGCTGGACTGCTATTAGGAGGGATGCTTCCTTTCCTTTTCTCATCTCTTGCAATGGGGGCCGTTGGACGTGCTGCCATGGATATGATCCAGGAGGTAAGAAGACAGTTTGCTAATATTCCAGAATTGAAAGCAGCTCTTGATGCTATGCGCCGTAACGAAAGTGAGGACGTAAGCACCTGGAGTGAAGAAGATCGCAAGATTTTCGCAGCTGCTGACGGAAAAGCAGAATACAGCAAATGTGTTGAGATTTCCACCAGAGCCTCTATTCGCGAAATGATCCTACCTGGTTTAATTGCTGTTCTTACTCCGGCCATAATTGGATTTGCTGGTGGAGCAGAAATGCTAGGAGGTTTATTGGCTGGTGTTACCGTATCAGGTGTATTGATGGCCATCTTCCAATCTAATGCTGGTGGAGCCTGGGACAATGCTAAGAAAATGTTTGAAGGCGGAGTAGAAATAGAAGGACAGACTTACTACAAAAAATCTGACCCACATAAGGCAGCAGTAGTTGGTGATACCGTTGGTGATCCTTTCAAAGACACCTCTGGACCTTCATTGAATATCCTGCTAAAATTGATGTCTGTTGTGGCATTGGTTATTGCACCTTTCCTTGTGTAAAAGGTGATCACGGATTCACGGGTTCACGTGTATACGGGATACTAGCAAAATATAGATTATAAAGAACAAAATAGGCTGTGATTGAAGAATCACGGCCTATTTCGGTTTATAACCAATCCTAATTCAAAAGCCCTTTCTCGTGAACCTGTGAACCCGTAAATCCGAATACCGTGGTCACGTAGACACATTATTTCATGTTAGAAATACGTTAAAGTAGTCCATGTAAGAAGTTGATCACAACATTTTTGTAAAAAATGGGTATATTTATTGAGAGATTAATGTTTCGGAAAGCTTTCAAATCGCCAATCGGCATAATAAACCTTTCCATTAGGACTTAATAGATTGTCAACCCGTTGTAAAAGATTTTTCTTATGAAGTTTAGAGGACCACTGTTTTTTTCAGTGTTATTAGTTTCCGTTCTGGTAGCTGCATTCTACCCCAAAGCAGATAATTCACAGAAAGAAGCCATTCTAATGCGAACGATTTTCAGCTTTATGAATCAGCTGCATTATCAACCATTAGATGTTAATGATGAGTTTTCAGAAGAGTTTTTTGATGTTTACCTCGATAAGATTAGCGCTAAAAGATATCTTACCAAAGAGGATGTGGACAAATTGATCCCTTTTAAAAAGGAGTTGGATGATGAGGTAAAACAGTCTTCTTATGCCTTCTTTAATCAGTCCATTACCATTTTGGAAAATAACCTCAAAACCATTAAGAATTTCAATAAGGAAATCTTATCGCAGCCTTTTGATTTTGACAAAAAAGAAGAAATTAATCTGGATTCTGATGAATTAGCTTATGCGAAAAATCAAAAAGAACTGAAAGATCGCTGGCGCAAGAATCTCAAATATGAAACCATGACTCGCCTGCATCGCAAAATAAAGCGTCAGGAAAAGATTGGAGAGGAAGGTGAACGTAAGAGCATGGAAGAGCTTGAAAAAGAAGCTCGCCAAGAGGTAGCCGATCTATATGATGATATTTTCAGTAGAATGCTTAAACTGAATCGCGAAAATAGAATGAGCGCCTATTTTAATGCTTTTACAAATATCTATGATCCTCATTCAGAATATTTTGAACCAGTTGAAAAAGAATCTTTTGACATTGATTTCTCGGGGCGTCTGGAAGGAATTGGAGCGCGCCTGTTTAATGAAGGCGATTACACCAAAGTTTCTGAAGTAATGCCCGGAGGCCCGGCATGGAAGGGGAAAGAACTTGAAAAAGGAGATCTTATTATAAAAGTTGCCCAGGGTGTTGATGGTGAATGGGAAGATATCACGGGCATGTTGGTGAATAATGTAGTACAGAAAATTAGAGGGGAGCCAGGAACAACTGTCCGACTAACCATCAAAAAGAAAGATGGTTCCTTAAAGGAAATAACCATTGTTAGAGATGTAATCATGATCGAAGAATCTTACGCTAAGTCTCTGATTTTGGATGGAGAAGGTGAAGGTGAAAAATTTGGATACATTAACCTGCCAAGGTTTTATGTAGATTTTGAAAATCCTGATGGACGATTCTGCTCAAAAGATATCGATAAAGAATTAGGCAAATTAAATGCTGCTAATGTAGATGGCGTTATTCTGGATTTAAGAAATAATGGCGGTGGTGGTTTATATGAAGCAGTCGATTTAAGTGGACTTTTCATTGAAGAAGGACCTATTGTCCAAATTAAATCAAACAGACAAAGACCTGAAATCCTAAGAGATGCCAATCCTGAAGTGAAGTATAATGGACCTCTGATTGTATTGGTTAATCAATTATCTGCTTCCGCCTCAGAAATTCTGGCTGCTGCTTTACAGGATTATAACCGGGCAGTAATTGTCGGTAGTAAGTCTACATGGGGTAAAGGAACCGTACAGCGTTTCTGGGATATGGATCGTGCCATCAGAGGAATGGAAGACATCAAACCTCTTGGGGACATCAAAGTGACCATGCAAAAATTCTATCGCGTAGATGGAGGAGCTGTTCAACTAAAAGGAGTTATTCCTGATATTATCCTTCCTGATAATTATTCCTATATTAAAATTGGGGAAAAAGAGGATGAAAAAGCAATGGAATGGTCAGAAATAGAGCCTGTCAAGTTTGGACAAAATGCCTATCAAATCAAAAATCTAAATAGCCTCAAAGAAAAGAGTGCCAATAGAGTAAGTGCTGATCATACATTCCAAAAAGTAAATCAAAATGCTAAGCGCTTTGAGAAACTGAGAGCTGAAACATCCTACCCGCTGCAGTTATCAGCTTATCAAAAAATGCAGGCCAGTAGACAGGCCAATGCAGACACCTACAAAGGTATGTTTAATAAGGTAGTGAATACCGGAGTTTACAATTTGGAAGCAGATCTAGACTTGATCAATAAGAATGAGAAAAATAAATCGATGAATAAAGATTTCATGGAAAGTGTTTCCAAAGATATCTATATCAAAGAAAGCGTTCGCATTCTTCATGATATGATCAGTATGAAGTAATATCGAATTCTGAAATAATTTTTAAAAGCCTCCTAAATAGTATTAATTTAGGAGGCTTTTAAGTTTTAAATATTAATGAAGGATGGCTTATGGCCATCCTTCATTAATTGAAATATTAAAATACAAGGATAGTGAATTTTCTTACACTGGAAAATGTCAGCAAAACCTACGGCGAAAAGGTTCTTTTTGATAAGATTGACCTGCAAGTCAATAAAGGACAGAAAATAGCACTGGTAGCCAAAAATGGTTCCGGAAAAAGTACCTTGTTACGTGTAATTGCCGGCCAGGAAGCAGCTGAAGGAGAAACGGCAAGCTTACTACTGAGAAGAGATATTAAGGTAGGCTTTCTAAATCAAGACCCCGAATTTTATGAGGGGCATACGGTCCTGGAAGCTGTCCTGGAATCAGATAACCCTTTGATACAGGCGGTTAAAGTTTATGAAGAGGCCTTGCTTTTTCCCGAAAAGACAGAAGCTATGCAAAAGGCAGCAGCCCAAATGGATGACTTGAAGGCTTGGGATATGGACGCCAAAATAAAGGAAGTTCTCTATAAACTTAATATCACTAATTTTGACCAGCCGATTAGAAATCTATCTGGTGGGCAAAAAAAACGCCTGGCACTAGCTAAAATGGTCATTGATGAGCCGGAGTTTTTGATCCTGGATGAACCTACTAACCACCTCGATTTGGATATGATCGAGTGGCTTGAAGAGTATCTACGCCAACCCAACCTCACCCTTTTTATGGTTACCCACGACCGCTACTTTCTGGAAAGAGTTTGTAATCAGATTATCGAGCTAGACAGAGGCAAACTGTACCGCTATTCCGGAAACTATTCTGATTTTTTGGAAAAGAAAGCAGCCAGAATGGATAATGAATCCAGCGACCTGGAAAAAGCTCGTAAACTTTATAAAAAAGAATTGGACTGGGTCAACCGCAGCCCAATGGCCCGAACGACCAAAGCAAAATCCCGAGTCGACGCATTTTATGATTTAAAAGATAAAATCTCCAATAAAAGAATAGAAGGAGAGATCCAAATTGATATTAAAGGACAACGCTTAGGCAAGAAGATTTTAGAGCTGCACAACGTCAGTAAGCGATATGGCGAACTGAATCTAGTGGAAGGCTTTTCCTATAAATTTAGGAAAAAGGAGAGGGTAGGTATTGTAGGCCCTAATGGAGTTGGAAAAACCACTTTTTTGAAAATGCTCACCAAAGCGGTCCGTACAGACACAGGCAAAGTAATCATTGGCGAGAATACCGTTTTTGGATATTATACTCAGGCAGGAATTGAAATGAGAGAGGACAAACGAGTCATCGATGTGATTCAGGATATTGCAGAGTATATTCCTATGGAAAAGGGGCAAAAATTAACAGCACCCCAACTGTTAGAGCGGTTTTTATTCAACCGAAAACAGCAACAGGTATACGTTTCTCAATTGAGTGGAGGAGAACGCCGACGGCTCTTTCTTCTTACCATCCTCATGCAAAATCCCAATTTTCTCATTTTAGATGAACCTACAAATGACCTGGATATTATGACCTTAAACATCCTGGAAGACTTTTTATTAGGTTTTCCAGGTTGTATAATCATTGTTACACACGATCGTTATTTTATGGATAAAATCGTTGAACATCTGTTTGTTTTTGAAGGGAACGGAAAGATCAAGGATTTTAATGGCGACTACACCCTGTTCAGGCAATATCAAAAGGAACAGGGACGGGAAAAACGCCTTGAAGAAAAGCATACTCAGCAAAAACAAAAACAAAACACACCCAATACTGAAGGACCCAAACTTACTTATGAGCAGCGTAAGCAAATGAATAGGCTGGAAAAGGAAATCAATAAACTGGAGGAAAGGAAAGAACAAATCACTGAAGAATTTAACCAAACTGGACTCAGCCCACAGCAGATTGAAGAATTATCAAAAGAGCTATCGGAGGTAAAAGAGAAAATCGAAGAAAAAGAATTACTTTGGATGGAATTGGCTGAGCTAGCCTGATATTATGAAAAACAACCTTAATTTATTGGTTTTATTTGGCATTCTATTTGCCGGTTTCGGATTGTGTTGCCTTTCAATATTTACTCAGGAATTACTCGATTCCGGACGTTATAATGAAGCATTTCAATGGAAAACTCCTCATTACTTTTTTTTGAGCTCTGGTATGATATCCGTATTAACAGGTTTGGGTTTAATGCTTAGAAAAAATTGGGCTCGCTTGCCTGCTACCCTCCTTCTTATATTTGCAGCTGCAGCCTGGACCTTATTCGCTATTTCTGAAATAAAAAATGTAGAAAGAGATGGTATCATAACCATCGGGTTTACAATTTTCTTATACAGTGCCAGCCTATTTGGTGTTCTATTCCTCAATAATCAATATGTACTAAGGAGTTTTGACCACCAAGATCCTCCTGAAGAAGAGGAGGATATTCTGGATTGGGAATAAAACAAGGTATTCCTTTCATTTTTTAAAAGGAATAATAGCTTGGTTCAGGGCTCAAGATGGCTAATACTATTTCATGATTTTTTTGATCTCATCTTCCAGTTCTTCCTCATCACCATCTACATAGCCTGATCGTGTATAAACGACCTCTCCATTCTGGTTGACTAAAAAAGTCTGTGGCACCGACTGAAAATTGAGAACTCTTAGCATCTCCTGGTTGGGATCCGAAAGAATAGTATATTCCCAGGCTTTGGAAGCTACTATATTTTTGGCCTTTTGGATATCTTGGGATGCGTCGATGGTTACAGCTACAACATCCACATTATAATCTGCCTGCCAATCAGTATACAAATCGGCTATATTATCCAATTCTTTTTTACAAGGTGCGCACCAACTTGCCCAAAAAGTTAAAATGGTAATGCGATCATCATTTCCTACATAGGCGGTGATATCCACTGATTTTCCCTTTAAATCTTTAATTTGTGTACTGGGAATTTGCTTTTGCCCCAAAAGGCTGGTAGCAGAGAATAGCAGGAAGGAAAAAAATAAAAGTACTTGAATTTTCATAAAAAATATTGATGTCAAATTAAATAAACAATCCTCTTACATGCTCGTATAAATCGAATAAGCTGATATATTTGTGTCAAAAATACAAAACAAAAAGATCCCTATGTGCGTCCTTAGGATTTTAACAATCTTTGCTGGAATAATATTGTATGGTGGGTGCTTATCTGCCCAAAATCAGGATAACGGACGCCTTTCCGGCAACCTAGAAACCAATGCCAATTTTTTTATTAGAGATTCCCTTATTGGAGCGGCCAACATTCCACAGTATGACCGCCAACTTTATGGAGCTGAAGGTTGGCTGAACCTCAATTATAGCAATTGGGGCTTTGACGTGGGGATACGCTTTGATTTTTTTAATAATTCTAATTTGCTCAATCCAACAAGTTCCTATTCTGATCAGGGAATTGGTCGTTGGTTTGTAAGTAAAAAAATTGATCAGTTTGGATTAACAGCCGGCTATATTTATGATCAAATTGGAAGCGGCCTGATTTTTCGCGCTTTTGAACAACGCCCTTTGCTTATCGACAATGCTTTGTATGGTCTAAGGCTATCCTATGACCTATCGGATACTTGGAAAGTAAAGGGGTTTACCGGCCGCCAAAAACAATTATTTAGCACTTATGAATCCATCATAAAAGGCATTAATATGGAAGGTTTTGTCAGTTTTAAAGGCGAAAATGCTCCTACTCTTGCTCCCGGAATAGGAATTGTCAATCGAACCTTGGATGATGCAAGTATGGATGCTTTAGTGGCTACACTGGCCAATTATCCGGAGGAAGATATTTTTGTTCCCAAACATAACACCTATGCTTTTACCTTGTATAATACCTTAAATGCTGGACCATTTTCCTGGTATTTGGAGGGGGCCTTCAAAACCAGAGATGTTATGAATGATGCTTTTGGTATTTTTTCTAACGATACCACTGCTACTCCTCAAAATAAATTCATTAATGAAGCCGGTTCTGTATTATTCACCAGCCTGAATTATGCAAATAAGGGCATCGGCATATTAGCAAGCTTAAAAAGAACGGAAAATTTTAGTTTTCGAACCCGCCCCCAGGTTCAGTTAAATCGAGGGATTATTAACTTCCTGCCTCCCAGTGCCAAAATCAATACCTTTCGGCTGAGCTCGAGGTATGTACCGGCCACTCAGGAACTGGGCGAAATGGCTTTGCAATTAGATGTCAGATACAACATCAAAAGGAAATTAAATTTTTATCTAAACCTAGCCAATATCACAAATTTAGAAGATGACCTTCTTTACCGTGAGGTCTATTTTGAAACCAGCTACCGCAAAAGTAGAGATTGGAAATTATTATGGGGGATTCAGCATCAGAATTATAATCAGGCAGTTTTTGAATTTAAACCCAATGTACCCAATGTACAAACCCTTACCTCTTTTGCTGAGTTGGACTATCGCTTCAATCGGAAAACTTCCATGCGCTTTGAATTTCAATATATGAATGTTGGTGAAGATGAAATAGCGGAGGCAAAACAAGATTATGGCGATTGGTTATTTGCACTCATTGAATTAAGCCTGGCCCCCAATTTTACTTTTACCGTCTCAGATATGTATAATGTAGGGCCTGGAAAAAATGCTCCTACAAAATCCAATGGTGAGCGCTACCAACTTCATTATCCCCGCATAGATGTTTTTTATACACATAGAGCCAATCGCTTCTCTCTTAGTTATGTCAAACAGGTAGAAGGGGTGGTTTGTACTGGAGGGATTTGCAGATTAGAGCCAGCATTTAGTGGTTTTAAATTCACAGCTAATTCTACTTTTTAGATTTTTATTTTCTTGGTTCCCATTCTGAATAATAGAATTTAATGTCAGCATGAATTATATGAAAATAGCAAATATACAACTCGTTTCAATTGTTCTAGCGGTTTTTCTTATGACTACATCTTGTGATGAAGTTCCAATAGTAATTACTCCTGCACAAACAGCTGGGGAATGTACACCGGCAGCAATTTCTACTGTTGTGGATCAAAAAAAGCAGGTCTTAATTGAAGAATTTACCGGTGTTCGTTGTGTGAACTGCCCGGCTGGTAGTGAAGCTCTGCAACAACTTCTTGATCGGTACGGAGAACGCCTCATTGCCTTTTCTATCCATGCCGGTTTTTTTTCTGATCCTTATACTCAAAGCCTTTATGACTTTCGGACTCCAGCAGCAGAGGCCATCTTAAATTTTCATAATTCTCCTCCTGGCTACCCTTCAGCTATTGTAGATAGAAAAATCTTTGGAGGGGCCATCAGGCCGCACCTGGGCCAATCTTTATGGGCGGATGCTATTGCTCAACAGCTGGAAGAAGAGCCTGAAGTGAAAATACATCTAGATCCTTCTTTTGATCCAATAACCAGCGATTTTGAGTTGCGAACCACCATTTTTTATGAGCAGGCTATTGAAGAAGAGGTCCGCATTACCGTCTTGATTACTGAGGATAAAGTCACCGACTATCAGCTAACTCCTTCAGGCTTACAAGCTGATTATGTTCACGATCATGTAATTAGAAGTTCGCTAAGTGCTCCAGCAGGAAATATACTGACTGAACCTAGCGATGCAGGCAGTATCTTCTGTAAATTATATACCGGAAATATTTCAGCAGATTGGAAGGAGGAAGATTGTAAGGCCATTGTGTTTCTTCATAAAGGTGGAGAATCCCGAGAAGTATTGCAGGCCCATCAGGTGAAAATTATTCAGTAATGTTATTTTTGACGCCTTTTTTCCCACCATTTTTTTAAATGGGTAGATAGTTTTTGTTCAGGAGTATTAAAACTGAATTTGACTTCCTCAAATTTTGGAAGCCGCCACTTGGATTTAGGAATTCTGGAAAAAGCAAAGGGTTCTGAAGGTATTCCAATGGCATTGCGATCCATTTTTCCATTATTGTTTTCATCATGAAATACAGCTACAGCATATTGGCCAAATTTTAAATCCGGAATCTCAACTGTGAGTAGACCTTCTTTTTCTATGGCTACTCCTTCCAAAATGGCCTTTTCTTTAATCAAAAAACTGCTTTCAGAATCATAAATCCCTATCCATACCTTCCCACCCGGGGATTTGATATTATTAATTTCTATTGAGAGGGTGCCCGATTTCATATTAGGAGTCCCAAATCCCCAAAGTAACATTCCAGACATCAATGCCAGTAGAGTACAATAACGCATGACTTTATTTTTAGAACAGAATCTAAGCCTATTAGCAATCAAGAATTGTCCTCTGCTAGACTATTGATAAATTGTAACATTTCTTAACACGTTTCGTAAATTTTCTATAAAATAGAATAGGTCCTTAACAAGGTGTTTACAAGGAAAAAGTTTGAATTATTGAATTTATTATTTCAAGAAAATATTGATTCTTGCTGATAATCAGGGTGCTTTAATTGCCAATAAATCATAATGTTATATCCGTACTGGTATGATCATAGCTTTTTTCATATCTTGCAAAAGTATATAATAAAATAACACGATTCTTTTTTTCTACCCTGATTTGCTCAAACATCTATCTATAAACACAGATAAGAGTGGTATCCCGATTTTGAAACATCATGAACATGCCAGTTTAAGCTGATTGATTGGATAGACGAGGAATCCAAAAGACCTGTTATTGTGACCTTAAGACAAACTCATGAAGCACTCTTTCAAATTTGGCATACAAATTGAAGGAGTATGATAAAATAATAAAGACGATTAGACTATGCAGGTGTTATACTCGGGTATGGTGATAATTTTTTTGGCAAATATGATGTTGCCAGCACCAAATGATGGGCTTTCATTGGGTTCTCCAACTTCTTCATTTGGATTAGAAACAAAGGCAAAACACCAAACTGATAACTCTTATTCACATAAAACTGAAACCTACCACCTTTCCTCTAACTCCGTCATCAATTATTCCCTGTCTGCCTGTGATTATAATTCTTCTGCTATTTTATTATTAGATCTTAAAGATTATATCAAAAATAGCCCCGCTGTTGAGCTTTCTTTTGATTCTCCTTTACCAAAATCTTGGATAAAGGCAATCCAGGCACCAGATTTTTTTCTTCTTAAGGTTCCCCTAGGCAAACACAAGTTGCTGATCAAAGCATCTCAGGCACAGGGCGGAGGTCTTTTGCATGAAATTGAAATTAATGTATCTCAAAATCAAATAGGTGAACAACTCATTTGTCAAGATACAGTATTCATTACCTTGGATGCCAATTGCCAAAAATTAATGACCCCAGATGAATTATTAGAAGGAGATCTTCGGTGTCTTGAAAATTCTGATTTTTTAATTCATATTCTGGATGAGGAAGTAAGTAATCAAAATGTAGCAGATGGTATTGGTGCCTATATTTATAAAGTAGCTTTAAAAGATAAAACCACTATCCGGGGGCCAAAACGATGGTTATCTGTTGACAGATGGTCCACCAAAGGAAATGTTACGGAAAAGGCTGAACAACTGGAAATTACTGGTAAGACAGTTTTGCAATTTCCATTAGCCGGTACAGTAAATTTCAAAGCATCATCATCTGACAACTATTCTTTGCAATGGTTGGATGCTTCGGGACAGCAAATCAGCCAAACCGTTATAGATGCGGGAATTGATAAGCAAATCAGCCAAAAGGTTAATCCAGGAGAGGTTCTTCTGGTTTCATCAATTGCCTCAAACGCATCCTCATTAAAACTTTCGAATTTGTCATTCGAGGCAATTTTGGATCCTCAACTGATAGGCTTTGAAGCTTGTGTAGGCTACATTAAAGCTGAAGATCGGACAGCTCCAAAAATTCAATGCAAGGAGGAGATAAGGTCTGGGACCTTTTCAAAAAAAGTACAACTTTGGAATGGCACTTTGGATAAAGATGGAGATCCTTTAGAAGTTAAGGCTGAATTTTGTGACAAATGGCCCTCCGATTTGGAGTTGGGAAATCACGCCTTTGATACCACTCATTTTCAGGTAAGCCAAACAGGCTGGTATGCCTTTGAATTATTAGGGAGCTGGGGAGCTTCCTGGGGAGCAATTTATCAAAAAAGCTTTGATGTAAATTCACCTTGTGACTACCTAATAGCCAATTCGAAATACTCATCGGATGAACTGGGCTATTTTAAAAACCCACAAAGTGCCCGGATGTATGCCTACTTAAAACCTCAAAAAAATTACATTTTATTAAGCAGTTCTACCAAAGCTGAGCAAACAGGAGGATATCAGTGGGCTGTTTTTTCCGAAGGTGAAGCTTATATTTTAGGGATTGATCGGCAAGAATTAGATGTCTGTTTTCCCCTTCTTTGTGGTGATGTAGATAAAATTTTTGATGAAAAAGAAAGCCTGGAATGGCTCGGCGGTATTCAAAATCTGGAAGATTGTAGTGATACAAGAATTAGTATCCTGGACGAAGAGGTTGATAATGACAGGTGTAGTGGGCTTAAACTAAGGCGTCGAATAGAGGCTAAAGATGCATTAGGAAATACCAGTTATTGCGAGCAAAAAATTATTTTCTCCAAGCCTGATAAACATCATCTGATACCTCCTCTTCATAAAGTTTACTTGTCCTGTGATGAATTTTATGTAAAAGATGATAAACAAAACCCGCATCCGTCGATGACAGGATATCCGGGAATTCTTTCTCCTTTTGGAATACGGAGTTTGCGTTTACAGGAATGCAATTGGATCGTTTCTTATATAGATGAAAAATTAAAGGGGCATTGTGAAAATGAAACTCGAATTATTCGTTTATGGCAATTGGTGGATTGGTGTGATCGCAATAACATCATCACCTTTAAGCAAGAGATAATCATTGGCGACTTTGAAGGGCCTACATTTGATTTGGTACTACCGCATTCAAAGTTTACAGCAGAAGGTAAGGATACTTTTGTAGTATCTACTGGTGCTTTTGATTGTACTACTACCCTGGCCATACCCGCTCCTACTAATATTAAAGATAATTGTTCCAATAAGATTTCTATAAAAGCCATTTTAAAATCACCTGATGGTGATACCTTGGCCTTTAAAGGTATTCAGGGACCAGAGGTGTATTTTGAAGATATCATCTTAGGAGAATATAAACTCCTTTATGTACTTGAAGATGCCTGCAACAATAAAAGTTATAAAGAATTGACATTAATAATTCGGGATTTGATACCTCCAGTGGCCATCTGCGATGAAGAATTTAATGTTTCCATAGGAGGAGATGGAATTGGTCGGCTGGCAGCCGTGGATGTTTCTGAAGGTAGCTGGGATGCCTGCTCAGAGATAGTCGATATGAAAGTACGTCGCCTCGTGTCAGAAGATTGCCTGGAAGAATTCAAAACACTTACTGGCTTGAGCCTTTCCCTTGATTCGATTAGTGGAGCATATTATACCCCCTGGGATGATGAGGTATACTTTATTTGCTGTGATATTCTAGAAAAGGTACGAATCGAATTACAAGTCACTGATAAAGGTGGAAATATTGGATATTGTTGGCAAGATGCCCTGATCGAAGATAAAATATTACCTAAATGCCTCCCTCCGCCTTCAGATACTCTAGATTGTACAGAATATTTTGTAGAGGATTTGAGTGATAGCCTCTTATTGCAATCCTTGTTCGGAGTTCCCAAAGTATTAGATGAACATTGCCCGAGCACTTGGATTGAATTTCCTGCGGTTTGGGATAATAGGGATTGTAGTGAAGGAACCTTAACCCGAAAGTTTATGGCTATTGATGCTTCGGGGAACCGCTCGGATACATGCTACCAGTACATCGAAGTAAGGAAAATTCATAATTATGAAATCAAATTCCCTAAGGATGTTCATAATTATAAATGTACGGAACAGTTGGCAGATACCATGGAACTCAATATAATAGGATGTGATGTGTTAGCTGTTAATAAAGATACCTTGATTTTTGTTCCAGAAGGAGAAAATTGTGGGGAGTGGCATATTGTTCATCGGGTTATAAACTGGTGTGAGATAGACAATAGTAATCCAATACCCCTTGAAATTAGCCGGAATGAGGATGGCGATGATTTAATTGGGGAAGATGACGTATATGTTCTCGTCAGACCTAATGATACGGCCTATATCGATAATAATAATGATGAAACCGATGGTTTCTTTCGAGATCTCCTTTCAACAGGATATTGGCAATATACCCAGATTATCGAAATAGAGGATACTCTTGTCCCTTTAATTATACCAGATCAGCATGAACCCTTCTGTACCTATTCAAGTGATTGTATGGGAAGGGTAAATTTCTTTTTTACTACATTCGATCTTTGCAGCAGAAATAATATCACCATTACTGCTTATTATGATGAAAACAATGATGGGACAGATGATGATCAATTAGATGATGACCAGATCCTGGGTAGAGTTCCTAAGTTTAGGCTCAGTGGAGATTATCCGGTAGGAGATCATTCTTTCAGAATCGAAATTACGGATGGTTGTGGAAACACCCTTCGACGGCGATTCCCTTTTAGTGTTATTGATTGTAAGGCTCCGGCTCCAGTCTGCATTGAACAATTGGCTGTGGAATTAATGCCGGTTTATCCTGCTGCAGACGTTGATGGTGATGGGGTTGTGGAGGCAGGCATGAATGTGGTTTGGGTAAGTGATTTCAGGCCATTCAGTGCTTTTGAAGATTGCTTTCCAGAAATTCGGTATTCCATTCATCGGGCAGATGAAATTGCCCATCCTGATTCAAGCAATATTATCGTAACCTGTAATGATCCAGATGTATTAGAAGTGCGGATTTATGCATGGGATAATGCATTTAACCCTTTGAGAATACAGCCTGATAGTACAGTAGGTGGACCCAACTACGATTACTGTACTGCATTTATTGATATTCAGGATAATCAATTTAATTTATGTGATGGAGGCATCAATGTAAATGTAATTGCTGGTAAGATTTATACAGACAGAGGGGTTCCTATTGATGGAACTACCATGAACTTAAGTGGAAGGACCGATCGTACGACTATCACTGAAGCAGAAGGGAATTATCAGTTTTCAAATGTCGAAACGGGTTATGATTATACTATTAGCCCCCAGAATACTTCTAATCCAATGGATGGAGTGACTACTTTTGACCTGGTGCTTATTAGTAAATATATCCTTGGAATTCAGGAGTTAGATAACCCTTATCAATATATAGCTGCAGATATCAATAAATCAGGAACCATTTCTTCTCTGGACCTCATCCAGCTGCGTAAAATGATCCTCAATATTTCGGACCAATTTCCCAATAATGAAAGCTGGCGTTTTGTAGATGCAGCCTATGATTTTGGTGAAGATAAAGAACAATGGCTTTCCGGTATACCGGAGTGGATTAATATTAATAATCTAGATCCTTTTTCTGAAGAATCTTATGACTTTAAAGCGATAAAGGTTGGAGATTTAAACTATTCCAATAGCCGAATAAAAGAATGGCTGGATATCCAGGAAAGGACCAGTAAAGATCCTGTTGAATTGAGCCAGAATTTATATATCCAGGCGGACGGAAGTGCGAAAGTAGATTTGTGGATGGAAGAGACCTCTCAGCTAGACGGTTTTCAGTTTACCATTTCTTTTGATCCTGACAAATTTGAACTCTTTAGTGTAGACTTGGAGTCGAGTATTTTGTCAAACTACAACCTTGGATACGAATATATTGAAGAAGGGTTAATTACGGTAAGCTGGAATGCTAATTCCAGGCAGGAACTTAAAGAAGGTAAAAAACTCCTAAGCTTCAATTTTGGAACGCTGTCCAATACCATCATCCCATTAGATGTTATCCAAGTCAATTCAAGATTGTTAAAAGCTGAAGCATACGATTTATCTGAACTAATACATCCCATAATTCTCAAAAAGCAAGATCAGCTTGGAGGAGGCTTGAAATTATTAGGGGCCACCCCTAATCCCTTTAGGTCTAGAACGGATATTTCTTTCTTTACTCCTCAGGATGAGCAAATTACCATGGAGCTTATGGATTATAATGGAAGAGTTGTACTCAGAAAAACGGCCAATTTTAAAGCAGGATGGAGGCAATTTGAAATCCAAAAACATGAACTTCCTGGATCAGGATTATACCTATATACCATAAATGACCAACAAAATCTCCGTAGTGGAAAACTAATATTAATTGATTGATCCTAACCTGGTTTATTTTCTACTCTAAAGCTTCTTTTTCAAATCAATTGCTTGAAAAGCAATAGGTTGGCACACTTATTGTATTTATCATAGTGTACTTCTCTCTTATTGATTACAAATAAAATGCCTGGTGTTGATTAGCACCTTACTTAGAATATTCTATTCGTGCTGTATAGCCTTTAAATACTCTAAGTAAAAATATGATTTGTTTTTTAGCATTTAATTTTTGTAATTCTTATGTGATTCTGTTCCAAAAGATGTTTTCATCTTTTGGAACTTTTTAATTTAAAAAAAATATTATATATTTGTGCTTGGAAGTAAGATACTTCTCAGGTAGTTAGCTGCTGACTTCTTTTATAATTTAAGTTTCCCGAAAAAAGATTGCCAAGACATTTGGCGGCATCGTGTTTCCCAACAATCCAAAATTATAATATAAAAAGCCCTTTTGGGCTGAACGTAATTGATACGTAATCTTTTTCTTTTTGTCCGTCCTAATTGGACCATGAAGAGAGCTTTCATTGTATATGTCTGAACACTTATAGGCCCGGACAGTATATACAACATTAGAGCTGGTGGAAACACTGGCTCTAATTATTTTTACATAGATGAATTGTTTTGCAAGCTTGTTCGAATCTCAACTGGGTTGTGCAAAGTTCTGTGGACCGGACATTTATCAGCTATTTCTAAAAGCCGAGCTATTTGTTTTTCATCCAAATCTCCTTTTAATTCAATAAGTCGGTCAAAATGATCGATTTTGCTTTTGCTTTCCTCCAAGTTTTCTTGATCAGTGACATAATCTTTATAATGTTCTAAATGGACAGTTACCTCTTGAAGGTCCCATTTTTTTCGGCGAGCATACATATGTAGGGTCATGGCAGTACAGGCACCTAATCCAGCAGTTACCAGTTCGTAAGGGGAAGGCCCAAAATCATTGCCGCCCACTGATGTTGGTTCATCGGCGGTGAGGCTATGTTTACGAACCATAATATCAGTAGTATATCCATCATTACCAAGCCTTACAGCCACTTCCTTACGGACAGCAAGTTTTTCTTTTTCAGGAATATCAATATACTTTTTAGCCCAGGAGGAAATGATCGACCCTGCGTAGCTGGAGTCTTCCTTGTTGCTAAGTAAATGGTCGGCTCCATCTAAAGAAACAAAACTTTTGGGATGCATAGCAGCGTGATAGATTTTGGCAGCATTTTCTATAGCTACTATTCGATCCTGAGGCGAATGCATGATTAATAAAGCCTTTCGCAATTCTTTGATCTTTTCAATGCATTTATTTTCCCGAATATCATCTAAAAACTGTTTTTTTACAGTAAATGGACGCCCACCTATATTTACATTAGCAACTCCTTCTTTTTCAATTTTCTCAATATTGTTATCTATAAGGTGACTCACATGCTCAGGGTCAAAAGGTGCTCCAATTGTAGCAACAGCTTGGATTGTAGGGATGTTAGCAGCTGCCCGAATGACAGCAGCTCCACCTAATGAATGGCCAATCAATAAGCTTGGAGCCTTATAATTGTCAGCCAAAAATTGGGCAGCTTGCTCCAAATCCTGAATGTTGGAAGAGAAGTTGGTATCTTCAAAATCCCCTTCACTTTCTCCTAAGCCCGTGAAATCAAATTTTAAAACTGCAAAACCTTCTATGGTGAGCGCTCTGCTAATATTCCTAACAGCTCTTAAGTTTTTATTACAGGTAAAACAATGGGCAAATATTACCCAGGTGTGTGGATGCTGATTTACTGGCATCTCTAAGTTGGCTGCTAATTTTTTGCCACTAGAATTGGTGAAGCTAATTTTTTCGGATTGCATGGTTTTTAAGTTATCTAGTTTACAAGTTTACAAGTTTACAAGTTTACAAGTTTACACGGATTCACGGATTCACGGATTCAGGGGGGCTCGATAGGGATACTGTTCTTTAAGTGGTGCTATTTATTGATGCTTTAGCGGATGGCCCGTAGGGACCACCAACAAGATCAAGCGATTTGCATATTTCCTAATCTGCCTATTCTCACATCAAAATATCATAGAATCGTAGTATCAAAAAATCTACCCATCTACTAATCTGCCCATCTACTAATTTGCATATCTACCAATTTGCATATCAAAGAGCCCATTTTAAAAACTCCGGCATAATCTGCCCCCAGGTTTCAACATTATGATGCCCCCCTTGCACTTCTGTATATTGAATATCTAATCCATCTTGGAAGCCGTGCTTACTCAAAGCCTTAATTAGATCACGAGTATCATCTATTGAATCAATGATGCCATTATTATTTCTGTCCTCCTTTTCATCTAGAGTACCAGTTTGGAACCAAAATTTAAGTCCTTCTTTTTTTTCGGCCTTTTCAACCATGGTATGAGTAATTCGATTGGCATCCGGATCTTGAGGATCAAAAGGTTTTGATCGCCACCAAAAAGAACCAGAAAAGACCCCCACTTTTCTAAAAACACCAGCATGATTCCAGGCTATGTCGAAGGCAGAAAGTCCACCGAGAGAGAAACCAGCTATGGCTTTTTCATGATTTAGCTGATATTTTTTATGCAAAAAGGGAATCAATTCTGTTAAGATAAATTGAGTATATTTTTGTGCTTTAGATCCTCTGTTTTTATAATCAGCAACTTGAGCCGTACCATATTCTTGCATGCGATCACCAGCATATATGCCTACAATGATGGCTGGTTTAATCAATTCTTTTTTATATAAATTATCCAAGACTTTGGCAAACTGCATGGGGGGTAAATCCTGCCCATCATTAAAAAGCAATAAAGGATATTTTTGATTTTTGTGAGAAGAATAAGAGGGCGGTAAATAAATTTCTAGGCGAACTTTCCTGTCAATTTGCTTGGAAGTAAATGTCTTAACCCTCTTAAAAACAATCTGAAAAGCGGATTTTGATGCCCAAAAAGGGGAGGCAGGCTGAAAAAAACGACGAATTGACTTGAAAAAACTAGATTTCATCAACAAAAATCTTATTGGTCAAAGAAGACATATTGTAATCAAAAAATAAAGATAATCGATGATTACCTTATTTTCATTTTCCATACATTTTGTTATCAATGAGGAAGTTTTGAATTGGCGGTCAAGGTTTTTCAATAATTATTGATAATCATTTACTTAACAAGTTTCTGAATTAAAAGATTGGTCTTACTTTTGTGGAGTTTTTAAAAAATGAAGAATTGTAAATACCGGGACTTTAGTACAATTGACAGAATGATTATAAAATTATGCCACCCGGTGATTCTAGGGAAGCATAATTTTAATCATGTTTGTTATAAAGTATTTAAGCCTTAAATGTTAAATCTTATATGAAGAAAATTGGAATTTTATTTGGTAAAGAACGCTCCTTCCCAGAAGCTTTTGTAGAGCGGGTAAATGCCAAAAATGAGAAGGGCATAACAGCTGAATTTGTAAGCATCGATAAAGTTGTTCAAGCTCGCCCTACCGATTATGCGGTTATCATAGATCGTATTTCTCAGGATGTACCCTTTTATCGTGCTTTTTTAAAAAATGCAGCTGCATGTGGCACAGCCGTTATCAACAATCCCTTTTGGTGGAGTGCTGATGAAAAGTTTTTTAATAATGTTTTGGCAGAACAAATTGGAGTACCGGTTCCTAAAACCGTTTTGCTCCCTTCCAAAGTACATCCAGATGATACCAGTAGCGAGTCCTTTATGAACCTCGCTTTTCCCTTAGATTGGGAAGGAATTTTTGAACACATTGGTTTCCCCGCTTTTATGAAACCCTTTGCAGGTGGAGGGTGGAAAAACGTGTATAAACTGGAATCTCAAGGTGAGTTTTTCGAAAAATACAGTGAAACTGGTCAGTTGGTAATGATGCTTCAGGAAGCTATTGATTTTACAGCTTATTTTAGATGTTATTGCATTGGCCAAAAATATGTTAAAATAATGCATTATGAGCCACGTAACCCTCACCACCTGAGATATGAAGCCAATCATGACGTATCAGAGGAAATGTTGGCTACCATTCATGATTATACACTGAAATTGAACCTCGCACTTGGATATGACTTTAACACGGTAGAATTTGCCATCAAAGATGGCGTGCCTTATGCCATTGATTTTTGCAACCCTGCACCCGATGCAGATGTTAATTCTGTGGGAGCGGAAAACTTTGAGTGGGTGGTTGAAACGATGGCTACTTATGCTATCGAAAGAGCAAAAGAACAGAAAGACAATAAAAACAATCTCAGTTGGGGTGGTTTTATTAAAGATAGTGTATCAAGTAGTGCGAAAAAGACAAGAACAAGTACTGCTAAGAAAAAGAAATAATTCCTTTAATTCTGTGATGCTTTGATGTTATGATTCTATAATGTGTAAATTAGAGGATTAGTAGATGAGTAAATTTGCAGATGAGTAAATTTGCAGATGAGTAAATTTGCAGATGTGCAAATTAGTAGATGTACCTATTTTTTGATGCTAGGATTCTGCAATTCTATAATATTGTGATGTGAGAATATGTAAATGTGCAGATTAGAAAATTTGCAAATGAGTATTGTTGAATAACTTAGTTGGTGGTCCCTATGGACTACCAACTAAAGCATTAATAAATAGCACTAGCTAAAATACCGTACCCCCTTTAACTTGAACACGTGAACACTTGAGCACGTGATAACTAAATACTAAGAAAATGAGTGACATCAAACTGGCAATCCTGGACCTATATGACACAACTCCCAATTTGGGGATGAATAATATTAAGGAGATCATCGAACAATTCGATGGTATCAGTTCCTATGATGTCTTTGACGTACGAGCTAAGGCTGAAGTGCCCTCCCTGGAATATGATATTTTTATTTCTACCGGAGGGCCTGGCAGTCCACTGGATGGAGATGGCCACTGGGAAGTACAATATTTTGATTGGATCCAATCAGTTTGGGATTGGAATAAACAAGAAGGAAATAAAAGAAAGTATATCTTTTTTATTTGCCACTCTTTCCAAATGGCCTGCCATCATTTTAAGGTAGGGAAAATTACTAAACGGAAATCTCCCTCCTTTGGTATTTACCCAGTGCATATGACAGACCTTGGTACCGGGGATCCACTCTTTGAAGGGCTAAATAATCCATTTTATGCAGCCGACTTCAGGGACTGGCAGGTCATAAAACCTAATCTTGATCATCTTGATAGAATGGGCTTTGAAATTCTGGCTTTAGAAAAAATACGCCCACATGTAAATTTAGAAAGGGCAATAATGGCCATGCGTTTTTCAGAAGAAATTGTGGGTGTTCAGTTTCATCCGGAAGCGGACCCAGAAGGTATGCGTACCCACTTTTTGGATGCCGATCGCCGGGAGCTCATCCTACAAACATATAGTGAAAGAAAGTATCTTAATATGATGGATCATCTTTTTGATTCCGATAATATAGAATTAACACATTCGGTTGTACTGCCTTACTTTTTATACAAAACAATAAACAAGATTATTTCTGAAAATAAGGGAGTCACCGTTTAACCAGCTAAAACCAATACCCCGGTTTTTTGATATATAACCATCATGTTTTCTCAAAAACTCTAAAATCTTATGGTTCCTGAACTTCGCAAAAATTACAATGCGAATTTTTCTAAGACGCAATACCAGGCATTAATTGATAATTTTGTAAGCAAATACAATCATCTGCCACCCTTTAGTATTTCTGAAACACCAGTTTTTATTCCTAAGCCTTTGAAAGAAAAACTTTTCGAAGCCTGTGAGGAAATTACCGATATCATTATCAAGCCGGAATTTTTAGAACAGTCCAAAGGAGCACTCCTTTCAGGGCAAGTAGTTCCCAATGAAACACCGCATACGGTTTTTCTGCAAATGGATTTTGGTATTTGCCTGGATGAAAACGGAGAATATACTCCCCAACTCATTGAAATTCAAGGCTTTCCTTCCCTGTATTTTTATCAATATGAATTAGCTAAGGCTTATCGACATTATTTTCATATTCCTGAGGGCTATAATCACCTGTTTAATGGAATTACTGAAGAAGAATACCTCGAAAAGCTAAGAAAAATCATCATAGCGGATGCAAATCCAGAGAATGTTGTTCTGCTGGAAGTAGAGCCCTATAAGCAGGCTACCCAAATTGATTTTTTAATAGCTAAACAACTGTTGGGCTGTGAAGTACTTTGCGTTACAGATCTAAAAAAAGAGGGGCGGCAAGTATATTACGAAAAAGATGGACGACGCATTCCAGTACACCGTATTTTCAACAGGGTTATCTTTGATGAATTGATTAAGCGGGATGACCTGAAGCGAGAATTTTACTTTATTGAAGAAAATGACATCCAATGGGTAGGGCATCCCAACTGGTTTTTCAGAATAAGTAAGCATACCTTGCCATTTTTAAAAAGCAAGTATGTGCCAAATTCCTTCTTTTTGAATAATTTAGAGGAATTACCACATGATTTAGAGAATTATGTCCTCAAACCCTTATATTCTTTTGCAGGTTCAGGCGTTATCATTAACTTGAATAAATATGATCTGGATCGGATAAAAGATCCAGAAAATTATATCCTCCAGCGAAAAGTAACTTATGAACCAGTAATCGAAACACTCGATTCCAAAGCAAAATGTGAGGTGCGTATGTTGATGTTGTGGGAACCTGGCCGTGAAAGGCCTGAAATCGTAAATAATCTGGTTCGCATTAGCAAAGGAGAAATGGTAGGAGTAAGATATAATAAGGGTAAAACCTGGGTAGGAGGAAGTATTGGCTTTTTCGAAACATAAATATATATCATGTTTGTACTTAAAGTGATTTTAATAGTCATCGTAGGATTAGTACTTCTCCTAATGATTTTAAATTTGCTGGCGCCCAAAGAAGCAAAATTAGAAAGATCCATTCTGATTAATGCCACCAAAGAGCAAATATTTCCGTATATACTCTTATTCAGCAAAAGAAATGATTGGTCACCCTGGATGGAGATGGATCCTAATGTGAAAACTAATTTGGAAGGCGAAGATGGAACTCTCAGCGCTAAATGGAGCTGGGAAGGAAATAAAAAGGTTGGAAAAGGAGAACAAGCAAATACGAATATTGTAGAAAATGAATCAGTAGATACAGTCGTTACATTTATCCAACCATGGCAATCTGTAGCGGATACTTATTTGAGGATGGAGGATAGAGAAGGTGGAACCATTGTTAAATGGGGTTTTTCTTCCAAAATGACCTTTCCTTTCAATCTGATGGGCTTGTTTATGAATTTTGACAAGGCAGTAGGCAAGGATTATGAAAAAGGGCTAAATAAATTGAAAAATTTAATTGAAGGATAAAAGTTTTTTAGAGGCTGTGGGGTTGTGTAAAAACTAAAATTTTATAAAACTTTAGTTTTTACATTAATATATAACCTGCACTTAAAAAGGAGAAAATATATTTTTTTAAAGTCAATTTTTTCCAAAAATTGACTTTTTACACAACCTCACGCCCTCTATTAGTTTATTATGGCAGAATCAAAGATTGATATTCTTAAGGAGGCAGAAGCCTATGTTGAGCAGTTTTATAAGGAGCGAATCCCTGAGCAATATGTGTATCACAATTTTGGTCATACCTGCGATGTAGCTGAGGCTGTTCAGCTGATTGGTGCTGGTTATGAATTATCTGAAGACGAATTTGATATTCTGCAATTGGCAGCTTGGTTTCATGATACAGGCTATGATAAGGGACCAGATATGCATGAAGAGAGAAGCTGTGAGCAAGCTAAAGCTTTTTTGATGAAAAGAGATTATTCTCCTGAGAATCTTAAAAAGGTTTTGTCTTGCATCATGGCTACTACCATGGATTATAAGCCACAAAATCTGCTGGAAATGATCATCAGAGATGCAGATGTAAGCCACCTGGGCAGCAAGTTGTATTGGGATCGATGCAGTAGAGTCAGGGAAGAATTGGGGATTACCAGGAATATGTTCATGTCTGAAAAGGAATGGGTTGACTTCGAACTGGATTTTATCAATAATCACAAGTTTCATACAGAAGTCGCTAATGAATTATACAACGACCGCAAGAAAAAAAATATCAAACAACTGAGTAAATACAAACAAAGACTCAATCCAGTATTAACCCTGGCAGAAGAAAGAGCACAAAGAGAGGAAAAGAAGAAGAAAAAACTTCAGCGATCTCGCAAAAAAAACGAAAAAGATCTCAAGGATATCAACTTGGGTAGGGGAGTAGAGACCATGTATCGAACTACCTACAGAACTCACGTTAATCTGAGCTCCATAGCAGATAATAAAGCCAACATCATGCTCAGTATTAATGCCATTATTATTTCGATTGTCGTTTCTAATTTGGTACCGAAATTAGATGAAGATGTTCGCTTAATTATCCCTACCGTCTTATTATTGTTCGTTTGCTTGGCAGCACTTGTTTTCGCCATTCTTTCCACCCGCCCCAAAATTACGGAAGGCAAGTTTACAAGGGAGGACATCGAGCAAAAGAAATCGAATTTACTTTTCTTTGGTAATTTCTACAATATGTCTCTTAATGATTTCCATTGGGGCATGATGGAAATGATCAAAGACAGTGACTTCCTCTATAGTTCTATGACCCGCGATTTATATTTTCTTGGAGTCGTTTTAGCCAAAAAATATCGCTATCTCAGTATATGCTATAGCATCTTTATGTATGGCTTGATCGTTGCTGTAGCAGCTTTCGCGATTGCCTACATGCTTCCTGAACCTACTTAAGGATGTACAAATTTGCAAATTAGTAGATGTGCAGATTTGCAAATGTGTAGATGAGTAGATTTATTGATGCTATGATTCTGCGATAGTACGATATTCCGTTGGTGACAGTCTACGACTGCCTCTCCAAAATAACACAGTCTCACGACGGATAGGTCTGCAATATTTGCGAAATCCGCGTGAAAAAAGAGCTTAAATAAGCAACCATCCTTTCAATAAATCAATTCCTAACTGAACTCTGAACTCTGAACTCTGAACTCTGAACTCTGAACTCTGAACTCTGAACTGTGCGCGCCTGAAATAGGTTGACGTTAAAGGAGTTGAAAAAGAACTCGTATCATAAATATAAATTAAGTTATTTTTTTAAATAAAAGCAAAGGTCTTTGACATAGCGGAATTTGTTGTATATACTGTTCAAAAGCCAGTGGTGTTTTATACTTCAAGCTTTCATGTGGTCTTTGTTGATTATACAAGTAAACGAACTTAGGGAGTTTTACTTTGAGTTGGTTAAAGGAGTTGACACCCCAAGGAATTAAGTAATCATTTTTAGCGGTACTATGAAATCGTTCCATGTGGGGGTTTTCATAGACAGTTGCAGCCATAGAGGATAAAATATGGTAATCATGAAGTTGATTTAGAAAGTCTTTATCATAGTATTGTCCCCCTCCATCGGAATGGAAGATGAGATTTTGTTCATAATCCTTAATGGCTCTGTTATTGAGGGCCATTTGAAGAGCAGGTAAAGTAGTTTGTTCGGTGGTCATATTTTGAGAAAGGGCATATCCTAAACATCTTCTTGAATAAAGATCAAGAATAAAAGTTAGATAAGCCCAACCATCAATTAAACGGTAATAAGTAAGATCGCTGACCCAGACCTGGTTAAGCCGGTTGATTTTTAAAGCTTCTACAAGATTAGGAAAACGAGAAGCTGTGGAGTAGGTGGTTCGATGAAAAATTCGTATTGGCTGGACAGTCAGGCCATTACTAATGAGGATTACTTCGAATTTATCTCTTCCGATGCCTAGTAAAAGAGGTTCGGTTTCTTGGTTTTGCATCAACACATAGAGTGGCCTAGCCCCCATACGAGTATGAGTTAGGCGGTGGTGATTGACTTGAGCGATGATATCCTGTTGCCGCTCCAAGTGAATGGAACGTCTACTGCGATATTGATGGAAGCCTTGACGAGAAATCCCAACTATTTGATAAAGAGATTCCATAGTTAAACAGTGTTCGGATCGATTATTGAAGAACCATTCAAGGACTTCCAATCGGAGTTTTTTTCAAAGTCGACATTGTACTGCTCTTGGGCTAGTTCCATTAATTTTTCATAGTACCGGATCTGTACTTGTTGTTGCCCTATGAGTCTTTCGAGTTGCTCGACTTTTTTTTCTAAGGCCAGTCGTTTTTTGGCTTCGCTTTTTTCCTCTACTATTTTGACAATACTCTTTTGATAATGAGCCGAATATTTACGAATCCATTTGTAGACTGCCGTGTCACTTACTTGATATACACGACAAATTTCGCTAACACTGGCTTGACCTTCTTCGTATTCTTTAACACGAGCACGACGGAACTCTTCACTGAAGTAGCGACGCTCACGCTTAAACTTTTGATTCTTTTTAGATTGTGCCATCTTTCTGAATTTAGGTTTTTTGAGTTGACTTTTCAACTCCTTTTTTGTCAACCTATTTCAGGCGTGGACAAACTCTGAACTCTGAACTCTGAACTCTGAACTCTGAACTCTGAACTCTCGACTATCGCTTTGAAATCCGATTCAAACTAATAGACCGCTGCATTTTTGACCGAAACCTATCCACACCCTCCTGCCGAAGCCGTGCATGTTTAGTGGACCGGCCTTGTACCCTGGCCCTCCATTTTTTCCAATTCTTAAGTCTCATCTCATGTTTCATTAATTTAATGACTTCAGCCTCTGTCAAGCCAAATTGTTGAGTGATGGCATCAAAGGGAGTTCGATCCTCCCAGGCCATTTGGATAATGCGGTCGATATCTCGTTCGGTAAGCTTGTATTTTTTGATGATCTTCATGTAAGGGGAACAGAGAAAATGGAATCTTGTTTGGACTATGTCCTTTAGGGCGTCTTGGAAACAGACTTTAGGCTGTTTCTAGATTTTTCATCCTAATCCCTGAAGCTCAGACACCATAAACCATATCATTCAATTATCCTATTAACTAGCAAAAAATAGTTTTTTTTGCTAGCTTGCTACCTATGCCAATGTCTCGCCAATTAGCTGCTATTATGTTCACTGATATCAAGGGCTATACTGCCTTGATGCAGCAGAATGAAGAACAGGCTCTCCGGGTAAGGAGTAAGCATAGGCGGATATTTAATGCCATTACCAAAAAACATCGCGGCAAAATTCTGCAATATTATGGCGATGGTACACTAAGTATTTTTAGTAGTGCTATTGATGCGGTGAACTGCGGGATAGAGTTGCAACAAGGATTTTTAGAAGCACCTACCATTCCGGTAAGAATCGGCATTCATACTGGCGACATAATTTTTAATGAAGAAGAAATCATAGGCGATAGTGTTAATGTAGCATCCAGGATTGAATCTTTGGCAGTTCCTGGAAGTGTATTTATTTCTGACAAAGTCTATGATGAGATTAAAAACCAGGAATTCATCCAAGCTACCCGTCTAAAAACCTTTAGACTCAAAAATATTGAAAAACCAATAGAAGTTTATGCCATTGCTAATGAGGGTTTAGTTATCCCGGATGTAGAAGAAATAAAAGGAAAAACAGAACCTGAACCTGATAAAGAAAAGCAAGAGGCCCCAAACTCCAATACACCGCTTGCCAGCTTCCAAAACTCCATTTTAGCGACCAAATTATATATCCCTCCCATTCCACCTAATACCATTTACCGTGATAGGCTCATCGGACGTCTCCAAGCGGGAATTCATGGTAAGTTAAGTCTAATTTCGGCCTCTGCTGGTTTTGGAAAATCAACCTTAGTCAGTCACTGGGTCGCTACTAGTGGACAAAATGTGGCCTGGTTGTCATTGGATCGAGGAGACAATGATACGACCCGCTTTTTATCCTATGTGATTGCTGCTTTACAAACTATATTTGAACACATTGGAAAAGATATTTTGCCTTTGCTGCAATTCCAACAAATGCCCCCCTTTGAATCCCTTCTGACTTCCTTGCTTAATGAGGTTTCCAGTTTAGAGAAACCATTTATCCTGGTTTTAGACGATTATCATCTGATTGACAACCACGCCATTGATAAAGCCTTGATTTTTCTAATTGAACGTATGCCCTTACAGATGCATATGGTAATTGCCACCCGGGAAGACCCCAATATTCCCTTATCTCGGTTGCGGATTAGAGGCCAAATGACTGAATTGCGTGCACAGGATTTGCGATTCTCATCTGCAGAAGCAGCAGAATTTTTGAATCAGACTATGGACTTAAAATTATCTTCGGAAAATGTTGAGGCACTGGAAATACGTACAGAAGGATGGATAGCTGGATTACAAATGGCGGCATTATCCATGCAGGGGCGCCCCGATAAGGATCATTTTATTAAAGCTTTTAGGGGTAGTCATCATTTCGTTTTGGATTATCTCATGGAAGAAGTACTACAGCAGCAGTCAGAACCTGTCCGTGATTTTTTATTACAAACAGCTATCCTGGAAAGATTAAATCATTCTTTATGTAATGCCCTTACCGGACAGGATAATGGAAATGAGATGCTGGAAATGTTAGAAAAGGCCAACCTTTTTGTTATACCCTTAGATAACCAAAGGGAATGGTATCGATTTCATCATCTTTTTGCAGATGTGCTACGATCTTTTTCCCTGAAGAACAAAAAATATGATGCTTCTGATTTACACCGAAGGGCGAGCCATTGGTTTGAAAAGGAAGGACTTGCCCTAGAGGCCATGCAGCATGCATTGAATGGAAAGGATTTAACCAGTCTGGCAAGGTTAATCGAATTAAATTGGGAAACATTACGTAAAGATCATCATGATTCTACTTTATCAGAATGGTTAAAAGCTCTGCCCGATGATTTGATTCAATTTAGGCCAATTCTTAACGTTTATTCTGCTTTTGCCATACTTTCCATAGACTTACAGGCTGCTGATAACTACTTAAAGCAGGCGGAGGCTCTATTAGATCCTGAATCCAGTATTTATTCCAAAAAAATAATTGTCAATCAAAAAGAATTTGCATCTATACCTGGGATGATCTCAATAGCTCGTTCCTATTATTATGGTGCCTTAGGTGATATATCTGCCATTACCCGGTATGCTCAAATAGCTTTGGAACAATTACCAGAAGATAATTATTTATGGAGGGGTTCCGCTGCTGCTCTTTTAGGACTAGCCCAATGGCCTGAAGGTAAATTATTTGAGGCTCAGCGATCTTTTGCTTCAAGTGTGGAGAGTATGCGAAAAGCTGGAGACATTAGTGCTGTAGTCAGTGCCGGATTTCTTTTAGCGGATATAAAAATGGCACAAGGTCTATTGCATGGTGCTCAAAAAACTTGCAGACAGTTATTAAAACAGGCCAGACAACAACCTAATCTTGTCTATGAAGGCATGGAAGGAGTATATGTACTTTGGGGCGAAACATGTTTTGAGCAGGGCGAAATTGAAGAGGCTAAAGGGCTTTTGGAAGAAGCCAAAAATTTAGGACCTTTTGCAGCCCTTTCAGAGACAAAATATAGATGGCCTTTGTTAATGGCCAGGATAAAACAAGCTGAAGGAAAATTAGATGCTGCCTTTGAATTTTTCGAAGAAGCTGAACAACAATATACGATTAACCCAACACCGGAGACCCGTCCGATTTCTGCCTGGAAAACGAGGTTGTTTTTAGTACAAGGACAACTTAGAGAAGCAGAAGACTGGGTTCGGAATCAAAATTTATCGATAAATGATGACCTATCTTATCTACGCGAATTTGAGCACATTACCTTGGTCAGGGTATTAATAGCAAAATCTAAAAATAGCAGAGAGGATCAATATTTAAAGGAGGCTAAAAGCTTATTAGGACGTTTGTTGGCAGCAGCCGAAAAAGGGAAAAGATGGGGGAGTGTTGTTGAAATTCTTATCCTTTTGACTATTATCTATGATTTGCTAGGTGATAGACCTTCTGCAATTGCCTCTTTGCATCGTGCCTTTATGCAAGCCAAACCAGAAGAATATTTTCAAATATTTTTGAATGAAGAAATTCAATTATTGCCATTATTAGGAGATAAATCTCTAAGAGAAATGGCAGCTGATATTGTTCAACAGCTACCAGAGACGGAACAAGTGAATGATTCTACTCCTCAACAACCTTTCTTGATGAGGCCTTCCCAAACTGTTCGTCCTCTGTTAGAGTCTTTAAGCAGAAGAGAATTAGAAGTCTTGCGCCTAATTGCAAAAGGCTTGTCAAATCGAGAAATCAGCGAGCGTCTTTTTCTAGCTCTGAGTACTGTAAAAGGTCATAATCAAAAAATCTTCGATAAGCTAGAGGTCCAAAGGCGTACAGAAGCTGTAGCCCGGGCCCGCGAATTGGGCTTGATATAGTCAAAACAATACCTTCTTTTCTCAAAACAGTACTTTAGTACCTTTTCTTAGCCACTTTTCCAGAATAACTTGCTGCTATAATTATTACAAATCATTGCTTATGATGGCATATTTATGGCATGGCACTTTGTCTCAGGAACATCCTTTCGAGTTCCATTCAGGATTAAACCCGGTTTATCAAATTAGGTTACAAGGTCATCTCGGCCCGCAGAGGAGAGACTGGTTTGATGGTTTCAGGATAAGCAACACAGGTAATGGAGATACCCTTCTCACAGGGGAAATAGTTGATCAAGCTGCCTTGTATGGGGTACTTAAAAAGGTGAGGGATATTGGAGTGCCGCTACTGTCTGTCATATGCCTAAATGAAAATTAGCAAATCACCCATTTTTAAAATATAAAAAACCCTAAAAATGAGAGTTATTATCAATGAAAAGTTTGGATCACCAGAAGTACTTCAGTTGGAAGAACTTGAAAAACCCGTACCAAAAAATAAAGAAGTTTTAATCAAAATACATGCGACCACCGTAACTTCAGGAGATATCCGATTGCGTAACGGAAACAAAGAATTTCTGCCCTTCTGGCCCATCACTAAATTATTTATGGGCATTTGGAAACCTAGATTCAAAACCCTGGGCTTTGAGTTTTCAGGAGTTGTGGAAGCCGTTGGAGAGAAGGTAAGCAAATTCAAAGTGGGTGATGAGGTCTTTGGTTCTCCAGGAATTGGGACTTACATGGATTATAAATGCGTCTCGGAAAATTCAAGAATAGCGCTCAAACCTCAAAATATGAGCCATCAGGAGGCCGCTGCAGTTCTCTTTGGAGGAGAAACAGCCCTGTTTTTTCTCAAAAAAGGAAATATCAAAAGAGGAGATAAAGTGCTGATTGTAGGTGCTTCTGGCTCACAGGGTGTTTTTGCTGTGCAACTGGCTAAACATTTTGGTGCTGAAGTTACGGCGGTTTGCAGCACTACCAATGTTGAATTGGTCAAATCCCTGGGAGCAGATAAGGTAATTGATTACACTCAGGAAGATTTTAGCCAAAATGGAGAAAAATATGATATTATTTATGAAACGGTTGATAAAACGCCTTTGGCAAAATGTTTGAACTCTTTAAAGCCAAAAGGGTATTGTCTCTTAGCTGTAATTGATTATCATCATATTCTGCCTATGTTAAAAGCTGCAATTTTTGGTGGAAAGAAAATCATCTCTGGCTCTCCTCCTGCAAAAATTAAAAACCTGCTTGACCTCAAAGAATTTATTGAGCGAGGAACATTAAAAACCGTCATTGATCGAAGCTATCCTCTTGAAGAAATAGTTGAAGCACATCGTTACGTTGAAAAAGGACATAAGAAGGGGCATGTGGTTATTGATTTAACCATACTTCAGGAGTCCATATAGACGACTATAATTCCACTTTATTTCTGCTGATTTTCACTGTAGCCTAACAAGGAAAATCAGCAGAATCAGCGTTTACCAGCGGCAAAATTCTATTCCATTCTCAACGAATCCACTGGATTGGCCAAAGAAACTTTCAAAGAATGATAACTCACTGTACATAAGGTTACCGCGAAACAGAAAACTGCTCCAAGAGCATAGATCCACCAATAAATCGGAATTCGATATTCATAAGACTGCAACCAGCCATTTAGGAAATAAGCTGAAAGGGGGATCGCAATCAAACAGGCAATGAAAACCAAGATGCTGAAATCTTTAGATAACAACTGCCACAAATTCATAACAGAAGCACCCAGGACTTTCCGAATACCTATTTCCTTGGTTCGTTTCTCTGCCATGTAGGCAGATAATCCAAATAATCCCAAACAGCTGATCAGGATGGCCAGGATACTAAAAAAGGTGGCCAGGCTTCCAATTCTTTCTTCTGCTCGAAATTTAGCCGCATATTCTTCATCCACAAAATCGTAACTAAATGGATGGGTTGGGAGGACTCCAACAAAGGCCTCTTTAATTTTTGGAATAGCACTGGCAAAGGAAACATCCGGCTTCATTCTGATAAACAGAAAACCTTTGGATCTTTGATTGGAAAAAACCATCAAGGGTACAGGTTCTTCAAAAGGATTTCCTTTAATCATATCTCTTACCACACCAATAATGGTAAATTCCTTATGACCATTGAAAGCCCTGTTAGCTAGTATTTGTTGCCCGATTGGATTTTCTAAGCCCATCTTTTTTACTGCCAATTCACTGACAATAATGGAGCTGGTCTCATCTCCCAATTCTCTGGAGAAATCTCTGCCTTGCGTCAATTCCCATTTGGTAGTTTTTCCGTATTCCGGAGTGACATAAATGGTATTAAAAGAGACATTCATACTCTTGCTTGACTCCGGCAATCTAAAATCATCATTATTACCAAGGGTATTCATCAAGGGGTAGTTGGCCTCTGCCATTTCTTCAACGACCCCTGTTTTTTTCAATTCAGCTCTTAGCAAATCATATTTTTCATAATAATCGTCAGAAAAGCCTCTAACCGTAATTAATCGATCCTGGTTATAACCCATTGGGCGATCTTTGGCATGCTGAATCTGCTTAAAAACAGTGAGGGTGCCAATGATTAAAATAATGGAAATGGTAAATTGAAAAACGACCAAACTCTGACGAAATCTGGTGTTCAATTTTCCTTGGCCTATTGTACCTCTTAGAGCCTTGAGAGGATTAAAACCAGATAGAAACAATGCAGGATAGGTGCCGGCCACCAGAGCGGTAGTTAATGTAAATCCAAGACCCATTGCCCAGAGCCAAACATTGTTCCACGGAAAGGTGATGTCTTTGTCCGAAATGCCATTAAACCAGGGAAGAATGAATTGAACAGCCAAAATGGATATACAAAATGCAGCTAAGGCATAAAGAATGGATTCTGCCAAAAACTGTCCAATAAGGTGGGATCGGAGAGAACCTAAAGTTTTTCTAACACCTACTTCTTTTGCCCGATTTTGATAGCGTGCAGTATTTAGGTTAATAAAATTAATACATGCTAAAATGAGTACAAAAAGACCTATAATGCCATATAATTTTACAAACTGCATACGCTTACTGGTAACCTGCGCGCCATCCTGAAAATAATCGTTTAGATGCCAATCTTTCATGGGAAGTAACAAGAGGTCCATTGGATCCTGATTAGGGTCTCTGTTTTCGGTCAATACATCTTTGATGGCAGCTGATGCATTCGCAATGTCAACCCCTGGTTTTAGTTGACCATATACTTTCATGTTAAAATTGGTCCAGGTATAAGGATTTTCATCATCATAAATTCGATCCATAGAGGCGAAATAAGTAGCATCCCCAAAAGTAGAATTGACCGGTAAGTCCTCAAATATTCCGTTAACCGTAAATATGGCAGAAGAGTTCATCTTAATGGCTTGCCCCATTGGATTTTCTTTCCCAAAAAACTTTTGGGCCAGGCTTTCAGAAATTAAAATACCGTTTGGTTCACTAATGCCATCCCAGGTTCCTGCTATCATTTTTAAGCTAAGCATTTCAGGAGCATTAGGCCTGAAAAAGTAACCGATCTGATCGAAAGTTTGATTTTCTACTGTTAGTAATCTAGGATTATTTCTATAAAATGTCATGGTAACCTCCTCAAACAAATTGGGGTAATTATCAGAAAGATATATACCCAATTGACCTACATGAGAACTATTAACTTCTACCATACCATCCTCCTTATCTTTTCTTAATACCTGCACGATTCGATCGTAGTTTTCATGATTTTTATTAAAAGATAATTCATCATGAATCCAAAGACCGATCAATAGAACTACCGTCATGCCAAGAGCGAGGCCACCTATATTAATGAGAGAAAAAACTTTGTTTTTTAACAAGACCCTTAAACCGACTTTAAAATTGTGCCTAAACATAAGTGTTGATATTGGAAATGACTTAAAATATTTAAAAGCAAATGGTCTCATATAATTAAAGACCTGAAACCAATAATTTCGCTGGGCTCTTCGAAGAGAATATCGGGACACCATGGAATAAAACTTTTCATCCAGGTCTCCTAAAACTTCCTCTGCTAACTCTTCTTTCAAAAAGGTAAGCAGGATTTTTTCAGCCCATTTTGGAGGATAATTTTTTGACATTAGCTTAGCTTAAACTTGCGTCCTGAGAATGCAGGAAACTGATTCCAAAGAGATAACCTGAAATCCCGTGATTGTTCTAAAGCCCGCTGACCCTCAGCCGTAATTTTGTAGATTCTTTTTCTTCTGCCACCACGTTCAGCAGTAGGTAGGCCCATCTCTGAGCTTAAAAATCCTTTTTTGCTTAGGCGATTGAGTGTGGAGTGAACAGCACCAATTGATACTGGCTTTTTGGATTGTGCCTCATATTCCTCTCCAATTTTAAAGGCATAGGCTTCTTTGTCCAGAATTCCTACCAATAACATTAATGTTTCTTCAAAGCTTCCCAGCTTCATTTCTTTCATATCATACTAATTTGTAGAACAAATATAAGGGTTTTTACTTAATATGTTCTACTTTTTAGTAAGAAATATGTGTGGAAATTATTTAGAGGAAAAAAATCTTTGATTTTTTTCCTCTAAACTTTCTGATTATTCTCTTTTTAAAGCATCTACAGGATTAGACATGGCAACTCGGGTACTCTGGAAACTAATGGTGATAAAAGCAATAACAACTGCTACCAAACCAGCCAGAGGAAAAATCCACCATTGTATATTAATATGGTAAGCAAAACCCTGCAGCCATCTGTTCATGGCCCACCAGGCTAGCGGGGCACTTAAAAGGAAAGCCAATCCTACTAACTGCAAGAATTCGCGTGAGAGTAAGCTGATAATATGAAAATTTGAAGCACCAAGAACTTTGCGCACCCCAATTTCTTTAGTCCGACGTTCAGTGGCAAAAGCGGAAAGGGCAAATAAACCCAGACAGGCTATTAGAATAGCAAGCCCCGCAAAAATCATGACCATGGAGGCCAGCCTTTGTTCACTTCGATAGAGGGACTCTAATTTGCTATCCAGAAAAGTATATTCAAAAACAGTGGAAGGTACCGTACGTTTAAACACCTCCTGAATCTGATTCATAGTACTGGTTAATTGATCGGTTTTTAATTTGATCAATAAATATTGCAGCCACTCAGAGGAGCGGTTATGGAAGGCATAATTGCCAATTTTTTGCCGTAGGGGGCCATAATGAAAATCAGCCGTTACACCTACTACCCGGGTATTTCCCATGCCGATGTCGACATGCCGTCCGATGGCTTCTTCTGGGCTCCAGCCCATGTATTCTACAGAGGCATTATTGAGCAGTAGTTCTGTAATGGTATCTCCTTCTTCTCTGATTTTCAAGGTGCGACCTGCTAAAAGCTCTACATCCAAGACATCTAAAACATTCGGAAAAGCTCTGCAGGTTGACAAATCAGCAGCTTCTCCTTCGGCAGACCCCGGCCGACTGATGGAATAGCCACTTGCACCATGTCCTGGATAGGTTTGAGAAAGGGCCATCTGCTCAATATTTGGCAGTTGGGCCAATTCTTTTTCCAGGGCATTGATACTACTGGCTGGACGAATACCTCCAACTCGTAATGCAAGAACTTGTTCTGGATTAAAGCCCAGTTCTTTTTGCTGGATAAATTTTAATTGCTGATAAAAAATAAAGGCACTGACTATTAAAGCTGTGGATACGCAAAATTGAAAGACCACTAGTCCTTTCCTTACCGAGGCTGCTCCTCCTTTATGCCTACCCATTTGGCGAAGAATTTGTATGGGTTTAAAAGATGATAAATAGAGGGCTGGATAAGATCCCGAAAGAGCGGTGATTCCTAGCCAAATTAGAAGGATAGGGGCTACAAATTGAGGCTTTAGGATATCCCCAAAAGTCAGGGCTTTATCAGCAATATTGTTGAAAGTAGGTAGACTTACCCAAAAAATCAGTAGAGATAATATAATGGCGCTAAAGGTAATCAAGGCCGTCTCCACATAATATTGGCCAGCCAACTGGGAGCCAGTAGCACCCACTGTTTTGCTAATTGCTACTTCCTTGGATCTCTTTTGAGATTTAGCAGTTGCCAGATTCATGTAATTGATGCAGGCAATAAAAACAAGGATTAAGGCTAAGGAAAACAAAATCCAAATTTGATTGATGGAACCATATTGAGTGCCATCATCAGTAATTTCAGGGGAATATAAGTGAATATCTACCAAGGGTTTTAAGTACAAGTTATACCAAAGATTTTCTGCAGGGACTTCGCTTTTAAGGGTCTGATCTAATTTATCAGTCAGCTGCGCAAGTTCAACTCCCTCATTTAGCAATAGGAAGGTATAAAAACTGGCATTTCCCCAGCTCAGGCGTTCCGGCCTTCCAAATGGAATGGTTTGGAAAGATCCCACAACGGAATAGGGGAGGTGAGTTTGTTGAGGCATGTCTTTAAAAACGCCGGTTACTTCAAGGTTATATCGATTATCAATTTCTATGATTTGCCCAACAGGATCGGTGTCACCAAAGAATTTTTGGGCGGTGCTTTCAGCAATAACTACGGTGTTGGCCCGATCAAGTGCTCCTTGAGGAGAGCCAGTCACAAATTCAAAAGTAAAAACCTCAAAGAGGTTAGGATCTGCCCAATACAGACTCGTTTCTACAAAGGTGTTATCCTCAACTTTAATAGATGCAGACTCTCCAAAATTGTGAGGAAATACCCTCAGGGCTTCCTTCACCTCTGGCAACCTCTCAGCAACAAAGGGAGCTATTTGATTGGGAGCAGTTGCCAAATTAAACTCCGTACCATCAAAGTTTGCATTAAGATTAACCCTGACAATTTGTTCGGCATTCTTGTGAAATCGCTCAAAGGAAAGCTCATCAAAGATGTACAAGAGAACAGCAAAGGCTGCTGCCATCCCAAAAGCCAGTCCAAAAAGATTAATAAAACTGAACATAAGGTTTTTGCCAAAATGGCGAGTGGCTAGTTTAAGGTAGTGCTTAATCATACGGCTAGGTTTTTATCCAATGAAGTTTTAAGGAAGGACACAGGAGGATAAGGGAGGGTTGCCTGAGGGGCCAAAGTCGAATCGCTGTTTCCGGAGGCCACACCCATTTTTAGTGGGTATGAAAGGGTTCCTGGAACAAATATTCCAATTGTTGGCACAAGCAAGCTAACCTATGCGGCGGTATTGCTAATAAATTGCCTGTATACATTTTTTTGTTCACCAATTCAATTTTAAATGAAAACCATAATTTTTATCAGTTTATTAGTTTTTTCTTTTGAAATAACTGCACAATCTATAGTTAGGGATCGCCACGGTAATACCTACCCAACTGTCAGATTAAAAAATGGCGATCTTTGGCTAGCTAAAAATTTAGCGATAAAAGAAAGTGATTCTTACTGCTGGAATAATAAAGAGGATGCAACTTGCAGAACTAGAAATGGTCGATTGTATACTTATGCTGCTGCTGAAAAGGCATGCAAAAATCTAGGTATTGGTTGGCAGATTCCCAGATGGGAGGATTGGGACTATTTATATCGCCAATACGATCCGGATTTTACCGGCAAAAATTACGATTATGATACTAAGGTTTACTGGACAAGAATGGCTCGCTTTTCAGCACTGGCGGTAGGAGGCAAAAGTAATCTCGATTTGCAGTTTTCAGGATTTCTCCGAATTTCTTCTAAGCCTCCCAAGATTTCTGACTTTAGAGAGGGGAATGTTACGGGATCTTATTGGTGTCGGAGCCCTTTAGGATCAAATAGTATTATTTTCAAAATTAACAGAAGGGAAAAAACTTTTATTGAGGCTCATCAGAAGAAAACGAATGCTGTGTCGGTTCGTTGTGTTAAAAATTAGGAGCCAATAAAAAAACTGAAAATTAACTTTCTTAAAATCCTCGTTTTTAACAGCCATAACTATTTCGAAGCAGGAGGCCAAAGTTTTGTATTTTGTTTATTATTCTGAGATCTTATAAAACAAACAATATGAAAGCCAACAGGACCTTCCTTCGGTTTGCTGGAATATGCGGAATACTAGCTGGAATATTCACCATGCTGCTATGGTCCATACCCTTAGTGTATGGAAGGCCATCAGGCATGGAGGAGAGTTTAGCTCTGCATAACAATCCTCTTTATATGATTAGGCAATGGATTAGTTATGTGAATGTATTTTTTGTACTGATCGCCGGCCTGGGTTTGACCATATATAAGAGTAAAACCGCACTCGGTAGTGCTTCCACTGGTATGTTATTTCTTTTCATATACGGAGTGGCTGAGTTGATGGGCAGATCAGCCATAATTTTTGTGAGGGAAAACAGGTGGACTGCACAATACTTATCTGAAACAGATCCTGCAATAAAAAGCCAATTGGTAGATTTGATAACTACATTTAACCAAGTATGGAGTGGTTGTTACTCCTTATTATTAATTTCTTTTGCATTATCAGCTATTGCCTTTGCTTTTGCTACCCGAAAAGGGCAAGGATTAGAAAGGTGGGTATGCCTGCTGCTTTTTGTATCTGGTATACTAGCTCTTTTAACCTTTACAACCCAGCAAACTGGTTCTACCACACTTCGGACCATTGCTTTTTGGGGCTATCCGGTAATACAACCTTTGAGCCGTGTTTTGATTGGGGTTTTGTTGTTGAGGGCTATTGATTTTGATTTTCGGTAAAAATTGAAGTTACTTTCGGGATGGCCTTTTGAATTGAATATGGATGTGGGAATCAAGATGTTGTGTCGGTATGATTGGCGATATAGCTAGATGCTAAAATTTCTTTTTTTGCTTGGTATCATAATTTACCTTTTCTTTGAAATACTCTCTATCTTGTCCTGGATTGAGAAAGAACGAGTTAACTTTTAGGTATTGCATGGAATTCGTCTTAAACATTGGCATTGTATTATCTTTTTTTCTAGGGATTCTATTGTTTTCCAAAAAAGATAAAGTATTCACAGATAATATTTTGTCGATGTGGCTGTTTGTTATTGGTATACATTTAGCGGGCTACTTCTTTTACTTTAAAGGCTATTGGGAAACATATCCTCATCTAATTGGAATAACAGCTCCATTACCGTTTATTTATGGCCCCTTTTTATATCTCTATGTTACTCATTCCATAAAAAAGGAAAGAAATCTTAGTTTGAGAGATTATTTTCATTTTATACCACTCTTGGTATCTTATTTATACATGATGCCTTTTTACTTTCTCTATTCTGCAGAAGAAAAGATTCAAGTTGATAATGGTTTGATTGATGATTATGGGGTGTTTTCATACCTCTTAGTAATAGGAATTATTATCTCAGGAGTTATCTATTCTATCCTTGCTTTTAGGTCGCTTCAAAAGAGGAAAAGGATTCTGACTAATAATTTCTCTTATAATGATCGTATAGATATGAAGTGGTTGCAGTCTGCAATTTTTGGAATTATTTCTTTTTTTCTTATTGCAGGGATAGTTTCTATTTTAAGAGAAATAATAGGGTTTGAATTTCCCTTTAATGCTGACATTTTATTTTACTCCATAATTATTTCCTTCGTAGTGTTTATTGGATATTCAGGAATTCGCCAACGGGACCTATTCTCTAATTCAGTCCTTAAAGAAGAAGACCTTGTTAAAAGAGAAAGTGAGTATAAAAGGTCAAGTTTAAAACCAGAGGATGCTTTCAAAATTCACATTGAGTTACAGGAGTTGATGACAAAAACTAAGCCTTATTTAAATCCTAAATTAACTATTAGGGAATTAGCTCACAGTCTAGCGATTTCTACTAATCACTTATCTCAGGTAATCAATCAAAATGAGAAAGTTAACTTTCACGATTTCGTTAATAAATACCGAGTAGAGGAGTTTATTCAAAGAGCAAAAAATAATGATACTTATAGTCTACTCAGTCTTGCTTATGACTCTGGCTTCAATTCAAAATCTACCTTTAATAGTGTTTTTAAGAAATTGAAATCGACTACGCCTTCCCAATATTTGGCTAGTTTAAAGACCTAGCCTTTCATTTTTTGTAAAATTCTATACCTGGATAAAACTTTGTTAATCAGTAATTAATAGGTCCGATCCTACATTTATGCACCTCTAAATAGTACAAACTTTCACGTTTGGGCGACTCGACTTTGTTTCTGTTAAATCTTTACATCAGAATCATAACAAAACTAATTAGATATGAACATCAAGATGTATAAGAAAACAGGATGGTTTTTTGGACTATCAACTTTGTTTCCCTGGATGCTATGGTTTTTAGCAGGCTATATAAGTCACATTGAATTGGGAAACAGCTCATCTCAAATATGGGCAAGTTTAATTGCCTTTTTGGGTCTTATGTCTCCTGTAGTGGTTGCAGTATATTTGTCAAAAGACAACGATAGGATAGTTCTTGATATAAAGAATCGATTATTTAACTTCAATGAAGTCAGTTCTACATATTTACTGCTGTCACTAGTATTAATGCCGGTAAGCATTTTATTGGCGCAGGCAGTCTCTTTATTGTTTGGCTATAGCATAGAACAGTTTAGGTTTGCCGATTCCTTTTCCTTTACTTCAGGTGTTTTCCCAGTATGGTTTATGCTAATCATCGCACCACTAATAGAGGAATTAGCCTGGCATTCCTATGGAACAGACTCCTTACGGTTAAGATTTAATCTGTTTAACACTTCAGTATTGTTTGCTGTTTTTTGGGGTGTATGGCACATGCCTTTAGCTACAATAAAAGATTATTATCATCATAACCTAGTCGAGGAAGGGTGGATTTATTCATTAAACTTTTTCATCAGCCTTTTTCCTTTCGTAATCATAATGAATTGGCTCTATTACAAGGCCAATCGAAATATAGTTTTGCCAATTATATTTCACATAGGTGCAGGATACTTTAATGAAGTATTTACCACACACCCAATGAGCAAGGTTATTCAAACCGGCCTTTTAACAGTCTTCGCTCTTTATATCATTTTAGATGATAAGGACTTTTTCTTTAATCATAAATACCACATTTCTGAAAATGCAAATGCAGATAAGTCTGCAAAGCAGATTAGGGTGTAGTCTTGGGAATTTTTGAATGGAATTCAGTCATGAAAACTATTAATTCAATTTTAATATTTCACAAATAAATAATATCATCATGAAATCAATCAATTTAATAGTTCTCGCGCTTTGTTTTACAAGTAATATGATCGCTCAAACTGAAAGCAAAGAAAATAAAATTGGATTTGGTGGGCCGACATTTTTTGCCACTTCTCTTAATGGAGAATTGACTTTGGGAGTTGGAGGTATTGGTGGAAGATTCCTGAATGAGAATATCTTCATTGGAGGTGGTGGGTTTGGTTTTTCTCAAAAGAAAAATGGATATGAATATGATGTCGGCTATGGAGGGTTGTTGCTTGGATATCAGATGCCTGCGAAAGCAAAAAGTGTACTAAACTTCTATATGTTGGCAGGATATGGCGGCGTTTCAGAAGAAAGTAACGACCTTGAAATGGCTGTAGATGGCATATGGTTAGTCAGACCTAGTTTTGAAGTTGATTTTCTTATTCTAAAAAACATGAGAATTGGAATTGGAGGTGGATATCGCTGGGTAGTTGGCTCAAATCTTTCGACTGTAAATGACAATGATCTTTCTGCTCCTTTTGGTTGCGTTACTTTTAGGTTTGGTAATTGGCAATAATAAATTTCAAGTATTCGATCTGTATTTTCCTGAAAAACTTTATCGACCTTCTTTGATGAGGAGACCATAGCTTTTAAATGAATCTCTCAATCAATGTTCTTTTTTCATTTCATTGCTTGTTCTCTATATATCAAGCTGTACAAATTTGAAAGATATGTAACAAACTCGGGTCATGGAAGGGCAGGTCGAATACATATTTACCAGAGAGTATAGCCTAATTATTGTATACTAGCCCCTTGAGCCGTGTTTTGATTGTGGTCTTGTTGTGGAAAAATCTTGATGAGGTCTAATATTAGAAGTGTTTTGATAATGACTGCTTCCAATCCCAAATTTCAAATTTATCAACAATATGACCACTTTGGCCTATTAAGAAGCAAACCCTGGAGCAAAAATCTTCTCTATAGGATTTCTGTATGGATTTATTTTGTTCAGATATGATAAATTTTCCCCTAAGTTTCAATTTCTCAATATTTACCTTAAGAGCTCCAGGTGTAGCATCAATGGCTATGATATCGGTTCTGGGAAGGTAGTGCTCACTTATTTCCTTGTAAATTTCATAACTCTTTGTCGGAGACCCACAGGCCGTAACATTGACCAATAGTAAATATTCATCTTGATAATCTGATAGATAAATTGAATCACCTACAGTTGTGACTCCATTAAAATCAGGAGCGATAAACCCAACTTGGGTACCGATTTTATCACTTACATCCTCTTCTCGAATAAAGGTAATTTTACTACCCTCATTGGTGATATCCTCAAACTTATAATAGGAATGACCAAATTTTAAATACTCACCTATTTCAAAAATCTCACTTATGAGTATGGAATCCTTTTTTATCCCATTTTGAGCGGTAATACTAACCTTTGGACTATCGAAGCAGAAGCGTAAATAATAATCATTGATGGCCTGGATTTCATAATCCTGGTTATCAATAGAAAATGTGGCTTTCAAATGATGCGCAACTGAAAACCAAACTCTACCATTTTCATCTAACCCGATAATTACCCAGCTAGAATCTTTGGACATCTCTTTCCCATTATAAATTTGATAATGACATTTAAGGGGTTGCGGCTGTAAAGCAGGAACTCCGAAAACAATTTTTTTAAGCACCCTTATGGAATCATCCCGAAAGTCATTATTATTATTTTGATCGAGAATGAAGATTTTGTCCTCACCTTTTTGACCGATAATTACCTTTATCGTGTTATCCACATCCAGAGGAACATTTGCGGTGTCAATTTTTGAAGGATAAAATTTCTTTAAAAATGTAGGAAGGTATTTATGCTTTTTTTTCTTTAGATTTTCATAGGACCAGGCTTTAAAATCAACATGTTCAAATCCATATTCAAGCTTAGAGATGTCCTGAGGAATAACCTTGTTTAATTCATCATTTTCAGAAATTTCTTTACAATTGAGTGGGGTATAGGATCTTTTAAACAAGCCATATCCTTTGAGTTTTTTGGCTTCCAGAATCAATGTATCCTTAGTAAGTAATGAATTAGTAGCTTTCAAGGGAGCTACAAACCCAATAATCAATGCTGCAGCCGAAACTAACAAGGGTTTAAGTTGTATGGTCATTTTGACTCTATTTAAGTGTAATAACTATTGGTTGAATATATACTTTAATACTGTTTATGATTATTCTAAATTAAGCAAATAAGTATTAATATGAAATAATTTCATTGTTCAATGAACTGATAAAACACTCTTCACTCGTTCGTGGCAGTTTCGCAACTGCCTTACGATTTATTTCTCCAGTTTCCTCTAATTCCTGTTACTTCCCCGTTAATGACTTGTTATCCCCCTGTTAAGCATATGCTGTTCATTAGCAGGACATTATGGATTTGATTTAATTTGTAATACACATTGATAGCATTGAAGGTCTTTAAAGGCTTTGCGTCTTTTTAGACTTTCTTCGTCTATGAAAATGGAAGACCATCAAGACGTCTGATGTCGATTTTGCAGCATTTGTTAATCAAAAAATTTGGAAAGATGAACATTGATTTAAAAAAACTTATACTTACAACCTCCCTGTTCTTTGGTATGATCTTTAGCGTAAATTTAATGGCTCAATCTACTGCTTGTTGTGCAAAAGATAAGGAAGCTACGGCAAAAACAGCGGCTGCTTGTACTCCTTCTGCTTCCAAGGATGCCACTTCTGGTTGTACTCCTTCAGCTTGTCGAGGAGCAAAAACAAAATTTGGAGAGGCTAAGGTTATCAGTGATCTGCGAACGAGTCTTATTGCTCTTAAGGCAGACATGGAAAAATCAAAAACAACCGACTTTGAGGCCAGATCTTATGATATTCATGGAATCGTTGGAGAATCCGATGATGAAAGCTTGCAAATTATCGTGGATGAGGTGAAAATCATTGAAGCCTCCTTTGCCAAGAACTTAAATCACCAATCTCCAAAATTTATTTTACCAGAGAATAAAGCCAAGCAGGTACAGTATTTGAGTGCAAGAATTAATAAGCTGAAAAAAGTGTTGTAATAAAATAATTTATAGAGACGCATCACGAATTTTGAATTATAGGTAACTTCAAGTGGAATTCCTTTTGTAAGTTATTGTTCCAGGTTCAACGTTCCGTGTTCCGCGTATAGTGGAGTAAAATTTTATTAAAATCTGTTATTTAAAGCTTATTTAGCACGCAGATTTAGCAAATACAAATCTGCACTATTTGCGAAATTTGCGTGCAATAAAGCCATTTCCCAATGAATTTCAGAAAAATAGTCAGTCTTTCTATTGCGCTAAGTTTTATGATCTTAGCCATAACCGGTATAATTTCCTATGTTAAAGACTATTCTCGGGTGACGGCAACGATTCATACCGTTTTTGGTCTGCTTTTTACCGTTGGAATATTGCTTCACCTAACAAATAATTTCCGACCCATTAAAAAATACAGCAAAGGACTTGGGTTGGCAGTTATTATTATTCTGGGCAGCATCCTTTTTTCTGGAGCTTACTTTCAGACTGAACCCTTCAAATCTATGATGGATTACGGTACGAAATTAAAAGCAAAAACTAAAAAAGGAATTAACCTGACGGAGTACGAGATTTTGGAAATGTCCTCTAATAAAGATATTCAACTTAGCATTGATTTACTGCGCTCTGAGCATTATTGGCACCCCCAAATGGCGGTGTGGGTAGAAGACACTTCAGGAAATTATCTCGAAACCCTTTTTGTTTCTAAAGCCACTGCCAAAGGTTTGTTCTTTGGGGGTAGGAGTAAGGATAATTTTAAGGAATTTGATGAGAAAAAAGATGCGGTTGGAGAGTATAGACGGGTAAATGCACTGCCTGTTTGGTCTCATAAAAGGGGAGTCCAATATGAAGATGGAATGTATGTCCCCACCAATGATAAACCCCTGCCGGATGGGATCACGGGCGCAACTTTTATTGACAACTTTAAGTTGATTTCTTCTGTTAAAAATATTTCTAAATTCAATTTGAGGATAGAAATCAATGTAGCATTTGATGATAATGAATATTATTCTGAATTTGATTTTCCGGATGATGAGATCTTTCATAATGGTACCGGACAATTAGGGCAGCCCTCCATTATTTTTAATGCGAATGTAGACATGAACGATAACAAAAATTATTATTTGATGGAACTGATTGGTCACGGGCACCACTCTGGACAAACTGGGGACATATATTATAATTTCTCTACTCTTACAACCGCGCTTCAAATTGTAGAACGAATAGTAGTAGGGGTAAAAAGTAAAAAGTAGAAAGTAGAAAGTACTTTGATTTATTCCAAATAAGAATTATAAATAGATTTAAACCTAATATTCATAAAACCCTAATTGGTTCCACGTTCCGTATTCCATGATTGGTCTCGGAACATGGAACCATTCAATTGATTGAGAAAGGATTTTCAATTATCTTTTTCGAAAAATATTGTGTGACTTTTAACATCATTTACATCCTCTTCTGTTACACACTTTAAAACTATGAAGTCTTTGATTTTGCCTCCAGCTTCCTGGTTGCGTCAACTGGATAACCTCATTTTGGCGAATATCTTGTCTCATCTTTACGAGTTCGGGAAAATCATAAAGCATTCTGATTTTCTGGTCGGATATTTTATTGCCACTGGGTTTATTTTCCATGGTTACAAAGAAACTGAAGACTTCGGCTATATCTTCTCCAGGATTGGTAGCAGCATAATCTGTTACAAAACGATCGGGGTATTTATTGTATAATCTGTCAGGATCCTCCAGGTCGGGGTCATTGGCTAGATCTTTCCATCCAAGGTCATATAATCTTTGGATATAGGCCCCTTCACGACTACAGCCTTCACCCGTGAAAAAAGTGCCACAGCTGCCTTCAGAGGCATTTGCCTCCACTTGCTCATCGTTTAGTGTCAAAACATGCGCATATTCGTGTAGTGTCACATAGGTAAAAAGGTCTTTGAAATTAATTTGATCCAGGTTTTCGGCAATTTCAATGGCCAAACCAAAACGCCACTGGCTCAGGTCTTCTTCATTTGGGGGAAACACATAGCCCTGTAGTTCATCTCCACCATAGAATACCTCAAACTGACTAATTTTATCTCTGTACTGAGCTGGAAGTAAACGGCTAACAAAATCCCACATTTTGAAATGCTTGTCTACATCCATTTGATAGGACTCCAAATCGCGACTTACCTGGTAATCCTTTATTTTGCTGATTGCATCTCCATTGACTCGATATAAAGTAAGCGCGCCATCCTCCTCACTACCCAAATCTTGTTCTGATTGAGTATCAATTATTGGATCTTCTTCATCCTCCCAAAACACCTCATTTTTGTTACAGGCACTAAAAAATAAAATGATTAATGATAAAGACATTATCCACTTTTTCATGGTATCATATTTTTGTTCAGAAATAATAAATTAAAAAAGTAGAGTCTGCTCATAAGGGTATTTTATTTGGTTTTTATTCTTTTTACCCTCCTAAAACAGGAGATACCGGATATACCCTACCTACTTTTGAAAAAATCTGTTCGTTTTCTGACAAATAGCTCTGAACAAACCCGAGCAGAACTGGATTTTTTACTGGATCTGCAAAACAAACGAACCTCCAAACAAACAACGAGAGTGATGGAGTTGGCAGCAATTGGCTACCAGAATAAATCCTCTTAGAGAAATTAGTTCTCCTTCTTTCTCTAGTGGACATACATTCAGGCTTATACTTTTAGTGAATTGATTCCTGAAAAAAGGAATGGAAGTAAAATAGAAGTAAGTAGAAGTAAGTAGAAGTAAGTAGAAGTACATTGTTTATTAGGAATAAACAATGTACTTCTACTTACTTCAAGATAATTCTATATACTTCTATCTTTTAATGACCTCATATCTTTTTATTAAGCTTTTTGGACTTTTTATAATCAACATATATTGTCCTTTGGGAAGTTTTGAAATGTCCAGCTTTCCAATAAAGGTGCCAGCTTTTCTAGGCACTGGCTTGGTATTTAGTAGTACATCCCTGGTTTTTGGATTGATGACCATAAAGAATACCTGGCTGGTCTGTGGCAAATCATATTCGAAAGATAAAAGTCCTGCTGGAGAGGGCATTATTTTGGAAAGCGTAGGGGGTTTATTGATAGGTGCAGCTGTTCTTTTGGCAACCTCACAAGCCGTTTCCAGGATGATGGCCGGTCGTTGAGGAATGATACATTTGACACGATAGCGGACATTACCTGATGGAGGATTCTTGTCTAAATATTGATAGCCTTTACCTTTTATGTTTCCGCCTTCTTTCGTAGAAAGAGGTGTGAAGCTTCGTCCCTGTCCTACTGATCTTTCGATTTGAAAAATGACATTTTCCAATTCACTTTTCGTGACCCATTCCAAGGTGACTCCATTAGGCCCTGCTGAGGCGGTAATTTTCACCAGTTCCACGTCTAATGCCCTGGCAGCAAGAGGTTGATTATTTTGAAGGGTATTTCTTCCTTTGATGGTAAGTACCGGGCCCTTGCTAGGACGCCATAAGGAAAGTCCTACCGGAGGAGAAAATATATTTCGATGATTCACTTCTGCTACCTGGTCAGATCCATCAGTCATGACGGTTCGGACTTCAATCTTGGATTGATCGACAAAAATCCATTTGAATTGATTGAATTTTCCGGTATTTCTGGTCCAGCTATATTGCAAATCATTTTCCCTGAGTGGAGCACCCCAACATCCTTCACCAATAAAAACGGTTCCTTGGTTATCATCTCTAATGAAACCACGATCGCTACCTGGCCCACTGAAAGGCCGGATTGGATAGGTCCACTTCACCACATGGGCATCAGATTCTAAAACCAATTGAACATTATATTGATAAAACATTTGTGCCCAGGGCATCAGATCTTGTCTGGGGGCTTTCTTTTTGGTATGTGGGCGCAGAGTATGGTGATACTGTGCCATTTTCCAGCGGGAATTGAGATGTTGCTGGAGTTTTCTTTCTAACCAGAAATTCTGTTCTCCTACGGGAATTTTAGAATTGAGTGTAAAAATACTCATCAGATTGCCGCCAAAATGCAGATCATAATAGGCATCCTGGGCAGGAATATCAAATACATCAATTAAAGATTGGGCTGTAAGTTCGTGATTCCCGAGAGCAGAAACAATGGGGAAAAGGCGTCCGTCAGTACCTATGGTTTGTTGCCAGTCATCCAGCCACATCTGCCATTCATTAGCACTATCATTATCTGTCATATCTCCGGCAAACAAAATAAAGTGAGGACGTAATTTGCTGACTAGTTTATTGGCTGATTTTCGGGCTTCTCTATGATTTCTAGAATCCCCTCCTGCAATTATGGATAATCTTGTATTAGGATTGTCAGGCATGGTTTGGAAAGAGAAACAAGGACTTATTCCTTCGCTATCCTGAATGATAAAATAATAGACAGTGTTGGGACGAAGTCCGGTCAGGCGGACAAAGTGGTTATTCATGCCTTTTGAACGATGGACGCGATCTGGTTTTCTTTTTGCGGTATAAAGGTTTGGATTTCTGCCATTATTTTGAGTGCTGAAGTAGAGGATTGGGTTGCTACCAGAAAATTGATCCCATCCAATTACCATGGTCGTAGAAGGATCTTCTCGCCACATAACCCTAAATCTTCCTGAAGCGGAAAACAAACTCTGGCTCACCAACAAGATGAGTAAGACAAAAAGAAACCTTTTTTCTGAACCTGGAATCATCAATCAAGCTTATTTGAATTACAGAAATCGATTAAAATATAACAAACAAATTCGCGAATTATTTAACGCACTTTGTTTTTTCTACAGGTAGAACCTTTTTTACGAGTAAATAAGCTTTCTAATAGAATGAAGATTTATTTGACTTGATGATAAAACTTGAATTCCAAAGGGACAAATTTAATTGTGTTTTTCTTTGAAATTTTTAAAATGCAAATATGCATACAACACAGCTATATGTAAAAGGTTTTCTTTACAAATTTATTGTACTTTTGCCCCACTATTTGATGATAAAAACAAATAAATTGGACTAGTCATTTATTTTCTATAAAATAAAAAAGAAAGGATGAAAGATAATATGCTCTTCAATCTTATTGGGGAAGAACTACACCGGCAACGTGTAGGCCTGGAATTAATTGCCTCTGAAAACTTTACCAGTCAGGCAGTTATGGATGCAATGGGAACCTGTCTTACCAATAAATATGCGGAAGGATACCCGGGAAGAAGGTATTATGGGGGATGTGAAGTAGTTGATAAAGTTGAGCAATTAGCAATAGATCGTCTGAAAGAATTATTTGGTGCCTCCTATGCCAATGTACAACCACATTCTGGAGCACAAGCCAATGCAGCGGTCTTTTTGGCTTTATTGAACCCTGGTGATAGAATTCTTGGTTTCGATCTTTCGCATGGCGGGCACCTTTCTCATGGCTCTCCTGTGAATTTTTCAGGAAAAGTATATGAGCCTCATTTTTACGGAGTGGAAGAAGAGAATGGATTGATAGATATGGATAAGGTAGAGGCTAAAGCATTAGAAGTGAAACCCAAATTAATTATTTGTGGTGCTTCTGCCTATGCACGGGATTGGGATTATGCCCGGTTCAGAGCTATAGCAGATAAAGTGGGAGCTTTTTTATTGGCGGATATTGCCCATCCAGCAGGATTAATTGCCACTGGGCTTTTGAGTGATCCTATTGAACATTGCCATATTGTGACTTCCACTACTCACAAGACCCTGCGTGGTCCAAGAGGAGGTATAATAATGATGGGTAAAAACTTTGATAACCCCTGGGGAAGAACGACCAAAAAAGGAAACCCAATCAAAATGTCTGCCATTCTGAATAGTGGTGTTTTTCCGGGAATGCAGGGCGGCCCTTTAGAGCATGTCATTGCAGCTAAGGCTGTTGCATTCTATGAAGCCCTTCAGCCTTCCTTTAAATCCTATGGCCAGCAGGTTATTAAAAACGCAAAGAGTATGGCAGAGGCTTTTGTCAACAAAGGATATAAGGTCATCTCTGGAGGTACAGATAATCACCTGATGCTAATTGATTTAAGATCTAAGGAGGTAACCGGAAAAGCAGTAGAAAAAGCACTGGAATTGGCAGATATTACTGTAAATAAAAATATGGTGCCATTTGATACTCAGTCACCATTTGTGACCTCTGGTATTCGCATTGGTACAGCTGCTATAACTACTCGAGGATTGAAAGAAGCGGATTGTCTGAAAGTAGTCAATTGGATTGATGATATTGTTGCGGATATTGAAAATGAAGACCTGATTAAGCATACTCGAAATCAGGTGAATACTTTTATGGAAGATTTTCCTTTGTATGAAGGAGCACCTGTAAAAATTTAATTAAAAAGTAGAACCACCCCGCCTGGCGGGGTGGTTCTACTTTTTAATCATTTTCTAATCTCATCCTTACAATCTGCTTTACGAAGCCTGCCTTTTCGTAAGATCTTATGGCTGCCAGGTTATTGCTATATACTTCCAAATGTACTTCCTCTACTCCTTTTGTCCTGGCCCAGGCTACCAACTCATTGATAATTTTTCCGCTCAATCCTTGGCCTCTAAAGTGAGGTCTAACATAAATGAAACCAATATATCCATGTAGCTCATATTTATAATAATTGGAGGCCTGCTCAAGGCGCAAATAACCAGATGCGACGATCTGGCCATCACTAACAGCCACTTTTACTTCAACCCGGTTATCTGGTATCATTGCCTTTATGTCATAATAACTAATTGGATCAGGTTTAAGGTTTGAGTTGAAAGGGCGTTCGGCAGCAATAATTCCTTGTTCAAATTCTAATAATACAGGTAAATCCTCCGGGCTGGCAGAACGAAAAGTAATGCTGTTCATTTAGTGCTTGTTTAAGTAATTTTTTGGATGTAATATAGATAGCTTAGACTAAGCAAATCCTTCTGAAATAAATTTTGATTACTACCCTAAAAGAACATTAACTTCACTTAAATAATTCCATTTTTCATGGCTTTCGTGACTGCATTAATGTTATTTTTCACCCCTAATTTTCTGTAGATGTTTTTTATGTGTGTCCGAATGGTATCATGGCTGATGAAAAGTTCCTCAGCGATCATTTTATAACTTTTACCTTTACTCAGAAGTACCAATACTTCTAACTCCCGAGCTGATAAATCATGTTTTTTGTTCTTTTTGAAGGAGGCCACCACCATTCGGGCAATAGAAGAGGACATGGGTGCGCCACCTTTTTGTAATTCATCAATGGCATCGATAATTTTTTGATAGCCCGCATTTTTTAACAGATAACCAAGGGCACCTGAACAAAGAGCTTTAAATACCATTTCACTATCCTGATGGACAGTTAACATGATAATTTTTAAATCCTTATGAAAATTGATACTTCTTCTTGCTGCTTCAATACCATCCATATAAGGTAGTGTAATATCCATCAATACGATATCAGGTTGAACCTTTTGCAATACCTGAAGGTAATCTTCAGCAGAAGGAAAGGTTTGAGAACATATTAAGTGACTTGATTTGTTGATTAGAATTTTAAGACTGTTTCTAATCATGGGATCATCTTCTACTATCCAAATTGATTTTTTTTCCTTCATAACAAAATGACATTAAATTCCTGATAAAATGATTGTTGTGCCCTCTTCAGTTGTAGTCTGAATATTCAATTCACAGTTGACTTTTTCAGCCCTTGATTGAATATTTATAAGTCCTTGTCCTGGGGAGTTCAACTTGTGATCGAGGCCTACTCCGTCATCAATGAGTATTATTTTAAATGATTTTTGATCTCTTTCCAGTCGAAACCACACATTTTTTGCCTGACTATGCTTTAAAATATTGGTCATAGCTTCCTTAAAAATAAAAATAAGGTGTCTTTTTTTATCCAGACTCAGTTTGTGTTTTTCTGCTTTTGCTCCCCTTATCTCTGAACGAAAGATAATTCCGGTATTTGAGAAGAGATCTTCGCCAAAATCTTTTAATAAGATCATGAGGTCTTCAATAGAATTTTGGTCGGTTTTTAAAGTCCAAAGCAGATCGTACATTGAGGTGTTTAGACTTTTGGAGGTATCTTGGAGATGATGTAAATAATCCAGCGCCTGATAATCATTTTTTGGGATATGGCCTTTTAATACTTCTGAAAAGTAGGTAACTCTGGAAAGTTTATTGCCTAGCTCGTCATGAAAATCAGCAGCTGCATTTTTTCTTATGGCATCTAATTCCATTTGACGTTTTTGAGCATTTTTTTGCCTGACCTTATAAACACAAAAGGTAACTATACCCAGAAAAACAAGGAACGCCAATTTAAAAACTGGTCTTTGAATTAATGGCTTTGCAATCTTAATCGTGATAGGATAAGTAGTTTTTCTATTTCTCAGCCTTACTTCAAAAGTAAAAACTCCTGGAGGAAGATTGGTTAATGTGACACTTTTTTGAACACCATTATAAACCCATTTGTCCTCAATGCCTTCCATTTTATATTCATATTCATGATAAGAGGAAGGGGAAAAATCAATGGCAGAATATTCAATTCGAATGTGATTTTGGTTTGGCCTTAGAAGGAGCTCTTTTCTCTCTGGGTGCCAAGGATTAGGCTGACTGTTGACCCAGATTTTTTGAATGTAAATAGGCAGTTCTTCATCCTTGGCAAAAAAATAATCTGGAATTATCTTATTGATCACACTGTCATCACAGAAAAAAATGCTATCCCTGTAAAGTGTAGGATGCCTGGGGTAAACCATGTCTTTCTTTTCCTTAATTAATTCCTGAGTAAGGACATTATAATAAGCTATTCCTTCAAGGTAACTTATCCATAACTCATTTTTATCTCTGATTAAAATTTTAGAAATATTGGGCAGAAGAGGTAGCTGGTCATCAAAGTCCAGGAAGGTCCTTGTCTTTAAATCAAATTTTAAAAGCCCGGCACTGAAAGTACCTATCCACAGGTATTGTTCGCTTCTGGAGATGCAATTGATGGTAGCAGATTGAAAGGTACTGTCCTTCTTTGGATATGGGTAGTTGGTAAATTGCCATCTCTTTGCTCTTTTTTTTGCCTGCCAAAGCCCATATTTTTGGGTTCCAAGCCAATAATCATTTATTTGTTCTTCTAAAACTGAGTTAACCACAATACTTTCAGCATCAGGCAGTTTTTCATGATATAATTGAACAGCATTAAGGGAAAAACCATCGAAGTAGAAAAAACCAATATTACTGCCAATGCATAAATGATTTTCTTTGGTTAAGGTTAATGACCTTGCCATGAAAAAATCTTTGCCCGGGACATCTGGAAGGTAAAATGTTTGCCATTCCCCATTTTTTAATTGCCATAAAGCTTTATTGGTCTGAACCCACATCAGGTCATTGTGAAAGAGAAAATCCTGAATGGCTTGTCCTTTAAAATGTTTTAGAGAGGAAAAAGTCACCTTATGGGTGTTGGAATGATATCCTACAATATGGTTGTCATAACCATAAAATAAGGTGTCATTAAAAACTTGGGTGCCTATAATTACTTTTGAGAAAGGGGTGCCAGATATTTTTTTAAAAGTTACTTTTGAAGGGCTAAAAATTTCTAATCCTTTGCGACCGCCAAAAATCAAATCTTGGGTAGGAGAAAATTCTACAACCCTAGGTCTGTTCTCCAAATAGAATTGTGCTAAATTTTCCTGGTTCTTAATCCCATAAATGGACCATTGTCCTTCCGCTTGTCTTACTATTAGAGGCTCAAGGTTGTGATTGGTCAGAATCAGATTATAAGCCGATAAACTTAGGGTGTCAAGAATTTGAAAACAAGAATCTAGGTGCAGTGTTTTTCCGTTGCTTAGACCTGCTATAAGGGCTTCATTTTTATTCATCGTCAAGCCTAAAAAAGAAATACCTTCATCCATAGGAAGGGAAAAAACTTCCTCCCAGGTATTTTTCTCAGATTTAAATTTGGAGATATTTAAATCGTAAATTCCAAATAATTCCCCCTTTCGGTTTAAAAAAAGACCACGACAATCTTTAAAAGGACTGGGAAGCTGCTGGATTCCTGATTTTGGGGAAAACTGGAAGATTTTGTTTCCTGTTTTGAAAAATAAATGATCATTTTGATCTCGGACAGGAGATTCTAAATTTCTTGTGGGATTCTTCCATATCTCTGAAAAAATACGCGTATTTAAATCTAAAGAAAATAGGCCTTTTATACACAGAAGGTATAAGTGCTCTTCTGAACGCAATACTTCCAGTGGATTTATTTTAAGTGAATCAGGAAATGGATAGTATTCAAAAGAGCTGGAATGACGATCATAAGAACTGATACCTCCTACGGTATGCGTAAGCCATATCTCTCCCTGAGCATCTTCAAAAATTCGGATCAAGCTGTTGGCATATAAGGTTTTTTTATTGCCAGGAATATGTCTGAATTTTTCAATATGCGAGCCATCAAATTGATTTAACCCGTGATTAGTTCCTATCCACAGGTACCCGTATGAATCGAGATGCATGTCTCTCACATCATTACTGGAAAGGCCTTCCGAAATAGAAATTTTCCTGGCCTCGTAATCCTGAGCAGTGAATGAAACTGGACAAAACAAAAAAACGATCCCTACAATTATTCTTCCTTTTAACATGACCCTAATACTTGATTTTTATAAACATGAGTCATCCTGAATTTTCTGAAATTATTCACAAAATGTGATCTCAGATGAGAGGTGAATAACTGCCGATACACCTGTGTATTAATTGGTTATAATTTGTAGGCTAAGCTTTATTTAACATTTACTAAAACAGTGTAAGTCAGTAACAGTCTGTGTGCTTTAGCCAGTGTCAAAA
>JANQPA010000062.1 GCA_028285545.1 Saprospiraceae bacterium | reverse complement strand
CTAATGTTGGAACCCACTCATACTTTCTTATGAAAAAGTTAGCATGGTTAGCGCTATTGTCGAAGTCCTATCTAATGTTGGAACCCACTCATACATAATGGTTATGAGTCTTTATGATGCAAAAACCAATGTCGAAGTCCTATCTAATGTTGGAACCCACTCATACTTTTCCAGATCTGTTTTCAAAAAAACTACTCGGATCGTCGAAGTCCTATCTAACATTGGAACCCACTCATACTGAAAATACCGGAATCTATGGTTAGAGCAGGGATTGTCGAAGTCCTATCTAACATTGGAACCCACTCATACTTTCAGGGAATGGAAAAACATATTATGTTAACTGTCGAAGTCCTATCTAACATTGGAACCCACTCATACCCTACATGCGAAAATAGACAAGACTCCTCCCATGTGTCGAAGTCCTATCTAACATTGGAACCCACTCATACATGACTTCAATTATATCCTTAATTCGATAGATCTAGGTCGAAGTCCTATCTAACATTGGAACCCACTCATACATTTATTTCATTAGTGAATGCATAAGAGTAAATCGTCGAAGTCCTATCTAACATTGGAACCCACTCATACATGAAAAGTGGTATGAGTGGAACCCAGATATTGGCGTCGAAGTCCTATCTAACATTGGAACCCACTCATACCTTTTCTCGAAATTATAACTCTTCCGTCTAAAGTGTCGAAGTCCTATCTAACATTGGAACCCACTCATACCACCAACAAAATTCCATATATGATTGCTTTATTGTCGAAGTCCTATCTAACATTGGAACCCACTCATACGAATGGATGTTTGGTTATATAAAAAGAGACAAGAGTCGAAGTCCTATCTAACATTGGAACCCACTCATACCGCAAACACTTTTAATATGTTTGTTATGAGCAGTACGACAATTTGTTATGCATAGCGTTTTTTTATTAAATGCCTCGGAAAACCGAAATTTTAACATAATTTAACACAGTTGATTTTATCACTAATTTGATTAAAATATAAAAATAAAATATTTGATTAAATTGTTTATGATCTGATAATCAATTAGTTACGATCTTTTTTAAAACAAAAAATATATTTTTATTTTCATATATGAGCTTTTTCCGTTAGTGCCTTTTTCAATAATGTGTATTTACGCTGATCAATAGTTGATTACAAGAAAAATCTCAATTTTCTACTTAACATAATGTTGAAACAATGAGTGTTATTTTATTTTTTATTATACGTTTAGTAGGAAAGAGGCTACATTATAAAACTGGGATGTCAAAGAACATTTTGTTAAATATACATAATTAAATTAGCATATTTGCAGATTGATAAATGTGCATATTTGCAGGTGATTAGATATGCAAATTTGCAGATGAGTAGATGTGCAAATGTATTACTAATGCAAAATCAGTGTAATCATAAAATCCGCCAAATCTATGGTACAGACAATTTGCACATCTACTAATTTGCACATCTACTAATTTACTCATCTACTAATTACTTTTTGTTCCCCAAATCCGGCAAGATAAAATCATCCAAAGCCGAAGGCTGTGCCATCATCGCTTCAATAGCCTCAACTGATCTGGGTGCTCTGCCCGATAGGTTTTCCCAACCATCTTCTGTGATTAGGATATCATCTTCGATACGGACGGCAATGCCCCACCATTTTTTATCACAAGGGCTTCCATCGGGGATATAGATACCTGGTTCAACTGTAATGACGGTGTTGGCCTGGAATGGCTGATAGGTGCCAGGATCATGAACATCCAATCCTACATAATGAGAAGTTCCGTGTGGGAAATAATTATGGCGTTCACCTTCTTTAATGATGCCATATTCCGCTAGTCTTTTATCAATGATCCTTTTAGCGGCCTGGTTGGGAGCACTGAAGTTATTGCCTACCTTACATTCTTCAAATCCAGCTTGCTGAGCTTCCAAAACGATGTTATATATGATCTTTTGTTCTTCGGTAAATTTTCCTGTAGCAGGAATGGTGCGGGTCACATCGGCGGTATAACCATGATATTCGGCTCCCAGATCCATCAAAACCAGGTCCTCTCCAAGTCGAGGTTTGTTGTTGTCAATATAGTGAAGGATACATCCGTTGTTGCCTCCTCCTACGATGGAAGGGTATCCTTCGTATTCTGCGCCATATTTTTTGAATACGAACTCATGGATTCCTTGCACTTCAGTTTCAGACATATTTGGACGCATGGCTTTCATTACCTCAATTTGTCCAACCGCACTAATATCAATAGCTTTGCGAAGCAAGACCAATTCTTCTTCTAACTTGGTTTCTCTTAATTGCCCCATAAACGAAGGTAAAGAGTGAGCATCTAAATTAGTGCTGGGAACTTTTTTCATTACCTTCATGGCCATTTCATTATCCTGAACACCCATAAACTCCCGGATTACTGGATCGTCAAGTGCTCCTGGATTAAAGCGACTCATGGAATAGAGTTGCCTTTTTTTAGCTTGAAAATCTTGAGTGCCGTCCTGGATAATGGCATACATCCGATTGGTCATGGCATTAAATTCAGAGGGGATACTTGCCTTATTTTTAAATTGTTGTTTTAAATCATATAGATCTGCATCATCTCTGGGGTTATCCCGAATGTCATTTAAAAAGTCAATAAAAAGTACTTTATCGAATTTTTTAAAACTAAGGGAATATTCTTTAAAGGTTTTGTGGTCTTTCACCATGGAAAATCCTAGCTTTTCTTTAACCCCTTTTACTCCCAATCGTCGGCCATTCCACATTTCAGTTCTAGGATCACGGGCCTGAGCAAAAAGGATTTCATTATAGGTTTGACCATCTTCCTTTTGGTCTTCCGAAAAAATGAGGAGGATGGAGTGTGGCTCTTTATAACCGGTGAGGTAATAAAAATGTGGGTCTTGATGATAAAGAAAGTCGACATCATTGGCTCTATTGCGTACCGGGCTGGCAAATAAAACGGCTACTGAATTTTTAGGAAGTAGTTGGCGAAGGGCTTTTCTTCTTTCTTTGTGAAAATCAGCTGTTAAAAAATCATCAGGTAGTTCCTGGGCATGAGTATGGAATGCAAAAAGACCTAAGAGTAAGATGATAAGGGTGATTCGCATTGTACTTGTATTTTGAAAGTGAATCAAATTATGGATAGATCCTAGCAAATTTAAAAAATGCAATTTAATGCTGAATCTATTTTTGTCAGTTTTAAAGGAATTTCTTACGGTTTTATTATAATGAGATGTAATTTAGAATGAAGGTAATGACAAATTATTTAGAGTATTGGTGAATGAAAGTTAAAAAGAGACACAGACTTTCACAGACTTAGACGGTTTGGTATGATAGAATTCATTCATTGGTTAATTATTTAGGGTTTTGATGAATGAAGGTTGAAAAGAGACACAGATTTTCACAGACTTAGACGGTTTGGTACGGTAGAATTCATTCATTGGCTAATTATTTAGGGTTTTGATGAATAAAGGTTGAAAAGAGACACAGACTTTCACAGACTTGGACTGTTTGGTATGGTAGTATTTATTCATTGGCTAATTATTTAGGGTTTTGATGAATGAAGGTTGAAAAGAGACACAGACTTTCACAGATTTTGACTGTTTAAGTAATTTTAGATTAAACCATTTGTCAATTATTTTTAGGTGGGTTTTCATTGGATGGAGAAAGGAATGATATAGAATTCTTGTTCTTTTTGGCTTTTTGTATTTAACTCCCTGTCAAAAGGTCTATTTAAATTGTTAGCAGCCAGATCTTCGAGGCGAGCAAGTACTTCAATTTGATATTCTCCTTTTTCCCAGGGCTTTTTGGGGTTAAAAAGCCAGGATTTTTCATTATTCTCCGTGGTAATAGTTCCCTCCACTTCTTCTCCATTTAAAAGGATGCTAATGGAGTTTTGCAATAGAGCAAAGTCCATGGGCTCTGGGAAATGGAGCGAAAGTGGTTCAGAAGATTTGACTTTGGGAGGATTAATTTTCCAGTTTTTTAAAGAAGGAACCTGCCTGTCTGCAGCATAGGTTTTAAAGATTTTTGTTGTTTCATTTCCAATTGTCAATCCAGCGGTATTTTGCCAGTCAGCTGAAATTTTTAGAATATACTCTTGATCAGTGGATAGGGGAGGCCCCATTTTTTGATTAGGAATCAAGTCTCTTTTTACCCGACCAGGATCCAGCCAAAGGGTGAGTCGGGTTTGGTCTGCATTCCAAAGCTCTGGCTCTAATTCAAGGAATGGTTTTATAACTAAAGATCCATCTTTTTTAAAAAGTTGAACTTTGGAATAGGCCTGTCCTTCTGCCATAGGCTGATCAAAATACAAATAGAATTTGAGGATATTTTCGGGTATTTGATCACTTGATGGATAGATTCCAATTAAATTGGGGGCTTCAACTTCGGTATTCTCTGGAATAGTGAAATGAAATTCATCCTTAAAATGAAAGATGGCCTTATAAGATTGCCCGGCTTTGAATTTTACCAAAGGAAAAAATAGGATCTCCTTATTTTCCATTCGATATTCTCCAAAAATGGGCGGGGGATTGGTTATGCTTTGTTTTTTTGAGTCTATAAATACCTCTAATTGCTTTTCCGGAGGGTCATTGGTCAGAGAGGAAGAGCTTATTTTCAAAATATAATTACCAGGACTTTGTTCCAATACTTTGAAGTCAGCCTGCCCGATTAAGGATATGTTTATAAAACTGACAAGCAGAATGCCTGTCAGTTTTATAATTAAGAATTTTTTGTTAGTTACAGCCATTTCTTAGGTACTGTAAAAAAATTAAGGTCACCATTTGAATGACGTTGGATCATAACCACACTCTTCTCGTCCAGATTATCTAATTGTAGAATATTTACATAAGGAAGGTTAACGAAGTCTACACCTGCCGTTGGTTCTTCAAAAGAGGTTGGTTCAGTCAGGTATTCGCTAAACTGCTCAATCTTTTTAGGATTAATTCTCATCAAAGCTCTACGACTATTGGCCATTAATATCATAGGCTCCCCATTTTTTTCATAACTAATAATGTCAAGCGGAGAATTTCCATATCCTAATTCGGCAACTGTTTTTCCTTTGCTATGTTTACCTGGTTTAAGGTCATTCATAGGAAATACAACCAATGGTGTACAGGTATAACTGGCAATCAAGTGATCTTGTCCTTTTAATTTATAAGGCATAAAAGTTTTAATGGGAGCATGGGTCTCATATTTTCCATGAGCTGCATGGTAAATCTCCAGGGAAGCATGCATCTGGTCCTTACTAAAGGGAAAAGGGATACTTCTGAAGGTAGAGGCAAATTCTTCATTAGACAAGCCAGAGACCATCACTTTGTTATCATAAAAAGCCAGGTCCGAAATGGTCCAAATTCTTTGAGGCCGTCCCCTGCCATCTTTGGCATCTTCAGCTACCACATTTTTTAATCCTATTTTCGAATGACTGATGGGATTTAATTTAATGGGACTGAATTGTTCACCATCTGTTTTAATGATCAAAGGAGTACCATCTTTGATGTGTACGGCTAAATAGATCATCTTGGAAATGGGATTAACAGCCATATCCTGTATGGTGATGTCATCAGCAGTTGTACCCAGCATAGAAGCCAGATGCTCGTCTATCTTAGTGAAATTAATTCGTTCAGCTGCTGTACCTTCCTTTACATCTTCGGTATCTAAAGCTATGATCTCAGCCCTTTTAGAATCTCCTATAAAAAGGATTCCTTCAGGACCAAAAGCCATAGAATTAATTGATTGTATTCCTGGATCTCCGTTTACAAATCCTTCTTTTAAATCTTTATCGGTATTGGCTTGAAGTAAAAATGGTGCTAGTAAAAGACAAGCAAGTGAAAGTAGAAAGGTTTTTTTCATTTCAATGGTGATTTTAGTGATTAGGAGAGTAAACATCCCAATTTAATTGAATGTTTCAACATTGAAATTTAATCATAGTTTCTGGCTGTGCCTAATTTTGAATTTGTTTTAACACAGGATTAAACATTCTATAAGATTTCCAGGAAACCATTCCTAATTTTTTGCTAGCCTAGCAAATCCTCATTTGCAATTGGTATTTTCCTAATCCTTTTGCCGGTTGCTGCAAAAACAGCATTTAAAACTGCTGGGGCAATGCCGGGTACGGCAGGTTCTCCTGTGCCGCTCGGTGGATCATCACTGTCAACAATAAATACCTCAATTTCAGGGCATTCCCGAATTCTCAATAAATCATAATCGTGAAAATTTTTCTGAAGTACAGCTCCATTGCTTACCTGGATAGCATCTTTTAAAGTGGCACTTAGACCCCAGATGATGCTGCCTTCAACTTGTGATTTTACCTGACTTGGGTTGATGGCCAAACCACAATCAATTACTGCTGTGACTTTATGAACTTTGACCTTACCCTCAACAACAGATACATCTGCAATTTGTGAACAATAAGAGGTATTATAAGCAAAGGCGGATACCCCCTGATAAACATTATCCTCTTTGCTTTTCCCCCAGCCCGCTTTTTCTCCTACCATTTCTAAGGTTCTTTTTAGTTTTTGAGGATACAAATCATCTCCAACATAGGGAAGCCTTTTTTGTAAAAATACTTCTGATTTATCCAGCAAATCCAGTCTAAACTGTAAAGGATCCTGACCTGCTTCAAATGCAAGTTCGTCAATAAAACATTCCATTCCCAAACCCCAGGGGTGTGCGAAAACACTGCGCCAGGAAGCTCTGGGTAAAAGATTTCCTTCCTTGTAATCTAGTCTGTTATGGAAAATCATGGGTAGACCGTATGGATAAGGTCGATAGCCTCCAGGGCGACTTACCACCCCATGATAGGATAATCCTAAGGGCTGATTTTCAGAATCCAGGGCGGCACTCCAATATTCTACTCTATATGGATGATATTTATTGGTGGCAATGGTATCTTCCCTTGACCAGGTCACTTTTACAGGACGCTTTAACTGTCTGGATAGGATAACAGCTTCTTCTACAAAATCGACAAAAAAGCGCCTTCCAAAACCTCCACCTGAAGGAGGATTATGAACGGTAATAGCAGCCGGTGGCAATTTTGTAAGTTCCGAAATCCTTTCCCTAGTCAGAGATGGAGCCTGTGTGCCAGACCATATTTCCACCTTATATCCATTATGATCAGCTACGGCATTTAATGGTTCCATACAGGCATTTACCTGGAAAGGAGACTCATAGGAAGCTTCTAGTATTTTTTTTCCTTTGGAAAATGAAGCCTGCCCTTCTTTGAAATCAAAACTGACAATACTATTGTTAGTTTTACTCTCCTCTAATTCTTTCTTTAAATCCGATTCAGATTTTTGGGCATTAGGCCCCAGGTTCCATTCAATATTTAATGCTTTTTTTCCTTCAAAAGCTGCCCAGGTATTTTCAGCAATTACAGCTACACCAGGTCGTACGCCACCCTTGTAGTCCATAGCCTGTAATTCTGTGCCTTCCATTGCTATAACATCAATAACACCAGGTATTTTTCGTGCCTCAGAATCATCAAAAGAAATGAGGCTCCCTTTCCAAACTGGGCACCTTTGAATGGCAGCATAAACCATCCCAGGGAGCTTTACATCAATACTGTATGGCAATCTGCCCAGAGCAATTTGTTTGCTTTTTTGACTTCTTACCGATTGCCCAATGTATTTAAAATCACTTTTATCTTTTAGTGGAATTTCACTTGGAGCTGATAAATTTTGTGCCACTTCCAACAGTTCTCCAAATGGGATTAGTCGATCACTGCCTTTTTCTTTTACCATTCCGTCCTCAGCATAGAGATTTGATTTTGGTAAGCCCCATTTCTGGGCAGCGGCCTCTATTAAAATTTCTCTGGTAGTGGCGGCGGCCTCTCTCAAGGGTTGGTACATCATGCGCAGGCCATTACTGCCACCGGTATCTTGGAGATGTTGAAACTTTTCTTCACTCCCAGGAGCAAAAACGAATTTCAAATCTTCAAGTTTGGCTCCTAATTCATCGGCCATAATCATAGCCAGTCCGGTTGATGTTCCCTGACCCATTTCTGATTGAGAGCAACTAAAGGTGATTTGATTATCGCTTTGTATTCGGATGAAAAAATTAGGTTCCCAGTCGATCAACTCTTTTTCTTCAGTAACGCATCCAAAAGGAATCATGGCACTTAAGAGCAAGCCACCGCCACTTATTCCAGATATTTTCAAAAAATGACGCCTGTTTATACTATCCATTTTGAGCAGCAGTTTTTATAGCTTTTTTAATCCTAAGGTAGGTTCCACAACGACATAAATGACCAGACATGGCATTGTAAATGTCCTCATCATTGGGCCTTCCTTTTTTATCCAAAAGAGCAATAGCCCCCATTATCTGCCCACTTTGGCAGTAGCCACATTGGGCAACATCTTCTTCTATCCAGGCTTTTTGAACAGGATGGAGTACTTTTTTATCAGCATAATGCTCAATAGTGGTAATTTTTTTGCCTTCCAAAGCAGAGATGGGTAGGGTACAGGATCTCATAGGTTCTCCCTCCAGATGAATGGTGCAGGCACCACACTGTCCAATACCGCAACCATATTTTGTACCTGTTAATTTCAGATAATCTCTGAGTACCCATAATAAAGGCATATTATCTGGTAAATCCAGTTCATATCTTTTACCATTAATAGATAGGATAGCCATAATTGAAAAAATTGGTTTGTGAAAATTGAAAAAACTAATTGCATACTAATATCGAGACCAATGAAGTTTCAATCATCGGACTACCCTACCTATTTCGAAAGTGCCTGCTTCCATCTCTTTTGTTATTTCTTCTAGTCTAGACTTAAAATTAGCAGGAGCGATTTCTTGCACTTCTTTCATGACAGAGACGGCCTCCCTAGTGTTTTCCAGTAGATAATTCGTTACCGCGACCCCCAATTTTAGGAACCATGGGTTGTCGAATTTTTTGCAAGTTTCAATGAAAAAGTCTTTTGCAAATTCATAGTCTTTATCTAAAATCAGTGTCCTACCAAAATTATTAGCCTCTGATGGGTTGGTAATAGCTGTTTTAGCCGTTTCTTTTTTTGTATCCATAGCCTCATCGGTCCTACCTAAAGCCTTTAGTATCTGGATTTTTGTAGTGAGATTGGTCAAGTTTTTATTGGCAGAGAAACCATTATAACCACCATTAATAGAGCGGTTGGCCCAAGACAAGGCCTCTTCAAGGTTGGTATTTCTACGTAAGCACCACCTGGCAGCATCATTCCAGGCTTCCCATCGATAGGTATTTATGCCAAGTAATTCCGAGCGAAAACTTTCAATAACGGTTTTATTTAAATCTACTTCTATGGTAAAAGGGATGCTCATTTTTTCCCATTCAAGGGACATGACTAAACTACTATCGGTACGTCCTTTAAATTCATAAGCTAGATTTTCTCTATGCTGGCATTCCCCAGGCTCTACAGAAATGGATTTAAAGACATCATTTTTCACATCTAAATAATAACTTCCCCATTGCTGATCATTTTCTGCCAATAATAATTCCCAGGCGTCATCTCTTTTAGGGATCATATGCAAACCATAACTACCCGCTGGGATGGATTCCCCGTTAATGGTAACATCAGTTGAAAATTTTATTCGGGTGTTCATATTAGCACCAGCCCTCCAGGCTATGGGTTGACCATTAAAAGGAACCACTCTATTCCAAACATCTCTTCCCCGAACGGAAGGAGAAGAGTATTCTATGGTGATTTTTGTGATACCCAGGGTTTGGGTTTCCACAATTGACGGGCTAGCATGGGGAATTTGTAAAGTATGGAACTGAGCTGAAACATTGATCCAGGATAAAATAATTACAAAACAAGTGATGTAAATCCTTTGCATGATTTTTTTCCATAAAAGAATGGAATTGAAGGCAAAGACTGGAAATTCTGAGCTTTTTGTCTTTTCGGATTTCCTAAATCAGAAAAAAAGAAGGTCTTTTATCAAAATTTTAAGAGTCTTCATATAAAAGAATGTTAAGGTAATCCGGCCGATTATAGTTTTTTTTAATTTTAAAAAGCAAAAATCACCAGGATGGATATTTGGATAATCTGTGTTGCTTTATTCTGCGGAGCTGCGGTAGCTCAAAGTTTATTTATCGGTTCTTTTTTACTCCTTAAGGATAGAGCTAAAACCATGGCCATAATTTGGCTCTCAGTCATGCTGTTTGCCTTGTCAATGCGAATTGGTAAATCCTTTTATTATTATATCTTGCCAAGCATCTCAAATATGGGGGTAGTATTAGGTGGGGTAGGTTTATGGATGATTGGCCCTGCTTTTTGGTTTTATTTTAAAACTTCTCAGTACAAAAAAATTAACCCATTAGAATACCTGCATTTTCTGCCTGCCTTGCTAATCGCCATATTGGGGCCGGTTTATAGAATGACCTTATTGATACCTTCCTATCATGTGGGTGCCTTCATCCTTGGTATTTATCTTTTAAGTGCTTTATTTATTTTTTATAAAAATGAATGGCCTGGAAAAAAGAGGGGAGTAGGGTTAATCATCTATAGTCTTATGGCGATTTGGTTGACTTTTATTTTTCAATATTTTTCACCTTCTATTGAATGGTATGCCATCAGTGGCGGGATCGCTTGCCTGGTAATGTATGTAATCAATTTCCACATTATGAAAGACCAGGATCTTTTTGCCCATACCCCTTTGACTAGGACTTCTGTACCCGAAGAGGTATCTATGGCCATTCGACAGGATTTAGAATTATTATTTGGAGAGCAAAAAATTTATAGAAAAAAGGGGCTGACCATAGCTATGGTAGCTAATGAGATGGAAAGGCCGGCATATCTGATCTCCAAAACAATCAATCAGCATTTTGGTGTTAAGTTCAATGCTTACGTAAATCAATACAGGGTACAGGAAGTAAAGGAAAAACTCAGGGATTTAAAGTCAAATCATAAGGTGGAAGCGATTGCATCTGAGGTGGGCTTTTCGAGTACAAGTTCCCTCTATCATGCTTTTAAAAAAGAAACCCAACTGACCTTACAGCAATATCGGGTAAAATTTGCCACTCAGAATGCGTAGGTTTTAAACTTGATTCACACCAATTTTTGAATTTGAAGCAATTATAGGTTTCGTTACTTTTATTGGATTATAGTTCAAAGTTCCGTGTTTCTTGTTAAGTTTTGTAAAGATTAAAGGTCTTCTGTTATTTGAAACTTTTTTGGCATGCAGATACCGCCAATTTCGCTAAAAGTAATCTGCGAAATTGGCGGTATCTGCGTGCGAAAGAAGCTTAAATAAGCAACTTTACCTTCAATGAAGCAACCCTTTAAACAAGGAACACGGAATGACTCAGCTACACCTCATTAAAAACATCAGGGAATACTGCAACTCCTTCTTTTTGGGCTAAGCCATTTGGGAGGAGCTCTAAGGCCATCCAGGCTTCATCTGGTGCAGGAAAAGGGCATTGAATTTTCCAGTTGGAAGCTTTTTTAAACCCTGCTTTGGGATAATATTTTGGATGCCCTAAAACTAAAACAGCAGGATAGCCTATTTTCCTGGCTGAGGCTAGGCCTTGGTGAATTAATTTTTGGCCAATGCCTTTTCCTTGATATTCCGGTAAAACAGACATAGGAGCCAGACTAAGCACCTGGTAAACTTCATCCTTGGCCTTAACATGGATTTTTGTGAATAATATATGACCAACTATTCGCTCATCATCAACTGCAACCAGGGATAGCTCAGGGATAAAATGCTCAGTGCTTCTTAATTTATTAATCAGTTTACTTTCATCCTCTCTCTTAAATGCAAAAGCATTAACAGAATATACCTCCTTTTGATCTTGGCTGGTCTCCTGGCGAATAAGTATCATATTTATAATAGATTAATCGGACAAAGCCCGATAAAGTGAATCTTCCTGGCTGACTAAATGAAAAATTTCAATTAAATTATTGATGATTAAGATAGCAAATACAATGATAATAGAGGCAATTATAAAAATTAGAACTTGCTGCCAAAAAGGACGTTTTTCTTTCGGTTGAATAAAATCACTGTCAAGAGGCATTTGATTCATGGGATCTTACATTTTTTCGGTTAAATACTATTTATTATAGTCAAATTCCTGCATAATTTTGGTAAAAGAAATAGCTTCCGGAAAAGCTTCTTTTAAGGCGTCTAAAGTTTGTGGATAGGTTGGTGAAATATGCGTAGCAATAACTTTTTTGGGCGCTAAATATTTTTCAATTAATTTTTTGTTTTTTTGACTGGCAATCATCCAGGCAGGCAGGATGGCAATATCAATCCCCTCTTTTTTTAACTCCAAATTTTCAATAACCTCTTCCATCCAAAAGGCATCACCGAAGTGGACCAGCTTAATACCATCCATTTCTATCAAAAATCCAACATTTTTAATTTTGTTGTGCATTCGGGGATTGGCATGATTTAAATAAAAGCCAGTTATGTTTAAATGTGGATTTTTAACCTCGTATCGTCCATGTTTTTGAGTTGGAACCCCTTTTAGTTGTTTGGTAGAAGCCTTAAGTTGAGCTACTTCATCTACAGCTTGTTGTGGACCCACAAAAAAGGAAGATTTGTTACTCTTTAGGAAATCAGCGACCAATTGATTGTGAAAATGATCTCCATGGATATGAGTATTCATAACAAAGGTGATGGGCGGTTTTATTTTTTTGTTTTTAGTAATTTTTTCAACCAATTCATCAGGAGGAAATTGATATGCAGGTCCATATTCTTTATGCAGACCATCAATGAGGACACTATGTTCACTGCCACTTATCAGTACACCCATATTCCCTACATAGGTAATACTAATTTTTGAATTTTGGCTAAAGGAAATAATACTCAAAAAAAGAAAAACCAATAGGCTGCTGAATTTCATGTTTTTGGATTTGTCGAAAAATAAAATAAATGATTGGAAAAGGTTCTTAGGGTTATGTTAAGATAGTTGATAGTTGATAGTTGATAGTTGTTGGTTGTTGGTTGTTGGTTTGATTAAGGAGATCTTACTTTCTAGTAAGTCGATAGATTCCATCTTGCCGCACAGAAATAATGGTTCCGTTAATTAATTGAAAATCATGTTTGAGGTAATTCTGTCCGTCATGCTGAATTAATTCAATAGATTTTTTATTTAAATCAATTTCATAATAGCCATTGAATAAAATTTCGGGCCCCTCTACAAATTCCTGGAAAAACAAAATCTTATCATTTTGGGCCTGTAGAATTTTTGGGAAGGTAATAAGCCTATCATCTTGTAGAGCGTCTTCAAAAATTACTTTTTCCTTGCTAACTACCTGGATTTTGCTTTTGGGGATATGATCATCGTCAAACTCATAGACTTCAACCAAACTGTAAGGTTCTTCTTTCCTATAATAAAAAATGGAAGCATTTTCAGGAATTTCAAAAGGAAGACTTAATTCATTTTTCTCACCGTCAAATATTTTATTGCCTAAATAAATTTGATCAAAAAAATGAGTATGGGTGGTATGGAAATTCGATTCCAAAACCACCGAAACTTCTTCGCCCAACTTTAGAATTTTGTTCTTCTTCTCTGCCTTAGATGGATTGGGTATTTGGAAATAGCCATCAACAATTCTTGAGTATCTATTGCTTATATAGGAACCAAAGTCCAGTAGTTTTTTCTGTTTAGTAATAACATTTAATAGGATGATGGCTAATGAATCATCCTGCAAATGGCGGCCTTCCCAAAATCTGGAACCGTAAATAATCGATTCTTCGGATAAGGACCGGATCATATTCCCATTTTCGAAATTTTCATCCAAGATGCTCAGCTGACCACTTTGAAGATCCAGTTTCTTTAAAATGAAAAGATTGTTGGCATATTCACTGAAAAAAAGGGTTTTTCTAGTGGGACTAATGTCAAAATCTGTCCGATGATTATTGCTAACTAATTTTTCATAATGGAAGGAGGAAATATAATTGTGTTGATAATTTTCTATGCGATATTGAAAAATGGTATCCTGAATCCTATTGGTTTCTAAAACTAAATCATAAGGTTTTCCTCTTTCAAAAGGGAAATCAAGCATGAATTGGTCAATTCCATTGACTTGTTCCAGTAAAACAGAATCCAAGGCTTGATTTTGAAATTCAAGCCTTAATTTTTGAGCAGGGAAATAAAAATTATTAAAAATAAATAACTGTAATTGAGTATCAGAAAGGAGGTCAATTTTGATATCCAGGCGTGAAATTTCCTTAATTGTTGGCGGACGATAATTTGAAATGGGTGGATCAAGCACTTGTTTTTGGCATGCGCTACAAATCAATAATGTGAGGCACATTATTTGTATAGAATACTTCATAAAAACTTCATTCTCAGAACGGGTAAAAATAATTATCCAAGATTCGATCTTTTAGATATAAAAGGCAAGTAATATTTTATTAAAAGGTAAAAGAGCAGTTTAATTTACTATTTTAGACTTATTGATTCAATATTTTGAATCTAAAAATATTATAAGGCGCATTTTTAGCCATGTGTCGCTTGCTTTGGAGCATTTGATTGGGAATGTCGCTATCTGCAAGGTAGAAATAGCCATCTCCTCCTAAGGCCATTCCATCAGCCCATCGCACTCTTGAATCTTTGATAAGAGTGTATCCCTGACCGCTTGGAGGAACTACATAAATACCACTATGCTCGATATCAGTTATATAAACATTACCAAGGGTATCGGTACGAATGCCATCGCTCAATGGTTTGTCTGACACTCTTTCAACTGCTGCTGCAATATCTTCATCACTTATAGTAAAATTGGTACAAACAGATACTGGAATTCGGTACAGACCCGAGTGACCCATAGCGGCATAATAGACATATTGACCATCTCTAGAAACATCTAATCCATCAATTCCTGTCAACAAGTCAACCAGACCACCAAAAAATCTCATCTTCTTCTGTGGGGTAGTTGGAACGTATTTTTCATGTTTTACACTTTCATGTCCATCTAGTAGGCTTCTACTTTTCCCTTCCTGAATATCATAAACAACAAGGGACGGTTTTTTCCCAAAAAAACTAACGTCTGCCACAAAAACATATCTTCCATCAGGTGTTACGCTCAGGTCATTAAAAAAAGAAAGGATTTCTGCCACATTTTTGGGAAAAGTATATTCATGAACTACTTGATTGGTTTGCAAATCAAAGGCTGTTAACTTAACTCCTTGAGTGGCATGAGTACCATGGTCTATGACCCAAAGTCTGTTTTGAAGATCCCCAAATACTCCTAGCGGGGTATTGAATAAGTCATCCTGGGATTCTTCATTTGGATAAGGTACTGCCTTCCCATCTACTATTTCTAAAAGTTTAGCGTTTTCAGGGCGGCTTTCTGGATGGACCGTGAAAAATACTCTTTGGATCTCAGATGTATCTGGAGTAGCTGCTACATTACCAATAGGTTCTTCAAAGGAGAAAAAAAGCTCCAGGTCATTTTTAGTGTAGCTAGGATTAGTAGAGATATCTTGGTAATCCTTTCCTCCACCAAAGCGAAGCCGTAAAAAAATAGCCAACACTATTATGAATAAGAAAATAATTACTCCAAGCCATTTTAGAATACGTATGAATCTTTTCATCCTTATTTTTTTAAAGTTGAACGAGTGCTTCTTCAAAAACAGGAACATAATGCAATAGCTCTCCCTTTTCTTTCAAATAGGTTGATGGGTTGAAACCTGAAAATTTTTTGAACTCATTGATAAAATGGGCCTGGTCATAATATCCACAATCATGACTAATTTGACTCCAGTCTAAAAAATGATTCTGATTAATATCCAGTAAAGCCTTATTAAATCGAATAATTCTTTGGTAAAATTTAGGCGTTAGACCAACATGTTTTTTAAAAATATGAATAAATTGTTTTTGGGAATATCCAGTCTTGGCCACAATTTCTTGTAGATTCCCCTGTGAAGGATTGAGTTGGATTTGATCAATCGCAAATTGAACTACGGACTCGGGCAAAGGACAATGACGAGCTCTTTTGTGCAGCCATTGTTCCACTGTAAAAAAACGCTGGCTGGAATTTTTTGCCTCCATTAGTTTTTCTCTCAACTCAAAAATGCTATTTCCTAAAACCTGTTCGGCATCAACAACCAGATTATTTATTTGATTCAGAGGGATGTGTAAAAAGGGAAAACTTCCTCCTGCCTTAAATTGGATTACAAATAAACTGGAATTTCGCATGGCACTAAAAGCAATCATTTTTTGATGCATGCCCGAGACCCAGGCTCTGGTACATTTCTGCCTTTTCTCAAGGGTAAAGGGATGGAAAGTATAACGGTCATATTCATCCAATTCAATTATGATGTTCACCTTCGCATCAGGCAGTAATTTTTCGATAATGTGTGAAGGGTCATAGCCATTAAAATAGGTTAGTGAACCGATGTAGGGCTTCAAAGGCCCTTGAGGAAAATGTATTTGAAATTCCATGCTTAAATATAAGCAAAAAAATGACTAATTGTCAAAATTGCATGAATTTGGTGTATGAATTCTTGAATAATGTTGTTAATGCTTGAATTTTCTATAGAAATTTTGCTTCAAACTAATTTTTTCATGGAAATGATATTGCCCAAATGCATGCTCTCATGCATGTTGTTAAATAGGGCAGCTTCTTGTATGGAAGAAAGGTGAGCACCGTAACTGGTCATATAAGGTTTATAGGTATGAAAAAGGCCTGCATTAAAATCTTTTTCAAATTGGGCGGGTACCTCTTTTAGCCATCGTTTGATATTATCGACTTCATTTTCCTCGATTATTCCTTCTGGTTTGCTCCCCTTACGGTATCGGTTAATAAAATCATTTGATAAAAAAGAGGGTTGATCAGAAAGTCGATAGCAAAGCAATTGATGAGTAACCAATATGTGTCCTAAATGCCAAATTAGGTTGTTATTATAACCTTGAGGAATTAAGTTAAGTTGTTCATTGCTAAGATCTTCAACCAATCGAAGGGCATTATTTCTTGTAGCTGCCTGTAGTTGGCATTGATAGTCCATCATGCTCTAAAATAATTTTGTTTTTTATGGGTCCCGAAAAATAGGTAATTTCAGTCCATTATTTTGTAAACATCAATTAAAATATGAGATATCCTAATTTTTCTTTCCGATTAGTTTTCATTTTTCTGATAAGCTTGCCATTAGTATTACCTGCTCAAAGCGGACGGAGACCAGCTCCCGCAAAAAATGGAATGGTTACCAGCAGTCACTATCTGGCCTCAGAAGCAGGTAAAAAGATCTTAAAGGAAGGCGGAAATGCAGTAGATGCTGCCGTAGCTACCGCTTTTGCACTTGCCGTTACTTTGCCTTCTGCTGGTAATATTGGTGGTGGTGGATTTTTAGTGTATCACGGTGCGGAAGGGGAAGTCACTTCTTTTAATTTTCGAGAAAAAGCACCTTTAGCTGCCACTGCAGATATGTATTTGGATGAAAATGGAAAAATTAAGAATAACTCCAATCATGCTGGACCACTTTCTGTAGGAGTACCTGGCACGGTAGCAGGTTTGTGGATGGCCCATCAAAAATTGGGAAAAAAAGACTGGAAGGATTTATTACAACCTGCCATTGATCTGGCCCAAAAAGGAATGCCTTCAACCTGGGATATGCAAGGGTTTTTGAGCAGAATACGAAGTGTTGATAATCCTATGTACGATGCAACTAAAAAAGCATTTCTCAAAAATGGCAAAGATTTATATGAGCCAGGGGAGCTATGGAAGCAGCCTGATCTGGCAGCCACCCTGAAACGTATTCAAAAGCATGGAAGGGACGGTTTTTATAAGGGAAAAACGGCAAAGTTGTTAGCAGATTTTATGAAAAAACACGGTGGCATAATAACAGAAGAAGACCTGGCAAAATATGAAGCCGTACAACAAGATCCCATCCATGGTACTTACAGAGGCTATGATGTTTATGCCATGAGTCCCCCCAGTTCTGGAGGAGTAGCTATGGTTGAGATGTTGAATATTCTGGAAGGATTTGAATTGAAAAAAATAGGTCATAATTCAGCATTATATCTTCATTTACTGACTGAGGCCATGCGCAGGGCATACGCTGATCGGGCTCAGTTTTTAGGAGATCCAGCTTTTAATCCCGATATGCCTGTAGAAAAATTAATTTCAAAATCGCATGCCAAAGAACTGAGACAAAGCATTGATTTGTACAAGGCCTCAGAAAGTGATTCTGCCTATTTTAATAAATCCCTTTTGGCCTATGAAAGTGAAGAGACAACTCACTTTTCAGTGGTAGATAAGGAAGGAAACGCCGTTTCATTAACCTATACTCTTGAATATGGTTATGGTTCTAGATTAACTGTAGAAGGTGCAGGATTTTTGCTAAACAATGAAATGGGCGATTTTAATCCCATCCCTGGCTTAACCAATCGTAGAGGACTGATAGGAACCAAACCCAATTTGGTCGCCTCCGAAAAGCGTATGTTATCTAGTATGACCCCCGCCATTGTAGCCAAAGATGGAAAACCTGTTATTGTAATTGGTAGTCCAGGAGGAAGAACCATTATCAATACTGTAATGCAGGTCATTTTAAATGTCATTGATCACGACATGGATATTGCTCAGGCAGTTGAAGCAGGACGCATCCATCATCAGTGGTTACCGGATGTAACTTCCTTTGAAAGAGGTAGTATCTCGCCTGATAGCCAACGATTGTATGAAATGATGGGACATCCGATAAGGTTCCGAAGCCGTCAGGGATCAGCCATGGGCATTTTTATAGATCATAAGAATGGAATTATTTATGGCGCTGCTGATTCCAGGTCATTTGATGGAGGAGCAAGTGGTTATTAATTAAGAAGATAAGCGCGCCTTGGCGCGCTTATCTTCTTAAATGTGGTATTTTTTTACCTTCAGCAGCAGAATCTATTAAAACTTGAAGTCTCCTCAGGCGAGTTTCTTCTCTTTTGGCTTGCATTACCCAATGACAGGTTTGTTTTTTATAACCGGGTGCCAATTGACTAAAGAATTCCCAGGCCTTCCCATTGGTTTTGATTTTGTCCTCATATTCTTTTGTCAATATCACCTCATTAAGTTCGTAGGACACCTTTTGGCTTTTGGAGAGGTCTCTTTCCTGAAAAATTTTGAGACCTGGTTCTTGCATTTTGCCATTTTCAATTAAGCGCTCCATCATTTTAAGGTTTACCTGACTCCAGTTGCTATCCTTCCTCCTCGGTGTAAATCGTATTTTATAAGCTTTCTCATCAACCTTTTTTCTAAGTCCATCGATCCAACCATAACAAAGCGCTTCTTCTACGGATTCTGGCCAGGTCATACTAGGTAAACCGGTCGCCTTTTTATAATACCCAACCCATAACTCTTTTTCGGAATCGTAATTTTTAGCCAACCAGGCCCGAAATTCTGAAGGATTTATAAAAAAAATAGGATCCATAGTTTTTTTGCCTAAAATTAGGCATTATTGATGAGTAGATGTGTAAATTCGTAGATGTGCAAATTAGTAGATGGGTAGATTTATTGATTCTGTGATGCTACAATTTTTTGATGCAAGTATTTAGCAACGACCAAAATCCGTGAAATCAGGAAATCTGCCCAATTCATGGTACAGACATAATGATAGCAGAAGATCATTTCTTTAATTGAAACAATAATATGAAGATCAGTAACAATTTTTCCAGACGTCAATTTCTTAAAAAATCGGCAGCAGCTTCTGCCACTTTGTTTTTACCAAATCCTGGGTTTTTACTTCCAAAAACAAAAGAGAAATTAGGAGTGGCATTGGTAGGTTTGGGATATTACAGTAAAGATCTTTTGGCTCCTGCTTTGCAGCGAACAAAGCATTGTGAATTGAAAGGAATTGTAACGGGGAGCCCACATAAGATCCCAATTTGGCAGAGCAGATATGGGATTGCTGATAAGGATGTTTATAATTATGACAATATGCATAAAATTGCAGATAACCCCGATATTGATGTGATTTATATTGTCTTACCAACTGGATTACATGCAAAATACAGCATTCTGGCTGCCGAAACGGGGAAACATGTCTGGTGTGAAAAGCCCATGGCTCGAACCGCAGATGAATGTCAGGCCATGATTGAAGCCTGTAAAAAAAATAAGGTAACCCTAAGTATAGGATATCGAATGCAACACGAGCCCAACACCCAAACCATTATGAAATTTGCAAAAACTAAGCCCTATGGACCCATTAAATTCTTAAAGGCAGAGGCAGGGTATTATGATGGAAGGTCTGATCATTGGAAACAAAATAAAGAATTGGGGGGTGGGGCTTTGTATGATATGGGTGTTTATTCTTTGAATGCTGCCAGGTATGCTACTGGAGAGGAACCCATCTCTGTTTTGTCGGCTCATCATGAGACCACACGTCCAAAAATTTACACTGAAGTTGATGAAACTACTTTCTTTAAACTTAAATTTCCAAGTGGTGCCATAGCTGATTGTTCTACTTCATTAGGAAAAGGAATGAACACTTTGAAGGTTGATTGTGCTAATGGTTGGTATGAGCTTTCTCCATTTCAGGCATATGGAGGCATTAGGGGAAAAACGAGTGACGGACAATTGTTGAATAAACGAATACCCAATCAGCAAGTCAAGCAGATGGATGATAATGCCCTGGCCATTAAAAGAAATCAAAAACTTTTGGTTCCTGGTGAGGAAGGCTTAAAAGATATACGAATTGTAGAGGCCATATATGAATCTGCTTTGAAAGGAAAGACTATTAAATTGTAATCAATAATATATTTGGTTGAGGCAGCCGCCGAACCAAGCAAATTTTTGATGTTGTCCATCCCTTCATCTTTGACTGTAGTTATTGGGTTTTCCTAGTTCAATTTTGACCGAAAGGTCGAAGGTGAGTACAATGGTGTCTTTTACCTTAACCAGACCTAATAATGCAGTAGGAGGGTCTATTCCAAAATCCGTCATTTTTATTTCAGTTGAACTTTTTATCATAAATTTTTCATCTTCAATCTGTTTGGCCTTAGCTGTTAAACTAAGACTTCTGGTGGTTCCTGCAATGGTCATAAATGTTTCTGCCTGAACGTGCTGCCATTCCTCTGTATGAGCTGCTTCTGAAAAGGTCAGACTGCATAATTCCAGCGTAATTTTAGGGTATTGCTCCGCTTTTAAGGCTTTGGCTAAATCTTTATTAATTGCCTTTTTGCCGCAATTCAGCTTTGCAGTTGTTATTTGTATTTCAGTTTTATTAAAATGTGCTTTGCCATCAGTGGGGACGCCATTAAATTGGATTTCTTGGGTTGGGAAGTTTTCTTCACAATAACAAGAAAATTTGTTGATGTTACTTTTGCCTTCTAGGTAAAGGTTACTATTGTCGAGAATTTTTAGGACGATTGATTGTTGGGAATAGGTAAAACTAAAGGTTGATCCGAAAACTAGAATATAGATTCCAATTTTTAATTTTTTAGAGAAGGATTTTAGTCGGTTGTTCATAGAACCTCATTTTGTAAGGATTGAATTATTTTCGTAAGAAGTTCAGTGTAGCCTGGTTTGACTTAAATAAATTTTAATATTTGGGCTTTTCTTTTGCACGCAGATATCGCTGATTTAGCAAATTTAATTTGTCAAATTAACGATATCTGCGTGATAATTAAGTTCAAAATAAGAAGAATTCCTCAAGGTTTAACATGCTGAACTCATCACTCGTTACGCATCGCTAGAACCCTACAACCGCTTCAATCATAAAGCCATTGAAATTACCCTCATTTAAGATACTGGCTGTTGGGAAGTCTTTATAATCCTGATCTACATATTCTAATTTGAATAGGATGTTTGGAGTTACAAACCATCCACCGCCTAATTGAAGTCTATTGATTCCAATTTCGGTTCCAGATGGGTCGTCAGCAGTAATGGTATTATATCGACCACCAATGTAGAAGTTTTCATTTGCTCCAATTCTATAAAGGATATCCGCAGCAAATTGATTCATATCGCGTTTAGCATCAGGAGCTTCTGCATGTGCGCGACCGCTAGCCATTTCATAGGTACCGAATAACTCAAGGCCTGATGCCTTTAAGAAGGCATTGAACATGAATGTGGTTACCTGATCGCTATATCCTGGATTGTATCTTCCGGATGGAAATACGCCTCTGTCTCCTGCTCTAACTCCAGGAGGTACCATAACCAGATAGTAGCGTGAACCACCGCGGTCTCCATCGAAGATGTGGTTAGCAGAAGAGCTATTAGTTGTATACACAGATCCGGTAAGACGAAGCCTTACATTGTCATCCAACTGTTTATCAAAGCCCAATTTACCAATGATAGAAGGTGCTCTAGTGTCACGGTCGTCTACATCACTGGTTCTGGCAGTAGCAACGTTACCGTTTATTTCACCACCGGTAAGTCCAAGCATGGCAATTAAACCATTATTTTGGAAGTATACCTCACCACCAATTTCTGTGTTGAAGGCATCCACAATGTAGTTTCCTACAAAGGGGTTATACATGGCATTACCATTATCGGTTCTGCGGAAGTGTGCATCACCATAATTGACCTCCATGTGTCCAATGCGGATGGTCATTTTTTCCATCAAACTGCTTACAAAATCACTTTCAATAAAAGGTAGTTCATCAAATTGGATAAACCCTCCTTTTACCCAGGCTTCCGGGTGGTGTCTTGAAGATAAGTAGGTAATTAAATTCAATCTTACTCCCTGGGCTAATGCTACATCAATGTTTAAGTTAGCTGTGGCCAGATTGAATCCTGATGCAAGTGGATATAAATCTAATCCATCCAATCCACTGTTCGTGTGATCTAATCCTTGGAATTGCTGTGTAAAGCTACCACCGATGCGTGCTTTTACGCCTTCGAAATCGACGATATTGGATTTTAAATCCTCAAAATAAACTACTCCTGATTTGTCATAAGGGCGCCAGTGGCCTATTTTTTGGGCTTGTAGATGAATAAATCCAACCAGGAAGAAAAAGATAAAGGCCGTTATAAACTTTTGAGATGATTTCATAATACTAGGTTTTATGTTTGTTTATAATTTAGTGAGTGAACGATTGGCCTGAATTTAATTTGAAGGGTTCAAGCCAGCCTTCATGCTTACAGTAAAATCAATTGTAATATCATCTCCCGTTTTTAGGGTACCCAACAGAGCTTTGGGAGGTTTGATATTAAAATCTGTCATTTTAAGGGCTTTTCTGCCTTTAAAAAGTAGGGTTCCATGTTCAGTAAATTGTGCCGTTAGATTCAAAGAAAGAGTCTTAGTCATTCCAGCAATGGTCAATTGACCATTGGCGTCTATTGTGTAAGAATTGCCTGTTTGTTTTATGGAAAAGTCTGATAACTTGCATTCTATATTTGCATGCTCCTCACTTTTCAGCGCATCATAAGTTTTTTTATCCATGCCTTTACCCTTGGTACTTTTAATTCCTAAGACGGGTATGCTTAAGCTTACTTCCTCGATATTGATTGAAGCCATATTTTGGTTATCAGCAAGAACCTTACCCTCAAAATTAATTTGAGTAACCTCTGAAACCCAGTCATGGAGGGTAGAAGTACCGGAAATGGTCATTTTCCCGGATTCAAATAAGTATGATTTTTGGGAATTTGAGGTGAGGCTAAAAAGACAAAAGACTAGTATGGTTATTAAGATGCTGGAGGTTTTTTGCCTGATATTCATGATAAATGAATTTTGTTTGATTCAAAGGTAAGTCTGAAATCAAGCATGGATTTATGATATTGATCAATTGGGAGGAGTGATTTTGATCACATGAATTTTATAATAGATTGATAATAATTAGTCTATTCATCGAAATAGCCTTAGATCCTAAATTTTAGATAATAGATCTAATTACATTGAATCTTAGTTTGAAATTTTGGAGATTTAGGATCTAACAAAAATCATCAACACCATTTAGCCATATACGACTGTTTTCATTATGATTGAAAAACAAACACGTTTTTTAATTGCCCTACTGATTGTTCTTTTTTTGCCGGGGTGGACTTTTGGAAAACCTGAAATTCCAGATGCATCTGAGATGCGTTTTATGTCCTGTGGCCTTACTTTTTCTGAGGCTGTCCGAATCAACCCAAATACTATTTATGTTCCATTTAATCTTATTGGACGATTGGTAGCCATTGAAGCAAGGGTAGATACAGTGGAGGGTACCTTTTTCTTGGATACTGGCGCAGAAAGACTTTTATTGAATAGCAATCATTTTCAAAATGTAAGAGGCCCAAAAGTTGCATCTGCAGGAACGACCGGGAGGATTGAATCGGTTTATCATAAAAAAGTAGATACTTTACTATGGGATCGAATGTTTTTTGCCAATCAACAGGCCAATATTCTGGATCTATCTCATATAGAGCGAAAAAAGAACATCAAATTAATTGGCATTATTGGTTATGAAGTATTAAAAGACTACGAAATTTTTCTCGATTATCAATTAAAACGACTCATATTAACCCGCTTAGACAAAAAAGGTTATCGATTGGACTCAGCTGCTATTTATGAAGAGCCTTATGATAGTCTGGATTTCAAATTGTTTAGACATATGATTGTGGTCAAATCTGAAATTCAGGGAGTAAATTTGCGATTTGCCATAGATACAGGTGCGGAATTGAATCTTTTAGACCGCTTGGTAAAGAAAAAGGTTTTGGATAATTTTGAAATTATCAAAAGAGTTAACATGGTTGGTGCCGGTCAAAAAACAATAGAGGTATTAGCCGGAACCCTATATCGTGTAAAATGTGGTAATCAAAAGAGTTCAGGTATGAGGACTCTTTTGACCAATCTGGATGAGATGGGAGAGAGTTATGGCTTAAGGTTAGACGGATTTTTGGGTTATGAATTTTTGTATACCCGAAGAACTCTTATTAACTATAAACGCAAAAAACTATTTTTTTTCAAACAACACAGACCTTAATAAATGAGGAGGAGGCTAGCATATATTATCTTTTATTCACTGATTATAGTATTCGTGACTTGTACGGATTTACTGTCACAATCCAAATCAGGGTCCTACTATTTCGATGGTGATGAAGTAGTCTTTGAATTTGACCCCAGAGACTATGCCAAGGCTACTGTAGATGGGACTGCGAAAAAGATGGATTTTGCAGATCTGGAAATCTATAAAGTTACAGTATCTGGTGATTTCAATAAATGGTCTAAAAAGGGCTGGAAAATGAAAAAGGTCAGCAGATTTAAATACCAGTTGAGAAAAAAAATAATAGATTTTGATGATCGTTTCACCTGGGAGTTTAAATTTTTGATCAATAATAAATACTGGGCAGAGCCTAATCCTAAGGAACATAATACCAATAAGATCTTTCAAAATATTTTTCTTGAAGAGGTCTATAATTTGAAAATGCATACCATCCAACCGGATACTGAGGGAAAAGTCAGGTTTTACTTAAATGGCTATTCAAATGCCAGCCGAGTAATTTTGGCAGGTAGTTTTAACAGTTGGGATGAACAATTCCTGGAAATGAATAAAATAGATGATGGTTGGGAATTGAGAGCAAACTTACCCCCGGGATATTACGAATATAAATTTATTGTAGATGGAAGTTGGATGCATGATCCTGCCAACCCCAAAAAGAAAAAGAATGAGCACAATACGTTCAATTCCATTTTGGAAGTTGTAAGCACGGTCACTTTCAAATTAGAAGGCTTTCCAGATGCCGAAAAGGTAATCTTAGCAGGTTCATTTAATAACTGGAAGGAAAACGAGCTGCAAATGCGCCAGGATGATGATGGATGGATCATTCACCTGGATATGAATGCAGGCAAGCACTGGTACAAATTTATTATTGATGGCAAATGGATGGTAGATCCTGCCAATCCAATCCGGGAAAAGGATGGGGACGGAAATACCAACTCTGTACTAATTGTAAATTGATGAATTTATCCGAACACTCCTAAATCCTTCCATACATACTTCAATATTGGAGATTGGCCTCCATCTGGATTATTATACATGGTTTTCTCTGAAAGAATGCCATTGTGCCGTTCATAGAATCGAATGGCCGCCTGGTTGGCTTCCAAAACCAATAAAAAAAGACCGGAATTAGGATCCTTCTGCCTTACCCATGTTGCTGCATCCAAAATCAATTGGTGACCTATACCTCTTTTATGAAATTGACTGCTGACATGCAAATTATCTAAAAGAGCCCCATGTTCGGGATCATAATTGAGATAGGTACAAGCAAAACCACACAAATTCCCTTCCTCCAATGCCAGCATAACGTATTGATCAGGATTATTTGATTCAAATCTTTTTTGCCACTCTGCCACTCGTTCTGGAATGACCTCATGATCCAGGTAGTGATCCGACCAACTTCCGCGGTAATTTTCCTGCCAGCTTTGGGCATGTAGTAGGGCTATGTCTTTTGCATCCTCTTTGATTGCTGTACGATAGGTAACCATAAATAACCTTTTTAATTAGATTCCGTTTTTTTCCCAATTAATAAACCTCTTGGAAAAATGGAGTCTTGTATATACTCTAATTTAATGTTGCTTTGAGCAAAGATGTCAATCATTTCCTTTATTTTAAACAAACCCAGTTCATGTTTTTCCTGGAAATAGTGCACCCCTTCTTTTTGTCTGCCTATTAGATAATGGAAGTACAATATTGAGACTCTTTCCTCAACCTGATTAATGCTCATTCGGCTAATTTTCCAATTTTCATCCTCATAATGTAGAGAAAAAACCAGGCCTTCATTCCACTTATGGGGCTCTATCCAGGGTTCAATAATTACCAGGCTATCAATGTGCATATGAAGACTCCAATTGTAAGCTGCCTTTTTTAAATTGTCAAGGGTTTTTACATAACCGATGGCACTGAATAAGCTTAAAATAATATCATATTTTTGAGACAATTGAAAGTTAATCATGTTTCCCTGGTGGTAATGCCCTTTGGGATTGTTAAGCCTGGCTTTTTCTAAATATTGATCATCAATATCCAAGCCATCAATGGCAAAATCATTTCTTAAAAAACGATGATGACTGGCGGTCCCACACCCAATGTCGAGGATAGTTTGAGCCTGACCTTTATGCTTTTTGATCAACTGCTGAAGGCGATTGGCTTCCAACTTATAATCCTTATAATGATATAAAAAGTCGTATAAATCTGCTTTATTGATTTTCATTGAAGGAAAAAGGTTTTTTTGATTATAATTGTAAATTAAGGAGATCATAAATTAGTTCCATAAATGAAGCCACAATACGATTATATCATTATTGGTGCCGGTTCAGCTGGTTGTGTGATGGCCAATCGACTTTCAGAAAATAATACCGTTTTGTTATTAGAAGCAGGTAAAGAAGATAAAAAACAAGACATCCATATACCCGCAGCCTTTCCCAAGTTATTCAAAACAGACCTGGACTATGCCTTTCACACGATTCCTCAAAAGCATGCAGGAAATCGAGAGCTTTATTTGCCACGAGGTAAAATGTTAGGAGGTTCAAGTAGTATCAATGCTATGATCTATATCCGAGGTAATAAAGCTGACTATGATCATTGGAGCGATTTGGGCAATAAGGGCTGGTCCTTTGATGAAATAATGCCTTATTTTTTGAAAGCGGAAAACAATCAATATCTGGATGACGAATTTCACAGCCAGGGTGGACCCTTAAATGTAAGCAACCGCAGGTATACCAACCAGCTCTCAGAGATATTTGTCAAGGCAGGGGAGGAGCTGGGATACGAAAGAAACCTTGATTTTAACGGGGCCAAACAAGATGGTTTTGGTATTTATCAGGTCACGCAAAAAAAAGGAGCACGATGGAGTACTGCCGCCGCCTATTTGAATCCCGCAAAATCCAGGTCCAACCTTAGTATCAAGATAGAAGCTCAGGTAGAGCGAATTATTATCGAAGATAAGGTCGCAAAAGGGGTAGTATTTCACCAAAATGGACAATCACAGGAAGCGATGGTTAACAAAGAAGTCATTCTTTGTGCAGGTGCATATAATAGCCCCCAGGTTTTAATGCTCTCTGGGGTTGGAAATGGAGAGGAGCTGAAAAAGCATAATATCCCTGTCCAACACCATCTTCCAGGAGTGGGTAAAAGCTTGCAGGATCATTATGTGTATTTTGCCATGTTCAATAGCAACTATAAAAAAACATTAGATTCTGCAGAAAATGTTCCGATCGTATTTAAAAATTTATTTCAATACCTGGCCCTAAAAAAAGGACCTTTTGCAAGTAATATAGGAGAGGCCGGGGCTTTTGTCCGTTCTTCAGCTAAAGAATCTGCTCCTGATACCCAGTTTCATTTTGCCCCTAATTTTTTTGAAAAACATGGTTTGGAAAACCCAAAGAAAGGAAATGGGTTTTCTATTGGTGGCAAAGTCCTTATTCCAAAAAGTATGGGAACCGTCTCTTTAAGTTCCACTAACTTTAAGGACGGACCAGTTATTGACCACAACTATTTAAGTGACCAGGAGGATGTGAATAAATCTATTTGGGGTTATAAATTGGCCCAAAAATTGGGGATGACGGAAGCTTTTAAACCCTATCGAACCAATATGTTTAATCCTAAACGCCTACTTATTGATGACCAGGCCATTGAAGATCACATCCGTTCCACCGGTGAAACCTTGTACCATCCTACTAGTACTTGCAAAATGGGTATGGATGAAATGGCTGTTGTCGATCAGAATCTTAAAGTGCATGGTATTGACAAATTACGAGTAGTTGATGCTTCTATTATGCCCAAAATTGTTAGAGGAAACACCAATGCACCAACCATTATGATTGCAGAAAAAGCTGCTGATATGATCCTTTGATTTTTTAATTCTAGAATTCTTTGATTTGTTGGATGACTTAGGCTTATTTAGCTCAAATGGACAAATAGGGCTTTGAAATGGACATCAGAATGCTCCATTTCAAAGCTATTCTCTAATCTCTCCCTTAACTTTGTTGTATAAATATTTATCAAAAAAATTGCTATTCCAATGACTAAAATTGTTGAATAACACAATATTAGTTAAGAGGAGGTCTTCTAAGCTTATTGAGTGTGATAAGCTGACTCAAATTAAATATAAGCATTATGAAAAAATTTAAATTTATCCTGCTATTTCCTGCAATCGTCTTTTTTTTAAATTCCAATCCACTGTTCGCTCAGGAAACAATAGGTGGTAAAGTAAGCTATGAACAAATCATCAACTATAATTTAGAAGGAGTATTCGATGATCCCCGATGGGATGCTTATATAGCAGATTTACCAAAAACCGGAAAATCCTATCATACCTTATATTTTTCTTCTCAAGAAGCTATGTATGAGGAAGACCCATCTAAAAATAAGCCCATGTCCAGAGAATTAAGGGGAGCCATTATGAAGGCTAATTATTCTAAGAAGCCACAAGCTGTAGTTAAAAAGATATATTATGATTTTGAAGCAAATGAGCGCGTTGAGCAAAGGGAATTTATGACCCGAAATTTTCTGGTTTCTACTGAGTTAGAACAAAAAAAATGGAGACTGACCAGTAATAAGAAAAAGGTTCAGGATTATGTTTGCCTAGGTGCTGAAATAAAAGTAGGCACTGAAATTATTACAGCCTGGTTTACCTCTGAGATCCCTGTAGCTGCTGGTCCTGATAATTATTTTGGATTGCCGGGGCTTATTCTAGGCTTGGAAAAGAATGGTGAAGTTTTTCTCCTGGCCACCTCCATTGATTTAACTCCTCCTGAAAAATCCGACTTAAATACTTTAGATAAGGGGCAAAAGCTCTCTCTTGAAAAATTTGAAAAAATAGCTGCCGAGAAAATTGAGGAATATCAGAAGATGATGGAAGCTAGGAAAAAGAATAAAACGAAGGGTTGATTTCTAACGTGATCATGTGTTCACGTTATCACGTGTTTACGTTAAGTTTTTTTGAGTCTTGAACAAGGGTCTTGTTTTAGGGATTTTTAACTGACTAGTTCGGCTAATTAAAATATTGTTCTATATAAGGGTTTTGGAAAACTGCATAGAAAAGCACCAATAAGCAGCTATACTTTCAAAATAGTAGTTCCTAACCTGAACACGTGAAAACTTAAACACGTGAAAACTTTAAAGAAACTAACATGTCCAAATCACTATACTGTTTATTATTCTGTATCAACCTTTCATTCATTGGTTTTAGCCAGCATTCATTAAAGGGGAAGGTATTGGATGATTCCGGCAATACTTTAAGTCATGCAACAGTGGCTCTTTTAAATCCAAGTGATTCCACCCTTCAATTTTTTGGAGTAACCAATGCAAAAGGGGAATATCATATCCGTAATGTCAAATCGGGAAATTACCTAATGCAGTATTCTTATGTTGGTATGCAGACGGAATACCTGATTATGGATGTCCCTTCCTCAAAGGGTGAGGATTTGGGAATTATGGTTCTCAAACCTACAATGATGGAGGAAGTAATTGTTGAGGCAGAACTCATACCTGTAAAATTTAAAACCGATACTCTTGAATATGATGTTCGAGCCTTCAAAACAAGACCTGGGGCTGCGGTTGAGGAACTTTTACAAAAACTGCCTGGAATTGAAGTGGATGAAAGCGGAAATATTAAGGCGGAAGGGGAGGAGGTAACCAAAGTTTTAGTGGATGGGAAAGAGTTTTTTGATAAGGACCCTAAGGTGGCAACCAAAAATTTACCAGCAAAAGCACTGAAAAAAGTACAGGTTATTGATCGAAAATCAGAAGAAGCTTTGTTTACTGGCATTGATGATGGCACTAGAGATAAAACCATAAACCTGGAATTGAAAGAAGACCATAAGAAAGGTTATTTCGGAGATCTATCAGCAGGCCTGGGCACGGAGGACTATTATAAATTGGAGGGGAAAGTTTATCGATTTTCTAAAAAAACCCAGAATGCTTTGATGGGGATGGCTAATAATCTGAATGAATTCGGATTTACCCATAAGGGAAATAATCAGTTTGGACAAAATACTAAGGGAATAAACACCACGCTTGGGGGAGGTATTAACCTCTCTTATAACCCAAGTAGCATGAATCGGTATTTTGTGAATTACTTAGGAAGTAGTATTCAAAAAGACCTGGAGGAAGAAGTAAACACCACAAATTTCTTTGATGCCGGCACTTATGAGCAAGTCCAGAATTTAACTGTATTAGAAAAAGATCGTCCTCATAAATTTAATTATGGTGCTCGGCATAATTTTAATAAGAAAAACCGCTTGATATTGGATGGCGACTTCATCATAGGAACCAATAATTTGCAAAGCCAAGATATTAGTAATTCACAATTGGAAAAAGCAAGGGTCAACCAATTTGAAAATAGCACCCAAAGTAAAACTTCCGAAACCAGCATCAATACCCGAGCAACCTATATCACTAAGATAAAGGGGGATAAAACCCAACTTAAGTTGAATGGAAATCTTACTTACAATGAAAATTCAGCCGACCTGGATTGGTCAAATAGTACCACCTTATTTGATCCCCTGAGTAATGCAAATGTCGAACAATTCAGAAATAGTCAAACGGATCGATTGAGAATGCGGGCAACTCCTTCTCTAATCCAGCAGTTAGGAGAAAATTGGACACTTACCCTAGGTGCCGGCCTGGGCAGGGAGGAAGCTAATTTTAAGAGAGCAGAAGGAGTTCTGAACACCTTAGAAGAATTTGATGAAATACCCATTCCTGATTTTTCTCTTGACCAAAGGTATATCAGGCCATCCATTAAGCTGAATAAAATGGCCAATAAAACTCAAATTAATTTATCGATGGATGCCATGGTCAACAGCTTCGATAAAATTTTGGATGCAAGCAGCATTGACAAACCGCAATATTTTTATTGGCTACCAGGCTTTAGTTTTAGAAATGAATATCGGACAGGCCGCAGGATCAACGGGCGGTATTCCACAAATATTGTTATGCCATCCATTCAACAACTAAACCCAGTTATTGACTCCATCAACCAATTAACAATCATTCAGGGCAATCTAAATTTAGAACCAGAATACCACCATAATTTAGCGATGACCTGGTCGATGTTTGACCAGTTTTCCTTTACTTCTGTTATCGTTCGTGTTTCAGGAAATTATACTTCCAATAAGATTCGGTGGTCACAAGAAATTAGTGAGGATTTGGTAAGAATAAACTCACCAGTCAATGTGAAAAATAATAGTCAGCTGGTGTCCTATATTTACTTTGCTACTCCACTACGCAGCTTGGGCATCAATTTAAATATTACATCAAGGGAAGTATGGAGTAGAGGGATTGTATTCATAAATGGAGTACAAAACATCAACACCAATTTCACCCATATGTTGAATTTGGGTATTGAAAACAGGAATAATGACCAATTTGCAATCAATTTATCTGCCTCCATTAATTTGACAGATTCAAGGTTTTCTGTAGCAGAAGATCAGAACAATGTCTATTTCAATACTAATTTCACTGGAAACTTACGGTATACCCCCAATAAAAAGTGGAATTTTCAAGCTAGAGCAAATGTATTAAATTACAATGCTCAAAGTTTTGACCAGGCCGTCAGCGTTCCGCTGTTGACCAGCAGCATCAGTTATTTTTTCCTACAGGCTGAAAAAGCCTCCATTACTTTGAGCGGGTTTGATTTATTAAATAAATACATAGGATTCCAACGTATAGGAGAGACCAATTTTCTGATGCAACGTAGGTGGAACACCATTGGTCGCTATGCAATGTTGACTTTTAGGATCCAAATGAGATGAGGGAAAGTGGAAGGTGGAAGGTGGAAGATGGAATTTCCGTATTTAGTTAACTTCAATAGGGATTAATATAAACCAATTAATTATTTGTGAGAAAAATAAATTATTCGATTGTTTGGTTGATTTTGATTTCAGGTATCGTGATTACTTTATTATTCAACATAAAGGTTTATTGGTATGTACTGGGTTTACTTGGATCAGGTAGGGTGAATGAGCTGCCCATCATGAGCATAAAGCGTTCGGATTTTGGTATTTCTTTATCAATTTATCATTTTGTTATTTTTTCCATTTTGGCACTTTTTAATTATTTCTGGAAAGAAAAAATAGTGCCTGCCAGCTTCCCCAGAGCCATTAGGATAATGATCATTATTGTATTCAACATTTTAATTTATTGGATTTATAGCTACTTGGAAGGCCTTTGGTTTAATGCGAATTTTGATTTTCGAGAAAAGATTTTTCCTACAGATTATTTTCTGACTTCTAATTTGCCTATTGCGGTTATTGGAGTTGCTGAGGCCTATATTATGTTGCTCTTTAGAAAAGTGAAAACTACAGAACTTGAAAAAAACCTGCTGCGCGAAGAAAAAACGAATGCAGAATTAGCGGCTCTAAAAGATCAGATTAGCCCTCATTTTTTTTTTAATACCTTAAGTTCTTTGAGCACACTTGTCAGAAATGAGAAAAAAGAAGTAGCCTTGGAATTTATCCAGGAAATGTCTAACACTTATCGTTACACTTTGGCCAGCAAACAGCAAGACCTGGTGAGCTTAGAGGAAGAACTCAAATTTGTACAGTCTTATTTATTTTTGCTAAAAAAAAGATTTGGTGAAAAGCTTGTAATCATTATTAATATTCCGGAAAAATTTCGGCAAAAAAAGGTTCCGCCAATGTCGGTTCAGTTGTTAGTGGAAAATGCGGTTCAGCATAATTTGATGACCAAGGATAATCCTTTAAATGTTCAATTTTATGTTAAAGAGAACAAGCTTATTGTAGAAAACAGTTTGCAGGAAAAAGAGCAATCAAACGGACTCGGAATGGGCTTGGAAAACCTTTCTAACCGATATAAATTATTGGCCCAGGAAGAAATTATTATTGAAAAAAATCAGCATTACTTTAGAGTACAAGTCCCACTTCTATGAAGGTATTAATCGTTGAAGACGAACTTGGGGTTGCACAAAATCTATGTGACCTCCTGATGGAAACGAGTCATGAAATAGAAATCCTGGCCATCATTGAGTCGGTAAAGGACGCCGTTTATTGGTTAAGCACCAATCCTCCTCCAGATTTAGGATTCTTTGATATTCGAATCGCTGATGGAGATTCCTTTGACATTTTTAGGCAAACCGACATTCAATTCCCTGTTATTTTTACTACGGCCTATGATGAATATGCCTTGAGGGCATTCAAAGTCAATAGCGTAGATTATTTGCTTAAGCCCATTGGTAAAAACGAGCTGGAAGCGGCACTTTCAAAATATGAATCCATATATAAATCCAAAAAAGTAGGCAATAATGAATTGTTGTCTTTAATTCAAAAGATCCAAAAAACTCAGCCTCAAACCTATAAAAATAACCTTTTGGTGTATGTAAGAGACAAAATCTTGCCAATTGCAGTGGAGAAAATAGCTTACTTCTATTTAGAAAAGCAGTTGGTCCATTGTGTTACTCATCAAAATGAAAAGTTTGTAATTGAACAAAGCCTGGATAAAATAGAACTTCAATTGAATCCTAATAGCTTTTTCAGGGCCAATCGTCAATTTATCGTTTCTAGAATGTCTATTAATTCAGCTACTCAGCATTTCCATCGCAAATTAAAATTGGATTTAAGTCCTGCAGCCAAAGAAGAAGTACTCATCAGTAAGCTAAAAGCAAGTCATTTTAAAAAATGGCTGGAGATGTGATTGGGTATTAACACTTGAACACGGTTACTCCAATTTCAACACCTGCACGTCCTTCTTACCTTTACTTAAATACCGCTGTATTATTCCCAGATTTTCAGGAGTATGAGGATAAGGATCTATAGCTGTTCTTAGTTCTTCAATATCTTGATAACCATTTTCGGTACTGATAAAGCCAAAGCCCTGAAAGCGATTATTTTCCACTAAAACAACCGCTCTTTCCTGCTCATGCCTGCCTTCATCAATCAGGATAAAATCTTCATCAAAAGCAATACCCAGGTAGGGGATTGCCTCTTCTACCTTTTGATTGTATTCTTCAGGAGATTCTTGCCCGATACAGGCTCCCTGGCATTGTTTTAGATGAAAAGAAAAACAAGCACCACTACCTTTTTCTTTGCCTGTTAATTTACCACACAATTCAAACTCCTCATTGACCAGGCCTAGCCGACTTCTAGCTGAAGCAATGCTCGGATATTCTCCTATGATCCGAAGATTTTTGCGTTCTTTTAATTTGACCTTATCTGTTGTAAACCTGAGATAACCATTCTCATCTTTCCATGCGAACATGATATAAGGAAAGGTAGTTCTTCTTTGAGCGCGGTTAATGGGAGGTTGTAGTCTTTTTATTTCATAAGATTCGAGAAGAAGGGCGATCAGTTCAGAACCCGTTTCTTCATAAGAAATGTCTCGGACGACCTTATGGACTTTACTCCCTTTTTTATTCAGATTGGAAAAATGGTCAGCTACTCGTTTTTTAATATTGATGCTTTTCCCCACATAGGCAACATTCCCCAAGTCATCATGCAGATAATAAACGCCGCAAGTTTCAGGTAAGGAATGAATTTTATTGATATCAATTCCTGGAGGCAATAAAGATTCTTTGATGCCTAAATTGATCATATCTTTGATTTCTGAGCTGTCTCTTTCTTCTTCAAGAATGTATTCAAATAATTGAACGGTGGCTTTTGCATCTCCCATTGCCCTATGCCTTTGATCTATGGAGATATTAAAATGGTGGATAAGATTGCCAAGACTGTAAGAACGCAGCCCCGGAAAGGTTTTGCGACTCATTCTTACTGTGCATAATTGTTTACGGGTATAAGCATATCCTAAACGAGAAAACTCCTTTTTGATAAATCCATAGTCAAAACGTACATTATGGGCGACAAAAACTGCTCCTTGAGTCAGCTCAACAATTTGGCGGGCCACTTCATAAAACTTGGGTGCCTGATCCACCATTTCCTGAGTAATGCCGGTTAATTCTGTTATTCCGGCAGGAATGTAGCGTTCAGGATTGATCAAGCTTTCAAATTGGTCAATAACTTGCTCCCCATCATGTATAACAATGGCAATTTCTGTAATTTTATCACGAGAGGGGTTTCCTCCCGTCGTTTCGATGTCTATGATGGCATATTTTCGGTTCATTCCACCACTTTTAAAACAAATTGATTGTGAAGTTAAATAAAATTGTTGGATTTTTAGTTCTTTTCCTTCTTAATTGCAGCAACACCCAAACTCCGGATAATTTATCATCTTATCCTATTGCAGAAACACCTCCCTCTGTTATTTTGGGAGCTGAACGCCTGGATCAATATCTTAGTTTGATAAAAAATGGAAAGGGAGGGCTGGTCGTTAACCATACTTCTTCGATTGAGGGTAAGCATTTGGTGGATGTACTGCGGGCAAAAGGAGTTGAAATTGCCAGGGTTTTTGCTCCTGAACATGGTTTTCGAGGGACTGCTGATGCTGGAGAAAAAATAGTAGATGGACTGGACCCTGAAACAGGTGTTCCGGTAATTTCATTATATGGAAAAAAACGCAAGCCTTCATCTGAAGATCTCCAGGACCTGGATTGGCTCATTTTTGATATCCAGGATGTAGGAGCTCGTTTTTACACTTATATTTCTACCATGCATTATGTGATGGAGGCATGTGCAGAGAATGACAAACTCCTAATCATTTTGGATCGCCCTAATCCAAATGGACATTATGTGGATGGCCCTATTCGGCAGGAGGGATATCAATCATTTGTAGGAATGCATCCAATACCTATAGTTCATGGTATGACCATTGGTGAATATGCCAAAATGGTCAATGGTGAGTCTTGGCTGGCCAATGGCCTAAGATGCAAACTAGAAGTGATTACCTGTCTAAATTATACTCACCAAACCCCTTATTCCTTGCCTAAAAATCCTTCTCCTAACCTTCCCAACATGAGAAGTATTTATTTGTATCCTTCTCTTTGTTTTTTCGAAGGCACTCAATTGAGTATAGGACGAGGAACAAATAAGCAGTTTCAAATCATAGGACACCCTGATCTACCCAATGGAGATTATTCATTCACTCCCGCTCCAAACCCTGGTGCTAAATATCCAAAGTTGAATGGTAAATTATGTAGAGGCTATGATTTGACTACAATTCCAGAAGAGGAAATTTGGAAAGAAGCGAAAATCAATTTGTCCTATTTGTTAAATCGATACCAGGAATTCCCAGATAAAGCTAATTTTTTCTTGGAAAATAAATGGATTGATAAACTGGCTGGTGGTCCTGACTTAAGGGAACAAATTATTGCCGGAAAAACAGAAGAGGAAATTAGACAGAGCTGGCAGCCAGGATTAGAAAAATTTGAAGGGATAAGGAATAAATACTTACTTTATGAGTAGTGAGTAGTGAGTAGTGAGTAGTGGGAAGAGTCCCAATACCCAATACTCATTACCCAATACTATTATTTACCAGCTAAATGCCCTTAATTCTGTCAAAGAACCCATTAAATCAGGTAATTTCATATTTCCTACAGATTGGCTTCCAGAGCTACTGCTTTGTGAGTATTTGGTAGGAGGTAACTTAGCAGTTGCGGTGAACAGGGCTAATCCATATTCTTTTCTACCTTCTACATGAGGAACCCAACGTCCTTCCTTTAAGGCTTCATTTTTGGAATAATAATCTGCACTAATTCCAAAAGGGCCGGACTTCAACATTTTACCACTGCCATCAAAAACCTGAAGAGTGTATATGGTTTCAGGCTTTACCAAAATAATAAATGGCTCAACATCAGTAAATGATTTTTCCTCAATGACGGTTTCTCCTTTTTCATCTAGTAGTTTGACAGTTCCTGCAGTAATTTTTTTGCCTTTGGCTACATCACGCATTTGTGCATAAGCATACCCTTTGAAGGATACACGATTATCCTCTTCAGTATTATCTTGAGCGTGAACATGAGAAGTAGCTGAAAAGACAAAAAGAGCTGCAAAAAGAACGAATAGTTTTTTCATATGAATATTTTTTTTGGGATAAAACGAATGTTTGAATAATTTATTGACGTAAAATCAGATCTAAAATAATAAAACAAATCTAAGCTTTAATATGTTAAGGCACTCCTAATTTAATCCTTTTGTTGGGTTAAACTTTCCATCTACCTCTTCTTTAATTGCTTAGATATTTATTAGACGAGTCATTTTGAGGATTGTCACTTGTTAAATTGAATTAGATGGAAGTAAATAGAATTAGGATAGAAGTAAGGATAGGTGTAACATTTTTCATGGGGATTTGTCAGCTATCCTTTCCTAATCTTTTTTTGTAAATTTAGTAGTGACAAATTTAGTCTTTTATGCACCTTTGCCCTTTAAAACACACCTAACCTTATGCTTCGAAATTATTTTATTACAGCCCTGCGCAATCTATGGAAATACCGTTTTTATTCCATTCTTAATATTCTAGGCTTAGCCATCGGAATTGCTTCCAGCTTGATCATGCTCAGTTTTGTACGATCCGAATGGAGTTATGATCGTTTTCATCCCGATTACCAAGATATCTATCGATTAATTTTTAAGGCGGACATAGGCGGAACCGCTGCCGAGTTTCCCGTTGTAGGATATCCCTGGTTGGGTTGGGCTTTGGAAGAAATACCACAAATTGAGAAAGGCACCCATTTTTTTGGGGGAGTGGGGGAGGAAATCCTCATAAAAGAGGAGGTCATTTGGGAGGAAAATTTACTTTATGCAGATTCCACATTTTCCCATATTTTCAATTTGAAATGGCTATCTGGAAACAAAACGAACTTTCTCAATAGTCCTAATCAAGCAATTATCACACAAAGTATTGCACAAAAATATTTTGGACAAGAAGATCCCATAGGTAAAAGCTTTATTATTAATCATTGGTCAGGGGAAATTCCCATAACTGTTTCCGGATTGGTTGAAGATTATCCTGCGCAATCTCATTTTGACCTGGGAATATTAATTTCCATGCCAACACTTCAACAAACCTTTGGGAAAAGCCATGCAGTTTTTAATAACCCTAGTTTTACCAGTTTCTATACTTATATAAAGTCTAGAGAACCTGATATGGCACAAACTAAGCTTAGTGATATTTTTAACAGGAGAATGGATGAGGAGGCCAAACAGCGCATTAAAGCAATTCATTTGCAAGCATTAACTGATATCCATCTTAGGTCTCATACCAACGTGGAATTAAAAAATAATGGTAATATTCTCTATGTTCGTATTTTTCTAATGGTGGGTATCTTAATTCTATTTGTTGCTGCTATTAATTACATTAATCTAGCTACGGCACTTGCAGAGGTCCGCTTGAAAGAAGTAGGTGTGCGTAAAGTTGTTGGAGGATTGGGCAGGAATATCACCCAGCAATTTTTGGGAGAATCCTGTGTTCTAGCATTGATTAGCATAGTATTTGGTGTGTTATTGGCGGAAGTGATGCGATTATACCTAGGCAAAAGTATGGGCATCTACATTTCGATGAATTACTTTTCGGACTCTTTCATTCTTCTATTATTATTGGCTTTTGGTCTGTTTATAGGACTAGTTGCAGGTAGTTATCCAGCTTTGATCCTGGCCAATGTAAACCCAGTTGCCGTATTTAGAAGTTCCATCACTTTTGGTAATAAGGGTAGGTACCTACGACAAATATTGCTCTTCGTACAATTTATAATTGCCTCTGCATTAATTATTGGTGCTGGTATTATTTCAAAGCAGCTTAATTACATTGAAAATATGGATATGGGCTTTGAACGATTGGATCAGGTTGTTATTCCAGCACCCATTCTATCTGATTTTGATCAGACTTTGCCTTTATTGGAGCGATTGAAGGAGAGAGCAAAAGAATTGACTGGAGTGAAGGATGCATGTTTGACAGGATCTGTGCCAGGTCAAAATCGAAGTCTTCTAAATGTAAGAGTTGCTGGCCGGCCTGAAACAGAGATTCATAGCCCAGTTGTAATACCAGTGGACTTCAATTATGTAGAGACAATGGATTTAAAAATTCTTCATGGCCGAAAATTCGATCCCTCATATGGTGAAGATAAGGGCCAGGCAGTATTAATTAATGAGACTTCTGCCATCCAAATAGCACTTGATAGTCCTTACATAAATACAGAATTGTTAATTCTTCCTCAACAAGGAACTGGAATAGATACCATTGAGAGGGTGAAAATTATTGGAGTTTATCAGGACATGCATTTTGAGCCGCTTTATCGAACCATTCATCCAATGTTTCTCAGAGTACAACCTCAAGATTTCTTCCATCTGGTGGTTCGTCTTCAGCCTGATCATCAAGAAACTACTATAACTCAGTTAAAAGGGATATGGGAAGCCCAGGTTAATGATACTCCTTTTGAGTATACGTTTCTTCATGAAGACATAGCTGTATTGTACGAGCAAGAAGATCGGCTTGGAAAACTGATCAATCTCTTAACAATCCTTACCATACTTATTGCTTGTATTGGCCTTTTTTCGTTTTTAGCTTTCACAGTTGTAAAAAGACAAAAGGAAATGATGATCCGTAAAGTAATTGGAGCTAGCATAGGCAATATCATTGTATTATTAGCCAAACCATTCCTTTGGCTAATCCTAATTGCTTTTCCTTTTGCTGCAATTTTGGCTTGGTGGGCTACTAATCAATGGTTGGAGACTTTTGCCTATCATACTTCGGCTGGAATATTTCCCTTTCTTTTAGCTTTAGTACTTATTACTTTAATTGGAGTAATAACAATAAGTTATCACGCTTATAAGGCCGCAATTGTAAATCCCACTGATTACCTGCATCAAGAGTGATGATGATGAGTTCTATATTATCTAAGAATTAATATTATTTGATTATTCTTAAAAAAAAGGATTATGAAACATCTAAGCACCCTTTTTTTATTTTTCTTACTTGGTTCTTGTGCAAATGAAGAGCCTACAGAAGTAAAAACCTATGCTATTGACAAATTCGTGAAAAACATTTCTGTTTTTGGTGATGACATTTCAAATGACAATCGAAAAATTCTGATGACAAGTAATGAGCCTGGAATTTTTAATTTGTTCGAGATTGACATTGAAGATGGCTCCAAAAAACAGATTACAAATTCTGAAAAAGAATCATTCTATGGTATTGGTTACGTTCCAAACACTGAAAAGATCTTATATTCAGCTGATAAGGGTGGAAATGAAATCGATCACATCTACCTGCTAGAAGAGGATGGAAGCAGCCTTGATTTAACTCCAGGAGAAGAGGAAAAAGTCATTTTCTTCGACTGGGATGAAGATCAAACCCATTTTTATTATGAATCCAATAAAAGAAATCCACAGGTATTCGACTTATATAAGATGAGTATCTCAAACTGGGAACCCGAAATGGTCTATCAAAATGATGAAGGGTTGGTTATCAATGACATGACATTCGATGAAAGTGCTTTTTGCGTATTTGAACCCATTACTTCTAGTGAAAATAAATTGTATTTGATTGATTCAAAGGATAATTCAAAAATTGAAATTTCAAAAGAACCTGGATCTTACTTCTCTGCTGGTTTTAGCAAGGATAATCGTTTTTTTTATTTTATAACCGATGCGGGTAAAGAGTTTTCTTATCTAAATCGATATGATATTGCTTCGGGAGTTGAGGAAATTGTCTACGAGACCGATTGGGATGTTATGTACAGTTACGAGAGCGATAATGAAAAATATCGGGTGATTGCGATTAATGAAGATGGAAAAAATAATATAATAATTTTAGACAATGAATCAGGAAAACCAATTTTTTTTCCTGAAATAAAGGACGGAGACATCACATCTGTAAGTTTTTCAAAAGACGAAAGTTTATTGTTACTTACTATCGGAACCTCTAAGGCTCCCAGCAACCTTTATATTTACAATATATCTACCCAGGAACTCAAAAAAATGACTGAAACCCTGAATCCGGACATTAATCCTGATGATTTGGTATCTGCAGAAGTCATTCGGTATAAATCCTTCGATGGGATTGAGATTCCCGCTATTTATTATCAACCAAAATTAGCTTCCAAAAAAAATAGAGTCCCTGCTCTGGTTTGGGTGCATGGGGGCCCAGGAGGCCAATCCAGGGTGGGATTTAATACCTTAATACAATATTTGGTAAACCATGGGTACGCTGTACTTGCTGTTAATAATCGGGGAAGTAGTGGATATGGAAAAACATTTTTTAAAATGGATGATCAAAACCATGGGGAAAAGGACCTTCAGGATTGTATCTGGGGTAAGAAATGGCTTCAGCAACAGGAAATTATTGATCCCAATAAGGTTGGTATCATTGGTGGTTCCTATGGAGGTTTCATGGTAATGGCGGCTATGACAAATCAACCTGATGCCTTTGAGATTGGCATAAATCTTTATGGAGTTACAAACTGGCTGCGTACCCTAAGAAATATACCTCCTTGGTGGGGTGCTGCCAAAGATGCTTTATATGCCGAAATGGGAGATCCCGCTACTGACTCTGTTCGCCTGTACCGAATATCACCCTTATTCCATGCGGATAATATTAGCAAACCAATAATGGTACTTCAAGGAGCTAAAGATCCGAGGGTCCTGAAAATAGAATCTGACGAAATAGTAGAGGCCATTAAAGCAAATAATGTTCCGGTAGAATATGTTTTATTTGAAGATGAGGGGCATGGTTTTGTAAAAACCGATAACCGAATAGAGGCCTATAGCCGGATTCTGAAGTTTGCAGATGTATACCTGAAAAATACTCCGCCGAAGGATGGAAAACCACTGATAGACTAATCTACCAAATGTTTAAATTGGCTTCTAGGTATTATCTAGAAGTAAAATAGAAGTTTAGTAGAAGTATTTAGAAGTATTTTGCAAACAAATTAATGCGCCCCCCTCTAAAGCCGTACATTGATTAGTTATATGATTAATTTAGAAAACATTTGGCCACTGATAAACGCTGATTAAGCTGATCCTCACTTTTTAATACACGATAAATAACAGCGAAAATCAGTTGGACCAGTGTACATCAGAGGCTTATTATAACTAATCAATGCACGACTCTAAAGGTGGGCATACTTCTATATACTTCGCCTAAAAGGCCTACTACCATTTAATTCCTGGAAAAATTATTTGTAGTAATCTTAATATTCCCGGTAATTGTTTTTAAAGATATTTCAAACTTGCCATCCTTCAAAGAAAGCCTTTGTTCACCGGCATGGATGGAAAAGGAAGTATCTTTTGTTACAATATCCATTTGGAAAGATTTATCTGTTGGAAATTTATCCAGGTTGACTTCCCAATCTCTGTCCAGATTAATTTTACCCATTAAGGAACTCAGGCTGAAATTGGCGCTAATTTCCTTATCCAGGTTGAGGTTGATATTATTTATGGTATTGACCAATAAAGAAGCTTTATTATGTTCTATATCAACCGCTGCAGCCAATGATTTTATATTCAAATCCACTCCTTCAGGTACCCAAACCTCAACTACCGTATCTGTGATTATGGTTTTTTTATCGTTCTTTTTGGTATGTGCTCTTCTTTTGGATACTACTTGATTGGCGTTAAAATTGCTCAATTTTCCATTGATACTCATTTCCTTTCCAGAGCTTTTATGAATTACTTTAAAACGATCGTTTAAACTGTTGCCCTTGGAATCTGCAAAATCGAGGAGAATCTTCAATTTTACAATATTTTCCTGGCCAAGATGGACAATTATCTTTTCAGCATAAGCGAAGTCAAGAGCAAGGCTTTGGCCCTTTTTGATTGGAAAGGTATTTTCGAGATATTCTTGGGCATAAATCGGAATAAATCCGATAATTAAGGATAAGGTCAATATTAAATTTTTCATAATTTTCGATTATATCATAGATTCAACAATAACTTTTAATTCGGGCTGTAATGTTTCATTTTTTAGCAGTTCCTGTGCTTTGTTGCCTGCACTTTGGGCATCCCATTCTCCTATTATTTTTATCAATAAAATTTGCACATACGGTTCTTTTACCATGTCCAGACTTTCTAGTAATTTGCTTCTAGCTAAGGGGTGGCTTTTAAATTTATTGAGGGCATGGGCTGCCGCAATTTTTACATGTTCATTATCATCAAAGAATAATTTCTCAGATAGGATTTCAATCATATCCAAATCTATTTCCTGATAGTCCTTCGCAATCTGAACCCCTTTGATGCGCTCAAATGGTGATTGATTGTTCAATTGATTGAGCAGCACCATATGCTTCAAATCATTTATTTCTTCTTCTAAACTGGAAAGGGTAGAGGTTTCTGGTTTTTGGTTGCTGTTTATTAAATAACTCCCCAGGGCACCTATAACCAGCATTATGGAACCAAATGCCATGCTTTTCCATTGAATTTTGTGGAGTAATTGGTGAAGTAGAGGTGGAATACTAAGTGATTTGTTTTTAAGGTTTTTAGCATTTTGAACTTCCACCTCTAGCATATTAAAAAAGGCTCTCCTTAAATCTTCTTCCGGGATTTCAATAGATTGCTTGGATAGATTTTTTATGCTGGAATTAAGAAAATTAAAATATTCCAAGTCTTCGGGATGATCCGCCAGGTATTGTTTTACCTTGGAAGCCAATTCCTCGTCTAGTTCTCCCTTGATGAATTCCACATAATAAATGGACCAATTTTCATTTTCCATTAGTTCTTTCCTTATTTATTTTTTTAAATTCCTTTCTTAAGGCCTTTATCGCTCGGTGTGTACGCACTCTGACATTATTTGGACTGATTTGTAGGATCTCCGCAATTTCTGGTGCCTTGATGTTTTGATAAAAGTGCATGATCAATAACTCCTGTTGATCCTCGGATAATCTTTTGATTGCTACTTCCAGTTTTTGAGTTTCTTCGGAATCACCTAAACCCCTGTTTGAGCTTATCCCGCTTTCATGTATCCCATTTTTCAATTGCTTTTTATCCTTTTGTCTTTTTTTATATAGATCAAACCAGACATTCTTTGCAATCCGGTACATCCAGACCTTAAATTTTTTATTTCTATGAAAGGTGTTTTTATACTTGATCATCCGCAAAAAAACCTGCTGACATAAATCTTTAGAGTCATTCACATCTTGACTCAGCCTATAGAAGTAATGGTACAATTCTTTATGGTAGCGTTCAAATAAAAGACTCATTTGACCAAGCTGGCCGTCTTTTACCTTTTCCATTAATGATTCGTCGCTGTATGGATTCACCCTTGTATGCTCTTTTTATATGGATATACTGTAGGAAAATAAAAGTATTACACATTCTTATAAAAAAGGCGGAAATCGGAAGGTGGAAGGTGGAATTTTTGAATATTAGAGCCAATTCACTTAGTTATGGCCTAAAAATTTAAACATTTTGATCTTTAAAAATACATGGAACAAGGAACGCGGAACAAGGAACTATCCTAAAACTGATATTTGATTTGTGCACTTACCTGAGTTCTTACCTGTCCGTCTATTTCTTCAAGGCTGGAGCCGATGGAGGATTGATTGGACCAGAAGGTCTGAGCAATACGGCCTTCAATCGTGAAAGCTTTGACAGGGCGATAGCGCAAATTAAAGTAAAACCGACTCCCTTTATTATAATAAGCAGGTATTGAAAAATTATAAAGAAGACCATTCTCGTAATGGTAAAACCGGATATCATAACCATCTGTATCAAAAAGAGCATAACGGGTTGTAAATGAAAAAGGAGAGCTGGCAGGTCTGAAAATCAAATCTTGTAAAACCACAAAGCCTTTTTGATATTGATCGACTTCATTAAAAGCATAACCATAATCAATTCTGCTTCTTAGTTCAACACTTTTGGAAAGGGTATAGGCGAAGTGCAATCGCGTTTGGAAAAGCCTGAAAGTGCTAAGCGTGTTTAATGGGGTTTCATTATCAGGGGTATTTCTTTCTTTCACCTCCTGTCTTACCTCTATATAGGAGCGCAATCTTCTTTTTAAATAGTAGGTGAGTCTGGCGCGATATTCATGGCCTCTGGAAGGGGCATCAACTTGAAAACGCAACCAAGGGTGTTCCCAATTATCATAATAAGCAGTAAGGGTCCAGTTTTTTATGGGTCTGAATTCCATCCCTATGTACCAGCCTCTTTCGTTTCTGGCTCCAGTGGTTTCACCAAAGGGATTTGCATTCAATGCCTGGTAGTCTTTAGGATAGTTTCGATAGGCAATTGCCAGATCTATAGCTCTATCCAAACTCATTAATAATCCATTTAGGGAAGCAATGCTGCCATTATCACTGATGGCCGTTTCCCCAAACAAATGCACGTTTCTCCATCTATAGGCATAATCAAGGCTGGCATTAAAGAGACGATCACCACTGAAAAAGAATTGATTATAAGGCTGTGGGGTTCGCAAAAGTGGTTTGTCAAATTGGTCGAATAGGGTATTTAGGGCTATATGTCCTCGATCTAATTTATATCTTAAACTGGAGCCAAGCGTTAATTGACTAACCACATCCTCGTCTGCAATTTCAGCCTGAGTACGATGTAGGCCATCCAAATCAAAGGAGCTTAAACTAAAGATGGCAGTTTCAGAATCAGTGGTGTCCGGTTCCAAAAGATTGCCATCTCGGTTTTTATAAGAGGCCAGAACGGTAAATTCTAAGTTTTTGGAAGGAACAAAGGTCGCTGCAGCCCCCCTCATGAAATTGACCTCATTTACGGAGGTATAAGGAGTGATGGTCCTGGCACTCCGTTTTATGGTGGTTGCTACTGAGCTTTTTCCATAACCAAAGCCAGAATATAGGATTAATCCTTGACCAAAACTGACATTAAAATCTCCCAGAGCCAAGGTTTTTAACCAATTTCTATAATTTCTAAGATAGAGATGGGCAGAATAATAATCAAAACCTTGTTTATTGGAGCCTTGAAAAAATGCTTCTCCCCGATCTTTTTCTGCGGTTATGCCAAAGCTAAATCGATTAGAGTAAGAATGTTTGAATCTTACATACAATTGATTGGGGTCTCCTTCATAGCGTGCTTGCTGGGTGTTGGGATCTATTTCTGTAAAACCTCTCTGATCTTCAAGAATCCTGTTCCATCGAAGGTACAGCTCATTTTTTCCCCCAGATATCATTTCTCCAATAGGAACCTGAAAATCATCAATGCTGGAGTTTAGGGTAATAAAAGGTTGTATCCTTCGGATGGTAGCCAGGTCAAAAGAGGGGATTGATTGAAGTTCATAAAGTGCAATTAGGGGACCCAGGTTTCGTTGATATTCCAAGAAGTTTAATATCTGGGCATCGGAAAGCAATTGGAGAGATTGTAGTTCAGATTCATCAGCCTTATTTAAGTCCAAAGGGTGCTGGAAATAATTTTCAAGTGTCTCGAGAATGGTATTAAAATCAAATACCCCTTCACTTTCTGTGTTCTGCAGAAAATCTTCAATGGTTTCCAGAATATAGGGAGGTAGAGAACTTGGTATGCTATCCTGCTGAGCTAGGAGTGAAAAAGGAAAAAGCAGAAAAACAATAAAAAGAGTTTTCATGGTTGGATTTCAGCTTTGCTATAGTCTACCAGATGGCTCAAAATTGCCTATTTTTTCAACTAATTAGAAAAAAAAACAGAAAAAACTAAAAAATAGTGACAGCAATTTTTTTATCCCAAATCCAGAAATGAGGAAATTATTTAGGGCAAATTACAGTATCATAAAATTTTGTTCTGAATTTAGTCCACCAAACGTTTTGCTAAATTTTATTAATTATCTAAAGAAAAGTAGATTATTTTGATAAATTTTTATTATTTCATACCTTTGATTTAAAATTATTAAACACTTAAATACATTGCGATCCATGAAAAAAATTGAAGCTATCATTCGTCTTTCGCGTTTTGACACCGTTCGGGATGCTTTGGCGGAGATTGGCGTTCGGTTTTTCACTCTCAAGGAGGTCAAAGGATTTGGCCTTCAGCAAGGTGAAAAATTGGTATATCGAGGTAGTGTTTATGATGCAGACTATATTGCCCGTTTGCAGATTGATATTCTGACTACTTCGGATAAAGTCGATCAAATCATCGAAACCATTCTTGAGTCTGGCCGTACTGGTGAGGTTGGAGATGGAAAGATTAGCGTGTACGATGTTCAACAAGTTGTAAGAATTAGGACTGCTGAGCAAGGTGCTCATGCGATTTAGAAATTTTAGGTGATACTCAACATAATTTATTTTTTCGGAACTAATATTCATTAACTTCTTCAATACTATTGTATCACCAGGGCTATAATTAGATTTTTTCCCAAGCCTGTTTTTCCTGCCTTAACCATTCAAAATTAGAGGATTATCCTTGTAGGATGCATTATGTGTCCACTATTTTGAAAACACAATTTCATTCACTTTTTTAATCATACGGAAAATGAACGAAGCATTATTTACCGCTAATAATGTATGGATGCTGGTTGCTACTGTATTGGTTTTTATTATGCACCTTGGCTTCTCTGCATTGGAGGCAGGATTTGTACAAAGAAAAAACACGGTTAATATACTTTTTAAAAATGCCATGATAATTTCTATAGGCTTGTTAACCTATTTTGCCATGGGATTTAACATTATGTACCCTGCCTCGGAATTAATTTCAGGTTGGTTTGGTTTTAGTGGTTTTGGTTTAAGTATGCCTGAAGGGGATGCCGGTGCCATTGCCTATGCTGACGGAGGGTATACCTATTGGACAGACTTTATTTTTCAGGGAATGTTTGCTGCTACTGCCGCTACTATTGTTTCAGGGGCTGTTGCTGAACGAATAAAATTAAATTCATTCCTCATTTTTGCTACCGTTTTTGTAATGATTAGTTACCCCATCACTGGAATGTGGAAGTGGGGTGGTGGTTGGCTAGAGACCCGTGGTTTCCATGATTTCGCTGGTTCAACTTTAGTGCATGCCGTTGGAGGATGGGCTGCCCTGGCTTCCGTACTGTTACTAGGCGCTAGAAAAGGTAAATACACCAGGAATGGGATAAAACCTATACCCGGACATAGCATGCCATTGGCTGCATTAGGCGTATTTCTGCTTTGGTTTGGCTGGTTTGGTTTTAATGGAGGTTCTGTATTATCTGCTAACCCGGTAGCCGTTTCTCTTGTTTTTGTAACAACTGCACTAGCTGCTGCGGCAGGGGCTTTTGGAGCATTTATCGTTTCTTACTCCTTGTTTAAATCACATGATTTATCCATGGTATTAAATGGTATTCTGGGAGGCTTGGTAGGAATTACAGCAGGGGCGGATGTTATGACTCCCATGCAAGCCATATTGATTGGGTTAATTGCCGGCGCTATTATTCCTTTGTCTGTAGTCTTTTTTGACAAAAGAAAAATAGATGACCCAGTAGGAGCAACTTCGGTCCACCTGGTATGTGGTATTTGGGGTACCCTGGCCGTGGGCCTCTTTGGTGCTAAAGCCGGCCTTGGGCAATTGTGGGTACAACTTTATGGCACCCTGGCCATAGGCCTATTTACTTTCGTCTTTGCATTTAGCTTAATGTATATCCTAAAAATAACCATTGGAATCAGAGTGTCTGAAGAAGCAGAGGAGAAAGGTTTGGATATTGCTGAACATGATATGCATGCCTATGAAGCTAACCTAGAGCAGGCTGCATATAATTTATCTGTGAAATAATAGACTTGATACCAAAAAAATAGGGCTCCCAGAAAAGGCCAAGTATCTAGGAGCCACTATAGTTAACGGTAAACCGCTAATCCAAGAATAAAGGTAGCTGGATTTTAAGTTTTCTCAAAGTTTTTTGGGAAGAATTGACAGCTATGGTTTGCCGTGAATGTAGAGTATCTATTAATCAATCTGGACAAACCATATTGTCTTTTTCTCAAAATTTATCATTATGAAAATACTTAAACATCCATGTTTAATCCTATTCCTGTTAATGGCTTTGAAATCAAACCATATGATGGCACAGTTGGAAATAGATGAACAGACTACAATTGCGAGTGAAGAAAAACAAGAAAGCAAAGAGTTGCCTTTTGATATTTCGGGCTTTGTAGATCTTTATTATGCTTACAGTTTTACTGATAATCCATTGTCCACCAGTTTTACAGAAAATGTTAACTCATTTTCTCTAGGAATGGCTAATGTGGTATTGTCAAAAGAAGGGAAAGTGGGCTTTGTAGCGGATCTGGCAGTGGGACCAAGGGCGGAGGTAGCCAATGGCTTTGCAGGAACTACATTGGCAGCGATCAAACAGTTGTATGTCACTTATTCACCAATTGACTGGCTTACATTTTCTGTGGGTAATTATGGTACTCATGTGGGGTATGAGGTAATAGATGCCCCAGCCAATGTTAATTACAGTACCTCCTATATGTTTTCTAATGGGCCATTTTATCATACAGGTATAAAGGCTGATATCTCTTTTGGTGAAACATTCGGAGCCATGATTGGGCTATTTGATGATACAGATAGTAAGCTGGATTTGGTACCAGGCAAACACCTGGGCTTACAACTTTCCTATGCTGGAGAAAAAGCTGAAGTGTATCTGAATTACATTGGTGGGCAAGATCAGGAAAGTAATGATGTGGATCCTGAAATCAAAAGCCATCAGATTGATATCACTGCCACCCTTCAAGCTTCTGATAAACTTGGTTTGGGCTTAAATGCCACTTCAAAAACCAATGTCATTGAGGAAGCTGACAACACTACCTGGTATGGTGCCGCTCTATATTCTAATTATGCCTTTAGTGAGGGCTTTACCTTAGGATTTCGCACCGAATACATTGGAGATGGAGATGGTTTAATTCTCGGTAACATTGACGGAAGTGTGACGAGTTTTACTCTTTCAGGAAACATCAAGTCAGGCGAATTGATCCTTATTCCAGAATTCCGTATTGACCTTGCATCTGAAGATGCTTTTGAAGATGGAGATGGTTTTACTAAATCTCTTCCAGTGCTTTTATTGGGTATGGTATACAGTTTTTAAATGAAAAATCAACTTCTAATAAAAATTTATTCCTAAACGAAAATTAATTTAAGAGATGACAAATTTTAAATTCGAGTACATCTGGTTAGACGGCTACAAGCCGGAAGCTAGTTTAAGAAGTAAAACAAAAGTATTGGCTTTTAAGGATTTTGATGGAAAGGTGGAAAGCCTTCCAGAATGGTCTTTTGATGGAAGTTCTACTGAGCAAGCTGAAGGGCATTCTTCTGATTGTTTGCTAAAACCGGTATCTGTTTATCCAGATGCTGGCCGAAAAAATGCCTATTTAGTGGTATGTGAAGTATTAAATCCAGACGGAACACCTCATAGCTCCAATACTCGTGCATTGATCGAAGATGATAGTGAAGACTACTGGTTTGGTTTTGAGCAGGAATATGTATTTACCTTAGACAAATTGCCTTTAGGATTCCCAAGTTCAGGCTATCCAGGACCACAAGGACCTTATTATTGCTCGGTAGGAAGTGGAAATGTAGCCGGAAGAGAAATTGTTGAAGAGCATTTGGACTTATGCTTGGAGGCTGGAATAAGCATTACAGGAATTAATGCTGAAGTAATGTTAGGACAATGGGAATACCAGTGTTTTGGAAAAGGAGCTAAAAAAGCTTCCGATGATTTAATGGTATCCAGATATTTATTGGCCAGAACCGCAGAAAAGTATGGAGTAAAAATTGACTTACATCCAAAACCAGTTAAGGGAGATTGGAATGGTTCAGGTATGCATACAAATTTCTCCAATGAAGCGATGAGAAAAGAAGGAGGTAAGGACTTATTCCATGCCATTTGTGAGGCTTTCCGACCTGTACATGAAGAACATATTGCGGTGTATGGTTCAAGTAATGAACAAAGATTAACAGGTTTACATGAAACACAAAGTATTGATCAATTCAGTTATGGAGTGAGCGACCGGGGAGCTTCTATTAGAATTCCGGTTTCTACTGCTCAAAACTGGTTGGGCTATCTTGAAGACCGACGCCCTGCTTCCAATGCTGATCCATACCTAGTGACAGCAAGGATTATCAAAACAGTGGAAGGGGCATTGATACCACAGACTGTGTAAATTAATTTTCCTTATAGGACAATACAGTTTCAATTGGCAGGTTCCCTGATGGTGTGCCTGTCATTTTTTTTAAAAAATGTAGAAAGTGTTAAAAATCAACTAACATTTCCTTAAGAATAGTTTCATGTTTTTAACGAAACGGACATTTGATTTAACGATTGTTTAGGGGCATTCGGGTTGGATTTCTGATAATTTGGATAAAAAAGGAGCTTCTAGACATTACTCCTATATGAAACCAAAAAACAAGAAAACTATTTTTTCAGAAAATCGAAACCCAAAATGAAAAATGAAAGACCATTGAACCTGAAAACAATAATCTACAGCGCCCTGGTGCTATTTGGCATCAGCGCCTGTAGTTCCCCAGTGAAATTATTAGAAAACGGTAATTATGATCAATCCATCAATCTAGCCATTCGCAAACTAAAAGGCAAAGACAAGAAAAAAGTAAAGTATGTACAAACACTAGAAGATGCTTTTGAGAAGGTGACCGAGCGGGATATGCGTTTGGCCGAACAGCACAGGTTGAATAATAGCCCACAAGATTGGGACAAAGCTTTTGACATTTATAGAAAAATTCAGAAAAGACAAAATAGGCTAGAACCTCTTTTGCCGCTGGTAGATGAGCATGGCATTAAAGCTAATTTCACCTTTGTTCGGGTCAGTCCTCTAATTGAAGCGAGTAGAGAATCTGCTGCCTCAGCTTATTATGAAAGCGGAATTTCAAAATTGGAATACGCCCGAAAAGGGGATCGAGCTATGGCTAAAGCGGCCTATAATGACTTGAATTACATCAAAAAATACTATCCAGAATACAAAGACAGGCACTTTTTGATGGACGAAGCTAATGACCTTGGTGTTGCACATATTTTAGTTAGCCTGGATGAATACTCCAATTCAAGGCTTCCTTATGAGGTAAGGAATGAGCTTTTGAGATTGAATACTCCCAAGCTAAATGATAAGTGGAAAAAATACTATACCTATCAGCCAGCAAATGTAGAAATGGATTATCAAGTCCTTGTTCGTCTGGAAGATTTATATGTAAGTCCTTCACAAGTTAACAGACGAGAATTTGAGGAATCCAGAGAAATCGAAAATGGTTTTGAATATGTTTTAGATGGAAATGGAAATGTCAAAAAAGATAGCTTAGGTAATGATATTAAAATTCCTAGAGTTGAACTGGTAAAAGCAAATATTGTAGAGACCTTCCAGAATAAATCAGCTACCATTAAAGGAAGAATAGATTTTATTGATCTGAATAACAACCGATTGCTTGATAGCGAATCAGTCAATGGAGATGCACTCTTCGAAAATGCCTTTGTTCAATATCGAGGAGATGAAAGGGCACTTAGTGATGAAACCCGCAAATTATTACACCTTAGTTTCATCCCCTTTCCTACAGATGCCAGTTTGTTGTTTGAAATTATTGATCATATGAAGCCGAAGATTGAGCGGAAGATTGAAAGGAATAGAAGGATTTTGTAGGGGAAGAGTTCCATGGTTCCATGGTTAAGTGGTTTGATTTATGGAGGAATAGTTACTTATTTGAGTTTTTTTTCAAGCAGATTTCTCGAAATCTGCGTGAAAAAGTTTTAAATAACTGAATCCCCTCAAATACTGCAAATTAAACTTGGAACCGTGGAACCATGGAACCGTGGAACCATCAATACGAACTACTAATCTTTCGATGCACTCCCTGATAAGTATCATCCTGAGCTCCGTCACCATCCCAATCCACATCAGAGTTAAAGGTGATCAGGCCTTTATCCAGTTGTACGATATAGGAATTGGTGGAATTGGGTTCAATCAACATGAGAGTGTCTCCAAAAACATTCCAAATACCTTTCACTTCGTTTAGAAGGGAATCCTGGCTATTTCTAAATCGTTGGATGTATTTTTTATCGGCTTGGAAGATGGTAACCACAGGCTTGATAGAAAATTTTTCGACCCAATATTCTTCACTTACCTCAAAGACTGAATCTATTTCTGTACTATACACACTTGGCATATTCACTTTGATAGATACCGCTTCCCAGGTGCCTGGAAGCTCCGAGATTAAATCTGGATTCGTATTTTCTTCTCTAGAATTATTATCCGTTTGGTTTTGACAACTCCAAATAAAGCAGGAAAAGCTTACGATTAGGAGCCAAAAAAAGGTGTCCTTTTTCATTCTATAATTTTTTGTTGCCCCAAAAATAAAAAAACGGTGATTCCAAGAACCACCGTTTTGAAAAAAACTTATGACACTAAAATTTTTTAGTTTGTTATTTGCGGCTTCCTTCTTTGTATCGTACATCTCCTGAACCAGAAGTTTTGGAATTAACACGGGGTCTACCTGTGTAGTAAACGTCTCCTGAGCCAGAAGTTCTCACATATAATTCTTCACTTGCATTTACACCTACATTACCAGAACCAGAAATGGACACTTTGCAATTTTCGGCATTTAGATTATAAGCCTTGATATCACCAGATCCGGAAATTTTTACCTCCAGGTCTTTAGCGCTACCTTTCAAGTCAATATCACCAGAACCACTGATTTTGGTAAAGACCTTTTGAGCATCAATATCTAAATTGATGTCACCGGAGCCAGAAATTCCAACCATTAACTCTCCAAGTCCAGAGAATTTGTTTTCTGATTTGATGTCACCAGAGCCACTAATGTAAGCCTTAGTTAAGGTAGGAATAGTGATGTAAACGTTGAATGTTTTTAGATTACGGACATTTTTTTCAAATTTGATTTTCCAGTTGTTGTCCTTTATTTCGGTATTTAGAATATCAATAAGGTTTTGATGAGTTTCTACCTCAACAGATTGAGTATTTCCTTTTCTTAAGTATACATTCCCAGAATTCGAAAGTGAAAATCCGGTAAAATTATCCAGGTTAATGGTTTTCTTTACAATAGGTCCTTCTCCCTTAACGCTATTTTTCCACCAATTTTGGGCATTCAAAGAAGATATTGTAAAGAGGGTAAGAGCTAAGAATAAAAGCTTACTTTTCATCATTGTTGTTTGATTTTGTAGAATATTATGGTTTTGTGAAGTTGAACTTCTGATAACAAGACATCAATTAATCCCTCTAGGTTGCAAAAATTTTAAGAATGATCAATATTTAGGGATAAATTGTCTCATTTATTAGATGAGTAGGCCAAGTGTTTCCCCCTATTTTGCGGCTTCTTTTATTTTTTTTGAAAAAAATGGAGGCAAAAGTCATTTTTAGATTGACTTAATTTATATTAGGCACTTATCTAATTTGTGGAATGTCAATCATCGCATTTTGAAAAAAAAATAAAGCCTTCACTTTTGGAATTTTAGTCCTTTCCTTGAAGTCTTTTTCGAAACCAGCATTTTATGAGAAAAAATATATACTTGTCGGCAATTCTGCTGTTTATCATTTGTGGAGCCTGTAAAAATATGGGAGGAAGTCCCAATTATGAAACCCTACCCGCCATTACAGAAAATGGAAATATCAATGTAGTCATTGAAATTCCTGCAGGTACCAATCACAAAATTGAATATCAAAAGGAGAGCAGAACTTTTGAAAATGATATGGAAGACGATGAAATCCGGATCATCAATTTTTTACCTTATCCCGGAAATTATGGTTTTATTCCTTCTACTTATATGGACCCGGAAAGGGGAGGGGATGGAGATGCACTAGATGTATTATTAATTGCGGAACATTTAGAAACTGGTCAAGTCATGGAAGCTCGACCGATAGCTGCCCTAAGACTCAGCGATAGGGGAGAGATTGACACCAAAATTATAGCCATCCCCACAGCGGCAGAAAACAAATTAATCAATGCTGATAATTTTATAGAGTTTATGCTGGAATACGGCTCTGCCAAATTGATTATTGAAGAATGGTTCTTAAATTATAAGGGTTTAGGGACTATTGAGTTGTTAGGATGGGAGGACGAGAATTATGCTTTGGGGGAGATTAATAAGTGGATGTTATCGCAAAACTAAAGTAGAACTACTATATCTTTACATTGGTATGAACAGGATCAAAATTCCCTTTTTCCAATAATTTTTTGGGTACACTTTTTTTGATGATATCTCCGATTTGCTTAATCGTATTGGCTCTTAGGTGTTTGGGGAGATGAATCATACTTATTTCTCTTACCCTTTTGGGACCTGCTAGCTCTTTGATCATACTTTCACGTTCACTGTCGAAATATAAGGTTGTGAGTTCTGGCAAAAAAGTAATGCCGCCTTTGTATTCAACTATGCGGCATAAGGATTCAATGGAAGTACTTTCAAAATAAAATAAGCTTGAAGTGCTGCGGTCATAAGCACTCAAATCGCAAATATTATCTACCTGATTGCGTAAACAATTTCCTTCTCTAAGTAATAAAATATCCCTTTTCTGAATCTCATCAAGCTGGATTTTATCTTTATTAAATAGGCTATGGTGACTGGAAACGAACAGCAAAAACCTTTCATAAAATAATGGAAGCGTAGTGAAGTTTATATCGGTTTCAATTGGAGTAGAGATAATACCAACATCGTAGAGGCCTTCTTTTAGACCGTGAATGACTTCCTCCGTAACTGCTTCCTCCGCATAGACTTTTAATTTGGGAAAATGATCGTTTAGTTTTTGTATGAAGAGTGGGAGCAAATAAGGTCCTAAAGTTGGGATGATTCCAATTTTAATTTTGCCAGAATATTCTTCGGCTAATTCAAGGGCAAGATCTTTTAGTTGTCGGGTCTGAGTGATTACTATCTGAGCTCGTTCCAGAAATAAGATTCCTTCACCAGTTAGTTTGACCTTTTTTTGGCTTCTGTCAAATAAGGTTAGACCAATTTCCTCTTCTAATTTTTTTATTTGTATGCTGAGGGCAGGTTGGGAAATACCAATGGATTTGGCTGCTCGGCCATAACTGCCCAATCGCTTTAAAGCCAAAGCATATTCCAACTGTAAAAAGGTCATAACTGATAACTATTTTTTATGGAACGATAAAAATAATAAATTCTATTTATTGCATTTTTGATTTAATTTTAAATATCAAGTTATAAAAAAGTGGATATGAAAAGCATACATGAGTTAGTTCAACAGGGGGCCATAAAACAACTCGAGATCCTCTTAAGAGAGCATCCCACAATGTTGAATCAAAAGGATGCCAGGGGTTTTACTCCTCTGGTTTGGGCTACCTATACCGGCAATAAAGCTATAACTACCTTATTAATTGAAAATGGTGCTGATTTGAGTGTCCGGGATGCTTTAGGAAACACAGCTTTAATGGGTCTGGCTTTTAAAGGTAATGTTGACTTAATGGCTTTGCTAATTGAAAATGGGGCAAATATAAACGCAAAAAACCATACTGGAACTACTGCTCTCATTTATGCTGCAAGCTATGGGCAAAATGCAATGGTTGATTTTTTATTGAAAAAAGGAGCTGATCCAACACTGAAGGATCAAGAGGGGAAAACTGCTCTGGATCATGCCCAAAGCAAAGGGTATCAAGCTATTATATCACTATTAGATAATATTTAAATACAAATGGTTTGGTGCCACCGGCACCAAACCATTTGTATTTAAATATTTATTTCCTCCTTATTAATCTGTCATAAAATCTTCATCGGCAGGCTGCAATTTTCTTAGTATAGTTCCTTCCGCAATAGGACTTGATTTATCCTGATAATGCCTTTGAAATTCAATTACTCTAATTGGATTTAAGTCATCCTCAGTATCTACACTTGCCAACTCCTCTAAATATCTTGGACTTGCATCTTCAAGAGCTACGGGTGTACTTTTGTTTTCATTAAAAGAAAAGGTAAGCAAGCCTATACAAGCGACAATGCCCAAAACAGCTGCCACCATTCCCAGTGTCCAGTTGTTTTGGTAGCGATTTTGTCGATTGTGTGAATCCAAACGGCGTTCCAGCCTCCTCCAGGTGCGAGGGGTTGGCCGCTCAGATAGTTTGTGACTGTTTTCTTTAAATAATTCAAAAAAATCTTTATGTCGATTCATTTAGCTATTATTTTTGCAATGTTAAATGCCAGGGGACTAATTTACTGGTTTACTTAATTTTTGATACTCCGGGATAATTCGCTTCCGTCAATAAAGTGCGAAGTCTTTTTTTAGCAAGAATCAACTGAGATTTAGAAGTATTGATACTAATTCCCAATAATTCTGCAATTTCCCTGTGTTTGTAACCTTCCACAACATACAAGTTAAAAATTGTCCTATACCCAGTTGGCAACTGATCCATAAAGTAAATGATGTCCTCTGCTTCCAATTTATCTATGGCAGTAGTGGGAGTTTGGGCATCAACCTGAGTTAACTCTACCCGAATATGAAAATTATGCTTTTTTCGCAAAAACATTAATGATTCATTGATCACAATCCTTCGTATCCAACCTTCAAAACTTCCATCTCCCTTGAATTGATGTATATTGGTGAAGACTTTGAAGAATGCCTCTAAAAGAACATCCTCTGCGTCTTCTTTGTTTTTGACATAGCGCTTACATACTCCAAACATTTGTGGAGAATATTTCTCGTATAAGGCCCTCTGTGCCTTGCGATCCTGCCGCCTACATGCTTCTATGAGTTTCTTATGATCCAAAAAGGAAGGTTTTTTCTTAATAATAGTGTTTATCTACTAATTATCCAATTTCTTAATCATTAGATGCATTCTTTGTCCTAAATGGTGTGAAAGGAGAATGATGAATAATAAATTTGTCATTCAAAATTAGCATGATTAAATCTACAAATACGAATTTAATTTGCATTTAATTGATATAATCTCTACATTTACGAATAATATAAAAATTATGAAAGGAACAAACCTAGGAGAGTTTGAGGAACTGGTTTTAATGGTAGTTGGCATTTTATATGATGAAGCTTACGGAGTAGCTATCAAGGAAGAAATATTGAAGCAAGCCAAAAGAAGAGTAAGCTTGAGTAGTGTTCATGCAGTTTTAAATCGCTTGGAGAAAAAAGGATTTCTAAATTCCAGGATGGGTTTACCTACTCAGGTTAGGGGAGGGAAGCGTAAGCGCTTATTCACCATCACCTCTGAAGGTGCCAAGGCCTTAGAATATTCAGTTAACCTTAGGAATCAGCTTTGGACTTCTATTCCTGGTACAGCCCTCAAATTTTAATTTATGGCTTCGAGAAGGAATCACCCGCCCAAAAAAGCCATTCAATTTCTGCAGTTTTATTGCAAAGCAGAGCTACTGGAGGAAATTCAAGGAGACCTGGTTGAGGAATTTATGGTACGCACGAAAAACATGCCTTCGATCAAGGCCCGATTACTATTTTGGATAATGGTCCTTTCTTTTCTTCGCCCATTTGCTATAAAGAAATTTACTAATCCACTCAATTCAAATTTTATGATCCGGCATTATTTGAAGGTAGCCTTCCGTAACTTTTTACGGCATAAACTAGCCGTAGGTATTAATATTTTTAGTCTTACACTTGGGATCGGTTGTGCCATACTGATTTACTTGTTTATCCTAAATGAATGGACTTACGATCAATTTCATGAAAAAAAAGAGCAGCTCTACCGAATCAATCGTGCAGTTTATAATGGTCAGGGAGTTATGGTTGATGGTATAGAGGGGCACCCATTGCCCATGGCTAAGGCCTTAAAAGAAGCCTATCCAGAAATTTCTGAAACTTGTCGGATCTTTGATGATACAGATTATATTAAATCAGGTCAATTTCTTTCAGAGGAAAGACAGTATTATGTAGATGATAACTTCTTTGAATTGTTTAGCTTTCCTTTTTTAACAGGAAATCCATCTTCGGCTTTAAGTAGTCCTAACCAGGCAGTCCTGAGTCATTCCCTTGCAAAAAGAATTTTTGGCAAAAATGAAGTGATAGGACAAACAATTGAAGTGTTCTTTAATGATCGTTATTTTCCTTTTGAAATTACAGGGGTGATAGAAGATGTTCCACCCAATTCTACCCTTGAATTCGAGATAGCGCTCCCTATTAGTTTTTTTGAAAGTAATGGTTTGGGAAAAAGGTATAGAGATTCATGGAATATGAGCTTTATCCGGACTTTTGCACTTATTCAACCCGGGGTTGACATAAAAGCTTTGGAAGAAAAAACAATCAATTTTTGTGATGAACACTTTCCCAGAAGAACAGCTATTCAGGAGCAATATGGAGAAAAAAGTTATTATGGAGAAGTGTTTCAGCCCATCAAAGACATTCATTTTGATGAATTAGTTGAAACGAATTTAGGGAAGGCAGGGGTAAGGCGGCATTCCATGGTTCTTGGCGGCATTGGATGTATTATTCTACTTATTGCCTGTATCAATTTTACCATCCTGGCCATAGGTAGATCTGCTACCCGAACAAAAGAAATTGGAATTAGAAAAGTAATTGGTGCCTTTGGCAGACAGTTGAGAACCCAGTTTTTAGGAGAGGCTCTATTAATGAGTGGATTAAGTACCTTACTAGGACTTGGTTTCGCACAAATTTTTCTTCACCAATTTAATGATCTCTCCGATCGATCTTTGAGTTTGTATGCACTGCTGAAACCGGAATCTATAGGGTTCATTTTAATTTGCACCATCGTTTGTGGTTTATTAGCTGGATTATACCCAGCTGTCCTTCTTGCCAAATACCAACCTGTTAAATCCATGTCCTCAAGTCTAAAGTTGGGGAAAACCAATTTTTTTACCAAATCATTGGTTACTGTCCAATTTGTCTTATCTATCGTTTTGGTCATCATTACTTTGGTGATGTTGGAGCAATTGCGCTTTATGAAAAATAAAGATTTGGGTTTTGACAAAGAATTGTTAATAGTAGTCCAAAGGCAAGGACAGGATAATGAACAGTTTGTGACCACCTATAAAAATGAGTTGAATGGCATGTCAGAGGTGATATCTGTTATGGGAGCCAATCCGGCTATTGCTCATGGTGGTTTCAGGTCAAATTTTGATTTTGAAGGTAAAAACATTGAATACTTTATCACCTTCATAGAATCTAATTATATCGAAACCATGGGGATTGACCTTAAAGCTGGACGAAATTTCAGACCTGGTTCTGCAATAGATTCTACTCAGCATATTTTGGTTAATGAAGCCTTTGTTGAGGCATTGGGTTGGGAAGACCCCATTGGCCGCCCAGTCAAAGGGCTTGAAAATGCCGGCTACACAGATCCCATAATTATTGGAGTCCTAAATAATTTTCACTTTCAAAGCCTAGAACATGCAGTTACCCCTATGTGGTTGGCTCTATCTGATCCTTCCAGCATGGACGATCTGGTGATTAAAACTCATCCTTCAAACATTCAATTTGTAATTCAAAAATCAGAAAGCATTTGGAAGGAGCAAATGAATAGTGAATCTCCATTTACCTATAGTTTTCTTGATGAAGATATAGCGGCTATGTATGCCGAGGAAGAAAGATGGGGTAAGATCATCACCTTGTCAGGAATCATTGCATTAGCGATTGCCTTTTTGGGGATGTATGGTTTAATCGCTATGAGTTTAGCTGGGCGGCTAAAAGAAATGAGCATCAGGAAAATATTGGGAGCCAATCTAGGAAAATTAGCTTTAACTCTAGCCGGGCCATTTGCGCGGATAGTCATTATTGCACTTCTTATTTCCTTACCTCTGGCATGGTATTTTTCGGTAGAATGGCTGGGAAACTTTGCCTTTCATATACCCTTTAAACCGGGGCTGGTCATTTTGGCCTTTCTTATTATTTGGATCCTGTTCATGTTGGCCACCAGTTACCATGTATGGCGGTCTTTTAAGGTAGATCCGGTGGTGTTTCTAAAGACAGAATAATCCAGCATCTAAGCTCCAAAATACTTATATTGCAGGCCAAAAAATAAATAGGCCATGTATTTAGAAAATGGAAAATATTATTTAAGTGGAGGGGTTGATCCCCTAAACCTGGCTCAAAATTATCAGCTGCCTTTATATGTATATGATGGAGCCATTATGAAACGGCAGTATGATCGCATGATTCAAGCATTTGATGTGCCCAAAATTAAAGTCAATTATGCTTGTAAAGCCTTAAGTAATATTAATGTATTAAGCCTATTTAAATCTTTTGGTGCAGGCTTGGATACCGTTTCCATACAAGAAGTTGAATTAGGTTTAAAGGCAGGATTTGAGCCTGGTGATATTATTTATACTCCTAATGGGGTTAATCTGGAAGAGATTGGAGAAGCAGTAGCTTTAGGAGTTAGAATAAATATTGATAATACCTCCATTCTTGAACAATTTGGACAAGCTTATTCGAATATTCCAGTATGTATTCGGATAAACCCACATATTATGGCCGGCGGAAATTCCAAAATTTCTGTTGGCCATATTGATTCAAAATTCGGAATCTCTTTTCACCAGATGCCCCTTGTTCATCGGATTGTTAAAACAACTGGCCTCAAAATAGAAGGTCTTCATATGCATACAGGCTCTGGTATTTTAGATCCCGAGGTATTTTTAAGTGGAGCTGAAATCTTATTTAATATATCCAAAGAGTTTCCGGACTTAGATTATATTGATTTTGGTAGTGGCTTTAAAGTCCCCTATAAAGAAGGAGATGTAGAGACCAATATCGAAGAATTAGGAGCTAGAATTTCTGATCGTTTCAACGAATTTTGTAGAAATTATGGCAAAGACCTAACCTTGATTTTTGAGCCAGGGAAATTTTTGGTTAGTGAAGCAGGATTTTTCTTGGCCAAGGTTAATGTCATTAAGCAAACCACCTCTACTGTATTTGCAGGAATTGATTCAGGTTTGAATCACTTAATTCGACCTATGTTTTATGATGCCTACCACCAAATAATTAATGTTTCTAATCCTGAAGGTAAAGGTCGTTTTTATACTGTGGTTGGCTATATCTGCGAAACGGATACCTTTGGTGTCAATAGAAGGATTCCGGAGATTAGAGAAGAAGATGTTTTGTGTATTCAGAATGCCGGGGCCTATTGCTTCACGATGTCTTCAAATTATAATTCCAGATTTAGGCCTGCAGAAGTATTGGTTTATGAAGGTAAAGACTATTTGATTCGAAAAAGAGAAACCATGGAAGATTTATTAAGGAATCAGGTGGTGGCTCCTATCTTTGAAAAAGTAGAAAGTTAGCTAAATACATACCCTAAAAACCACTTAATTTTCAATTGATGTTTAATTCAATATATAGGTTAAATAATTGATAATCAATGTTTTGAATCATTAGTTGGGGTGTCCTTGTATACCTTTCATTGATTGGGGGGTGGCATTGAATAAAAAATAGCTTATCTTTGTATCGATTTTTAGCGTATAATTTTATGTTTAGTTAGTTTATTCTCTCTAGAGGGTTTTCTTTCCTACCTTAAAGTTTCTCGCATTTTTTTTAATTTTTCAATTTTTTTTATGAACATTTTTGTTGCAAGATTAAATTACGACACTCGCGAATCTGATTTGCAAGCGGCATTTGAAGAATTCGGAGCCGTAGATTCCGTGAAAATTATTATGGACAAATTTACCGGAAGATCTAAGGGTTTTGGCTTTGTAGAAATGCCAAATGACGATGAAGCACGTAATGCTATCAGTGACCTAAACGACTCAGAACTCGACGGAAGAACGATCGTAGTAAAAGAAGCAGAAGATAGAGGTAATCGTCGTGGTGGCGGCGGTGGCGGTGGCTACCGTGGCGGCGGCGGCGGATATGGTGGAGGTAATAGATATTAATTTATTCCAATCTATACCAATCCTTAAAAAAGGAAGGGGTGGCCAGTGGCTGCCCCTTTCTTTTTTGTCGAAACCCTAGGTTGGAATAAAGATAAGTTGAAAAGGCACTTTCCAAGGCCTTTTCAACTTATCTTTATTCTGCTTAGTATAGGGTGAACAAATTTATAGCTAACAATTGAGGGCGGCCGCCGCCGCCCTCAATTGTTAGTTTAGTATGCTTATTTATTTTGGTTTAAAAAATTATCTTTGCAGGGTTTTTTATTATATGAGGAACCTATAAATATAAAGTGGGGTTTCCATTAGAAATTTGGTGAATAAGTGCTTGTAAAAATACATTAAGAAAAATGACTATTTCTAGCCGTTACAATCCTAAGGACACAGAATCGAAGTGGTATGAATATTGGATGGAAAAAAATTATTTCCATTCGGAGCCGGATGAAAGAGAACCCTTTACAATTATGATCCCACCTCCCAATGTCACAGGAGTACTTCATATGGGACATATGCTTAATAACTCCATTCAAGATATTTTGATCCGTAGAGCTCGCCTGGAAGGTAAAAATGCCTGTTGGGTGCCAGGGATGGATCATGCTTCCATTGCTACTGAAGCCAAGGTGGTAAAAATGTTGAGAGAAAAGGGGATCAAAAAATCTGACCTTAGCAGGGAAGAATTTCTGAAATACGCATGGGAATGGAAGGAGGAATATGGCGGCATTATACTTGACCAACTCCAAAAACTTGGAGCTTCCTGTGATTGGGATCGCACCTATTTCACAATGGACTCCTGGTACAGCAAAACAGTTTTGCGCGTTTTTGTTGATCTATATCGCAAGGGTAAAATGTATAGAGGCCTGAGAATGACCAATTGGGACCCTGAGGCACAAACTGTATTGTCTAATGAAGAAGTGATTTACGGAGATGAAAACTCTCAATTATTTCACATTAGATATGATGTAGAAGGCGAAGAGGGTGAACATCTTATCATTGCTACCCAACGCCCTGAAACCATAATGGCAGATACAGCAGTAGCGGTTCATCCTCATGATGATCGCTTTACCCATATGATCGGAAAGAAGGTGATCATCCCTTTGATCAATAAAGTTATTCCTGTAATTGCCGACACCTATGTTGACAGAGAATTTGGTACGGGAGCATTAAAAATAACTCCCGCCCATGACCCTAATGATAATGAAATAGGGGAACGCCACGGATTGGAGGTGGTTGATATCCTCAACCCGGACGCTACACTAAATGACAAGGCTCAGATCCTTGTTGGAGAAGACCGCTTTGTAGCAAGGAAAAAAATTAAAAAATTACTGGAAGAATCAGGTCACCTAGTAGAATTAGAAGATTACATCACTAGTGTAGGTCGATCAGAACGCACCAATTCTGTAGTTGAACCCCGTCTCACAGAACAGTGGTTTATGGATATGTCCGAAATGGCCAGAGTAGCCAGAAATGCCGTCCAAAGCGGAGATATTACCTTCTACCCAGAGCATATGTGGAATATGTACAACAATTGGGTTAAAGAGGAAAATGTACGCGACTGGTGTATTTCACGTCAATTATGGTGGGGACAGCGTATTCCTGCCTGGTATTATAAAGATGCTCATTTTGTGGCAGAAACAGCAGAAGAAGCTTTAGAAGAAGCTAAAATGAAATTCCCTGAGGATAAACTCACCATGGAAGATCTACGACAAGATGAAGATGTGGTGGATACCTGGTTTTCTTCCTGGCTGGTTCCTTTGACCACTTTCCATGGTTTTGAAAGTAAAGAAGAGCTGGAATATTATTATCCGACTTCGGTACTTATTACTGGTTGGGACATCATCTATCTGTGGGTAGCCCGAATGATTATGTCAGGATATGAGTATTCTGGAGATTTGCTGGGGCTTGATTTTGTGATGGAAAAGGGCCGAATGCCTTTTAAAGATGTGATGTTTACGGGCATGGTAAGGGATAATAAGCGCAGGAAGATGAGTAAACAATTGGGTAATTCTCCCTCTGCTTTAAAACTCATTGACAATTATGGTGCCGACGGCGTTCGTTTTGGAATGCTTTCCAGTTCAATGGCAGGGAACGATATCATCTTTGATGCCCCAATTGATCCTCAAACTAAAACCGTAAAGGATGAAAGCAAACTTTGCGAACAGGGGCGTAATTTCTGCAACAAAATGTGGAATGCTCTTCGACTTATCAAAGGTTGGGAAGTTGTCGAACAAGCTGCGAGCGAAGAAAAAAGGATAATTAATGAATTGGCCCATAGTTGGATCCATAATAAACTACAAAAAGTAATCCTGGATTTTGAAAATAATCTGAAGCTTTACAGATTGTCAGATGCTCTTATGGGGCTGTATAAGTTTATCTGGGATGATTTTTGCTCCTGGTATCTTGAAATGATCAAACCTGATTATCAGCAGCCTATTGATAAAGAAAGTCTTAGCAGGACTTTGGATATTTTTGAGCAATTAATGAGTTTACTGCATCCCTTTATGCCATTTGTAACCGAAGAGATTTGGCATCAATTGAAAGACAGATTGGAGGGGGAAGATTGTATCGTTAGTAAAGCTCCTAAGGCCCAGGACTTTGATGAAAGACTGATCGAAAGTGTAGAGCGAGCTAAAACAGTGGTTGCAAGTATTCGTGAAACCAGGAGTAGTAAGGGCTTGAAAATGAGAGAAGAACTAATGGTTTATATCCATGAAAATGAGGGATCTAAAAAACTGTATTCCCTTCCAGGGTTAAAACAAATGATCATTAAAATGGCCACCCTCTCTGGTTTTGAATTTACAACTAGTGATATTGAGAATAGTGTTTCCTTTTTGGCGGGGACTGAAAAATATTACGTAGAACTTAATATTGAAATTGACAAAGAGGAAGAATGCGCCAAATTAAAAAAGGAATTGGAATACTATCAAGGTTTCATAAAAACCGTCGAGAAAAAACTGGGCAATGAGCGATTTGTAAACAATGCTCCTGCTGCAGTTGTAGAAAAAGAGCGGAAAAAATTGGCTGATGGGGAGGCTAAAATAAAAAGTTTGGAAGAAGGCCTTAAGCAATTGGGATGTTAGTGTAATTAACAGGCACTAACTTTTTGCAGTGACTTGTAAATATTCATTTTTCAGCTGCTTTAGGTCAACTGGAACGACACCCACTTTTTCACAGACTTGCCCTCCAGCTAGATTGGATAGCATGGCAATGTCTTCAATATCCATACCCAAGGCTAAACCCATGGAGGCAATGCTTATTACAGTGTCTCCAGCCCCACATACATCTGCTATGGTCCGTTCCTGGGTAGGTAAAATGATACTTTTTCCTTTTTGATCGATAAAAAGCCCCTTTTCTGATAAGGTGATTAGGGTAATGGGATTCCCGAGTCTTTCTCTGATTTTTTCGGCTGCTTTTTTTAAACTCTTCAAGTCTACCTCAATGGTATTGTCAAGTTGAGCTCTTATTTCTTTCAAATTTGGCTTAAAGAGGGTAACATGTTTGTAAGCCCAGAAATTTTTAAACTTAGGATCTACAGTGGTTGGGATATCTCTTTTGACGGCTTCTAGCATAATTTCATTAATAATCTTATGACTGAGCACTCCTTTGTTATAGTCCTGAAATAAAATGACATGGATTTCTCTATTATCCAAGACCTCCCTTACCAGTGATAAATAATTGCTGGCATCTGTTGCAGATAGTTTTTTTATCTCTTCCGTATCCACTCTCATTAACTGTTGGTTATGAGCAAGAATTCTGGTTTTGACCGTAGTTACTCTTTCTTTTGAGGTCAAAAGGTATTTATTGCTAAGACCATTTTCGGGCAATAATTTAGAAAATAACTCTCCGGATTCATCTTTACCTACAACGCTACAAAGGTAAGGATTGCCCCCCAACTCCTTAATGTTTAAGGCCACATTGGCAGCTCCACCTAGTCGGTTTTCCCTACTTTTTAGATGTACCACAGGCACTGGTGCCTCAGGTGAAATTCTACTTACATTTCCCTGTAAATACCTATCGATCATCACATCTCCTACAATGAGTACATTTATCTTGCTGAATGAGTCGAAAAATCCTGCTTCTGAATTCATTTTATAGGTTCCATTTAAACTAAAACTCATGTAAGTTTTCTTGAAAGCGGTCAAAAATATTAAAAACTGTCTAAATATTTCTTTTTTTCCAGATAGGAGAAGATCATATTCGTTGCTCCCTGGTTTTCTAAAATGTAAGATTTGGCTTTTTGAGAAGCCTTTTCATGTTCACTTTTTTCAAGCAGTTGGGTAAATATTTTTTCCAAATCCTGAACATTTTTTATGAAAAAGCCACCCCCTGTTTTTATTAATGCGTTTGCTTCCTCAAATTTATGATATTTAGGTCCAAAAATTACCGGAAGTCCATAAGTAATAGGCTCCAATGTATTATGAATACCCTTTCCAAAACCCCCACCTATATAAGCAATTTTGCCATATTGATAAAGGGATGAAAGCATGCCAATATTGTCAATGATTAGGTATCTTGTTTTTTTGATAGGCTGATCTTTGCTAAAGGTTGAATAGCGGATGGCATCTTCTTCTAACCTGGACAATATTTTTTGAACGTGTTCCTCCCCAATTTCATGTGGGGCAATAATGCATTTCCAATTTTCTGGAAGTTTTGCTTTCAAAAAGGGGAGAACAATCTCTTCGTCTGCTGGCCAACTGCTTCCAAGTATTAATAATTTCGACTCCCCTTTGAATTGTTCAATCAAAGGAAAGTCTTTTTTCTTTTCTGCTAGGTTCATGACCCTGTCCACGCGAGTATCTCCGGCAATATGGCTATTGGGATATTTAATGCCTTCCAGTAAATGTTGGGAGTTTTTATTTTGCACAAAAATGGCCTCAAAAAAGAACAAAATCCTTCGATAAAATCCACCAAAGGGTTTAAAAAATAATTGACGAGGCCTGAAAATAGCTGAGATGAGAAGGGTAGGTATTTTTTGCTTGTTCAACTCCCTTAAAAAAAAGTACCAGAATTCGTATTTGACAAAAATGACCAAATCAGGCTGGATAATACTGATAAAATCTTTACTGTTTTTTGGGGTATCAAGTGGCAGGTAGCATATTAAATCTGCCTGGTCATAGTTTTTTCGTATCTCATAACCAGATGGAGAAAAAAAACTGAGAACCACCTGTGTACTGGGATGGTCTTTTTTTATCTTTTCGATTATGGGGCGCCCCTGTTCAAATTCTCCTAAGGAGGCACAATGAATCCAAACTTTTTTTGTGCCCGGCTTTAATGTGGAATTAGAAATTTTATCTCTCCAGTTTTTTCTCCCTTGCTGCCATAATTTTGCCTTGGGTATAAAAAGGGCGGCTATTTTCATAATGCTCCCAAAAACATAAATACCTAACAAATACATCCACTTCATTAATAGCCACAATTTTAATAATTGATTTCATTTTGGGCTCGTCCAAAATAAAATGGCAGTACCCATCCTGCTTTTATTCCATAAGAAATGTCAACTCTGGAAGAGTTATCGGCGCTTTGAGTGTCGAAATTAAAGCTTCTCCTTCCGGCAGTAAAAGCCTGAAGTCCTTCTATGCCAATGTAAAAATTAAGTCTTTTATCAGTAGAGAGGAGTTGATATCCTATAAATTGACTCAAAGCCCATCCATTACTTAAGCGATCATATCCCTTTTTATAATCCTCATTAAGCTGTGGAACCGTTCTGGTAGGGTCATCCTGAATACGAATTTTATGCTGCAAAAAACCTGCACCGAGGGTGATTTTTAAACCTGCCCTTGGATTTTCATCAGATGATAAAAGAATTTTTCCAATTTTGGCACCTATGTAAAACCCTCTTTGTCTCAACTGGATATCAGCAATGCTTTTGTCATTGCCGTAAATGTGGCCTTCGGCTGTTCTTAATTGAGCCAGGACATCCGTTTTTACTTTTTGTCCAAAAATAAATTGCCCGTCGATGCCAAAAATGAAATTTTTAGAAGCAGTTAGCCATTCGTTGCTTATTCCAGCATTAAAGTGTTGGCCAAATCGGTCCCCCAAATCGGCGGCTGGCAGATTTATCCCATAATTGAAGCCAAGCAAGTAGCCAGTTCCCTGATTAAGGTTTTGTACCTGGCCAGCAGCAAAGTAGGTGTTTACAAATAAAAAAAATACAAGGATTTTCGCTTTCATTCAAGTCTAACAGTTAGAATGATTAACAATGATCTCTTTTGAGTAAATACCAGGATAATGAAGCTTTTACCACAATTTTTCGTAGCACTACTTAAGAGACAAAAGTAAATAATAGAAACGAATAATTAGGGCATGCAAGGATGCTCCTATGTATTTTTTAATGCTTGATGAAATCAATCTGACAATTAATAAATCGAATTGTTTATTTATAGAGACTTTTGCCTCCATTTTTTTCTTTAAGAAGGCTAAAGAATTATCTTTGGATTCGAATTAAGAATTCCCTTCATGTTTTCAATTAAGGAATGATTAGCAAGCAATAACGTTCCCAAATAAAAGACCCAAAACTATAACATCTGTGAAAAAAGTACTTATTACTGGTGGAGCTGGATTTTTAGGATCTCATCTCTGTGATAAATTCATAAAAGAAGGATTCCATGTCATTGCCATGGACAACCTATTGACAGGAGATCTAAATAACATATCACACTTGTTCCCACTTGAAAATTTCGAATATTATCATCATGATGTGACCAAATTTGTTCACATTCCTGGGCAATTAGACTATATTTTACATTTTGCTTCTCCTGCAAGCCCCATTGATTATCTGAAAATGCCCATCCAAACCTTAAAAGTGGGAGCATTAGGAACCCATAATCTTCTGGGTTTGGCAAAAGCAAAAAATTCAAGAATACTAGTGGCCTCTACCTCAGAGGTTTATGGCGATCCTTTGGTACATCCTCAAACCGAAGATTATTGGGGAAATGTGAACCCTGTTGGACCTAGAGGTGTATATGATGAAGCCAAGCGTTTTTTGGAAGCCATCACGATGGCTTATCACAATTTTCATAAAGTAGAAACACGAATTGTCCGAATTTTTAACACCTATGGACCGCGTATGAGGGTGGATGATGGACGCGCATTACCTGCTTTCTTTTCTCAAGCTATGCGTGGTGAGGGTATAACCATTTTTGGTGATGGATCTCAAACTCGATCTTTTTGTTTCGTAGATGATCTGGTTGAAGGAATCTATCGATTGCTATTTAGTGATTATCCATTGCCGGTAAATATTGGCAATCCAGATGAAATAAGTATTAAAGAATTTGGACAAGAAATATTGGATATTGTCCAAAATCCCAAAGCCTTTTTAACCTACAAGCCCTTACCTGAGGATGACCCAAAAGTAAGAAAGCCAGATATATCCAAAGCTAAAGAAATACTAAAATGGCAGCCTAAAGTGGATAGGAGACAAGGTTTAGAAATCACTTTTGAATATTTTAAGGAAAAAATTAAAGTTCCCGTTTAACCAAATTAACATATTATATGAACTTTAAGCGAACTATTTTAATTACTGGTGGAGCTGGATTTATTGGTTCTCATCTTGTTCAGCTTTTGCTTAAAAAGTATCCTGATTACCATATTGTCAATTTAGATAAATTGACCTACGCCGGTAATCTCGAAAACCTTAAGGAGGTAGAACACCTTCCCAATTATTCTTTTGAGCGTGGAGATATTGTCGATGCCGATTTTTTGGCTGGCCTTTTTGAAAAATATCAATTTGATGGAATCATTCATTTGGCAGCAGAATCCCATGTGGATCGATCCATTAGCAACCCCATGAGTTTTATTGAAACTAATATAGTGGGAACGGTGAGTTTGTTAAATGCTGCTAAGCATTTTTGGGGCGATAATTTCCAGGAAAAAATCTTTTACCACGTATCAACAGATGAGGTGTATGGTAGTTTGGGAGAGGAAGGATTTTTTACTGAAACCACTTCTTATGATCCTAGGTCCCCTTATTCGGCTTCTAAAGCAAGCTCGGATCATCTGGTAAGAGCCTACTATCATACCTATGGCCTGCCTATTTTGATTTCTAATTGTTCTAATAATTACGGACCCTATCAATTTCCCGAAAAATTAATCCCCCTGATGATCAATAACATTAATAAAGATAAAGCTCTGCCTGTATATGGCGATGGGAAATATACCCGTGATTGGCTCTGGGTAGAAGACCATGCTGAGGCGATTGACTTAATTTTCCACAAAGGAAAAATTGGACAAACTTATAATATCGGGGGAAATAATGAGTGGAAAAACATAGACCTGGTAAAAGCCTTATGCCAAATTATGGATGAATTGTTAGGCAAAGAAAAAGGAAGCAGTGAACAACTGATCACTTTCGTCAAAGACCGACCTGGCCATGATAGACGATATGCCATTGATGCCAGTAAACTTAAAAATGAATTGGGATGGGAGCCTAAAATACAAGCCGAGGAGGGACTAAAAATGACCGCACAATGGTATCTAGAAAATACGGATTGGTTGGAAAGAGTTACTTCTGGCGCTTACCAGGATTATTATAATGAAATGTATGGATGATCTTAATCGTTATTGGTTAATCGTTAATCGTTATTCGTTATTAGGATACACTGATAACGATTAACGATTAACCAATAATTATCCCTGATAGATTTGAATATTGGGATGAAAGGTCGCCCATGCAAACCACATGCCAATATAAGAAGTGACGGGCTTTAAAGTTTGGCCTTGATATGGCCCTTCCAAAGCCTCTCCAAAAATGGTCCATCTGTTTCCTTCATCATCTTTCATAATCACTTCGTTGCCATCTGTTACGGCTGTGAAATTTAAAACAACTCCTTCCTCAATTTCGCTATTATAAGCAACAATAAAATTGCGGGTACTACTTCCGGCAATGACCAAGTTTGTGCCATTCATTTCATCATTTATGGTGACCACACTTTGCGAGGTAAAATGTTGGAATCGATAAAACCGACTTTGATCATCGACATTTACACCTAGCCCCCTTTCTTTGGTAGCAATTCGAGAATCTTCATTTGTAATGGGAAATAATAAGAGCGAATTATTGGTTTTGTAATCCCCATATGGATAGGCCCCATAAGTCCGGTTAAAACCAGTTCTGATATCCAGAACCTGAGAATTAGGAAAAAGCTGCTTCCATTGCCCCCAGGAGGTTTCAACAAGGGGATAGGTCGTAATTACTGTGGAAATTTTATCACCATTAACACTGGTTAAAAGCATTTGAGACCAAACACTGTTAGAAGCTCTATCATAAGGCATCAAATTGGTATTATACAACAAACCAGAAACCCCAAAGGTGGTTTCGGTATTTTCAATGGTACGTTCCCAACCTATAGCCGTACCGGTCAAGGGGCAGTAGGTTATGGCAATTGGGATACCACCAACCTCATCATTTACAATTTCATGCCAATCAAGGATTGGATGAGGATACGCTCTGATATCATCACCAACTTTTATCCCAATGACGAGGTCATTTTCTTCCATGAAATTAAGCGCATCAACCGAAGTAATATTTGAAAATTGCGGACTGTCGATGGATGGAATTCCATCTTTACCTGGCCCCCCATTAAATACCTGGTTTGAAGGAATTAGCCAGGTTGAATTACCACTATTACCACCGGAATTTCCACCATTATTGCCACCAGTGCCTGTTCCAACGGTATTCCCACCATCTTCTGAACAACTGAAGGCCAATAGAAGAACAAAAGAAAAGATATATGGAATGAGTTTTAGTTTTTTCATGGCTAATAAGGTTTTGTTTCTTTCCAATTGTGAATTTAACATATTGCTCCATTGCCTGTTTGCATATAATATTGTAAAATACCCTAGCTGTCCGTGGCGGGACATGTATTGTGTAATGAAAGCGACAGTAATTACCACTAACCTTATAAATTTTTTCTATGATTGAGTTCAAACGACCAGCTCCCGGAGATTTTGCACCTTTTTATCAAAAGTATGTCGACCTGGTTGAAGAAGGGGACATCCTCAAAATATTGAAGCTTACAGCCTTTGAAACCATAGTGTTATTTGAATCCATAAATGAGGAAGTTTGGAATTACAGCTATGCACCCGGAAAATGGTCTGCAAAGGAATCTGTCCTGCATATGATCGATGTAGAGAGAGTTATGTCTTATAGAGCTCTTCGGATTGCACGTGATGATAGTACTGAACTACCAGGTTTTGATCACGACCAATATGTTCCTGTTTCAGGGGCTGGGATGAGATCTGGTGCATCAATTATTGAGGAATATCAGGCTGTTAGAAATGCTACGATACAATTGCTGAAATACCTTCCGGCCGAAGCCTGGGATAGAAAAGGTCTTGCCAGTAAAAACCCTGTTTCAGTAAGGGCTCTGGCCTACATTATTGCGGGACACGAGCTTCACCATTGTAAAATTTTAAAAAACAAATACCTAACAAATGAATCCATCAACCAGTCGTGAATGTTGTCCAGAATGGCTAAAGCGCCCTGCCTCATCTTTTCAGTTATTGAAAGATCAGAAATCAGATCAGAAATTTATTGAGCTTTTTCGAAAAGGGGAAGTCTCCATCGAATTATATGCTCCTGAAGGATTAGATCTTCAAAAACCTCATTTACAGGATGAAGTCTATTTCATCATTAGTGGAACTGGCATTTTTAATCTAGATGGAGAAAGATGTCCTTTTAAACCCAACGATTTAATTTATGTACCGGCTGGTAAAGAGCACCGGTTCGAAAATTTCACCGAGGATTTCAAAACTTGGGTTTTATTTTTCGGACCAAAAATGGAAGCTTTATAAGCGAATAGAATAGCTCGTATTACAAGCACTATGGCCGGTATCTCCCATTTTTTTGGATAACCTGCTAAATCCTATTTTTTGGTATAAATGATTGGCCTCCTTCATGGAGGCAATGGTTTCTAAATAACAAATTTGATAGCCCATTTTTTTGGCAGAATTAAGGCATTGATAAATTAACCGACGACCAAATCCTTTTCCTCTTAATTCAGGATAGAAATACATCTTTTTTAATTCACAGGTGCCTTTATGGCCTCCTTGAAGATGGCTAAATCCTCCGCATCCCCATATTTTTCCATCTTTTTCAACTACGTAAAAGGCAGATTTTTCATTGTTATAAAAATCAAACATCTTATCTACTTCCTCATCATTGATGGAATAACCTTCTCCTATTGCGCCATACTCAGTCATGACTTCTTTTATCAATTGGGCTACGGCTGGGTTGTCTTTGGGTTGAATTTCTCGGATGAAATAAGAACTTTCTGACATTTTGCTTATTGTTTTTAAAAATGATGTAGCTTATTACGGTTTTTTTTCTAAAATAGACTTGTTTATTTTCAAGGGGACTCAAATATTAGATGCAACGATAAATTTAATTGCTATGAACCAATATTTTATTCATTATTTTGAAAAATACCTATTGCAACTAAAAGAAGAGATCCTTGCCTATCAGGAGGAGAAGCGACTCTGGGAGCTAAGTGGAGAGATAAACAATACGGGAGGTAACCTTTGTTACCACATCATTGGTTTTTTGAATTATTATATTGGATTGGGTATTGGCCGGACCAATTATCAAAGGAATAGACCTCTGGAATTCACCATAAAGGATGTGCCTAGAAAAGATTTAATTGATCTGATTGATGCAACCATTTTGATGATTCGAGAGGTTTTAGCGGAGGTAGATTTAGAAGAATCCTATCCTTTTGACTTTTTTCAAAAAGAAGGGAGTAGGGCCTTTTTTCTTTTTAGAGTAATCAATCATTTAAGTTATCATCTAGGCCAAATTAATTATCATCGAAGGATGTTACCTTGAACAAAAATTTGTAGAATAAATAAAATGGCTGGCATGGGGAGCAAAAAAAATGTTGAAAACTTTTGTTTTGCCCATTCCCCAGGCAGCCAAGAGCGAATTAATCACAGTGCTTCGGATGAATTCTTCTCTTTTATAAAAAATACTGTTATTTCTTTTCGATAACCCTTACTACTACTGGATTTAGCTGAGTGCCAACTCCCAGGAGCCGATCCACAACATAGATTTTCTGTCCATCTTTGCTAAGGGCAATTCCATTAGGAATATAAAATTGAGCCTCATTGCCATCACCATCAGTATCTCCAATGGTCCCGCTTCCTGCCAGCAGATTAATTTTTCCTTGCATATCAACTTCAAAAACTTGCCCGGCACTTCGGCCAACGACATACAATTTTTTATTCCAATAATCTATATGCGCATTAGAATTACCTGGCAAAGTGGTAAGTACGGAAAGACTTCCATCTGGACTTACCTTAAAAACTTTTCCATTGCTAAAATTAACAGGGTATAAATTACCTTCATCATCGATGGTTATACCATTAGGACATTTCAGTTCACTGGATTGAACAAAGGAGGATACCGTTCCATCTGGGGTAACTTTAGAAATGGAACTACCGCCACAATTACAGACGTATAAATTATCTTCTTTATCAATGGCTATTCCCACAGGACTTGCTAATCCAGAGCTTACAAAATCACTGACTTGCCCATCAGGAGAAATTTTGCTGATGGTATTTCCTTTAATATTTGCCTGAAATAAGTTGCCCTTACTATCAAATTTATTGCCTGAAGGCCCCACTAGTCCAGTTGCAAATACAGTCAACTCTCCGGAAGATGGATCTACTTTTGTTACTTGGATTCCGTTTGCATTATCCAATCGATCTCCAAAATCGGCTACGTAAATCCATCCTGCCGAGTCAATAGTAGCGCCACCACTACCATTAAAGGAGGGAGTTAAAGTACGTACAGAATACTGGTTACTAATATCCGTTACCTCAATGGGGTCGGGCTGAGGGGGCGGAGTAGTGCTGTCCTCCTTTTTTGAACAGGCGGAAATAAGAAAAAGTAAAATAAGTGAGTTTAAAATCAATTTTTTCATGATTTAAGTTTTGAGGCAAAATTACTGGGCCCCAGTTGCTCAGCTTCTAATTTTACTTTATCGTATTTCTCATTTTGATGATTTGAGAAAAAAAATTGTATTAATCCTCAATTGCATTGACAATTCTATTTAATAAATCCACACCTACTGCTCGGTGCCCATTATTAAAATTGCCGGCAGTGGTTACTATAACCATATTGTGGGTAGGAACTATAAAAATATATTGACCGCCCCATCCTCTGGCAGAAAAGGATCCTCCAGCTGTTCCCAGCCACCACTGATAACCGTACTGATTGCCTCGATTCCTAATAGATTCTCCAATCCATTGTGAAGGAAGGAGTTGTTGACCTTCCCAATTTCCTTGTTTTAGAACGAGCCGTCCCATGGAAGCCATATCAATGGGTAGGAGATGCAATCCCCATCCGGAATTGCTTAGCCCTTTGGCTCCTTGTTCCCAGTCCCAATTATTTATCCCCAAAGGCTTAAATAGAAATTCTTTTGCAAATTCTTCTGCTGTTTCTCCATATACTTTCTGAATGATTCCGGAAAGCAACATAGTCGCACCGCTATTATATAAAAATCTGCTGCCTGGTTCATCGGCCATGGGCAGGTCCAACATAAATTTTACCATATCTGAACTACGGATAAGTTTATTTGCATCATTGCGTTCATCCAGATAGGAATAGGTCCATTCATCCCATTTAAAACCCGCTCGCATGGCCAACAAGTCTTTTAGGGTAATGGCCTTTTTGCGTCTATCTAAATTTTTGACATCGGTGTATTCTGGGAAAAAGTCTAAGAGTTTTTGGTCTACACTTTGGATATATCCTTTATCAATTGCAATACCAATAAGGATTGAGGTGAAACTTTTGGTAACCGAATACTGGTAATGGGGTTTATTAGCATCGAAGGGTTCAAAATAATTTTCAGATATTAATTTATCATTTTGATAGACAATTAAACTATGGGTTTCACCATATTTCCCTTTGTTGATGTCTTCTACAATTTTACCAATTTCAGCTTCTATCGCTCCAGCATTTTGGCTTATTATAGGAGCTTGTTTTTCGCAGCTGATTAAAAAGAATACGGCAACTAAAAAAAATGTAGGTACTAAAGATTTCACAATGATGGATTTATATGATAAAAAGAAGGAACCGGGTTAAAAGTAAGCCTTGGCCTTGCCATTGACAAACCGAAATAGCCGTTAGCTGTCTCAAATTTTAGAATTGAGACGAAATACTGCTTACTTGGAAGAGGAATCTGGAATTTTAGACTTCATTAAAGCTTTTGGTGTTAGTCCTTCACGCTTCTTAAAAACCCGATAAAAGGTGGCAGAACTTTTAAAGCCCACTTCTTCGGCAATGGATTGGATGGTAAACCGATGGTTTTCGGGGAGCACTAATTTTTGTTTGGCTTCCTCAATTCTATATTCATTTAAAAAATCCCGAAAATTTAAGTTGGTGTTAGATTTAATGATTTGTTCCAGTTGATTTTTGGAATATCCGAGTGCTTTAACCAGTTGGTGAATATTATAATTAGGATCCCGGTAGGGATGTTGTTGCTCCATATACTGGTTGATATTATCCATAATAAGATGGGTGTTCCATTCTGGTTTTGCAGCTTTTCTTTCTTTAAGTTTGAAGTATAGCTGATTAGGATAGCGGATGCTTTGAATTAAAATCCCCAGGTTAAATAAGGCCAACCACACCACAAAGGAATCAGCTGATAGGTGTATTAAAAACTGACTCTTGGTATTAGCAAACCAAATGGCTGTTAATCCCATCAAGGAAAATGCAAGCAAACAAATTAAACAGATCTTTTGCCACATCTGAATTTTTTTGGTAGATGCATTGGTTTTAAAAATCCATATACAAACTCCCAAATAAGCAATGGATTGAAGAAAGAACAGGATATAATGAGCATTATGAACAGGAGCAATAAATTGACCAGTTCGAAAAGATTCCAAATAGTTTAATTTGGCTTCTCCTGAGAAGGTGTAAAAATCCATACTCCCAAAAAGGACAATTAGAAAAGGGCTTAGGTGTAAAAGATCTATCCATTTTAATCCATGACCTTTTATTTGAGCTCGCAAGTAGAAATATAAAAGCGGGGCAAGTAGATACCAAAGGGGGGAAGTTGCCAATATCATGTGAGGATACTGTTCAAAACCATAAGTAAATCCCAGAAATTCTTCTGCTAAAATTAAAGCACAGCAAAGAGAGAGAAATGATAAAATTCTGCGAATGAACAGATTAGCTGTTTTCTGTGTAAGAAAAAGAAAGAAAAAAGCGATGTTCTGTATCATCGCATAGCTTGTTATGACTATCCAGCTAATTGAAGCTTCCATATATAATTTGAAAACGTGAATGAGAAAAAAAATGCTGCTTTATACCAATTATGCTAAACGGCATTATCACCACTGCCTTGAAAGTAAAAAGATCATATGTAAGAAAATAGAATTATTAAAATAAATTGAAAAACCATGGTTCCATCCATAAATCCAGTATAATAATAATCTGGCCGTTTAGGATTGGAATAATGGATTAAAATCCAACTTGATAGAGCAGAGAGGGCTAAAGCAATAATTATGGGACGAGAATAAAGAAGGGAATTAAAATTCCAAAAAGCACAAATCATCATAAATAGAATCATAAAACCGGCCATTACTTTTGTTTTATGGATCCCTATGGAAGCAGGAATTGTTTTCACAGAACTCTGTTGATCTACCTTCAAATCTCTTATGTCGAAGGGGAGAGTGATCGCAAAAATGAAAAAAAAGCGCTCTAAACTGAGAGCAGTAAGACTCCAAAAATCCAGTTTATGGCTAAGCATGCCAGGTATCAGGGCTGTTAAAATGGACCAAACGATGGCAATCAAAAATATCTTGATATAATTAATGTCTCTTAAGCGTTGTTGATTTTTTAAAAAGGGCAAAATGTAGGCAGCTGAGGCAAGAGCTGCTGGCAGCAGCAAGGGGAAAATTTCTAAGGGAAGCTGAATTAAGAAATAAAGGCCGATAATGCATGAGCTTAAGGCTAAAACTAAAACATAAGCACTCAAATTTTTTATAATGCTAAAGCGCCCTGATATCGAATCGGAGTCAACTTTCTTTAAGCCAATCAGTCGATGGGCTGCATAAAGACTTAAAGTTCCAAAGAAAATAAAACCATGCAAAGGTTTGATAATCAGTGTTTTTTCAACCAGGTACTGTGTTTGAATAGCCATACAGGATGCAGCAATTGCAATCCAAATATTGCTGTATAATACAAAATTGGCAAAAAGAGAAAATGCTCGTTTCAAACTGGATTAGGACAGTTCTATTTCTGAATATATTTGAAGTTATGATTATATTCTATCTTCTTCAAGGTTTCATAGATTAGAAGAGTGACATTTTCGATATCATCTATATGAGCCATTTCTACCGTTGTGTGCATATACCTCAAAGGTAATGAGATTAGGGCTGAGGGAACACCACCATTTGAGTAGGCAAAAGCATCCGTATCTGTACTGGTTCTTCGGGAAGAAGCCTCTCTTTGTAATGGAATCTCCTTTTCTTCTGCAGTCTGGATGATCAATTCCAAAAGTTTGTGATGTACAGAAGGAGCATAAGTAATAGAAGGGCCCTTTCCACTTTTGATATCTCCATGTTTTTTAGTATTCACTAAGGGGGTGTGGGTGTCATGAGTAACATCAGTGACGATGGCCACATCTGGTTTGATGGTATTGGCAATCATTTCAGCTCCTTTTAATCCTACTTCTTCCTGGACCGAATTGACAATATATAGAGAAAAAGGAAGTTCAATTTGGTTTTCGTGTATCAAGCGAGCCACTTCTGCAATGCAAAAACCTCCAATTCTATTATCGAGGGCTCTTCCAACATAGTAGCGATCATTGAGTTTAATCATTTCATCCTCGTAGGTTATAACGCATCCTACATGAATCCCCATTTCTAAAACTTCTTCTTTGTTTTTAGCCCCTACATCAATAAAAATATTGTCAACCTTGGGGGTCAATTTAGCATCTTCTCCATGACGAGTGTGGATGGCTGGCCAGCCAAATATTCCCTTCACTATTCCTTTTTTTGTGTGAACATTCACACGTTTTGATGGAGCGATCATGTGATCAGATCCGCCATTGCGGATGACGTTCAAAAAGCCATTGTCAGAAATATAATGTACAAACCAGGAAATTTCATCCGCATGTCCCTCAATAACAACCTTAAAATCTTTCCCTGGGTTGATTATGCCGTAAGCTGTTCCATAATTATCTACATCCCAATCATCAATGTAAGGTTTTAAATAATCCAGCCATATTTTCTGGCCAGATGTTTCAAACCCGGTGGGGGAGGCATTGTTTAAGTAGCTTTTTAAAAATTCTTCAGATCTGGGTGTGATTACAGGCATCTCTAGCTTAATATTTTTTTATTTATCAGTTTCTTCTTCTTAACCCGCAAATATAATATTAAAATTGGGTTATATGATTTTTAATGAATATGAATATGTCAGAAGGGATAAAATTGGTTAGCCCTGGAAATTTGCACTCCAGGCCTTGGGGTCTTTACGCCATAATTGAAGACTTTCCAAGGCTTCTTCATCAATGTAGTTGGCCTTTTTTGCTTCTTCCAGTAAAACACTATAACTACTCAGAGTATCCAATGGACAAGCAACCTGTTGAAAAGCTTCCTTGGCTTGATCAAATTCATAGGAAAAAATGGCTAGAGTGGCTACTACTTCAGCAGATTGCTTTTGTATTGCTTCCAGAGCCTTTATACTACTTCCTCCTGTAGAAATTAAATCTTCAATGAGCAGAACCCGGGCATTTTCTTCTAATCGACCTTCAATTAAATTTTGCCGGCCATGTGCTTTTGCTTTAGATCGTACATAGACCATAGGTAACTGCATTCGGTCTGCCAATAATGCCGCATGTGGGATTCCAGCAGTCGCTACTCCAGCTATATAATTGATGTTTTCTATCGCCATTGCCTTAATTTGAAAACAGTCAATGATAAAATGGCGTACTTCCGGATAGGACAAAATCAGCCGATTATCACAATAAATGGGCGTTTTTAGTCCAGAAGCCCAGGTAAATGGCTTTTGTGGATTTAATTTTATTGCATTAATTTGTAGCAACCTACTCGCAACTTTTATGGCTATTTCTTTATTATACATACTGGTTTTATCAAAAATTGGGGCTAATGTACAAAATATACATTAATGAAACGCCACTTCTTCTAGTGGATGAAGCGGATTTAGATAAATCGAAATATGAAGGTGGTAACAATTTACTAGCCCCTTACCCTGGTAAGCCCAAACTTCTAATGGCCTATATTGATATGCTGGAAAAGACCAATCGCTTCCAGTCCGTAATCTTATACGCCAAAAATTATGCTAAACTAGTACAGGATTTTAATAACTTCTATAAAATAATTGAAGCAGGAGGAGGCTTGGTTCTGAACCCTTCTAATGAAATCTTGTTTATCTTTCGTAGAGACCACTGGGATTTACCAAAAGGGAAAATTGACCCGGGAGAAAGTGTGGAAGCCGCCGCCATCAGAGAAGTACAAGAAGAGACTGGACTTAAAGAAGTTCACATCCAAAGTCCCTTAGCAGTCACCTTTCATACCTATCGGCAAAATAAGAAACGCATTCTTAAGAAAACCCATTGGTTTTTGATGAAAGCAGAACATCAAAGTCTAAGCCCACAGGAAGAAGAAGATATTGAACAGGCCGTATGGATGGATCTTGAAACTTTTCTAGATCAAGAGCGTAAAATCTATCATAACATCTCTGAACTTCTGAATATTTGGCAGACAGAGAATATTTCATGAAAATAATCGTTTATCTAAAGTTAAATTCTCTGAATCGAACAATATTTTAATTTTTTTTAAATATATTCGTTTCGGTTTTTGGAACACAAATTAGACCTAATTCTGGAACAATGTCACTTCGTCGAATGATTGCCTGTATAGGCATTAGCATGGTATGTGTATATGGAATAAAAGCACAGTCAACCAATAGTTTTACCTCCCAAGATCTTCGGGAATGGGTACAAAAACTCAAGAAAATTGAAGTAGCCTCTTCTATTGATTCTCCATCCTCATGGACTCTTTTTGAGGATCAAATAGAAAAATCATTTTACATTGATTTTGATAGCTTTAACTTAAATCTAAAAGAGGTTCTAATAAAAAATATTCAGGGTGATGTCATTTATCGACACAAAGTACATGAGCTGCCCGTGGATGCCATCTATGAGTTAGATTTTAGTAAATTCCCGTCCGGATATTATACCATTGAAGTGCATTCTTTTATTAATAAATTCAGCAAGCCTGTAGAGCTTTTTTAAATTGAAAATGTATTTAATGATGATTGGACCTCCGCCCCAATCATCATGAAGCATTCGTTTAGTCTCGCCACAAAAAAGGAAATAAAATAAGACTGAGGCCCACCAATAAGGCATCTATTGCCAATAAAATAAGGATATCCTGATTTATGCCCTCATTGTCAAATTCGCCTAAAGTACCAGCCGACAGTTTAATTAAAGTCATTAAAATCGGAATAATAACTGGAAAACTAAGTATCGCCATTAGGGTAGCACTATTCTGAGCCTTTGATGCAATTGCAGCTGTAAAGGTAAAGGCAATGGAAAATCCAGCACTACCCAAGAGAAGAGCCAGAAAAAAGATAAAGGTATCTTCCACCGGATTACCGGCAACAAAGCTAAAACCTAGCCAGCACAATAAACTTAGTAAGAACAATAAACTGACATTATAAAGCATTTTAGACAAAATAATGGCTATTGGATTGGCTATGGTATAATAGTATAGTTGGCGGTCCATGTCTTCTAAAACGAAGCTTTTGCCCACAGCATTTACTGCCGCAAAAAGAATGACTATCCAAAAAACAGCATTCCAACTGAGCGGTTCTATACGAACAAAGGAGCTAAAAACAATAAAAACAGTGGAAAGTACATATAATAATATTCCACTAATAGCATATTTTAGTCTCAGTTCTAGGGTGAAATCCTTTTTTATTAAGCTGTATGTTTCTTTAATCAGATTCATATCAAATTGAATTCACAAGAGAGTTGAAAGGAAGTCAAAATTAAATTATTTTAGCAAAAAATCTATTATTCGATTTATGTATAGATTGTTGCTCACGATTTGGTGTTTGGTCAGTCTGAACTTTGCCAGTGCCAAGAACGATTCGCATATTACTGAGAAATACTATGAAGTTACTGCTGTGAAGGGAGATGGCATTTATTCTCTATTAAGAAAATATGAATTGGATGCCTATAGCTGTAATTTTGATCAATTCTACGCTTTAAACAAATTAAAGAAAAATGCTCCTCTTTATATTGGTAAGCGCTATATCCTGCCCATAATTGTCTATCAATTTAATGGAAAAACAATCCGATCTACTATAGGAGTAGATAATTGGGATTTGGCAGTGAAAATACAACAGTATAATGAACGGATGTATGAGTCAAAAATCAAAACGGCCTCTTTTAAATCAGATATGGAATTATGGGTTCCTTACCATGAATTAAACTGTCCGGATGCGGATTTAACCATACCCAAACCCGATACCCCAAAAGCTCCCGAACTGCCTGATAGTGGTGAACAAACCGCGGCTTTGACCACCATGAGTACAACGGCAGGGAAAAGAAACTTCCCGATTTTTGGAAAAAAATACGCCAATACTCCATTGACCAGCACTCGTTTAAAAGGAAAAGTATTTTATATAGTCAGTGGGCATGGAGGTCCAGATCCTGGGGCAATTGGTAAAAGAAGTAAAACCAGACTTTGTGAGGATGAATATGCTTATGACGTTGCCCTAAGATTATGCCGGAATTTGATCGCCCATGGCGCCACAGCTTATATGATCACCAGGGATATCAATGATGGCATTCGTGAAGGTAAATATCTTGACTGTGATGACGATGAGGTGCTTTGGGGTAATATTGCTTTGGTGGGGTCTCAAAGGGAAAGGCTTTATTTGCGTTCAAATGTGGTTAATGCGCTTTATGAGGAAAACCTCAAAAAAGGAGTCACTGATCAAAAAATGGTGGTTATTCATGTTGACTCCAGAACTCAGGGTACCCAAATAGATCTGTTTTTTTATTATAAACCTGATGATCAAAAAGGGAGGGCCTTAGCTGCTCAAATGCAGAAGACTATGAAGCAAAAGTATGCAAAGTATAGAAATTACAGCGGTACCATATCCTCCCGTAACCTGCATATGTTAAGAGAAACCAAACCGACAACAGTATATATTGAACTTGGAAATATCCGGAATAGCAGAGACCAACAAAGAATTATCTTGGAATCTAACCGGGTAGCATTGGCTAATTGGCTTTTTGATGGGCTGGTAAAAAGTAGTAAGTAGCAATGTCAATAGCAATGACAATGGCAATGACAATTACAATGACAATTACAATGGCAATTACAATGACAATGGCAATTGTAGTGGTGATGTTGTTGGGAAGATATACTGATGGTTGAGGTTTTTTCTGATTGTAATTTATTATCTTTTTAGAGTGGATTCTCCTTATAAGAATCTAGGGCATCGTAAACCACTTGATGCATTCTACGCCTGATTTCAAATCGATTTAACAATGGATTTCTAGCCTGAGGATGGACTCTGTTAGACAAAAAGATGAAAATAAGATCGTTTTCTGGATCAGCCCATACACAGGTACCCGTAAACCCGGTGTGCCCAAAGGTTTTCGATGAGGCGCTTTGAGCGATAGCAGAATGATTTCTTGAAGAGGGTTTATCAAATCCCAGGCCACGACTTGTGCCATATTGCCTGCTGGTAAATAAACGGATGGTTTCAGGTTTGAGAAATTGTTGACCGCCATAAGTTCCGCCATTCAAAAGCATTTGAAAAATAACTGCCAGATCTTCTGCCGAGCTAAACAATCCGGCATGTCCTGCAACACCACCTAGTAGTGCCGCAGTTTCATCATGTACATATCCTTGAACCAATTGTTGCCTCCATCGTCGATCATTTTCTGTAGGTACCAATTTCTTTTTATCAAACTTATTAGCAGGGTTAAAGGCCAGGTGTCTAAGCCCAAGTGGACGATAAAAATTATTTTCTACCTCTGAATCTAGAGATCTTGACTTAATATTTTCAATAACCTTTTGTAACAAATAAAAATTAACGTCGCTGTAGCGAGTTCTTTTCCTTCGATAGACAGGAAGTTGAACAACATCGTCCCATATCTTTTGTTGATATTCTTTTTTAAAATAAAAGCTATTTGCAATTTTAATGGAGAAAGTGTCACTTTGATTTTTACAAAAGAAGGAATCACAATCAGCATTAGGTTGATCCCTAAATAAGAGATAAGGTGATACCGGCATATAAACTTGCAGTCCCGACTGATGGACCATTAATTTCTTTAAAGGAATATCTTTTAAGCTTGAGGACCTAGGTAGTGGCAATACATCACCTAGTTTTGAATTGAGATAGAATTTCCTTTGCTCATAAAGTTTCATAAGTGCCAAAGTGGTTGCTCCCACTTTGGTGATGGAGGCCAGATCATACAGATCGTTCAATTGAGTTTGCCTTTGTTTTCTGTAAGTATGATGACCAAATGCTTTGTTGTAAATGATTTTGCCATCTTTTGCCACCAGAACCTGACATCCGGGCATAACTCCATCTTGGATGGCTGAATTAGCAATGGCATCAATGCCCACTAACTTCCTTGGATCAATTCCTGCCTCTTGAGGGATGGTATATTTTAACCTTTCAAGATCCTTTGAATTGGTCTGAAAGGATACCTTACTTTCTATTTCTTTTGGTAGCTGTCCTTTTGCCTTGAATGCACCAAACAATAATTGGGCACTTAAAGATTCGAGGATGTCATTTTTTTCATGTAATTGAATAATGGCTACGGAAGCTGGTAGAAGTTTAAGGTTTTCGGGACGGCCAAAATTTAGTATTACTTTGTTTTTATTATCCTCACTACTTGAAAGTTTAGTGAGAAAAGCATAATCTTTTTTCGAGTCCAGTTTATAATTATCAAGAACGATGATATGGGTATTTCCTTTTTTTAAATCTAACTTGGGCAGACCATTTTGAAGGGTAGACCATCTTCTTATGCTTGCACCCGCATATTTGTCAAAATACTTGCGGAAAGTAGTCAGGGATTTTGGGCTAAACTCCCAAATTTGGAATCGGCGTTGGTGAACTTTGGAAAAAGGCAATAAGCTATTGGGGTCATTGGCTATAGTGATGGCCTCTTCATATAGTTGATGATTAAACAGTTCCCACTTTGGAGAAAAGAAATGTGCTTCCAGGCCTGATTGATCCAAGATGTTATCAGGCACATTTTTAAATTTGTTGGCTTGGAAAGGCTGAACGGAAGCTTGAAGAGCAACCAGTTTTGAAGTCTTTATTGAATGGATAGCCTCTTTACTTTTTTTACTCCAATACTTCGCTAATAAAATCTTTTTGAGTTTACTATTTAAAGCTTCTTCTGTTAATTCTCCTTTTTGAAAAGCCTTATGCAAGGCTAATAGCGCATTTCCAGGCTCCTTATTCACAATGAAAATATCAACTCCAGCAGATAAGTGACTGGACAATTTATCAGGTGCCCATTTGGCCATTACTAGGCCATCAAAGGTGTATTCTTCTCTCAGTACCTTTTTGAATAAATTCGGCGGTGTAGAACCGTTTTCTATTCCATCCTGTAAAATGATACCAGAAAGACCTGCTTTTACCAGGTTTTTGAATGAATCATGGATAGAGGCTTGAAAAGAAGGGGAATCGCTTGCTCCCATATGAAGTTGATCTGGATTGGCGGCTTCGAAATTTAAGATGCCATTTTGGTTTAGTTTATAAATGATGGAGGGGCTTAAATTTTGGTCGGACTGCCTCCAATTAATTCCCAAAGCACGTGCCTGTTGGATAAAGGTTTGATCGATGATGTTAAGTAGAGAGTCGCTAACCATCTTTCTTAAGGAGGGAGATTCAGGCAGGCGAACTAAATCAGAAAATTGATTATTTAACAAACTTTGTTCAGCGGTCCCGATAAGAAGAGGAATATTCGATAATTCCTGGCAACTGTCAATAAAGTTGATATAGCTTTTTACGGGAAGATTATGGATAAGCAGGCCACCTAATTTACCAGTGATAAGAGCATTATAAAGTTTTATTTTTTCGATAGACTTTAAGGGACTTCCCTGATAAATTACCAGCTGCCCTAATTTCTGATCTAAACTAAGGGTAGATAATAAAGAGTCTGCCCATTTTCCCTCTTCATTTAAAAAAGGAGCATTGGATGGTTTTGCCTTACCATGGGATCGGTCGCAGCCCATTCCAAAAACAAGTACCAATATCATTATTCCTAGCCAATGTCTCATCTAAAAAATCTTTAAAGTAAACCTTAGTTATTCAATATTAATTCTACTCCTAGAATGTAGGAGAGGAATTGCATTTCGATTTGTTAATTCCTGAATCGAGTTTGTAGTGAATTCTTATTTGAAACCCAAAAGCCATGTATCCTACAATAATATTCTTGCAGGAGGATTTCAGGTCCCCAAAATGAAAAACAGCGAAATTGGTAGTGTTATGGTATGTGAGCCTAATTATTTAAAATGCCTGAAACTTCTTGAATTAAACGCTGGGCTTCTGTTTGTGGATCTTGCCACCAACGGATAGGCCAGCTATAAATAATATGAATGCCCTGGCTTTTAAAGCGCTCTATTTGGTTGTACTCCCAGCTAAAATGGGTGGAAGGTGAATCTGCAAAAAATCCATCCGCTAAAATCCCAACTTTTTTATCGGGCACATCTTTAGACTGGATTAGGATAATTTTTGAAGACTTTGAATAATCTTTATTAAGTTCTAAACGATGAGATTCTAAATAAGGTTTCAATAGTTTAGTTACTTCTTTAGCAAAATATAATTTGGACGACATATTTTTGCCCTTTCCTGAACTTTCAGGCTTATTATCATCCCTTTTTGTGCCATCAAATTCTTTTTTCGGGGACCTTAAGAAGTAGGAATAGGTGCTTCCTTCCATTTCCAATTCAGACAGGGTAGTATCTGGTAAAGAGTTGACAATATAAATTTGCTGAAAGGGTGTTGAAAAAAGAAACTTAACCTGTTCTTCAAACCTAGATTTTTTCCATCTATCAACCTTCTCACTTATTTGTCCCTGTAAGTCGATAGTGCCATAAGTATTGTTGAGAATTAATAAATCAGAGGAAGGAAAAGGAACCTCTTCAATAGCATAAACGGAAAGTCCATTTCTTTCCAACTGCTGGATTTTTTCCTTGCCGGGAAGATTTCTTTGTTTAATATCCAATAAATAGGTGTTAATCAGATTCCTTTGACCATAGGTCATGCAGACGATGTTGACTTTTGGATAAATCCTGCCTGGCTTTTGTTGAATTTCATTTAGCAAACGAATGGTTTCCTGAGCTTCAGCCAAATTAGCTTCTTCCTTTTCTTCATATCGACCGTCTACTTGTAAAATTTGGATGTCGTCTTTTTCCTTTATTTGATCTTGTGGGCTGTATCCTTTTAAAGGATCAACATTTTCGGAATCCAGCTTAGCATAGGGCAACTCTTCAAGATAATCCCAAAGACTCTTAGAATGTCTAAATAAGTGTTTTTGGTTTTCATCGCCCAAAATTACAATTCTTTTACCTAAAAGGAAGGCAGATTGTGCTTCATGCAAACTTTTATGGGAACCCTCTAACAGTACAACCGTATCAAATTTGAAATTTCCTTTATCACTAAGAGCCAAAGCAGCAGAGGAAGTGGATAAGAATAAGGGAATCTTTTGGGTGAGGTAGGGGAGATATAAAGGGATTAGGTCCACCCATAAAAAGTAATCACTTTCAGGTTTTTGTGGAGCGTTTACTAATTGAAAATGGCTTTTATCATCATTTTTCCAATCTTTCCGAGCTTTCTCATTTCTACTGGCCCATAATGCACGAATTTGTTTAGGAAGCTCTGCCTGGAGCAATTTGAAATGATGATCAAAAGATGCCAGCTCTAAATTCTCTGCTGGTATATTTTCGCTTACTGATAGGCGAATACGGTGGTATAAAAACCAACTATTGAAGGCTGCCTTCCAATTTTGGGGTTTCACTTTTGTAAGAGCTCTAATAAGGGATTGAGCTTTTTGACTTAGATTAAACCATGTTTTCTTCCAATCAAAAAATGCTTCAAAATCTCTAATGAAAACTCGGGTTTGCTCAATTTTTTCGACCAGACTTTCGACATATTTCTGCTGTTTAAGGGAGGTGAGCATTACATTATTAAACTTTTCTTTAAAAAGTTCAGAACTGTTTATTTGTTCAACTGCTGTTTCCAACGCTGTTTCCAATTCCTGGATCTCCCCATCCATTTCCAGGTTAGATTTTGTGTTACCGGGGCTTAATCGTAGTAATTCTTTTTTTATTTGTTCTGGCAACTGGCTTTTCCATTCGCCTAAAAATTGCTCAAAATCTTCTAAATCAGGTTCCCATCTACTGAGGTTTCTCTTTTCCGAAGCACTTTTAAATTGAAATCCAAAGTAGGCATGGTTTTCATGGTATTGAACCAACATTTGGTATAAGGTGATAACCTCCTCTTTTGCTTTTAGGATAGCCTTATGCCGTGAAGAAAAATTACTGATTAGTCTTAAACTGGCCAGACTGGTAAGTTGGAAATCAACTCCATATTGTTTTTGGTAGATTTTGAGTTTACTCTTGATCTCCTGGAGAAGATATTCCATTTGCTGAAGTACAGAGTGATAATATTTATGCAGTTTTTCCGAGTATTGGTCAACTTTTGAAATATATTGATGGTGTAAGGTTCTAAGTTTTTTTTCCAGGTTCTCAATCTGGATACTCAGTATTTTTTTTGCCTCCCCGGAATCCGGTTCTACAAAAATAGATGGATGTAAGGTTTCAAGCGGATGATTTAGGGTGTTTATGCGTTGATATTTGGAGTAACAAAGGTCTATTGCTTGATGTATCTCTTCAAACTCGGCATTTGAGAATAGATATTGATTTTCACTGATTTGGCTATCCAATAACTCTTTACCTTCTTGCTGCTGAAAATGTAAAAAATAACCAACAGTTTCCTTAAAGTCCATTCCCTGAAAAACGCTTTTTCGAGAAGCGGCATAATTTTGATCCAGCTGATTTTTTAGTTTCAACAAGAATGATTGCTTGCTTTCAAAGGTATTATTATCAAAAGAAGGGGTTTCCTTAGGAGTTGTCTGGCTTATTAATTTTTGAAGGAGCCGCCAATTTTGAGAAGAATTATCGAATAGAAAAGCCAGACTTTGCAATTCTAACTTTCCCAATTCCTCAAAAATATGATTGAGTGTTTGTTGTTGGTCAGAAATAATCAAAGTAGTATTCCCATTAGATAATTGGTTGGTTAGGAGATACATGAGTAGCGGTAAAGACTCCTGATTAGATCCCTTAACCAAGCTTGTTTTGAATTGCCTAGTCAACTCCAAAGCAGAATAGTGCTGTGGGTTTAATTGTCCCATACCAAATGGGCTTCCGGCTTTTTCATTAACTTCATTTTTAAGAGCAGAAATTTGAACAGGAAGGTATTGAAAAATTGGATTGAAATTCCCCACCACTGCAGACCAATGAATGGTAGGATTTTGATCTGTATTTTCAAAAGTGGATAAATGAGCCATTCTATTTAATGAGAATGGAGGATTAACATGCCATTCATTACTTTGACTGTTATCCTTAAAATTTTCGGCATGAATCTTTTCAAGAAGGTTTTGGATGGTTGATTTAAGCAGGGTAGGGTAGGTCTTAAACTCCTTTTGAATGGATTTATAACTCCAGCCATAGTAGGTTTGCCAATAATTAAGTAAATACGGATTTACCCGGATCTGGTGATTTTCAAAATAACTAAGCTGCCATTTATTTGAAGATTGAGGATGTGCCTCGATTTGAATGGGCCAAATAAACAGAGGAGCTACAATGAGTTGCTGATTATGCCTAAAACAAAGTAGGGGATAGCCTATTCCCATAGTGGATAGACCTGTTTTCTTTTTGATGTTTTTGTTTTCGAAATATAGATGACGCACCTTATCGATCAGGCTTGCTTCGGGAATGATTGTTTCCTCATAATCCTGATTCTTTAGGATTTGTTGTAAGGCCAGTTCTGCCATGGGCTGCTGCCCGAAAATATCTATCAAATCCAGTATACCAGGATAAGAGATAAATGACCGGTAATAGATAAGGGGGAGTTCAGTAAGCGCTTTTGGGCGAGATATACTCATTTATGAAATTTATCAGCTTGGCAAAATTAAATCGATAACGATTTATTCAACCGGTAAATTAGGATTTGGTAAATATATTTAATTTCAATGGTGTTTCAAGTTAAAAAAGAAGAAAGAATTATCCATCAGAAATGTTAAATTTTACATCTATTTGGATTTTTTTTCATTATGGTTCTTTCAAAAATTATTGAAAGAATTGTATCGGATTGTTAAAATGAATAGTTGAAGAGCCTAATATAACAGGAAACTGCCGGGCAATTATTTTCCCCTTAATAGATTTGTTCAACAAAACGTTAAACAAAGTTTGGAGTAGCAAAAAGTTGACCTGAGGCTGGATTTTCATTAGGACAAAAATGCTCGATTTCTATGAAAAAAAACCTTACATTGTAATTGATTATCAATGATTTAAATTGTTTAATGATTTGTTCGATTTTGACTTCAAGCATTAAACAAAACTATAATTTTTCAGAATGGTACCTCATATTGCTGTCATTTTAACGGATAAGGAAAGAAAGATTTTATGGGTAAATCAAGACTTTGTAGAAATGACTGGCTATGCTTTGGATGAAGTAATTGGTCGCTCACCCGGGCAGGTTCTTCAGGGACCCCATTCTGAAAAGGAGGCCATTCGTCGAATACGGAAGGGGCTGAATAATCATGTACCCTTAAAGGAGCAAATTATTAATTATAGAAAAAATGGTGAGCCTTATGTTTGTAAGCTGGTGATTCACCCCATTTTTGGGAATGATCATGAACTGACTCATTTTATTGCTTTTGAGGTAGATGGAGATGTCATAAAAGAAGAAGAAGCCCTTCCTTTAATGAGTTTAAGTAATAAGTATAACTCTAGTAGTTTAAAAGGTGTAGAAGAGGTCAAACTCTACTTTAAACTCAAAGAACTCCTACAACAAGAAGAACTTTATTTAGATCCTAATTTGACGCTTAAAAATGTTGCAGATCGCCTGGCAACAAATACCAAATACCTTTCTCAGGTTGTGAACCATCATTCGGGTAAGAACTTCCAGCATTTTATAAATAATTATCGGGTTGCGGAATCCAAAAAACAAATTATAGATTCTGACAATAAAAATTATACCCTTTATGGAATTGCCCGCCAATGTGGTTTTAAGAATAAATCTACCTTTTATAAGGTTTTTAAAGAAATAACCGGAATGACTCCGCGTGAATTTCAAAAACAAAATGGACAGGCCTAGACAGGCCTAAACCTTTGACTTTTGCTCATTTCCTCCTCCAAGCACTTCTTTTCCTGTCCATATTCACGAATTCATACGTTCGGCAGGCCTTGAAAATTGCAATTCCTGAAAATAGGCCGGAAATTGTTAACAAACAGTAGATAAGCTGTTTAGTTGATGAATACAGGTAATGAACAATACCTTTAATTAGGAAACCTTCTTCCCTCTTGATCAACCATTATCCAAAAATAATTTTAATAATTATGGGAGGAATTAAAGATTTACTGGGGTTTCATTTTTGGCTTGATAATAATAAAAGAGTGGCCTTAGAGTCTCTATTGGCAGATCAAAGGCAAATTCCTAAGGATCGACAAACCATCTTAAAGGACCTGCAATTTGATAGCAGACCCCCTAACAATAATGGATTGAAGGAATTAAAAAATAATGACATTAAGCCGTAGTAGTGCTTTCCTGCAGGTTTGATCTTAAACCTGCTGGGAATTGGTTAATTATTGATTAACCATGCCACCGCCAACTTTTTTCCCATTTTTATAATCGTATTCAACAGTGATATTTCCATTCTCGTCATAATAGCGATACTTGCCATCAATTACCCCCTCAACATATTGAATTTCTTCTTGAATGGTTGTTTTATTGGCAAAATATTTTCGGTAAACTCCATCCAGCTTCCCATGTTTATAATTGGCGGTAATTTCTGCTCTACCAAAATTATACTTACCCCAAAAGCCGTGTAAGCGATTGTCATGGTAATTGGCAATTAGATTAATCTGACCTCTGGTAGTGTACTCAAAATAAGGACCATTATAGACTCCATCAACAATAGAGGCTTGCTTCCAGGGCATACCCGTTTGAATGTGATAAGTTACCCAAGTACCCGTTTTTACATTGCCTTTCAGTATTCCGGATTCAATTAGGGTCCCGGTAGAATCACGTCGTTCTGCTCTTTTTAATTCAGAATCAGCAATATCATATAAAACAAAAGAATTGGGATCAAAGACTTCTGGAGTCTCTCCATCTTGTGGCCCAGCACTTGGTCCAGCACAAGAAAAACCCAGACCAAGTAAAATGATGGAAAGAAATATAGACTTTTTCATAGAATTACAATTTTGTTTTGGCTTTATTCACTCTAAGAATTAAATTTAGACCTACCAATAATATATTTTTATGTTCATACAGCCGAAAAAAAAACATATTTTTTGTCATTAACTTTCAGATTCATTTCATATTATTCCAAAAACCATAACCTTTGACCAATAAAACTTTATTGCTCATTTTTCTTTTTTTTGTTTTTCTATATTTCATAATCACAAAGATTATGTCTTCAGGAAAACCCGCAGAATTTGATACTGCCCTTATTCAAATTGATAAGGCTGAAATTACCAGTATAGAGATTTATCCACATTCAGGTCCTTCTTATGTTATTCATAAGATGGATCCCAATTGGATCGTTTCCAATGGAAATGTAAGTGTTCAGGCAGAAGCCAATAGGCTGTATAGCGTATTGAATCAGATAGATACCATCAAGACCTTCCGCAAAGTAGCAGATGGTCCCTCAGAGTGGGAAAATTATGGTTTAAGGGAAAATCAGGCAAGTCGGATAAAGATTTATGCCAACAATAAAGTTCTGGAAGATTTCTTCATTGGACGAACAGATTTTGACACCAAACTAAACAAGAGTATTGCTTATGTCAGAATAGCAGGTCAAAATGAAATTTTTGCTGTTAATGGCTTCCTACCCTTTCAGCTGGAAAAGCATTTTAATGAATACCGGAACAGCAATTTGTTTTCCAATGACGTGAATTATGCTATTCCCGATCAAATTATTTATCAAAGTTTGGACACCTTGATTCACCTTGATTTGAATCAAAACATGGGTTTTTCTGTGGATTCATTGAAATTCTCGAACTATTGGCAACAACTTTTAGCTAGCAAAGGACGTCTATTTGCAGATGATTTTGACGAATTGAGTGCAGAAAAATATTTCCATCAACGATTGACTCTTTCTTATAATGGCTCAGCAGATTCAATCTTGCTTAGCTGTTATCGTGATTCTACCCGACATATTCCCTTTTTAATTCATTCTACTCATAACTCAAGGTCTTTTTTTAAGAGTGACTCTACAGGCTTATACCAAAGCATATTTGAAGAGTTCATTAATTTAATAGTCAATAATTAGAAAATTGTTACTTTACCAATAAATGCCAGTCTGAATAAGTAAATTAGATTATACAACTGGGGGAGTTTATCCGCTGTTTTTCAGTTGGCGCTGCAAGATAGCTTCCTGAGATCAACCCAGATAAATAATTGTCTACCAAAAAAACTTAGATATGAAAACCTCTAAATGGCTCTTTTCTCTTTTTATTCTGATCCTCGGTGGTGCTGTTTTGAACTCATGTGCCATTAATCCAGTGACAGGTAAAAAGGAGATAATGTTTTTATCTGAAGAGGGAGAAATGCGAATGGGGGCTCAAAATGACCCTCAAATTGTAGCTGCTTTTGGATTGTATCCAAATGATCAATTGCAGTCTTTTATTAACAAACATGGCAAACAAATGGCAGCCATTTCCCATCGTCCAAATTTAAATTATGAATTTAAAGTATTGGATTCTCCTGTTGTAAATGCTTTTGCCGTGCCTGGAGGATATGTATATTTTACCAGAGGAATATTGGCTCATTTTAATAATGAGGCAGAATTTATAGGAGTCTTGGGCCATGAGATTGGACATGTGACTGCCAGACATAGTGCTCGACAGATGACCAGTCAGTATTTGATGATGGGAGGATTTATTGTAGGAATGTTGGCTTCTGAAGAATTTGCTAAATATGGAGATTTAGCCATGATGGGGATTCAAATCCTAGGACTTTCCTTTAGTCGAAGCCATGAAAGTGAATCTGACAAACTAGGAGTAGAATATTCTACAGAAATTGGTTATGATGCCAAAGAAATGGCCAACTTTTTCAATACCATTGGTCGAATACGGGATCAGGCGGGTGGCCAGAGTGTACCAACTTTTATGTCAACACACCCTGATCCGGAGGATCGCTTCCGCAAAGTAGGTAAAATGGCAACAGAAAGGCAGGCCAAAAAGCCAGGTCAAAACTTTAAAGTAGGCCGGGACTCTTATCTCCGCATGATAGATGGATTGATTTACGGGGAAGATCCCAAACAAGGTTATGTGGCAGATGGTTATTTTTTCCATCCGGAAATGCATTTTCAATTTCCTGTTCCTAGTAATTGGAATGTAAATAATATGCCTTCACAAGTATCTATGGCACCGAAAGAAAGCCAAAATGCTATTATGATTTTTACCTTGGGTAAAGGCAATACTCTGGAAGCAGCCGCTCAGAGTTTTATAGAAGAAGCGAAATTAACTAACCCTCGTAGTAGAAGTAGAAAAATTAATGGTTTTTCAGCTTTAGAAGTATTATCAGAGCAGGTTAATTCGGAAGACCCCAACAATTCTAAAGTAGCCAATGTACAATCTATTTATATTCAGGATAATCAAAATAAATTGATCTATGCCTTTCATGGTATGACCTATGCCGAGCATTGGAACCAATACAGCCCAATTTTCCGCAGGACCATGGAAGGATTCCGTCGCTTGACTGATCGTCGTCGTATTGATGTTAAACCAGAACGCATCAAAATAAAAACGGTTCCAAGAAACGCGACCTTTGCACAAACCATGAGTTATTTCCGAATGCCGAGTGATAGGCATGAAGAACTGGCCTTGCTAAACGGAATGCAATTGAATGATAGAGTAACTAAAGGAATGCTTATAAAAGTAATAGGTGAATAATAAAATAACAAGAGCCCGCGCCGCGGGCTCTTGTTATTTTATGACTTATTTGTAACTTTTCCTTCTTTCCCAAGTTCTTCTCGTGTACGTACTCACTAAAACTCGACGTCATGTGGAAGAATTACCTCAAAGTAAGCCTACGCAGCTTTTTAAGAAATAAAGCTAATTTCCTATTAAACATCACTGGATTAACGGCAGGAGTAACTGCCTGTCTATTGATTGCTTCATTTATCTGGCATGAATTTCAATATGACAAATTTTATGATAAAGGAGATCGCATTTATCGAGTTAATACCGACCTGATTTTTCCTGAACAAACTCTAAATCTTGCCTTGTCAGCCGGACCTGTGAGTCCTGCCATGAAGGAAGAAATTCCAGGAATAGTTGATTTTGTGCGTTTTGCCAGACCTCAAAGTAGTTTATTGGTAGAGAATGGTGCTGATCAAAGATATGAAGAAGAGGTCCTATATGCCGATGCATCAGTGTTTGCGATATTTGATTTTACTATGCTGACCGGTGATCCTAATTCAGCTTTGGTGGCTCCTTATAAGGTGGTCTTGACAGAAAGTAAGGCTAGAAGCATGTTTCAGGGATTTTCACCCATTGGCCAAAGTCTTTCAATTGGAAGTCAAGAATACCAGGTAAGCGGGGTTGTAGCAGATCCACCTCAAAACACCCATCTTCAATTTGATATGCTTTTATCTTTTGCCTCATGGATTGCGGAACATCCAAGTACACCAAGCAACTGGAGTTGGACCCCATTTCCTACCTACGTTTTGTTAGAAAAAGAAGTTGATCCAACTAAGATAAATAATCAATTATCTGCATTTCTAAACAGGCATTATGATGCTGGAGAAAACGGTATGCAAATGTCGCTACAGCTTCAAGCATTTAATGAAGTACATTTTGGGCAATCCAGATTGGGAGAGTTGCAGCCGGTTAGTAAAAAAAGTGGATTATTATTTTTAAGCCTTATTGCTGGTTTGATACTTTTATTAGCTGTAGCAAATTATATTAATCTTTCCTTAGCTGCCCATACAAGTCGAACTCGTGAAATAGGCGTTCGGAAAACTATTGGAGCCAGTGCTTCCCAGGTAGGACTTCAGTACATTTTAGAAGGGGTTTTGCTTAGTTTCTTTTCGGTGATCCTGGCAGTAATGATTACAAATTTTTTATTGCCAATTTTTGGGAACTGGTATGGCCGAGATTTGCATTTTGATTTCCATCAATTATGGATAGTTGGAGCAATCATGCTTGTTTTTGCACTTACCCTGGGAATCCTTAGCGCAGCTTATCCTTCAATTATTGCAGCAAGTCTAAAACCTGTGAATATTTTTCAAGGTAAGGGAATAGGTAAAACAGATAGATTAAAAGTCCGACAGGCATTTACAATGGGCCAATTTGCCATTTCTATTGGGCTTCTCCTGGGGGCGATGATGGTTCATCGACAACTTGATTTTTTGGCAAATAAAGACTTGGGTTTTGAAAAGGAAGGAAAATTAGTGCTTGATTTTGGTAATATGAATGCCCTGGAAACTTCATATGAGACGCTAAAAAGAGAATTAAAAACAATACCAGGTGTAGATGGCATTTCTTTTTCTTCTCATGTGCCAGCTGAAGGCTCCCACAATGTAACAGCCTATGTTGAAAAGCAAGATGGAGAGGTAGTATTTGGAGAGATGGATCTTTTTTTAGTCGACTATGATTTCCTGGATTTATATGGATTAAATCTTGTTGCGGGACGATACTTTTCTCCAGAGTTTTCCCAGGATACTGCCGGGGCCCTTATTCTTAGTGAATCAGCAGTGGAAATCTTAGGTTTTCAAAAGCCGGAAGACATTATCGGGCTAGAATATAGTCAATGGGAGTGGCAGGGTAGAGTCATTGGAGTAGTGGAAGATTTCAACTATCAATCCCTTCATCATGAACCTGGACCAATCACCTTTCAAATGCAGCCTGATTTGTTTGAAAATATGACTCTGCAGCTCAATGAGTCAAATATTTCGGGGACGCTTCAGTTGGTTCAAAATAAATGGGCTTCAACAGTGCCTGCTCTGCCTTTTAACTATCAGTTTTTGGATGATGGGCTGGCCAGGCAGTACGTGGCGGATCAGCAACTGGCCAGAATGATTTCCTTATCATCTGTTCTTGCAATTTTACTAGCCTGTTTAGGGTTCATTGGTTTAGTTGCTTTTACCTGTAGACGCTTAGCAAAAAATATAGCCATTCGAAAAATTTTGGGTGCCTCGGAAAGAAATATAATTACAGGACTTCTTCTCGATTTTGGTAAGCCAGTCGTTTTGGCCTGGTTCTTGGCGATCGGACCTACCTGGTGGATGCTAAGCAACTGGCTGAATACATTTGCTTACCGTCTGCCTATTTCACCTTGGTTGGTAATTGGAAGTGGGGTTATCGTGCTTTCGGTAGTAAGCCTAGTAGTCATTTGGCAAAGCTTGTCAACAGTAAAGGCAAACCCGGTAAAGTATTTGAGTGAAGAATAGAATGGAGTTTTGAGTTCAGGGTTCAGCGTATCTGAACTCAAAACGCTGAACCCTGAACTCAAAGCCCTATTTCTCCAATAATTTCTTCACCGATGTTTCTTTTTAAAGAGCCCATTGGTGTGAAAAGATCAGCTAGAAGAATCTGACTGGCGATTCCTGCTTTAGAAAGAGGGGCATTTCGAAAAGGAATTAATCCTGTTGACTGCTGAGGTCCGGACTTGGGGTAGAGTAGGATCACTTTTTCGGCATTAAAGTATTGAGCGTATAAATAAATTTGCCTAAGATCTTCCATCTCAGGATTTTGATTTTTTAATACTTTCCATTTGGTATCGATAACAATATTTCCAGATGGAGTATTGACAAAAATATCGGGCCTGAGGTGTCTTTCCTGCCAGAAGGGAGTACTTATTTGACTATAAACCTGTGTAGTTTCATTTTGTTGTTTTCTTATTTGTTTTGTGATAAAGGCTTCAAATAATTGGTTCATATCGAAGACCAGGGCAAAAGTGTTGGTTTGACCAAACTTTAATCCAGGGGCTGATCCCTGATAAATTAATTTAGCTAAATGAATGGCTTTTTCCAAGTGTCGGAATTGTGTTGGAATGCTCCAGTTGGTAATTTGTTTGGGTTCCTTTTGACATTCTTTTGGGAAATAGTTCCGTAAAAGTTTGGCTTTCTTCTTTATTGCTTGTTTTACGTCCAGAGTCTCGATGCTTATTAAAGCGCTCCATAACAGGTGATTTGTCCAATGACTTTTATTTAAATGGTCAAAAGACATCCATAATTTGGGATCGGCCGGTGATTTTTCTCGAAGTTGCTTGGTCAGAAGTAATTTACCCTTTAGGCTAAGTCTTTTGGATTCAAGTCTTTCATACTGAGAGGGAAGTCCTCCGGAAAGGACATTATCTTGCAGTTCCTGAAGAAATTCCTGGATAAAATAATCCAACAGTCGATTGGATTTCATTTTGAGGCGGGCACCTGGAATCTTTTCAACCCTCAGCCATCCACACTGAATAAGCATATCGAGTAGGATGTTTTGCCATTTTGAAACATCATCAGACAGTATTTCCTTATCTAGTTTAGGCAATATTTCGATACATAATCTCCCTAATTGAAGAACTCCAACGACAGAATTAAATTTTACTGAATTTCCGGAAATGTGAAAGACTTTCATTCGCAATCTTGAGCTCAATTCAATCATCAATTTTAGATGGGTATCTGTAAATTCATTCCCATCAATAGTTTCTCCAACCCTAATTTTTTGATGTTCAAAGACACGCATTCTTGCCATTTACAAGGGCATTCAAGATTTATAAATGTTTATAAAAGCAGTTTCATCAATTTCTTCTTTTGATTTAATCCGATAGAAGGAATGATCCAATAATTCATCAACAAAGGGATAATTAAAATCAGCAAATACTTTTTTTCCTGTTGGGAGCGTGGCCTTTTCAATAAAATCATTGCCAAGAATTAATCCAATTTTGCCAAGATCATTAAAAAAATATTCTTGCAGCTGGGGAATTACAGAGTGATAAAAAACCTCCTTTAAATCCTCAAGGTTGTGAATTTTCATGAATAAGGCATGACCGAGCATATGGTGCTCGTCCAGCAAAACTCGGATTCGGTTATTCATAGTTTTTAGGACCTGATCTAATTGAATACCACGTACCATATCCTTTGAATTTCCAAACTTCAATAGTGAAGGGTTAGGAGGGATTTTCTGAAATGCAAAACGCCTTCGCAGAGCTGCATCTAAATGAGTGGTAGACCGGTCAGCTGTATTCATGGTGCCCAGGATGTACAAATTAGCCGGTACAGAAAATGCCTTTTTGGAATAGGGAAGTAGAAGTTCTTTTTCTTCCGGGCGGCCTTTGCGTTTATCGTCATCCAAAAGTGTAATCAGCTCGCCAAAAATATTAGGAATATTTCCCCTGTTGATTTCATCAATAATCAACACATATTTGGGGACTTGGGTGGCAAGTCCAGCATCAGGGGATTGAGGTTTATCAATGAAGCAATTTTCCCATTCTGATTGAGCTTTTTGGCAGATGATTTTAAAAATACCTTCTTGTAATTCATAGGAGAGAATTTGATCAACAATTACTGGTTTAATTCCCTCAACAAAATCTTCATAGGCAAATGATGCATGGAAGGTAACCATCGATATTTGTCCTTTTTCCAGATATTCCTGGTATCGTTTTTGCAGGGCAGCTCTATTTTCAAAACTTAACTCTTCCAGGTTTTTGTCTTCTATAATAGATAAAGCATAATTTAATGTTTGATAAGTTTTGCCGGTACCGGGAGGTCCATATAAAATTAAATTGGTGGGCTGTTTAGCCAATAAAGGTATTTCATAATCTGGGATGGGTTCTTCTAGAAGATCTAGTTGATGGATAAAATTAATCAGACTTTTAAACTGTTTGGCCTCAATACGGAAGGTGCTTCCAGGGATTCCTGCAGGAAATTGATCAAAATAAGGGTATCTGGCTAGAATATCCTTTGTTATTGGTTTATTCCATAGATTATATTGTATTTGGAGGCCTACCATTTTTTTAGTTTCTGGGGTCTTTAAAAAATAAGGCTCAAGTTTTTTGGAAATATTTAAATCCTCAACTGGGGAAATCACCTTTGCCAAAGCGTAGCAACCGGCCTTAGTTCCTGATAGCCATAATACGACCATATCTCCGGTTTTTATTTTTGAGAGGTGAGCCTTTATTGGGAAAAAATCCAATACCTCATCTTTGAGCACTCCTTTTAGGTTAATTACCTCAGGCTTGCATTGGAATAACCAATACTGGATTTCTTTTTCAATTGCTGCCATATATCAAACATTTAATCGCTGCTGTACTTCTCAAAATTAATACTTTTGCCGAAGTACTATTAATTTTACGCTCAGCTGACCAAGGGTCTTTAAATAATTTGTTAATATTAGTCTTGTTCATAAATAACATATCGGTATATGAAAATATCTTTTTCTCTCATACATCAGCTATTTTTCGCTCCAGACCTATGGGTATGAAGCTCAAAA
>JANQPA010000061.1 GCA_028285545.1 Saprospiraceae bacterium | reverse complement strand
GGTAACCAGGTAAGCGATATCGGTTTTTTACAAGGGGCTCCAAATTTAGAAACCCTTAATTTGCATGGAAATGCTGTAACAGATATCAATCCTTTAAGGCATCTGTTAAGTAAAATCTCCTTTAAATGGGAAGATGAAGGCAATGGAGTTTTATTGATGGATTGCCCCTTGTCCATCCCCCCTCCTGAAATTATCAAGGAAGGTAAGGAAAAAATTATCAATTATTTTCAGGAGTTGGACCAACAAGGTTTGGATACCCTTTATGAAGCTAAATTATTAATAGTAGGAGAGGGGGGAGCCGGTAAAACCAGTCTTTGCCAGAGATTGCTCGGCTCTAAATCAGATCTGCCCACTGAGAATGAATCCACCAAAGGAATTGATATCCATCAGTATGAATTTAAAATGGATAATGGAAGGCCCTTCCGAATCAATGTCTGGGATTTCGGAGGGCAGGAAATCTATCATTCTACTCATTATTTTTTCCTGACCAAACGATCCTTGTATATTCTTTTGGATGATACCAGAAGAGACGACAAAACAGTGCAGGATGAAGGCTTTAAATACTGGCTGGAAGTGATTGAGTCATTAAGTGGAAAAAGTCCGGTTTTAATTTTTCAAAATGAAAAAACAGGCAGAAGTAAAGCCATAGATTTTCCAGGAATTAAAAGTCGTTTTGATAATGTAAGGGAACAGTTTTCCGGAGATTTGATTGAGCCTAATGCGGCAGAAGATCTTCGGGATTCCATAAAATATTATATCAAAAAGCTCCCGCATATAGGGCAGCAGTTGCCAAAGAAATGGATTGAAATTCGGCATAAGATTGAAGAAAGAGCAAAAGTTGATCCATTTATCAGTCAGAGAGAATACTTCAAAATTTATTCAGGCCTCCTGGAAATGGATGAAGAAAAAGCCCTGCAATTAAGCCAGTATTTCCATGATCTGGGGGTCTTTCTTCACTTCCAGGATGATATCCTCCTTTCTCAGACCGTGATTTTACAAAATAATTGGGCCACAGAGGCCGTGTTCAGAATACTGGATGATGAAATTGTGAAAAAAACTAAGAAAGGTCGTTTCGATTTAGAGGATTGTAAAAGATTGTGGAAGGATTCTGCCTATGCAGGCATGCATGCCCAGCTCCTGCAGTTAATGATGAAATTTGAATTAGCTTATAAATTGCCGGATTCAAAAACGGAAACCTGGCTGGCACCCAAATTGCTATCTCCCTCCAAACCCAATGCATTGAATGGTTGGGAAAAAACAGGTGATCTGGAATTAAGATACCAATACGATTTTATGCCTAAGGGTTTACTCAACCGGTTAATGGTTCGAAATAACTCTTATGTAAAAAAACCTGAACTGGGTTGGACGAATGGGGTTTTTTTTGAGAAAAAAGACACCGCTTTATTAGCACAGGTATCTCAAAATGGCAAAGAAATTGTACTGAGAGCACGTGGCCCTATGCGAAAAGAACTGATGAGTAGAATTTCAGAAGACCTGGACGAATTAAATAAATCATTTTCTGGATTATCTGAAAAAATAATCAAAAAAATTCCCTGTATTTGTAATAAATGCATCGAAATTGGACATCCTGAATTTTATGAATTTCAACATTTGATAAGGCGAAAAAATAGTAACAGGATGACCGTTGAATGTAGAGCAAGCTTTGAAGAGGTTTCTGTCCTGCAACTATTAGATGGTTTATACCTTAAAGCAAAGGATCAATCGCCTTCCTATCAGGATTCTTTAGCTCAAATTGAAATCTCTACGCTCCAAGAACAATTAAAAGCTTTAACGCTCAAAAAAGGAGACATAGAACTTGAATTAATTACTGTTATAGACAAAGAGGAAAAATTTTCACTGCGCACCAAAATTCAGCAATTGGAAACTGAAATTGAAACGAAAAAAATTAAATTGAATGAGTTGCTCAATAAAATCTAATTCCCACCTCTTCTTATGAACCCACCCACCATCATTCAATCCATACATGACCTCATTTCCTTCGACCTCATCCTCGTTGAAGGAGGTGCCTTTCAAATGGGCAGTAAAGACGAAGAAGCCTTTGAAGATGAACAACTCGTTCATCAAGTCCAGGTCCCTGATTTTTATCTTGGAAAATATCCTGTTACCCAAGCTTTATGGAAGGCGGTAATGGGAGGGGATAATAACCCTTCTAATTTTCAAGGAGATAATCGTCCCGTGGAAAGAGTTTCCTGGGAGGATGCCCATGAATTTCTAAAAAAACTGAACGAATTGACGAATCAAACTTATCGTTTACCCACCGAATCCGAATGGGAATATGCAGCATGTGGAGGAACTAAGAGCCAAGGTTTTAAATACGCCGGTAGCAATAAATTAAAAGATGTAGGCTGGTATGATAAAAACAGCTATGGAGAAACCAAACCCGTAGGGCTTAAATACCCAAATGAATTGGGTCTTTATGACATGAGCGGTAACGTTTATGAATGGATAGAGGATGATTGGCATGGCAATTATGATGGCGCACCAACTGATGGAACCGCCTGGCTAGCTGTTGACAGGGGCTCTGATCGTGTAGTACGTGGCGGTGGCTGGGGCGACGGGGCGCGGGGCTGCCGGGTTTCCTGTCGCGGCAACACCGGGGCCACCGGGCGCGGCAACGATCTTGGTTTTCGCTTGGCATTGTCCCCCAGTTCGGCTGGATAGCCGGTGAGCAAAAGGGGGCGACCTTGCGAAAAAGACGACTGGAAGGAGGCGGAGGAGCAAGGGAGGGAAGCTCGATAGCCTAAAGGCCATCATCCAGACACCCTAAAGCCTGCCTGACGGCAGTCAGGGGTATACTCCCAATTAAAAAAACTATATTTGATCTTTCATTGCGCTCATCAATCAAACTCGACTAGTATGGAAAACAGACGCTCATTTATCAAAAAATCAGCCTTCGTTCTGGGGGCCATCGGAAGTGGGATGGCCTGCACCACGGAGGCACAAAGTGATAACAACACTGCCAACCTATCTTCAACCCAAGCCATCCCTACCACCATTGCTACCTGGGATAACCAGGAAGCCACCGCTACAGCGATGCAAGTACTTCAAAATGGAGGTTCTGCCTTGGATGCCGTAGAAGCTGGAGCAAAAATCCCTGAAGCAAACGCCGAAGATACCAGTGTAGGTTATGGAGGACTTCCGGATGCTAAAGGAATTGTAACCCTGGATGCTTGTATTATGGATCATCTGGGTAATGCAGGTAGTGTCACCTTTTTACAGGGGATCAAACATCCCATCTCAGTAGCTCGAAAGGTAATGGAAGAAACTAATCATGTCATGCTAAGTGGGCAAGGGGCATTAGAATTCGCTTTAAGACATGGTTTTGAGCAAGAAAACCTGTTGGTCGAAACTTCTAAACTAGCCTGGGAGGAATGGAAAATGGAACAAAAAAGCCCTCTAATCGGCAAGGATAATCATGATACGATTGGTATATTGGCCATGGATGCCCAAGGAAATATTAGTGGAGCTTGTACTACCTCAGGGGCAGCCTATAAACTTCATGGCAGGGTAGGGGATTCCCCTATTCTGGGTGCCGGTATGTTTGTAGATAATGAGGTAGGAGGAGCATGTGCTACAGGCCTAGGAGAACTGGTAATGACTACTCTGGGTTCTTTTTTAATTGTGGAATTGATGCGCAATGGAGCCAGTCCTCAGCAAGCTTGTGAGGAAGCCATAGGAAGAATCGTAAAACGATATAAAAACTGGGTCACAGAAGACAAACTGCAAGTGGGGTACCTGGCCCTGAACAAAAAATCCGAATATGGCTACTACAGTATTAGAAAGGGCTATTCTGTGGCAGTTTCCCAAAATGGAAAGAATAAAAATTTAGATTCAAAATTCGCAATCCGCTAGGAAACAATGATGGATTACCAAGAATATTATAGAGAGATTGGCGCATCATTTGGATAAAATTGTATAAAAGCTATTTATGAAAAAGAGCATTTATTTTTTATTCATTCTGTTTTTATTTACTTCTTGTCCGAAAAAGAATAAAGCTATGCTGGAGGATAAAACCTGGGTGCTAAGTGAAATGTCTGAGGTCCCGATACCAAAGGCTGCTAATAATGAAGTACCAAGCCTGGAATTTTCAATGAAGGATGGACGCTTGTCTGGTTATGCTGGATGTAATCGAATCATGGGCTCTTTCGAAATAAAGGAAGATCAGCTAAAGATTAGCAGATTAGGGGGAACCAAAAGAATGTGCCCCGATATGGAAATGGAAAATAAATTGATTTCCGTCTTACAGAATATAGATCGTTTTCAATTAAAAAGAAAAAAATTGACCTTGTTTCAAGGAGAACAAGCTTTGTTGGTGTTTGAACCTTTAGTGAAGAGTGAATAATGAAGTTTTGCCAAAATTGGATGGGAATATGTAAATAAATGTGCAAATGAGTAGATATGCAAATGAGCAAATTTTCTGATGCTGTGATATTATGATTAGGAGATGATCAATTGATAATTGTAGACTGTTATAAAAATCAAGTGGGTGTGGCCCTTTAGGGAATTAAAGGGTGCGGGCGGATGCTTTGATAAAAAGATGTGCAAATGAATTAGCAGCTAATCTACAAATTTTGGGAAATCTCTAACGAAGAAAGGTGGTAGCGTGCCAAATTTGCTAAGAAGGATTTAGTGACAGCTAGCAAATCCAAAATTAGCGAAATCTGTAAATCAGCTAAAATCTGTGGCCCCAACAATGAATAAGAAGCAAAACCATTATTTTCCTAATACCCTAATACCCTAATACCCTAATACCCTAATACCCTAATACCCTAATACCCTAATACCCCAATAACGAATAACCAATTCACCAAATAATGCTAAAACCACTAGATCACATACCCACTTTAGCGGATATTCAGGCCACTCATAGAGAAATTCAGGCTTTGATTCACCGTACACCTGTTTTGACCAGTAGTTCTTTGGATCGCATTTCGGGTGCACAACTATATTTTAAATGTGAGAATTTTCAAAAAATTGGGGCCTTCAAGATGAGAGGGGCTTCCAGTGCCGCCATTCGTCTTAGTAGTGAGGAACGCCATCGTGGTTTGGCAACGCATTCCTCCGGCAATCACGCCCAGGCTGTATCCAGAAGTGCCCAATTATTAGGAATACCAGCCCATATCGTAATGCCTGAAAATGCTCCGAATGTAAAACGCAATGCAACCAGAGGCTATGGAGCTGAAATTATCAGTTGTGCTCCAACATTGGCTGCAAGAGAATCTACTTTGGAAAAAGTAGTTGCAGATACCGGCGCGACCTTTATCCATCCTTATAATAATTATGATGTGATTGCCGGCCAGGCAACAGCTGCTCTGGAACTCATGGAGGATGTAAGTGGCCTTGATGTGGTAATGGCTCCCGTTGGCGGTGGTGGCTTGATGAGTGGAACTGCTCTGATGGCAAAATACTTTTCTAAAAATATTCAGGCCATAGGTGCGGAACCTGACGAAGTGGACGATGCTTATCGATCTTTAAAGGCTGGCAAACTATTATCCAATACGAGTACCAATACAGTAGCAGATGGCCTGCGTACTAATCTTGGGGAAAAAACGTTCGACATACTTTCCAAACACCTTGATGATATCATCACGGTTACAGAAGAAGAAATTATTCAGGCCATGCGATTAATATGGGAGCGCATGAAAATTATCATTGAAGCTTCTTGCGCCGTACCTTTAGCTGCTGTTCTTAAGGAAAAAGATCGTTTTAATAATAAAAAAATAGGCATCATCCTTACTGGAGGGAATGTGGATTTAGGAAACTTACCTTTTTGATTTGCAGATAGGCAGATGTGCGGATTTGTAAATGAGCAGATATGCAAATGATAATAAATAATTTGCACATTTTCCCATTTGCAAATCTACTCATTTACTCATCTGCACAACAATAAAAGGGGAGATTCTTCAAATATGGAATATCGTATTCCTCTGGGCGAACAAGAGGTCTTTTGGCACGAATAAAAGTTGTAAGCCGCTCTTCCACAAAATCAGGATCTCCTCTTCGTAAACTTTGAATTTGGACCCTGCCACTTGAGTGAATGATCTTTCCTTCACCCAAATAGATAGCAACATGAGAAATGCGTTCTTTTTGATCTTGGGTAGCTTTTTTTCCAAAAAACAGAAGGTCTCCGGCCATGAGGTTTTTTAGAGTGGTGTCGGTTTCAATGGGTTTACCCGTATGAACTTGTTGAGATGCGTCCCTTGCTAATAATAAACCATTCATGTAAAAAACCATCTTTGTAAAACCACTGCAGTCCATACCATTTCCAGAGGTTCCTCCCCAAAGGTAGGGACGGCCCATGAATTCATAAGCACTTTGGATAATATTTTCAGCAGTTGGCTGGCGGGATTTTAACCATTCGCTAAAAGAAGTAATCTCTGAATTACGGACAAAAGCTGTGCGTTTATCAGGAAAAAGCACCCTCGAGTGATCTTCACTTTGATCAACTAAATGCAGCAGGTTGCCGGATGATAAATTTGAGATGACCCCTTCTTCATTTGGATTGTTATAAGTAAAACCAAAGCTTTCGGTGTAAATAGCCTTAGGGGCCTTTTGCCAATCTGCATATAGTGAATCATTCATCAGGATCAAGCCTCCCTGATCCAGCCATCCAATATAATCATCCGGTGTTTGGATAAGATACCATTCTCCTTGTTTTTTAAGCACTCTCAAAGGAGTACCCAGCAATGATTGTGTTGCTAATTCAGCAGAATGTTGTGGTTGCGACCGAATATTGCAAACTGAAATATTAACAATGCCCCAATGGTTGCCATTTAACCTTTTGGAGGGCAATAATTCAATGCTATCGATGAATGGAATTCGTTGTTGTTCCAGTTTTTGGAGAAGTTCATTTTTTACGGACTTCAAATTGGTTTCTCCTTTCAAGACAAAACCTTCACCTCCTGCCTGTTGGAGTTGGATGTCGAAAAGTGCTACCCGTTTATCGGGCGCAAAGGTCTGACCTAAAGATTCGATTTCATCCTCAATTATGTTTTGATTGTTATTCAGACAAGAACTAAGGGCTGAAAAACAAAACAAAATGAGTAATTGTCTTATTAAAGCGAAGTTCATTATTGACTTTAATCTTTTATGAATAGTCTTGTTCATAAATAACATATCGGTATATGAAAATATCTTTTTCTCTCATACATCAGCTATTTTTCGCTCCAGACCTATGGGTATGAAGCTCAAAA
>JANQPA010000044.1 GCA_028285545.1 Saprospiraceae bacterium | reverse complement strand
TGTATGTTTAATCTGGCATATCAGTTATGAGGATGGCTTGATGGGCTTAGAAATGAATATGAATGCCAATGATTTGAGTGGCTGTTTTGATTTATCGAACCCGATTACAGTAAATAGGAACCAGCCTGAAGGTGGTACATTGACCGGCGGCCCTTACACTTTCTGCGTAGGCGATGGTATAGCCGATAATGTCTCCGGCATTGTATTGGAAGGCAATAGTGGAACAAATTCTGCTTGGATTGTAACGGATGATCAAGGTAACATCCTTGGATTACCACCAACTCCAGAAGCGGTGAACTTTGATGAAGCAGGCCCTGGTGTATGTTTAATCTGGCATATCAGTTATGAGGATGGCTTGATGGGCTTGGCAATGGATATGAACGCCAATGATTTATCCGGCTGCTTTGACTTATCCAATCCAATTACGGTAAATAGAAACCAACCAGAAGGTGGTACTTTGACAGGTGGCCCTTATACCTTCTGTGTAGGCGATGGTATAGCCGATAATGTCTCCGGTATTGTATTGGAAGGCAATAGTGGAACAAATTCTGCTTGGATTGTGACAGATGATCAGGGTAATATCCTAGGTTTGCCACCTACACCAGAAGCAGTAAACTTTGATGAAGCAGGCCCTGGGATATGTTTAATCTGGCATATCAGCTATGAGGATGGCTTAATGGGCTTAGAAATGAATATGAATGCCAATGATTTGAGTGGCTGTTTTGACCTATCGAATCCGATTACCGTAAATAGAAATCAGCCAGAAGGCGGTACTTTGACTGGAGGCCCATATACTTTCTGCGTAGGCGATGGTATAGCCGATAATGTGTCCGGCATTGTTTTGGAAGGCAATAGTGGAAGCAATTCAGCCTGGGTTGTAACAGACGATCAAGGCAATATCTTAGGTTTACCACCTGCACCGGAAGTGGTGAATTTTGATGAAGCAGGTCCAGGGATATGTTTGATTTGGCACATAAGTTATGAGGATGGCTTGATGGGCTTAGAAATGAATATGAATGCGAATGACCTTTCAGGTTGCTTCGACTTATCTAATCCGATTACGGTAAATAGAAATCAGCCAGAGGGCGGTACTTTAACCGGTGGCCCTTACACTTTCTGTGTAGGAGATGGGGTAGCGGATAATGTATCCGGTATTGTATTGGAAGGCAATAGTGGAAGCAACTCAGCTTGGATCGTAACGGATGATCAAGGCAATATTCTAGGTTTACCACCGACACCAGAAGCGGTGAACTTTGATGAAGCAGGCCCAGGGGTATGTTTAATCTGGCACATCAGTTATGAGGATGGCTTGATGGGTTTAGAAATGAATATGAATGCGAATGACCTTTCAGGTTGCTTTGACTTATCCAATCCAATTACAGTAAATCGCAATCAGCCAGATGGGGGAAGATTGGAAGGTGGAGTATATCAATTTTGTGTAGGTGATGGGGTAGCCGATAATGTATCAGGAATTACTTTATATGGAAACTCAGGTGGCAATTCTGCCTGGGTAGTAACAGATGAGCAAGGCGTTATCTTAGGTTTGCCACCTACTCCAGAAGCGGTGAACTTCGATGAAGCAGGTCCTGGAATTTGTTTAATCTGGCACATTAGTTATGAAGACGGATTAACTGGATTAGAAATGAATATGAATACCAGCGATTTAAGTGGATGTTTCAGTTTTTCCAATCCTATTACTATCACCAGGTTAGAGGGTGCTGACTGCGATACAGCATGTAATGTAAATGGAGGCTTTTTGACCGGTGGCCCATATACTTTTTGCGTAGGAGATGGAGTAGTAGATAATGTATCTGGCATTACTTTAGAAGGCAACAGTGGAACTAACTCAGCCTGGATCGTAACGGATGATCAAGGTAATATCCTAGGATTACCACCAACACCAGAAGCAGTAAATTTCGATGAAGCAGGCCCAGGAGTATGTTTGATTTGGCACATAAGCTATGAGGATGGCTTGATGGGCTTAGAAATGAATATGAATGCGAATGACCTTTCAGGTTGCTTTGACTTATCCAATCCGATTACGGTAAATAGGAACCAGCCAGAAGGCGGTACCTTGACCGGCGGCCCTTACACTTTCTGCGTAGGAGATGGAGTAGCAGATAATGTATCCGGAATTGTATTGGAAGGTAATAGTGGGACCAATTCTGCTTGGATTGTGACAGATGATCAGGGCAATATCCTAGGATTACCTCCTACACCGGAAGCGGTAAATTTTGATGAAGCGGGCCCTGGTGTATGTTTAATCTGGCATATCAGTTATGAGGATGGCTTAACCGGCCTTGAAATGAATATGAATGCGAATGACCTTTCAGGTTGCTTTGACCTATCGAATCCAATTACCGTCAACAGAAATCAACCTGAAGGGGGGACTTTGACGGGCGGTCCATACACTTTCTGTGTAGGTGATAGTTTGGCAGATAATGTATCTGGTATAGATCTAAGTGGTAATAGCGGGACCAATTCATCCTGGATTGTAACGGATGATCAGGGTAATATCCTAGGATTGCCACCTACCCCAGAAGCAGTTGATTTTAATACGGCAGGCCCAGGAGTATGTTTGATCTGGCATATCAGTTATGAAGATGGATTAACTGGCTTAGAAATGGATATGAATGCCAATGATTTGAGCGGATGCTTTGACTTGTCTAATGCAATAACGGTAACTAGGGTAACAGAAGGAGATGCTTGTATCATTACTTCCGCAGATGAAGTAAATCCAGCAACAATAAGCTTAGAATATTGGCCGAATCCTGTAAAGGATCAACTAAATTTAAACTTAAACCTAGTTGATCGACCTAGTCAATTGTTTGTTGAGGTTAGAACCAGTCTTGGACAATTGTTATTGACTAGAGAGCTACCAAATGATTCGAAAGTCAATGAGCAATTGGATATTTCTGAATTAGCTGAAGGAATATACTTGCTTTCCATTCGTACGGAAAATTCTATTACCACGAAAAGATTTATTAAACAGTAGATCATAAGTAAAAAGTCTAAGGTAGAAGGTAGAAGGACAAAAATGTCTTTTTACTTTCTACCTATTACCTTCTACTCTTTTATAAAGATCACCAGAGAGGTATTTAAGCCCTGAATCACAAACAACAGTTACAATGTTTTTCCCAGGACCAATATGCCTGGCTCTTTGTATGGCTGCCCACACATTGGCTCCTGAGCTAATGCCGCCAAAGATTCCCCTCATTTGTTTAAAAATTTTGATCTTTCCTGATTTAACAAATGCACTAAATTGTCTAGGTCATTTTCTTGAGTATCATAATTGGTAATACAGGCCCTTAAGGTGTTTACTCCTTTTATTGGGTAGATGGATATCCAGGATTTGCCGGATTGTACAATGTTCTGACAGACACTGAGACTGAAGTTGGGGTCATCAATGAATCGTTCATCGCTAAAGCAAACAATGGGTAGGGGAGTGTCATTTAAGATTTTCCACCCTGCATCTTTAAGTTTTACTTTAAGCAATTCTCCCATTTTTGTTTGGTGCATAATTACCTCTTCATAACCATCCCAACCAAAGAACAATAAAGGCAAATAAAGTTTAAGTCCATTGAATCGCCGAGACCATTGAATGGAATGTGTAAAAGGATCAATTATGGCCAATTCCTTAGCTTCTCTTGGCATGTAATCTGCACTGACTCTAAAGGTTTTGCTGAGGATTGAAGGGTTTGAAGTTAAAAAAAGGCTGGTGCCCATTGGATTAGAAAGCCATTTGTGAACATCGAAAGTGATGGAATCACTTAAATCAATCCCATTTAAATGATTTTTTATGTTAGCATCGAGAATGGCGGCTCCTCCATAGGCCGCATCTATATGAAACCAAAGATTATGCTTTGTGGCTATTTTATACAGATCTGGTAAGGAATCAATGGCACCTGAACCAGTTGTTCCGGCTGTACCAACCAACATGAATGGCTCATGACCAACTTGTAAGTCCTCTTCAATTTGCTTTTCCAATTCGGAAATATCGATTTTTAAATCATCTATTGTAGCAATATTTTTCACCGAAAAATATCCTAAACCGACGGCCCTGGCTGCCTTGATTATAGAATGATGGGATTCAGAAGAACAATATATTAATGGCTTTTTGTGGAGACCAAAAAATCCTTCATTAGCAAATTTGGGAAAATGGTGGTTGAGAGCACACAAAACAGCGGTCAAATTTGCTTCAGCCCCACCAGTGGCAAAGGTTCCATCAATGGATTGTTCCGGGTAGCCAAATTTTTTTCCAAACTCATGAATTAAATAGTTTTCGATTTCTATGGCATATGGGGAGTGACTCCAAGCTGCTAGTTGTGGGTTAAGCACAGCAGTCATCCAATCTGCCAACACACTGGCAAAGTTGACCCTTGGATTAAAAAGACCATAATACATTGGATGAGCGGTGTGTACAGTGAACTTCTCTAAACCATCCAGGAGAATATTGATCCCTTTTTCTAAAGGAATTTTTTCGGAAAAATCAAATTGCCGAGCTAGGCTGATTATTTCGTCTTTTTTGAGTTCAGGAGAAACCCGAAAGGTGTTGCTATCTGAATAGTAATTTTCTAATCTCTTAGCAATTAAATTAATTAAGTTTTGTCGCTCTTTTTTGCTTAAATTAAAATTGGTCATTATTAAGCCTAATATTTGATCTGTATTTTCAAAAAAATGTGTTATTCAAAAATAGACCGATCCAATACTAATTCCAACCTGATTTATGCTGATTCGCCCAAAATATTTCAACTCTATTTTGGGTAGATTAAATTTTGAGAAAAAAATACTTCTTTTGGTATTTTGCTTCAGAGGCTTTATCCCTGGGGTTTTACCTTTCTGGTTCTTGGTATTTTGGATATTACTGTTTTATTCGACTGTAAAAAATAGTTTTATAAGAATCTCCAATAGGAATTAATCGATTGGCAATTTTTATCCGATGATGCTCTACAGATTCAATTTTAGACAAATTAATAGCAAAAGATTTGTGCACTCTAATAATGAGATCACTATTCATATCCGAAAGTAGCTCATCCATACTATTCAGGGTCAAAAGCTTATTTTTTGCCAACTGGATGCTTTGATAATTGCCTGCACCTTCAATAAAAAGAACTTCATTCAAGTTAATTTTTACTAGTTTATTCCCTTCTTTTACAAATAGAAATTCCACATCTTCTCCCTGTTGTGTGTCAGATTTTTTATCAGGTTTACTATCCGTCCATAATTTTAGGGTATCATATGCTTTATTGGCGGATTTGATAAAAGATTCAAATTCAATGGGCTTTAAGAGATAATAGAGCACATCTAAATCATAACTTTTAACGGCATACTCCGAATAGGCGGTTGTAAAAACGATTAGAGGTTTATTTTTTAAGGTTTGTATAAACTGTATTCCAGATAAAAATGGCATGTTGATGTCAAGATAAATCAAATCTACCTTTTCTTCTTTAATAAATTCCATAGCTTTTATGGGATTCCTGAAGGTGGCCAATAATTCCAAAAAAGGTATTTGTTGGATGTGATCTTCAATAATCTCCAAAGCTCTAGGCTCATCATCAACGGCTATGCATTTTATGTTCATATTGATTTTTTAGATTTAATTTGAGACAAATTTCAAAACTTTCTTTATGCTCTTTCACAAGGAGATCATGTGTTTCAGGATAGATGAGAGATAAGCGTCTTTTGATGTTGTTAAGGCCAATTCCTGTAGATTCTATCAAGGAAGAATGATTTGGAAATTTGCTGTTAAATACTTTGAAAATTAGAGTGTCTGATTCAACTCGAAGACTAATATTAACAAGAGATTGTTGTTCAGCAATAACACCATGTTTAAAGGCATTTTCCACAAAGGGTAAAAACAAGAGTGGAGCAACCTGGATAGAACGGTCAAACTCAGAGATATCCAAACTGATATCCACTGGGTCATCTTGTGCTGTTCTAAGAAGTTGCAAATCAATAAAACTTTTTAAATTTTGAACTTCTTTTTCCAAGGGTACTAGAGAAACATTGCTATCATAAATCATGTACCTCATGATGTGTGAAAGTTTGGCAATCCCGTTTGAGAGCGTTTTGTTTTCATGTTTTCTAGCTTCAGCATATAAATTATTTAGGGTATTGAACATAAAATGGGGGTTTATCTGTGCCTTTAGATAAGCCAGTTCGGTCTTTAATTGCTCTTCTTTAATTTCTCTTTTATACTTTTCATTTTGTGTCCAATCTTTTGAAAGCCGATAGCCAATGGCTAATAGAAAGATGATGACATGAAAGAGTATAAAATACCCAAATAGGGCAATTGGTTTGTTTAAAACATATTGGAAGACATATTTTATCAAAATGGCATTGATGGATAAGCTAGCTGCAAGACTAATTATGAAGAGTAAGCCAAGCAGAATGAGTCCCCTTTTTTTGCGGTTCTTAAAATAGTTAGGCAATAATTTATAAGAAGAGAGATAAAAAAGGAGAAGTTTAAAACTGGTATCTATAATGAGAACATTAATAATGGCAGGTACTTGGACCTGACTTGTCATATGGCTTATCTGCTCTGCTCCTTTTAATGCAATAATTCTTATGGCAAAATTATGATATCCAAAGTAAAAGAATAATCCCCAGAGCAAGATATGAAGAAAGGGTTCGAAATATTTTCTCATTATTTACATAATAAAGTGTCAAATTAGGATTTACTATAGGCTTATGCAATTGCAATGGATCAATCCTCTTTTTCCCTATGTAAAAGTATCATAATTCGGTTTGAATAGCTTAGTATAATTGAGCAGATGATACAGCCATCTATACCTGCTATTGAAATATCTCTTTTTGAAGAAAACAAAAAGTGCTGTTGGTTTAGGGATTATTTCATTAATTCAAACAATATGCTGCGTTTAATCTTATTTGCCATTCTTTTAAGCTCCTTTTCCATAACCTGTCCTGCCCAGAGACGGCCAGGGCAAAAAAAAGCGATACCATTTGAAAACTTGTCAGAGTTTGAGAAATATATTAAAAAACAAGAAGCTGGTAAATTATTTTCCGGCACAATTTTAATTGCTAAAAAGGATCAAATAATCCATAGAGCTGCTTATGGACTTGCAAATTTTAAAACAAACAAAAAAAATCGTCCTCATACCAAAATTAATATTGGATCACTGAATAAAGCTTTTACTTCGGTTTGTGTTTTAAAATTGGTGGAGCAGGGGAAAATTTCTTTAGCCGATAAAATTACCCTGTACATACCCGAATTAAGTATGAAACATGCCGAAGAAATCACTATAAAGCATCTCCTTCAAATGACCTCCGGCCTGGGCTCTTATTTTGAAGTACCCGCCTTCCAAAAATCATACCGCCAACTTAAAAATATGGAAGCTTATCTACCGATAATAAAAGACCTAGAACTATCCTTTAAACCAGGAGAAGGTAGACGGTATAGTAATGCCGGTTATGAATTATTAGGAATCCTGGTTCAGCGCGTTTCGAAAATGAATTATTTTGATTTTGTGGAAAAGCATGTTTACAAAGTGGCGGGTATGAAGAATACCAATGCTTATGAACGTGATCAAAAGACGCCAAATCTTGCACAAGGCTATACACAATACAGGGAAGGCGACTTTCTTGGATCAGAACTGCCTGAAGACCAAAAAAATAAATTTATAATGAATGTCAATGACCGCCATGCCATTAAAGGTACGGCAGCAGGAGGTGGGTTTTCAACAGCGGATGATCTTTATGCATTTACACAAGCCTTAAATGGCAACAAATTGTTAAGCAAAGAATTAACGGATCTAATATTTAATCGTTTTGAAGAAAAACCTAAGAGAAATTCTTCCTACAGAGTGGGAGGGGGGAGTGTTGGAATTAATGCCATGATCCTGGCAGATTTTGCCAAAGAGCATACTATAATTGTACTCTCTAATTTTGATCCACCAACAGCGAGTGATTTGGCGGCTAGAATTGATAAAAGCTTGCAAGAAGGAAAATTCTAATCTAGGTTAAGTGTTCAAAACTGAACAATTTCCTGTTCAGAATTATACACAATCAAATTCTTTGTTTTTGTTAGACCCCACAAGACAGTAGTATTTAGTAGGAGTATTGAATTGGCATTATTTTTGCCCTTTAGGCCTGTGAATTCTATTTTGCCACCTGTTAATGCTTCTGCAAATGCTACGAAATTACTTGAAAATTGCCTTCCGGAACCTGCTAAAAAACAGGTTGAACTCAGTAATTAATTTATTTGGACTGACCATTGGACTAACTTGTTTTATATTGATTTTCCTCTATATCCGATATGAAATGAGTTATGATGGGCATTTTAGTAATGCAGAGCAAATTTATCGGGTTGCTCAGATTCATAAGGGGGATGTATATAAAGGTTCCGACCGTTCGGCTCTGTCGCCTGCTCCTTTAGCCCCTACACTAAAAGAAGAATTCCCGGAGGTTTTAGTCAGTACCACCATAAATGTACGAGAAGAACTATTGAGCCATGGTGAAACAATTTTTTATGAAGATGGATTGTATGCAGATGAAAACTTGTTTGATGTATTCTCTTTTCCTGTTTTGGATGGTATTGCAAAGGAGGCCCTTGTAGATCCATCCACTATCATTTTAAGCCAATCACTGGCTAAAAAATATTTCGGGGATGATTCACCCATTGGTAAAACGATTTTATTAGAAAATGATCTCTCCCTTACTGTTAAAGGTGTGATCGAAAATAACCCGGCTACTCAGCATTTTAATTTTGACTTTATCACCTCCTGGAAAAACCTTCCATTTTATGACGAAGAGGATGTTTGGTATAGTAATACCTCCTGGTACAGTCACAATTATTATACTTATATCCTATTATCTGAAAATGCAGATTTTAAAAATTTTGAAAGCAAGCTCTCAGTTTTAGAAAGCAGATATATTGCAGATAGATTTCCAGGAGCTATTAAGCCCCAATGGTTTCTCCAGCCCTTAACTAGTATTCATTTGCATTCCCAAATTAATGACGAAATTGGTATAAACAGTGATATTCGATACATTTATCTTTTTGCTTCCATTGCCATCATAATATTACTTTTAGCCATCGTCAATTATGTGAATTTGGCGACAGCTCAAGCCTCAAAAAGAGGTAAAGAAGTTGGTGTCCGTAAGGTGATAGGATCTTCAAAATATCAACTTCGTCTTCAATTTTTTATGGAGTCTTTATTATTTGCAGGAATAAGTTTTGTCTTGGCTTTGTGTTTGTTAGATATAATTTTACCTGTATTTAATGAGACATTTAATTTGACTATTCCTTTTAGTTTTAGCCTTGAGGGGCCGTTTTTGATTCTGATGCTTCTAGGAGTACTTTTAGTAAGTCTTCTTTCGGGCTGGTATCCAGCTTTGGTTTTATCTAGTGTAAATCCAACTGTAGCTATAAAAGGTGGTATACTAAAACACTTTAAAGTAGGAGTGAATTTGCGAAACGTACTCGTTGTAGGACAATTTACAGCAGCCATAGTTCTGGCTGTTGTGAGCGTGATCATATACCAGCAGTTGCAATACATTCAAAATAAGAAGTTGGGATACAACCGAGATTCTATCCTCTATATATCTTACAAGGGAGATGAATATTTTGACAAAACTGAGCTTATTCGCGCTGAATTGATGAAGCATCCGCAAGTTGAGAAAGTTTCTTTTTCTAGCTACCTGCCAATAGATTTAGATTCTCAAACGACCGTAGATAATTGGGAAGATAATGAAAATCAAAGCTCCATTTTTATTTATCGCAATTATATCGATTCAGATTATATTGATCTTTTTGAAATGGAAATGATAGAAGGAAAGGACTTTTCTCCGCAAGAATTAAGAGATTCTATCGGCAATGCTTTCATTTTGAATGAATCGGCTGTCAAAGCTTTGGGGTGGACAACGGCGGTAAACAAAAAATTCAATGGTGGTAAGGTGATAGGAGTGGTAAAGGATTTCCACTTCCAGCCTTTCGATTTAACCATTGAGCCATTATTTATGACCAATCGGGATCGGAGAAACAGCCAAAGAGGAAAAATAGCCATTAAAGTAAGAATGGATGACCTCAATAAAACTCTGGCCGATATTGAGGCCACCATGAAAGTAATTACACCTCAAACTCCATTGGAATACCATTTTTTAGATGAGTCCTATAGTCAATTATATTATGCAGAAAGACGCACCAGTAATGTCATGAATATTTTTACCATACTTGCCCTGCTTATAGCTTGTGTAGGATTATTTGGTTTAGCTACCAACCATGTTTTACAACGAACCAAAGAAATAGGGGTTCGAAAAGTCTTAGGCGCTTCTCGCCTGAATATAATTAACCTATTGAGTTTTGGTTTCGTCAAATTAGTAGCCATCTCGATTATGATAGCCTTCCCAATTGCCTGGTGGGGTGGAAGCCATTGGCTCATGGAGTTTGCCTATCGCATAAATCTAAATTGGATCTCCTTTTTATTGGTTGGCCTGGCTACGATGGGCTTAGCCTTTTTGACGATATCCCTGCAAAGCCTTAAAGCAGCTTCTGCTAATCCAGTAGATTCCTTAAAAGTCGAATAGACTTTAATTTCAATGATGGGTCTTAAGTTTTATTGGAGCATTATATTTTGCTCCAATAAAAAAAGTAAGTATATTTGTATAAGAACTTATATAAGTACTTAAATGAATAACTTTTATTATCAAACTGGCCCTTTAATCCTTGGCACCAGGATGAAACGCCTAAGTGAAAAATTTTTGCAGGAAATAAACTTGGTTTATAAGGAAGAAGCCATCGCTTTTGAGCCTAGTTGGTTTCCTATTTTTTATTTATTAAAAAATGGAGAGGAGAGGAGTTTGACGGATATTTCTCTTGATTTAGAGGTTTCGCATTCAGCCGTTAGTCAAATGGTTACCATATTGAAAAAACACGGTTTAGTTAATGAACTTCCGGATCCATTAGATAAGAGACGAAAAAATATTCGCCTGAGTGAGGAAGGAAAAATCTTGTTAAAAAAAGTCAAGCCAGTTTGGTGGGCAATGGAACAATCGGTAAAGGAAATTCTAGGAGAAAAAGATACTGAGAAATTTTTTAAACAACTAAGAGAACTGGAAACGGGCTGTGCTAATAATAAGTTATCTAAAAAAATACGAGCCAGTATTCCCTCTTCTGACTATGACTTCAAGTTAGTTGAGGATCCGGCTGGAGATCCCCAGTTTGGTTCTTTTTTATCCCAAAATAGATTGGCACTGGATTCCAATACCAATTTTTTCGCTAAGGTTATACAGCAACAGGAAATAATAGGATTGATCGGTGTTCAAAAAAAGGAAACAGAACATATTGTTTACTTGAATGAAATATACATTTTAAATGGATTTAGAAGGAAAGGGATTGGAGGGAAATTACTTTTATGGTCAATGAATCAATTAGGCAGCAATAAAAATGAAGGCTGTCTTTATCTTCAAAAAGTAAGTATTCCCCTCATCCATTTATTGCTAAAAAATGCCTGGACTTTTAAAGTGATCGGGCATAATAATTGAGTTCACTAATGAATAAAACCATTTTTAGCTATGGCGTAGACCATCTAAATATTGCCACTGCCCTAGACCTTGTTAGGGGTAGAAAAAAAGGGCAGATAGATGATGAGGCTGCTCATAAAATTAACCAAGCCCGCACGTATGTTGAGCATGTAGTTCAAAAGGAGGAGGTTGTATATGGCGTTACAACTGGTTTTGGACCTCTGTGTACTACCTTTGTTGCAGCCGGAGAAGCTCAACAACTTCAAGCCAATTTGCTTACCAGTCATGCTGTTGGAGTAGGGGATGCCATACCCTTAGAAACAGCTAAATTGATGATGATTCTCAAATTGCAGGCACTAGCAAAGGGTTTTTCAGGAGTTTCCATGTCGGTTGTGAATCGAATTTTGTGGCATATTGAGATGAATGCCATACCCATGGTCCCCTCACAGGGTTCTGTTGGAGCTTCTGGTGATCTGGCACCACTTGCGCATTTATTTCTGCCACTTATCGGATTGGGTAAAGTTAATTATGAAGGTGAATGGGTAAATAGTGCTGATTTTTTGAAAAAAATGGAGAAATCACCTATTGTGTTAAAAGCCAAAGATGCCCTGGCTTTAATTAATGGCACTCAATTTATGGCGGCTTTTGGAGTATTGTTGGTTGAACGTTTGCAACGATGTTTGGACCAGGCAGATCTAATTGGAGCCATGATGTTAGAAGCCCTGGCGGGTTCCGAAAAACCATTTACGGCAGCATTGCATGAAATCAGACCCCATCTGGGAAGCCAATATACTGCAAAGCGGTTTAGAACTCTTTTGAAGGGCTCAGAAATTATGATTTCTCATGAAGGTTGCTCCAGAGTCCAGGATCCTTATTCCTTGAGATGTATCCCACAAGTTCATGGCGCTTCCAGAGATGCCTGGTTACATTTAAAGGAAACGATTGAAAGAGAAATTAATTCTGTGACCGATAACCCCATTATTTTAGGAGAAAATGAAATTATCAGTGGAGGAAATTTCCATGGACAACCACTGGCACTGCCACTGGATTATGCTGCAATGGCTGCTGCTGAATTGGGAAATATTTCTGATCGTAGGATCTATTTGTCCCTGGAAGGAAAATTTGAAGGCTTGCCAAAACTGTTAATGGAAGAAACTGGGCTCAACTCGGGCTTTATGATTCCTCAATATACTACTGCTGCCTTGGTAACTGAAAACAAGACTTTGTGTTTTCCAGCCAGTGTGGATAGTGTACCTACTTCTATTGGCCAGGAAGACCATGTAAGTATGGGGGCCACCAGTGCTCGAAAAACCATGCAGGTAGTTAAGAATTTGGAGAAAATATTGGCCATTGAATTATTATGTGCCGCTCAGGGACTCGATTTTAGAAAACCTCATAAATCCAGTCCATTTATCGAAGCCTGTTATCAATATGTACGAACCCAAGTAACTCATCGAGAAAAAGATCAATTGTTTATCGATGAATTAGAGTTTGTTATTAATACTGTAAAAGAAGGAACCTTAATTAATATTTGCGAAGAAGTCGCTAGCAAAAATCAAATCAACTTAAAACACGCCGATCATGAAGTATATGGAATTTATTGAAAAATATGCCAAACATCCTCATTATCATTCTCCAAAAGGTCCTCATCTGCATGCTAAATCCTGGCAAACAGAAGCCCCACTCAGAATGTTGTTAAATAATTTGGATGCTGATGTAGCCGAAGACCCCTCCCAATTGGTGGTGTATGGAGGTACTGGGCAGGCTGCCAGAAATCGGGAAGCTCTAGAAAAAATAATTCAACTATTGTTGGAACTGGATGAAAATCATAGTCTGCTGGTTCAATCTGGGAAAGCAGTAGGGATTGTTCGATCACATCCTGATGCACCTAGAGTTCTAATTGCCAATAGCAATTTGGTGCCTGCATGGGCTGATTGGGAGCATTTTGAAGGCCTAAAAGAAAGAGGCTTGATGATGTTTGGACAAATGACGGCAGGTAGTTGGATTTACATCGGGACACAGGGAATACTGCAAGGAACCTATGAAACCTTCGCTGCTTGTGGTCGAAAATATTTCGATGGAGATTTAAGACACAAACTACTGGTTACTGGTGGCCTTGGAGGAATGGGGGGCGCTCAGCCCTTGGCAGCTACCATGGCCGGAGCTGCATTTTTAGGAGTGGATGTAGATCCTGAGCGCATTTACAAACGCTTAAAAACCCGATATATTGATAAAATGACAGAAGATTATGATGAGGCGGTAAGGTTGGTTCTGGAAGCCAAGGAGAAAGGGGAAGCCTTGTCTGTAGGACTGGTAGGCGACATAGGTAATGTCTTAGAGCAACTATTGAAAGACGGAATTATCCCTGACGTTTTAACAGATCAAACCTCTGCACATGATCCAGTACATGGTTATGTACCCCACCAATTGAGTTTTGAAGAAGCTCAAAAATTAAGAAAATCAAATCCTGAACAGTATAAGCATCTTTCTCTTAAAAGTATGGCTCGTCATGTCAATCTCATGCTTCAGATGAAAGATAAAGGGAGTATTGTGTTTGATTATGGGAACAATCTTAGAGCTTTTGCAAAAGAGGGAGGAGAGGAAAATGCCTTCGACTTTCAAGGTTTTGTGCCCGAATTCATCCGCCCCTTATTTTGCGAAGGAAAAGGACCCTTTCGCTGGGCAGCCCTATCCGGAGATCCGGAAGATATTTATGTTACGGATCAAGCTCTTATGGATGCCTTTCCCGAAAATACACACCTAATCAATTGGTTGAAACAAGCCAAACAAAAAATTGCCTTTCAGGGACTTCCATGCCGCATTTGTTGGTTGGGAATGGGCGAAAGAGAAAAAGCGGGGCTGATCTTTAATGATTTGGTTAAAACAGGTAAAGTAAAAGCACCTATTGTGATTGGTCGAGATCATCTTGATTGTGGCTCAGTAGCATCTCCTAACCGCGAAACCGAAGGGATGAAAGATGGTACTGATGCTGTTTCAGACTGGCCATTGCTTAATCTAATGTCAAATACTTCTGGCGGAGCTACCTGGGTATCCTTCCATCATGGTGGTGGAGTAGGGATGGGCTTTTCTCAGCATGCCGGAATGGTTATTCTGGCAGATGGTACAGACGCAGCTGCCGAAAGATTGAAGAGGTGCCTGCACAATGATCCAGCTATGGGGATATTTCGGCACCATGATGCAGGATATGATATTGCCACAAGGGTAGGAAAGGACTTCAATTTGCTGGTTTAATCTTTTTTGAAAAAGGAATGTTAATTACTTTAACTTTATGATATTTTACTCAGTTAAAATTTTCTCATCAAATTGATTTTGAAATTTATAACACATGAATAGTCAACCCAGAAAAGCATTAGGACCTTTTAAGCAGTTAATTACTATGAATGCTTTGCCCTTAAAAGGAGCTTTGAGTGATGCACAATTGGAAATTATTTCTGATGCTGGAGTCATCCTAAACGAGGATAGGGTAGAGCGAGTTGGAAAATTTTCAGAAATCAAATCCGAATGTAAGCAGGATAATATTCCCATCGATTTTATAGATAAACCTGTTGTAGGACTTCCTGCCTTTGTGGATGCACATACTCATATCTGTTTTGGCGGCTCTAGAGCTAGAGATTATGCCATGAGGGTAGGAGGGAAGACTTATTTGGAAATTGCCAAGGAAGGAGGAGGAATTTGGGATACCGTTCAAAAAACCAGAGCTGAGAGCCTGGAGGAATTGGAAAACGGTGTAAAAATGAGATTGGAATTACTTAAAAAACAAGGAATTGGCACTGTTGAGGTTAAATCTGGTTATGGATTGACTATAAATGAAGAGTTAAAAATGCTACAAGCAATCCATAATGCCAACCAGTCTTCTGAATTAGATCTAATTGCCACCTGTCTTCCAGCTCATATTGTACCAAAAGATTATTCTGGGGATGCGATGGATTATGTTCAATGGATGTTAAAAGAATTTTTTCCGATAGTGAAAAAAGAGCAATTGTCAAATCGTGCCGATATTTTTATAGAAGAAAGTGCTTTCGGAGAAAAAGAATCCAGGCAATATTTATCAGCTCTTCAAAAAATGGGCTTTGTCTTGACCATTCATGCTGATCAGTTTAGTGTAGGAGGTAGTAAATTAGGGGTTGAATACGGTGCTCTAAGTGTAGATCATTTGGAAGCATCAGGAGATCCCGAAGTAGAGATGCTGGCCAAAAGTGAAGTTATTCCGGTAGCTTTACCGGGAGCATCGCTTGGACTAGGAGAGCCATTTACTCCAGCACGGAAATTACTGGATGCAGGCGCTTCATTAGCTATTGCCTCTGATTGGAATCCGGGATCTGCTCCAATGGGTAATTTATTGACGCAAGCTTCTATCCTTGGAGCTTATGAGAAATTATCTATTGCAGAAACTATTGCAGGCATGACGGTTAGAGCAGCCGCTGCACTAGGATTGAAGGACCGAGGTAAATTAAATTCTGGCTATTTGGCAGATATTGTGGCCTTTCCTACTAATGATTACCGAGAGATCTTTTATCATCAGGGACAAATGCAGCCGATGCATCTTTGGAAAAAGGGGCAACTAATACTTTGATGATGTAATTTTCTGATTCTACCATTAATTAATGAATTAATTTTATCAATTTCTGAGGTAAAAAATGAACCCAAGGCTATTTGGATAGTCTTGGGCCATTTAAAAGGGATTAATTAATTCTAATAATTAGTATGGATTCTCTTCAATTATCTGAGGTTTTCATTTTGAATAATTTGAGGATCAAAAATTGGAGATTTTAGTCTATTGGACTGTCTGTGTTGAGACATACTATAATTTGGAATGTATGGCACATGACATTTATTAGCAATTGAATTTACCCATATTAAAAAAGCGTTAAGGGGTTTAAAAAATTCTTCCACTTTAATCGAATAATTTTACATTTAGTAAAAATCAAAACTAGATTTTGACTTCCCTAATCTTCAATAGAGGTGGCTATTAAATGATGAAAAAAGTAATTATATATGATTTAGACCACACTCCTTTTGATCCAAAAACCATTGATAAAAACATTTTTTCGCCTGTTTTCGAATCCCTCAAAAAATCAAATTTTTTGATCACCCAACTTCACTAATAGTTCAATTTAGCAAATTGGACTTCAAGTGTATTAAAACGATTGTTAAAATGAAAAACTCTTTCAAAACCTTATTCCTATTTCTTTCATTCCTTCTATCTTATTCAGTTTACGGACAAAACAACTCCAATGAGGGCATATCCTCGCTTAGCTGGATGATTGGCAAATGGAGTGTCTCAGCAACCGAAGAGGCATCTGATAATGCCTCTTTTAAAGAGACAGGTTTTCAGGAATGTTCCTGGGTACTGAATAAAAGGGCCATACGCTGTGAAAATTATATACGCCGTATAGAATCTTCAGGTCGCTATGCAAAAAGTTCTCAAACACGCTCCTATATTTATTACATGACTTATGATAAAAAAGGAAAACACTTTGTGCAAACCTGGATTCGATCCAGTGGACCCAATACTCATGATTTTAGAACAAAAGAAGATGGCTCATTATATGGTGAATGGTCTTTTATACATCCTTCATTAGGCTATAAAATGCTGATTAATTCAACCATATTCAAAATGGATGAGAATCATTTTAGGGTTTTGGAGCTTCTAAAAAATGAAGAGGGGACATTTGATGAAAAATACGAGGGTATCGCTACTAGAATTGAATAATCATTAATATTCTTATATTTATAGATAATTTTAATCACCAATTCAAAAGGTAATTTTACAAATACCTCTAACCAAATAATTGTACAAGGCAATATTTATTATGGGAGTTTCTGGTGTCGGCAAAAGCACCATTGGCCATTTACTTTCAAATGAGCTTAAGACTCCTTATTTCGACGGTGATGATTTCCATCCTGAAGAAAATATTCTGAAAATGTCAAACGGGACCCCATTAAATGATGAGGACCGTTTCGACTGGCTGGTTTTATTAAATAAACTGGCTTTAAAGCAATTGGAAAAAAACACTTGCATCATTGGATGTTCTGCACTAAAACAACAATATCGTGAGATTTTATCCAATGGAATTGAACAAAAAGTGGTGTGGGTTCACCTAAGTGGGACCTTTGAACAAATTGCTGATAGAATACAAAAAAGGGCTGGACATTTTATGGATTCTGGATTGTTAAAATCTCAATTCGATATTTTGGAACCTCCTAAAAAGGCCATCACCGTTGATATAAGTTTAACTCCCAAGGAAATTGTAAAAAACATATTGGACAATTTACCCAACTAGCCTGTACAAAATTAAGGCCTCTTGGCATTACAAACCACGTAAAACTAAATTATGTCTACACCAGGAAGACCCAAATCCTTCATTGGAAAAATCTTAGCAATAATTTTAGCATTTGGACCAGGTATATTTGCAATTGGATATACGATTGGTACAGGCAGTGTCACCTCCATGATAGTTTCCGGGAGCACTTATGGGATGCAGCTATTATGGGTATTGCTTTTAAGTTGTTTGTTTTCAGGAATATTAATGTTCGTTTATGGGAATTATGCCTTGATTTCTGGTGAAACAGCTCTTTATGGTTTCAAAAAGCATATCAAAGGAGGCAAATACTTAGCCATTCTGATTATTGTCGGAATCACTTTTGGTCAATGGAATTCTTTGATGGGCATTCTAGGCATCTCCTCCAATATCATATTTGAATTGATTGCACTTAAGTTCCCCTCCTTTGCTCAATATCAATACCAGGCTGTATTGGGAATTGCCATTTTAATAGTTGGTATTTTTTATGCTTTGATGTGGGTAGGGAAATATACTTTCTTCGAAAAAATATTAGTGATTTTTGTGTCCTTTATGGGGCTTTCCTTTATTGTTTCCTTGTTTTTTGTCTATCCACAACCTTCAGAAGTATTAAAGGGATTAATTCCTTCGATCCCCAATGTCCCTGGTGGTAAAATGATGGTAGCAGCCTTTGTGGGAACCACCATGGCAGCAGCCACCTTTTTGTCCAGGCCACTATTTGTTAAAGGCAAAGGGTGGACAATAGACAATTTGGATCAACAAAAAAAGGATGCCATTGTAGCGGCCATCCTGGTTTTTGTCATTAGTGGCTCCGTCATGGCAGTAGCCAGTGGGGCCCTTTTTAGCAACGGACAAACCATAACTCAGGTGCTTGATATGGGCAACACACTAGAGCCGGTAGCAGGAAATTTAGCGGTAGCAATTTTCTTTTTTGGTACATTAAGTGCAGGATTATCTTCTATCTTCCCTTGCTTGTTGATTGCTCCCTTATTACTGGCAGACTACCAATCTGGAGAGTTAGATACCAATTCCCGACAATTTAGAATCATCACCTTTATTGCCTGTTTAGTAGCATTGATCGTTCCTGTTTTCGGTGCCAACCCTATTGAAATGCAAATTTTATCACAGGTATTTAATGTATTTGTTCTTCCTGCAGTTATAATTGGGATTATTTTAATTATTCGAAATAAAGAGGTGATGAAGGGCTACAAAACAAACATTTGGGTGCAATTGGGGCTTTATGCAGCCTTATTCTTTTCCTGCGTGATTTCTTATAATGGGATTTTGGCCATATTGGACTACTTTTAACATAAAATATTTAAAGAGTTGTGCCTTTTTTTACTTCCATAAGAGAAAAGCGTCTTTGGTTTTGTGTGCTTTTGGTATTAATGGCCATTAGTTTGACCCTGCTTTTTGGAGGCCGGGCCGCTCAAATCCTAAATATTCAAGGCTACCAGGAACTTGGTTTTATAGGTGGCATGCTTCTTATCGCAATTATGATTTTTATTTCTGGTTTGAGAATTAAAGCCAGAAAAATGGAAATGGTAATATGGCTGGGGCTAACATCAGTGTATCTATTGTTATTTGTTAGGCTAAGTCTTCCTGAGCGTACTCATTTAATAGAATATAGTGTTTTGGCCATATTTGTTTATCAAGCTCTCTGGGAGAGAGCTAAACATAAAAATCAGATTTTACCTCCAGCATTAACAGCCTTTATCATTACTGTATTCTGTGGTTTTTTAGATGAATGTATTCAGCTTTTTATTCCAAGCCGTGTATTTGATCCTCGTGATATATTATTCAATGCTCTTTCAGCAGGATTAGCAATTACAACTGTCGGCTTAATTTCATGGATACATACTAATTTTAAATAATTTAGGGTATATTTTCCAGCGCTTTAATTTTACATCACAAAAGAACTATAAAATGAAAAAATATCACCTACTTTTTTTCCTGTGTTTCTTGTTTGCATTTGCAGGATTTTCCCAATCTCAGGAAAAATATGATTATTCTCGTTATAATCGAGACATGATACAAAGAGGAGTTCAGGCCATACTAACATGTAACGGTCTTTTTACCTCTAATCGAACCATAGAGCAGGTTTTTAAACAAGAATTGGCCTACTTAAGACAACCCATTGGAACTGCAAGAGGTGGAGATTATACTATTGATTATGATAAAAAAACGGTAGCCATTGGTTATCAGGGAATGGTACCCACAATGAGGGCTGCCTTCCGTGAAGGCTTAGGTTGTGTGATTTTGGCACCCGATCAAACTTTTGAAGCTTTAGATGAATTGCCCATTCTTAAAACACCCCTTTTAAAAGGAGACCCTTCCAAAATTGCCTGGCCAGATGGAGATATGGTTAAAGAAGAGGCATTGTCTTCAGAAATTGATAAAGGAGCTCTTGAAGCAGCTTCTAAATGGGCATTTGAAAGAGAATCCCCTGAACAGGTTACGCTCAGTCTTTTGGTGGTTCATAAAGGAAAAATCATTCATGAGCGGTATGCCGAAGGGGTAGATATGTCGACTAGAACCAGAACCTGGTCAACCGCTAAAAGTATTGCTGTAACTTTAATAGGAATGATGGCAGATCAAGGCAAATTAGACCTTGATAAACCACTTGGACTTGACTGGCTACCCCAAAATAGAAACCCAGAAACCGATCCAAGAAATGATATAACTCTTCGCCATGTACTGAATATGTCCAGTGGTTTGTATACTGTTGATAATAGCAGAATGGAATATGCAACAGGCTCCGGCTTATCCTATTGGGCAGGGGCGAGTTCCATCAATGGTGCTCGTAATAGAGGCATGATTAGAAAGCCAGGAACTTATTGGGATTATGAAAATTATGATACCATACTTGGGGTTTTAGCTATGAAAAAAGCCATTGGTGATGATCAGGAGTATTTAGAATACCCAAGAAAAGCATTGCTTGACAAAATTGGAATGCGCAATACCTTACTAAGTGTCGACCGATTCGGTGATTTTATTTTGAGTAGCCAGGTGTATACCAATGCCAGAGATTTGGCTCGCTTTGGTTTATTATACCTTCAAAATGGATTGTGGAACGGAGAAAGATTATTATCTGAGGAGTGGATTAAATTTGTTCGCACACCAGCTCCTGCTTCAGCTTCTAGAGGAAATTTTTATGGTGGACAGTGGTGGTTAGTACCAGATAATAGAACAGATGTACCTAAAGATGCCTATTCTACCGCTGGGAATAGAGGGCAATTTACCATTGTGGTTCCTTCTCATGATCTCGTGATCGTTCGCAGAGGTTTAGATTACGGAAGGCAAGGATTTGATCGTTGGGATTTGACCAGAGAAGTGTTGAAGGCCATTAAGGAATAAGAAACCTTATGTAGATGTTTTAATGTGCAGATGGGTAGATTTGCACATTAAAACATCACCACCAGATCAAATTTAAAGGATCTATGTAGTTCCTGAAAATCAGTAATTCCCTTCCAAAAAACTACTTTTCTCATTACATCCCATTACCAAAATTAAACTGGTAAGTTGGTTTTATGAAACACATATACTTAATCAAAAATATCTGTAAATAATCATTTTTAAGTATATTAGCTTAAACCGATAGGAAAAACACAAAACCTTAACATGAGAGCTGTCATTGTTGAAGACGAGCCCCATAGTGAATTGATGTTAAAAAAACTGCTATCAGAAAATCATCCCCAGGTTAAAGTGGTAGCTTCGGGAGGAAATTTAGCAGAAGGATATCAATTGATCCAGCACCATGAACCGGAGCTGGTTTTTCTGGACATTGAATTACCGGATGGTCTGAGTTTTGAGCTATTAAATCGATTCAATGACCTCCAATTTCAGATCATTTTTATTACTGCCCACAATGAGTATGCCGTTACTGCCATTAAATTTGGCGCTTTAGACTACCTGCTAAAACCGATCCAAAAAGAAGAATTGGCTAAATCCCTGGAAAAAGTACAACGCCAGTTAAAAGAAAAGATCTCTGCCGATCAGGTACAGATCCTGTTGGAAACACTTCGCAATTTAGACCACAAAAAATTACCTACACGAATTGCTTTGTCAACTTCTGAAGGAATCCTTTACAAATTGGTAAAGGACATTATCCGTCTGGAAGCACATCAAAACTACACTGAATTTTCTATTGCCAACGAAAGTAAACCAGTCCTCACTTCTCAAAATATTGGGGAGTATGTGGATCAATTTGAACGTTACCATGAATTCATGAAGGTTCACCGTTCTCACCTGGTCAATCTTTTATATGTCGACAAATATGTTAAAGCCGATGGTGGTTATCTGGTGATGAAGGATGGTGCCAGGGTCAACGTATCACGAGCTTTTCGTGATGACTTGCTGGACCGGCTAAATGAACTTTGACCTTTACCATTCGTAGCATGAGCCTGTCTACTTGTATATTGAAATCTGCTTTTCGTTAAGTGGAGGAATATTTACCTGTATTGTTGAGTAAATTCGAATAGTACTTTCAGGAGGAACTTAAAAAATTAAGATTATGGCATTTACATACATAGATGAACTTACAAGAAATTCTGAAGAGAAAATCAAGAATGGAGGAGGTCTTTATTACAAGGAAAACTCCTTTGTATATCTTGCTGATCTCAAAATTGTAATGGAACAGTGGGAGGAATATAAAGATACAGATATTGAACCTCACTTATCCCAGCTCGAAACTGTAGATGTAATATTTGAAAAAGACGATGGAGAAAGCAATCATGATATTCATGAAATTACGGTAATTGCTTTAAAAAGAGTACCTAAACCTGAAGCTAAGGAAAAAGTAAAGGAAGAATATTATCCTATAGTAGCTTTGTTATGGCCTTCCTATTATAATAAGGGGAATGTGCAAACCTTGTTAGATAATATCGAAGGATCGCATTTTAAAGGAGAACCTTTCACCGGTTCAAAGAAATACATTGCTGGGGAGGAATACCCAAAGCCAGAATGATATATCAGAAGAATAAACTTTAAAAATTAATAATCAATAATTTTAATCAAATGGCATTTGCAGATAAAAGTAGATTTACTGCTATTGGTAGTAAAAATAATGGAGAATACAATCTATTTTTTGAGAAAAATTCTTTCGTTTATGTTGCTGATCTTTTTGCAATAATAAAACAAGACGAAATAATAAATGAAACAGGAAAAGAACCATTATTATCACAACTAAAACTTGTTGATGTTACTTTTCCTATCGATGATGGAATAGAAAATCACAATATTCATGAGATAACCGTCTTAGGCATTCAAAAGAAGCCTACTGAAGAAATAAAAGATCCCAATGATTTGTATTCTAAAGCAGCTCTATTATGGCCCTCTTATTACAATGAAGGAAACATTCAATCGAGATTAGACGATAAATCTCCAAGTGGTTCAAGTTATTTCGATCAGCCTTTTGAAGGATCGATTAGCTACAAAGCGGGACAACCCATCAGAAAATAATTCCTAAGAAAATATAAAAAAGCTACTATCCCTAATTATACAGATATATAAAATTTTTTCGCTATGAGAAAAAAATGGTCAACAAATATTACGGATATTTTGGAATTCAAGGCTGACGATAGGAAATTTTTTAACAAGAAGAGACAGAAGGCTAAGGATAAAATATTTGAGGATCTCCAAGTTAATATTCTCAAATCAATGAAGCGTAAATACAGTTTGTATTGCTTCTTAACCTTTTATGATGGAGACGAGCGAAAGAAAAAAATAGTGGATTGGCTTCGAAATCTTGAAATTACTTCTTTGAAGGATCAACAGGAAAACATCAATAAAAAGAATTCTAAAAGGGAAGACAATTCTGAAAAAGAAAAGAAATGTGAAATAGAATTGGGCCTCTATTTCACTTATCAAGGATACGTTTATTTTTATGGAAGTGAAGAAAAAGTAGATGAAGAATTATTAGTAAACAGGGATGATGACATGCACGCCTTTAAACAGGGATTAGTGGAGCGTAACAAATCTTCTTTTTTTGAGGTGAAGAAAAAATTAAATAATGAAGAAGAAAATGACTGTAAAGAAGAATTGGGTAATGACTTTCGAGATCCACAATACAAAAACCCGGTACATGCAATGATTTTGATTAATTGCAATGACCAAAAGTTATTTGAGCATAATAGAATAGAAGATGAAAATGAAAAAAACAAGAGGCTTTTGGAGATGTTTAGAGAATGCACTAATTTAAAAAACGGCTTGTTTTCTATTACCAAAAAATCTAAACAAAAGCTAAAAGGAGCCACACCAAAAGAGGAAGAATTAGGCGAAGTTTTTTTTGAAATCGGGTTTAGAGATGCTGCAGATGTGAATAACGATTCCTCTGAAAAAGGTAAGGAATGGTTCGGATTTGTAGATGCAATAAGTAACCCACGTTTTTTCCCAAAACTTAGTAGGATATCAAGATCTTGGCTTGGGAGGATATATTTTAATATCTTAAATGCTATTCAAAAGCTTATAGTTTTTGTTTTTTCTGCCAGAAGGCAAGATAGAATATATCGTCCACATAAAACAGAAAGGGCTTCTAATTTAAATACTGTTTTGCGAAACGATATTTTATCTACTAAAGGTTATGGATGTAGCAGCTTTGCTGTTTTTTTGAAATTAGAACAAGATGTAAAAGCTTTCCATGATATTGTTAATGATCTTCAAAAAGGGCTAAGTGTAAAAGAAAAAGAAATTTCAAAAAAAGAGGTTAAAGCTTTTATCATCGGCAGGTACCAAGATGGAACCCCCCTAATCAAACCACCTTGGTGGGCTTTAGGACTTTTTTCTAAAAACAAAAAACCTAGCAACCAGTTTAACTATTACAAAGATTTAGATGGTAGAGGATGCCCTTTCAATGCACATATCAGAAAAGCCAATACCAGAGATAGAAATGAAGAAAGAAGGATTGTCCGTAGAGGAAGAGTGTATGGCTATAATTTTGAAAACAAGTCTAGTAATAAGGGATACATAGGTGCCGAAAAAACTGACTCGGTAGATCCAAATAGTCACATTAAAAATAAAGGACTATTATTTATGTCCTTCCAATCACGATTACAAAACTTTGAATATATTATTCAAAATGGATTGTATGCATACAATCATGATAATCGCAATATTGGACAGGATCTCCTTTTTGCAGATCAGGATCAATATCACGTTACGGCGAGGTATAAGAATGCCAAGGGAAAAATGGTGACCCCTTATTTAATCATCAAAAAAAAGCCTGTCAAATTTAAGGGTGGATATTACTTTTTAGCTCCTTCTATTTCATTTATTAAGGATAGGCTAAAATATATTTAGGGAATTAGTTATGAATTATTTAATCAAAGGAATTATTATTTTTTTATTCTTGGGTCATTTTTATCTGGGTGATCTGGGGGCGCAAATAAATAATAAGCTTTGGTTTCATCAATTAGGAGAAAAGCAAGGAGTATCAATTGCTACTAAAATTTATGAATTCTTCCAAGACTCTGAAGATTTTATCTGGATAGGCACTGAATCAGGATTAGATCGTTTTGATGGTAAGTCACTGGTTCATTATCTACCTGATCCTTCAGATTCAACCTCTTTGAGTGGGCCAACTGTATATGGAAGGTTTTATGAAGACGCAGATAAGAACATTTGGTTCTGTAATTTAGAGTCGATCCAATGTTATAACCGAATAAATGACAATTTCAGCACTTTCCATGTTTATGATTCTCGAGGGCTCAAAGTGAAAACAAATTATAAGGCTTTATTTCTTGAAAGAGATAGCCTATTATGGGTTTCGGCGGGTGAAAGAAACATTTACTCTTTTAATATAAAAACAAAGAAACCTTCATCGATTCTTGCAACAACTTCTTTTGATATAAACATTTTCCCAGGTGCTAGTGAGAGCCGCCACCTAAAATATCTTTTTGCAGTGGATGGAGGAAAAACTCCTGGTATTGAAGTCTTCAATCTTCAAGAAAATAAAACCAATATTGTTCCGCAGAAGTACTTCGGGGATTCTATACCAGGAAAGCCCATATTGGGAATCAACGAAGTTTTATTTGAAAGCGACACATTAACTTGGCTCGTATCAGACAAATCATTGTATAAATGGAACTTGTTAACAGGAAATATTCAGCTGTATCATTCTACCCATGAAGGAACCATCTCTTTTACTTTGTATGATGAAGAAAATTTTTTGGTTACTAACTATAAATCTTCAGCATACTTATTGAATAAGAAAACCAAGAATACTAGGCATATTGAATTAAAACTACTTAGTGATCCCCAAATCAACTTAGCTCTCTGGATAAATGAGCCTTTAATTGATAATAAAGGAAATATTTGGATTAGTACAAAAGAGAAGGGTTTACTTTATTGCAATCCTAGAAAAATAAAATTTCAATCCATTCCGAAGCCTCCAATTTGGAATGAAAAAGAGAATTATGCTTTTAGGACAATGATTTCAGACAAAAGAAAGCGATCCTGGATTAGCACGCGGATTGATGGTGTATACTTATTGGGAAATGAGAAAAATATAATATATCACTTTAATCCAAAACACCCCAAATACAAGGATATCCCAAGTTACCAGGTTAATCATATGATTTTATCCACTTCTGAAAAACTCTGGATTGCTACAACAATGGGTGTTGCCTATTTTGATGAACCCAATGCAAGATTTATTACGATTTTGGATGAAAATGGCAAGGCTATTTATAACCCTACCTATCTATGTCAATTAAGCAATGGAGATATTCTCGTCAGCACACTCCAAAATGGAATTTTTAGAATTAATTCAAAAAATAATATTTTCTTCCTTGAGCAAGTTTTACCCCCATCTGGACCAAATGAATTCTTCACAACTATTTATGAGGATAAGTTGGGTAGTATCTACATTTCAAAAGAAATGGCACAAATTGCTATATATAATTATTCAAAGAATCAATTGCAATTTTTGCATTCTAAACCGATTAAGGGTTACATCAATGGCTTCCATGAAGATTCAGATGGCAAAACCCTTTGGATTGCTACTACTATGGGAATTGCTAAAGTAGATAAAACAAATCTGAACCAACCTCATAGAATCCTCTCCAACAAAAAAGACCTCAAGCAAAATGAAATTCAAAGCATGCTTCTAGACAATAATGGCTACCTGTGGTTAGCTACTTCAGGAGGTTTGGTACGGTTCGATAAGGAAAAGGAAAATTTCTTTGGTTTCTCTATTGCCGATGGAACCCAGTCCAGCCAGTTCCACATGCTGGCCGCCATGTGCAATGACGATGGCACCCTCTGGTTTGGCGGAAATAATGGCATCACCATTGTTGATCCAGAAAAAATCAAACCTATTGAAACCCAGCCCAAAATTCATATAACAGAAATCTTGGTAAATGATCAGATCGATTCTACTTTGGAAGATGCCAATACCAAAGCCACTAATGTCATCACCTTCAGTGGGATAAGACAGCCTTTCAGAGACAACACCCTCTCCTTCAGTTTCGTAGCCATTGACTACAGTGATCCGCATTCTACCCAACTCATGTATAAAATGGATAACTATGAAAAGGATTGGATAGAACTGAAAAAAGGAGAAAAAGGCTTTGCCCGTTATCCAAAATTACCACCAGGGCATTATACTTTTATGATCAAAGCCGCCAATTCAGATGGTATTTGGTCAGGAGAGATTAGGGAGTTATCAATAGTGATTCGCCCTCCATGGTACCGGACCTGGTTGGCCATTACTTTGTTTATTTTGGCAGCTCTGGGCTTAATTTATGCCTATTACCGCTATAGGGTTCGTCAGATACAAAAGGCAGAAGCTTTCAAACGCAAAGAAGCGGAATTTAAACAGAAAGTTGCCGAAACCGAAACGGCCATCCTACGCCTGCAGATGAATCCCCACTTTATTTTTAACAGTATGAATTCCATTAGCAGCTATATCGTCCAAAAGGATATCGAAACGGCCAATAATTATCTGCACCGATTTGCCAAATTAATGCGGACCATCCTTAAGCAGGCTGAAAAACCCTTTTTGTCCATTTACGATGAACAGGATCTTTTAGAGCAATATCTCCTTACCGAGTCCATGCGATTTGAAGATACCATTCACTACGAATTTAAATTGTCTAAAGGCTTAGATCCTGATGAATATATCATTCCTACCATGATTCTTCAGCCCTTTATCGAAAATGCCATTTGGCATGGCCTGGCCAAAAAGGAAGGGGAGAAAAAAATCATCATTGGTTTTGAAGTCAAAGAGGATCAACTCATTTGCAGTGTGGAAGATAATGGAATAGGCCGCAAAGCAGCTACTGATTTCAAATCTTCCTCCAGCACTCATGAGTCAAAAGCTATAAAAATCACTAAGCGTCGCTTAGAAATTCTGGAGGAAAAAGAACAAAGACCTACCGATCTAAAGATTATCGATCTTAAGAATGAAAAGGGGCAGGCTATTGGAACCAAAGTCCAAATTACCCTTCCCGTTTTGTAATTCAATAACTGAAACCAGCCTTTCGTTAGTCCAAAGTACTCCTTGGTTGTATCCCTGTTGAATACCTGACAAATTCACAATAAATTTATAATAGACTAGATTTAAACCCCAATCCAAGTTGAGGAACTTGCTGGACCCAATACCACTTTCTATTTGCTTTACTATCGGTTGTAATAAGCAAATTTTGGGAAAGGTAAGTTCCACTGGAAAATGAAAAACACCTAAAACCCTAAACCCCAATTTAGAGGTCGTTACCAGACTTTGTAGTGTGATGGTAACTCATGTCAATGCCCTCCCTGCCATTTATTGGACAGGGAGGGTTTTTATTTCTTAATCAGCCTTACATAATCCACCATAGCTCTGTTTACTCCCACATTCATATTTTCATTCCAAGGTTCAAATTGAAGGCTAATTTTATTTTTGCCCTTATTTAATTTGACCAGATGAGGGTTCGAAAAACTCCAATCTGACCATTCATTTTGACCTCGTTGGGGCATGACAACCGATCCAGTATACTCCTCGTTGACATATAAACTTCGAATTGCACATTTGTTATTGGTATTCCAGGGCCCACTTCCATTTGAATATCTAAAATCCAAAAGGTACTCTCCGCTGGTCTTCACCCTAATTTCAAAATTCAATGCCCTGTTACTTGTTTTGGTAAGCGCCACAAATCCACGACCCGAATAATTAACAAAGGGTAGGGCAGAAGGAGAAGCAAAACGTTCCAATTCAATTTTTTCTATGGCATCTTCATCCGTAATAATAATAGGTTGGCTGGTGAAGGATTCCACTCCATTTTTATCGACAGCGCTGATTTTATATTGATCAAAGGAGTTTCTTTTTCTAATTTCTACAAAATTCTGTCGGATGGTCTTTTGTTTTTGACCGTTTCTATAAACCACATATTCAGCAGCTCCATCTACAGGATTCCATTCTACTCTGTTGCCAACCAAACGAATCTGCGGATTTGGAATGGAAAACTTATTAGTAACTAAATTAATGTCCTCTCTGTCAAAGGACTTATTGCTTAATTTAATCTCAATTTGATGAGTTCCAGTCAAGTCTCCGGGAAGAAATGCATTTTCTAATTCTTGATCATCTAATAGGATAGATTGGATTTCATTTCCATACCCGGAAAGAGAAATATTCAAGATTGCCTGGCGATATTTTATGTTTGAGAGGCTTTTGTTTCCACTGTAATTTTTGGGAACCACTGGTCTAAATTGAATGCCATCAGCCTGAAAATCCATTCCAAAAAACACTTTGTAAACCATTGCCAGGTTACCAGCTACACTCCATAGCTGGCGTTCTGAATTAATTTCTGTACCTAGAAAATCACCGGTTTCAGCCACAAAGTTTTCATAATTGGTTAAAAATAAAGCTGCTGCTCTGTATAATCCTCCCAGGCCATGTTCAAGGGCTTGTTCATTGCCTGCCTTAGCCGCTGCCAAATTCCAAAATGCTTGCACAAATGGCCAGATCCCATTATTGTGATAAGGGGGAATATTCGGAATTTGGGGAAAAATACAGGTCACTCCGAAAGGTGTAAGAGGAGAATTTTCCATGATGGCTTTGCTTTGCCTTTCATTGGCAATATCAAAAAGGATGGTAAAGGCCTCTCCAAGAGCTTCAAACCTTGGAGAGAGGGTTAAATCATTTCTTCCGTATAGATATTGCCCATAATAACCGGGGTTGTTCATCCATAAATAGCCATTTAAGCCATTTTTTATCTTTTCAGCAATCTGATCATATTCCTCGCTGGGTTGCCCTAAAATTTGGGCCATTTCTGATAAGATGGTATATGTTTGAAAATGAACCGCATTGGTCCCTAAGTTTTCAGATTCATGAATATCAACATTATCCATCCACTTGGGGTAGGTTTGTTCTCTCCAGTCCAAAAAGGAAGATTCTCCTTTCATCATTCCTGTTTTAGAAACGATGGTTTTTTGATCATCCGCTACTGAGTTTTTAATAATATTATAAGCCTGCTCCAACCATTGTCGGTCTCCGGTTGTTTTATAAAGTTCCCAGGCTGCTAAAGCCCAGGTGGTACGATCAGTAGAAACCGGCCAGGCTCCTCCGGAACCTGTATCCTGAATGATTCGATCTCGCTTTACTTTGCGCAACAGACTGGTCTTTGCGATCCTGGGCTCTATTAAAGCATATGCCATCAAAATGCTGTAACTGACGTCTCGAGTCCATACTCCTTCCCATTTTGCACCGGTCCGAAAAGTACCATCTGCTTCTACATTTTGCCTGGTTTCATCCAGGGACATATTATATAGTGCATCAACCAATACCTGATCAGAACTAAATTGGGGGTATTTATTTATGTTGTTTTTCAATTGCCATTCTTTAGCTGCAGCCGATGCTTCATCATATGGATTTAGAGTTAGGGTGATTTCATAAATCTTGTCCCCGTCCGAATCCTTCATTTCTAGCCCCTGATTACTTAAATTGACAAAATCCCAGGTCATAGGCTCTGAGCCGCCCGCTAAAAAAACACCTTTGAATTCATTTTGAGCAATTCGAGAACCGTCGTAGGCTTGATAATAACCTTGCTGTTCAAATTGAGCCAATACAGGACTAAGGTCTACTCTAAAGGTATAGGAAGTATTGGGCTCTAAATAAGTCCCCGGATTAGAAGCTGTGCCAGCATCTTTTTCCCCAAAAACATAAACGGGAGATTCCCCAGGTCCATTAATCACTAAATTATGATTGACTCCGACCGGTAATTCATTATCTTTTTCATTCAAACTGAATTTAAAAGAAATAAATCGACTGTAGGTCTGGCTAGCAGGGCTTTTATAATTAGAGGTAATATGCCTTGGATTAACGGCTATTGCTTCCATATTGCCTTGTACCACTTTATCCTTATATACAGAAAAATGGTCACTTTCATATAAAATACTGGATGGTCCCGTATTATCGGGTGTGCAGGCAAAAGCGGCCATTAAAATAAATGCTAAACGGAAAATTTTCATTTTATTTTGATTTATCTCCTTAAGGTCTCTAATAATTTCCTTGCCTCTATCATATCGACTGTATCAAATCCTTCGGTAAACCAATTATAAATACTATTGAGTAAGTCATAAGCTTCAGCAGATTTGTTCTGAGATTGCCAAAGACGGGCAAGGCTTATACTAGCTTGAAGTTCATGCCATTTGGCATCTTGTTTTTGGGCAAGTTGAATAGCTTGAAGGAATTTGTTTTCGGCTTTCTGTTCATCTTTGTTTTTAGCTAATAGGATTTCCCCTTGGAGTTTGTAGATTGCGCACAACCACCATGTTTCCTCTGTTTTTTCAACAAATTCCAATGCCTTTTTATTATGATGCAGTGCTTTCTCATAATCCCTTTTATGGAATAAAACCTCTGCCGTCATATTATGATAAAAAGGTATCCATGCCAATAACCCCAAGTGCCCAAATTGTTCTAATGTGGCTATTGCCTTCTCCATATCGTTTGAGCTATTACCAGAAAAGAATGAATATATTTGAAAATAAAACTCCGTCATGATTAAGTAAAAGGAATCACCTGATTCATTCACAATGGGCAAGAAAAATTGCACTTCCTGCAAGGCTAAATCCCAGTCCTTCTGCATATAATGTCCAACTGCCTTATCTACATGTCTACGCCAAAGGGTTGGTATATCATTTGAAAAACCAGATGACGCAGGAAGGTTTTGTATTGTATTTTTAGCTTGACTAGGATAGCCTAATAATAAAAGTTCCCAGGCAATATGAGTAGTAGCCCATACGCCTAATTCACCTACGCCTATAGATGTAATACCCTCCTCATGTAGGACCGGATCATAAGTCGCTATAACAGATTGGAAACAGGAAATTGCCTCTTTAAACTCACCTTTTTGATGAAGAAATACTCCTTTAAAATTAAGGTAAAAAATAATATACTTTTCATTTTTAATTAACTGTGCTCTTTCCAGACCCATTTGTGTCATTTCATGAGCGGTTTTCACATTCCCTTTCAGGAAATTATTTAAGATTAATCCAGTTAATGCAAATAGATATTTTTCATCATTCTGCTCTTTTTCGCACAGATCAATGATTCGTTGGACTGTTTTTTCCAAAGTAGGATGATAAAAACCCCTGGTTGCCATCAAGGCACTGTTGTAAGGAAGAAGTAAATCTAATTCTTTACTGTCTCTGTCCGGCAAATGCGGAATGTGTTCTAATAAAGATAATGCCTTTTCAAAATGCGGAACAGCATCTTGATTGGCATTATTACTTATGGCCAACCCTCCGGCTGCCTCCCATTTTAATAGTGCCTTTTGGTATTGCCCGGCTTCTGTCAGGTGATTGGCCAATACTTCCGGCTGGTCTTTGATCAGCTCTTGAAATTGGGATTGCAAAACTTCGGCCACATCCTGATGAAGTTCTCGCCTCTTTTTTTTCAAAAGTGAGCCATAGGCGGCATCCTGTACCAAAGCATGCTTAAAAATATAGGTGCAATCGGGCAGCATTCCTTTTTGATATAAAAGCTCTGTTTCAATGAGCTTCGAAAGATCTTTTTCCAAACTTAGGCTATCTTTCCGTGTCACCGCCTGCAACAATCCATAAGAAAACGAACGCCCTAATACTGAACCCACTTGCGCAATTTCTTTCACATCAGCTAATTGATCTAGTCTTGCTGTCAAAGAGTCTTGTAAGGTTGAAGGAATAGAAAGATCATTTAAAGTCCCATTTAACTCATAATTATTTGTTCTTTCGACTAATAAATTCGACTCAATTAACATTCTGGTGAGCTCTTCTACAAAAAGGGGAACCCCATCTGTTTTGGCCTTTATTTGTTGTAAAACTTCTTTAGGTAATTGTTTGCCCTTAGTCTGATGGTAACAAATAGTTTCAATTTTTTCACTGGAAAGTCGGTGTAGGTTGAGTTGAGTGATATGGGATTTTGTTTGCCAATTTGGTTGAAATTGAGGTCTGGTGGTACAAAGAACAAAAAGCGAATGGGGATGAATTTGAGGGATCATTGATTCCAACCATTCCAGTGTGGAGAGGTCGATCCAATGTAGATCCTCAATAAGTAGCAAAAGTGGCTGCTGAGCAGCATAATTAAAGATTGCGGTGGTAAAACCATCCTGAATTTTTTTCTTCTTTCCAGCCGGTGTCAATAGTGTCGATTCATACTTCCTTCTTAAATCATCAGGAAGTGTAATGGTCAATAGGTCAGCATATATGGGGAGGTTAGGCTTTTTCTCAATCCCTGCAAAATCTAACCAGCCTAGTAACTTTTTTAGTTTGATTTCTGGTGAGTCGGTTTTCTCCATAGCCAGTTCTCTTTTTACTAAATCAACCAAAGCATAAAAGGGAGAATGAACATGGTGATCCGAACAACGAAGTTCCAAACTTTTGGTCTTATCTTCTTGCTTAACTTGTGTTTTAAGATTGGCGGCTAACCTAGATTTACCAATTCCGGCTTCTCCGTTCAACAATATCAACTGCCCTCTGTTTTCTTTGGCCAATTCCCAGGTGCGTTTGAGCAATTGGAACTCTTCATCTCTGCCAACGAGAGGAGACAAGCCTCTTGCTGAACCTGCTTCCAAACGGGTTTGAGCTCCGCTTTCAGCAAGAACCTGGAAAATTTCCATTGGCTCTTTAATTCCTTTTAAGACTTTTTTACCCAGCGACTTAGCTTTAAAATACCCCTGGGCAAGCTTGAAAGTGTGGGAGCTAATTACCATTTCGTTAACTGGTGCCAAGCCCTCCAGGCGAGCTGCAATGTTGACCGTGTCTCCCAGCGCTAAATGATCATCCACTACTACTAAGCCGGAATGTATCCCAATGCGTATAGCAATCTCAATTTTACCCGATGCCTCCCACAGTTGATTGGCTGAAGCTACCGCATCCAAAATACCAAGTCCTGCATGAATAGCAGATTTGGGAGCATTTTCTAAACCTTTAGGATATCCGAAATAAACCAGCAAGCCATCGCCAAGATACTGTGCTATGTGGCCACCATATTGTTTAATAATGGGTTCAGCAAGTTGTTGGTAATCTAATATTATTTGTCGGTAGTCCTCAGCATCCAATTGTTCAGACAAGGGGGTAGATCCGACCAGGTCACAGAAAAGACAGGTCAATTGGCGGCGTTCGGCAGCTTTGGGCTGGTTTTCAAATTTATGTATCTCTGGATTAGAAACCTTTTTTAATTTATTTCCACAATTTTTGCAAAATTTGGAATCTATCTCGTTTTCTGTTTCACATTTAGAACACAAGATTACCTGCTTTGCTCCGCAGTTAACACAAAAGCGCGCATCTGGAGGATTGTCATGTTGACAATAAGGGCATGTCATTTTTTGGCTTTTTTAGTCTATTTCGAAATCTAACCCTGTTTGCTAGCTAAGCTGGATATTCTCATAAAACATCCGTTCCGTGATATCGGCATAGTCAGAGGCTTTTTTCCTAAATGCTTCATAAGATTCATAGACTCTTTTAGCGAAAGGATCTTGATCCGTAATTTCCTGAATGACCTCACGGGTATGAATCCTCAATTGTTCTATCAATTCTATAGGAAAAGAACGAATATCGGTTCCCTTTTCTTTTAATTCGGCTAAGGCAATAGCGTTTTTAGCTTCCATCATCGACAGGCACCATATGTTGACATGGCCAGCAGCGTTTTGAAGAATGGCTTTGAGATCCGCTGGGAGCCGATCGTATTGATCTTTATTGATAAAAAATTCCAGTGCAGTACCGGTTTCATGCCAACCCGGAGTATAATAGTATTTGGCTATATCCTGGAAGCCCATTAAAGAATCGTGGAAAGGGCCTAGCCATTCGGTGGCATCAATAACTCCTCTCTCCAGCCCGGTGTATATTTCTCCACCAGCAAGTAAAACAGGAGCACCCCCCGCTTTTTCTAATACCTTACCTCCCAGGCCTGGAATTCGCATTTTCAGTCCTTTCAGGTCATCTACAGAATTGATCTCCCGGTTGAACCAGCCCCCCATCTGAATTCCCGTGTTTCCGCCAAGCATTGGGACCAGTCCAAAATCACGATACAACTCTTCCCATAATTCGATGCCACCACCTCCATATATCCAGGCATTCACTTGCTGTGCATTCATGCCAAATGGCACTGATGCAAAAAACTGAGCAGCAGGTGCCTTACCAGCCCAGTAATAGGATGCTCCACTTCCTATCTCAGCAGCCCCTGAACGAACGGTGTCAAAAGCTTCAAGTGGAGGAACCAATTCACCCCCTCCATAGACCCTGATGTCTATTCGGCCACCAGACATCTTATTCACCTGATCAGCAAACATCTGACAAGCTTCACCTAATATTGGAAAATTTGGCGGCCAGGTGGTAACCATTTTCCAATTGTATTTTTTACTGCTGACTACACCTTCATCGGAACTACTTTGGGCATGGCCAGTACCCATTATCCCACGCATGGCAAGAGGAAGGGAGATGGTACCAAGTGCCAGTCCCTTTAAAAAAGATTTGCGATTAAGTTTCATATTAGAATGCTGTTTGTCCAGGTGAAAGAAAAAGGATGAATTGGCTTCTTTAGATTTTCTGCCCGAACAAAATAAGGATAAATGTTTAATTACATATGGTTTAGCGGCAGCTGCCGCTAAACCACATAAAAATTTATTTTGCCTAATTCCCAATTTTTTTAATACTATTGATTACGATTGGATTTTTTAAAGTCTGCTTATCCGTTTCTCCAGATTGAATTTGTCTGACGATGTCCATCCCTTCAGTTACTTGGCCAAAAGCTGCAAAACCCTGTCCATCAGGATTCCGCTTTCCACCAAAATCCAGCTCAGGCTGATCATTGATACAAATGAAAAAGGCTGCTGAGGCAGTACCGGGATCTAAGCGAGCCATTGAAATGGTGCCATCTTTGTGTAAAACACCCGTATTGTTGGTAGTTTCATGTTCTATTGGATCAAAACTGAGGTTGCTGGCTATGAAATTTCCTTGTATGACTTCAATTTTAACCGGATTAACAGGCTGGTTATCCATCCTTACCACTCTATAGAAGGTGGCTCCTTCAAAATTACCCTGGTCTACATAACGAAGAAAATTATTTACAGTAATGGGTACTTTGTCTGGATAAACTTCGAAGGTAATATTACCTAGTTCGGTTTCGATAACAAATAGGTTGTCGTTTGTTTCCTCCTTAACCGTTACTGTTTCTTCAGCCTGATCCTCCTGGTTTGCAACATTAGAATTATTGTTATTACAAGAAAATATAAAAGTGGAAAAAATAATTTGAATGATTAATACTTTAAATATAGGTTTCATGATTAAGATTATTTCGTTGGAATAATAGCATGGATTTTTATCCTTTTCTTAAGCATTTGCTTGTCGGTTTCACCGGATTGTATTTTTTTGACGATATCCATTCCTTCCAAAACCTGTCCAAAAGCTGCAAAACCCTGTCCATCAGGATTCCGCTTTCCACCAAAATCCAGCTCGGGCTGATCATTGATACAAATAAAAAATTCGGCAGCGGTTGTCCCTACTTCAAACCTTCCCATGGATACCGTGCCATCTTTATGGCTTAGGCCTGTAATATCTGTCGTTTCATGTTCTATCACCGGAAAATAATGGTCCTTCCCTGTGAAATCACCTTGAATCACCTCTATTTTGACAGGATTAACAGGCTGATTGTCCATTCGAACGACCCTGTAGAAAGATGCTCCTTCAAATTTTGCCTGGTCTACATATCTTTTGAAATTGGCAACCGTAATAGGAGCTTTTTGGGGATAAACTTCAATTTTAATGTCCCCCAGTTCAGTTTGTATGGTGTAATTATTTTTATTGCTTTTTGAGCAAGAAATAGTTATTAATAAAATGCTGAATATGAATAAGAAAAAGTGTTTTTTCATAACCAATTGATTAAGAAACAATGCAAATAGAATTGATATTGAACCCCGGTTAACGGGGTTCAATAAAGTAGAATGGATATTATCTCATCTTTTATTCAAAAGTGACTTTGAAGTTTGGATTCAGGCGGGTGCCAAATCTGGTGACTACGCCTCCATCTGCATAAGTAATGGTGAAATTCATTTGAAAACCATCTCCAGCTACTAATGAATCTACTGCTAAATCTGGAATGCCATTTACCAGATCTCCAACAGATAAAGATACATTGCTCGGGAAGGAACTTACAGAAGTTTGCTCCATTTCTTCGGATGAACCTCCATCGGCTCCAACAAATATTTTGTTGACAGCTACTGAAGCCACGGGCCGTTTATCTCCTTCAATGCTCACTTCAAAATTCACATTTGATGTGGCGGCATCCGCAACACTAATTGTGGTGGCACTTGAAACATTTACATGAAGAATTACTCCATATTGGGTGCCATCTAGAAAATCAGGAACGATTTCATTTTCACTATGATCACAGCTGGCTAAGAATAGTCCTAAAAGAAATATAGCGCTTATATATTTTAATTTTTTCATATTGTATTATTTTGATTAATTATCCCAAAAAACAAATTCATTATTAGGTGGCTGACTCGGAGGGTTTTCTGTGGAGGGATACGGAAAACGATTCAATATGACACCAGTTTGGACCACCAATGTGAGATCATCCGGAATACCGGTTCGCCGCCAATCATTATACTGCTCAAAGCCATTCCCAAAATTGTGAATGTATTTCTCCATCATGACCAATCTCAGTTTGCCATCATTATCTGCCACATCAAATTCGGCCATTCTTGCATTCACATAATCATCAATTTGAGTAGAGGTAATGGTTCCAACGCCCATTTCATTTACCTTTTCCATAGAAGCTCTGATACCAGCCTCGAATAATTCTTCAATGGTTCCGGAGCCATTAAGACCGAGGGTGAGTACTGCTTCTGCCTCTATGAATATGCGCATGGCATTGGTCATCATGCGGAAGGTACCAGCTCCTTTTAAGCCCATATCCCCATTGGTAGCACCACCTTGTCCGGCATCAAACTGTCCCCCTGCAGGGTATACTCCATGAAAAGTTCTGGTATCCTGATCTTCAAATTGAGCTAAATCACTTGGATCACCGGAATCTCTGCCTACAAAGGTTCCAGGTGTCTGATTGTAAAAATAATAGGGGATTCTTGGGTCATTATTTCCGTACAGCAAATCACCAAAATAATTGCTGATCCTATTGTCAAGTCTAAAAACATAATCAGAAGTAAAAAGAGGCATTCTATTCTCAGGTGCAGTAGAAGATCCAAAGACCACTTGAAAATCGTCGGCACTAGATTGGATGGTACTAGTCTCGTTAATCAAGGCCTGCATTTTGGTACCCACGCTTGAATCTACTAGACGGGTTTGGTTGTACATTTTTAATAATAGCGTTTTTCCCATTCTGCCCCACTTAGCAAGATCACCACCATAAATGACATCATCTCCGCCAGGTGAAAAGGTAGAACTTCTGCCCAGGTCCAGGAGCGCTTCTTCGATTAATGAAATTAAACGTGGATAAATTTCTTCTCCTGAATCATAAGTGATGGTCTCCAAATCAGGATTAAAGGCATCTGTATACGGAATATCATTCCACAAATCAACCATAATGCTAAAGGTATAAGCCTTCATCAATTTGGCAATACCTACATAATGCCAACTCTCACTTTCAGTGCCAAGGGTAATAATTTGTTCCAGATCATTCAAGCCGCCACTGTAAAATTGATTATTCCAAATACCAGTAACGGTACTAATGTCTACATTGTAGTTATCGTGCCGTGTAGAAACCCTGGTTTGTACCACACTTGAGCCAATGGCATTTATAAGGTTAGCTACTGGTTCGATCACGGTAAGCTGGCCACTAGGCAATAATTCATGAACTTCAGCAGTAACCGGATTATTTGGATCCTCATTTATGTCGAGGTCACAAGCCCAAAAACATAAAGTGAGAAAGAGCAAAGACAATAATTTATATTTATAAGTCATGGTTGTAGTTTTATTTTTCTAGAAAGTAAGCAATACATTCACGCCATAATTTTTTACAGTTGGGGGGGCATATTGCTCAACCCCTTGAACATTACCCGCACCATAAGTAGATACTTCAGGATCGAGGTGGGGTAGGTTAGGTGCCCAGAACCACAAATTCCGCCCTGATAGTGCGATGCTTGCCGAACCAAAAGGAGTGTTTTGCAATAAACGACTCGGAAAGGAATACCTCAAAGTGATTTCCCTCAACCTCAATACGGTAGCATCATAAATATAGGATTCTGCACTAAAGCGATATTGGTTAGCATGAGAGCCACTAACTGCCGCACTCCAATAAGATTGTGGTGATATTTGAACATCATTGGGTATAGGACTACCCGTTGCGTCAAGCAAAGGACTAGTTGGATCGGCAGGATCGGCTAACACACCAGGAAGAATATAGGATCTGCTTCTGTCTTCAGCAGTTTCTGTTGTGATCCCAAATCCTCGTAAATAACCACAGGAAAGACATAGGATATCCCCGCCTTGTTTCCAATCAAATAAAGCTGATAGACTAAAGCCCTTAAAATTCAATGTATTGGTTACACCAACGATAAATTCAGGGTTGGGATCACCTACTACATGTAAGCCTGGAGCTTTGGAAGGTAGCCCGGTAACTGGATTTATCAATAATTGACCATCATCTGTTCTATTTTGGATTTCTCCTTCAATTACTCCATAAGGTTCACCTACCTTCAAAACATTACCATATGCTCCTTGACGAAAACCTGGGTTGATTTGATCCAATCCATCAGCCAAGGCTACCACTTCACTTACATTTCTGGCAAAGGCTGTAAAGACGTTCCAGTTTAGCCCATTATTACTTTCCAATAAATTGATGTCTAAGCCAATTTCAATTCCTTTATTTGAAATTTCTCCAGCATTCAGGGTCTTGGTGAGATAACCTGAAACAGCAGGAATCGCCACACTGAATATCTGATCTTTTGTAGTTTTATTATAATAAGCAATATCAAGGCCTACTCTATAATTGAATAGTCTTAAATCTGCCCCGATCTCAAACTCATTGGTAAACTCTGGTTTCAGACTTTGATTTCCAAAATTGTTTCCAATAGTAGTACCCGAAACCCCATTAAATGGCAATTCCAAAGAACCTGCATTTCCATTGATGGTATTTACCGTAGACAAGAGATATGGATTGGCATCATTTCCAATTTGAGCAAAAGCAACTCTTAATTTACCATAGGAAAGTAATTTAGAATCCATACCAAAAGCTTCAGTAAAAACAAATGCTGTTGAAACTGAAGGATAGAAAAAGCTTCTATTGTTTTTGGGTAGGGTTGAGGACCAGTCATTTCTTCCTGTAGCATTGAAGAAAAGAAAATCATTATAAGATAAGGTGACATCAGCAAATACACCTACTAACTTTCTGTCTGATTCAAAAGAGACATCGTTGACGATGGTTTGGGTGTTAGAAATTCTTGAAATTCCTCTTTTAATGATTCCTTCCCCCCTAAAGTTATTTTCATCAAATGTACGCTGGTTGAAATTATGTCCTACAATAAACCTCAGGTTAAGGTTGTTCCCTATATCCTTGGTTCCTGTCAAAAATAGGTTAGAAGAAAATTCCGAAAAAGTTATCGTATGATCAATGATCTGACCGGGACCAAAGAAACTACCTCTGGGAATTACCTGTGTTCTTCTATCAGTATAAGTATTTGTTCCAATTTTGTAAGAAACATTAAGCCAGTCATTTATATCGTATTGGGCCCCCAGGTAGCCAAAAATTCTATCCACATTGCTATCATAAGGTCCTTCTTCCACTAGCCATCTAGGATTATCCCAGAAAGTATAAATATATTGTTCTCCTGTTGCAGGGTTAATGTATTCAAAACCTGTAAGGTCATAACTTCGTGGAATAAATAAAGTTTGCCGGTTAATACTGGAAAGGGTACTGTGTCCACCGGAAAGGATTCCATCCTGGTGTGTATCAACATAAGTAACTGAACCGTTAATGGTTAAGCCATTTTCCAGGGTGGTATTACCTGCAATTTTGGCGGAGGTCCTTTTCAGACCGGTGTTAGGAAGAAAACCCTCATTGTCTACATTACTAGCTGTAATGGCAAAACCACTTACGCCATTCCCTCCTCGAATTCTTAGGGCCGTTTCACGCTGAAAGCCCCTCTCATAAAATTCTGCTACATTATCTGGGTAGGCCTGATAAGGAACTGTATTCCCAATGTGGTTAACATATTTCACTTGTCCTCCTTCTTCAAACAGCCCTCCATTTAATACCCCACTGCCGATCCTGGGCCCCCAGGATTCTGTTGCTACCGGGCTAAAGATATATTGTCCATTATTAAAATTTCCTTGACCATATTCATTTTGATAATCTGGCAACCTGGCCACTTCTTCAAAGCCTAGAGTATTAGACAGTTCTACCTCCAAGCCTTTTCGAGATTGGGATCCTGATCGGGTGGTGATAATGATAACCCCATTTGATGCTCTGGAACCATACAGGGCAGCAGCAGCTCCACCTTTTAGTACAGTCATAGAGACAATATCGTTAGGGTCAAGGTCTAAAGCTCTGTTGGAATAGGTTGAAGCCGCCTGAGCCGGATTGGAGGTATTGTTTATGGAGTTATCGAAAGGAATACCATCCACCACAAAAAGTGGTTGATTATCACCTGTTGCTGAGTTGTTACCTCGGATGACAATATTGGTGGAAGAACCAGCTGCACCACCAGATTGAGAAATGTTTACTCCCGCTACCCGGCCATTCAAAGCCCGAACTACGTCTGGCTCCGTTTTATTGGCGATCTGATCTCCGGAAACTTTGGAGACCGCATAAGAAAGGGCCTCTTCTGCTCTTTCAATTCCTAAAGCGGTGACTACTACTTCGTCCAGAAGTTGGGCATCAGGTTGCATGACCATATCGATCACCGTTTGATTTCCCACTGTGACTTCAACGGGTTCCATTCCGGTATAGGAGAATATCAGGATATTTCCTGGGTCTACGTCAATTTCGTAATTGCCATCTAAATCTGTAACGGTTCCTCTTACCGTGCCTTTGATGTTAATGGTAACTCCAATAAGCGGTTCGCCACTTTCGTTAGTGACACTTCCAGTAATTTTCACCTCTTCTTTTACAGGTGATTTCTCGGTGCTGTATTCTAATAGATCAACACTGCTGCCGAATGCAAGACTGCTGAACATACATAACATAAAAAACAGCGGCATTGATAGATTAGGAAAAAGAAAGGATTGATGTGGGTTTTTTACTTTCATAATTTTGGTGTTAAACGATGTTAATTCAGTTTATTAAAGTATAGAGTGAGCTTAATCTTTAAATTACGCAAATCGGAAATACCCTAGAATATAATTCTATTGAAAATATATCTCTTGGTATATTATATCGACAACGGGCGTAAATACCCGTACACTTCAAGGATAATAATAAGATGAAAAAGCGTAATTGATGAGAGTCAATCCAAATTTTGATGATCTGGAAGTTCAGCTTGGTATTAGGCCTATTGGAAGAGAAATGGAAATAAATAGTCCTTTGGAAATACCTTTAATAGAAGGAGAAAATAATTGAAGTGAAGTTGCATTTTATCTGGTGGTAAAAGGAAAAAAGTAGAAAGTAGAAGGACAATTACCTATTACATCTCATCAATGACTTTTATTTTTGACAACAAGTGAAATCTTTCTACTTTCTACTTTCTACCTTTTACATTTTTCCATATAAAGCAGGAAAATAATTAATTATTAATGAATTATTCCTTCCTTAATGATTCTACAGGATCAGCAAAAGCTGCTCTCAGGGACTGACTACTAACGGCAATTATTGCGATCAGCATAACGGCAATGCATGGAATTAAAAAGAGCCAAATATTTAGCTGGATAGCAGAGGTGAAATTATTCAGCCATTGTAGGGATAAATAATAAGTTAATGGTATGCCGATGATAAAGGCAATTAGTAATAAATTTAAATAGCTTCGTGAGAATAAATAAACGATGCTCTGGGTAGAGGCTCCCAGGACTTTCCGAATGCCTATTTCTTTTGCTCTGATGCTTACGGAATAAGCCGCTAATCCAAATAGTCCCAAACAGGCAATCAAAATTATTAAAAAAGAAAATGCTGCAGTAATCCTTGCCAATTGGTTGTCTGCCTGATACTGCTCGTTATAATGATCATCTAAGAAGAAATAGTGAAAAGGATTATCTGGATAAACGGCCTTCCAGCTAACTCTGGCATTTTGTATCAGCCTTTCTACATCTGTTTGATTTGTAGCGGAATATTTTACTGAAAAATACAAGTGTCCTCCCGGATGATTTCGCAAAATCATGGGTTCTATGGCATTTCGGAGCGATTTATGGTGATAATCCTTGGTGACTCCAATAATAGTTCTTTGTTGATTCCAATACTGCAATTTTTTCCCAATAATTTTTTGCGGATCTGAATGTCCCAAAAGACTTAATGCTTTTTCATTTATAACGATGGCATTATTGTCGCTTTTCTTTACTTCTGAAAATGCTTCTCCGGCGATTATCTCCATCTGATAAGCATCTAAGAAATTATCATCTACCCGCATTACCATAAAATTGGCTGCATTTTCTTCACTATCCCCAACGAGATGCAAACCACCATGACTGTCCAAATCAACCCTGTTTTTTCCAGGTATTGCCGAAGAAGAGGTGATGCTTTGGATACTAGGATATTGTTCTAGTTCATTTTTAAAACTTAAATATCTGTTTTGAAAAATAGAGTCGTTATTAATTACACTTGGGGCATTTATGATCAATGTTTGATCCAATGCAAAACCAAGATCTTGTTTTTGCAGGAATTTCAACTGTTTAAAAATAATAAAGGTCCCTGCAATTAGCATTACCGAAATAGCGTACTGGAAAGTAACCAATCCCTTTCTTATCCATACTCCCCTGCGCCGCATGTTTTCACTTCCCTTAAGATTCTGTGATGGAGCAAAAGAAGATAGTACAAAGGCTGGGTAGATACCAGATAGCAGCGTTCCTAATAGAATAAAGATTGGAAGTCCCCAAATACCCAAGGGCAGATTATTTATTGAGAAAGGGATGGTTTTTCCAAGAAAGGCATTAAGTATTGGTCCTGCAAAAAAGATCAGACCAATGGCTATAAGAACAGCCAGTACATTCAATATACCTGCTTCAGAAAGAAATTGGAAGATGAGATTTTTTTTAGTAGCCCCAATTACTTTTCTCAGGCCTACCTCTTGTGCTCTCTCCTCTGCTCTTGCCGTAGCCAAGTTGACATAATTCACCCAGGCGATAAGAATAATGGCTAAGGCTATAATGGCCAAAAAATTGACGGTTTTGGCATCCCCATTAGCCTTGGCCTCATAGCTTAAATCGGATTTTAAATGGATGTCTCCTATGGGTTGAACCAGGAATTCCTCAAAATTGCCTGCTTCATCAAACTCTTTGTGGCGAGCAACAAATGCAGTTACTTTCTCTTCAAATTCTTTTTGACGGACTCCTTCTTTTAATTCTACATAGGTGTAAAAATCGTTCCATCCCCAATTATCATTAGGATCTCTGTTAAAAATGAGAAAAGTGGTAAAAGACATTAGTGCCCCGAAATCTATGTGGGAATTTTCGGGAACATCTTCCATAATACCCGTTACTGTGAGTAATTCATCTTTATTAAATCGGATATTTTTACCGATAGGGTTCTCTATCCAATTTTCTTGCTTGCCAAAGTATTTTTCAGCTATTGAGATGGGAAGCACCAGAGATCTTGGTTTTGTTAAACAGCTGTTTTTGTCGCCAAAGAGAAGTGGATAGTCAAATACCTGGAAAAAGCTTGAGTCAGCGTAATAGACATTTTTTTCCTCGAAAAAATGATTTTCATAAGCCAGGACCACCCGGCTATATTCTGGAGTTATTCTGACAAACTCTTCCACCTCTGGTAATTCTTCCTTCATGGTCGGTCCAGTAGGAGCATAGTTCATAGCATCTCCTATCTCAAGAGCTCCCAACCTATAAAAGTTTATGGGTAAACGATATATGCGATCTGCTTTTGTATGGAATTGATCATAACTTTTTTCAAAAGCTACATATTGTCCAATCAAAATGGCGGCAGCAATTCCGATGGTCAGTCCGAATAAATTAAGTAGAGAATACACACGGTGCTTTAAAATGCTCCTATAAGCTATTTTCAGGTAATTCTTCAGCATAATTGATTGTTTAATCTCTAGATGCAATTATTTTAGAAATACCCTTATTGGCTTACAAATAAACCTTTTGTTTTAAATTATTTATTTTTAAACAATTTTGTTGTATTTTAGAGTTAAATTGGGCGTTGTAAGTGGATAAATAAAATTTGGTTTGATAATAGATTACTAAGCTTGAAAAGATTGGTAAGCCTTTGCTTAATCTAATTTTTTATTGTTCATGTAAAATTTTCCAAATAATATTCTTCCATACAACAGTGTCGTTTAATTTTTGAAAACAGTAATATTTCCAAAACACACATGAACAAATATCTTAAGGGTAGGGGAGCACAGATTAATCCAGCCAATAAATTTCATTTGCATCATGATGATATGCCTCCGGAGCGAGAAGATGTCATACGCACCCAATACATAGAGGTATTTCCCAAAACCATTTTAAATAAAGTTGATAGCCCTGATATCGGCATGGCTTATAGTTTGAACCCTTATCAGGGATGTGAGCATGGATGTGTATACTGTTACGCTCGTAATACTCATAATTATTGGGGCTACAGCGCAGGAATTGATTTTGAGCAGAAAATTTTAGTGAAAAAAAATTCAGCTAAACTACTAGAAAAGAAAATTCGCCATAAAAATTGGGAGCCCATCCCCATCATGCTATCTGGCAATACTGATTGTTATCAACCCATTGAAAAAGAACTGGGCATTACCAGAGGAATACTAGAGGTTCTTTGGAAGTATCGCCACCCGGTAGGATTGATAACAAAAAATGACCTTGTACTCAGAGATTTAGATATTTTGAAAAAAATGGCCAGTCATCAACTGGCTAAGGTATCCATTTCCTTAACCACCCTCAATGAAGAAGTGCGAAGATTTTTAGAACCTAGAACCGCTACTGTTAAACGACGCTTGCACACCATTAAGGTATTGGTAGAAGAAGGAATTCCTGTGAATGTGATGTTGGCTCCTATAATCCCCGGACTTACCGATCATGAAATCATGGAAATGGCTGAAACAGTTTCTGAGCTAGGAGCATATTCTGCTGCCTATACCATGGTCAGATTGAATGGAGATGTGGCTGAAATTTTTGAAGATTGGGTTCACAAAACTTATCCAGATCGGGCAGAGCGCATTCTCAACCGCATAAAAGATTGTCATGGTGGGCAGTTAAATGACAGCCGATATGGAGTTCGCATGGTAGGAGAGGGGAGAATCGCTGAAATGATTAAGCAACAATTTCAATTGGCAAAAAAATTGTATTTCTCCAATGCAACAAAAATTCCTTATGATCTGGAACTTCATCATCAGTTTAAAAATCCACAGATGAAGTTGTTTTAGAACCTAATTTCAAGCAATAATTAGATTTTTTTCACGCAAATAATCGCGAATGGCTACGCTAATTTCGCTGATATATATGCTTTTTGTGTGAAAAATTCCAACCTTTTCTTGCTAGGCCACTCTATAAATTATAAAAACTGCAATTGCGAATAAAATAAATTTCTCTTATATTTACTGCAATTACGAATAATATCAAAATGAAAAAGACAAAACTCGGAGAATTTGAAGAATTTGTGCTCCTAACTGTGATTGTCCTTCAAGAGGAAGCTTATGGAGTGATGATTAAAAAGGAGTTGGAAGAGCGGTTAAAGCAGCAGCTCAGTGTTGGATCTATCCAATCCGCCTTAAAGAGAATGGAGGACAAAGGTTTTTTGACTTCTGAATTTGGAGAGGCTACTCCAAAGAGGGGAGGGAAGCGCAAAAGGATTTATGCTGCTACCAGTTATGCACATAAAGTCCTTGCAGAAATTAAAGAAATACGAGCAGGTCTGTGGGCTTCCATGCCAAAATTTGGAACACCATGAAGCATTTGAACAATAAATACCCACCCAAATGGCCATTACAACTTCTTCGATGGATAATAAAGAAAGAGTATCTGGAAGAAATCGAAGGAGATATGGAAGAGATCTTCCAAGATGACCTGGAGCAATTCTCAGCTGGCAAAGCCAGGCGTAAATATACCATTGGCGTTTTGAAATTGATACGCCCCAACATCATAAAATCTGTATTTAATTTTCACCCATTTATTTCACTCGACATGTTGTCACACCACTTAAAATTAATTTTTAGAAATATTAAACGCTATAAGAGCTCTTTTTTAATCAACTTAATTGGCCTGTCCACAGGACTGGCCTGTGTCCTTTTTATATTCCTCTGGGTGACGGATGAATTAAGTAAGGATAAATTTCATGATAAAGATGATAGGCTTTATCAGGTCATGCATAATTTGCCACAGGTAGATGAAATTCTAACCATCGAGCCTACACCTGGTATTTTGGCAAAGGCCCTGGAGGAAGACTTTCCTGAGGTCGAGGCTGCTGCTGTAGTTAGTGCCTCTTTTGGCGATGAAGAGGTTAAAGGGATCATATCGAATGAGGAGCTTCAATTTAAGGCAAGCGAAATGTATGTAAGTAAAAACTTTTTTGAAGTATTTTCTTACCAACTCTTAACTGGTAATAGTGAAGATGTGTTAACCGATAAAAATGCGGTTTTAATCTCTGATGAAATAGCCAAAAAATTATTTGGAAACACTAAAAACATCATTGGGAAATCAATAAACTGGGATGAGGGCAGACTCAGCGGCTTGTTTACCATCACGGGTATTTTTAAAAAACCACCTGCCCAATCCACTCAGCAGTTTGATGTTTTATTTTCTTACCAAAAGATGTTTGAAGAATATGAACGATTGCACAGTTGGAGAAATAGTGATCCTAGCACTTTCGTCCTATTAAAAGAGGGGGTCCAATTGGAGTCCTTTAATGAAAAATTGAAGAAGTACAGTATAGAAAAATCGATGGCAGCCAATAAACGGAAAACGCCAGAGAACTCTAGTATCTTCTTTTTACAGAAATTTTCTGATCGTTATTTAAAAGGAAATTATGAAAATGGGCAAATTGCCGGTGGTCGGATTAGTTATGTTAGATTATTTTCAATGATTGCTTTGTTCATTCTGATTATTGCTTGCATTAATTTTATGAACTTATCAACTGCCAAAGCCACCCGGAGGTTAAAAGAAATCGGGGTAAAAAAGGTTATAGGAGCAAGCAGGAAATCATTAATCAATCAATTTCTTCTGGAGTCTCTCTTGCTGACTTTTCTATCTTTACTTTTAGCCATTGGACTAGTGATGTTCTTCCTGCCCAATTTTAATGTGATTACGGGTAAAGAGCTAGGACTTAATTTTTCAATGTCATTGATTTCTAAAATACTGTTGATTTCTTTATTGACAGGCTTGCTAGCAGGAAGCTATCCAGCTCTTTATCTTTCAAGATTTAAGCCTGTGAGCATATTTAAAGGTAAGATTAATGCTTCGATAGGCGAAATATGGGCCCGAAGAGGATTGGTGGTATTCCAATTTGTGGTATCCATCGTTCTTATTGTAGCCGTTACAGTAGTTTATAAACAAATCGAATACATCAATAATAAAAACCTAGGGTTTAACAAGGACAACATCATTACTTTTCCACGGGAAGGTAATCTTGATGATGAGATGGATTCCTTTCTAGAAGAAATTAAAAACATACCCGGAGTGATAGAGGCTTCAAGCTTTGGACATGATTTAGTCGGCGATTACGGTGGGACTACAGGATTGGCATGGCCCGGAAAAGAACCAGATGAAGTTATTCGATTCGCGAACCTGGAAGTGGACTATGACTTAATAAAGCTGCTTGGTTTTGAAATTAAGAAAGGAAGAACCTTTTCAAAAGATTTTGGCACTGAGGAGTCTACGATTATTTTTAATGAATCGGCTATTGAGGCCATGGGTCTTGAGGAGCCAGTAGGTCAAACCATTAAACTTTGGGGAAAAGACAGGCAAATTGTAGGTGTAGTAAAGGATTTTCATTTTGAATCTTTATATGAAGATGTAGGACCTTGTTTCTTTCAATGTTATCCCGGACTAAATGAAATTTTGGTGAAAATCCGAGCAGGAAATGAAGCCGAAACTATTGCTGGCATAAAGAAATTGTATACAAAGTTTACCGCTGGCCTGCCATTTGAATACCGATTTTTGGATGAAGATTTTGAGACGCTTTATGCTGCTGAAAACAGAGTAGCAATTTTGTCCAGGTATTTTGCCGGTATTGCCATTTTGATATCCTGCCTAGGACTATTTGGTTTAGCTTCTTTTACTGCAGAAAGGAGGTTGAAAGAAATTGGAATACGAAAAATACTTGGGTCCAGTAATTTTAGCATCGTTCAATTACTATCCAAAGATTTCAGTGCAATGGTGCTTATTGCCATTTTAATAGCTCTTCCTATTAGTTATTTACTTACCAGAAATTGGATCCAGAGCTTTGCTTACCGGATTGACTTAGAGTGGTGGTTTTTTGTAGGAGCAGGTTTATTAACCATGTTGATTGCCTGGTCGACGGTTGCTTTACAAACTTATAAAGCAGCCAGAATTAATCCAGTTCAATGTTTAAAAGAGGAGTAATATAACAAGCACTATAAATTTTGACCGTTTGATCATCAATTGAACCATTTGATAAGTAAAAGTTGATTTCTCGCTCTTCTTTTCGTTAATTGGAAATTCAATTACGAAAAGTTGTTTATGTCAAGATATATTCTTAGCGCTGCATTGGTCGGGATATTTATGGTGCTTGTTCTTCAAACAGGAAGAGCTCAACATCCAAAGGCCGACTCTCTTTTTGCAGTCTGGTCAGATACTACCAACCTCTCTGTTGACCGACTTAATGCTTTTTACGAGCGTTTTGATCCTTTTTTACGTAGTGAAAGAAACAACCCGGAGGCAATACGCTGGGCTCCTTTTGTTAAAGGTGCTCAGGCTCTGGTTGAGCAACTAGGCAAAAAAGAATATCTGGCCAGGTTTACCATATTAGAAAGTGCTGCTTATTTTGCCCAACAAGATTTAGAAAATGCTTGTCCACTTGCACAAGAGGCCTTTGATCTATCGATTGAGCTGAATGATTATTCTACTTCAGTGACAGCCTTATACATATTGGATGTTTGCGTGATTGAGGAAACTGGGATCAGCTCTCATCAACTAGATAACAACTATGAACGTATCCGGGAAGAGATCGATGGCAAAACAATTAACTCCGAACAAGCCCTTTTGTATAGTAATCTAGCTTATTATAATTACACCAACTCGGAATTTCCCAAAGCGCTATCTTTATTCCAAAAAGCAATTCAATCTTATGAGGCAAAAGGCATCGTTAACGATGTATATTATATAGAGGCAATTGCCACTATTGGTAGTATCCACGCTAAAATTGGTAATTACGAAGAAGCAGAGCGGTATACCCTTAAAGCTTTAGAGCTCTTCCAATCATTTTTTGGTTATGCTGAAGAGATCGGCTCCTGTTATATTGATCTGGCCGTATTATATCAATTGCAAAAGGATAATGAAAAAGCTACTCATTTTATTGAAAAAGCAATGACTTTTATGAATGGTAGGGTAGAATGTATACCCTGCATGATGAAGGCCAAATGGGTAAAAGCAAGTATCGATAATTTAACTGGTAATTTCCAGGCCGCCTTACAAGAATTATTAGGAGCTGAAGATTATTTTAGGAGTATAACTAATAAGGCAACAATTTGGAATCGGTGTCGATTCTTTTCTCACCTGGGCACCACCTACCTAGGCATAGGGCAAACAAAAAAAGCGATCGAATCCGCACAAACTGGTTTAGATTTTGCAAACGAGAATCTTTTTGCCTCAGTCGGTAATCTGGAAGTACTTTATAAGGCTTATGAAACACAGGGTAATTACAAAAAAGCCCTGGATTATTACCGACTATTTACCGGAACCCAGGATTCGATAGTAGCTTTGCGCAATGGTCAGGAAGTTACTCGACTGGAATTGGAAAATCAGTTTCAGCAACAACGACTTGCCGATAGCCTCCAACTGGCTGAACAAACATATTTACAGGAACTAAAATATCAGGCCCAAATAAATAAACAAAAAACGACAAGAAATCTCCTTATCGGTTTAGCCCTTTTTGCAATTCTTCTATTATTTGGACTTGCCTCTAGATTGCGCTACACCCGTAAAACTCAAGCAGCTCTCCAGGAAAAAAACCGACTTATTGAATCCGAAAAAGAAAAGGCGCAGGCCTCTGAACAAGCCAAGCACCTGTTTCTTGCCAACATGAGTCACGAGATCCGGACTCCTATGAATGCCATTAAAGGGATGACGGATATCCTGCTCCGACGAGAACCGCAGACGAAACAACTTACTTACCTCAATGCCATTAAGGATTCTTCCAATTCACTCCTGGTTATTATCAATGACATTTTAGATATGACAAAAATCGAGGCTGGGAAAATTGAATTAGAAAGCATTCCTTTCTCTTTCGAAGAGGTCATTCAAAATGTAAAAACCATTTCACAGTTCAAGGCCGAAGAAAAGGGTTTATTGTTGCAAACCAATATCACTAAAAATAGGTCTGTTACTATACAAGGAGATCCGACAAGGCTTCACCAAATACTCTTGAATTTAGTAGGCAACGCCATTAAATTTACCGAAAAAGGAGTCATAACGATCCAACTCAAAACGGAGGTCGTCGAAAAAGAAAATAGAGTAATGGCTCACTTTTGTGTTTCAGATACAGGAGTAGGAATAGGAGCAGATCGTTTGGAAAAGATTTTTAAATCTTTTGAACAGGCCTATTCTGATACAAGTCGAAAATTTGGTGGCACCGGCTTGGGTTTGAGTATTTCTAAAAAGCTAGTGGAAATACAGCACGGTAAAATCTGGGCGGAAAGTCAAAAAGGTAAAGGCAGTAAATTTTACTTCAGCATACCTTATAAAATCGATACAGAGGTAAAGGATTTCGTAACCACTCCAGAACAATCAGGTAGTTACGCCGCTTCCCTTAAAGCAATAAAAGTATTGTTAGTCGAAGACAACCAATTCAATACCATTGTAGCCCAAGAAGAACTGGAAGATGCCATTGAAGATGTAGTTGTTGAAGTGGCAGAGAATGGTGTGATTGCCGTTGAAAAAGTGTCACACGCTGATTTTGATATTATTCTTATGGACGTTCAAATGCCCGTGATGAACGGCTATGAAGCAACTAAAGTCATTCGAAATATGTCTAATGGAAAATCAGAAATACCCATCATTGCTATGACGGCTAATGTAATGAAAGAGGAGGTGGAATTATGTTATGAGATGGGTATGAACGAATTTATCGGTAAACCCTTTGATATTGATGATCTGCTTGCTAAAATCCAGAGCCTCTTGGTACATTCCTAAATTAGAAATAACTGTATTTTTTAAAGGATATCAAATTATTAATGTTAGTTTCATTTTGAGAATGAGTAACTTAAATACTCAGTTCTAGAGCTAATCATAAAATAATTTGCCGCTTTATGAAAATATTGATATCCTTTTCTCTTTTTCTAATGCTTTCATGTGCAAGTATCTTTGGACAACGTCCTATCTACGATTCTGGTGGCCCCTTGATTCCAGAGCAAGCTCGAATGGATGTACATTTTTATGACTTAAACCTTCGAGTTGATACTGATAAAAAATGGATAGGAGGGGATCTGGCAGTAACTTTTACTGCCTTAGAAGATCATGATAAAATCATCCTTGATTTAGATACAACCTTTGAGGTAAGTCAAATTAACTGGTTCAAAGATGGAGAAGAAACAACGACTTTATGGGAAAGGATTGGTGGTGAACTACATATTCACATGGGCGAGAATATGGACAAAGGAAAGAAGTTCACTGTTAAGGTATATTATTCAGGCCATCCACTTTCTGTAGAAAACCCTCAAAAATATAGCTGGGCAGATGGCTTTTTTTGGGCAAAAACAGAAGCTGGTGCACCATGGGTAGGTAATGTGTCCGTTTTAAACGGAGCTGATATTTGGTGGCCCTGTAAGGATCACCCTTCAGATGAGCCAGATTCTATGGCTGTAAATATTACGGTAGATGAAGAATTGGTAGTCGCCACAAATGGTAAACTCAGGAATATCAGTAATAATGAAGATGGTACGAGGACACATCATTGGTTTATTTCTACACCGGTCAATAATTATGCCGTCACCTTAAATATTGCTCCTTATAAAACCATAGAAACCAGCTACAAAAGTGTTAGTGGTGAAAGCTTTCCTTTTATCTTTTGGACCGTCCCTGAGCATTATGAGCAGGCAAAAGAGCACTTTAAATACTTTGAAAGAGACATGGCCTTTCTGGAAAAACTCCTGGGCCCTTATCCATTTCGAGCTGATAAATATGGAGTAGCCGAAACCTATTATTACGGGATGGAAACCCAGTCTATTATTGCCTATGGCAATGATTTTAGATTGAATAAATATGGTTTTGACTTTCTTCATTTTCATGAATTGGCTCATGAGTGGTTTGCCAATATGGTTACCTGTGGCGATTGGAAGCATTGGTGGATACATGAAGGTTTTGCGACCTATACTGAATCCTTATATGCTGAAGAACTCCTGGGGCAAGAAGCTTATTTTGAATATGCAGGCGCTTACAAAACCAGAGCTCAAAATAAATTCCCCATTGTTTTATCCAAAAATGGAGTCTCTGCCAGGGAAGGTTACATTTCTGATGTATATAGCAAAGGAGCTGCTGTGCTGCATAGTTTGCGTTTTATGCTAGGAAAAAAGAAAATGTACCAGGCATTAAGACGAATGGCTTATCCAACGAAGAAAGATGAAAAGGTGACAGATGGTAGTCATTGCAGGTTATCTGACACTCAGGAATTTCAAAAAATAGTTGAAAAACTTCATGGCAAACCACTTGATTGGTTTTTTGATAACTATTTAAATTACAGTGAGATACCTATCGTTAAATCAAGTGTTAGTAACGGCATTTTAAACATGGAATGGCAAGTTCAGTCTTCTATCCCATTTGAAATGAGTATACCTGTAAAAGTTGGCAATAAGATTAAGAAGGTGAAGATGCCATCAGGCAAAGGACAATTAAAAATAAAGGACAGTGATTTTGAGATTGATCCGCAAGGTTGGTTGCTTTGTAGGATCGAAGGGAAGTAATTGTCATTAAATCAATTGCTTTACTATATTTGGTTCATTATTAAAATCCATAGTCAAACAATAGCCATGAGAAAAAGCCTCCTCATACTCTTAAGCCTTCTTTTTGCTTGTCAACCCAAACCCGAAACCATCATACCTACCTGGGAACCCTATGATGAGACTTCAGAACTTGAAGAAATATCCAGCAATGACCCAGGCAGTAGAACTTTCAAGATCATCCAGTCTAAAATTCTCGACAAAAATGATATTTGGGCTGTTATAGGACCGCAAATCCGTTTCTTCTCAGAAGAAGATTACCAGGAGCTTAAACCCTTGATTTACGATCAGGATATTCCTACCCTTCAATCACACATCCAATCAGGGGATCTCAGCTATGAAAAACTCACCCAGTGGTATTTGTATCGGATTGTAAAGTTTGAGAATGATCGGAATAAATCCCTGCACACAATAATATCCGTTAATCCAAATGCTGTGGCTGAAGCCCGACAAAAGGATAAAGCCAAATCTAAAGAAGATCATCCCATTTTTGGGATGCCCGTTTTATTGAAAGATAATATCAATACAGAAGGAATGCCTACAACCGCTGGAGCTCATATCTTGAAGGATAATACGCCTCCCGATGCCTTTATTGTCAAAAGAATAAAAGAAAAGGGTGGTATTATTTTAGGAAAGGTGAACTTGAGCGAATGGGCTTACTTCCTTTGTAGAAGCTGCCCTTCTGGTTATAGTGCAATTGGGGGACAAACTTTAAATCCATATGGCCGGTTGAAATTTGGAACTGGAGGCTCAAGCTCTGGAAGTGGGTCTTCAATGGCAGCCAATTATGCAGCAGCAGCTGTGGGTACCGAAACTTCTGGTTCTATTCTTTCTCCCTCTAGTGCAAACAGTATTGTTGGCTTAAAACCAACTATTGGGCTTCTAAGTCGAAGTGGAATCGTACCCATTTCAAGTACATTGGATACACCTGGACCTATGACTAGGAGTGTGATGAATAATGCCATTTTGCTATCGGCTATGACTGGTTCAGATTCTGCAGATCCCATCACTGATAGCGCTCCCAGTCAAAAAATATACTGGGAAGAACTAAAATCAGGTTCCCTAAAAGGATTACGCTTGGGAGTAAATAAAGGTTTTTTGCAGGATTCATTGTATCAAATAGCAGTCGGAAAAATTAGTGATTTTGGAGCAGATACTATCCATTTTGATCCAGGTCGACTGGGCTTTGATGGTTTTATTACTTTTTTGAATGCAGATATGAAAGTTGACTTACCGAAATACTTGTCGGAATATGTTTCAGATAATATTACTGCCCGAAGTGTGGAAGATGTGGTAAACTATAATTTGGAAGATACATTAACAAGGATACCTTATGGCCAGGCTCTTTTTGATGGAATAGTAGCAGAAAATATCAGCGACGAAGATTTTGCCAAAATGAAAATGGAGTATAAGCAAAATGCTTCAGAATTTTTTGAAAAGCCCCTCCAGGAACATCAGCTAGATGCTATTCTGTCAATTAATAATTTTAGTGCTGGACAAGCCGCTATGGCCCAATATCCATGCCTCACGGTACCTATGGGATATCAAGAAAGTGGCCGACCTCGAAATTTAACCTTCATTGCCAGACCCTTTGAAGAAGATAAATTATTGAAGATGGCCTATGCTTTTGAGCAAGCAACAAAGGCTAGAAAATCTCCAAAAGGATATGAGTAAGATCAGATAGTTTGATTCACCTTGAAAATCTTAGGGTATTTCATTCTTGATCAAGGAAAAATGGGAGATAATTAGGGACAAATTGAGATATATGGAGACAAATTGTCTCCATATATCTCAATTTGTCTCGAAATGTCTCTGACTTGTATGTACTCTATCTTTCAAAGCTTTACGATCAATTTTTCCAGTGTCATTTTTGGGGAGTGCTTCCAGAAAGACAAACGATTTGGGTACTTTGAATTTGGCCAGTTTGGAACGGCAAAAATCTAATAGGATCTTTTCCGAGACTTTTTGATTTAAGACAATAAAAGCACAACCTGATTCTCCCCATTTTTTATCTGGCATTGCTACGACTGCTGCTTCATTTACCTTGGGATGGCTTAGTAATATTCGTTCAATTTCAGCAGGATAAACATTCTCTCCACCAGAGATGTACATATTTTTAATTCTGTCTACCACAAATAAATAGCCATCGGCATCTCTAAATACCCTGTCTCCGGTTTTAAACCAGCCCTCTAAAAATGAAGACCTGCTTGCCTCTTCATTTTGCCAATATCCAGGAGTGACCATAGGGCCCCTGAGGAGTAATTCACCTGCTTGATCATCTACAACTTCCTGTCCAGATTCATCCACTATTTTTATATCTACATAAAAATTGGGCCTTCCGATAGAGCCCATTTTGTGAACAGCATCATCCTGATGTAGAGAGGTTAAATTAGGACCTACCTCAGTCATCCCGAATCCTTGACGAATAGGTACTCCTTTTTGATGCCAGATATCGATTAAGGGAAGGGGCATTGGCTCTCCACCCACTATTACGTAAAGCAAGGAGCTTAGGTCCGCTTTTTCAAATTCAGATAAGTCTGCCAACATCTTGAGCATAGTAGGGACACCCATGAAAATGCTGGCCTTTTCCTTTTCTATTAAATGCAGAATATTGGAAGCATCAAATGTTTTAGTCAGACAAGTATATCCTCCATGATGAAAAAATGGGGTAGTCAAAACATTCCAGCCACCGGTGTGAAAGGGAGGCATGCAATTTACAGTCCTGCTATTGGAATTAACCACTAATGACATGGCAGTATTTATGCTGTTCCAAAAAAGCATTTTATGGGTATAAAGTGCCCCTTTAGGAAACCCGGTAGTCCCAGAAGTGTATAGGATAAAAATTGGGTCATTTTCTTGGATCAAAATACGGCTAGAACTTGCCTTTACCGGGTAATCCTTCGATAAGTCCATCAAATTGCTCATGGGTAGGTATGAAATTCCTTTCTCTGAAGAAATGAAATTTTCAATTTTCAGAGTAAATTTTGACTCCGCAATAACAAGCTTAGGCTTAGAGTTTTGGATTAGATATTCAATTTCCGAATTGGCCAATCTATAGTTTAGTGGGACTAAAATAAATCCGGTTTTTTGAGCAGTCACAAACAACAACAGATATTCCAGGCAATTTTCTGCAAGGACGGCAATTCGATCTCCCTTCTTAATATTAAAGGAATCAAATAAATATTGGCTCAGTTTATTACCTAAATTATTTAGTTCTTCAAAGGAAAGCTGGCGCTTTGTTTCATATTCCTTAAAAGCTATTTTTTGAGGACTGTAATTAGCCCATTTGGCAGCCCAATCGAATTGATTTATCAAACCTTGTTTTAATTTTTAATTCAAATTACAATCGAAAGGCAGCACTAGCAAAAGAAAGACCGCCTCCTGAACCAATGAAAAATACTAAATCTCCATTTTTTATCATACCCTTTTCCCAAGCATCATTAAAAGCCATTGGGATACAGGCCGACCCAGTATAGCCATACTGATGCATGATGGTATGTCCCATTTCTCTTTCTACACCCAATCGATCCAGTGTTTCCCAAATCGCATTAATATTAATTTGGGTGATAAAGAATTGTTTGACATCAGAGATACTTGAATTGATTTGTTGGCATAAATTTAAGGCCATATGTGTCCATGTGGCAGGATTTAATTCTTTTGGAAATTTGTGGACAAATTTTAGCTGATGGTCATTTTGTTCTAATACTTTTTCTTGCACTGGGATTTTGGTACCTCCACCGTAAATTCCCATCCAACTATTGTATTCTCCTTTGGAGATCAATTCGCTTGCTAAAAAACCTCCATTGCCTTGCTTTTCAGATTTTAACAATACTGCACCTGCTCCATCTGCAAACAGGGTTACTGTTTTTTTGTCCTGCAGATTTAAATATTTACTCATAGCATAAGCTCCAATAATTAATACGTACTGGTAGTTCTCATCAGCACGTATATATTTGGCCCCAATATCTAGGGCGGTTACAAATCCTGCACAGGCTGTATTCACATCAAAAGTTCCTGCATTCTTTGCCCCCAGGCGGTGCTGAACAATGGAGGCAGTTGAAGGGGAAATATACTCTGGAGTGTCTGTAGAAACAATAATTAAATTTAGTTTTTCAGCTCCAATACCAGCACGTTCCAAGGTGATTTTTGCAGCATTTTCAGCTAAATCTGCTGTACTCTCATCACTAGCACACCAACGACGCTCATAAATTTGGACCTTCTCTCTTAACCAGGTATCTACATCTTCTCCTAAGAGGTCATTAAAATAACTATTGGGAATAATTTGATTGGGAGCATAAGCTCCACAGGATATTATTGTAGCGTTAGACATTAATTTCTTTTTAGCAGTAATTGAATAATCAGACTTGGCAAAACACTTATGCTCAAACCTATTGCCGCAGTTACTCCCGGATTACCAAATGCAAGTGTACTGTTGGGAAATATTTGATGGCCCCCAAAAAACAAGCCGAAATGAATAAATAATCCTACTATTGACATCAACCATACCAGCCTGAGGCTTACCTTTTCGAATAATACCCCTGCCAAAAGGGGAGGAACTGCCGCCAAAACCAAACCGTAGACACCCACTTGACCAAAAATGCCCAATAATTTTGGTGGATTTAAGGTCACCCAAAAAGTTAATACGGCAATTAGGATTAATACCAGATGACTGACCCTAAAAGCAATTTCCATTTTTCTTTTCTCGGAAATTTCTTTTCTCCCAAATCTATCTATTAGGTTTAAAACCAAGTCATTAGCTGTTATGGTCGAAATTCCTACTAGAAGCCCATCAAGTGTAGACATGGCAGCTGCCAAAAGAACCACACTTACAATTGTAAATAACCAGTCGGGAAATACACTTTGAAGGTAGACCGTCATAACCAGGTCCTGGCGGAAAAGTCCAGTCTCAGGGTCCGTTAATTGATCAGGGCTTAAAATTCCGTGCGCCCAAAACCCAGCTAATAGTAATAAGGTGAAAAGAAAAAAGACCAGACTAAAGACCAATATATAATTTCGTACTGCCCGATCTGTTTTTACATATAATGCTTTTGTCAGTATATGTGGTTGACAAACAAGAGCCCCTCCTATACAAAAACCAGAAAAATAAGTTGAAAACCAGTCATTAAAGAGCTTACTGTTGGGGTTAATCGGTTTTAGTAGATTTGGATCTGTATTTTTAATCAAGCTAAAAAAACCATCTGTTTCATTCATCAATTTAAAACCTGACCACAGCACAATTAAAGAGACAAAAATCATCAGGAAACCCTGAAACATATTGGTGAATACATGAGCATAAGTGCCCCCAAACAAAACATAGCCCGTTACAAAAATTAGGGTAATTAATAATGCTGCCACATTTGATACCCCCAATAGTTTTTGCATTACAATCGAAATACCACCAACCAACAGAACTATGAAAGCAAAAGTCAATAGGTTAATAAAGGCAAAATAAAGAGAGAAATTTTTAGAATTATAACGCTTTCCTATCCAATCTGGAATAGTAAGAGCTTTCATTTCGGTTCCCATTCTACGAAAACGAAAGGACAATAGAATCAGCATAAAAACGAAACCAAGGTATACCCCTAAACCTAAGTGCATAAATGCGGCCAAACCATCTACATACACGAATCCCGGATTTATGATAAAGGTGGCAGCAGAAGCAGTAGCTGCAGCCAGGGTAACACCTACCTGGATAGGAGATAGATCTCCATTGCCGATGGCAAAACTGCCAAATCCATCTGTTTTTCGATGACCCAGCCAACCGAGGTAGGCCGTGCCAAGGAGATAGATCGAAAAAAGTATCCAGGCAAGTGTCATATTCGTTGCTCAATTAAAATTTATTATTTCTTGCCAATAGCCGGCAAATTAATTCTCAATTCCATGGTGTATAAACCACGGGTAGGAGCAGAAGCAGTAAACTCTCTTAGATCTTGATTGAACAGATTGCTTGCAGCAGCTGAAATAGTGAATATGTCATTTATTCGATGCCCAATACTTAAATCCATGGTTACGAAACCTCCTAATGGCCCATAGTTATAAGTATCTGCGCTTCTTGCATTTTCGACAATAGGCACCCCTCGATAAGTCAGTTCTTCATGGGTTTGTGAAGCTATTTGGAAGCTGGAAAAATAATCGTATTCTTCTACCCATCGCGTAAATAAACTTCCGAACCACTTTTCACCACTATAATTTAAACCCAGACTCATTTTGTGATTAGGTGCATTTACCAAAATATCAAGAAAATTAACCACTCCGTCATTATTGAAGTCATTTTCCATATTTTCCTCATCAACAGAATAATCGAAGTAGGAATAATTAAAAGTGCCACTAAACTGAGGAGTGAAATAATAGGTAGCTCCTATATCAAAACCAAAGGTGTTTACTTCTCCAAAATTTATGTAGGTTCCTACTAAGCCTCCCCATATCCCAAATCCTGATTGAACCTGGTCAATGGCCTGATCCCCACGCTGACTTGCCACTCCGATGATGGTTAAAGGGCTCAAAAAATCTTTGGAATTATTGAAATAGGCATTGGCATCAATAAACAGTTTATTCTGAACCACCTGTCCGCGATAACCCAGTTCGAAGGTTTGCAATTTTTCAACCTTTTGCTTTTCTACCTTAGATCCGTCTGCCAGAGTAAAACCTTCCGCATTACCCAAAATCAAGCCAGCAAACAAATCTCCGTACATATTCAAAATGGTAGGTGCTGCTATTCCCTGACCGTAAGTCAATCGCCAGGTTCCAGATTTACCAACTTTTAGCAGACCAAATTTTGGCACAAAGTTAAAACCGTAAACCTCATGATCGTCAGCTCGGGCAGCAGCTAATACACGCCAGCCATCTCCAAATTCGTAAGTTAGGTGAGCATATCCTCCAATTTGACTGATATCAATTGAGCCACCACCATCCAAGAGGTAAGTCCCCAAACTATTGGCTTGATCCATTTGATATTGCAAACCTGTCACTAGGGACAATCTTCCAAAAGTATTATTGTATTGCGCTTCTGCATTTAAACGCTGGGAGTCATCTTGGAAAATCGCTCCATTTCCATAAGAACTTTGGCGAGCAATGGCAGGAGGTACATCTGCATCTATGGCTGCATAATAATTTTTGGTTCTTTGATCGATGGCATAAGTGCTGTCGGTTTTACTCAAGGTGTAATAGGCCTGCGCAAACCAGTTTTTTCCAGAAAATCTCAATTGGTAATAATTGATAGACCAATCTTTAATTTGATTTCGACCTACATTGGTAGGAGAGAGGTAGGTGCTATTGCTATATCCAGTATTGAAAATGATATCCAGATCTTTAGAAGGACTAAAATAAAGGCCTGCTTCGGCTCTAATAAAATTAACATCATTGTCTAACTCAAATTCATTATATCCTTCTTTAATACCATCTGGTACGGGGTTGCCAAGGGTATCAAGTGCTCCAACTCTGTCAATAAATACGGAATCAGAAAAATCAAATTCAGTAGCCGTGGTATATTCGCCCATGACTTTAAAAGCAAATTTATCACTCAGCACCTGAGCATGGCGAATACGCCCTGAGAAAAAGGCATCTCCATCTCCACTCACTCCAGGATTGATGGCAATCGTAGTCCCTGCAGAGGTGCGAGGATCTTTGGTAATCGTATTCATCAAACCATTATGAGCATTGGGGCCATATAGGGTAGCATTGGGACCCAATATAACCTCTACTCTTTCAATATCTTCTTTGATAGTCGTGTTTAAGGGGCCGAGTGGCAGGCCAGTGGCAATAAGAGTGGAAAACCGACCGTCGGTAACCTGTAGATTTTTTGAGTTAAAGTTAGAGTTGAATCCTCTTATATTAAAAGCTGGAGTAGCAATACCTGCTCGAAAGTAATCGATACCTTTTTGACGGGCTAAAAGTTCTCCAGGGTTACCGGCATATTCCTCAATCTCTCGTGCGTGGATGGTTTCGATAGTTGCCGGACTCTCTGTTAATTTTTCAGGTTTCTTTGATCCAGATACTACCACTACATCCAAAGCAGTACCTAAGGATAAAGTAAAATCAAGGGTGCTATTCTGACCAGCATTTATACTAACAGTGTTTTCTGAGTCAGCATATCCAATGTAACTAACAATCATGGTATAGGTACCTGCTTCTAGTTCTAAAGAGTATCGTCCATCTATATCCGTAATGGCGCCCTTTGAACCGCCTTTAATCTGTACGCTTGCACCCAAAAGTGCTTCTCCATCACTGCCTAAAACCTTACCAGAAAGCGTTCCAGTCTGTGCGATAAGAGCATAGCTTGCAAAGCTAAAAATCAGGAGAGTAATTATTTTTTTCACAAGAAATAGGTTTTACATTTTAGAAAATAATTTGATTTTTTGGAGGAATGAAACAATTCAATTTGCCAAAACTTGTCAATTGCAAATCATTATTCCGATGAGACGAATATATTGGGAAGAAAAAGAAATGACCGAACGAAAATTGATTTATAAAGTGTGGACTTTTTTGAATTTTCAAGAAAAACTAGGTTTTAAATGTATTGATTATCAATGGTTTGCTATTTCAAATTAGGCTGTGGACTCATCCATGTGAATTTCTCCATTTCAACCCTAATTTCATTTGCATAATGGAAATCAAACACTGAATTGATTGGATTATTTCAAAAAATTCAAAATGTATTCATTGATTTGATTTGCTTTTTCCCACTGGACAAAATGGCCTGCTTCTGGAATCATAAGCAATTGACTATTTAGCAGCATTTTTTGGCCTGCTTCTGCTATATCGACTGTCTTTAAGGTTGGATGCAAGATTCTATTTGGAATGAGTAGGTCATTTTCACCGAATATAATTTTCACAGGCAATTCGATATTGGACAATAGATTAAATACGGGCTCCTTCAACATGCCCATAACACATTTGGGAATCATCTTACAATAATTATCATATTCTTTTGCTTGACGCATAGTTAGTCGATCCTCAATCATAAACTGAGCATCTGCTGGCATCTTATGAAAATTAATTTTGAAATTGTTTACAATCTGAGATTCTGTACTGGCTTTAATCACTGCGGATGTAAATACAGTCTGAAACCAAAGTTTTTCTTTCTCAGTAAAGGTTTCAAAGCCTGCTGGTGCTATTAGGACTAGCTTTTCAATGTTATCGCGTTTTTGCAATAGGGTATGTAGCGCTATTTGCCCACCCATGGAGTGGCCAATTAGAACTACATTTTGTAATTTCAAAGAATCAATAAATGTCCGTATTGATTCTGCAAAAAAACTCATACTAAATGAAAAATCTTCTTTTGCGGATTTTCCATACCCGGGTAAATCAAGAGCTATACAGCGATAATGTTTTTTGAGAACCTCTATATTTTTATGCCATGCTTTTAGATTAGATCCTAATCCATGGATAAAAAGAAGGGTTTTACCTCCCTGGCCTTCATCTACATATGCTATGCCTAAACTATCATTTAATGCAATTTTGTGAACTTCGTATGGGTAGGTCCAATCTTCCATAGAGGAGTTAAATTTTTCTTGAGCTTTTGCAGTGTTAAAAAATAGGAGGGTTAATAATGCAGCCGTGAATAATTTCATATTATCTTTTTTTCAAAATTAGTAATCCTGACAAAGGCCACCATGAGAATCGCCTGAATTCTAATTTGTAAAGTCAATGGCATTTTTTTATTGCTTAAATAATTGATAAATAATATTTTAAGTTATTTTTGCTGCCGAAAAGATAGTTTAGTCAATGGGTTTTAATTTTAAATATCCCTCATTGACTGATTCTCAAAGTCTAAATTCACTTCTAAAAAATTGATACAATCATAAAAGAGATGAAGAAATTATCAGGTAAAACTGCCATCATTACAGGTGGAGCTAAGGGAATTGGTAAAGCTACTGCCAGGAAATTTATCGAGGCTGGCGCTTCTGTAGCCTGTTGGGATATAGATGAAATCGCAGGTAAGGAAGCCACTGTTGAGTTGAAATCTAACGGAGCAAACCTCCGTTTTTACAAAGTGAATACCGCAGATTTAGCAGCTGTAAATGCAACCGCCGAATCGGTGAAAAAGGATTTTGGATCCATAGATATCCTGATTAATAATGCTGGGATAACTAGAGATGCTTCTATGAAGAAAATGTCAAGCCAGCAATGGCAACAGGTTTTGGATGTGAATTTAACGGGTGTTTTTAATTGTACTAAGGCAGTGTATCCATACATGGCCGAAAAAGGTTTTGGCCGTATTTTAAATGCGGCTTCCGTAGTAGCTCACTATGGTAATTTTGGACAAACCAATTACGTTGCTGCCAAAGCTGGGGTGATAGGGATGACAAAAGTTTGGGCTCGAGAGTTTGGGCGCAAAGGAATTACCGTTAATGCAGTTGCCCCTGGTTTTATCCGTACAGAAATGGTGGAAACCATTCCTCCAGAATATATGAATACGCTTTTGGCTAAAACTCCTGTTGGCAGGATGGGGGAAGTAGAAGATATTGCCAGTGCCTATTTATTTTTAGCATCCGATGAAGCATCCTTTATTACTGGAACTACTTTAAACGTAGATGGAGGTTTGGTAATGTGAATTAAAAAATCAAATATGCGATCTCAGCTTCAGAAGTTCACCACTTTTACTAACAATTTGCTTCCCATAGAAACGGAATATCTGCTTTCTATCGAACAATTTGAAGATGAGGATCGACGAAATATACTCCAACAAATTGATTATAATGCCCGGCATATTGATCAGTTTACACCTTATGATACCTCTATTGATAAGCGCAAATACAATCATTTGCAAAATTGGATTTCTGCCAGGTTAAAAGCTATTGATGTTGATGAGCACTTTAACCAGCTATTGGATTGGGAGCAGAAAATAATGACAGATTCCATCCGCCCTGAACATGAGAAGCAATTATTAAAAACGATTCGAAGGTATCAGCACCCTGGCTTTTTCTTCTCCAGGTTTTATGAGTTAATTGAAAATTATCGGCATTTTTTACTCATCCGACTTCGCCATTCAGATCATCAATTAGCAGATGAATTTTTGAAAAAATATCGAGCTGCTTATCTGCAATCCAGGGCCATCAAAGAAAAATTACATGAGGCTACTTTAGCTATCGTTGGTCAATATCGAGGCAAGGAGGAAGAATCAAAGCAATGGCAAGGTTGGCTTTCAGAAGTGTTTTACGATGAAAAGGTAGAAGGGCAGATTAGATTTTTGGCTTTGGTACGATTGGTGTTTATTGCGCACAATTATCGTGCTTATGATCAGTTGAGGAACAAGTTTGATTATCTGGATAATAAATTTGCCCAAGGGCTTTATTATTCTAAGAGACATGCAGTGAATTACTATAATAGTCGATTAATGTTGCATTCTAACTCCCGGGAATATGATAAGGCAGTCTATTATGGATATTTATCTATTCGAGCTAAAACCCATGATCATTTGCTCTACGTAAATAATTTATGCGCCATTTTATTGAGAATGAATCGCAACCAGGAAGCTCTACAATTAATGCAAAAGGCATCAGGAGATGCAAAAAAGGTGAAAAATTTCCATAATCGAATTGGCTTCGTAGCTTTCTATATGGAGGCCCTAAATAAAACAGGACTTTGCAAAAATGCAGAGCAGTATGGAGATTCTTTTTTGCATGCCTACTCAAAAGAGATCCTGCAATATCGATGGCATCTATTCTTTTCTGTATACCTGGAAGCCATGTCCAATCAAAACCATTTTGAAAAGGTCTTAAAAACGGCTAAGAAATACGGCCTTCAGGAAAAAGTCAAATCGATTCAGTCTTATGCTGGTTATATGCCTAGTATTCCCCTGTTTATTGCGGTAGCACAATACCGTGAAGGTATTATTCCACAAAAGAAATTCATTAGCTTAATAGAGGAAACCCTGTGCGGCTTCGATGTTCAACAGAATTCTGCTTTTAAGGCAATATTAGAAGATTTAAGAGGACAGGTTCCTGAGATCGCGAAATATTTGTGACTTTCTCAGAATAATTATTAGCTACAATGCGTAAATTTAGTCTCATTCACCGGACTAAATTTATACTTATGCTTGAATTAGAGTTTATCGAGATCATCTATCTATTCAGCTCTTTCCAAGGTCTGTTCCTCATCAGTCTTTTACTTTTAAATACTCGTAAACTAAAATCCAGCATCTTTCTGATCCTTTTGATCGCCTTTTTTTCATTTTATCTATTCGAAAATGTAATTTATTTAAGTGGGCACTTGAAGGATTTTCCTCATCTGTATTTTAGTACTTTACCCCTTACTTTTCTGTTGGCTCCACTCTTTTACCATTATATCCGGTCTAATATTTTTCCCAATTATAAAATGAAATGGGTCCACTTACTTCATCTGACTCCTTTTCTATTTGAGTTAATTTTGTTTATCCCATTTTATCGGCTCCCTGCCGAGATCAAAATCCGTGTTTATGAAAGCAGTCAATCAATTAGTGAAACCCCTCCTTGGAGTATTTATACCTTTGCTTATCTGGTATATTTGATAAGCAGTTTTGGATTTATTTTTGCAGCCTTCCAATTTTTACAAAAAGCGAAGACTCCTAATGGTAAGGCCAAAAGAAAATTACAATGGTTGAAGAAAAGCGCCATTGTGTTTTTAGTCTATATTGTTATCACCACCTTCTTGTCTTTTTTAAGTCGCTCTTATTTTGACTTAGAAAACCTGGCCCTTCATTTTGGTCTTTCGGGCATGGCTTTTATTATTTACAGTTTGGGCTATATTGCCTTCCTTTTTCCTGACTTCATCGGCAAGCCGGAGTTTGGCACTGAAAAATATCAGGCCTCTACGCTTAATGGCAAGAAATTAGAATTATTAAAACAGGAGCTTTTGGATCATCTCAAAACCCAAAAACCATTTTTGCAACAAGATCTAAAACCTGAAGATCTAGCCAAAGCATTAAACATCTCAAAAGGGCACCTGTCCCAGGTCTTATCAGAGGGTTTAAAAACAAACTATTATTTGCTGATTAATAATCATAGGGTAGAAGAAGCCAAAAAATTATTATCCTCCCAGCAATATGCAGAAGCCAAAATTATTCATGTAGCTTTCGACTCAGGCTTTTCAAATAAATCTTCTTTTCTTCGAAATTTTAAAAAAATGACGGGGATGACGCCCAGTGAATATAAAAAAGGGTTGCATTCAATTCAATGACACTTTTTTGGGCTTAAAAATGGCTAGCATTGATGCAAAAATACCCGCATTATGAAGTACAAAATTATCGTTACTTTCTACCTTTTATTTTTTTCAACATTTGGCTTTTCACAGGTCAATAATCTACAGCACACTGAAGGATACCAAACCGCTGAATGGGCAAAACTCGAGGAAGTCAAAAAATTTGGCACCGGTGACCAAAACATGATTCTCTTGCCAGGATGGGGATTTGATTGGACGATTTTTCAAGATTATATTGAAAGAAATAAAGAAGAATATACCTTCTATGCTGTCACCTTTCCAGGTATGGGCAAAACTTCGGCTCCGCCTATGCCTGAAGAAAATGAAAAGTTCAGCAATTTATATTGGACCAAAGGCATCTTAAAAGGCCTCAAAGATTTAATTGAAACCGAAAACATAGAAAATCCCATCCTGACCAGTTGTTTTACTTACAGCAATGTCATTGCCATGCGAATGGCTCTGGATTATCCGGACCTCATCCAAAAGGTTGTTATCATCTCAGGAATGGCAAAATTCACTGCCACTTACCCCTCAATGGAGCCCCGTAATTTACAGCAAAGAATCTATTATGTAGACCAGCAATTATCCAAAAACTGGTTTAAGGGGGTAAGCAAAACCACCTGGGATAATGGTAATTTTTTCCCTGAAACATTTTCTACTGATTCTACAAAAGCCGCTAAATATTGGGAGCAGATGTCAAGTGTTCCAATACCAATAATGGTCCGGTATTTATGTGAATATTATTGTACCGACCTAAGCCTTGAATATCAAAATTTACAAGTCCCAGTACTGGTAGTAGTGCCTGCCTTTACTCCAAACCTTTTTAAAATGGACGGTGCTGGATATTTTTCTGCCTTTTTTCATCACAGTTGGCTTGGTGCCAAAGAAAAAAGTAAACAGATACACATCATCACTCTCAGCAATACTCATGCCTTTGTTATGGAAGATCAACCGGATAAGTTGGATCAGGTAATTAAAACTTTTGTGGCTGGAGAACTAAACCCTTTTGATATATTCAGATAGAAGAAAACTCTTAAAATCTGATTTCCCAACTAGCATTCCAAATTCTGGGTAGCAGCTCTATTTCTGTTCCCAGAACTTTGGCATCCTGTTCTTCCTGAACAGAAAAAACAAATTGTCGATATTTCACATTATTCCGGTTTAGAACATTAAATATGGAAAGGCCAAATTGGGAATCCATACCCAAAAGACGAGTAGAATAGTTGAGGCTAAAGTCCATACGATGATAGGCTTTAAATCGCTCAAGGAAATTATTATAGGAAAAGGATCTTCTATCTGTGGGAATTTCTCTAACTCTACTATAATCCAAATAGGGGAGACCGGAGGCATAAATGTAATTCAGACTAAACATCCATTGTTGGTTGACAGAATAATTGTTGATCCAACTCAGTTGATGGCGGCTATCATCTGGGGCTGGGAAGGGGCGATAAAAATTGACTCCTCGAAGGCGATGCATAGAGCGACTAAGGGTGTAGCTGATCCAGCCATTGTACTTTTGTCCTTTCTTTTTTAGGAGCACATCGACACCTTTGGTCCAACCATTGCCAAGGAAGAAGCCAAAAACCGGTTCGGTGATGACCCCGTCTTGATTAAACCCTGGTCTTCTTAGGGTATATTCAACGATTCCATCTCTTTGTTTATTAAAAAACTCAATATCCAGCTCCCAGTTTTCTGAATTGATTCGAGTCCCCAGCATAAAATGCTCTGATCTGATAAAAGGCATTTTTACTTGAGGTAGAATTTTAGAGGTTCCTGCCAATACCCAAATGGCCTGATTTTTTCCAAAAACATCCTCATGATATAATTGCCGCAAAAACTGTTGGTATAAACTCCATGATCCTTTTAAGCTAAATTGATTGCTTATTTGATATTTGGCTTGTATTCTTGGAGATCCATAAACACCTCCTAGTTTAGTATAGTGAAGAGCATTAATTCCAAAATCAAAACTTAAACTTCGAAGGGGAGACCAATTATAAAGAAAGTAGAAACTGTGGGTGTTCGAATTGTCAATTTTACTGATATCACGGGAATCAAGACCATTTGAATTGGTAAGTTGAAAATTAATTTCTTCATTCAAAAAACTATAGCCAAAAGTCAGGCTGGATTTTTGAGAAAGCAGCCATTCATTTTTTTGATTAAATCGGAAGCCTTCTATCGTATTGAGTTTGTTAGATCTGGGAGCCGCTCTAACTTTTTCCATGTTCCTTACTATCTGAGTAAGGGTAAAACCTTCCTTTTGATCAGTTTTGTAAGTTGAATAATTTACATTCCAGGAACTTTGAAATGATTCACTCCATTTTTTTTGGTATTGAATGCCATAAGCATTATTTCTCCACTCCATTTTGTCAAGTCCTTCTTCCTTTATGCTTACTCTGCCGGCTGCATTTTGAAACAACTTATAGGTCTCTGTATAATTATATTTATACCGATCAAAGCCACTAAAAATACTTACATTGAATAAATTGCCTGAACCTGGTGCCCATTGCCAGTTTAGATACAAGTCATTAAATTTAAAAGCGGGGCTAAGCTGAATAAGGGCATCTACTTTTTCCTGATCTCTTATATTGATTCTACTTTCAAAGGATTCTGAATTGGTGAGCTGAAAAAATGGAGAATTGGCAATATCCTGATGTGTGAATCGACCGGCCGCCCTTAGTGACATGTTTGAACTTGGGGAGGCCTCAATTAGGGCATTGGCTGATATGAAATCCAAACCTAGAGTACCATTTATTCCCTTTTTTTTGCTGATGCCTGGAGATTTTAATTGCACAATACTGGAGGTCCGGCCATTAAACTCGATGGGAAAAGCATTTTTAAAAACCTGAATATCTTCAAAAATCCCTGGGTGAATGGCACTAAAAAAACCATAGAAGTGGTCTATATTATACAGTGTCATTCCATCTAAAATGATTAGGTTTTCATCTGTATTACCTCCCCGCACTCTTAATTTAGCTGATAAATGATCATTGGCTTTAATGCCTGGCAATAATTGAATATTTCTAAAAAGATCTATGCCACCTGGTAACATAGCCACTCTGGGGATATCTGTGCTGCTTTTATTGTTAGAGTATAATGGGGAAAATTTAGGTCCAGGAAGAAAATCCACTACTTCTACTTCTTTAAAAAAATGTGAGCTTGGTTTGAGCTTGACAAGCAATGGCTGAGAGAAATCCTTAACCACCAAGGTCTGTTTTTCATATCCTAAAAAGGATACTTCCAGTAATATGGAATCTAATTCAATTAATGTTGGCCATTCGAAATGTCCTTCTTCATTAGAATAGGTTCCCTTTTGTTTTTTTTCATTAAAAATATTTGCAAAGGCTAAAGCATTCCCATTATGGTCAATAATCTTTCCTTGGAGAGTGTATAGTGATTGTACTTCAGGAGACTGACTTAAGCTTAATTGTTCAATAGGACCAATGAGGATCCTGTTTTCCTGAACAAATCGGTAGGTGAGGCTTGTAGAGCTAAGAAGAGTCTTAAAAAACTGATCCAAAGGAATATCCTCAAATCTCTGATTGACTACTATTCCAGAAATGGCTTCCTTGCTAAAGGCAATTTTAACCGGATGGTTATCCTCAATCCAATGCAAGACCTCTTCTAAGGAAGCATTTACAAATTCATGATTTATGGAGATGGAATTATTTTGACAATAAATAGACTGGCTTATGAATGATAAGCTAAAAATGAACAATAATTTGAATATAAATTGCTTCATTATTAATACCTAGGGGTTGTGTAAAAACTAAAATTTTGTAAAATTTTAGTTTTTATTTTAATATATATTCTGCACTTAAAAAGGATAAAATATATTTTTTTAAAGTCAATTTTTTCCAAAAATTGACTTTTTACACAACCCCCAGGATTGATTATTTTTCAACTAAATAAACTCCTGTTCTGACTTTTGTGTACTTCAACCTTTGGGTAAAGCACACTTCTTCAAAGGTCTTTTCCAGATCTTTATTTTCAAAAAAACCATGATAGGGGAGGTCCATTATTTCTGAAGAAGCTCTTATCTTTATATCAAATTGCCTTTCCATTTCTTCAAAGACATCTTTAAAAGTGGCATCCTCAAATTCAAAAAAGCCATCCTGCCAAATTTTCTTTTCCTCCAACTGAAAAGATTCTGTAGACATCACCTCATTTTTGAAGACCACCGATTCTCCCCTGCTTAATACGATATTATCTGACCCTGAACTGACCCTGACACTACCAGAAAAGCAATTGACTTCCATTTTATTATTTCTTACAAAAACATTAAATCGGGTACCTAAAACCTCTACTTCCCCAACTGCTGTTTTTATTTTAAATGGTGATCCTTTTTCTACATCAAAAATGGCTTCGCCTTTTAAGGTCAATGTTCTTTCCCTTGCCCACCTTTCCTCATTATAACTGATCTTAGATGAAGCATTTAATTCTACCTGTGAATTATCTGGGAAACTATAAGCCAAACTTTCAGCATTCCCTGTTTGTATGGTAGTGCCCGAAGATAAAGTCCAAAATAACACAGTACCAATTATCACCAACAGAATTGCAGCTGCATAGGACCATTGCCTGGGCAATATTTTGAATATATTCTGTTTAGGCTCTATTTCAGTAGTCTTGGAAATTGCTTCCCAAATCATATCCTTATCAGAAGAAGTGAGCTTTTTTTCTTTAAATTGTATGGATTGGACCATCTGTTTGGCTTCCTCAACAGTAGATACCTTCTCAGGGTGTTCTTGAAGCCATTGCTCCCAGAACAAATTATTTGCCTCATCTTTATTTTGGACCCAGCGTATAAACGACTGATCCTGAGCAAATTCAATTACATCATATGTTTCATATGGTATCATCCCAAAACAAGTTCTACTATAATAAGTCTACAATTTCATTTTTGTACTCAAAAAAATCAGGAAAATTTTCAAGAAACCATAAAACAACCAGACTCCCCACATTTTCTTTCATCTTTTTTAGAGCTTTGGATACCAAATTTCTTAAGGATTGATATCCAATATCCATGATTTCCTCAATTTCTTCATAATCAAGATCCGCATAATATTTCAAATAGATGACCTCTTTTTGCCTTTTACTTAAGCCTTCTAAGGCTTCCTTGACAAGTTGGATGTTTTCTGCAGCAACTTCTTCTTGAATAATTTTATCCTCGGTAGCTAATTCCAGATTGAAGTTGATGTTTTCCATTCGGTTGGAAAAGAGCCATTTCTTATTCTTGTCAATGGTTTTGATAATTTTCCTTCGTATGGAAGCCAAAAGGTATTTTTTTATGGAATTTGTGGTCCCCAGACCTTTATGATTTTTCCATAATTCAATAAAGAGGTCTTGTATACAATCTTTTACCAGGGATTCATCAAAAGAAAATTTGCAGCCATAACTAAAGAGCAGATCTACATTGGATTGGTAGATGTGTTCAAACGCTTCCGAATTTCCGGCGCGAAGCTGTTCCCATAAATCCTGATCGCTCAAGTGCTGCATTTGGAAATTAATGTTGCTATTGTTTTACCAAAAGCTAAGTGAAATGTTACGTGATCACTCTAAAAACGATTAAAGTCGTATTTCCCCCTCCCCGTATTTGACTTCAATGGACTAAGAAAGATTAATGAGATGAAAAATATTATTAATTTATATTTTTAACAAGACTTATAAAAATATTCGCTTAGCGGGATTATTGAAAATATAGCGATTAATTTTAGACCTTGAAGCGAAAAGCCCCTCAAATCCCAAATTAAAAGAAGAGTTAAAGGCTTTGATCCAATCAAGTTGACATGGAAAGATTTTCCTTAAGTGGGCAGACTGGTAGTAAAAGATTATTTGAATTTTACCAATATATTAATGATCAAGAAGAGGAGGAACAAGGCCCTCACATTACCTCAACGCCTCATCGGCATGATTTTTATGAAATTTGGTTTTTTAAGGAAGGAGGAGGAAATCACTACATTGAAAATCAACTTTACAAAATACAAGCCCATTCTATTCATTTGATCGCTCCCGAAACAGTTCATTTATTAGAAAGAGGTGAAGGCGCAGAAGCTTACTTGATTGCATTTGCAGCTGAATTGTTTGATAATGTATTTAATCAGCATGATATATTGAACCAGTTTCCAAGATATGAGCAGGGTAGGAGTAATACTATTTTAGTACTGCAAGAACAAGAATCTCGGAGTATTTATAAATTAATCGAGATCTTGATTGGTTTTCATCACTCCGATAATCATTTTATTAAGGCCTCTATCACTCATACGATCCTGTCTATTATTCTTCCCCTATTTGTTCAAAATTCTATTAAGGACCAGTCTTTTATTTTTCTGGATAGATTCTTTTCTCAGATCAATTTGCATTATACCAAGCATTATTCCGTTGATAAATATGCTGAATTATTAGGGGTGTCTACTGTTGTATTAAATAGGAGAGTAAAAAAACAGACTGGAAGCAATGTAAGTACCCATATCCAAGAGAGAATCATCCTTGAAGCTAAAAGACTCTTATTAAATTCTGGAATGAATGTTAAAGAAATTGCTTTTCATTTAGGTTTTAAGGAGGCCTCCTATTTTAGCAATTTTTTTGCGAAACATACTAAGCTTTCACCTAGTTCTTTTCGAAAAAAAGGAGAAAGGGAAACTCCTTTTGAATGAAAAATCAATCAATATTCCAATGACCACCAGAGCTATTTCACCAATAGCATGCAACAAGTATTTTTGAATCGAACCTGATTCAATCAAGGACTGTCTAATTTTTCGGAAAAATGTCAGCATGGATTAAAGATTAAGATTTCGTTAGAGATGCGGGTAATTAAAAATTGAATTTTACACCATTAGTTGCAGACCTCAGAATGGGCTTGAAAACTCTAGGAATGAAATAATTTTTGCCTCAAAAATTATTTTTTTTGAAAAAAAATGAAAAAAAGTGATTACAAAAATGAAATCGCTGACTTATCAGGGTGAAATATTTAATGTTAAACCCAAAAGCGAACATCATGTTACATCGCATTTTTAAATTGAGTTTTGTTGTTTTAATACTTTCTAGTTTTGTTATTAGTTCATGTCAAAAGGAGTCAGCTGTTCAAACTTTTGAGTCAGAACCAATTAAAGAAATAACACCTACAAACGATATCGTAGATGTTATGGATGATGGTACAGTAGCCTTGTTTGAACCTTCTACCATTGAATTAGAAGGAGAAGGCCCAACTCCAAAAAGTGGAAGAAAATGGAAACGTCGCCTTGCTAAATGTTTTAATCTTGTTTTTCCATTGACCCTGCAATTACCAGATAGCACCTTTGTGGTAGCTGAAGATTTAGCAATGATGAGAACCATTGCTCATACCTGGAGAACAAATAATCCTGATTCCAGAGCACGACCAAGAATTGTATTTCCTTATAAGGTTCAGCTGCCGAATGATGAAATCATCACTATAGAGGATCTAATGGATTTGGCAAGTGTAGTTTTCCGCTGTACCAACCGATTTAAAGTACCTTATCCACGACTACGTTGTTTCAGGCTAGTATTTCCAGTAACCGTTGTTTTCCCTGATGGTACTGAAAAAGAAGTAGATGCAGAAGATGCTTATCGAAGAGCTATCCACCGTTGGTTATATGGACGCCCAACTGGTGCAGATAGCATAAGCATAAAGTATCCATTTTCTATTGCTTTAAATGACGAAACGGTTATTACTGTTGAAAACCTGGATGAATTAAAAGAGGTTATAGAAAAGTGCCGTGATTTTGTTGCAAAAAGAAGATGTTTCACTGTGACATTCCCATTGACTGTTGAATTTCCGGGGGGAAGAAAATTAAGAGTAAAGGATAGAGAACACTTCTTAAATGCTGTTAACCTTTGGCTGGATCATAACCCTAATGCCAGATTCCGACCCAGGATCGTATTTCCATTTACCGTTAAATTTGAAGATGGAAAGAAGGCTATCTTAAAAAACCGCATTGACTACTTGAGGGCAGTAAGAAAATGTAGAGGAGATAATAACCCTGATGATTCTGAAGAATAAATGGATGAATGTAAAAGGTAGAAAGTAGAAGAACTAGTCTTTTTACTTTCTACCTTTTACTTTTTACCTTATCGAGGGGTGAGAAATCTTAGAACTGCTTTCCCCAATTGGGACAAATTGAATAGCTTGGTAAACAGCGGTATTCCCCCTTACGTTTTTACCATTAAGGAAATCCAAAATTGCTTGTTGAATGTTTTTATGCGGTAAGATTTGTTCATGACCTGCATTTTCCACAATTATGTGATAGGCATTTGAAAAGCCCCACTTGATCTCCTCTGCTTGAAAAGGTGGGGTGTTAAAATCAAGAGAGCCACTTAAAAATAAAGTCCTGACCTTACTTATCGGATTACTTCTAAAATCATCTCCCAAATCTGCCATATTCCATAAATCCAGGGTAGGCAGATTTGGAAAATTAACTACGTTGGAAAAAATAGACTTTTGATTTTCTTCATTTATTTGAGCTAGTCGGGTAGGGGAGACGCCGGAAGCAGCATCCATCATCATGCTCATACCTTGTACGCCCAATGCCCAAACGATCCGCTTTTGGGCAAACCACTTTAAACTTGAATAATCCCCCTTATTGATGTCGAACAAAAGCCGTGGAATAACAGGAATGTCACTGGCATCTCCAATGTCTGCACGCAGAAACCCATCCAGACCAAAAGCTCCTACTTTGACTTTTACTTTTTTTCTCGTAAGAGGGTGATTGAGCTCCAATTCTGCCGGATTAATACTCAATTTTTTCTTTACTTGTTGATATAGGGCAATCAGGTCAGGAACATGAGACCGAATTGATTCATCCTTGGATGCCAGAAGTGCAATTTTTTGAAATTGACGATCCATAGTAAGCGGTAATTTCATGGTGTGATTAGGGCCTTCGACTCCAATAAGAATGGCATTTTCGATATGTTCTCCATATTCTTTTATATAGCTGAGGCCAAGATGAGTACCATAACTGAATCCCATTAAACTTATTTTATCAAGATCCAGGGCTTTGCGTAGATCATCGATATCCTGTGCACTTTGTTGAGTCGTATAACCTGCAATGTCAATTCCATTGTTTTGATAATGTGCAAGTGCCATTTGACTCATTTTTCGGTAATGATTAAGGGCTTTTTCTTCTGAAACAAAAAAATCTTCAGGAAAATCTCCTTGCCAGATCCAGGTCAGTCTATTGGGATAGGAACCAGTACCTCGCTGATCCAGTAAGATAACATCACTAATTTTTAAAAGAGGAATCCAACTACTTAAAGCATTAGGGTTCTTAGCTTGCCCAGTAGAGGTGGAACCCGGCCCACCAGTCAAATAAATAATTGGGGCTTTAGGAGAATCGCTCAAGCTTTTTAGTCGAACATATTTTAGATCTATATTTTCAGAGTTTGTTTTTTTACGATTTTCTGGCACCTTAAGAATACCTTCTTCTCCTTGGATGCTTTCTCCAGAAGAAGCTGTAAAGGTCTTGGAGGTGGTACTAAGTTTGTTTTTGAAATTTTGGGCGCGAGGATGCATAACAAATAGTGAAAAAAATAGAGCAGTAGAAATGATCCTGTATTTCATTTTCGACAGTTTAGTGAATGATTAATGGCCGTCAATGTAGGGTACCAATCATGGAAATAGGTCTCATTCCTGGATTTGAAACTAATTTTTAAAGGCTTTTGTCATAATGATTAATGATCAATTATGATTTCTTTTTATGTAGGTTGTGAGAAAAATCATTTTTATTTAGCTATCGAAACCCTAAATTTTTGAAATAGTCAGATGAATGGATTATGAAAAGTAGAAGCCTAAAAAGGGAGGTCAAAAATTTGTTTTCTTTAGCTGGAAAAATTAATAAAAATTATTCCTTTGACCAATTGAAAAACCTACCCGAACCTGTTCAGAATTATTTTCAATATTCTTTATCGGAAGGACAGCCTTATATCAGTTATGTAAGATTAAAACACGAAGGTAAATTCAGGCAAAAACCTAATCAAAAATGGGTGCCGATAAAAGGGGAAGAGTATTTTACACTCCAAAATCCGGGCTTTATTTGGAAAGGTCAAGTTCCCATGATTTCAGCTATTGATAAATATATAGATGGAAAAGGAAGTTTAATTGTAAAATTATTTTCCTTATTTAAGCTGGTAGATTATTCAGGAAAAGAGGCTGATCAGGGTGAGTTATTCCGCTGGCTGTCTGAGGCAGTTTGGTATCCTACAGCATTGTTGCCCTCTGAAAATTTAAAATGGGCTCCCTTAGATGCTCTATCTGCAAAAGTGACTTATTCTGATCCTGGAATAAGTATTGAAGGAATATATTATTTTAATGAATTTGGACAAATCATAGGTTTTAATGGGTGCCGATATTTTGAAGAAGCGAGATTGGAAAGTTGGACCGTCAAATGTGGTGATTATCGTGTAGTAAATAATATTAAAATACCCTTCTATGCAGAGGTCACATGGAATCTGGATAATGGTGATTTTACTTATGCAAAATTTAAGCTATTAGAGATTGAATATGATGTACCAGCAATGTTTTAAAAGAATTTTGCCCTAAAAACATTTTATAGTATTACTATTAATTTATACAGATTTATTATATTTGGTAAACGAGTTTTACTATTTATCAAAATAACAATAGTATAGGTGCTCAATAACCATGCTAGACTAAAAGGTTGGTTTAATTCATAAATCAATCTATTTTTGCTATAACGAACGTCTTCGCTTTTGTCAAGTAAAGGTTCTTCGCCTTTTAAACCAATCAGACAGAAAAACTTCACTAATTTTCTTGATTGCAAAGTGTCTTAGCAATTCTCTAAGCATTTTTCAAAACATCACTGTTGTTGACGATCCTACTTTTAAGGATACATTATGACTAGGTTTTTTCGGGTAGACTTTTTAAAGAATAATTAGTCCAATTTTACATATTCGGACTACTTGAAAAACAAATCAACATACTTTTGGAAGTATATAATTACATAAGTTGACCATAGTGGCATTTCCACTTTAAGAAGAAATCTCACTTCTTTGGAAGAAGGTGAGTGATTTAAATATTAAATTGAAATATGAATAAAATATTGGTATTTTTTGTAATTTTTTCTTATCAATTACAGTTTTCTGCTGCCAATGCACAGGATAAAACCTGGAGCCAAGATCGAATCCAGAAGATACTTTCTCCTCCTTCTCCCGGCGAAATCAATGCGATACTAGAAATTTGGCAAGATGCCGACTACAGCAATTCAAAATCCGAACTTGTCGAATCAGGAAAAATGACTTACGATCAACAAGAGTTCAATGTCAGTGTATATAAACACACAGTGGGAAGCGAAGACCATTTTACTGCCATCTATGTCCCTAGTAAGGCGCAGCCCAAATCTCTATCAATACTGATTGAAACTCGTGGGGTTCGATATGATTATCCACCACGGAACATCAGTAGTGGGGCATTTGTAATGTCCTTACTAGGAGATATGATTGAACAGTTTATTATTGTAGAACCCTGTTTACGGGGACATCAACTTAAAGCTATCGAACAAACGCACACTGCGGGAGGTGATCGTCGCGATTCTTATGATGGAGCTGCTAAAGATGTTGCAATGGCCTTAACAGTAGCAATTTCCGAGGTGCCGGAATGGGATCAAAAGAATGTGTTTTCGTTTGGTGTAAGTCGCGGCGGTGGAGTCGCTTTGCTACATGGGCAAAGGGATAAACGTGTGACAGGTGTAATATCGATGAGTGCACCTGCGGATTGGCTGCAATTAATGGCACGTCCTGGAGAAAATTGGGCAAGTCGAATCTATGAGGCCGCCAAGAATTACAATGGACCAGCAAATGATCGGAGTGCTCAATTTTATGAATGGTTTCTGCAAGACCGCCAACACTTATCCAATTTCATGGCCAGGCAACGACTCATCGCAAGCTCACCATTGTATTTTACCGAGCACCTACCACCGACTTTAATACACCAAGGGACCCGGGACAGTGCAATTCCGAGTGTGAATGCGGCAGCCTTCAGTGATCGATTCCTAAGGTTGGGATTAAACGAAGGTAATTATCAAGTCATTTTTCACGAAGGTGCCGGACATTTGTTAAGGGATTCAGATGCGCCTGAGCGAACACGTGAATTTCTCAAATTATTAATGGATAATTAAACGAATAGTGTCAAAGGTTTTCAAAACAAAAAACCAGTTATGGCTTCAGATGTTAACAATCTCTCTCTTGGATTAGAGCAAACATGGAGATGGTTTGGTCCAGATGACCCCATTCCTCTTTTCCATATTAAAATGGCTGGAGCTACAGGAATTGTAACAGCTCTTCATCATATACCGAATGGTCAGGTGTGGACGTCTATGGAAATTAAAAAACGTAAGCAGGAGATCGAAGAGATAGGGCTTAGTTGGTCGGTGGTAGAAAGTTTGCCAGTGCATGAAGACATTAAAAAGCGAACAGGCCGATATAAAGAATACATTGAAAATTATAAACAAAGTATTCGAAATCTTGGGCATTCAGGAATAGATGTTATTTGTTATAATTTCATGCCTGTTTTGGACTGGACACGTACTGATTTGGCCCACCAGTTGTCTAGCGGTTCTAAAGCACTGAGGTTCGATTTAACTCAATTGTCACTTTTTGATTTATTTCTACTAAAGCGTAGGGGAGCAGAGGAGAATTATTCCTCGGTGCAAATTGAAGCCGCTGAAAATCTATTTCGAACCATGAACAAAGATCAGGAAAGAGTGCTGATCTCTAACATTTTAGCTGGATTGCCCGGAGCAGAAGAAGGATATTCCTTAGATCATTTCCAATCTGCCCTGGATGGCTATAATACCATTAGCAGTGAGCAATTAACAGTTAATTTGGTTGCATTTCTCGAAGAAATAATCCCCATTGCAATAGAATCGGGGGTATTCATGGCCATCCATCCTGATGATCCGCCATTTCCCATTTTAGGTTTGCCTCGTGTAGTCAGTATAGAGAAGGATATCAAGGTGTTGGTTGGAGCAGTAGATAGCCCCCATAATGGCTTTTGTTTTTGTACTGGATCCTTTGGAGTGCGAGCGGATAATGACCTCTTAGGTATGATAAGGCGGCTGGGGCATCGGATAAATTTTATTCATTTGAGAAATATCATTAGAGATGAGGTAGGAAGCTTTTATGAGTCCGATCACCTTTCAGGGAATGTAGACATGTTTCAGGTGGTAAAGACATTGCTTCAGGAGCAAGCACGTCGTATTCAAACTGGGAGATCAGATTATAGAATGCCCATGCGTCCGGATCATGGACACCAAATGCTTAATGACTTATATAAAGAGGTCAATCCCGGCTATTCAGCTATAGGAAGGCTCAAAGGGCTGGCTGAGCTGAGAGGACTTGAACATGGTATTAAGTTGTCAAATTAAGTCACAGTTCTCAAAAATTCTTTTGGTGTTTGATTGGTTGCTTTTTTAAAAGCTCGGTAAAAGGAAGATTTGGAATTAAAACCTGCATCATAGGCTATTGAAATAATGGTGAAAGATTCATTTTCACCTTTTTGGATTCTGGTCTTAAAATCTTCTATTCGGAATTCGTTGATAAAATCATTGAAGTTTTTGCCATATCCTTTATTAATAACAAAGGATAATTCCTTAGGTGTCCATTTTAAATGCTTGGCTAAAGTTTCCACATTAAGCCTTTCGTTTCTGAAAACCTTTTCAGTGGCCAAAATCAATTCTAATTGGTTTTTCTTTTTTTGAATTCCCTTTTTATCCAAAAGGGTAAAACTTTTAGATTTATCTCTTTTCTGCTTAAGGTAGAATAAACCTACCACGATTAGTACTAAGGCCGGAATAATGAGAAATTCATTTTTTGTAACCCAAATTATGGCAAAATTATCGACCGGTTCCCTGGCCCATTTTTCATATTTATAAAGACGATAATAAAATTTAAGAGTATACAAGAATTTTGGAAAGAGGACAATTAAACAAAAGCAAGAAGAAAACAATAATATAATAGTGTGCCAACGCTCAGAATCATTTCTTTGTCTTCTAAAAAATCGAAATAATCCATAGCCAAGCCCGTAGATGCTGAAACAAAAAAGAGCAAGAGATAACAGGTCTACTTCAAGTATTTCCATTTATTTAAATCGTTCGGTTTTGCACGCAAACTTCACAATTTTTTTATGAAATTTGCGTGCGAAAAATCCTATTTAATAAGCCATTGACTTATTTATCAGGTTCATAAATTATTTTTATGGCTCCACTTTTTCCAATCTCTGATTCGATGGTAACGATTTGAGGATCTCCGACGCCATCATCAATTTCCAGCGTTAGAGTATTGGGAGGAATATCTCCTAAATTCCAGGCTTTGGAGATTAAATAATTTTCTTTGTTCGGAATAACAGACAGTTTAGCTCTTTTCTCATCTTTACCATAAAGCCTCAAAGAATAGTGCTCCATTAGCCAAATTCCATTGATGTTTAGGGATATAATATCGCCGTCTTCTTTCCTATGGTCGTAAGGGTAGATAGAAATATTAGGACTTTTTACTACAACTGTTTCCTGAAGCATAACGGTATCTCCATTCCAAATCATTTCCTTACCAGTAATTTCACCTAGCGGGTTATTGCTTTCTGTATCAATTTTGGTTAGTTCTTCAGGGGGAGGATTTTCAGGCCCGGGATTAGTGGGCTGAAAAGGGTCCTCCTTGGGTTGAGGAACTTCTTCTCTTGGAGCAGGAGGTAATTCCTTTTCTGGTGCTGGAGGCTCAGGATCTGGGTCGGTTCTTTTTAATGGTCCAGAAGGTCGAATAGGGGCTGTTTGAGGCTTTTCCTCTTCAGGACAAGGAACATAATTAAGGGTTTTGAGAGATTTATCTTTATACAATTTCTGGATTTCCTTTTCGTCCAGAGCCCTATCAAAGATGGCTATGTCATCAAGAGTGCCGACAAAATATTCTTCATTCCCTGGCATGTCCCTGCCTATTTCAAGAGGAGACCTTGTTTTGTCAAGAGATCCAAAGTAGGGATAAGAAAAGAAAGGTTTTCCATCTATAAAAGCTTTGACCGTACTCCCATTATAGGTCATGGCAACAAAGTACCACTTTTCCAGGTCCCAGGATTCATTCAATTCTTCCGTAAATTCAGTGTTGAGACTGATGGTTCGCTCAGTAAGCTGAAGCCGATATTGAGGAGCGTCATTGTCCTCAGGTCTCCGATCTGATTTACAAACTACAGTCACCCATTCTAATTTAGTTCGATCATCGATTGAACCCTGTTCCAGTTTAAACCAGGCAGTGATCGACACCTCTCTGGTGGGTGACTCTAGGCTTGAAGAGGAAGGAACCACGATGTATCCGTTTCCTGCAAAGTGCATGGCACTACAATCATTGCCAAAACGATCGGCAACAGGGGTTACCTTGCCAATTATAGATCCATTATTTAATTGGCCACTATCATCCATAGCAGCTCCTTTACTAAAAGTATAATAGGCAATCAAACCTTCCTTGACAGACTGAGAGAATAGTAATCCACATAAAAACATTAGGGAAAAGGCCAGTGAAAATGATTTAGTTTTCATGATAGTGTGTTTTTAATTGGTTTTGTCCGTAGAATTGATAATCCCTATGATTGGTCCAAAATTACCTTCTAATTTATTGCGCCTTAGATCGGGAAGGTACATTTTGGAAATGGCGCCATCGAGATACAGTGCGTTTTTACATCCAAAATAATCACGAAACAGAGTAGCGAAATCATAAAAGTTTACAGGTCGGTTGGAAATAATAAATACAATATGATCAGAGTCGATTACACCAACACCGCTTCTAATGTATTTATTCTTAGATCCTTCGGTAAAGGCAGGGTGTATTTCATTGTCAATCACCAACATAGGACCAGACTGTGTGGCATAGCTGGCTATGGGTTTTTCAAGCTGATAATCCTTGCGAGTCATTACTCGTGCATTCCCATTTTTTTCTATTAAAAAAACACCATTGGGTTGTAGGTAAAAATTTAAATAACCCACTCGAGTGCTGATTGTATCAAGGGGTACTAAAGTGTCTCCTGCCTCAATATATAATCCTTTAGGGTCACCGTTAGGGTCAAACATTCCTCCATTTGTGGCAAAAATGAGGTCCCCCTGGAGCTGTTTATTGGTTACATCTTTAAGCTGTTGGAAGTTTCGGTAGGCTACCTTAGAATTTGGCCGGTTCCAAAAAAATCGCAAATCACTTTTTTTCACCTTGACAATGTAGGCATCAAAGGAATTGTTAAACATATTAAGACGTAAAGGGTATTGAGCAATAGGGGAGGCCGTAAAAAGTTGTTTGACGAAATGCCTCATCAGACTATCCAGGGTTTTCATGGAATCCAATGGAGTTGGCTGTTTAAGGGCAGCTGCTTTTATTGCAAGATCCCTACGTTTTTGCTCTTGTAGCGCCTTAACTGTATCTTCTAGATCACTTAATTCTTTTTTCAATCGCTCAATTTCTTTTGCAGAACTGGCCAATTCTTCTTTCGTTGATGCAGGAATGAACATACTGCATGACGATAGAACTAAAAAAAGGCAGATTATTACAAAAGAAGGTGCTTTCATTGTAGTATTATTTTGATGCGGAGCCTTGTGTGCTAATTAAAGACAAGTGACTTTCAAAAAGGTGTCTTTGGAAATTCTCAAGGTATCTTTATTCCTCGTAATAATAAGTAATTAGATTAGTAGCTTTACGAATACTAAAGCTACGATCACCATGAATGCCATCGATTTTTTGCTCATCTTCATCATAAACCTCCAGTATGTCGTAAGCTCCAGTGTCGAGGTTGACCATGGCAATTACTTCGTTGTCTTTATTTCTTAAATAATGAAATAGGGTATAGGAAATTTTGTAAAGGGTTACGTCTTCCCGGATATTAAAGATGACATGAAACAAATCTCCTTTTTTATTTTTTATTAAGGCCAAAATGCGTCTATGAGCACGATCCTGATCGCTTTCTTCGTCAATTCTCAAATTATTGGTATAGGCTAATAAATGAGATTGAAAAACAGTAGCTTTCTCTTTTTCAGCCCATCCAAGGAATTCATATTTGTCATTTCGATCTCTGATATTTACTCTTTTTTTGAGGCTACCTAGGTATAAGTCCCCATCATCTATGTCTGAAACAGCAATCCCACCAGTAGCGTATACCAAAACTAGTGCATCCATATCTTCTCTTATGCTCCTGTTGACAATATTTCCATTATCGACAGTTATTCCGGTTGGGTATTCTTCCGTTTTGCTGTAAGTATAAGCCCCACTACAAGAAAGAACCAATTGTTTACCTTCTTTCCATTCTACATATCGGTCGTGGATACTTTTACCAAATTGTTTATAGGCAAAATATTTAGCATTGATCTTACCACCGGAGCGACTGATCCAGATCGACTGGCCTATATAATCAGAATCATAGTCAATTTTATAGGCTCTTACTTTTTCATTATAATAACTCTTGTATAAGTTTTCCGATAAACTTTCGGGTTCTCCAATCGAATTTTGAATAGGAGAGGGGGTGGTATGATTCTCGCCCAGGTTTTTTGATCCTTCGAAAGGGATGAATGCAAGAATGAGAAATAGGGAATAGAATGATCGCATAATAGGATGATTTATTTTGACACCAAGATTATTTTTATGATTAACTGGAGGATCTTTTTATTGTTCTCAAACGCAACCAATTTACTCCCAGCCCTATAAATACTATAAATAAGATTGCGCTGCAATAAAATAAAATCGGTTGTTTAAGCCTGACCTTCCTGGCAAGGTATCCAAGGTTTCCTTTTTTTAAATGATCAAGACCTTTGTCCCAATCACTGGTAGGGACATTGACAAAAAATTTATTTTCCCTAAGCCTCCGTATCAAATATTGCACTTCTTTATTTTGGGGAGAAAATTTATTTTCAGCCAAACCCTGATCTAAATGTGTGGTTAAACCCTGGAGAATAAGATCACCAAAAGCAGGATATATAAATCGTTTAATTCCATCTAATTGCAAAAGTGATTCTCCAAGCCGCAATTTGAGCAATATTTTATCATAATCTGAGGGAAATGCACCCAAATCCTTTATCATGGAGGCGTATACAGAGTCCAAAAATTCATTAACGAGGGCTTCATTCTGTTCTTCAATCAAGCTGATGTCTTTGACAAAGGAAGAAAATGGTTGTTCTATGCTTAGCAAAAAATAATCCTCAAAATTGAATTTTTGGATAAAAGAAGAGTCCTTGACTTGTTCGATACTGTCGAGAAAAGAGCTTAGGTTTTGGCCTGAGACACAATAGGGGAGAAGCCATCCAGCCACAGTCAAGGCAAATAATTTACGGTATAGTGACATCCTCATGAATTAAATATAGGTATTGAAGGAACGGTTTTAAGCCAGCGAATATTTTCCTGTATTGAAATTACATTACTGATTTTGAGCTTTGGATTTAAAGACAGCAATCATTGGGCCTAGTTGCCCATTCAATT
>JANQPA010000013.1 GCA_028285545.1 Saprospiraceae bacterium | reverse complement strand
CATTTTTGCTGTGGAGTTAACAAAGAAAAAAAGAAGCAAAAAAAGAAACTGTAATGATGATAATGAAGTATTTATGTAAACTTTTTTTAGGACGAGTCATTCTTTGTTGTTATGATTCTGGGATACTATGATTATTTTGATGAATAAATTTGCTGTATTTGCGAAATTTTCGTGCCACACTAAAACAAGAATGAAAAACTATCCCTTAAATTTTCCCCCGACCTAACTTGAACACTTGTTAACGTGAACACTTGCTAACTTGAAACCCCCTCCCTTTTCAGCTCTTCCTGAATATTGATCCACTGCGAAGCCAGCATTCCATAAATATCCATATCGTGATACAACTGATTGAGTCGGATAGCCTGGCGCAATTGACCCTCATGCTGAAATCCAAGACGCAAGGGAATCCCTTTACTTTTTTCATTTTTGGATAAGACTCTTATTTCTATGCGATGTAATTGTAATTCCCGGAAGGCAAAATCAATAAATTTGAAACAGGAGAGGGTCGTAATACCTTTTCCCTGGTGATCTTTACTGAGCCAGTACCCAATCTCTCCCTTTTTGTGCCTCATGTTTAGACGTACAAAACCTACAGAGCCTACAATTTGATTTTGGTAATTAAGGAAAGTCGTCAGGCGTTGTCCTCCCTCATTAAAAGCTTGTGCTTCCCGAATAAACCTTTTAACATCCTGTAAGGTTTGGGTTTTTTCTACCCAGCTGAGCCAGGTTTTTAAATAAGGCCGCTCATTTTTGATGAGTTCAAATAAAGGGAGGGCATGGTGCATTTGAGGTGCAACCAGTGAGAGTCTTTGATCAACCTTTAGATAGAACTTATCTAATTCCTGATACATCATTCATGGGTATGAGAACGCAATTTTGTAATGGGTGTAGGATAATGGGTATTGAGTAATATAGATAGAATATATTTTTAATTTATGTAAATTTTGGGAAAAATGAAAGGGGTGGATTAGTCTGTAATTTGAATTTGAGAAACATCAAACTGTGGATTATCATCAATAGAAAAGTTGGTCACCTTGCCTCCGCCTTCAAAAATGAAGGTGACACCTAAAATCTTTCCGACATCCTCCTGATAGGTAAAAGTGTCAATATGTTGACCATCAACAATTATGGTAAAAGCTTTACCTTGATTCTGGAAAACAACATCGTGGCTTAGGTTCAGGTCAATTCCCAGATAAGAAAGATCATGAGTATTCCAATCAATACTTCGCGTCCCAATATTTAAAAATAATTTACTTACACAACCCATTTTGCTAAAGGGTACATAGAAATAACCTTCTTCACAGTAAATTGAGACCATGGTATATTGACAAATATTTGTATCATCACCAAAGGAAGTATTTTCAAGAGTAGCTCTTAAGGCAAAGGATTCAGAGTCGATGTCCTCAAATGGAGGAACATAATCATAATAAACAAAATTGACAGGTGCTTCAGTTTTCAAAACGCTCTCATAATTGTCCTTGAGGGCAATGAATTGTTGTTGACTCGTATCAATTTTACTATTTAAATACCGGATAAAACGGCCGTTTTCTGTTTTTAAGGAAGCAAACCAGGCATCGGAACTTATCAGGATATATTGTTCTTTTACCGTTTCATTGTTTACCATTAGTCTAGCTTTATATACACCAGGTGAATAGTAAATACCTGTGGCTGTTTTTTGGTCGGATGCTAAAGAAACCCTATGCCCATCAGCCCAGGATAGCTTGATTTCGACATTATCAGTAATCTTTTTATTTAAATCAACATCGAAAATTACTGTTTTGGGAAAGCCTTTAGATTCAACGATTTTACTTTCGAAAACAATATCTTCACTATTATCCCTCCCTTGAAAAAGTATTTTTCCAGTACTTATTATTCCTGGGAGAAAAAAAATAATTCCCAGGGTAAAGATAGCCAGCATCAAAACTGCCAGGAACCATTTTTTCTTTTTAAAGTATTGAGGCTTTAAAATTTTGCTGTTTTCATATCGAGAGGAAGGAAGGTTGGAAGCTTTAAACGACCGCCAGGAATCATAATCTAGAAATCCAGCCAGAACATCTAGAGTACTTACACTTGGGAAGTTATTATATTTTACCCGACCCCATATTCTTTTTAGGGTGGTATCACTTAATTTGACCTTTGTCTTAAGATAGATTTCTTCGCTTAGATTGATAAAATCTTTGGTGTGCCAATCCTCAGATGATCCCCAATCCAATTTAGTTTCGATTAAAGACCTGCATTTTTCTAAAGCCAGATGATCTAAATTTGATTTATCCATTATCTATAACACTTGCCAATTAAAATTACCAATTACTTTCAAACTATATTTTAATAAAATTATAAACTCTTGACATTAGGATAACTTTAACACAGGAAGAAATTTAAAATAAAGGCCTAACTCAATTTTATTTAAATCCCCTGAAAATTGTACAAGATTGTCTAAGAATGAATGGCATTGAATGGGTAGTCTACCTCTGTTTTCAATAGCTTTAGCCCTAATTGAGAATATTTGGACTAAAGCAATATTTAATAAATACCCTACTGTCATAATGAAAAAATACCTTTTTAAATGCCTTTTGTTTTTATCGTCTATCCATGTTTTAATCGCCCAAGATTTACCTCAAAAGGTCGCTCCTGGGTTAATTTCAAACAATAAAGAATATTGTACTACCCTGAGCCCAAATGGTGATACAATGTACTTCGCAAGACAACTAGACTATGGCGATGCTATAATGGAATCTGTGTTGATGAATGGCAACTGGTCAAAGCCAAAACCTGTAAGTTTTACCGGCCAATTTTCTGATACTGATCCTTTGCTTAGTCCTGATGGGAAAACCATGTACTTCATGACCAACCGCAATGCCACTCAAGATGGCTGGAAGGAAGATTATGATATTTGGGGTGTGGAAAAAAATGAAGGCAAATGGGGGGAACCTTACCGATTACCAGACTTTATAAATACTTCTTTTACAGAGGGGTTTCCTTCGGTGGCATCCAATGGAACCCTCTATTTTTTCAGAGCCAATAAGGCGGTTCGGTCTGATCATGATATTTGGGTATCCGAAAAAATTGGAGGAGGTTTTGATACGCCCTACAAAGTCAGGGGCGGTATTAATACTGAAGAATGGGACGGTCATCCATTTATTAATGCCAATCATGAATATATGATCTACTACTCTTATAAGGAAGGAGGATACGGCAGATGTGATTTATATATCAGTTTTTACAAAAATAATAGATGGGGGCCGTCCAAAAACTTAGGTGATACCATCAATACCGAAGCCTGTGAAATGGTGCCTTTTGTAAGCCGTGATGGCAAAACCCTCTATTTTTCAAAGATAGAAAATGGGAACCGCAATATTTATCAGGTTGAATTTTTAAGACTGAAGGAAAAACTTCAAAAAGAGTAAAATGATTTTTCAAAAATTTAAACCCGACCTTATGATGAAGTTTTCTGACAAAACCATTCCACTTGGTAGTCTCATAATTATCATTTCTTCTATATTTTTTATAATGGCCTTTAAATCCCAAAAGGCGCAAGATAAAAAGGAAGATAAAGAGTATAATATTGCAATCGCTACTTTTTGGCACGAAACCAAAACCTTCCATCCATTCACCACCACTAGCGAACATTTTGAACGTTTGGGAGCACCAAACTCAGATATTCTTGATACTGATCGAGGTTTTATTGGCGGATTTAAAAATAGGTGTCAAGAGTATGATGGGATTAATTTAATTGGTCTTACTTCCCCAAATTACCCATATGGAGAAAATACAGGCGGATGGGTTAGTAGTGAAGCCTTTGAAAAGTATATGGATTTGATAATTACAGACCTGAGGAAAGTTGAAAACCTAGATGGTGTTTATCTGGATTTACATGGTGCCATGGCTACTAAAGAATTTCCTAAAGCCGAAGTAGAAATTGTCAGAAGGGTAAGAAAATTGGTAGGGGACATTCCCATTATAGTAACCCTCGATCTTCATGGTAATGAGGATGCCGACCTGGCTCAGGTAGCGGATGCTGTATTGATTATGAAAACTTACCCCCACTACGATATGACTCAAATAGGCGAAAAGGCTGCCAGGGTAATGCTTCAAATACTTAAAGGCAAGTATAAACCTGTCATGGCTGTCCGAAAACCCAAAGTGATTATTCCCGGCTCCTTTCAAAGAACGGAGGTATACCCTGCTCAAAACATCATGGAACGAGCCAGAAGTTGGGAATATAAATACAATGGGGTCCATGTGTCGGTTGCCTTAGGTTATGCCTATTCTGATGTACCGGAAATCGGAGCTTCCGTTTTTGTATTAACCAATAATGATCAAAAACTAGCAGACAGCATTGCCACGGATATGTCCGATTATATTTGGAGTTTAAGAAAAGATCTGTCTGGCAAAAAATTGCCTGATGCTAAAGAAGGAGTACGAAAGGCATTGGGGGCAGTAAAAAAAGGACTTACTCCTGTGGTTTTAGCCAATCAAAGTGCCAGAATAGGTGGATCTACTCACGTATTTAGGGAATTGTTGGATCAAAGAGCAAAGAATTTTTGTGTCGCAGGCTTACAAGACCGAGTGGCAGTAAACAAAATATCTGAGGAAAATGAAATTGGGGACGACATCAAAATAAGTGTTGGAGGTGATGTTCATCAATTTGCTGGAAAACCTGTCGAAATTAAAGGCAGCCTTCATTTTATAGGCCAGTATGAAAATATAAAGACGGTAGCCTTAAAATTGGAAAAAGGTAACTATGTCATTTTAACTGAAAAATTTAATCGGTTTGAAGATCCCTCTTTTTTCGATAGCCTAGACATTGACATTAATTCTATTGATATCATTTCTTTAAAATCAATTAATTACTTCAGAGTAGGTTTTGAAGAAAATGGACTAGCCAAGACCATTATCCCAGTAGATCCTCCAGGATTGACACCTGCGGATTTAACCAAGCTCCCTTATGAAAATATTCCTACAGATCTATTTCCTCTCCAGCACCTCCAACAAAAAGGGGCTAAAAGAGTAGAAGATAAGGCCCTTTCAACTGGAAACCAGTTTGCATTTTCTTTCACCCCGGATGCACAATCTATTTATCTCACAAAACGGGAGGTACAAGCGGATAAATCACTCAAGGTGGATTTATTGCGTTCCGACTGGAAAAATAAGCGCTGGACTTCCCCTGTCGAAGTAAAGTTCAATTCACCTTTTAAAGATGCTGATTCCTTTATTTCACCTGGTGGCTCCAAATTGTTTTTTATGTCCCAGCGACCAATACCGGGTACAGAGGCAAAAAACGATTATGATATTTGGTATGTAGAAAAGAACAAAAAAGGAATATGGGGTAAACCTCAACATTTAGGATCACATATCAACACACACCCAGGATGGGAGGGCTTTCCAACCGTATCCAATCAAGGGACCCTGTATTTTTTCTCTGAACGAGAGGGAGGTCAGGGGCAGTCCGATATTTACAGATCCCAATTTTCTAATAATCAATTCCAGGCGCCGGAAAACTTAGGTGCTCGTATTAATTCTGATGCCTGGGACGGGCTGCCCTACATTTCTCCCAATGAAACCTTTATGATTTTCCAATCTGAGCGTTTAGGCGGCTATGGAAAGGGAGATTTATACATCTCCTATCAAAAAAATGGAGAATGGACCCAAGCGAAAAATTTGGGCCCCTTGATAAATACATCGGAGGCGGAGTTATTCCCTCACATTAGCCCGGATGGTCAGCACTTTTATTTTACCAGATTTCATGATGATGGGAGTAAGTATGTGTACTACATTCCTTGTGAGAGCATATCCATAGATGTAGGAGAGGACTTCTTGTTGAAGCCGATGGATAAGTGATTTTGAGAGACGAGTTTTAAGTGAGGGGTGACGAGTTCAATGGTCGTGTTAAATTAGCAGGTGTTGTTTTCTATTGATGGTATCGATTGAGTATTGTTCCATGTTCCGAGTTCCATGTTCCTTGGATTTGTGAACTAGAACTATTTCATTGAGGTAATTTTAAGCGAAATTTGTGAAATCTGCGTGCCCAAGAAAACCTCCAGTAAAAAGCAAAACTTAACTCATCACTCACTCAAATACTTCTGGCAAGCCCCAAAATCCAGATATTCCTCTTTAAACTCATTCACCAACTGCAACAGCGAAGCTGTTATCTTATTTTTATTACGAGAATACTCCTCATAACCCATTCTATTAGAGATATTATATTCCTTAAAACTTTTATACTCGCTATTAATATTGATCAAAGTATCCTTTAACCTACAATCAAATAGTAAAGGATTCATATTGGCAAAAGCATTTTCCAATTGATCACCAATATCTGTCTTTAATTGATTTTTCAACTGTTTGATCATTTCTTCAGAAAACTCCTCCTTTACCTCCTTGACCCTAACTTTAGGATCAGGAACATAGTCGCGGAGCTTTTTCTTGGCCTCCTCTTCGGATTTTGCCTCTAACACCTCCATGAAGAAATCCACTTTATCCAATTCCACCAATTTTTTAGACTTGGAGACCACCTCCTTCGCCCCTCGAATTTTTCCTTCTTTTATTTCCTGATAACTAAGGTATTCTTTTCCAGCCAAAGAGATATCCATGGCCACTGTGTCTGGATCATAAAATATTTCTTTAAAACTGGCATGGATTAAATATAAAAGAAATCCTGAATAGCTACCTTTTACCCGGATCAGTATTTGATGCTTATCCGGAAAAGCTTCAATTAAAGAATGTGCCTTATCAAAACTTAACCAAATCCCGTTTTTCCAGATGTGGTCATAACTTTTAGCTAATCGACCGGCCCGGGCAATAAATCGCGATATAAAAGCAGGATGGAAAAAACTGGTTTGATACCTTAAGAAGAGTTCATTTTCAGTAGAATGTTCCCAAAAATTGCTTACCTTTTCATCCTTCTCAGGAGGTAAAAACTCTGTTATGATATACTCCGGATCTTCCTGATCCTCAGTGATTTTGAAACACAACTCACAGCTTTCCATCATGGAAAGGAAAATCAGGCGCGTTTTTAATTTGTATTTTTCCCAGGGCCATTCCAAAGCAGATAAGCTAGTACGGCCTTTAGCAAACATTAATTGTTTAATAAAAGCTGTAGACCTATTAAATAAGGCATACAAGCCATCCAAGGCCCATTCTTGATTCAGGATGATTTGATTTTGGAATAAATGAGGGTGATAAAAGAGGTTACCGGTATTATGCAAAAAACGAATTAATGCATCCACTGAGCTGGATTTTAACCCCTCCTCCTCACATAATTCATTATATTGATCGAAATGAATGGTATTATTCTCTTCTTTTATCTTTAAGAGTTTTTCTTTAATCCTCAACCATTGAGCCGGCATTTTCATGCCAACCTCTGGCATCTTTTTAAACTCCTCTAAAATGGCCGTTTTTAATTTTGAGATATCTTCACCTGATTGCGAACTTACCTGATAGAGGTTGATGATTTCAAACCTTTTAATCAAATCATTTAAATTTTTCGGCCACTTCCTCCCATCTCGATCAATTTTATTTTGAGCCACAATTAGAGGACTATTCCAACTGAGAGATCGGGCGTGATCTAACCAATAAGTCAATTCATAATTCCTGAATTCAACCCGTTTTTTATCGATATATTCTGTAGCGAAGGGTTGATGCTCTGTTTCCCAATCCCATAGTACAAGGTATAAGGCCCTGGATTGCATAAACAAACGATGAGTGGCGTGATAAATTTCTTGCCCTCCAAAATCCCAGGCATTGATCTTTAATTGCCCGTCCTTTTTATCTAAAGATAATTGAAGACTGTATAATTGAATTCCGTGAGTTGATATTTCTTCCGGATCAAATTGATCATAAAAAAGGCGTTTTAAAACACTGGTTTTCCCTACCCGGCCATTGCCAACGATTATCAACTTTACCTCATAATTTTCCACACTTTCTTTTGCCAGGTCCCGAAACCAGGCTCTGGCATCTTCCAGGCAATTAGACTGATTAATAATTTCACTAGGAATATTAGAAAAGCGGTTTTTTTCTGCAAAAACACGCATGATATTGAGCTTATTTAATAATTCTGGCTCAAAGTACTCCAGTTTATTTTGTCCGATCTCAAATTCTGCCAGCAATTGGATCTCTAAAGCACCTTTAAAACTATTTAAGAGATTTTCATTTAAGTATAAATATTGGAGATTTGGCAATTGGTTTAGGTTTTCAATTTTGTTGATTTGGTTTCCAAAGAGGTATAAAGATTGGAGGTTTGGTAATTGGTTTAGGTTTTCAATTTTGTTGATTTGGTTGTTTTCAAGCCTTAAAGAATGAAGTTTAGGTAAATTTATAGAGTTTTCAATTTTGTTGATTTGGTTGTTGTTGAGGTATAAAGATTGGAGGTTTGGTAATTGGTTTAGGTTTTCAATTTTGTTGATTTGGTTGTTGTTGAGGTATAAATCTTGGAGGTTTGGTAATTGGTTTAGGTTTTCAATTTTGTTGATTTGGTTTCCAGAGAGGTATAAAGATTGGAGGTTTGGCAATTGGTTTAGGTTTTCAATTTTGTTGATTTGGTTTCCAAAGAAGTATAAATCTTGGAGGTTTGGTAATTGGTTTAGGTTTTCAATTTTGTTGATTTGGTTGTTGTAGAGGTATAAAAATTGGAGGTTTAGTAATTGGTTTAGGTTTTCAATTTTGTTGATTTGGTTGTTGTTGAGGGATAAAGATTGGAGGTTTGGTAATTGGTTTAGGTTTTCAATTTTGTTGATTTGGTTG
>JANQPA010000096.1 GCA_028285545.1 Saprospiraceae bacterium | reverse complement strand
GTAACCAAGTAACCAAGTAACCAAGTAACCAAGTAACCAAGTAACCAAGTAACCAAGTAACCAAGTAACCAAGTAACCAAGTAACCAAGTAACCTACTTCTGCTTAGGCCGCTTGTATCTAACAGGAGGTGCAGGCTCAGGTTTAAGCTGTATCCCTTCTGTTTTCATTAATTTAAGGGCTTCCTCTACTGCGCGTTCCAATTGAGGATCGCCACCTGCCGCTACTTTGGATGGTTCCTGGATGACTTCAATATCCGGAGCAATACCTACTCCCTCCACAGCCCATTCTCCATTAGTATCAAAAAATCCTCCTCTGGGGGCAACCATTCTTCCTCCGTCTATAAAGCGAGGGGTATCCCAGGTACCTACCAGCCCTCCCCAGGTTAGAGTACCTACTAAAGGTCCAATCTTCAAATCCTTAAACATGTATGGGAGCAAATCCCCTCCAGATCCTGCCCGTCCATTAATGATCATAACTTTAGGGCCCCAAATACCGGCCATAGGAGTAGTCCAGGGCCTGCGATCTCCGGTTTTGCTGTTAAAATATCCCAGCAATTTTCTATTCATAATATCTACCATATAATCAGCAGCTGATCCTCCTCCGTTATTGCGTTCGTCAATAACTGCTCCTTTTTTGTGTTGCTGAGAAAAATAATATCGATTAAAATAAGTGTAGCCGGCACCCCCGGTATTAGGAACATAAACATAGGCAAGCTGGCCATTAGATAATTCATCCACCTTTCTTCGATTGCTTTCCACCCAATCAAAGGTGCGCAATTGTCTTTCATTAGTAACAGGCCTTACCGTAACGGATTGTGAGCCTTCCAAAGTAGGAGAATTATTAACCCTTAGTTTGACCTGTCTGTTAGCCGTGGCTTCAAAGGCACTGTAGAAATTATCTTCAGCACTAATGGCTTGTCCATCGACTTCGAGAATATAGTCCCCTTCTTTGACTTTAATCCCTGGCCCGGAAAGGGGAGACCTGAGGTTGGGGTTCCAGTTTTCGCCAGTGTATATTTTTTTGATGCGATAATGACCATTGGAAACTTCAATATCTGCTCCCAATAATCCGATATTCACAAAATCAAGGTTTGGAAAATCACCTCCACTGGTGTAAGAATGGCCAACTGCCACCTCACCACCAATTATGTCTACAATATAATTTAAGTCTGAACGGTGCCGAACATGATCCACCCAGGGGTGGTACCACTCAAAAACTTCATTCCAGGGAGCTCCATGAACATTATCAACATAAAGAAAATCTCTTTGATAGCGCCAGCCCTCCCTGAATATTTGCTGCCATTCTTCTTTAGGATTAATTTTTAGTCTCAAATTCAGGCTTAATCTACCATCCCCTGCTTTAGCTTTCGGTGAAGTAGTTTTTACAATCCCCCAGTTTGAACCACTTCGATATAGGAGTGATTTGCGATCAAAGGAGGTACTAGCAGATTGTACTCTATCCATAAAAGCCACAGACTTGCGATCTTTTAGGCTGAAGCGGTGTAAAGTCTGCCCGCTTTGATTAGGAACACTTTCAAAATAAAAAATGTGATCCTTTGGAGCATTTACTAAGCCCGTATAATTGCGTTGGGGGACATTCAAAGAAATAATCCGCTGACTGATTCCTTCCATGTCTATCTTCACGGTATTCTCATCTTTTTTATCCTTTTTTTCTTCTTCCTTTTTTTCTTCTTCCTCATCACTTAGAGGAGCTAAGGGTGAGGGAGAGTCTTTATCTAATACAATCAAATATAAGCCACGAGTTACAGGCATATTAAAAGAACTCATGTCTAACCAGCCTGTGCTCAAGCCATAATTGGTGCTTGCAAGAAAATACAGGTATTTACCACTAGCATCCCACACAGGGCTGATGGCATCTGCCATGCCATCTGTTAATTGTAGGTTTTGGCCAGTTTCTATATTGTATGCTTTGATTACTTTAAACTGATTGTCTAACTGCCTGGCATATGCAATCCATTTGCTATCTGGAGACCAGACCGGGTTAAGACTGCGAACCGGGTGTGCATACCGCTCTGAGTCAATTTTTTTGGCCTCTCCACTTTCTACATTTACAAACCAGAGATTAAAATCTGTATCGGTATAAGCTATAAACTTGCTATCCGGTGACCAGGCTGGTCGGAAGTAAAAAGTAGGATTAGGTAGTGAGATGGATTTTGCCTTTTCATGACCCTCCTGATCACTAATCATAAGGGTGTATTCACCTGATTGATCAGAGAACCAGGCAATTTTTTGACCATCGGGAGACCAGGTGGGGTAGCGGTCTGCTACTCCAGAAGAACGAGTAATATTTCTCCAATCACCATGTTCTTTTGGCACCGTAAATACTTCCCCTCTGTATTCAAACAATGCTCTTTTCCCACTGGGAGAAAGGGAGGCATTAGTAAGGGCTGTGGATCTTATATTCTCCCATCGGGGACGAGCCCAGTCCAAATCTCCTAATACATGAATTTCTAATTGTTTGCTTCGGCCATTTTTGGAATCCAGCATGTGGAGATAACCGCCTTGCTCATAAACAATCCAATTATCATGTGCATCCAGGCTCTTCACATCAAAATCGCTGTGACGAGTCACCTGTTCCAATTTGTCATTTCTGGTATTGAAAGACCATATATTATTTGCATAATCTCTTTCTGACAAAAAGTAAACTGTTTCTCCAACCCAAACCGGATCACTGTGCCGCTCGCCGTCTGTTCTTGGAGTCCTTTTTAGTTTGAGGGTTTTCATATCTACTATCCAAATGGGTTTAGCCTGCCCGCCTCTATAGTTTCGCCATTCGGGATCCCATAAGGTGATAGGGGTGTAAGCCATTTGCCTTCCATTGGGAGATATTTCTCCAAAAGCAGCCCTCGGCGGAGGTAAGACTTGTGGAAAAGTACCTTCCACATCAATAGTATATAAACGATTGAGTAAAGTTGGCCGAGCAGCTCTTCCAGAGCGGAAAACCACCGATTTTCCATCAGGAGTCCATCCTTGCACAACATCTGCCCCTGGATGCCAGGTTAATCGCCTGGGAGCCCCTCCCTCAGCATCTATCAAATAAACATCCGTATTACCATCATATTGACCAGTAAAGGCAATGGTTTTTCCGTCAGGTGAAAAATGGGGGTAACTTTCTGCTCCCTCATCTGTAGTTAATCTCTTGGCATTACCTCCGTCACGAGAGACAATCCAAAGATCATTGGCATATACAAAAACAATGTTATCCTCACTTAAAGTGGGTTGGCGTAACAATTGGGTACCCTGAGCCTGGCAAATTTCCACTATACATAAAAAAGCGAAAGTGAATCCCAGATAGATGATTTTTATAGGCTTCATGGATTTTTATTTGGTTGATAAATTGGACCTGAAGATAAAAAGAATATGGAACTGAAAAATAATGATGAAAACAAGACTTCATGGATTAAGCAGAAAAATCTATTTTTTATTTGAATTAAATTTTTTATATCAGAAATAATAAAAAATAGGGTTGACGACATTGCCATCAACCCTATTTTAAGACTCATTTTTACAAAATGAGGGACATCCTATTCCTATTTTATTCAAGTTTTAAAAACTTCAAACGGACGGTGCCTACTCCTCGATTTAATAGATGAACGATATACAATCCAGCTGGCAACTGGCTTACATTAACTTCAGCTTTAGGAAGTAATTGGATGCTTTGTCGCATATACTGTTTGCCTCTCATGTCAAGAATCTGCATTTCATATCTGCCATATAATTCCTGATCTACTTCAATACTTATATTTTCCCTTGTTGGGTTAGGGAAAAGCTTGAATAAATCAGCTGACAAAATATCTTCAGTGGATGTCGTTACATAGTTAATACAAGGAGTCGTATCCCTACAAGCAGTACTTGTTATGATTATGGCATAGTCACCATCTCTCTCAGGCATAAAGAATGGAGAATTTGACTGACTAACTACGGTATCTGCATTACAATCCAATAATTCGAATGTTGAATTGTCAGGTATGCCAGAGACCATTATTTCTCCATTTTCCATAGTAACCTGCGGAACTATTTCTTCAAAACTTAACTCTACTGTAATTGTGGAATCACAGCCACCTACAGAAGTAAACATTTCTGAATAGGTTCCCGGCTCCGTCAGATTTTGACCAAAGAATGGATAAGATTCTCCCTGACATAGGGTAATCTGCATAGTTTGTCCCAAATCTTCCCGGACTGTCAGATTTATTGTAACAGTTGAATCGCAGCCGGATTGACCTTGTAGAAAGGCAATATAAGTACCTCCTCTGGTCAGATTTTGTCGGCCTAATTTGAAGGTGTCACCTTCACAAATTGTAATATTCTGCTCCATCTCAAAGGCCTCTATTACATCCAGATTTAAAACAATGGTAGAATCACAACCACTAGTATTGTTTAACCTTTGAGTGTATACCCCGGTCTGTGTAAGAGATCGATCACCAAAACGGTAGGAATCGCCTTCACAAATGCTAGCTGAAATGGTGTCCCTAATGCTTGTCAAGACTTCTAATTCCAGGACAAGGATTATGAAACATCCATTTTGGGCCACGAAGGTATCTCTATATATACCTGATTCACTCACTTCACGATCACCGAACACATAGGTCTCTCCCTGGCAAATGGTTTGGTTAATGGTAGATCGGGTAATCGGTATGACCGTCAAATTAAGGGTAACTATGGAATCACATCCATTAGAACCAGGAAATGCCTCTTGGTAAACTCCGGTTTCGGTAAGAGCATTCGCCCCAAACTCATAGGTCTCTCCTTCACAAATCGTAGCCCTTATTGAAGACCCTGTTCTTGGAGTAATATCAAGAGTCAGGAATACCAATGAATCACAACCACTCGAACTGGTAAATGTTTCTGAATATTCACCTGCTCTACTTAATTCCCGGGTGCCAAATGTATAGGTTTCTCCTTCACAAATGACTTCAGATACCTGGGTAGAAAATATCGGAAGGACGCTTACATCAATGGTCACAATAGAATCACATCCATCAACTGTTTGAAATTCAGCAGTATATAACCCTGGATCGGTTATAAAGTCGCCACCAAAAATAAAGGTCTCATTTTCGCAAAGTTCTATAGGCATGGTATCGTTATAAGTAGGAAGTACCATTAAATCAACGGTTACTAGGGAGTCGCAACCATTGACACTGAACAATTCCGCAAAATATTGTCCTGATTCTTTGATTACTGTTTCTCCCAGAATAATGGAATCTCCTTCACAGATTGTTTGTGTACTGAAATTATCAAAACTTGGATAAACAGTCAGAGTTAACTGAAGGATGGAATCACAGCCGGTAGCAGCACTTAGGACTTGACTATAAACTCCTTCACTTGTTAATTCCTGACCTCCAAATAGATAGGTATCTCCCTCGCATATTGCATCTTCTATTTGTATGAGGAAGGTGTCAATCACACTTAGATTAATGGAAACAATGGAATCACAGCCATTTACTGCCTGCAATCGTCGAGAATAAAATCCATCATTAGAAAGTGGCTGATCGCCGAGGAATATTACATCACCTGTACATATGGTGGTGTCAATTTCAATATTATAAGACGGCAAAACGGTCAGGTTGACGGTAACGATCGAATCGCAACCTGAAACGGTCGTCAATCGTTCGGTAAACATACCTTCTTGTGTCAATGGTATATCTCCTACAAATACGGTATCTCCTTGACAGATGGTCGTGTCGAGAATCCTATTTCCAAGAGGCGCCACATTAACAATTAAAACTTCAGTAGAATCACATCCATTTGCAGCAGTAAATACATCTGTAACAACTGTTGACTCAAAGTATTTTTGTCCGTCAATTTCTAGTGTATCACCCTGGCAAATGGTAAAAATATCTTCCCTGTAAAAAGAATCCAGTACCATCAAATTAAGATTGACGATCGAATCACAGCCATTAGAGGCTCTTAAAATATGACGAGTCAGGCCTGGCCTTATTAAGGTATCCAAGCCTACAAAGACAGTATCACCCTGGCAAATGGTAGAATCAATACTGACCGAAATAGTATCTAAAATACTCACCGTATATTGAATAGTTGAATCGCATCCGGCAATGGTATTCAAAAACTCAGTATAAACTCCTGCGCTGGTCACAGCTGTATCGGCAAGGAATAGGGTATCTCCCTGACATAAACCTACATCCCTATTGATAAAGAAAGTATCATTAGCTACTACATTTATCATAACTACCGAATCACAACCCGTTATGGACTGGAAGCTTTGCATAAATGCTCCACCACTGCTTATCCTCAAATTTGCAATATCTAATGTGTCTCCAAGACATAAAGATGTATCTATTTTCGTAATGAAAGTATCCATTACCTGAAGATCAATGATTATTGAGGAATCACAACCATTAGAAGCTATAAACATGTTGGTATAAACTCCTGTCATAGTCAAAGTATCCATTCCAAAGAATACTGTATCTCCCGAGCAAATCATGGTATCAATCACCGTCCGAGATGAAGGCAGGACATTCAAATTTAGTCTGATGGTGGAATCGCAACCATTGGCTCTAGTAAAAGACTGATCATAAACCCCCGTCATCGTAAGAGTATCCATACCGAAGAATACCGTATCTCCGGAACAAATAGTGCTGTCCATTGACATAAGTACCGTATCCAACACGGTCAAATTAATACTCACAATGGAATCACAACCTAAGGCCGTTTGCAGAGTATCAGTAAACATACCAGACATTAATAGAGGTCGACTACCCAAGAACACGGTGTCGCCTGCACATACTGTACTATCCAAACTCAGGTTAAAAGTATCTGCGACGGTCAAAGATACATTGACCGTAATACAAGCACTCGGTGTGAAAAATTGGTTGGTAACCATGGCACTCTCCGTATACATACTATCACCAATGATAATGGACTGCCCTCGGCAGATTACGGTATCAATGAAATTGGTGAAGGTGTCTATTACACTAAGTTGGAAAAGTACTAATGAATCACAACCCATGACTGAATTTAGAGTATCCGTAATCAGGGTATCCATTTTGTAGAAGGCACCTTTATATTCGATAGAATCACCCTCGCAGATGGTCTCATCTATATTGGTTATTAATTCAGTGACTGCTGTAGCACTAAGGGCAATTACCGAATCACATCCATTGGCTGCCTGGAGGGTATCCAAAAAGATGAGGGTGTCAGTAGTAATAACATACTGATCTACAAAAAGGGTATCATCAGCACAAAACATAGTATCGATTTGGGTATATGCTGAATCTAATACGTTCAAAGTGTACACTACCGTAGAATCACAACCATTTACAGCGGGAAATACTTCCGTATAAACCGTATCTGATGTGAATCGCTGGGACCCAAGGGTGATGGTGTCTCCTTCGCATATGGTTTCGGAGACGGCCGTCCTAAAGGTATCCAGGGGCAGTAATTTCAAATGGATGACTGAATCACAACCTTCCGCTGTTTGAAATATGCGCAGGATGGTATCTTTTTTGTAGAACTGGCCCTGATATAAGGCTGAATCACCAAGACAGGTTGGAATTTCAACTTCTGTAATTTTTCCCTGCATGGGTCTTTGAATAACCAGATACCGAATTGTCGAATCACAACCGTTTACAGTTGTATAATTAACAAAGAGAGAAGTATCAGAGAAAAATTGAAGAGTATCACCAACGAATAAGGTATCACCCATACAAACTTCTAATATCACTTCATTAAAAAAGGTATCATTGACTACAAGATCCAAAGTGATAATGGAATCCATGTCGTTGATATCCTTTAAAGTGTCTAAATATTGTCCGGTTTCTTTAATAAAGACTCCGTTAAATAGTATGGAATCGCCTGCACATATGGTATCTGCAAGCATTGTATCCAATAATTGGAAGTCAAAAACAGTAGTTTCTTTCGTCAAACTTGTCGCATGTTCACCTGAAACAGCCGACCTTGATAGTTCTTGGGATGATAACTCCATGACTGCTGAGTTGTTATTATTCCAAAACCCTCTGAAAGGATTTAAAAAAAATAACACTGCGAATGCTATGCAGTAGGAGGTGTTTAGTACAACTCTATTCATAATCTTGAGTTATTTATTAAATCGGGAACAACAATATTTAAATGGATATACGGCGAATTGCCCTCAAAGCTTCGCAAGGAATAAAAAAAAATACAAAAAGGTGGGCCAGAACCAATTGAATTGGCCTGTGGGTAGACTATTTATTTATTATTTGTGCGCAAAATAGTAAAAAGAAAAGTATAATTAGAAAATTAATAGGAAATACTAAGAAAATATTTGTATATATTAAATGTTTTTTTAATGTCAAGCCAAATAAACGGTGTTTTTATTATTACTCTTCCATCCTACAGTTAGCTTGAGCTACATCCCAGCGTTTTCTTTTACCATTCCAGTAAATGGCATAACAGTTCCCTTTTTCCAAAAAGTAGACAACTTCTGTGGTTTGTGTTTTGCTGAATGCAGTTACAATACGAATCCAGCATCCTTCTCTGTTATTGAGTTGGAAAGTTGAGGCAAAGGAAGCTTCTAAAGAAAAAATACTTGAATCTTCTTTTTCAAAACGATCGGTCCAGCTGAGACTGAAAGATACTTTTGCTCTTCTATGGTAATTCCCAATTAATACACTATTAGCCAGAATGTGGTTGCCTGGATCCAGTGTTCTCCAGTTACTCCCATATTCTTTGTGGAAATAGTCCATTTGTCGGGGCTGTGTATAGGCCAGTTGGGAAATTCCAAAAAAGAAAAACAAGAGTAAATACTTCATTATCCAGTTGGATTTGACTTTCGGCCACCGCTATCAAATGCTTTTCCAAGCAAATAACCGGCAATGGTACCTAGCAAACCCAGAATCGGTGCAATTTGTTGATTACCATACCCTGCAGTCACTAGGAATAAAGCTCCGATTATGATAAGAGTGACAATAAAATATTTAAAGGCTTCCTCCACATCTGCCTTTTGCCTGTAAAAAAGAATGGTTTGGGCCACTACCACCAATAATCCAAAAACAAGCACCGCAATAGACATATAGATTTCCTGCACAGTTTTTTGAGGACCAAATTCCTGGCCATCCTCTCCGATGGGAGGGGGCGTCACCTGTGCCGAGTCAGCGGTGATGATTTGGCTAAAAGATTCAGGAAAAACTAAAGTGGCAATCCATAAAACAAATAATATTAAAGGAATAATCTTCTTCATGGATAGATGTTGTTTATTTGAACACAGTATAAAACTTTTTTTTAACAGTTTTATTGTGAACTACTTATTGGCTGGTATTTCCGCTCTAACCTTATATGATCTATCTTATGTTGAGCCTTTATGCTTTTTAAGGCAGCCTTGTGCTGAAGTGCCATAACCCGCCGCTCCTGAGCTGTTTTTCCAGCCTGGCGAGCCACTTTCATTCGGGTACGATGTTGCTGACGAAGGCTATGAAGTTGTTTCTTCTGAAGCCTTTTTAACTCCTTTCTGGATTTTTTAAAATAATGCTTGTCCAGTATCCTCGAAGAATGTGCTCCTACTTCTACTGGGTGAATACTTAGATAATATCTGCATAATGGTTTTTGTGAATCAATTCCACGTTGTTGCAATTTTTTTATGGTTGAAGCCTCAATTGATTGACATATGCCCTCCCAGGTAGAGTATTCGTTATTAGATAATGCAGCATGAATTACCTGAAAAACCTCATTAAAAAAAATACCCCCATTTTGACTGATAAAGGTATAGTACTCTTTGTCAGCACCAAACAAGTCAATGCATCTTGTACGATTAGGAATTTCATCAAATAATGCCTTGTACTTAGCTGTTCTTGGAAGAGCTGGAGGTGACTTTAGGCTGACGTCCTTCAATGGTTCATTATAAGCAATAATATCTGGAGGCCTATTGAAGTCAGTCTGCGTTTTGTTGCATGCTAATACTATGGATAACATCAGGGAGGGCCGCTTATCTAAAATAATTTGCTGAATATCCAAAAAGTTAAGGGACTCTTCATAATTATTGAGGTACAACATTGGCGCAGGACTCTTCATGTCTCCTGATCGATACCCATGTCCTACATAAACCAAAACCACTATATCTCCCTCTAAATAAGACATCTCATAGTCAACCTTCTTTAATAATTCATCTCGATTAAAATTACTTCCAATTACTTCATGTTCATGTACCGTATACACTCCCAGATAATGTTGCATTAGCCTTATTTCTTTGTCTAAATCCGCCGAAATACTGTTACATGCTTCCCGGATAATAAAATCTGGATTGTCAGAGTCTAATATTTTTAGAATGTGGATGTGCCGAGTCTCGGCCTTAAGGCTTGAAATACTCAAAAGAATGAATAGGACTAAATGACGCATACATCTCATACTTAATCGGTTTAATTCCAGACACGCTCCTTATCAAGACGAATATTAACATGCTCTTATTTTATATTTAACTTTTTATTGATGTTAATGATATTGAGTAATGAGTATTGGGTATTGAGATTTTTTATAATATCCTAATATCTGTTGGATGACTTAGAGTCTTAAACATAAGAATGACATAAAGTTATGTACACTTTTTCAAATTTAGACAATAACTTATTGGCCTTAAAATCAGGTCTTTGTGTCGCAGCTACGCCGCTCATTTTTGCCTATTTTCCTGCCTTGGGTTAGCACCCAAGGCTTATGCTTGACACCGCTACGCGGTTTTATTT